>NZ_JBIOMH010000001.1:2115000-2660000 GCF_051711285.1 Enterococcus sp. DIV0213h
TAATGCGTTTGCTGCAGCACTGAAGGGCGGAAACCCTCCAACACTTAGCACTCATCGTTTACGGCGTGGACTACCAGGGTATCTAATCCTGTTCGCTCCCCACGCTTTCGAGCCTCAGCGTCAGTTACAGACCAGAGAGCCGCCTTCGCCACTGGTGTTCCTCCATATATCTACGCATTTCACCGCTACACATGGAATTCCACTCTCCTCTTCTGCACTCAAGTCTCCCAGTTTCCAATGACCCTCCCCGGTTGAGCCGGGGGCTTTCACATCAGACTTAAGAAACCGCCTGCGCTCGCTTTACGCCCAATAAATCCGGACAACGCTTGCCACCTACGTATTACCGCGGCTGCTGGCACGTAGTTAGCCGTGGCTTTCTGGTTAGATACCGTCAAGGGATGAACATTTTACTCTCATCCTTGTTCTTCTCTAACAACAGAGTTTTACGATCCGAAAACCTTCTTCACTCACGCGGCGTTGCTCGGTCAGACTTTCGTCCATTGCCGAAGATTCCCTACTGCTGCCTCCCGTAGGAGTCTGGGCCGTGTCTCAGTCCCAGTGTGGCCGATCACCCTCTCAGGTCGGCTATGCATCGTTGCCTTGGTGAGCCGTTACCTCACCAACTAGCTAATGCACCGCGGGTCCATCCATCAGTGACGCAAAAGCGCCTTTCAACTTTCTTCCATGCGGAAAATAGTGTTATACGGTATTAGCACCTGTTTCCAAGTGTTATCCCCTTCTGATGGGCAGGTTACCCACGTGTTACTCACCCGTTCGCCACTCTTTTTCTTTCGGTGGAGCAAGCTCCGGTGAAAGAAAAAGCGTTCGACTTGCATGTATTAGGCACGCCGCCAGCGTTCGTCCTGAGCCAGGATCAAACTCTCATAATGATTTGTTTGAATGACCGTACGGTCATTAAGCTCATAAAAATTAACTTTGCTAGCTATTGCTTGCATGTATTTGTTTCAATAAATTGAAACGTCCTACACATTGGTTCGTTTGCTTGCTTTGTTCAGTTTTCAAAGGTCTACCGTGCTGTGTTAGCAACTTTTATATCATATCAGAGTGACATTTAATTGTCAACTCTTTTTTTAAAAGTTTTTTTTCGCTCGTTGTTTTTCAACTTCGTAGCGGCTGTCTCAGCGACTTAATTAGAATAACAAATGATTTGTTATTTGTCAACAACTTTTTTCAATTAATTTTGTTGATGTATCAACATTGATTAACTGTTTTATTATTGCGACTTCGTTATAATATCATCTGTTTCATTTTTGGTCAAGTCTTTTTTGAAGATTTTTCAACTGTTGTTTTGACCCGCTGGCTCAATTGCCAACGTTGAATACTTTATCATTCTATGAATGAAAGAGCAAGCTTTTTTTCTGAAATTTTTCCAATTAACAAAAACAAAGAAAAAAACTACCCAAAAGGTAGTTTAATCAATATCGATCGTACGGAAACGGATTTGATTTTGATCGTCTCGTTTTAAGGTTGTTTCTTCTTTCAAATAAGAGAACTTCTTCTCATCGATCGCTGGATTTTCAAGCATTTCTTCATAACCTGCAAAAATATCATGGATGTATTTTTTATAAGCTTTTTTCTTTTTGATTCTTTTCTTCATTTGGCACCGTCCTTTACGTGCTTATCTTAGCAAGCCGAAAGGATTCTGACAACCATTATCCACATTTTCATACCAAAAATTCACTTTGACACACCTTTTCCATTCTTTCAGCCAAGTGACAAGAATGGAAAAAGAATGTTTAGTTTGTGATCAAACGTTTTTGAAACGCCAATCGCTCTCCATTCGGAAAAGGAAATGTTACCTCTCCTTTATATTGATAGCCAGCTGCTCGGATATTCTTTTGCATCCCAATATTGGCTTTATACGTATCGATACGCAAATCAACGATTCCTTGCTCTAATGCAACCACTTCAAGAGCTTGCAGCAATTTGGCACTTAACTTTTGCCCTTTAAAATGAGAACTGACAACGACGCGATGAATGGATAGATACGGACCGTTTCCATCCCACCCTGCGCCGGTAATTGCGTTGTAGACAGGATCATCACCAGAAACCAGTGCCGCAGACGCTGCGATTTTCCCATCTTTCACTAACACATAGCTTTCACCTTTTGCAATATCTTCTTTGATTTGAGTTTCTTTTGGGCCATAGCCATTTTGCCATTGTGGTGATCCTTGAGCTTTTAAAAAAGCAATTCCTTCCTCAATCAGCGCCATTAACTCCGTTAAATCGCCCTCAGTTGTTTTACGAAATTTCTCCATTTAACCCCACCTTTCTTCTATGACTTTCTTCTATAAAAAGAAACAGACGATGATAGAAAGTCGTTTTAATCAATCGTTTTTAGTTTGCCTTGAAATTCACTGATTGATTGATATCCTTTTTCTTTCATGATCGTTTCTAATTCTTTCGTCAATCGTTCAAAGATCGCCGGCCCTTCTTTTTGCAACTCTGTGCCGATCTGCAACATAGAGGCACCACACAACAAATGCTCATACGCATCTTGACCATTACGAATCCCACCTGTACCAATAATTTTGATTTCTGGCTTGAGACGTGTATAGAAAGCCCGCACATTGGCTAATGCCGTTGGTTTCACATATTCGCCTCCGAGACCACCAAAACCACCTTTTGGTTTGATGACTACCGAGTCAGTAGCAGGATCGATGAATAAAGCATTCCCAATACTATTGATTGAATTGATGTAGGTTAACGGATACTTGTTTAATATCTTAGCCATCTCATCAAAGTGAGCCAAATCAAAGTATGGCGGCAATTTGACACCTAAAGGTTTTGTGAAAAAACCAAAGACTGTTTCAAGAATTTGATCGGTCAAAGGAAAATCATAGGCAACTTGTGGTTTTCCTGGCACGTTTGGACAAGAAAGATTCAACTCAGTGATTCCTTCAAAATCACTTTCTTGGATCTTCTTCAATAACTCAATGTTTTCAGCCACACTCATACCAGCGACAGAGAAAAAGAAAGGCGCTTGCTGAGTCATTTCCTGCTGTTTTTTGATGGCATAATCTAAGTAGTAGTCCACCCCTAGATTTGGTAATCCCATCGAATTGATGCTTCCTAAGGGTAAATCGGTATAACGTGGTTCTGGATTTCCGGCACGTGCTTCTAGCGTTGCACTCTTTGTGACAAATGATCCAGCTGCTGATACCGCTAATTCATCTAATTCCTCGATCGTCATACAATGGACCCCTGAGGCGTTCATAAACGGATTTTCGTATGTATATTTCCCAAAATTCGTAGCTAACATTGATTCATTCCTCCAATCTTTTCAACTAGTTTACCGTTTCATTTCTGAAAATGCAACGGTCCTTTTACAAAGCTCCTCTTTCAATATATTTGTTCATTTTTCGGGATGCTCAGATTGAATGCCTATTTGCAATTCTATTAGTTACACGGGTCGGATACAGTATCAAACTGTTCGTTACAAATTAAAAACACTTTACTTTTGAGAGTACTTCCATAAATTTGTCTGGTTCATCAATAAATGGCATATGAGCGGAATGAGAAAATGTATAGAAATTTTTTTCATTTGCATCGACACTGTGAAAGAATCGTTTTGCCTCTTTATACGATGTTGAACTATCCAATTCTCCATGAATGATATGAATCGGGATTTCAATATTTCTAACTACCTCTTGAAGTGGTGTATCTAGGATTTGACTGATGAGTTTTTCAGAAGCTTGAAACATTCCTTTAAAGAAGCAGATTTTTTCATTAACAGTATAATACGGAAATAGAAAGACCGCTTTTAACAGCTTACTATTTTGATAGCCTTCACGTGTCACTCCAAATCCATACTTTTCTGTATATTTCATACTGGCACTTCCATAAGGCATACTTTCTTTATTGATTTTATATGTATCGAAAAAGTTGTCTGGCAGATCAAGTTTTTCAAATCGGCGTAACGCTATTTTGTCATTTCTTCTACAAGCCTCTTTTAAAATTGCCTGATATTTTTCTTTTTCTGAATTCCTCATACAATTTATTTGTCCCACACCAATATATGCATAATAATATTCTGGTTTTTCTTGAACAGCGAGACTCGCTATGTAAGATCCCCAAGAATGGCCCAAGACATAAATTTTGTCTTGATTAAACATATACCTCAATTGTTCTGTCACTTTGAGGACATCTGCTGTAAGTATTTCAATATTAAAAGCCGCTTCATCAGGCAAACTACAAGACATCCCTACCCATCTCTGGTCCCAATAGCAAGTATGGAAATCTTGATTGAATTTTACTTGCCGCTTCCATATAAAGGGTAAAATTGGTGCAGTTCCATGAACGAATAATAAAACTGGAGCATTTTTGTTCATATTTCTTTCTACAATTAAGCCTTGCTTCACTCCGTTTATTTCTAAATATATTTTTTCAATCATTAGAACCCCATTTCTCTTTTTCATTTATGAGTACGCTATTTTCGTTTTGATTTTTTCCACGCCTTGAATTAAAGTTCTATAAGAACTTATTATAACTGCCTTAGTTCCTACTTTATCATAATTCTAACTATAATATCATTACTTTTTATAAAGTTTAAATACCATAAAATAACTACTAAATTTTCCGATATCCAACTATTCTCTTTTTCATTTTCGTTTATTTACCTTTTTCTGAATAAAAAAAGACACTCAATTTCTTGAGCATCTTCAATGGTTCTTTATTATTTCTATCATTATCATGCTTATTAACGAATCCCCAAAGCAATCCGTGCATAACGACTCATTTTATCGGTCGTCCAAGCGGGATACCAGACTAATTTCACCTCTGGATTTTTGACTTCTGGAATATCGCTTAGTGCTTCGTGTATCGATTCAGTCAATACGTCGGCTAAGGGACATTGATATATCAACATTTCAATGGCAAAAAGTTAATAAAAAATCTTTCGTTAACTTCTTATTTACTTATTCATTTTACCATGTAAAAAGTGAATATTCTAGCTAAATTAGGCTTGGACTACATACTAGGAAGAGTATTAATTTGTCATTTTGGTTTGTTATCCATCTTTGTCAATTTCTTGCAATAAAAGGTCATCCAATACTTTTCCTAAAAAACGCTTATTTCCAATTTCAAAATTGTTATTTTTCCATCATCTACATTCTTAACATCTGATTTTGCTACTCTTGATATTCCTCTAAACATTGCAGACTCATTATAACCTATATAGCTATTAAAATTGGACATATCCCCCGAGACGGTGATTACAGGTTTCATAAAATATAGTAATTCGTAATCATCTTTAACCCAGAATACATTGGAAATTAATTTAGGTTCTTCATCTCTAAGGTTTAAATCTAAGGAAGTTATAATTATCTCTCCAATATATTTGATTTTATTTTTCTGTCCAAAAATCATTATGTCTCACTGACAAATTTCTTTTATTAAATTACTATTTCTCGTACTCTTGGGAACTCCCCAAATATAAGTATCTAAAATTTCTTTTTTATTAAATAGCTCTATTAACATTTCATCTTTCAGTAATTCATCCAATGTATTTTCTAAAGTATATATCACGTCATCATCTATTGCTTGTTTAATAATTGTCATTCTACTACTCTTTTTAAAATTTGTTTGTTCTATTTATAATCATCGTGAAATAACTTGTTTAATTTCTAATATTTCTAAAAAACTATTGAAAACTAGAAGTTTTCCTTTCTAGTTAATCACACTCATTAACTTTATTAAATGAGGTCCTATTGCTGTTCCAATAGTAGTTATCGCTGATAATAACTCAATAGAATCTATCCCTTTTTCTTTTGCAATTTTCCCAAAACCTTTTTTCATAATTTTGTCTTCAACTAAGCTTAAATCTTTAATCTGAGTTTTCATAACTTTAATCAGTTCATCTTGATTTATACTGTCATCTAAAGAAACAACTAATTCTATAAAATACTCAACTCTAAGCTGTAATAGCTTAGAATTAAGCTGTTTTTCATAATACAAACCTCTTTGTTCTATATGATTTTCAATCTCTATTTGTAAATTAGGGTCAGTAATATTCATTATCACTTTTTTATTTTGTTCATCGTATTGAGCTAAGTCGATTAATTCCAAAAATTGTTGTTTCCAGTCATACTCCAGCTCGGGATAAACTAACTCTTTCTTTACTTTTAAGTTTCGAACTCTACTCTGAGTTATACCCAGTTCTTTACTCAGAAGATAATCTGAATCAGCATTAAACACTCCGTTTTTCTTTTTATCAAGTTTATTTTGGTAAAAAAACTTAAACATTAACAAATCAATTTCAGACTTAGATGATAGTCCAAAGTTTTTTTATAGTATTTTTCACATATTTCATCAAAGTATTTTATTTTTTCTATATCTGAAAACTCAATATTACTTCTCACTCAACATTCCTCTTTTCTCTATTTCCCTTACTCTTCTCAACTGAATACTTCTCACCATTTTTCTCTATATCCAACTCATCATCTAATTTTTAAATAATCTAAAATAGTTACTAAATTAGCAATAAATCCAGCAAGTGCTCCTAGGATAAAAAATAAAATTTTAACATTAGGTATCATGCCTTTACTAATAGATTTATCAGTACTTTTTATTTCTTTAGTTACTTCTTTGGTCATTTTTTTGAATTTCTTACTGTAATTTGTTCTGAGACACCTACAAAAGTTCCAAATACTCCTATTAAAAGTAAAAGAACTCCAATTATTTTAATTAAAGTTGAAGTTATAAAAAATAAGCTGATTGCTGGTACTAAAAATGATATTCCTATCCCAATTGAAGCAAAGCCTTTTCCATTATCAAAAGATTCAAGTTCTATTCCTAAACCTGCTACTCCAACTGATACGAGTGCTACACTAAAAACTGTTGTTATTATGGTTTGTTTAAAAACAATCGGTAATACTATTCCAACTACAATTATAGCTAATGCCAAGCTAAATCCAACACCTGAATTTTTATCTTCTTTCATTACATCACTCTCTTTTGCATTTTATTTATTTGAAAAAATTAATTTAAATATTTCTCTATAAAATCAGAATTTTATTGCATAAATTATTGAATACCAGAAATTTCATTTAGAACTATTAAGTATTCTAAATGTTTATTATAGTATTTCTCACTTAATGTTTTTTTCTTTGTTTCTCCAATATCAATAAAATTACTCACTTTATCTTCAAATCCAGTTAAGCGCTCTGAAGCTATAATCATTTGTCCTTTTGTTTCAGAAAATTCACTAAGTAAACTATAAATTTTTTCTAAGTTTTCTGAATCCTGACCTTGTTGATTTGAAGTATCAATAATTAAGAATTTAAACGGAATATCCTCTCTCTCAATATTTAGTGAATATATAGATAGAAAATATGCTAAAATCAAACGAGTTCCTTCACTACCGCTACTTCCATCAATCGATTTATGATTTGGCTTAAAATCAAGTTACTATCAAAAGTTATATTAGTAATAAAAAAGCATGATGAACATTTGTCATAAAATGTATAATAATTATAAAATATTGCACCTATCATAGAATGTTTTCCATCTTTTGTTATTAATCTATTAACAGTCCAATTCGTATTCACATTATTAGTTTTAACTTGATAAAAAATTAAATTTTTGTCTTCATTTACTTTTTTAGTTCTGAAAAATCATCGTGAAATTCACAATAAACCATAACTTCTTCATTATTTTTATATTTCTGAATCAAATGAGAAACAATACTACTAACTTGATATTCAAATCTATTCTGGGAATCTGCTCCTGATTGTTCTCTTGGTGGAATACTTAGTAATTTTTCCAAAAGTTCAATCTTTTCAATTCTTACATATTTTTATTCTCTGGAATCAAATAATAATTTACAAAATTAAAATTTTCTGCATTATATTTTTCTACCATACCCATTATTCTCGGAAAATATTTATGACAACAAACATTTGGAATATCTAATCTCGAGATTGTTGGATTAAGATTTCCAAAAACGTACAGTTCTTGATTTTTATTTATGAAATTTGTAATTCCTAGATCATCAAAATCAGAAAGTGCTAATTTATTTTTTGCATTTGGATTATGAAAAACCCATATGCCATCAGTCAGTACTTCTTTAGATTCCTGAGATACTCTATTTACTTTAAACTTAATTTCATCATCAATGAAATCTTGATACAGAGTAAACACTTCTTGTTTATTATAGCTTATTTCAGATTTTACTAATGCAGAAAGTTTTCCTATAGTAATATTAGAACTAAATATTATTGCTGATACATCTGAGTATTCTTTTTTATTAAAAATTCCTAATTGTATATTTACGTTTTTATTTTTTTGGACACTTTCCTTAACAATAAACTCTTTAGAATCTTTTGAGTAAATAATGCCATATAATAAAGCTATTATTCCATGGATATATTCTCTTCCATAATTCACTTGAGAAAATGAAGATAACGCAATTACATAAGGGTTTTCTTTATCTATCCAATCTAAATTAATGTACTCATTTTTATATTTTTGTAGTTTATTACGTATTGAATTTGAATATCTAATAATGGACTCATTAATCTCAACATCAAAATCTTCATTCATTGACGGCGGAGTAACCATTCCCAAAATATCCTCTAAATTTCTCTTATTTTCTTTTCGTCCATCCATTTTAATATTAGCAGTAGTCGCTTCGACATAGATATCTTTATTTTTTTTCTTTTTTAGAATAAAATCTGGTCTATTTTTCGAAAAATCAATATCAAAGTTTAAATCTTTGAAAATTTTAAATAAAAAAAATTCCCAAAAACTAGAGTGAAAAGTTGTTTGAAATTCCTTTATTATTTTTCCATCTCTATCTTGAAATCCCTCAAACCAATTTTCTAAAATTTTTCTGTGGTATAAAAACTCCTCATTATCTCTTAACATTAAAAATTTCGGGTGAAGCTGACTTTTTATATCAAATTCTTCGAATAATTTATGAGTTTTAAACAAAGTGTGGTTATTTCTTTTTAACATCTTTTTTACACTATCATACAACTCGGTATTTATTTCGAATAGTTTATCTAGGATGTACATTATCCCAAAATCATCATATTCATTCAGGATATCAAGAACTATTTTTTCCCAATTATTCTTAGATAAATATGTATTTTCAATATTCGAAAAAAACCATTCATACTTATTTTGAAAAGGGTTCATTCTTATATTTTTCATTTCTTTAATATTACTTATATTTTTCAAATACCTTTCTTCCCTTCTGCTAATCATGTAGAACTTATTTCATTTCTAATCCTATAAATTGTATTCCTAGCCACATCTAACTCTTTTGAAATCTGAGTTATAGGAACATCTTTCTCTAACATCTCTACAATCTTTTCATACGTTACACGTTTCTGTTTATCTGATGAATCAGAACTATAGGCAAAAGGTCTACCCTTATATTTGCCTTTTTCTTTTGCTAACTCAATACCCTGTCTTTGCCTTTCACGTATCTGTTTACGCTCATTCTCAGCCGTATACTTAAACAATTCAATAATGAGATTATTTAATAACCTTCTCAAGTTATCATCCTTTATACCGCTCAGAGATGGCAAATTAAGAATTTCAAGGGTTGCTCCTTTATCTTGTATCTGATTCATGATATTAGTTACTTCTTTATTATTGCGTCCTAGTCTATCTAATTCGCTTACAACGATTATATCATCTTCTCTTATATAATTTAATAACTCTTGTATTTTTGGTCGATTATTATCTTTACCACTTAGTTTGTCTGAAAAAATCTTTTCAACTTCTGCTTTTTTCAACACTTCAAATTGTCTTTCTAAATTTTGCTCTCTTGAAGATACTCTCGCATACCCTATTTTTGTCATGGTGAACCTCCTGCTAGGATTCATATATAATGAACATGTATATTAAACAACTTGAAACCATTATATATCAACGACTGCATGTTGTATAGTTTAGGTATACTCAAATTAAGCAAAAAAACATACTAATTAAAGTGAAAATTAGTATGTTTTCAAGAATTAATTTTAATATAAGTCTAATTTTTCTTTTATAATGAATAGTGTATGTCTTCGTTTTATACTTCAAATTCATGTTTATAGTTCTTCTTATTAAAATTCATTTTCAAAGTTAACCTAAAATTTCATGAATAGCATCTAAGCAATTTTGCGTGAGTATCATTCCACCGTTGTAATCCTCGCCAATTTTAGCATTCAACATTCTGTCATACTGTTTAGCAGAACGTTTCAAAAAGCTTTCAATTTCCTCTTCCATTCTACTATCAATATATTTCTGAGCTATCTCTTTAGTGAAGAGTGGTTGTTCCCATTCTTTCCCATCTCTTACGCCTGTGTTGAGAAAACCGCACTTCTCTTCAACTTCTAAACTAGTAAAAATCAATCCTACTTTACCATTTTCACGCTTTTTAACGATATTCTCTTCTATAAACCAATCAACAATCTCTCTTGTGCCTAAATCACCAATGAAGTCTTTGATTTGCGTGAACGAAAAATATTCTTTTCTATTTTTCTTTCTTTCTTTTCTAATTTCAATCATTTCTTCTAGAGTGATTTCTTTTTCATTTTTATAAGTGCTTAAATTAATAATCTTATCTTTTTCCATTTTGTCTACTCCTTTTTATTACACTACTTTTTTAAGTAAGTTAATTTGATACAATCTCGCTTTATCTTCTTTGTTTAACTTGCCACCGTTTAACTCTATCATTCTATTTATTTCTTCTTCATAACTGGTGATATTTTCAATAAAGTTTGATACTGCTTCATTATTTTTGCTATTTTCGTCAAACATTTCTTTGAAAAACAATTCCATGAACTCAACAAAATTACCATTTTTCAATAATCTAACATTCAAGATATCTACACCTGCTTTATCATCGTCTACAAATTCTGATTTAGATTGTTTTCGTTCAGCAGACTGAATCACTCGACTATATAGAAAATTTGTAATCTCAACAAAATCATAGTTGTCATTTTTTAACTCTTCTGCATTATGAACAAAGTAAGTAACAAAAGCATATTCAAAAGGAAACTTTTCTTCAACAAGCTTATTCATTTGTTTGACGGTGATTCTTGGGTTATTTTCTTTTTGTTCTTTTTTGAATTTTGTATATTTGTTATACTCTTCTTCTGTGATTTGAATATATTTGCCATCTTTTTCCGATATATATTTTACACTGTGTTCATGTTTTGCTAGAACAACATCTACTCGATTCAACAAACTTGTAGTTATGCGACTCTCTACAAAATAATCAAGATAATCTTTCATTTTTGCCAAGTCGTACATCATTCTATTCAAGTTCCAATTTTCATTGTCTGAATACATATTTTTGACTTGTTGAAGACTTTCGATATTATCATTATTGATAAAAATTCTTACTAATGCTTTTACTATTTTGTCTTCTTTAGTCAATCTCTCTATAATTCTTCTCTTAGTTACATAATGTTCATATTTATTGCCTTTCCTTTCTTCAACAATCATCATATAGCCCATGCAGTTTTCAATGTAGTTATCAATCTCTGACCAATCAATTGATTTACCTCCAACATTCTCATATTGATTATACTCACTTTCTACCTCTCTTGGGCTGCCAAGAATGAAACGTGGTTCTTGACCTCTTTTGCCTGCAACATACTCAACTGTCTCGTGTGAATGCTGTAGTTGACGGATTACTGATTTTTTTACATTGTCTCTCATTTTCCCTGCTTTAATGATTGAATCCTTTGTCGATGGCTTTATTAAATTTGATTGCAACAATTCTGATATTGTAATTTCCATATTATTTACCCCTTTCTTATTGGTACACAACTCCATTCTTTTATTAATCTATTTCCATTCTAATAAAGAAACGGAGTTGTGTACCAATTAAATTATATCTTGTTCAAAGACCGAACCCGCTGACGCACAGCTTGCTACTCGCAGGCTCGGTCGCAATCTTTGTTTGTCGTAGCCGAACCGCTAAAGCTCTCGTCTACACTCGTTCTCTTGTTACAATTATTATTATTCATCTTGTTTAACTCTCAATAACTAATACAAGAAACCAAAAACTTTGTAAAATAACTTGTGCTTGAGCGTAGCGAATGCGGGTTCAAGTTATTTTAGGCGGTCGAGGATTGCGCAAGCTAACTTGTTAGCGTAGCAATATCGAACGTGAGTCTCTTGAACTTGACTTTAAAAATGAATCAAAATGGACTAACAAATGTAATTTTTTTAAATATTCTATTCCTTAGTGTCTATAAACTGCATTATTTAAACGATAAACAAAAAATTGCCATATCGATATATATATATTATACCATATTTCCAGATTATTTTATCCACAACACCACAAACGTATGTTCCCTTTATGAAAATGTTAATAATTTTTTCAACAAAAGAGGGTGTCGACTATATCAACACCCTCCTAAAAGCCTACAATTAAAATAACGAATTTTTGGTTTCAAATGTCGTTTATAAACGCTGTATAAACACTTAAGGTCTATTGCATCGTGTATATACTTAAATATTATTTTAATCAATAGTTGCGAGAAAGAAGTTATTTTTTGTTTAAATCACTTATAATTAATTCGAGTTGACCAAACAATTTCCATGCTTGTTCCTTCTCAGTTTTTGATAATCCTTTTTTATCACTAAAAATTAGTATCTCCTTGTATGGATTATCCATGTCATTAATTTTAAATTTAAAAGAAATTCTACTTAATTTATTTAATGACTTTGATTTTGCCGTATTGCCACCAATAACTGCACCGATTCCTCCCGCTAGTGCTCCTCCTACAATGGCTCTTGATATAGCACTACTCGAAGATACTTTGCTAACTATGTCATTGTCTTGGATTAATTCGACTTCAATTACATCCGTTAAATTAATCATCTCTTTCATTTTGTAATATGACTTTGAAACTCCATCTAGCTTAATGTGTCTCAAATTTGCTTCAAAAAACACTTTTTTTTGTATATCTATACCAAGTCTACTAAAACTACCATTAAAACAATTATTCGAACTTGTATCAATTCCATAATGATTTAATTCATCACTCGAAATGTCGTTCGTGGTTAATTTTGGTGTTGTTATAGTTGCGATAATTCCCGCTACTACAAAAAAACCTATTGCAATTATTCCTAACCATCCTAAAGTTTCCATCAAACTCATTGACTCTTCCATTTTCATTCTCCTTTTTATTATTATAGTTGCAAGAAAGAAGTGGTGTAATCATTACTTTTAATCATTATTACTAATTTTGGTAAAAAGCTACCCCTATATAAACTCCCTTCAATCTATATTTCACTATTACTAACACTGTTAGACTATGTCTAAAACGAACGAATTAGATAATAATGAATATAATAGAAAAAGAATCTCAAAAAACAACCACAAAGGTTGATTTCATAAGATTCTTAGTGAGTCAGTTTTTTATTGTTTAACGTTTGTCAAAAACGTTCGTTTCTTAACATCATTATACGATACTTACTAAAAGTTTATCAACCTCTGTTACTATTTGATTTATGTGTTCTAATTATTCTATAGATGCTACTTTCACTAATGTTAAGCTTGATGGATATTTCTTTTACTGTGTACGCCTGTTTTTGATGCATTTCAAGCACTTTAACTTTAGTCATATTATTTAGTCCCGGTCTTCCGCCTTTTTTCTCAGATATCGCTAGAGCTCGTTTAGTACGTTCTGAGATTAAAGCTGCTTCCATCTCTGCAACTGCGGATAATATTGTAAAAATAAGTTTTCCTGTCGCTGTTGACGTGTCAATTCCCTCTGTCATGATATTAAGATGAATCTTTCTATCCTCTAATTGACTAATAAGATTGACCAATTGTTTAGTGCTCCTTCCTAATCTGTCAAGTTTGTAGACTATTAGCGTATCTCCTTCTTCTAGGATGTCTAGAGCTCTGTTTAATTGCTCTCTATCAACTTTACGACCACTGACTTGTTCAATGAACCAGTGAGTGGGTTGGTAAGCTGTGAGAGCCTCTATTTGGACTTCAATACCTAATGTTTGCTTTCCTGTCGATGTTCTTACATATGCTACTTTCTTCATTGCTGACTCCTTCTATTTGTTTAATAACTTCATGGTGTCAGTAATAGTGAGTGGTTAAGAAACTTTGTAGCAAGCTTATGAACTATTACTGATATTGTCAATACACTTTTACTTAATTGTTTGTAACGGTGAGTGTTTGACTGCTTTTTCTATTGAATCGTCAATATTTAATGACCTTAGATAGACTTCCGTCGTCTTAATCGAGGAATGTCCCAATAATTTTTGAATCATATAAATATCTGCACCATTTCTAACTAGTTTCTGAGTAAAATAATGTCTAAAAGTATGAGGACTAATCCTAATATTTGGATTAACATTACTTGCAACACCAATTTTCTTAATTTCTCTCTCTGCCGAGATATAACTATATTGTTTGCCATACTTTGTAAGAAATACATATTCATCTTTCATAATTTCATAATATTCAAAAAAAACATTAGCTACTCTGAGATACTTTAGATAAGCTTTATATACTGTTGGCGAACAATGAACTACTCTATCTTTCTTCCCTTTACCGTTCTCCACCTTAATTTGCGATTCTTCAACATGATAGTGTTTAAGATTCATAACCTCACTTATTCTGAGACCAGTGTCAACTAAAATTAGCAACAGTAAGTAACTTCTTTCATTGGTAAACTTGGTCTGAAGTCCTAGATGGTATTTGTCTTTACGCTTTACATTAGTAAATGTTCTTTGTTTAGCGTACTTTAACATCTTTTTAACTTCATCATCAGAGAAGGTATTGATAACAACCTGTCTCTCTTTTATCCACTTTACATATAAACAGGGATTTTCTTTTTCTCTCATGTAATTCTCATCTATACAATACCTAAAAAACGCTCTAATGCTACGTAAATGGCTATTTACGTAAGTTTCTGCTTTTCCTTCTTCAATATTCTTAATCAAAAAGCCGCGTACGTGAGATACAGTCACCATATCTAGTGAGTCAACATTTTTTTCTTCTAAAAATTTCAGAAACATACTCAAAGTTTTCCCATGTTTTTTTATCGTCTTTGGAGATAATCCTCTTGCCCTGTCATTGAATGCTGATTCTACTACTAAATCCTTTAATATCAATCTTTCCATAACAAAAAAACTCCTTCGCTAACATATTAGTTAACGAAAGAGCCTTCTGACTTTTGCCATTTTAAATTAGAGTCCAATCAAAATTTAACTCATGTGTTAAGTAATCCAAGACAGTAAAAATTCATATTGGACACCGCACTAGATGAGTATTTAACCCATCAAATTTCAATCAAAAATCTCTTTAAACCTTGATATATCATCCTTAACGAATCCCCAAAGCAATCCGTGCGTAACGACTCATTTTATCGGTCGTCCAAGCGGGATACCAGACTAATTTCACCTCTGGATTTTTGACTTCTGGAATATCGCTTAGTGCTTCGTGTATCGATTCAGTCAATACGTCGGCTAAGGGACAGCCCATTGTTGTTAAGGTCATTTTGATTACGGTATTGCCTGTTTCTGCATCAAATTCGACTTCATAAACTAAGCCTAGATTCACTATATCAATCCCCAACTCAGGGTCAATCACGGTTTCCAAGGCAGCCAAGACACGCTCTTTGATTGCTTCTGCTTCTACTTCAGTATATGCCACGGTTGAAGACCTCCTTTAATTCTTGTTTCAAATAATACCTTCTTTTGCAAGATTTGTAAATGGACGATCCTTGATTATGGACGGCTTTTCTTGTGTATTTTCAGTTCTGGGAAGACCCCTGTCGTTTTAAAGGTCCGTTGTTCATCATCTGTCGCAAAACGGCCTGTAATCGATTGGGTCGGCACAAAATTAATAAACGCATTGCCGTCAGCTTCTAAAACGGCTTGTTCTAAATCGTAGATCTCGTAGCGGGTCACGACCATCATGATCATATTGCCAGGTACGCCTGAATACCCTCCGACTGAGGGGAACAAAGTCATGCCGCGAAACACATGCTTAGAAATATTTTTCCCAACAGCTTCCGCATTGGTCGTAATAATCATTGCCGTTACCTTTTGATGACTTGTGTGCAGCATGTCCACAACGTAGCTCATCGCGAAAATCGAAATGATCGTGTACAAGGCACTTTCCCAAGAAAAGACGAAACCTGAGACCATGACAATGATGCCGTTTAAAATAAACATATATTTACCGACTGTTTTTCCAGTCGTTTTTGATAATATCAACGAAAGGATATCCATTCCGCCGGTGGTAAAACCCATTTTCAGTGAAAACGCAACGCCGACGCCCAACAGTACGCCACCTAGCAAAGCGTTAACCAAAATATTGTCAGTGATCGCTCCTTGCGGAAGGATCATCGTTAAGACGGAAACGACAACGACATTGATAAAGCTCAATAGTGTCGATGATTTCCCGAGTTTGATGAACCCGAGAACAAAGATAGGCAAGTTTAAGAGGAAAATAAACAGCCCTGTACTAAGGTGAACGCCAAAATGTTCCAAGGCAAGTGCCACGATCAATTGGGCGACCCCGTTCATCCCAGCAGAAAGAACGTTTGCGGGAATCAAAAAGAAATTTAAAGCAATGGCTGCAGTGATACCTGACAGCAAAATAACCCCTATTTTTTTCAATCGTTCTGATTGTTCGTGCTTCGTTAATAACTTACTCACAATGATCTAGCTCCTTCACTAAAAATCTCCTTCCAAAGAATAGCAGTTTGTGTGAAAAAATGAAACAATTATTTGCAAAAATTTACTTTTCATTCCCGCATCGTTCGCCTCCATGTTAAAATCATAGGTAAGAGATGAGAGGAGTGATTGATTTTGGCAAAAGAAGCAAGTTTTGATGTCGTATCTGAGATCAACACAGAAGAAGTGAAAAACGCCATTCAACAGGCGGAAAAAGAATTGAAAAACCGATTTGATTTTAAAGGCTCCACGGTAGAAATCAAGATGACTGAGGGCAAACTGACGATCGTTGGAGATGACGAATTTAAGTTGGAGCAAATCAAAGATGTGCTCTTTGCGAAGCTGATCAAACGGAATGTACCAACGAAAAACATTCAATTTGGCGAAACGGAGCATGCCTTGGGGGCAAAAGCTCGTCAAACGGCAGAATTGATCAATGGCATCGATAAAGAAAACGCCAAAAAAATAACGACAGCGATCAAAAACGCCAAGCTAAAAGTTAAAACCCAAATTCAAGACAATCAAATTCGGGTAACAGGCAAAAGCCGTGACGATCTGCAAGAGGTGATCCAATTGTTACGTAAACTGCCCCTGACGATCGATTTACAGTTTACAAATTATCGCTAATCAAAAAAACTAGAACAGAGTCTAACGTGATGGTTAGGCAAAATCAGCTTTATCTACTGATTTTGCGCAACCGCTCCTGAAAGCTCTGCTTCTAGTTTTTTTCTTGCCAAAAATGAGTCAATGCTTTTGATAACTCTTGCGGCCGACGAATCTGCAAGGCATGCTGCCAATGCAGTGGGAAAAGTTCTTGGTAACGCGGTGTCCGAAAGCGCTGATCCAGCAATAACACCACGCCACGATCGCTGACATCCCGAATCACTCGACCGGCTGCTTGCAGGACTTTATTCATCCCTGGCAGCTGATAGGCATACGCAAAGCCAGCTGCCTTTTTCTCATCGTAATATTCCCGAATCAATTCTTGCTCGTGATTGATTTGCGGCAGTCCGACTCCTACCACTGCTGCACCGATCAAGCGATCGCCTTTTAGGTCGATCCCTTCAGAAAAAATTCCTCCAAGGACACAAAATGCCACCAATGTTTTTGGTTGACTCTTTGGTTCGTCTTGACTTTTATCCAGCAAGGATGATTGTTGCGAGTCAAAAGATTGAAACTGCGCAAGAAACGCCTCGCGCTCTGCTTCGTTCATAGCAGTCCCCTGAATCAAGACCTCGACCTCTGGCGCCTGTTGAGAAAATGCTGCCGCCACCTCATCCAAATAACGATAAGATGGGAAAAAGACCATATAGTTTCCCGCTTTCGCTGCCGTCATTTGCTGGATCGCATCAACGATCGCAGGAATGCTGGCTTCACGTTGGCGATATGTCGTTTGGATATAGTCCGCAATAAAAATCCCCTGATTTTTCGGATCAAAAGGACTTGGCAAGCGATAGCGCAAAGCTTCATCGCCGCCACCTAATACTTCTTGATAATACGACAAAGGGGTAAAGCTCGCAGAAAACAACAGGCTGGCCTTGCCCTTATCTAACACGGATTCCAAAAACGGCGCTGGTTCGATGCAAAATTGCCGTAGTTTGATATCATAGCGGTCGATCTCCACCGTCGTTTCGTAGTGATCATCATAAAATTCACTGATCTTCAAATAATGGTTAGCTTCAAAATACACTTGCAGCACTTCTTCTTGCAATTCATGCTCAGGATTTGCCGGCAACCATTCCTTCATCAATTCAGCTAATTTGTATAGCTGATTGACCATTGTTTCATGGGGAGCTGCTTGATGGTGGTATGACCATCCTTCCTCTTTTGCTAATTGGGCTAAAGCCGCAAATTCTTTATCAACTCTGTTTAGTGCGCGTTTTAATTTCTGTTGATCCTTCGGCAGCTTCTTCTTTAATTCCTTAAATGGCTGTCGGGAGATCGTTGCAGAATACATTTCTTTCGAACGATTAACTAAGTTATGGGCTTCATCCACTAAAAAGAAATACTCTTCGTCTGGCTCTTCAAAAAATCTCCGTAAATAAACGGTTGGATCAAACAAATAATTATAATCACCAATAATGACATCGCAAAAGACACTGACATCCAGTGAAAGCTCAAAGGGACAAACCGTATGCTTCATTCCATAAGTCTCGATCACTTCTCGGGTTATTTGGTTTTCGTGATGCAACAGATCCCACAAAGCTTCGTTGATTCGATTGTAATAACCTTGTGCATAAGGACAATGCTCTGGCGTACAATTTCGTTCATCCAGAAAGCAAATTTTATCTTTGGCAGTGATCGTGACACTCTTGGTTTCACTACCGTTGTCTGCTAACTTGCTCAACGCATCTTCAGCCACTTGTCTGGTGATCGTCTTCGCCGTCAGATAAAAGACCCGATCTGCCCCTTCTTCCCCGAGAACTTTTAATGCGGGAAACAGCGTTGACATGGTTTTTCCAGTTCCCGTTGGCGCTTCCGCAAAAAGTCGCTTGCCATTTTTTAGTGTTTTATACGCCGCTGCTGCTAACTCTCGCTGCCCTTTGCGAAAGGTTTCAAAGGGAAAAGACAGCAGCTGCAAAGACGTATTGCGGACACGGCGCCAATTCTCTTGAAAAACTAACCATTTATGATATTCCTGAAGTAATTCTTCATAAAAAACAGCTAATTCTGAGAACTGAAATGTTCTTCTCGTACGGGTGGTCAGCTTTTCAGTGGTTTGATAATAAGTCAATTGTACGGCGATCCGATCGATGGGTCTCCTCGGATCATTTTCTCCATCAGCAGTAGCTTCTGCTTCTGGTTTCTCTTGTTTTTCACTGTCATTAAGCGCTGCTTGTTCATTTTCTTGTAGTAAAAACAAATAAGCATAAACCATTCCCTGGGCAAAAAACAAATCGATTTGATCTTCAGGGATATCTTCGAAAGCTGGTTCTGAAGTTTTGATCTCATCGATCACCCAAGAATTAACAGCTGCATCAAAAAAGAGACCATCGGCACGTCCTTCGACAGTGATCGAATCTTTCTCAATTTGGCTTTCTCGTTTGAAAAAGACTTCTTTTTGATACGCATCCCCAGCCTCTTTTTGTAGTTGGCGATGGATACGGGCGCCTTCTTGTGCGGTATGATTACTGACTTTGCGGCTATCAATATCGCCTCTGCGCAAAATAAATTCTACGATTTTTCTAACCGCAACTTTTCCTTTATACACGTGTTCACCTTCTCGTTTGCCATTATAGCGGATAGATCACTTTTGGAAAAGCGAACAGAAACAGCTTTTCATCCTCTGCGGAGAGTATCCTATCCAAACAGGTTTGATCTCTAAAAAAACCACTTGCGGCAAAATGCCTTCTCATCAGGTAATCAACGCCATTTCCACTTCCAGAGAATGGGTTTGACGAAAGGTTACCAAAAAAACCTACTCTACTCACCTAAGCAAGTAAAGCAGGAATATTTTTTTAAGAAAATTTATTGATCGACCTGAATGTCATAGCTAACACCATTTTGATCATAGGCCTTCTGATTATTAGGATCTAAGGTGAACTCAAAGGTTCGCCCATCTGCCATGATCGTCAAACGTTTTCCTTCGACGATGTATGAGGCATCTTGATAGGTGATCTCATAAATTTGATAAGGATCGTTGGACAACTGTACCTCTGAATGGGAAAAATGACGCTGAAAATCACTTTCGATTTGTCCTTCATACAAGGCAACATCACTAGCGCTGGCTGAACTATCTTCTAAGTCTGCCATCGGCAAATACTGCTTAACGATCGTCAACTCATTCTCATGGAAATCATAAACCCCTTGGCTTTGCGGAAAGATGACACTCTCATCTTGGATCAACATCAAATCAAGGTCGCCATTTTCAACCGCTTTTGAGGCGGAAGTAACGGTTTCAGAAACTTCTTTCGAATCATCGATGGATAGCTCTTCCTCACCACAGCTCGCTAAAAGAAGCACAGCAAAGCATACAGTGAAAAAGAATTGGAGCGATTTTTTCATAAAAAACACCTTCTTACAAAAAGTTGATGTATACCAATCAAAACGAACACAAGGTCCTGAACACTTACTTTCCCCGAACTTAGTCACGACGAAGGTTTCTGCTGCAGGAAAAAATTAGACCAGTTTCAAACGAAACACGCGCTTTCTTATTTTAATTAGTATAACAGCAGTTTTTTGCTAATGCGGTTTCTTAGAAAAATTTTCGAATTCCCACAATAATTCTGAGCTTTTCTCTCATCAAACTATTGGTTAGCCTTATCACCTGCCTGCCATAGGGTGGTCACAGCATCTTCACGAAATAAAGCCTATCCATGCCAAGTACAGGTGTGTCAGAAAGCACAGCAAATTGTTCGAAGCCGACTGCTTGATAGAACTGTGGCGCTTGGTAGTCTTGGGTGGTAACTGTCACGGAACGACACCCCGCTTTTTTACCGTGATCGAAAAGTGCTTCCATCAATTGTTTCCCCACCCCTTGATTCTGATGGTTTGGATCAACTGCAAACAATTGAATATGAATCGTATTACCTGTCCGTTTCCCAATCAACCCACCAAGTTGATCGTGATTGTCAAAAAATGCAAATGAAAGCTGCTCTTGATCGGAAAAGGCACTCACTGCCTCTGTTTTTTTCGTTGAATAATTGAGCCATTGACAGATCGCCTGACGATTGTCTTCTGTGTTAATCGTTTCTATCATTAATTTTTCACTCCTAAAAACCTTTCTTTGTTTCCTCTTATACTTTAAGCTATACTTATAGTCAGACACAAGTATTTGTGATCCTAGGAGGTTTTAGCATGAAAATCATTGGTTTAGTGACAGGACCCGTTCAAGAAAATTGTTACCTTATTTGGAAAGAAGATTTTTTGTTGATTATTGATCCTGGAGCAGAAGCAGCGAGATTGATCGCTGAGATCGAAAAAACAGGCGCAAAACCAGCAGCGATTTTATTGACCCACACTCATTATGACCATATCGGCGCAGTTGACCATTTGCGGGATTATTATCAGATCCCCGTTTACGTTAGTCCACTTGAGCAAGAATGGCTAAGTGATCCTATGAAAAACCTTTCTGGTCGTCATCCTGAATTAGGAACCATCACCGCACGTCCAGCAGAATTCGAGCTAGAATTGAAAGAGTACGAGATAGCTGGCATGTCCTTTAAGGTTGTTGCAACCCCAGGTCATTCCATCGGCAGCGTCAGTTTTATTTTTGACAAGTTTGTCGTTTCTGGAGACGCCTTATTTAAAGGCAGCATCGGTCGGACCGATCTACCAACTGGCAACCTTGAGCAATTGCTGACCAGCATCCAAACGCAACTTTTTGTTTTACCGAATCAGATGGCCGTTTATCCTGGCCACGGGGAACCAACAACGATCGAGATTGAGAAACGGACCAATCCGTTTTTTAACGCATAAACGAATGACGAACCAAAGGAGGAATTACTACTTATGGCAAAAACGGAATTGTATGTCGTGCGTCACGGGAAAACCATGTTCAACACATTGCAGCGTGTGCAAGGCTGGTGCGACACCCCATTGACTCGTACTGGTGAACAAGGCATCCATTATTTAGGACTCGGGTTACGAGATGTGGATTTTGTGGAAGCAGTATCCAGTGACAGCGGCCGCGCGATCGAAACGATGCGTCTGATACTGGGTGAACATGTCAGAGGACCAGAGATCCCTTATCATATCGACAAACGGATTCGTGAATGGTGCTTTGGCTCACTTGAAGGTGCCTATGATGCAGAAATGTGGGGCGTTCTGCCACGGATTCTTGATTTTCCTGATTACGATGATATGATTGCCAATCATGTCTCGTTTGAGGCGATCGCCAATGCGATCTATCATGCAGATACAGCCAATTGGGCGGAAACCTTTGATGTGTTGACCGAACGTGTCAAAACAGGGTTTGAAGATATCGCCTACCGCGTTGAGAAAAAAGGCGGCGGCAATGCGCTAGTTGTGTCTCACGGCTTAACGATCGCTTTTCTTTTGCATCTGATCAATGATGAGAACAATGTTCGCATGGATATTGAAAATGGCTCGGTCACTCGACTGATCTACGAAGATGGCAGCTTTACGATTGCTGAAGTGGGCAGTACCGATTACATCAAAAAAGGCTTAGCACTCTCTCAAGAACTTTTATCCTAAGAGAAACCTTTGGCAGTTGATCAATTTCTTTAAGAAAGGAGCAGTTTTTGTTTTAAAAACTGCCCCCTTTTTTTAGGAAAAAGATTGGTATTCGAATCAGGAAACGGTATACTAAGAGTTGTATTTTGTCATAGAAAGGACTGAACCAATGTTTTTTACAAATTTCATAAAAGCGATTTTATTTGGGATCATTGAAGGGATCACGGAATGGCTGCCAATCAGCAGCACGGGTCACTTGATTCTAGCCAACGAATTTATCGGATTGAATGTAACTCCCGAGTTTATGACGATGTTCAATGTTGTCATACAACTGGGTGCGATTTTAGCAGTCGTCTACTTATATTTCCATAAACTAAACCCTTTTTCACCGCAGAAAAATGAGTTAGAGAAAAAAGATACATGGACGTTATGGTTTAAAGTCGTCGTGGCGGTCTTGCCATCGGTTATTATCGGATTACCGTTAGATGATTGGTTAGATGCGCACTTCTACAACTTTTTCTCCGTTTCGATCGTCTTGATCGTTTATGGGATCGGCTTTATCGTGGTAGAAAAACGCAACAAAAATAAAGCACCAAAATGTACCGATTTGAACAAGTTCACCTACAAAGCGGCATTGATCGTAGGAATGTTCCAAGTATTGGCATTGATCCCAGGAACTTCTCGTTCTGGTGCTACTATCTTAGGTGCTATCATGATCGGCGCTTCTCGTTATGTTGCTGCTGAATTTTCATTTTTCTTAGGTATTCCCACCATGTTTGGTGCCAGTGCCTTGAAAATCTTCAAGTTTTTGAAAGATGGCAATGCCTTTGATTTCCAAGGAACCGTCATCTTATTGACAGGAACCATCGTGTCATTCATCGTTTCGATCATCGCGATCCGTTTCTTGATGAACTACATCAAACGGAATGATTTTACCGTATTTGGATGGTATCGCATCGTTTTAGGAATCATTTTGATCGGCTATTGGCTGATCCAATTATAAGCAAAAAGAGCAACTCTTGGGCAGGTAACTGCCGCAATAGTTGCTCTTTTTTTTCGTTTGAATGCTCTCTAGTTCCTCACGTGTTTTTGATCACCATACCATCGATAATATCAACCGCACTTTCGGTGTCGTTGATAATCGATTCAAAGCGATCATAAATATCTTTCCATTTAATGATTTCCAGCACTTCTTTTTCATCCGTAAACAACGCTTTTTTCATTTTTGAATACAAAAGATCTGCTTCTGATTCAATCGTATTTACATCGTTGATCATTTGACGCAATGTTTTTGAATTTTTGAACTTCGGAAACTCTTTTAATGCTGTTTCGACCCCCTGTGTCGCTTGAACGATCATTTCAGCAAATAAGTTCGTCTCAGGGCGGATCTTCGTAATGACCAAATTCTCAAATAAATAAGTCAGTCCCATAATGCCATCCAAAATATCATCTAAACGCTCAGAGATGACCAGGATGTCTTCGCGATCGATCGGTGTGATAAATGAGTCGTACAACTCATTCGTTAACTCAGCGATCACCTGATCGCCTTCCTTTTCTAATCCATGAATCTCAGCTGCCGCTTTACTTAACGCTGTTTCAGAGTAATCATTGATCAACAGCGAAAAACGTTTCGCAGCTAGATGCCCATTTGTTGCCAACTGCTCCATTGCCGCAAAATAATCAAATCCTTTTTTTCGTGCCATTACTTTCTCTCCTCACAAAATTAGCAATAAAATTTTCACCATTAGAAACGCAATCAACCCGCAACCAGGGAACGTTAAAATCCAAGCATAGATCATTTCTTTAACGATGCGCCAATCAACGCTAGAAAAACGTCGAGAAGCCCCTACCCCCATGATGGCAGTCGTTTTTGTATGGGTCGTTGAAACTGGGATACCAAATACGGAAGACAAGAACAAACAGATCGCAGCGGTAACATCTGCAGAAAAGCCCTGGTATTTTTCCAGTTTTACCATATCCATCCCTACTGATTTGATGATTTTCATCCCACCGACAGAAGTACCGATCCCCATGGTCAAGGAACAAAGAACCATCACCCAGAGTGGGATCGAAAAGCCATTGCCGGTCTTTTCAGCAAGATTGTTGTAGAAAAGCCCTAACATGAAGACACCCATAAATTTTTGGCCATCTTGTGCACCATGTAAGAACGCATTGGCACCAGCCGCAATGGCTTGACCAACTGTAAAAATTTTGTTGGCTTTTCGCCGTTGGGTATCGCGAAAGAGCCATACGATCAGTTTCGTGATCAGAAAGCCGCCAATGAAGCCCATCAACGTAGAAACGACAAGACCGATCAAAACTTTCAGCCACTCCTCGCCATTGACTGCATGTAACCCACCAAGGGCCATGGCTGCACCAGTCAGTCCTGCGATCAACGCGTGAGATTCACTAGTTGGGATCCCAAAATACCAAGCTGCGACCGTCCAAACAACAATTGAAAACAAGGCAGCGGCTAATGCGATCTGTGAGACCCGAAAACTCCCGCCTGAATCAAAAGTCACAATGTTGCTGATGGTTTCTGCAACTTGCGCATTAAAATACGTCATCACTAGCACACCTAAGAAATTCATGACGACTGCCATGCCAATGGCGATATTCGGGCGTAAGACTCTCGTGGAGACAGCGGTTGCAATAGCATTCGGCGCATCCGTCCAGCCGTTGACGAAAATCACCCCTAATGACAACACAATCGTTAGAAACAAAGCGATATTCACATAGATTCCCCCATTTAAAAATTCCGAAGTAATCATAGCATAGAAAGCTGTTTCTGTGTAAACTTTTTATAACTATTCAGTAAAAAATGTGTAAAGAAGCATTTTTAAAATCCATAAAGCAAAAAATAGCACGGCCAAAAAACAAATTTTTGTGTTAAGTAAAATTTCTTTACAACTTTTATTGCAATCACTCTTGGCATTAGGTATAATGACTAGTGTTGATTTATACGTTTTCTAAACGTAATTGAACTTTTTTTTCGGAGGTGAAATACATGCCAAACATTGAATCTGCAATCAAACGTGTTCGCACAAGCGAAGCGGCTAATGCTAAGAATTCATCTCAAGTAAGCACAATGCGTACAGCAATCAAAAAATTTGATCAAGCTGTTGAAGCTGGTGCTGATAACGTAGATGCGTTATATAAAGATGCTGTTAAAGCAATCGATATGGCTGAGACTAAAGGATTGATCCACAAGAACAAAGCTAGTCGCGACAAATCTCGTTTAAGTAAAAAAATTGCAAAATAAGCAAATTAAGAAAGGCGCAGCAATCGATGATTGCTGCGCCTTTCTTTTTGACTTACTGTTTGCCATGTTTTAAAACAAATAGCTGGAACAAATACTCTTTGTCCATCTGACCACTTTTCACTAAGTAATCATTTTCGATTAATTCACTATATAGTGCCGCTAATTGCTTTTCTCCAAACCCCCGAGCTTGCTGCATCGCTAACTTCACTCGGTACGGATGAATCCCCAACGTTTCTGCGATATTGGCTTGCTGGTAGCCAATTTTCATCAAAATCGCCGCCTGTAACAGCAGACGGACTTGGCTGATCAAGATAGCATTGATCTTGATCGTCTCTTCCCCTTGCAATAATAGATCGTCATATAAGCGCAACGCATCCGATACGTTCCCCTTTAAGACATCGCTGGTTAATTCAAAGACATTGTGTTCCAACGTCTTAGGGATCAACTGCAAGACGATCTCTTTCGTAATTTTATTGCCATTTCCTGCATACAGCCGTAGTTTCTGTAACTCCTGCATCGCTTTTGATAGGTGCAGATCCGTTAACCGTAAAAACAAATCAAACGCCTCTCGGCTCATTTCGATGCCATCATTGGCCAACGACTGTTGGAGATACTGACGCACGTCGGCTTCTTTCATAGGTGCGACATCAATCACAACTGCGGCTTTCTTCAACTGCTTAGTAATTTTTTTCCGTTCATCTAATTTATCGACATCTGCAAAAATCACCATTACCGATGATTCCAATGGGTCTTTGATATAATTCAAAAAATCATCTAGGTCATGCTCAGGTGCATTGCTCTTTTTTTCAGCCGTTAAGAAAAATGGCCGCTCAACGAACAGTAATCGCTGATCGCCAAAAAAAGGCAACGATTGAGCTTCTTGGATCACCATATCAAGGGGATCTTTCTCCATGTCAAAGGAAGCAAAATTCAGATCATCTTTCCCAACGGAAAAACGCTCCAAAAAGGCCGTGCGAACTTGCTCTTGTAAAAACATTTCACTGCCGATGACCAGATAAATCGATTGCAACTCCTTGGTTCGAATTGCTTGCAACGCTTTTTGTAATTCCATCGTTCCCCCCGCTTTCATTCTTATCCTACCATTAGTCAATCGGATAGTCTAGCAGCGTTTTTATCAAAAATGATTGTTGTTTTTCAGACCAAATAAATTGGATCATGCCTTGCTGATCGGTTCGCAAAACGGTCTGATTTACCAACGTTTCAAGCACCTCTTCATGAGGATGCCCGTACCGATTGTTCCGTCCACTTGAAACGATCCCGAATTGGGGATCGATTGCCGCAACAAACTCAGGTGCCGTCGAGGTTCGACTGCCATGATGCCCTAGTTTCAATACATCAACCTTTAAATTCGGATAATCATGAATCAACTTTTTTTCCCCTGCCTGTTCGAGATCGCCAGTAAACAAAAATGTTTTATCCCCTACCTTGGTTTTAATCACCATCGAATCTTCGTTTTGTCCTGCACCTGATTCTGGTGCCAATACTTGCAACTGAAGGAAATCACCCACCACTTGGCCAACCGTCGTCCAAACAACGCTTGTCTGATTAGGCAGTTCGTTTAAAAGCTTGGCGATGCGGTGATCTTGTTCACTTCCTGGTACAAGATATAACGTTTCAACAGAAATCGCCTTCATCAATGCTAGCGCATCTCCCATATGGTCCGTGTCCCCGTGAGTTAGAAACAAACCAGTAATCTTCCTGACTCCCTCCCCTTTCAAAAAAGGAATCAATGTAGATTCCGCGGCAGCTTGTCGTTTGCGCTCTTGCCAGTTTTCTTTCGGAAAAGATAGAGAACCTCCAGTATCGATCACATAAACTTCGCGATTTTTTTCTGCCTGTAAAACGATACTATCGCCTTGACCAACGTCGACATAACTAATGGTGGGTAAAACGCGATTCTGTTGAAAGACGATTGGTACAACAAGCGAAAAACAGATCACCAACAGCCACCGTTTCTTTTGGTAACAGAGCAGGCCAAGCAAACAACAACTAGCTGCCAATCCTGCAGGAAGGGCACCCACCGTTATCGATACGCCTCCTACAGCGCCCACGACAACTTCCATAAGTAATAAAAGCTCTTCAAAAAGGGCAATCAGCCCACTGATGGTTGGGAAAAGCGTCCCAGCAATGAACATTAAGAAACAGGCTGGCAGCAAAACCAATTGAAAAAACGGTAAAAAGACAAACGTCAAAAAGCCCCCAAATAATGGAAATTCATAAAAGAGCGAGACTATGACAGGCGCAGCCAGCACCGTGAGGAACTGACTGCGCCAAAACCACGTCAATTTGATCGGTCGCTGCATCATTATCAGGAAGGCCATCAAAAGACTTAATTGCCCCGAGGTTTGAAGCAATACTTTGGGATCAACGAATAAAAGAGCCGTTAAGACGATCCCATAATGATCACTTGCCGATAGCCGTTGTTGATAAAGAGTGGTCACTTGAGTAACCGACAATGCCAAGACAGCACGCCAGACACTAATGCCGCCGCCACAAATCCCAATTACGACCAAGAAAAAGACCCCCATTGGCAACAGCATTTCTTGTTGCGTAAACCCCAATCGGCAGAAGCATCCGCGAAACCACTTGAAAAATAAGACGACATGCATTCCTGAGATCGTAAAGAAATGCAATAAGCCACTAGCACGATACATTTGACGTACTTCTTGAAAGTCATGGTCTTTAAAACCAAAGAGCAACGCATTGATATAGGCTGCTGAGCGTTCAGGGAAGATTCGTTGCACAGAAGAAATAACATCTGCTCGAATTTTTGCAAGCGAAAAGCCTGAGTCTGCTGCTTCCATTCCTACAACTTGCTCGATATGGACTGTGCCAATAATTGATCGACTGGCTAGATAGGCAGAATAGTCAAACCCGTGGCGGTTTCGTGGTTTTTCAGGAAGAGAAAAAAATCCTTTCACCAGCAGCTTTCTTCCCCAATCGGATCGATCCTGCCATTGCTGTTTTTCAGTCTCTGAAGAAATCGTGTAACGGCCAATCACTTTACCTGCGGAAGATTTTGCTTCAAACGTAAGCAGATCGCCATTGATTTTGATCGTGTCTGGCAACACATTGACTACCCCTTCATACTCACCTTCTTGTATGTTTCCAGTCCGAGAAAGACAGACGCGGACACTTAACAGCAACAGTCCGACAAAACAAATCATGCACAAAAATGCTTGTCGTCTTAAGACAAGCATCCCGAAATAATAAAGTGCAATGAGTCCCAGTAAGATGGACTGCACATAGTAAGCAGTCACCGAACAAGCAAAAATAATACTAAGAAATAAAAATGAATCAGTTCTCTTTTGTTGGTTGTGCATCATTCAGCACACCAAATGAAAGTTTTTCAAAATACACCGGATCAAGTTCAACTTGGTGGACGGAAGCACCTACTTGTTGAATCAATTCCATTGCATACTGATTGTTACGATAGTCATTCAAATAATGGATCGTTTTGACCCCTGCTTGCAAAATTGCTTTCGTACAGGGAAGGCAAGGGAAATGCGTCACATAGATTTCCGCATTGTCTGTTGACACCCCTAATTTTGCACATTGCAATAAGGCATTCATTTCTGCATGAATCGTCCGAATACAATGGTCATCGACAACATAACAGCCATCGTCGATGCAGTGTACATCGCCACTGACTGAGCCATTGTAGCCTCCAGCGATGATTCGGCGATCTTTGACTAATGTAGCGCCGACTTCAAGTCGGGAACACGTACTGCGTAAAGAAAGTAAAACAGCTTGCGCCATAAAATACTGGTCCCAAGGGATTCTCGTATTGCTCATTCATTTGCTCCTTTGCGATTGATTAGTTCTATTCTAATCGAATTTCTTGAATTTTCAACCGTCATTTCTTAGTATTTCTTACTTTTATTTGGTTCAGTCCGTCACTGTAATCATCTCTTTCAAGGACTCAAAGGTCTTCTCTCCGATGCCTGTGATCTTTTTTAGGTCATCAATCTGTTTAAAAAAGCCATATTCTTCGCGGTAAGCGATGATTGCTTCTGCTTTTTTGGCACCCACGCCTGGCAGTTCTTGCAGTTGCTGCGCATTGGCTTGATTCAGATTGATTTGTGTCACTGCTGTCTGGCTGCCACCTACTCCTGAAGCATTCATCTCCGTAAACGCTTGATCCTCTTTATGCGGGACGATCACCATCTGTTGATCTTGCAGCACCTGTGCTAAGTTTATGGCTGTTTCTAACGCCTCTTCTGTCAGACCACCTGCTTGTTCGATCAATTCATACATCCGCGCACCTGATTTTAAACGATAAATGCCCGGTTGGTGCACTTCTCCTTTGACATCGATAACGATCTCATACTCTTCATCGTGAAGACCATCTTCTTGAAGGGTTCCACCTTCCCCCATTTCAGACGATTGACCTGCTGCATCTGCCATTGATTGCCAGTTTGTTTCTTTGTTTTGCGAGAACGGTACAAACCAGATGATCAGCAAAACCATCAAAACAGCACCACCAACTGCAAATCGCCAATAGTCTTTGAGCAGCTTCCATTGATCCATTTTCACCACCTCATAGATGAAATACGCAAAAAGTAATCAAGGACAGAAAAAAAGTCAACACTTTCCACGTGTCGACTTTTTCACTAGCTAAGAAGTATCAGTTTCAAGCAATTCAGGAATTTACGACGCCGATCCTCGGTGATACAACGTTGTATAATATGGCTGTTCGCTGGTATCGATCGCAATACCGATCCCGAGAAATTGATACTCATCATTTAGAATCGTTGCCCGATGTCCCTCTGAATTCATTAAACCTTGATGGGCGTAAATACTGCTGGCTTGGCCAAATGCCAAATTTTCCCCTGCAGCAGTGAAGCTGATCCCGTCTTCTTGCATCCGATCAAATGGAGTCGATCCATCTAACCCGATATGATCAAAGTATCGATGTTCTGCCATATCTTGGCTATGCTTCACGGCAGTCTCACTGGTTGCTTCGCTGAAATCAAGAGGTGACAAACCAAATTTCACTCGGGTGGCATTCGTTAATTCAAATAACTGTGTTCGTAAACCGGTTAAAATGGCGGCTTGATTTTGGCGAAAATCATTCGCATGGCGTGTTTCTAGGGAGCGATTGATGATTTGGATCGCAGTCACTGTATCTTCGGCATGAACATCATAGAAAAAAGTAATCAATTGATCGTCTTGCAAGAACAGATCATAGTCAACATCCGAATCGATGCGATACCGTCGTGATCCTCGTTGTAGACTTTCTTGACGCGTCCCCATCTGATTACGAACGCTTGCTTTTGAAGATCCGATACCTAGCGTGTCATCGATAAGAATCGTATCTTGATTCGTATAGATCCCTTGCGCAATATCATGTTCATCGTACATCACCATCATGAAGTTACGAAAATCATCGTGATAGGAAGTCCAGTTCAGTCCATACCGATTCGCTGATTCACTGATCGCTTCCCCAAAGGTTTCTTCGATCACTTGTCGTGATTCATTATATAAATATGTCTGGGCAGGCGTTTCTGCCGCTGGCCTTGCTGAAGTGTCTTGTGAAAGAGAAAATTGGGACGAGAGAGATTGAGTGATCTCGTTGAGTCGGGCATCACGAAATGCCAAGCGCCCGTCTTGCCATGTGATCACCTGGCTTGCAAAATAAAGAAGCCCGATGAGAAAAATGCTTTTGATCAAGAATTTTATTTTTTTCATATGACACCTCCGTCAATGAATCTTTATGTGTTAACTTTAGCACGATCGTTTATCCATTCATCCCTAGATTGGATCGCTGATGCACCCTTCCTGTCTTTTCTAAAGACTATCATTCCTGTGGGAAGTTGACCAGCTGCAGCATGAAATTTCTTAGATGATCTAGGTCTTTTTAAGCTCCTGTTAAGAAACTTTTTTTACTCACGAAAACTTTGCAGCGCCATCGAACGCTCCATCAAGGGATTGGCGATTTTAGCTAATGTATGTCGATCGTATTCTTCTGGTCGCTTGATAGTGAGGTAAAGAATAAACTGTGGATCATCCGTTGGGTAGATGGAGACCGCCGAATAAATATAATCAAACTCTCCCGTCATGTAGCCTTGACCATTCTCATTGGCGATCTGAGCAGTCCCAGTTTTGACAGAAATCTCATGGTTCGTCAGTTGGTATACATCATAAGCGGTGCCATAACGTTCATCCGTCACTACATCGGTCATGTATTCTAAAACAGCATCAGCTGCTGCTTGTGAAATAGGCTGGGAAACGACTTCTGGAAAAACTTGGGTCTCTTCCCCTACTCGCCGAATCAATTGCGGACGTATCATCTCGCCACCATTGGCAAATGCACTAAATAGCTGCATCATCTGCATCTGATTGACGCCGATCGCATGGCCATAGGAACTCATGGCATAATCCACCCGATTTCTTGAAGGTAAGATCCCAGGCACTTCCCCAGGAAGCTCACTTCCTGTAACTTTCCCTAATCCAAAATCAGTTAAATACTGTGCCCAATGATCAAAACCGATCCGTTGCTGAAGTCGAACCATCCCAGTGTTGCTTGACCAAGCTAACGCTTGCCGCATCGTCAACTCACCATTTGCTCCGGAGTCGTGGTCATTGATGACTCGATCTTCAATCTGCATACTCACAGGATTGTAGCGTTCCGTCGGATCAAAAACACCTTCATCTATAGCTGCCGCAACGGTTGCCAGCTTCAAGGTCGAACCAGGTTCATACATCTCTTCCGTAAAAAGATTACGCCAAATAAAGTGTTCATCCGTAATTCCTTCTTGGGTCTCTGGATGAAAACTAGGTCTTTGAGCCATCGTTAAAATCTCCCCAGTTTTCGCATCCATCAATAAAGCCGTTAGATTTTCTGGTCGTGTTTGTTCCATAACTTCATCCATCACTGATTCAGTGAATAACTGCAGATGAGCATCTAATGTCGTCCAAACATCATTCCCATCTACTCCTTCTTCTACGGTTTGATTGGTTGCGGGAACAGGATTCCCTGAAGCATTGACTTGAAAGGACTCTCGCCCATTTTGATTCTTCAAAAAGTCGTTCAGTACATATTCTAATCCAGAAACACCGACTCGAATCTCTTCATCATCTGACGTTGTACCTATCAAATGTGAAGAAAAGATACCATTCGGATAACTGCGACTTGAACGAGCATCGAAATAGATACCGTTGATTCCAGCTGCATCAAACGCCGCTTCGATTTGATTTCGAGTAGTCACACTTAGACCACTGCCAACATTGCCAAATTCCACTTGAAAGACAGGCGGATCTGTTTGATTCGCACCATCTGACAAGATTGACAAAACTTGCTCGTTAGAAATAGGTAAATACTCCGAAAGAATCGTTGCGGTCTCCTCAAAGCGCGCTCTGTCTAGATACATGGGTCGTCCATTGTCAATGTAATCTTCAGAAAGAACCGCTCGAACAGTATAGGAAAGAATATCTTGTGCGATCACTGTCCCCTGCCGATCAAAAATCGCCCCTCGACTTGTTTCGATCGATCTTGAACTATAATACAAATTTTCTATTCTTTCAGACAAAGAGACGCCTGCAATCACGCCGACTTGAACAATGTAAATCAAACGTGCAGAAAACCCCATAAAAAGCGCAAGACTGATTATGTATAACCAATGACCGACTAGCTTACGATTTTTCTTTGCTTTTTTCTTTCTGACCATATGATAGTCATACATCGCCAAAGCGCTCCTTTCGATTGAATATACCTCTATAGTATTGGGTATTTGTGATGATCTTGTGAGGGAAAGAACAATTATTTTTCAAAGAGTCATTTTCCTATTAAATCAGCGATTATGCTGTGATATACTTTAAAAAATATAAATTATTTTTAAGGATGTGAATAAATTTGCAAAAAATATTGATCGTTGATGATGATACTCATATGCGTGCCTTAGTGAAAACTTATGCGGAGATCGAAGGGTATCTATGTTTTGAGGCAGCGGATGGAAAAGAAACTTTGGAAAAATTAACCAATCATTCATTCGATTTGATCCTCCTAGATGTCATGATGCCGGGAAAAGATGGCTTTCAGACGCTTTCGGAAATCAGAGGAAGCTGTAACACGCCAGTCATTATGATTACCGCTCGAAAGGAAGAGTATGATAAACTCTTTGGCTTCAATCTTGGTGCCGATGATTATATTGCCAAGCCATTTAGCCCTAAAGAGCTGATGGCTCGCATCAAAGCTGTGTTGAAACGAAGCAGTCAGTTTCAGTTCGAAAAGATCGTTTTTGGTGATCTCGAAGTCAATGTTTTTTCTCATACTGTAACGATCAATGGGAATCCTCTGCCGCTTACGCCAAAAGAATTCGATCTGCTGGTCTATTTGACGAAAAATAATCATATCGCTTTGAGCCGAGAATCAATTTTAGAAGGTGTCTGGGGCTTTGATTATTTTGGAGATACCAGAACAGTGGATACACACATCAAGTCCTTGCGAGAGCGTCTAGGGGATTACCGTGAGTTGATCCAAACGGTATGGGGAGTTGGGTATAAATTTGATTATGAAGACTAGTCGGTTAGGTTTTACTTACATCAAAAGTAAATTACTCGTGCGGCTTTGGTCCGCCAATATGCTGCTGGTCATCATTGGCATCGCTTTTTTGTGGACTGTTCAAATTTTGCTCTTTGAACCAAATTATATCAATGTAACGAAAGAATCACTTTTAGAAACAGTTCAGGAAACAGCTGCCGCTATTGAAGAAATGGCAGTAGATACAGATGATTTACCAGAAGAGCCATTACTTTTTCTTAGTAAAACGATCGTTGGGACTCTTTTCTTAGTCGACGCGGATGGCGAAATTCTGGCGGCATTTAACAATGGCCAACAATTAAACATAGATGGGTTGAGCAACGAATACAACTGGTTGTTATCTCACGCACCAACTGTCCTTGATGGTGAGAGCCTGAGTGCTGTAGAAGACTTTGAAAAGTCTTCTGCCATTCTTATTGGCGTTCCTACCACTCTTTTCCAACGCCCAGCTGCCCTTTTGCTCTCCAATACGATCACTCAAATCGAAGCGCTTCAAAGCTTGAATCGACAGCAACTCCTTCTATTCACCATCATATTAACTATTTTTGCGTCAACGATCTCCTTTTTTTTAGCACAGCATTTTATTCGCCCGATCAAAACCATCAAAGAAGCCATCATCCGCTTAACTAACGGTGAGCTTTATTCCGTACCCAAACTTAAGCGTAGTGATGAATTAGGTACACTTTCTGAATCGGTTGCGGACTTAAGCACAGAACTTCAGCGAGTAGACGTCTTGCGAAAAGAAGTGATTGCCAATGTTTCTCATGAACTACGCTCCCCCCTCGCGTTGATCACTGGCTATGGGGAGATGGTACGTGATGTATCTGGAAGCGACGAACGCCTTCGAAAAGAACATATGGACCTAATTATCAGCGAAGCCCACCGCATGAGTGCTATGGTCGATGACATCATGGATTTCTCTATCATGCAAGCAGGCTACACACAACTTAAAAATGAAATCTGGAATACATACGAGGTGGTTTCCTCCGTCGTTGCTTACGCAAGAGGGATCGCCAATCAATATGACATCACTGTCGATTTTGAAGCAGATCGTACGAATGGAAATGCTCTTTTTGATCGCATCAAAATGGAACAGGTTTTGCGTAATTTAATAAACAATGGCATCAACCATACACCTAAAAATGAACGACTCTTAATCAAATTAACGAATACATCTGCAGGAACAAAAGTTGCTGTCATCAATCCTGGAAAAGATATCCCTCCAGAACAACTCGAACTTATTTGGGAAAGATACCAACGCGTCCAACATCAAGCAGGACATAAAGAAGGAACCGGCATCGGCTTAGCGATCGTAAAAACCATTTTGACTTCTCATGCCTTCGAATATGGCGCTGAGTCGAAAAATGGTGTGACTTGTTTTTGGTTTGTTGTGCCGAGACTAGAAGATCAATGAGAACTACGTTTATACCGTTCATCATGAGTACTGAATGACTTACTTTCTATGCACAAAAAAGCCTTGATTTCTCAAGACTTAATGATTTCTTGTATTTCAGCCATTGATTGGACGGTATGGTCGGCAGATACATCTTTTAAGAGACCTTCTATATCATAAAATATCGTCTTGACACCTGCTCCTTGTCCTGCAAAAACATCCATCGTGCGATCGCCGATCATGACAGTCTGATCTTTGTCTAGTTGATACTTTTCAACAAGATAAATCAGGGAAGTTGGATCCGGTTTGCGGGGGAAGTTGTTTTCTGGGCCAACGATCTCAACGATCAGGTCTGCCATCTGTTCTTTTTCTAACAACTCTTTCGTTGAGACGACATCGCGGTGGGTCAAAATGTAGTTCTTTCCGCCAGCAGCAACCACGGCTTCTAATGTTTCTTTGGTTCCTGCAAAGGAAAGCGGCAAACGATCATCCAGCGCTTCATTTGCTTTGAATGCTTTAGTGAACTCATGAAAATCTAAGTTGTATTTTTCAGCAACTTTTTTGGAAGATGAATCTTTCAGTATATAATAAATCTCCGCTGGATCTGGATCGAAGCCATACTCCTTCAATGTCTTGATAAAAGCTTTTAACATGATTGGGTAGCTGTCGTAAAGTGTTCCGTCAAAATCCCATATGTAAGATTGGTACATGATATCCCTCGTTTTCTCCCTTTTTCAAATGAATGAAAGTTCCATTCATTTTCTGTAACTCTAAAAAGTTTACCACACTTTGTTTGGTTTGTCTTATTTATCAAGGGATTTCCTCCACAAGAAAAAACGCCATTGACCATGCAATCCTTCCGCTTGCACAAACCTACATGCAAGCGAATGTACTGCAGAACAATGAACGTTCCTCACTACGAAAAATTACCAGCTACCAGAAACACCGCCACCGCTGCTGCTTCCTCCGCTAAAGCCGCCAAAATCATTCGAAGAACTTTGCGTATCTGCAATGACTTGTTCTTGATGGGTCACATGATTATTCATCATTACAAAGAACAACGCCATATTCATACCATGGGGGTCATACTCTTGGCGAGCATTATTCAAAACGGCTGCTCGATCAGAAGCATCAAATGAGGATAATTTGTTTGCTAAATCTGGGTGATTTTGATAAACCTGTTTCAAGTCAACTTGGAACAAAGCATCTGTTTTCACTTCCGCTAGAACATTAGAAACTTCTTTTGGAATGGCTTGTACCATCTCAGGATAGGTCGCTTTTTCCGTCACAAGTTGAGCTAAGTATCGCCCTTGCTCATTGCGTCTTCTGATCTCTTCTTTGGCTTGCTTGGCTATTTCTGCTCGATAAGCATCTGCTAAAGGCAGATTTTCGGGTAACACCGCATCAGTCAAATCGTAGTCTGCCATCCGTTCAGACACTTCCCTGCCTAATTGGGCTTCATAGGTTTTTAAGGTGTCATGTTGTGTAAGGATCACCTGACCGAAATGTTTGACCGTGGTTTGTTTCTTCATCAGCAAGTTTGAAAAATAGGCGCCAATTGCTGGATTCGTCAAGCCGTGTTGGATGACTCGTTTATCCGCTGTCGACAATCCAGTGACCGAAGTCAATTTCGCTGGCACATAAGTCCTCGTCACATACTGCGTAAATGCTTGTTGACAATCTTTTGCTGTCTGATACTGATGGTAACGCTGATAGTTCTTTCTATTGCTAGCCCATTTCAAGAAATCTTTCTGTTGGAAGTGACTATCTTCTAACAGATGTTTCGGCAATGGCAGGTGCTCTTCAAAACGCCGTTTGGTTTTAAGATGGCGAAAACTGATGAACCCGACAAGGCCTGCAGCTGCTGCCGCTACGACACCACTGACGATTTTACCAATAGTGAACCACATCTGCTTAGTGGCTTCTGCTTCTTGTGCCTGTTTTTCTGCTAACATTTGCTTGCCATCTTGATAGATCGTCCCTAAACCAATCGTTTCATCCGCTTCTTTCATTCGCTGATAGACTTCATTAGAAGCTGCCAATATCGCTGTATCATAATCTTCATCTCGTAATGCGTCTTTGGCATCTTCATCCACTAAATCATCTTCCGATAGCTCACTGAAGACATAGGATAGTCCATCGCCATAACCCAGACGAAATTCACGATCGTCAATGGCAAAGAGAAACAATAGTCCATTATTGTCCTCTGGATTTCCTAAACCATACTCATTGAACAGTTCCAAATTACGCTCTTCAATCGATTGCCCATCTAAAGAAGGGATCGTGATCACAGCATATTCTGGTGCTCCAGTCAATGATTGAAAGCCCTCTTTATTCAAAGTATCGATTTGTTTGATTGTCTCTTGTGAAAGGACCCCGGCATCATCACGAACAAATGTCTGTCCAAAGGCAATTGATGGTTGAAGGACAAAAAATCCCATCAAACCAACAAAAACCAACATCCCAAGTTGGAAGATTTTCTTCATTTTACCACCCCTTTTCATCGTGTTATCTTTCATTGTATTCGATTTCAAATGATAAAACATCCGCCTTAAGCATGAAAAAAATAGTTACATGACTAAAAAACCTTTAAAAGACAGCATTTGGGTCGGTCTTTTAAAGGTCATTTTATCATATTTTCCTAGTAAAGGAGTACAAATTAATTTTTGAATGAATGGATCGGAGCGGGAATACGTCCCCCACGTAAAATGAAATCAGTAGACTGTGCAGGATTGGTTTTCATCACTGGTGCCGTCCCTAATAATCCACCAAATTCAATGCGGTCGCCGATTTTTTTGTCTTTCGCTGGAATGATTCGGACAGCTGTCGTCTTGTGGTTGATGACGCCGATCGCTGCTTCATCCGCAATCATTGCGGCGATCGTCTCAGCAGAAGTATCTCCTGGAATCGCAATCATATCCAAACCGACAGAACAGATCGCCGTCATGGCTTCAAGTTTTTCTAAATTCAATAAACCAGCTTCTACAGCCTTGATCATCCCTGCGTCTTCAGAAACGGGGATAAAGGCACCCGACAGACCTCCAACATGGTTACATGCCATTACGCCGCCTTTTTTTACTGCATCATTTAACAAGGCCAAAGCCGCCGTCGTTCCGTGGGTACCGACAGATTCTAGACCCATTTCTTCTAAAATCAATGCCACACTATCGCCGACTGCAGGAGTTGGCGCCAGCGAAAGATCGACGATCCCGAATGGAACGCCCAAGCGCTCTGAAGCTACGCGCCCGACCAATTGCCCCATCCGCGTGATCTTGAAAGCTGTTTTTTTGACTGTTTCCGCCACAACATCAAAGGACTCGCCTTTGACTTTTTCCAAGGCACGTTTGACGACACCAGGTCCGCTGACACCAACGTTGATTTCCACATCAGCTTCACCGACCCCATGAAAAGCACCCGCCATAAAGGGATTGTCTTCCACTGCATTCGCAAAGACGACGAGCTTCGCACAGCCCATATCTGATGCCTCAGCCGTCTTCTTGACTGTTTCTCCCATCAGACGTACTGCATCCATGTTGATCCCAGCTTTCGTTGATCCAATATTGACCGACGAACAGACAAAATTGGTTTGAGCCAAGGCTTCTGGAATCGATTCGACCAATGCAAGGTCGCCGCCTTGATAGCCTTTTTCTACTAGTGCGCTATAGCCGCCGATGAAATTTACTCCGACTTCTTGCGCCGCTCGATCCAAGGTCTTCGCAACTTTGATACAGTCTGCGGGTGTCGGCTGGCAAGCTGCCACTACGATCGCTACAGGGGTAACCGAAATCCGCTTGTTAATGATCGGAATGCCATATTCACTTTCGATCTCTTCGCCGACTTTGACAAGATCTTTCGCTTTTGTTGTAATTTTTCGAAAAATTTTCTCACAGGTACGATCAATGTCGGCGTCAATACAATCCAATAATGAGATCCCCATTGTGATGGTACGAATATCTAAGTTTTCTTCTTCCACCATGCGAATGGTTTCAAGTATTTGATTTGTCTCCATAGTGCCTCCTATAATTTGTGCATGGTATCAAAAATCTCTTGATTTTGAATGCTGATTTTTACACCTAATGTACGACCAATTTGGTGAAGCTCCTCACGAACACCATCAAAATCCTGATTGGCATCCATGTTTAAAAGCATCATCATCGTGAAGTAATCTTCCATGATCGTTTGGGACACATCTAAAATATTGATTTCTAATTCTGCTAATTTCTGGCTAACACCAGCAATGATCCCAACCTTGTCTTTTCCAATAACGGTTAATACGGCTTTCATATCCTCCCGCCTTTCATAAAATTTTTCTTATTATAGCACAACAAAACCACATTTTCGATGTAACATCAAACGAAATTGTGGTTTATTCTTTAAATGTTCGTTATTACGCCCGTTCAATCAAGTTTGCTTGGCTATCAAACTCATAAATGATCGGCTGTGCGTTAGGAATATCGATCGTATCCATGGCATCTTTTGGCACGTCTTCCAAGTATTTGACTAACGCCCGCAAGCTGTTCCCATGACCAGTAATGAGAATATTCTTATGATCTTTAAGTAACGGAACCACCTGGTCTTGCCAAAATGGGACTACTCGCACCACCACCATCCCCAGATTTTCTCCCTTAGGTATCAAGCGAGGGTCTAAAGAATCATAGCGTCGGTCTAAATCATTTTTCTCCACATATAAAGGCGGTTCATCATATCCACGTCGCCATTTTTGCACCTGTTCTTTTCCATACTTTGCCACCATCTCATCTTTATTGACCCCTACTAATTGGCCATAATGACGTTCATTTAGGCGCCATGTTTTTTTCACAGGGACCCAAAGCTGATCGCTGGCTTCCAGAACCGCATCGCAAGTGATGATCGTTCGCTGCAGCACAGATGCAAAGGCAAAATCAAAGGAAATCCCCAATGCTTTGATCTGTTCCCCCGCAGCCCAAGCTTGTTGTCGGCCTTTTTCGGTCAGAGAAACATCTAGCCACCCTGTCCAGTAATTTTCAAAATTTGCTTCGCTTTCACCATGTCGAATCAATACGACCTTCATTCTATCGCCTCCTCTTCTCTTTTATTATCGCAAGAAATCCAAAAAATGTCTTATGTTTCGTTTTTGCCGCTTTGTTTCAGACAACTTTTTATTTTGTCATTGCAGATCCTGTTTCTCGTTTAAGCGAAGCTGCTTTCTTTCTTCACTATCCGTTATTTTCTAAGCATCCTTTCAAATAGATGGGTATAGAAAATGGCAGCTGCGCCTTTTCCACTTTCTTCTTCCTTGGATTGCAAATAATTTGAATAAATGGTTTTACGCTCTACAACAATTTTTGACTTTTTTTCTCTGACTTATTGACTTCAACTGATGTTATGCTATGATAGTTTCTATCACTTATATGTATTTTTATACATTTATTAGTTATTATTTGCATTTTTAATAGATGCGCAGAAAAAGTTAAAGGGGCGTTTACATGAAAAGGTTTAGTAAGGGTACTGTTTTATTAGGGATCATCACAGCGTTGCTGCCGTTTTTCTTTGTCGGACAAACACATGCAGAAGAAACCGATCCAATCTATGAAAAAGTCAAAGAAAATGGTGTATTGGTCGTGGGTTTATCTGCCGATTATGCACCATATGAATTCCGTGCCAATGTTGATGGAAAAAATGAAATCGTGGGGATCGATATCTCGATTGCCAAAAAAATTGCAGATGACTTAGGGGTCGATCTGAAGATTGAGGAGCTTGGGTTCGACGCGCTGTTAGGGGCTCTAAAAACGGGTAAAATCGATGTCGTCATCTCTGGGATGGCTGCTACGGATGAGCGCCGTAAAGAAGTCAATTTCACTGACACCTATATGGAAGTCCAACAGACCGTCCTGGTTCGAGCAGAAGATGCGGATCGTTTCCAATCGACGGCTGATTTTGATGGTGTAGCTGTCGGTGCACAACGACAAACCACACAAGAAGAGCTGGCAAATACAGAATTGACTGGCTCGACCGTCACCTCTTTGCAAAGGGTGCCTGATTTGATCACCAATCTAAAATCACGCAAGATCGATGCGATCGTGATGGAAGGTCCCGTCGCCGAAGCTTATGTGACGGCGAATGATACCTTGGCATTAGCCGAAAATGTCACGTTTGAAAACGGCGTGAAGGAGACCGCGATCGCCATCTCGAAAGAAGCGCCAGTTTTACTGGAAAAACTCAATTCCTCCATTGAAACTATCATTAGTAATGATCTTTTAAGCCAATACAAAGAAGATGCCTATCGATTGATGTTTACCGAAGAAGGCACGATTGATGAAGAGCAAAGCTTTTGGGAAAAATATCTGCCTTTTTACATCACTGGAACTGGCTATACGATCTTCCTAGCCTTGGTTGGGGTATTATTCGGCTCTATCGGTGGCAGCTTGTTAGCCTTTATGAAGCTTTCTAAGTCAAAAGCATTGAAAGTCATTGCCGCTGTCTATATTGAATATGTTCGGGGAACACCTTTGTTAGTACAAATTTTTATTGTATACTTTGGAACAGGCGTGTTAGGCTTAGAGCTTTCGAAATTAGCTGCCGGCTGTATTGCCTTAGCACTAAACAGTGCCGCCTATGTGGCAGAAATCATCCGTGCTGGGATCAATGCCGTCAATAAAGGACAGCTGGAAGCCGCTCGTTCATTAGGCATGAATCAGATCCAAGCGATGCGCTTCATCATTTTCCCGCAAGCCATCAAAAACATCTTACCTGCTCTAGGAAATGAATTTGTCACGGTCATCAAAGAGTCTTCGGTCGTATCGGTGATCGGTGTGTCTGAACTGATTTTCCAAACAGGCGTCGTTCAAGGGGCCAGCTTCAAACCGTTTTTACCATACGTTATCGTATCATTGATCTACTTTGTATTGACCTTCGCCCTCTCACGTCTATTGGGTGTTGCTGAAAGGAGAATGAAAACTAGTGATTAAAGTTGAAAAATTAGTGAAAACATTTGGCGAGAATACCGTCTTAAAAGAAATTGATCTTGAAGTGACACCTGGTGAAGTCGTTGTGATCATCGGACCCTCAGGAAGTGGGAAAAGTACTTTCTTACGCTGCTTGAATCTTCTTGAACAGCCGACTGGCGGGAAAATCACCTTCGAAGGCAATGATTTATTGGCAAAAGGGGTGAAAATCGATCAGATTCGTCAAAAAATGGGAATGGTCTTTCAAAGCTTCAATTTATTCCCTCATAAAACGGTGTTAGAAAATCTGACTATCAGCCCGATCAAAGTCAAACAGCAAGAGCAAGCTGCTGCCGAAGAGACAGCGAAAGGATTGCTGGAGCAAGTTGGCTTAGCTGAAAAAGCGGATAGTTACCCCTCTAGCCTTTCTGGCGGGCAGCAGCAACGGGTGGCTATTGCTAGAGCGTTGGCAATGGATCGTGATGTAATGCTCTTTGACGAACCAACCTCAGCATTGGACCCAGAAATGGTCGGAGAAGTGTTGACGGTCATGCAAGCTTTGGCAGAAAAAGGCATGACGATGGTGGTCGTTACCCACGAAATGGGCTTCGCCAAAGAAGTTGCCGATCGTGTCATCTTTATGGCTGACGGTATCATTCAAGAACAAGGAACACCAGAACAAATCTTTGAGCATCCGCAAAATGCGCGGACACAGGATTTTTTAAGCAAAGTTTTATAGAAATTGGAGATGACAAAATGAACCGTCCGTTGATTGCAGAACGTTTTTTACAACCAGAAGAAAATCTTTTAATGGAGATCGCCACTCTTGCGAAGAAAACCCCAAATTTGATTGATTTGTCGATTGGTGATCCTGATTTGATTACAGATGCGACAATCATTGAAGCAGCTTTTGCTGACGTCAAAGCAGGTCATACAAAATACACCGCTTCAGACGGCAGTGCTGATTTTATCCAAACTGTCGTTGATTTTTATCAAAAGCAATACCAGCTTACTTTTTCACCTAGCCAAGTACGAGGAACTGTCGGTGCATTGCATGGCATGTACTTAGCTTTGGCTGCCATCATTGATCCTGGTGATGAAGTGATTATTCATGAACCATACTTTTCACCTTATAAACAACAAGTCGAACTAGTCGGTGGTGTGCCGGTCTTTATCCCGACCTTTGAAAAAGATGGCTTTCAAATCGATGTCGAGGTCTTAAAATCCGCCATCACTGAGAAAACTCGGGCGATCATTATCAATTCACCAAACAATCCTACTGGTGCTGTTTTTTCTCCAGAAACTTTTGAAAAAATCGCAGCAGTTGCCATTGACCATGACTTGCTGGTCCTCTCGGATGAAGTCTATGAAGCCTTTTGCTTTGATGATACCTTTGTACCGATGGCAGCCTTCGCACCTGAGAACACCATCACATTCAGCAGTTTCTCAAAAGCCTTTGCCATGACTGGCTGGCGGATCGGTTACATGATCGCACCTGAATCGATCAATCTTACGGCAAAACTGATCAATGAGTCGATCGCCTATTCGGCACCAACTCCTTCACAACGGGCAGGTATTTACGCATTGAATCACTATGATACCCTCGTGCCGCAAGTGGTTGCTGTCTTTAAGGAACGACTGACCTACATTGAACAACGGGTTGCTGAGATCCCCTTCCTTTCCTTATCCCCAGTCAAAGGAAGCATGTATGCCTTCATCAACATTGAACAAACGGGGTTGGACTCTGTCAGCTTTGTCGAGAAATTATTAAAGGAAACCAGTGTGCTGATGATCCCTGGGAAAGCCTTTGGAGAAACGACCGGCGATGGCTATGTTCGCTTAGCTGCCACCCAATCGTTGGACTTGTTAAAAGAAGCTTTCGACCGCATTGCCGCGTGCTCATTTGACTAAAGAAAATCCCACTCACTTCTAGTGTGTGGGATTTTTTTTGGTGGTAGCCGTTTTTCAAAAGTATCACGTTCCATATAAAAAGGGACAGAAGAATCCGATTTGATTCTTCCATCCCCTGACTATCTGCTCGTTTTTACTTTTTTGCTTCTTCTAGTAATTTTGCCATCGCTTCTTTTTGATAAGCTTCTGTCAATTCAGCGATTTTTGCTTTTTGGGCTGCCTCATCCATAGTTGGATCAGCCATTAATGCAGCTTGCATTTTTTCTTGGACATAGGCTTGTCCTTGTGTTTTCATAGTGTCTGCTTGTTCTTTCGCTAAAGAAGCCAGTTTTTTTGCTTGATCCACACTCAAGACTTCCCATGAATCTGGCAATGAGAACGTATTGGTACGGCTGACATATTGGCCATCGTTATCAGCGATCCCGAACAAGAAGCGTGATAGGTCACTTTTATAAACCCAGCGCGTCGTTTTTGTTTCTAATTGAGCTGAATCAGCCCCTGTTTCCACAACATTAGTCACTTTATCAGTACCGGTTTGTTTTGGTTCCTCTTGATCAGCATCCGTTTTATATAGGTAGATTTTTTCCGTACCATCTCCTAATGGCTGATACAATAGCAAATCAAAATTCTCGTTATCGGCACTAGAAACCAGTGGGGTTGTTTTAGCAGTCGTTTCTTTTTCCATTCCAAAATGATAGGTCAAATTGGCCATCAGTGCGACGACACTTGCCACGAAGACTAGACCTAAGACCAATGATAAACCTGTTTGCAGCTTGTTTTTGGCAAAGACATTCAGTACCGCAAACCCTAACACGCTAAGAACGATCAAAAGCAAGATCATTTGTCCGCACCTCCTTCAAGAACCGTCAATCGCGGTTCTTTTTTCTTTAAGGAGAAGGCGATCAAGAATCCTAAGAAGCTAAAGACCGCTGCCACATAAAAGGCGGCATGGTAGCCAGATAAAGTCGCTTCGATTGCTTTTTCTTTGTATGCCAAAGGCGTTGCATCCAGCAAAGAATCACTTGGCAAGTTGCCCTTAGTGACGTTTGTCAAGACACTGATCAAGATAGCCGTACCAATTGAGCTGGCTACTTGACGGAACGTATTGTTTACCGCGGTACCGTGACTGATCAAATGACCAGGTAAGGCATTCATTCCTGAAGTCGTTACTGGCATCATCACCATTGAGATCCCGAACATCCGAATCCCATAAAGAATGATGATATGCAAAATCGGTGTATCTTTTGTTAAGAAAGCAAATGGTAAGGTTGCGGCAGTCAAGATAAACATCCCGGTGATAGCTAAACGTTTTGCACCATACTTATCAAAGATCGCACCAGTGATCGGCATCATGATCCCCATGATCAACGCACCTGGCAATAACATCAATCCTGAATGAAACGCTGACTCACCACGAATGTTTTGGATATACAATGGGAGAACCATTTCAGCACCGATCATCGCCATATTCGTGACCCCTGAAAGGATCGACGCCAAGGTAAAGGTCGTTGATTTGAACACGCGCAACTCTAAGAACGGATGCTCAATGTGCAATTGACGCCATGCAAAGAAAGCAATGAAAAAGACACCGGCTGCTAGAAAACCGATTACTTCCATACTGCCCCACCCTTTGTCGCCGACGCTTGAAAAGCCATAGAGCAATGTACCAAAACCAAGGGTTGATAAAATCGCTGAGAACAGATCGATTTTCGGATGCGACAATTCAATCACACTCTTCATTAGAAAGAGCGCTAAGACTAAGACTAAAACGACGATCGGAATGACCATTCCGAACAAATAGCGCCAGTCATAATGATCAATGATCCAACCAGATAACGTTGGGCCTAAGGCTGGTGCTAACCCAATAACGATTCCTGACATGCCCATGGCTGAACCGCGTTTTTCTGGTGGGAAGATCGACAACATGATATTTTGCAAAAGCGGCATCGAGATCCCTACACCGGCAGCTTGCACTAAGCGGCCAATCAATAATGTAGAAAAGTTCGGTGCAGCAAAACAAGCGATCGTTCCTGCAAGGAAGATGCTCATTGCCGTTAAGTAAAGACTTCTCGAGCTGAACTTGTTGATCAGCCATGCGGTGATCGGGATCATGATCCCATTGACCAGCAAGAAACCAGTGGTCAGCCATTGAACATCAGATGCTGAGATGTCAAAGGCATCCATCAAAGTTGGAAAAGCCGTTGTTAACAATGTTTGGTTCAAAACAGTACAAAACGTACCGATCAGCAAAACCATGACCAGTAAGGAACGGTTGTAAGGTTTGCCGTAGATATCTAAAGGACGACTCGTTGACATATTTCACACTCTTTTCAGTATATTTTTCATAAAACCTTCTTTACTTTAAATCTTTCCCTGAAATTTGTCAACCTACTTGACATAAAAGTAAAACAAGTTACAATATTAACAAATACCTTTACAAGAATGGAGTCCGTATGTCTCATCTTTTTCGAAAACTCGTTGATAATGAAAACTTGTTGGTCGGCATCAGCGAACTTAGCCAAATGTGTGATATCTCCCCTCGCCAATTGCGTTATTGGGAACAAAAAGGATTTATTCAATCGGTCCCACAAGAAGAAAATGCCCCACGAAAATACCGACTGCCCACGGTCGTCAAAGTGGAAATGATCAAAACGTTTTTAGATGAAGGCTTTACGTTGGCCAAGGCTGTTGAAAAAGCGGACAAAAAAATCAAAACCGCCCATCATATTCGCAAAGTGTTTTCTGGGGTTTTACAAAATTTAGAAGTCATCAATGAACGCTTTACGATCATCAGTCTGGGACCAGTAGATGACGAAGGAAAAATCCTCCATATCATTCACGATGAAGAAACAGAACGATTGCAATACGAAGTGCTGCCTGCTAATCAAACGATCGATTTTGAAAAGTTCAAGCAATGCACGTCAAAACAAGCAGAATAAAAAATCTGCCTAGCCTATTCGTTACGTGCAGCAAGTATCCATGACAATGATGCTTGCTGCACGTTTTTTGAATGTCTTGCCTTTGATTCAAAGAGGTGTTGATTCATTTACAAGCAAAAAACCTCATGATATAGTCGAAGGGAGAAACGAACCTTTAGTAGAATGGGAAGTGTCATATAAATGGAAAAAGAAGTCTTTACCCAACAAATCAAGGGCGGGTTGATTGTTTCTTGTCAAGCATTGCCTGGAGAACCCTTGTATACCGAAAACGGCGGTGTCATGCCCCTATTGGCAAAAGCAGCTCAAGAAGCTGGAGCTGTTGGCATCCGTGCCAATTCCGTTCGCGATATTCGCGAAATCCAAGCCGCTGTTGATCTGCCGATCATCGGAATCATCAAAAAAGACTATCCACCTGAAGAACCATTTATCACAGCGACCATCAAAGAGGTGCACGAATTAGCAGCTTTACAGATTGCGGTGATCGCTTTGGACTGCACCTTGCGCAAACGTCACGATGGCTTGACGGTCAATGCCTTTATCAAACAAATCAAAACTCTTTATCCCCATCAACTACTCATGGCAGATATCGCCACCTATGAGGAAGGCATCAATGCCTTTGAAGCGGGCGTCGATTTTGTTGGTACAACTTTGTCCGGCTATACGGCGAATAGTCCCACCATTGACGAACCAGATTATCAATTGATCCAGCAATTGGTTGCGGCAAAGGTTCCAGTGATAGCCGAAGGCAAGATCCACACCCCGAAACAAGCAAAGAAAATCCAAGATATGGGTGTGACGGGTATCGTGGTTGGTGGTGCCATCACCCGACCAAAAGAGATCGCCAGCCGATTCGTGCAAGAGCTGCGCAACTGAGTCGTTCATTTCCTAAAATAAGTCTTTCACTGCGCCTTGTGACAGAAGGCGCATTCTTTGTTGTCTTTTTGAGAAACGTTTATACTTAAAAGAGAACGAATGACAACAGAGAAAGCGAGTGAAGAAAATGACAAAAATCAATGCTGGTATAGCAATGATCAAGGTTTTTGAAGCTTGGGGCATCGACCATATCTATGGAATCCCCGGTGGCTCTTTCAACTCAACGATGGATGCTTTGTACCATGAACGGCAATCGGTCAAGTATATTCAAGTACGTCATGAAGAAGCAGGTGCGCTGGCAGCAGCGGCTGATGCCAAGCTAACGGGAAAAGTCGGTGCGGTTTTTGGTTCTGCTGGTCCGGGTGCCACCCATTTGATCAATGGCTTATATGATGCTCAAATGGATAACGTGCCCGTCGTTGCCTTGTTAGGACAAGTAGCTTCGAGCTCGATGAACTACAATGATTTTCAAGAAATGAATGAAAATCCGATGTTCGCTGATGTCAGTATCTACAATCGCACGGTCATGTCCCCTGAAAGTTTGCCCCACGTGGTGGACGAAGCCATTAAAGCAGCCTACAAATTTAAAGGAGTCGCTGTGGTAACGATCCCGGTCGATTACGGGTTTGCAGAAATCGACAAACAGGAGATTGCAACCGCAAAAAATCATAAGACAGGTGTTCTCCAGCCTGATGAAGAGGATTTACAGGCTGCCCTTCCTTATTTTGAACAAGCAAAAAAACCCGTCCTTTATATCGGACAAGGTCTCTTTGGTCATTTTGATGCCATCGATGCTTTTTCTAAGCATTTCTCGATGCCTATCGCATCTTCTGTCTTAGCCAAAGGCATCGTGCCTGATCTTTATGAAAACTTTCTTGGATTTGCTGGACGGGTGGCGACAAAACCTGCCAATGAAGCTTTGGCAGAAGCCGATCTCATCGTTTTTGTCGGCAGTGACTTCCCTTTTGGCCGCCGCTTTTTCAATCCTGGTGCCAACTTTGTCCAAGTTGATATCGACGCCTCGAAATTTGGTCGTCGTCATCAGACGGATGTCTCCGTTTTAGGAGATGGTGCGACCGCTCTTAGAAAATGGACAGAGATGGCAGCCCCTCGTCCTGCAGATGCTTGGTTAAAAGCCAATCAAGAAAACTGTCGCAATTGGCATGAATGGCGCCATCGTTTTTACCATGATTCGCAAGTTCCTTTGCGTCCTGAACCTGTCTATCGAGAAATCAACCGGATTGCAGCTCCTGATGCCCTGTTTGTCACGGATGTCGGTAATGTGACGATTCACAGTATCCGTCATTTAGAAATGACGGGTGAACAGCGTTTCACAACGTCTGGCTGGTTTGCGACAATGGGCAATGGTGTACCTGGTGGGATCGCAGCTCAATTGAGCTATCCGAATCGCCAAGTATTTACCTTTAGTGGGGATGGCGGTTTTGCGATGCAAATGCAAGACATCATCACCCAAGTGAAATATGATTTGCCAATCATCAACGTGGTCTTTTCCAATGACTCATTCGGCTTCATCGAAGCGGAGCAAGAAGATACCGAGCAAACCAAGTTCGGTGTCCAATTAGCCGGTGCTGATTTTGGTAAAGTTGGGGAAGCATTGGGTGCGAAAGGCTTCACGGTAACGAAGGAAGAAGAATTAGCATCCGTCTTTACACAAGCTAAAGAAAGCCACGGACCTGTGGTGATCGATGTCAAGATCGCTAACGAACGCCCTCTTCCTGTCGAAGAACTGAAACTTGATCCGAACCGCTTCAGCGCTGAAGAAATCGCAGCTTTTAAAGCAAAATACCAAGTCCATGATCTGCCAGCTTTGAGTGAGTTGTACGTGGATTCTCAAGAGTAAATAAAAAAGAGAGAAAGACAGAAATCCTGTCCTTCTCTCTTTTTTTCATCAACCATTTCATGTTTCTAATGCATCGCCTTACTTATTATAAATTTTCGGGCCTTTACGCATGTTTTTTCGATCATTTTTTGGGGATTCCATTTTTTTTGAACGGCCGCCGCCTTGTTTTTTCTTGATTAGCTCTAACATTTTTTCTTTTTGATCCATCGATTCCACCTCTATTTCTTAGCAATACTGTCGGTTGAAAAGAAGTGTTCCTGACTTCTTTTATGTTTGCGAACAACTACCTTCGATCTATGGTAATAGAAAATAAAAGCTGCCTCTTACGATTCAAATCATCTGCAGCTAATTTTGCCTTTTTCTAGTACCCTGATTTAATCTACTTGGATTTTCCTGGTTTGTCAATGGCTGATGAAAAAAAGCTGATTTTTGATTGGCTCTTTCAAAAAAATAAACCTCCCTTTGTTGTACTATTTGTTCAATTTTACTATTTTATTTAAGTTTTTTTATTATTTATTGGTATAATTATAACAGAACACCTATTCCGTTCTTTTCCTTCCCTCGTTCTTCTTTCGATTGTTTCTTAGCTTTCATTGTTCTTACAAATCACTCTATTTGAAAGGAGGTGGATACGTGCTGCACACTTACGCACCTGATCAGATTTATTTGTATGTATTGATTGGCTGTGCCATTTTAGCCTTTTTGCTGCTTCTGTTTGGCGATATCTTCGATTTTGATGGTCCAATTGATCCGATGTTGATCATCCCCTGGTTTGCCTTTACGAGTCTTTTCGGTTACTTAGGGGAAACTATTTTCCCAGGTTATTCGATGGTGCTTTTCATTGGTAGCGCTTGTCTTTCTACAGGGCTCGTTTTTCTCTTGAATTTTTACGTGCTGATTCCCATGAGGAATGCTGAAGCGACGCTTTCGAGTTCCGAGAAAGACTTTGAAGGTCGAATCGCAACGGTGCTGACGCCGATTCCTTGTGAAGGAATGGGTGAAATTCAACTCACAAGTGTCACTGGTTCAAGTAATCGTCCAGCCTCGGCTTTTCAACCAATCGATGAATCATTAGCAGCAGGATCAAAAGTGTTGATTATTGAAGTCAAAGAGCGTATTTGCTACGTCGTTCCCTATACAGAAAAATTTTTGGACAACTAAAATAAATCACTAAAGAGGTGCATCTATGGATATTTTCTTATCACCAATTGTCTTTCCGATCGCAATCGTAGCGTTCATTTTACTGATGCTTTTGATCATCTTTGTCACGAAATATCAAACAGCCAAGCCCGATGAAGCGTTGATTATCAGCGGAAGTTACCTTGGCAACAAAAATGTTCATGCGGATGAGAGCAATAACAAAATCAAAATCGTGCGTGGTGGCGGAGCCTTTGTTTTGCCAGTGTTCCAACGATCAAACCGAATCAGCTTACTTTCCAGCAAGCTGGATGTTTCAACACCAGAAGTGTATACGGAACAAGGAGTTCCCGTTATGTGTGATGGAACTTCCATTATCAAGATCGGCTCATCCGTAGAAGAAATCGCAACGGCAGCGGAACAGTTTCTAGGAAAAACCCGTGAAGAATTAGAAAATGAGGCACGAGAAGTCTTGGAAGGTCACCTGCGTTCGATCCTTGGTTCGATGACCGTCGAAGAAATCTATCAAAATCGCGACAAATTCAGCCAAAGCGTGCAAGAAGTGGCCTCTGTCGATCTAGCGAAAATGGGCTTGATCATTGTCTCCTTTACGATCAAAGAAGTACGAGACAAAAATGGCTATTTAGATTCTCTTGGAAAACCTAGAATCGCTCAAGTCAAACGGGATGCTGAAATTGCGGAAGCCGAAGCGCTGAAAGAAACCCGCATCAAAAAAGCCCAATCGGAACAAGAATCGCAAACAGCGGAATCAAAACGCATGACCGAAATCGCTGAAGCATTGAAGGAAAAAGAATTGAAGTTGGCGCTTTATAAGAAAGAACAAGACATCGCCAAAGCCGATGCCGATCAAGCCTATCATCTGCAAAGTGCCATCATGAAACAAAAAGTTCGAGAACAAGAGATTGAAGTTGAAGTCGTTGAACGACAAAAACAAATCGAATTGGAAGAAAAAGAAATCTTGCGTCGTGAACGCCAATTTGATTCTGAGATCAAGAAAAAAGCCGATGCCGATCGTTATGCGCTTGAACAAGAAGCATTAGCGAAAAAAGCGTCTGCGTTAGCAACCACTGAAGCTGAGCAGTTTCGAACAGAGTCGTTGGCAAAAGCTGAAGCCGATAAAATTCGTCTGATTGGTTTGGCAGAAGCCGAGACGACCTTGGCGAAAGGAACGGCGGAAGCTGAAACGAAGGAAAAAATCGCCGAAGCCTTCAAGAAATATGATGAAGCAGCGATCCTTAGCATGATCGTTGAGATCATGCCGCAATTAGTCAAAGAGGCTGCCGCCCCATTAGGCAATATCGATAAAATTTCGGTCGTTGATACAGGATCAGGTGAAGGCGGCGGTGCCAATCGTGTCACCAATTACGCCACCAATCTCTTATCGACCACACAAGAAACTTTGAAAGAAACCCTCGGTCTGGATGTGAAATCGTTGATCGAAAACTTCGCCGGTTCCAATACGAGCGAGCCGCCTCAAGAATAAGAAAACCGCTGTTCGTCTTCATCGCTTCAAAAGCGACAAGGCGAACAGCAGTTTTTTTCTTACTCATTGCTATTGTGCTTACTCAGTGACCTCTTTGACATAGTTTGCAGGTACACCAGCCACGATCGTGCGCTCAGCGACATCTTTGGTCACCACTGCCCCAGCAGCAATGATTGCATGGTCACCGACGGTCACACCAGCAACGATCGTTGCATTTGAGCCAATCCAGACATTCTTCCCAATCGTAATGGGTGCTGGATAAAGCGTACTACGATCTTCAGGGTGAAGGCCATGATTCAAGGTAGCTAGAACAACGTTATGCCCAATTAGGGTACCATCACCGATCGTGATCCCTCCTTGGTCTTGAAAATGACAACCGGCGTTAAGAAACACCCCTTTACCAATTTGGATGTTTTTGCCATAATCTGTATAAAAAGGCGGAAAAAGCGAAAATGTCGGTTCAACTGCTTTCCCAGTCAATTGGGCAAAAAGTTCTTGTAATTCATGAGGTTCATGATAAACCGTATTGATTTTCATGGTCAATTTTCTCGCCTCAGCACTCAAAGCCACCATTTGTTTTGAAGCTTGCGAACCGGCAAGTAAGGGTTCACCACTTGCCATAAGTTTGTTTAATTGATCGATCGTCATTTGTTTTTCTCCTAATCATTCGTTACTCACGAGTATTTTCTAGCGAAAAGACAACCTCCACGTCCTCTTCCCCCATTGCTTCTCTTAAGCCTGCTGGATCTTCAATAACGCCGATACGACTATAGCCACCATAAGAATTGGTAAAGGTCTGATAAAACAGCACCAACGTATGACTATTCCAGCTCATGATTTCTCCTGCGTGAATGATCTCCGGCCGTTCTGTAGTCATTTCTGGCAAATTCTCAGAAAAACGATAATATTTCTCGTTGTTGTTCAAGTCACTCATTGTCAACGTGAAGGGCATTTGATTCATTAGGTATTCAGACGCCTCATTTTCATAAAACTTTGCTATAAAATCCTGTTGACCAACCGTAATGACGACAGCTGTTGCTGATTCAATCGTCGGTTGATCATGATCCTGACTTGCCTCAGAGGAAGTTTCGCTGGCAGACAGCGCATGCCTCTCCTCTGTTCCACTTGTCCCACAGGCACTTAGTAGGAACAGCAAGACAGCAGGGATGAGTTTTATCAGCATGGCTTCGCTCCTTTCTGCTGATGATTCGATGTAGCGGCGGGCAACGGAATGCTTATTTTCTAAAATACGACTGCTCAGCAGAAGATATGGGACTGAACAGTCGTGCAGCTGGTTGTTGCTGTTTAATTCAAATGCTCTTGGAAGAATTCGGTCATTTGGTCAAAAGGAATCACCTCTGTTTGGTCGTATAGATCAACATGCGAAGCATTAGGAATGACTGTCAGCTCTTTGTTATCACCTTGCAATTGCTCAAAAGCGTCTTGACTGAAGTAAAGTGAGTGGGCTTCTTCTCCATGAAGCAATAAAACGGCGCTTTGGATCTCATCAATGTAAGACAAAAGTGGCATATTTAAGAATGACAGCGAAGACGTGACATTCCAACCATCATTAGAGTTCAAGGAACGTTCGTGGTAGCCTCGGTCTGTTTTGTAATAATCAAAATAATCCTGAATAAAGACCGGCGCATCTTCTGGCAGTGTATCTGGTACCCCACCTGCTCGTTCGTAGCTGCCATTGGCAAAATCAACTGTACGTTGGGCGTTCAGCTGCTGGCGCAATTCATGGCGTCCTTCAGCCCCCATTTCATCAAAATACCCTTGAGCATTGACTCGCGACATGTCATACATGGTGGCAGAAACAGTCGCTTTCACACGGGTATCGATGGCTGCGGCATTCAAAGCTAGACCACCCCAGCCACAAATCCCGATCAAACCGATTCTTTCTTCATCTACGTTTTCTTGGACAGATAGAAAATCGACGGCTGCTTGAAAATCTTCTGTATTAATGTCTGGGGAAGCCACATAGCGTGGTTCGCCACCGCTTTCACCTGTATAGGACGGATCAAAAGCGATCGTAACAAAACCACGCTCTGCCATCGTTTGCGCATATAGACCAGATGTCTGCTCTTTGACTGCTCCAAAAGGTCCGCTAACAGCGATTGCTGGAAGTGGTCCTTGCGCATCAATTGGTTCATAAAGATCCGCAACTAAAGTGATCCCGTAACGATTCTGGAAAGTCACTTTTCGGTGATTCACCGTGTCACTTTCTGGGAAAACTTTATCCCATTCATCTGTCAATGAAACATTTTCTGTCATCGTTTCTCCTCCTGAGCTGGCTTGCGGCTCTTCATTCGTCTCCTCATTATTGCTGCTACAAGCACTTAAAACCAGCGGTGCCAGCACAACTAAAGACACAAGGGCCTTCTTTTGCCAGTTTTTCATTTCATTCGCCTTCTTTCTCGGTCAACTATCCTGTACCTTAGGGCGATTCTCCAATTTTTCTCAAATGATCAAGGTCTGGATGATCGTTTTTTCTTGATCGCTTGAGCTATTTTTGGATAAACCTATTGTACTTGCCGCATCTTTCTATGTAAAATACTAATATCAAATACCCAACTATTCATATATAGCATAGAAAAAGGAGTATAGACCTATGGAATTAAAAAGTTTAACCACCTTTCTAACAGTTGCAGAAAAAGAAACGATTTCAGCTGCCGCAAAACATCTGCATCTCTCGCAACCATCCCTGTCACGACAGTTAATGGAGTTAGAAAAAGAATTAGGTGTCACGCTGTTCACCAGAGGCAATCGCAAAATTACGCTGACGGAAGATGGCCTCTTGTTTCGTAAGCGGGCGGAAGAAATTGTAGAATTGTTAGAAAAGACCCGTTCTGAATTTTTGTCGCCTCGAGATACGATTGCGGGCAACGTGTCGATCGGTGCTGGAGAAACCTACGTGATCCAGATGTTGGGAAAAATCATCAAGGAGATTCAAGTTGAGTACCCTAACGTCAAATTTCATTTATTTAGCGGCAATGCTGACGAGGTCAAAGAACGGTTGGACAAAGGATTGTTGGATTTTGGCGTCGTGATCAGCCCCGTCGACGTCAAAAAATACCATTCCTTGCGCTTACCTGCCAGAGACACCTGGGGCGTCTTGATGCGAAAAGACAGTCCCCTTGCTAGTAACGAAGTCATCACACCAAAGGATCTCTGGGAGGTTCCCTTGATTACTTCACGACAAAGTCTGGTCAGCAGTGAGCTTTCTAAATGGTTGAAAAAAGACATGAACAAATTGACTGTCGTTGCCACGTATAATCTCGTGTACAATGCGTCAAAGTTGGTTGAAGAAGGCGTCGGCTATGCATTGACCCTCGACAAATTAATCAACTTCACCCCTGACAGTCCTTTATGCTTTAGAAAATTGAGTCCCACTCTTGAATCAGATCTTGCAGTCATTTGGAAGAACACCCAAGTTTTTTCAAAAGCCTCTGGACTTTTCTTGGAGCGGATGAAGGAACGCTTTATAGAGGAATGATTTCAAATAAAAAAAGATTTATCTCAAAACAATTATGAGATAAATCTTTCTTTACGTTTTTTTCTGATTCTTTTTGAATGTGAACTCTTTAGACACCGCCATCCTCCAAGCTTAGCAAATTTCCTTCTGGATCGCGGAAATAGGCAATATGAAAAGCTTGGTCCCCTTCCCCCAAAACGGTTTTACTCACTTCAAACACTACACCAGCATTGTTCATTCTCGTATAATCTTCTTCAAAATCCGTGGTGTGAAACGTTGCCGAAAGCGTATCAGATGAAATCCGATTATCCGAAATCGGATAGCCCTCCATTTGATCGATCACGGCATCCACTTGGAACATACCAAAAAAAGGCGCCTCCTCTTTCTTCGATGCAAAGCTTGTATAAGGACCTGACTCATCGCCATAAGTTGGTACCAAACCAACTTTTTCCGTATAAAAATGATAACACTTCTGATAGTCTCCTTTGACTTGAACGCAAGCTGTGATTCGTTGAATAGTCATTTGTCTTTTCTCCTTTTCCAATGTGTCTTCCATCAATTCAAAAGTAATTAAAGCATATTTTACCCATAATAGCATATTTAGCGAGTAAAATTTATTTCATTGTGAATTTTATCCGATAATCTAATCAAAATTAGCGTTGGTTTTCCCAAGAGTTACTTATATTAAAACCCAATCAGAGGAAAGGCGATAAACTTAGAGTCTTCTGATTGACTTTTACTTTTCTTAACCTAAAAAATGGGTAAACTATAACAAAGATTCCTTTTTGATAGATGTAATAAAATCAGACTATCCAAGTTAAATAAATCATACTCTTACTTTATTTACTTTTTTTGAACACGATCAATTCGGTGATATCTTCAAAGAGTGATGGATTAGCGACATCAAAAATCACAGAAAAAAACTTCATTTTCGTGCCATTAGTTGGCGCCTTAAGAATGGTTTCCTTTGTCTCATCGCTGACTGGTAAAGACAATAACTGTGTTCGGACTTTCTCGCTAAAGTGAAAGGAGACTTTGAAGAAGTCCTCCCACATCGAGAGCCAAAAAATTGGTTTCACTTTATTCGTTCCACGAGTCGTTGTCCATTTGTATTCGCCTTTTGATAACCACGCTTTTCCATCTTGGTAATAGCGCCAATCCATAAGAGAGATGCCCTCGTTTTCAAGGGTTTCGATAAAACGTTGATAAATGACATATCCTTCACCCAGAGATTCTGCAATCAGCTGCTCTGTTGGTTTCACGTTTTTGTCTCGAAACAATTGCTTTTTGCCTTCCATCCTTCCACTCAACTCCTTTGCGCTTCGTTTTTTAAGGTTTTCGCTACGTTACAATTTGATTTTGTTGATATCATCTGTGATGACCCAATCATCCATATTTTTTTCACGATTGTACTGAAATGGTGTTATTTCTTCTAATTCAGCGATTTCATAGACCGCTAGATACTTTTTCCCTGCCCATCGATCGACTTGTTTTTTCGATAAATTCAACTCTTTTTCATAGCGTTTTACAAAATCTATGGATTCTTCTTTCGTCATCTTTTCAGATTCAATCACGTTGGCAATGATGCCCCGATGAGTGATGGTCAAATCGCCGCCGGTCTCCACAAAATAAACAAGATCGTTGATTTTGGCTCTTCCTCCTAAAGGTGATTTTCTGCCCGCTGCCCCCCGAATGATCATTGTTTTGTCACCGTGAATCAGTTTCTCAAGCTCTTTGGCTTCCTTATTTAAATAGACCAAATGTTCTGCCCGACCGGCTTTTCCTTGATACCATTCTGCTGTCTTTGTCATAAGAAGTTCCTCTTTTCATATGAATTGTCTTTTGCGCTGTTCATTCCATTCTGGCTAAGTTATTGGAACGTTTTTTCAATCGTGTATAGGTGAGAGCTGCAACTGTTTAGATTGATGAATGAATAAAACTTTTGTGCAAAGGCATTAGGCGTGCCGCATCGAGCAAATGTTTCCGCATCTTCTTTCGTTTCGAACTTGGTGATGTCCGCCCAAGTTTCTCCATCTACTAATAATTCAAAAGAAAGGTATCCTCTTTGTTTGGAAATGTATTCTCGGTTTAATTGTTCAACGACACGAACAAATTCCGCTGTTGAAACGCCTTTTTTTAATTTGTACGAATTATGAAAAGCAACCTGTGCCATCGGGGCTTCCTCCTTTTAGATTCCTTCAAGAAATAGAGTGTTTAAAAAAAATACCAGTCCTCCATTCAAACGTTCAAATGACTTTTTTAACATCCGTTGTATTTCTACCCTGTCCTTTCTTAACAGTTGCAACAAAAAGTCCGTTCAGAAGGAGAGCATTTGGTACTAAAGCGAGCACTCAAGAACTTCCCCCAATAGTTTGTCGTGGGGAACGATCAAACATTTCTCCATTGCTTTCCAGTAACTTTCATACAACTTTTTTTGAGCTTTGCCATAATTTTCTTCGCTATCAAACTCCCAATAGTGAGCATATTTCACACATTTTATGACTCTCGTCAATGGATCTGGGAGGCGACCTTCCTTGATGGTCCTCATTTCTTTGATGTAATGGGTTCGTTTCATTAATCGAAAGAACAAAGCCCCCTCCATGGCCTTCATTGCCTCTGTTGCTTCCTGCATGACTGCTTCAAAGGTCTCAACACTACTGGGTTTCACTTGATAGATACTGATTTCTGAAAACACCCCGACCGCTCCTTTCACTTGTGATTTTCTTCTCAATTATAGTATACCAAGTTTACGTCGTTGATAGTTTGGTCATTTTATTCATTTCTCATTTATCTTCCGTTTATTATTGATTTAGCCTCCTACCTGCGGGATCAAATTGCTAAATTATAATTTCATAAAAAGGCTAGCAGCCGAGCTTTATCAGTAGGTCACCTGCCTGCCATAGTCACAAAAGGGATCATTAAGCTTTCGTCTACAAAAAAAGCAATCAACTTTTGACAGCAGACTGCTTTTTCTTAACGCTCATTAGTGCAAAAGGAACGGTTTTAGCTCTGTCTCGATAAAGTCGATGCGATCAAAGACAGTTGGCTTAAAATACGCCGTAATGGCGATAACAGTCTCTGATTCGGGATCAATATAAAGGACATTTCCACTATTGCCGATGGCGGCATAGGTGCTTTTCTCAGCATCCAAGATCCACCATAAATACCCATAACTCATATTTTGAAATTTCTCTATGTTTGTCTCTAGCGGATTGACCATTTCAGTGAGCCATTGTGAAGAAATCACTTGTTGTCCTTGATGGATGCCTTGGTTCAAGCATAGCTCACCGATTTTGGCTAAATCTTTTGCTGAAAGACAAAGCCCGTAACCTGCAGTGCCAATATTTAAAGGATCGCAAAACCAAACCGGTTTTTTTGGTGCCTTGCTCATCGTAAAGTGCTTATGCTCTTGTGCCGTTTCCGCATAATAATTGGTCAGTTCGGCTACACCAAGAGGTCGAAATAAATAATGGTTCGCATAATCAACGGTCGTCATTCCAGAAGCTTTCGCTAACAAACCAGTGAGGATCTGCAGACAAACGGTTTGATAATTGAATTCATTTGTCACTCCTTTTCTTCCTCCCAATAAATCAAGCGAGGCGCTGGTCCAGTCGTCACTCGAACAAACCTTTGTCCATGGATCACCTTTGCATTTATACGGGGCTCGCATCGTTAATAGGTGTTTGATCGTAATATCCTGAATCGTTTTTTCGCCCCGTTTTACTTGATAGTCTGGAAAATAATCGAGTACTTTGTCATTAACACTTCGGATGACACCTTGATCGATCGCTATCCCAACTAGTAGAGAAACGATACTTTTCGTAGCGGACATAAGGTGGCAAGTATCCTCTGGCTTATACTCATGCCATTCATCCGAGTAAACTTCCTTTCCATTTTGGTAGGCAGCAATTTGGCAAATATTAGGCTGGTTTTTACTGATACATGCATGCAGTTCTTGTCTATTCATTTGTGAAGCCTCCCTTCAAAGATAAGCATAATACCATTAAAAATTGTTTTCAATGTTATTTTTAAAATTGTTTTTGAAGGGTCTTTTAAAAGTCTATTAGCGATGAATACGCAAAAAAAGGCCCTCAATGATAGAGGCGCCTTACTTAAAAATTTCGAATATCGATTTTTGATTTCTATCCAGATTTTTTGAGAGGATCGTTATCAGCAATTCTTCTAATGCGGAAACAGTGGCGATGGTCCCCAAAATCAAGACAACAATTTTTGCAGGACTCACCACGAGCAGCAATGGGAAACTACCTAAAAGAAAACCGACTGCTTTGTTGAGCCATGTATGCAGACTACTAAAAGACCGATATTTTACATAGCCAATCAGATAACTGACAAAACGAATCATAGCAATCACTAGTAGCCAGACCCAAAGCGTATGTGCCGCCAACAACTGTGGTAGAAAAGAAAGAAAAACTGCGAGAAAAAAGCTTACATCTGCGAAACTGTCTAGTAAGGCACCCACCTCACTCGTAAGATTCATCCTTCTTGCAAGCAGCCCATCGACGAGGTCGCTTACAAAACAATAGGAATAGAGCAGCCAAAACCAGCCAGACATTGGCTGAAGGAATAGTAAAAGTGGTGCGAGAATCAGTCGAGATGTGGTAAGGATATTGGGTAAATGATTCATTTGTTCTCCTTGCATTTCATTTTCTTCACAAATTTTGAAAGCCTAAGATTATTTCACGTACTTAAAAGTAGTCCAAAGACTTTTAAACGTTCTTTCAGTTGAGCATCCTGCAAGCCCTGATGCGAATGTTTCAAAACTGGTCCTTAGTATTCCTTTAACAATCGTATCCGATCGGTACTTCCTGGTATCCGATTCTGCACCTTTGTCCATCCCCCTGCTTGGTACACTTCATATTCTTCAAAGCGGCAAGGAAGACCTTTTGCATGGCCGATATCACTTGTGTCCATCACTTGAAAATGCAGATGAGGCGAAGTCGAATTTCCCGAATGGCCAACGTTTCCGATCACCATCCCTTTGGTGATATTTTGTCCTACGGAAACAGTGACAGATCTTTTTTGCAGATGAACAAATGCCATATAAACGCCCTCAGAAGCTTTTATCACAATGTAGTTGCCAGCTATTTGTTGATAATCATCTTTTTGTTCATTAAAAAACAAACCATTTTTTACAGCGATCGAAAAATCTCTGATCCAGTGAACGATTTTCCGTTCCCGATAGCCATCTCTTGCAACAATGACTTCGCCATCACAAGGCGCATAGATTTTTTCGCCCCAACAATAACAGCTCTCCAGCGGAACCCCTAAGAAGAAATAGCGCAGAAAGCTTCGATTATGAAAAGCTTTGGTTTTCCCCTCAAAATTAACTTGTAAAAAATCAAAGGCATAACGCAACCCCATTCGATCGGTACCATGGCTAGGAATCTTCTCGGCTGGTGTAGTCGGCGCAAGCCATTCACCTCTTAAGGGGAATCCAATGGTTATCGGCTGCTCTTTCATAGGGCTTTCTCCTTTTTGGATCACATGATCTCTTTTATTTTGAAATGACTATCAATCGCGCGGCACTCTATACCCGTGCTTTACTCCTTTTCACTATAGGTCACCTAAGGATTTTTTTCAACTCTAAAAAGTGGGCTAACGGGCGTGCCTATCAAAAAAACACCTCAATCATGTAGTGATTCCAAACTGTTAGACCAAAAATTCTAACTTTTGAGCGTCGCTTCATGGATGAGGTGTTCTTACATTTTATTTTTTTGTAGCTCTTGGCGGTGACGGCTAATCCATCTAGCTATCGTCTGACAAAATAGCATTTGTCCCCCCGCTACTGTTTGCGCTCCACCAATCGATAGTAGACTCTTGCGGTGATGAAATACACCAGCAGATAAATCATTGTAAACAACAGGACAGAAATAATCGTTACCGTAATCAATAAGTTACGATCCGTCAGACCAAAAAGAATCAGTAATTTTCGAATCATTGGTAAAGCAAACGCCAAATGGATGATCGCTGCCACCAAAGGAAATGAGAAGATCATCAAAACTTGCTGCTGGATCACTTGCTTGACTTCCTTATGGCTTAACCCAACTTTTTGCAAGATCTCGAAACGTTCTTTGTCCTCCATCCCTTCGGAAACTTGTTTATAATAAATGATCAATGCAGCAGCTAAAATAAAGATCACACCAAAAATCAAACCTAAGAAGAAAAAGCCGCCGGTAAAGGTTTTTGTCTCAACTTCAAAAAGATCTTTTGATTCAACGCTCGCCTGAGCATCTGCTGCCAGAAGTTCGCTGCGAATCTCTTTTGCGATGGCTTCGCGATCGCTTGTTTCTGCTGCTTGAAAATTAAAGACTGTTGTTGTCACTGGTTGCTGGTAAAGTTGAAACTCTTCGTTTTGATACCAAGCGCTTAGCTTTTCGGCAAGCCACTGATCATCCACCACGAGAACAAGATGCTGAACGGGGTTTTCTGTTTTCGTGAATGTTGGCAGTTCTTTCAATTCCCGCAAGCGAAATTGACGATCATCGATCGTCGTCTTTTCTGGTAAAGCTTGATGCGTCCAGGTGGCGGGAAAAACGAATAGTTCGTCGTCAGCGGGTCCTGTTTTCCCAGTGATTTCATGGTATTCAGAACTGGTAAGAAAAATAAGATACACGGCTTTATCTAAACTACCGCTATTTTCTTCAAAAGTGGTTGAGGGAACAAAATTTGGTTCCTCAAAGGTAAAAAGCAACGGTCTTGTTGTAGTGACTTGCTGGCGCTCTTTGATCGTTAGCTTCTCTTCAAGTCCATTAATTGCTGTGTTGATTTGCTGGGAATCAGCCGCTGACTCAATTTGAACATCGTAAGGAAAACGGGTTTCGATCACATTCTTTTGTCCAAAATAAAGACTGGCGGTCGTAGCAACGGTCACTAACACCATCGTTGATAAAATACAAATACTTGCTAAACCAGCCGCATTTTGCTTCATCCGATACAACATGGTAGAGACATTGATAAAATGGGTCGTTTGATAATAATAGGTCGTTCGTTTTCTTAAAAACTGCAATGCTTTGATACTGCCCGCAATAAACAACAAATAGGTAGCCAAGATTACGAGGACGACGGCGACAAAGAACAGGCCTAATGCACTGATAGGAGATTTGATCGTCACAGAGATCGTATAGCCTGCCACTAAACAAAGGACACCTAATAGTGCCAAAATACCTTTTGCTCGTGGTTCTTTTTCATTACGCTTGCTTCCCTGCAGTAGTTGAAGTGGATTGGTTTTGCGGACTTGCAGTATGTCAAATAAAAATAAACAACCAAAGACGAACATAAAATACAGGATCACCAAGCCAATACTCTCAAATGATAGTTTAAAGACAAAGAACTCGCCTACGGCTAAGATTTTCTTCAGTATCAAAAATCCTAATCGTGCAAACAATAAGCCACTGATCAATCCGGCGGCAAGGCTAATGAGAAAACTGTAAAAGAGTTCCCAAAAGACCACGAAGGCTATCTCACGTTTTCCTAGTCCTAAAACATTGTAGAGACCAAATTCTTTTTTTCGCTGTTTGATCAAAAAGTTATTGGTGTAAAAGGAAAAGATCGCCGCAAAAATCATGAGGATGATATTTCCTAAACGAAACATGAAGATGGCGCTTTGACTACTAGGAAGTTCCTTCATTCCTGGATTGTTCACGATGATTTGCGTCATCATCAAAACAGCCACCAAGAAACTCATAGATAATAAAAAGGGTGTGTAAGCTTTGGCATTTTTACGCAAATTGGAGAAGGCGATTTTTTGAAAGAACATTGGTTACTCCTCCTTTGCAAAGACAGCAGTCATTGTTTCGGCTATTGCTTCTAGAAAAGCGGTATTGCTGCGATCCCCTCGATACAGCTGGTGAAACACATACCCGTCTTTGATAAACAAGACGCGTTGTGCGCGACTGGCTGCGATCGAACTGTGAGTGACCATCACGATCGTCTGTCCATTTTGATTGATCTGTTGAAATAATGTCAGTAATTGATCAGAGGTTTTCGAATCCAGCGCTCCGGTTGGCTCATCTGCTAATAGCAGTTCCGGTTTTGTGATGATTGCTCGTGCGACAGCAACTCGTTGTTTTTGTCCGCCAGACAATTCATACGGATAGTGCTGCAATAAATCGGCGATCCCTAAAGTTTGTACGATAGGTTGAAGCTGCTTTTCCATTTGTTTGACGGAAACTTTTGATAAAACTAATGGCAATAAAATATTGTCTTTTACCGAAAAGGTGTCCAATAAATTAAAGTCTTGAAAAACAAAGCCTAAGTGATCCCGTCGAAAACTCGCTGCGTCTTTTTCTTTGATCGTGGTCAGATCGATGCCATTCAGCTGCATTTCACCCGCTGTTGGTTGGTCTAACGTCGCCATCAAGTTCAGCAACGTACTCTTTCCCGAGCCTGATTCCCCCATGATAGCGACATATTCCCCTTCTTCTACCATAAAGGTAATATTTTTCAACGCTTCAACGGGTTGTCCGTTCAGCTGGCTTTGATAGATTTTTTTTACTTGTTGAATGTTTAAAAGTGTCATCTTGTTCCCTCCTTCCTTTTTAGAATAAGCTGACTGGCAGAAAAAAGCGACTTACAATAAAAACCGCAAACTTACAGTGTTGAAAGTTTGCGGCTATCGGTTATTTGTGGTGGGAAAATGAAGTGTGACGATGGTTCCCTGTCCCACTTCAGAATCAATCGCTAAACGGCAGCCGATTTTTTCAGCCGCTTGTTGACTCATATATAAGCCTAGCCCGCTCGCTCGTTGCTGAAAGCGACCATTTTGTCCCGTATATCCTTTCTCAAACACCCTTGGCAAGTCTTCCTTACGAATACCAATGCCGCTATCTTGAATCACTAAGGCATTGTCTTTAGTGAAAACGTTGATGCCACCAGTTTCGGTATACTTCAAGCTGTTGAAAAGAACCTGTTCAAAAATAAAAACGAGCCACTTTCGATCGGATGTCACCGTCAAATCCACCGCCATGTCCAGTTGCAGATTCTTTTTCGAGAAAAACAAGGCATACTTTTTGATCGTTTGACGAACGAGGGGCGCTAAAGCAATCGACTCAAAGACAAAATCTTCATTCGCTAAATTTTGTCGTAAATAATTCAACATCATTTGCAAGTAATCATTCACCTTAAATAATTCCGCTTTGACCTCCGTCGGTGACAACGAATCGCTTTGGACCAAAAGATCCAGCGCAGCTAGAGGCGTTTTGATTTGATGAAGCCACAAGCCGAAATCTTCATAAATTTCTTCATTTTTTAACGCTGCCTTGTAATCAGAAGTGGTTTTTTCTCTTGCCAATTGTTTAAGAAGGGCTTGGTATTCGTCTTCTAAACGATTTCGAGTGGCAGGCAAGAACGCCAACGCCGCTTCCGTCATACGTTGTTTTCTTAATAAATGCTGCAGCTGCTTTCTTTTTTGTGCGTAACGAAAATAATGAAAAAGGGAAAGTCCCCCTAAGATCACCCCTGAAAAGACCACATAGTCAATGAAGGGCTCCAATGAAAGGCTGTGGAGAAAGAATAGCCCAAATAGGCCCGCACTAAACAGCAGGTAAACGAGATAAAACTTTCCATAAAGGACGAAATATTCTTTCACGTTAGTCATAGGCGTGTTCCTTTTCTATCAAATACCCTTTATTCTTTACCGTCTGGATCAAATCGGATAGTTCGATCTGGCTTAATTTTTTTCGCAAGCGGGTCATATTGACCGCTAATGTGTTATTATCGATGAATTCTTCACTATTCCAGAGCATTTCAATGATGGTCTCTTTGGCTACAATCTTCCCTCGATGCTGCAAAAGCAAGGAAAGAATCCGAGCTTCATTTGGAGACAGTGGCAACTGTTCCCCCTGTTTTTTTAATACATTTTCTGTGGGATAAAAGGTTACTTGCCCTATCTCAAAGGTCAGCGCTTGTTGGTGGCTATACTGATAGCTCCGCCGCAGCAATGCTTGGATTTTTGCCAAAACGAAGGCTAAATCAAAGGGTTTTGTTAAATAATCATCTGCTCCCATGTTCATCGCCATGATCTGATTCATCTGTTGATCCATCGACGAAAGGAAAATGATCGGCACTTCTGACTTCTTGCGAATTTCTTGGCACCAATGATACCCGTTGTAATAAGGCAGCGAAATATCTAAAAGAACGAGATCCGGTTTGATCTCATGAAACTCTTGCAAGATGCTAGCAAAATTCTTCGCGGAAACACATTCGTACCCCCATTGCTGTAAATATTCTGCTAGAACAGAGACGATCGTTGCATCATCTTCAACAAGATATATTTTTTGCATGTCTTTCTCCTCTCTGTTGATTAATCACTTGCTTCTTTACAGACAGTGTACCAGAAAAGAAAAAGAATCGTCTAGATGGGGGGAACCTTTCAAAGGGCTGTTTTTCCTCAATCCTCTGCCAATCGAGCAAGAATTTCTTGGTAACGCTGTGTGGCAAAGGGACTGATATGCCCTTTTTGGCAAAAATTCAGTTTCCCCAGTTTGGGTACGACCCGTTCTACGATGACATTGCCATTTTGAACTTTCGATTCAAACTGCTGCAAAGCCTCCAAAAATCGTGCGTCTTTTCTGGCAGAAGGATAAAAAGACAAGACATACAGATAATAAAAAAGATTGTATCCTCTAAAGGGGTATTCTGTCTGCATAAATAATGTACCCATCCCATAATGACAGGGACTGATTGGCTGACGGATCTCCCAATGAGCAAGCAAAAATTCGCTTGCTTGCTTAAGCGTTTCCATTTTTTCACGATCATGAATATAGCGAAAAGCATCAAGGACCGTTAACGTCGTCATTGGCGTGGAAAAGTGGGTCTCCGGGCCGCGACCAAAACTATACTTATTACACTTCCAGCCGCCATCTGCTTCCTGAGTAGCAAGAAAATAGTGAACGGTCTGTTGCAGCCGCTGGTCCCTTGTGTAACCAAGAGCACACAGCGTTCGCAAAGCCAACGCCGTATGACATGGATAGATCCCCCCTGACGGAGAAATTTTAAATCTGCCATCTTCTCTCCATCCTTGAAAGATCAATGCGGCTGTCTCTTTTAATAAGTTCTCCTCAGGAGACATACCAAGTTCAAGTAAATAAAGAGGACTTTCTAAGGTCGTAAAGGGTGCTCCTTTTAGTAATTTATGGTCTGGCGTCGACCATAAATCGGCGCCATGATCATATTGATGGGAAATGATTGCTTCGATGTCTTGCTGAACCCTCTGATCCATATTGATCTTCCTCCCTCTCTTAAGTGTCGTGCCATCAACCCAATAATCCTCATTGACCCACGGTGCACTCGCTTCTAGAATGATAAAAATTCGAACGTTTTTTAACACACGAGTTAGGTTTTTATTTGTGAATTGTCCAAATGAATTTTAGAAATCAAATAGTTTTTTCCAGACGGACGTACTTTTAAAAAGAATGTTCTAGTTTTCCTGATGACAGGTTTTAAAAAAGTTTGTCTCTGATATCACATGGTTATACGAACCCCACAATGAAAGATCACCTGAATAGGAACACGTTCACGCAACAAGTTCATGCCACGCTCTTTTAGTAAAAGGAATCAGGCATAATGAAATAGTTCAAAACGAATGCCTTCTGGGCTTTCAAAGAATAAGGCATAGTAGTTAGGAGCGATGCGCTCTTTGTACTCCATTGGTCGATCGTGAAGGATCTTTACCCCTAAAGCTTTTATTTTGGGAAAGATCGCATCTACTACTTCGCGGCTTTCCGCCTTAAATGCTATGTGTTGAACAGAGCCAGGTTTTCTTGAATCGATTTTCTCGTTCTTCCATTCTTTTCGTGGGGAACAAATGCCGAAATCAAATGAATCGCCTATATATTCTACTACTTCCATATCAGCATGTTCTAAGTACCCAGAATATTTCTTCTGAAGGTCAAAACCTAATAGTGCAAATAATTGATCATAAAAGCCTTCTGCTTTTTTTACATCATTGACTGTGATTTGGATATGGTGAAACTGAATGTTCATATTCGCTCCTTTCTGGCTAACAAAATAAGTGTTTCAGGAAAAAAGCCGCTTGCGGAAGTTTGATTCAACTAAATTAGCTAGGAAGCTCACTTAATGTAGAAATCACCTTTTCCATTGCCGTTGCTACTTCTTTAGGCAACTTATTATAGCCATCATTTTCTGTCTCTTGAGCCAAAATAAAGTCCAGCCGTCCTTGCATCCGCTCTCTTAAATGAGCAACATAGGAGGCATCTTGAAAATCGACTTTAAAGCCTGTTACTGGCAGGAAACTCATTTCGGTGATCCCACCGAAATTTTTAAATTCAGCCTCGCCTTCCACAATTTTTTCAATCGATGTTAGTGTGACTTCAGGCGTGACTTTCTTGCCTTTGTAAAAGCCTGTATTTAGAATATAACAAGCCGTTTGGTTTTCTTTAAACAAGTGCATGAAATGGGCAAAATCTTCCCCTAAAGGATAGACTCTAAATGGATTGGCATAAGGTTCGATGACCAGTTTATCTATATCCGTGGTCTCGACAATATGTTCAGCTGTCGTGCGCTTCGTAGCTAAGGTCAAACCAAAAACAGCGGCTAAAATCGGATCGTCAATTTTTACTACCGGAGGCAGCGTGTTATCTTTCATGATCCAAAATACGGCATCGATCGGCGAATCTAAATGGTCCACCCGATTAGGTGTGACATATCGTGATTTGACGGTTCGACCATTCCCATTACGAATATCTTGGGTCACGAGGACCTTTTTTCCTTTCTCGTCTAAAGTAACCCCAACATTTTGACAGGTGATAAAGTAGCGGACATTTGGGTTGGTTAGTGGATAGTCTTGCGTTTTATCAAAATAAGAAGGCTCCAGTGCAGTGGAGGCACCATTTGTTTGATTAATCACAAATGCATCGTCATGCAGAACCTTGATCTCATATTTGCCATCATGTTCTGCCAATGTGATAGTCGATTTTCCTGATCCTGAAAGACCAAAAGCAGCCATCGTAAATGTTCGATTCGGTAACTGATACTGCTTCATTCCCCCATGACACGCCACAAAGCCATGGCGATGCGCGGTAGCCCAAGCCAAAGTTAATGTCGCTTTTTTCAATTCACCAAAATAGTTTAAACCTAAGACTGCCGCAACATTGTGTTCAGGATCAAAAAGAGACAGCCCGTAAGGAAAATCAGGATGAGACCAGTCTGGATCAGCGTACAAAAAAATGTCCGTCTCTGGATATTCTTTGGAACGTTGGTATCTTTCCTCCCATGATTTCGTCATCAATTGAAAATTCAACAAATAAGAGTAAAAATTGGTTTCATAGTGCTCTGGTATCAACAGGTGAGCTTTGACCATAAACGCTTCGTCTAATCCTACAACAACTTCACCACCATAAAATTGCTTGCGGGTTCCATGATATAAGGCATCTCGCAAAATGTCTTCATATAATTCTCGCTGGATTCCAGGATGTCCGATGATGCGTCGAGCTGACGCTGTTCGTCCAACAACTTTTCCGTCATTAAACACGATGACTTTTGCATCCTCTGGTAGTCCTAACTCCTTGGTGTGTGATACCGGCATATCCGTAAGAATAGCCCCAGAAGATTCTTTTGCTAAGTGATAGGCAGTGGCTAGATCATCAATCCAAGTGACATTGTTCCCATAAAAAGCTGACTCTATCAACACTTTAAAACTAGACAAATGCGTATTTTGCGGTGTAATCTCTTTGTGTGAAAATGCACGAATCGTTGCCATGTGCAATCCCTCCTAACAAAAATTTTCTATTCACTACGTTTATTATAATACTTTCTAATCACTACACGCCATATTTTTATACACATTAACTATAAATTGCCGACAAACCATTTTGTTAAAGGATTTGGCTGTCTGCATATTTGTAGCTTCACTGCTTTTTGCATTGATTTTGTCCCCGCTCATCAATAGTGAGAAAGAACAAAAAAAACTGGAACAAAAAAGAGTGTCTTTCTGTTCCAGTTTCTGGTTTTATATTTCATCCATTCCAAACGTCACAATCGACGTAATTAGATAAACAGATGGGTTATAGTTGCTTATTTATCAATTGACTCGCTTTCTCTAGCAACTTTGGTATCGTAAGATTTTATGACAATTACCATAATAAGAATTCACGGTCAAAATTGCTGAAAAGAAGCTCGTTTTTTCTTAACGACGTTCTAACAACACGACACACTCCACATGGGTCGTTTGTGGGAACAAATCAACAGGTTGGACTTCTTTTGTCACATACCCTTCTTCCGCAAATAACGCGAGGTCACGAGCCAAGGTTGCTGGATTGCAGGAAATGTAGACGATGCGCTCTGGTTTAACCGCAGCAGTCGTTTCGATAAAGCTAGCATCTAAACCTTTGCGAGGTGGATCAACGAAGACGACTGTCGGTTGAATGCCTTCGCGTAGCCATTGCGGCATGATTTTTTCGGCTTTACCGATAAAGTAATGCACGTTTTCGACACCATTTCTTTTGGCATTGGCTTTGGCATCGTTCACTGCTTCAGGAATGACTTCCATCCCTAACACTTCTTTCACGCGATCAGCCAAACTAATCCCGATCGTTCCGATTCCTGCATAAGCATCCACAACGACATCATTTTCAGACAGTTGTGCCATCTCGAAGGCGGTTTGGTACAAGACTTCTGTTTGCGCTGTGTTGACTTGGTAGAAAGATTTCGCTGAGATTTGGAAGGTTTTGCCTAATAATTGATCATCGATCGATGACTTGCCATACAAAACACGCTCGAACTCGCCCATGATCACATTGGTTTTTTCTTCATTGATGTTTTGAATGACAGAAACAACTTCTGGAATCTCTTCGTGGATCACTTCCGCGATCTCTTCTCCCTTGAAGAATTTCGGTTTACGTGTCACTAATACGACCATCATTTCACCTGAGTGATGCCCACGACGAACGACAATGTGGCGTAAGAACCCTTCATGGGCTTCTTCATTGTAGGCTTTGACATTGAAGCGCTGCAAGATATCTCTGACTTTGATGATTGCTTGATCGATGTTTGGATCTTGAATATAAAAGTCTTCGATCGGTACCAGAGTATGACTGTTTTTGCGGTAAAATCCAGTCGTTAATTTCCCATGAATCTTTTGCACAGGGATTTGCGCTTTGTTGCGGTAACCAAATGGTTTTTCCATTCCGATTGGTGCATTGACCTTGATTTCAGGCAGTTTGGCGATTTTAGCCAAAACATTCTCTACTTGCTGCTGTTTGAAGGCTAATTGTTTGTCATAGCTCAAATGACTCAATGGAGCGATACCGGTGCGCAGCAATGCTTCATTCGGCAATTCTTGCCGATCAGGACTTGCTTGCAACAATTTCATCACTTTGGCAAAACCAAATTTGTTTCCGACTTTCAACACTTTGACTAAGGCACGTTCATTTGGCAGGGTGTTTTCAATAAATAATAAGTACCCATCGACTTTGGCGATCCCATTTCCTTCATGGGAAAGATCCAAAATATCAACTTCAAGTTCCTGATTCTTTTTAACAGGATAATTTTTCATAGATTTCTCCTTTGTGCTTGCTTTCTTCATTTTAAAAAGGAATGGCCGAAATTGCAAGCGGTGCTTATTCTAACGGTTCAATTTGACTTCGAGCAAAAAAGAACCGAAGGAGGGAAATCGGCTGATTGCTTTTTCTGGGTCCTGCGGCGAAGAGCCGCTGCAACACAGGAGCAATCCCTTTTCCATCCTTCGGAAAATCGAACAGATCAGAAGTGTTTAAAACTTTTGATCACTGTTTTAGTTATCAGTTATTTTTCTTTTTCTGTGATTTTTCCCGTTCGCTCTTGTTCAAGATTTGTTTTCTTAAACGAATGCTTTCTGGTGTTACTTCACAGTATTCATCATCATTCAAGAATTCCAGTGATTCTTCCAAAGAAAGAATACGAGGTTTCTTGATAACTGAGGTTTGGTCTTTGTTTGCTGAACGGACGTTGGTCATTTGTTTTGCTTTCGTGATATTGACCGTTAAGTCTTTGTCACGAGAGTTTTCACCAATGATCATTCCTTCGTACACTTCGGTACCTGGTTCAACGAAGACCGTTCCACGTTCTTCAATACTCATGATCGAGTATGTTGTTGCTTTTCCTGTATCGATCGATACAAGTGCACCTTGATGACGGCCACCAATTTGTCCTTGGATCATTGGCAAATATTGATCGAAAGTGTGGTGCATGATGCCGTAGCCGCGAGTCATTGATAGGAATTCTGTCGTGTAACCGATCAAGCCACGAGCTGGTGCCAAGAAAATGATCCGTACTTGTCCATTCCCTGTATTGATCATATCTTGCATTTCTGCTTTACGCATTCCCAATGATTCGATTACTGATCCCATGTATTCTTCTGGGGTATCGATTTGCACTCGTTCAAATGGTTCACATTTCACGCCATCGATTTCGCGTTCGATAACTTCTGGACGAGAAACTTGCAATTCAAAGCCTTCACGACGCATATTTTCGATCAAAATTGACAAATGAAGTTCGCCACGTCCAGAAACGATCCATGAATCAGGTCCGATTGGATCCACACGCAATGAAACGTCTGTTTGCAATTGCGCCATTAAGCGTTCTTCAATTTTACGAGCGGTTACGAATTTTCCTTCGCGACCCGCAAATGGTGAATTGTTCACGATAAAGGTCATTTGCAAAGTTGGTTCATCAATGTGTAAAACAGGTAATGAATCTTGATGATCGATTGGTGTAACAGTTTCACCAACGAAGATATCTTCCATCCCAGAAACGGCAATCAAATCACCGGCTTTGGCTTCTTGGATTTCTAAACGTTTCAAACCGAAGAAACCGAAAAGTTTCGTCACACGGAACTTTTTAACTTCTCCGTTTAATTTCATCAATGCAACTTGGTCGCCGACTTTGATTGATCCGCGGAAGACACGGCCAATACCGATACGTCCAACGTAGTCATTGTAATCAAGCAATGATACTTGGAATTGCAATGGTTCATCGCTGTTGTCGATTGGCGCTGGAATATGTTCGATGATCGTATCAAACAATGGTGCCATCGTTTTTTGTTGATCAGCAGGATCATCTGATTCACTTGAAGTTCCGTTGATCGCAGAAGCGTAGATCACTGGAAAGTCCAATTGGTCATCGTCGGCACCTAATTCGATAAATAGTTCTAAGACTTCATCGACGACATGCTCAGGACGAGCAGATGGTTTGTCGATTTTGTTGACAACTACGATTGGCACTAAGTGTTGTTCCAACGCTTTTTTCAATACGAAACGTGTTTGAGGCATCGTTCCTTCATAAGCATCAACAACCAAAACAACACCATCGACCATTTTCATGATCCGCTCTACTTCACCACCGAAGTCCGCGTGTCCTGGGGTATCCATGATATTGATTTTTGTACCGTTGTATTCAACCGCTGTATTTTTCGCTAAGATCGTGATGCCACGTTCTTTTTCGATCGCATTTGAATCCATCGCCCGTTCTTGTAATTGGGTATGGCTATCTAACGTTTGGGATTGTTTCAATAATTCATCAACTAATGTAGTTTTTCCGTGGTCAACGTGGGCAATAATAGCGACGTTGCGGATATCATTTCTAATATTCAATTTATAAACTCCTTTTTTGGTGACATTGCACTCGACAAGCCATTATACCAGAATTTCTTTCTGAAATATAGTGCAAAGTTTTCATTTTTGCAGAAAAAACCAGATATTAATAAAATATCTGGTTTTTTCTTATTGATTAACGATCGCCAATAATTCTTCAAAAGCTTTCGGTGTACCGCCTACGAACAATTCCCGTCCATTCAAGGATAGCGGCTCTCCTTTGATGTTTGCCATCTTTAATCCAAGGGTTTCTAACAAAACGCCCCCTGGCGCATAATCCCATGGCGCAAGATGAGAAAGATAGCCTGCTCTTTGTCCTTTAGCGAGGGCGATCAGCTCTACCCCAGCACAGCCAGTCATACGAATGCCTAATGCTTTGTCACTGACCTCGGTTTCGTGGTGGCGGTTATGGATCAACATGGGCGAATTCAAGCCAACGAGACCTTCGGATAAGGCAATATCTTTCGGCGGTTCGATCTTCTCGCCATTGTTATAGACACCAATCTCTGGACCACCCCATAAGAATTCATCTTTCATAACATTATAGACAAAGCCAAAGCGCCCTTTGCTCTCTTCGTAAATCGCGATCATGATACAAAAGTTTTCTTTTTCTAACACGAAATTCATCGTTCCATCGATCGGATCAATGATGAAGACCCGCCCACTCATGTCGGCAAGTGTGTCCAGTCCGTTTTCTTCACCTAAAATTTTGGCATCCGGATCATAGGATTGGATCTTACCAATCAGAAAATCTTGCGTGGCTTTATCCAATTCTGTCACTAAGTCTTTCCGTCCTGATTTTGTCTCGACCACTAAGTCTTCTTTATTTAAATTGTCTTTGATCGTTTCACCTGCAGCGATCATCCACTGGCGAACTTCATTAACGATTTCATGCATTCGTTGATCTACCCTTTCATTTTTAGTTTTCCCTCAGTCTTTTTCGCTGCCTGCACAGCATGGTACAGCGAATAGCCTGATAGTTCTTCAAATTCTCTGCCTAAACGGCGTTCCTCGCCAATGCTAGGAACGACTTTCTTAAAGGCTTGATACGCCTCAAGAAACGTACTACTAGGAAGGCCTTTTTCATAGGCTTGTTCTAATCGTTCCCACATCTTCATGACGACGACCATTTCATCTGTCGACCAATCTAAGTCAAGAGGATATTGATAATCCCGCATATTACCACTCCTATTCATCTTATTCAGTGTACCACAAAATTGAAAATAGGTCAGAGCCTCCGCTGCAAAAAAGGTACATCCTAGCAATGAATGTACCTCTTGTATACAAACTATTGAGATTTTTAGAAGCTGAAACCCATGAATCTCAAATTAAGAAGGAAATTCCTTTGTTCTTTCAACGAGATTGCTTATTAGAAAATGACCGATTTCAAAAAGGTTCGTCTAGAAAAGCCTGCAAAAACAAAAAATTTTTAATGATAGTAATTGATTTCCACCACTGTTTACTTATGAAAAACTCTGGGTAATCCGTTCCCCATTGCCATGGAATGACAAATGATCCATCTTCTTGTTGGTATTTTAAAATTTCTTGGGCTTCTTTTTTACATAATTCTTCACTAAAGATCCCAAGCAGCTGCTCTCTTGTAAAGAAAAAATTTGAAGGTTTACTGACATAAGACGTGAACCACTCTTCTGGCTCGTTTGAGACAGTATGGCGAATTTGCTGGAATAAGATCTCGCGAAAGCGTTCATTTGCTAAAACAGGCTGATACTGGATTTCTTCACAGTCTTGTAATAATTCTAGATAGACGACTAATGTGTGCATTTCACTGGTTGGTTCCTTAAGGAAACTTGCAACTGCTGTTTCAACGATTTCTTGTGCTTTTTGATAGAGGGTAGTTTCCCCTGTTTTTAAGATCATACCAGCTAGACTTACCGTTGGGTTGTCTGCTGGCACGCCTACAGGACTCTCCCACCAAATCGCATGCGGATAGGATACCGTTGACGGCACTTGGTTGAACCATTTCCCTTCAGAAAACTCTTTTCCACTAGCTAAATACCTTAAAATCCCTTGGACTTGTGGATTTGTCGAATGAAGGCATTCAAGCTCTCTTAAAATTCGACATGCCTCCCACACTGCAATCGGTGTACTGTTGGGATTCCAATGATCAGGTTCCAAACCATGCCCATACCCACCATCTTCATTTTGGTAGAATTGTAACGCCTGTAATACAGCCTCGCGAGATCCATTTTCAAAATGATACTGCCAACGAGCAAGGTCTAAAGGGCGCGCGTTTTTGTAAATAAATTTTCGAGCATTTTCGAATGCTTCCACATCTTCGCCTCCTTTGGCTTTCTTTCATTATCTCTTACTTTCCTAATGATTACAACGCTTACATCAATACCATTTCTCTGAATGACCATTCTCAAAATAGCTTCTTGGCATTTTTTAAGAAGCATACTTTTGGTGTTTCTCTTTGCATGATGTTACAGTAAGAATAACAAGAAAAAGGAGGAATTCTCTTGCGTTTAGAAAACAAAAAAATCATTGCCTTAGTCGACAATGATTTCGAAGATTTAGAACTGTGGTACCCGGTCCATCGGTTACGGGAAGAAGGCGCGCAAGTCGATTTAGTCGGTGAAGAAGCGCATAAAACGTATATTGGCAAATACGGTGTACCCGCAGAATCAGCCTATGCTTTTTCTGATATTCATGCCGATGACTACGATGCCATCTTAGTTCCAGGTGGTTGGGCGCCTGATAAATTACGACGTTTCCCAGAGGTCATCTCTTTCGTGCAAACGATGGACAAAGACGAAAAAGTCATTGGTCAAATCTGTCATGCAGGCTGGGTCTTGATTTCTGCGAATATCCTGAAAGACAAGACGGTCACCAGTACACCAGGCATCAAAGATGATATGACAAATGCTGGAGCCACATGGGTGGATACACCTGTGGTTACGGATGGACATATCGTTTCCAGCCGCCGTCCCCCAGATCTACCAGACTATATGCGGGAATTTATCGCTGTATTAGAAAAGAAATAGTACCCGTTGATCAGATTCAAAAGAGTTGCGACCGAAGCAAATACGGCCGCAACTCTTTTTTCTACCTATCGATCATTCGCTTAGGATCGCTAGTTTCTTGTTACTTTTAGGGATTTTTTTCACACCGATAAAGGTCAATGCAGCACCTAGAACGGCAAACCCAGTCCCAATCAAAAGCATTTCCCAAACACCGAAGCTTTGGATCAGCATCCCGCCCAAAAGATTGCCGATCACTCCACCGATCGTGGTAGCAATGATAATAATCGTTTGTCCAAAAACCCGATCTTCATCTGCCAAACTATGGTTGAACAAATAAGCCGAAGCTGGAATAAACAAAGCAAAACTAACCCCTTGCATCAAATGGCTCAATTCCATCAAGATGATGGAGCTGATCAACAGCATGAGCACCCCACGAATGGCAAAGGCAACACTGGAAAACAACAGCCAAAAACGGCTAGACCGTATCCTCACTAACTGTTCAAAGAAAATCATGCCAGGCAATTCGCATAACGCCGCAACCATCAGGGCGATGCCAACTTCCTTACTGCCACCGCCAATATCGGCAAAAATTTGTGCCAAAAAGCTGTTGATCATCGTGTGGAAGCTGAAAAGAAAGCTAAACCCGACAAAGAGAAAGAGTAAAAAAGGATATTTTTTCAAAAAGGCACCTGAATGACTTTGTTCTGTATGCATCACGGGCATTTCTGGCTTCTTGATCGCTGGCAGCAAAAGCAAAATAATGAGAAACAAAACGGCCTGCCCGATAGCGATCATTGGCAAAAGGGCTGCCGAAAACTCCTCCAAGAGCTGCCCCAGTAAAAAGGAGGTTCCCGCAAATCCTAGTGACCCACCCGCACGCGAAAAGCCAAAATTGATTTTGTTGCCGCTATTCGTGTATTCAAACGCCAAGGCGTTGAGAAAGGACTGCATGGAAACGAGCAAAATCCCTCCTAAGACATAGGTCAGTATTGATAATGCAGGGAAAATCACACCTGCTAAGAGCACCGCGACCACGCCGATTGTCATCGTTTTCAAGACAACGATCAGCGGTACTTTACTTTTTTTGATAATGATTTGACTGATGAAGGGCTGCAAAATCGTAGACGCAATATTGACTAAGGCTAAAATACCGCCAATTTTTGCTGGATCGACCTTGAAATAAATCAAAAAAAGGGTCGCAAAGCCATAGATTGAGCAAAACATCATCCAATAAAGAAATTGCAAACTTGTGTAGTAAAACCGAATCCTCTTGTCACTCGCATGATTACGCATACATCCCCCACCTTATCCATATTCCTTAGCAACTAAATATAGCATAGAACCGATGGATTTTCTATCCTTCTACCAACAGAAACCGCAGTTTTATTTGAAACACTAACCGACAACAAAAAAGCGCAGCATAGTATCCTGCGCTTTTCCTACTGCTTCAACTATTTAGAGCTGTTGGAAGGCTTGCGTGAGATCTTCCAAGAGATCGTTGATGTTTTCCAATCCAATGGATAGGCGAATCGTCTCTGGACGAATTTTGGCTGCTGCAAGTTCTTCTACGCTAAGCTGGGAATGGGTCGTCGAAGCTGGATGGATGATCAAGGACTTTGCATCCCCGACATTTGCCAGCAAAGAGAAGAGCTTGGTTGCGCCACAAAAGGTTTTGCTTGCTTCTGCTCCACCCTTTAATCCAAAGGAAAAGACGGAACTGGTCCCTTTGGGGAAATACTCCTGCGCCCGTTCAAAATAGGGGCTGTCCGGCAGTGTTGGGAAATGAACCCAAGAGACTTCCGAGTGCTTGGCTAAAAATTCAGCAACTTGTTGCGCATTTTCTACATGACGTTCCATCCGCAACGAAAGCGTCTCGATGCCTAACAGCAACACCCATGAATTGAAGGGAGAAATCGCAGCGCCTGTATCCCGTAAAAGAATCGTTCGTGCTCGAGTGATATAGGCAGCGTTACCAGCGGCTTCTACCCATGAGATTCCATGGTAGCTATGATCGGGATCGACCAGCTTGGGAAATTTGCCATTTGTCCAATCAAAGTTGCCGCTGTCGATAATGGCCCCTCCCAAAGCAGCGCCGTGACCACCGAGGTATTTTGTCGTGGAATAAACGACGATGTCCGCCCCATGCTCAAATCCTCGAAACAGATAGGGAGTCGCAAAGGTATTGTCAATGATGAGGGGAATCCCTGCTTCATGAGCGATCGCTGCAATCTTTTTAAAGTCGGCAATATCAATATCTGGATTGCCTAAAGACTCTAGAAAAACTGCTTTAGTATTTTCTTGGATGGCTGCTTTTAGTGCTGCCAGATCTTCACTATCAACAAAGCTTGTAGTGATGCCAAAATCTGGCAACGTATGAGCGAATAAATTATAGGTCCCCCCATAAATTGAAGCAGCAGAAACGATATGATCTCCTGCTTGTGCAAGATTTAAAATCGCATAGGTGATCGCTGCTGAGCCAGAAGCCGTTGCTAACGCACCGACACCGCCTTCTAAGAGGGCTAGTCGTTCTTCTAGAACAGCCGTTGTCGGATTGGTAATACGGGTATAGATATTGCCATTCTCACTAAGACTAAATCTCGCTGCCGCTTGATCTGCGTCCTCAAACACATACGATGTGGTTTGATAAATGGGTACGGCGCGACTCCCTGTGGTAGGATCTGGTGTTTGTCCTCCGTGTAATTGAATCGTCTCAAATCTTTCTGTCATACTATTCCTCCTTAATAATACAAATAAAAAAGCCCTCTGATATCGAGATATCAAAGGACGTGTTTACGTGTTACCACCTTTATTCAAGCAGACTTTCCAGCATGCTTCTCAGCAAGTACGCGACAAATAAACGTCGTTATACTCTGACGCGATAGCGGGCGCACCCGGATCTTCTTATCTTTCGTACAAGTTCAGAAGATCACCTCTGAGGCCATTTTCGATTGATTCTACAAGTTCTTCTTGCACCCTACGAAGACTCTCTAGGCTTGCCAAATCAATGTACTTTCCTCATCAACGGTTGAAATATTAAGAGCATCGTATCATTTACAGAAGATTCTGTCAATAGTTTAGGATCGCTTTATTTTTGGTGATAAAAAAACTCGTTCACCAAATGATGAACGAGTTTCAAAAAGCTTAAATGTGGATTGGTAAACCTAGAGCTAACTCAGCAGCATCCATTGTGATCTCACCTAGAGATGGATGTGGATGGATGGTTAACGCGATATCTTCTGCGTTCATGCCAGATTCAATAGCAAGAGCAAGTTCTGAAACCATATCGCTTGCTCCTAAACCAGCAATTTGCGCACCGATGATCACATTGTCTTCAACCGTTGTTACTAAGCGAATGAATCCTTCGGTTTTTCCTAGAGATAACGCACGACCGTTACCTGAGAATGGGAATTTGAATGCTTTTGCTTCAATTCCAGCATCCTTGGCATCTTTGATCGTCATACCGACAGAAGCCAATTCTGGGTCAGTAAAGGCAACTGCAGGCATCGCTTTGTAATCAACAGCAACTTTTTTGCCAGAGATTGCTTCAGCAGCGATTTTTGCTTCGTAGCTGGCTTTATGTGCTAATGCAGCACCAGGAACGATATCACCAATTGCGTAGATGTTTGATACGTTGGTACGGCCTTGTTTGTCAACCGTGATCAATCCGCGTTCGCCTACTTCAACACCTGCTTGTTCCAAGCCCATGTCATCAGTATTTGGACGACGGCCAACAGTAACCATCACGTAATCAGCAGTAACTGATTCTTCTTTACCATCTACGGCATATTTCACAGTTACGCTATCGCCATTGTCAATTGCTTCTTTCGCCATTGCGTTGGTAACGACTGTTACACCTTTTTTCGCAAAGTCTTCTTCAACCAATTTGACCATGTCTTTTTCATAGGTTGGCAAGATTTGAGGAGAACCTTCAAGGATTGTTACTTCTGCACCTAGGTTTGCATACGCTGCACCTAGTTCAGAACCGATGACACCGCCACCGATAACAACAAATTTTTTAGGAACTTCTTTTAATGCCAATCCGCCAGTTGAATCAAGGACACGTCCGCCGAATTTGAAACCAGGGATTTCAATTGGACGAGAACCTGTTGCGATGATTGCATTGTTGAAAGAGTAAGTTTGTGCTGAATCTGGGTGGATGACACGCAATGTGTGATCATCAACGAAGAAAGCTTCTCCTTCAATTGTTTCAACTTTATGTTTTTTCAATAGGAAACCAACACCAGAAGTTAACGTTTTAACGACTTTGTTGTCTTTCCATTCTTGTGTTTTGGTAAAATCAAGGGAAACATTTTCACTTGTTACACCAAACATTGTTGAATCCAAAGATTCTTGGTAATGATGACCTGCAGCGATCAAAGCTTTTGAAGGGATACAACCAACGTTTAAACAAACGCCGCCGATGTATTCTCTTTCAATGATTGCTACTTTTTGTCCCATTTCAGCAGCGCGGATGGCAGCTACATAGCCGCCAGGTCCCGCACCGATTACAACTGTATCTAATTCAACAGCAAAATCTCCAACTACCATTTGTTAATCATCCTTCCATCATTAATAGCTCTGGATCAGCTAATAGACGTTTGATATTATTCATTGCTTGTTGCGCTGTTGCGCCATCAACGATACGGTGGTCGAAGCTTAATGAAAGTTTCATCACACGTCCGACAACGATTTCGCCTTCAGCGTTTACGATTGGTTGTTGCGCGATCGTACCTACACCCAAAATAGCTACTTCAGGGTAGTTGATTACTGGTGTGAACCAGCCGCCACCAACTGAACCAATGTTACTGATCGTGATGGTACCGTTACGCATATCATCTGCAGCTAATTTGCCGTCATGAGCAAGTTTTGCTTTTTCGTTGATTTCATCGGCGATAGCAAACATGCCTTTACGATCTGCATCTTTTACGTTTGGTACATACAAACCATGGTCAGTATCTGTTGCGATACCGATGTTGTAATAGTTTTTGTATACGATCTCTTGTTTTGCATCATCGATCGACGCATTCAAGATAGGGAATTTTTTCACTGTTGCAGTCAATGCTTTCACAACATATGGTAAGAAAGTAAGTTTTGTGCCGTTTGCAGCAGCAACTTCTTTGAATTTCTTACGGTTATCCCATAGGTTTGTTACTTCAACTTCATCATGCAAGGTTACATGAGGTGCTGTTTGTTTACTGTTTACCATCGCTTTAGCGATTGCTTTACGTGTAGGTGTTAAGGCCACACGTTCTTCTAAATCACCTAAGTTTGATTTGAAGGCTTTTGCTGGAGCTGCTGGTTTGCTTTCAGTTGCTGCAGCTTTTGTTTCTTCTTTCGCAGGAGCTTGAGTTTCAGCTTTTGCAGCTTGTCCGCCACCTGATAGGAAGTTTTCGATGTCTTCTTTTGTTACACGGCCGCCTTTACCTGTTGCTGATACTTGAGAAATATCAACATCTTTTTCACGAGCAAATTGACGTACAGAAGGCATAGCCAAGACGCGTTTGTTAGGATCTGCTGCTTCAACAACACTTGCTGAACCAGAAGTTTCCACTTTTTCTTTTGGTGCTTCTGCAGATGTGCTTGATGAAGCAGGCGCACTGTTGTGACCAGGTGCGTCGATTTCAACTAAAACATCCCCAACATTTGCGACTGTTCCTTCAGCAACAACGATGTTTTTCACTGTTCCTGTTACAGGAGATGGAATTTCTTCCACTGATTTGTCGTTTTGAACTTCAAGCAACGTATCATCTTCATTGATGGTATCTCCTGCTTTAACGAACCATTTTACGATTTCACCTTCTGCAATACCTTCACCGATATCTGGTAATTTGAATTGGAAAACGCCTGCGCCTTCAGAAGAACCAGCTGATGCTTCAGCCGTTTCCGTTGTAGGTTCTGCCGCTGGTTTTGCTGGTGTTTGAGACTCTGCTGCTACACCTTCATCGCCTTCGTTGTCTTCATGTCCTGGTGCATCGATCTCAACAAGGACATCCCCAACGTTTGCGACTGTACCTTCAGGGACAACGATGTTTTTCACTGTTCCTGTTACTGGAGATGGAATTTCTTCCACTGATTTATCATTTTGAACTTCTAGTAAGGTATCATCTTCATTGATGGTATCCCCTGCTTTGACGAACCATTTTACGATTTCGCCTTCTGCAATTCCTTCACCGATATCCGGTAATTTAAATTGAAATGCCATTTTCTATTCTTCCCTTCTTCAACTATTAAAAGTTCACGATTTCTTTCACTTTGTCTTCGATGTCTTTTGCATTTGGCAACCAAATGTTTTCAGCTTGACCGAATGGGAAGATCGTATCTGGTGCAGACACGCGTCCGATTGGAGCTTCTAGTGATAGAACCGCACGTTCAGAAATTTCAGAAACGACTTGAGCGCCAACACCTGCTTGTTTTTGTGCTTCTTGAACGACAACCACACGACCAGTTTTTTCAACTGATTTGATGATCGTTTCAACATCAAGAGGAGCAACTGTACGCAAGTCGATGATTTCAGCGTTGATGTTTTCTTTCGCTAAGTTGTCAGCAGCTTTGATTGCTTCACGAACCATCGCACCATAAGTGATGATGGAAACATCAGAACCTTCACGAGTTACTGCTGCTTTGTCTAAAGGAACTTCGTATGCTTCTTCTGGCACTTCTTCACGGAATGAACGGTAAAGTTTCATGTGCTCTAAGAAAACAACTGGGTCATTGCTGCGGATAGAAGCAATCAATAATCCTTTTGCATCATATGGGTTTGATGGAATAACGACACGGATACCAGGTGATTGAGCGATCAATCCTTCCAAGTTATCTGAGTGCAATTCTGGTGTGTGCACACCGCCACCAAATGGTGAACGAATAGTGATTGGTAAATTACGTGTACCACCCATACGGTAACGAGTACGCGCCATTTGACCAACGATTTCGTCAAAGGTTTCAAATACGAAACCAAAGAATTGGATTTCTGGAACTGGACGGAAACCTTCTAATGCTAAACCGAAAGCCAAGCCGCCGATACCAGATTCAGCAAGAGGGGTATCGAAGACACGATCTTCGCCGAATTTTTCTTGTAAACCTTCTGTTGCACGGAAAACCCCGCCGTTTTTACCGACATCTTCACCAAAGACTAAAATCTCTTTGTCATTTTCCATTTCAACAGCTAAGGCATCTGTAATTGCTTGAATCATTGTTTTTTGTGCCATGACTATTTCGACTCCTTCGCTTCGTAAGTTGCAATTTGTTCTTTAATGTTTTGTGGTTGAACTTCAAACATGTTTTTCAAGAAATCTGAAACTTTTTGTTTTGGCACGCGGTCAGCTTCAGCGATCGCTGCTTTGATTTCTTCTTTTGTTTGTTCAATGACTTGTTCTTCTTTTTCTTCAGACCAAAGTCCTTTTTCAGTTAGGTAAGTACGGAAACGTACCAATGGATCTTTTTGTTGCCATTCGCTGTCCATGTCTTTTGAACGGTAACGGGTTGGATCATCACCAGACAATGTATGTGGACCGTAACGGTAAGTCAAGGTTTCGATCAATACAGGACCGTTGCCGTTTGCTGCCCATTCACGAGCTGCTTTAGAAACATAGTACACTGCCAATGGATCCATACCGTCAACTTGGATACCAGGGATCCCAGCTGCTGCTGCTTTTTGTGCCAATGTTGGTGCCGCACTTTGTACTTCACGAGGTGTAGAGATCGCAAAACCATTGTTTTGGATGTAGAATACAGCGTTTGCATGGTATGCCCCTGCAAAGTTGATTGCTTCATAGAAGTCCCCTTGTGAAGAACCGCCATCACCTGTATAAGTGAATACAACATTTTTCTTATTGCGTTTTTTCAATCCTAAAGCAACGCCGGCTGCTTGGACGTATTGTGCACCGATGATGATTTGTGGTGGCAATGCTTTTAAATCTTCTGGGTAAAGGTTCCCAGCAACGTGACCACGTGACCATAAGAACGCTTCTTTCAATGGCAGACCGTGTTGGATCAATTGTGGTACATCACGGTAACCTGGTAATAGAACGTCTTCTTTTTCAAAAGCAAATTGACTTGCTAATTGGCTTGCTTCTTGTCCAGCAGTTGGCGCGAAGAAACCTAGACGACCTTGACGGTTTAACGCAGTTGAGCGTTGGTCTAATACACGAGACCATACCATACGAGTCATCAATTCAACTAATTCGTCGTCACTTAAATCTGGTACTAACTCTTGATTTACAATTTTCCCGTCTTTGTCCAAAGCTTGGTAAGTTGGAAAATCTGCATTGACTTGCTCCAAAATCGCTTGGAAATCAAGTGCTTTTTGTTTTTTTGCCATCTTGACACACTTTCCTCTCTGATATAAAAATTCACTTTCGTATGTAACAGGGTTTAAATCTGTACTATCGAAATTTCATTTACTCTTATAAATTATCATTTAACTTCGAAAATGACAAGTGAAAAGGGTATTTTTTTTAATAAAACAATTCCCACTGTAGCAACTCTTAAGAAAACATTAGTGAAATTAATCACATTAAAGCAATCGCTTTCTTCAATTTTTTCTTTTCAGATTCTTTTTTTTATTTAAGAATAGTACAGCAATCATCATTTGGCTAAACAGATTTACCATTAACCTCCTTTTATTACTTGTGAAGGATTCGACTTGAATCAAAAAGAATTTTCTTAAGATGAGAAAAAAATAATACAGAGATTGGATAAAAAGAAACAGATCGGCAATTCTCCCCTCCATAGGAAGAACGCCGACCTGTTTTTTTAAATCCATTCTTTCGTCACATGAATGTAAATGCGTTTGGCAAATTCAACTGTTACTAAATAAGCGAAATTGATACCAATAAACCATGGCCAGTAGCTTGATGGCAGCGCCGCAAAATCGAAGACTGTGTGCAATGGCGTCAAGATAACTAAGAAGCCAACTGCAATTGCTAGGACGCTGGAGATCAAGACTGCCGGTGAAGCAATACTATTGATAAATGGTAATTTTCTTGTTCGGATCATGTGAACGACTAAGGTTTGTGTCGTTAAGCCGATCATAAACCATCCTGCTTGGAACAAGGCTTGCTCTTGGATCGTATTTGCACTAAAGACATGCCACATCACAAAGAAGGTCAAAATATCAAAGATGCTGCTGACCGGTCCAATGCCGACGGTAAACTTCAATAGTCCGCCTACTTGCCATTTGACTGGTTTTTCTAACTCTGCTTTGTCTACGTTGTCCCATGGAATCGTCAATTGTGCCATATCGTACACCAAGTTTTGAACCAACAATTGAATGGACAACATTGGTAAGAAAGGTAAAAAGGCACTAGCAACTAAGATCGAGAAGACATTCCCGAAGTTCGAACTCAACGTCATTTTGATGTACTTCATCATATTGGTAAATACTTTGCGCCCTTCGATGACCCCTTTATCAAGGACATTTAAACTTTTTTCTAATAAAATGATCGAGCTGGCATCTTTGGTGATATCCGCTGCTGTATCAACCGAGATGCCAACATCTGCCGTGCGTAAAGCAGGCGCATCGTTGATGCCATCTCCCATAAAGCCGACTGTATGGCCTGCTGCTTGAATGGTTTCAATGATTCGTGATTTTTGCATTGGGTTTAATTTTGCAAACAGATTGGTTTTTGCAGCTTTCGCTGCTAACTCTTCATCTGACAGATGATCAATATCGGTTCCCAATAAGTATTCATCTGCATCGATACCAACATCTCGGCAAACTTTTTGCGCAACGATCGCATTATCTCCAGTCAACACTTTGACATTGATGCCATGACCGTGTAAAGAAGCAATCGCTGTTTTGGCTGTTTCTTTTGCTGGATCTAAGAAGCCCATAAAGCCAATCATGATCATGTCTTGTTCGTCTGCTACAGAATAAACGGCATCTGCGTGAGCATCGCGTTTTACGGCAACTGTCAACACGCGCATTCCTTGTTTATTCAAGCGCAGGTTCACTTGACGTAATTGCTCTCTCAATTGAGGAGTCAATTCCATCACTTTGCCATCAACTTCTACGTATTTGCAGACTTGTTCCATTTCTTCAGCTGCACCTTTTGTGACCATCAGTTGATGACCATCCGCATTGACAACAACCGTCAAGCGACGACGTGAAAAGTCAAAAGGAATCTCATCGATTTTTGTCACATCGTTAAATGGCGCTGCCAAACCTTCTTCTTCATAGTAGTTTAGCACTGCGATATCCATCAGGTTTTTCCACCCTGTTTGATAGTAAGAATTTAAATAGGTCATATCAAGAACTTGTTTATCTTCTACGCCAAACGGATTTAAATGTTGTACCAGCACGACACGATCTTCGGTGATCGTACCCGTTTTATCGGTACATAATACATCCATTGCACCTAAGTTTTGAATCGAAGGCAATTCTTTGACGATCACTTTTTCTTTTGACAAAGAGATCGCCCCTTTGGCTAAGTTACTGGTAACGATCATTGGTAGCATTTCTGGCGTCAAACCAACTGCTACTGCAATCGCGAAGAACAACGCTTCGCCCCAATCACCCTTGGTTAATCCATTGATCAATAAAACGATTGGGAAAAGAACCATGACCATTCGTAACAATAGTTTGCTGACTTTCGTTAAGCCATCTTCAAAGGTTGTTTTGCCGCGTTTCGTGGTCGCATTTTTAGCAATATCGCCAAAGAATGTACTTTGACCGGTTTTCAAAATAATGGCTTTTCCTTGACCACTTAAGACATCGGTACCCATGAAAACAAGATCTTGCATATCTAGTGCAGAAATTTGTTCATCGCTTTCTTTGATCCCAGCGTCGACAAATTTTTCAACGGGCATTGATTCGCCTGTTAATGAAGATTGATTGATAAATAAATCTTTGGTCCAAATCAAGATCGCATCCGCAGGGATCATGTCGCCAGTTGCTAAGGTGACGATGTCTCCAGGAACGACTTCATCCATTGGAATTTCTCTCGTGATTCCATCTCTGGTTACGGAACAAGTATTTTCAATAAGTTCTTTTAACGCTAAGCTTGCTTTTTGGGAACGGTATTCTTGGACGAAAGTAATCATGACACTGGCTAAAATCATGATTCCCATCACGATCACTGCTTCAATATCGCCTGTTACAAAAGAAATAATCATTAATAGGGCTAAAACTAACACAAAGGGATCTTTAAAAGCGCCTAAGATCATCAACCAAGCGGGTGTTGGTTTTTGTGCGTCGACTTTGTTTGGACCATACTCTGCTAAACGCTCTGCAGCATCTTCTTCCGATAACCCTTGAAAGGAGGTCCGCATCTCCATCAATAATTCTCTTTCGGTCAATTTTGCAAGTAATTTTAGTTCTTGATCTTTCGATAGTTTTTTTAACATCTTTTTTTCCTCCTAGCACTTAGGAGTTGCTTACGCCACCCCTAGCGATTCGATAACTACTCCGCTGTTTCATCTGGGGACTGGGGTATTCCATGTGAATCTTCCTTTCTTTTTATTAGGTAAGTCACTGTGGAACGCGCGCAAAAGACACAAAAAAACGCACGCTCCCAATAAGCATGCGTAAAAAACTCATGATCATTGTAGAGCTTTAGCACTATAGGGCGTAGATAGCAAATTTGCTATCAGCTGCTTTGGGTTTAACCTTCACGATTAGACCTGTCCTACCAACTAAGCATCTCTCGATGCTTTTGCGGCAGCAGCTTGTGTCCATATAGGAGCCTCACCTAACAATTATTTGTATAAAATGTCAGTTCGTCGGAAGTCTTTCTTCCAACTACCCACATAATAACTGCTATCCTAACCAATGTCAACAGCATCTAAGGAAAAAAGTACCCTTTTTTCAAAGTTTTCCATAGGTTTTCAAATGAAAGGTCTTACAATAAAATAACAACATTAAAGAACCGATGTGATTTTATACTTGATAAACCTTTATATACGAGCAGATGAACAGAAACCCTTTCAAAGCGAAACTCACACTTAATCAAGCTTCTTCGTTTGTCACAATCAACGAAAAAATGGAAACGGCGTTCCCGCAGGTTTCATGTATATAAAAAGACAGCCATGTAACAAACAGCTGCCTCTTTCTCTATGTTCCCCTATACTGGGAGAATTATTATTCACTCTAGCTCTCACGAAAAATGATCGGCTAAAATTTGCAGGATTCGCTGGCTTGCTTTCCCATCGCCGTATGGATTTTCTGCATGTGCCATGGCATTGTAAGCTTCTGGATCTTCTAGCAGTCGCTTTGTTTCTTGATAAACCGCAGCTTCAGACGTACCGATCAGTTTTAACGTACCTGCAGCAATGCCTTCGGGGCGCTCTGTTGTATCTCGCAAGACCAAAACAGGAACGCCTAATGACGGTGCTTCTTCTTGGACACCACCGGAATCCGTCAAAATCAAGGTACTTTGATTCGCAACGTTATGAAAATCAATGACATCTAAAGGCTCAATCAACGTAACATTTGCTAGTTCCCCAAGAATCTCCTGAGCAATCCCTCGGACTTGGGGATTCTTGTGCATAGGGAAAACCAATTTGATCGTTGGCTTCTCCTTTGCGATCTGTGCTAAAGCACGAAAGACCTGCTGCATCGGAGCACCTAAGTTTTCTCGACGATGCATTGTTAGTAGGATCATGGTTTGATCTGCTGCGGAAAGTTCTGGATGCTGGTATTCCTCCGAGATCGTATAACGCATCGCATCAATGGCGGTATTACCTGTTACATAAATCGCAGCCTCATTGCGGTTTTCAGCCAGCAGATTTTTTTTGCTTTGGGAAGTTGGCGCAAAGTAAAAATCAGCTAAGACATCGATCAACTGACGATTGGCTTCCTCTGGATAAGGAGATTTTTTGTTCCATGTGCGCAAACCGGCTTCCACATGCCCCACAGGAATTTGCTGATAAAAGGCGGCCGTCGCGGCTGCATAAGCGGTGGTCGTATCCCCATGAACCAGCACGATATCAGGAGTTTCTTTTTGCAGGATCGGTTCTAGATCCAGTAAAACTTTGGTGGTGATCCCTGTCAAGGTTTGCCCTAAAGTCATAATATCCAGATCATAGTCTGGTGCGATCTCAAAAACCGTTAATACTTGATCCAACATTTCTCGATGCTGCGCCGTCACCACAACGATCGATTCAAAACGCGGGTCGTTTTCCAATTCCTTTACTAGTGGCGCCATTTTGATGGCTTCCGGTCTGGTACCGAACACTGACATCACTTTGATTGTCATTTGGTCACCCGCTCCTCTACTCTTCATTGCTTCTATTATAACGAAGAAAACAGAAAAACAAAATGGTTCTTCTTACAAAAAAAGAAACGACCAATAGAAGGTCGCTTCTTTAGTATCCTGTTTAGATCGTATCTCCATTAAAAATCGAATTTTTCACGATTACGTAATCCACTTTACGAATCGATTCTAAATCTTTTCCACCTGCATAAGAGATCGATGACTGCAAGTCTTGCTGCATTTCAACTAACGTGTCTTTCAAAGAACCTTTGTATTGAATCCAAATTTTCTTTCCTTCCACGTTTTTCTTTTCGCCTTTTTGAAATTCCGATGCAGAACCAAAGTATTCTTTCATCACAACACCGTTTTCTACTTTCGTTTCACCAGGTGATTCTTCATGACCTGCAAACAATGAACCGATCATGACCATTGTTGCACCGAAACGGACAGATTTAGCGATATCGCCGTGTGTCCGAATGCCGCCATCTGCAATGATTGGTTTGCGAGCAGCTTTGGCACACCAGCGTAGTGCTGCTAACTGCCAGCCGCCAGTTCCGAAACCAGTTTTGATTTTTGTGATACACACTTTCCCAGGTCCAATGCCGACTTTCGTTGCATCTGCACCAGCGTTTTCCAATTCACGAACTGCTTCTGGCGTTCCAACATTTCCAGCGATCACAAACGTTGCTGGCAAATGCTTCTTGATATGTTGGATCATATTGATCACGGCGTTTGAGTGGCCATGAGCAATATCGATCGTAATAAAATCAGGAACAAGCTCTTTGTCAGCTAGTTCTTCCACAAAGGCATATTCATTTTCTTTGACACCTACGCTGATAGAAGCAATCAAGCCACGGCTCTTCATTTTTTTGATAAATGGAATCCGTGCTTCTTCATCAAAGCGGTGCATAATATAAAAATAGCCATTTTCAGCTAAAAATTCTGCGATCGAATCATCAATAATCGTTTGCATATTTGCAGGAACGACAGGCATCTTAAAAGAGTGTCCGCCTAATGTCACCGTGGTATCACATTCTGAACGGCTGTTCACGATACACTTGTTAGGAATCAGTTGTATATCTTCGTAATCAAAAACTTTCATGTCAAACATAAAAATATCCTCCAAATCTTACTAAGAGTGAAGCAAGCATCAAATGGCCTCAGCCTATTTTTAACGCCCACAACAATTTAAACCACCTAGAAGTGAAATACAAGCTTTTTAGAAATACTTTTTGAAAAAAAAGGATGAATGTTCGTCTTTTGCGAACATTCATCCTTATAAGTACTGAAAAAAACGGGATTTACTAATAAATTACGGCAAGATGTTTCCTGCTGCTTTATACACCTCATACCATTCATGGCGGGTCAATACGATCGAAGATGCTTGCGCGATTTCTTCGATCCGATGTGGGGTCATCGTTCCAGCAATCACTTGCATGTTTGCAGGGTGACGTAAGATCCACGCAGAAGCAATACCTGTTGGTGTCGTTTGATACTTGTCCGCTAGTTCGGTCAATTTTTCGTTCAACTCTGGGAATTTCTCGTTACCGATAAAGACACCTTCGAAGAAACCATATTGATACGGAGACCAAGCTTGGATCGTCATCTCATGCAAGCGAGAATATTCAAGAATTTCTCCATCATGATCGACACTACCAGCATCCGTCATGTTGACATGAATTCCTTGATCGATCATTCCCGTATGCATGATCCCGAATTGCAGCTGATTCGCTACTAAAGGTTGGGAAACATATTTGTTCAACAATTCGATTTGACCAGGTTTTTGATTGCTGACACCGAAGTATTTCACTTTGCCGTCTTTTTCTAATTGATCAAAGGCAGCTGCCACTTCTTCTGGTTCAAACAAAGTGTCAGGGCGATGCAATAGTAGCGCATCCAAATGATCGGTTTTCAAACGCTGTAAACTACCTTCCACGGAAGAAATGATATGCTCTTTCGAAAAATCAAACATTTCACCTGGAACGATGCCACATTTTGATTGAATGAACAACTCTTCTCTTTTGGCATCCGTTTTTGCTAACGCTTCCGCAAAAATCGTTTCACACTCCCCGCGCCCATAGATATCGGCATGGTCAAAAAAGGTAATGTCATTTTCAATCGCTGTCGTCAATACTTTCACTGGGTCTTTGGCATTGTTGATTCGCATCAAACCTAAAATCACGCTAGATACTTCTAAATCAGTGGGACCGAATTTAATTTTTTTCACGTAAAGTTCCTCCTTATTTAAACTACATTCTTATTTTAGCACAACAAGATGAAAACGCTACACCAACGTCAAAAAAACCTCCTATAAAATGAAAACCACCAGCACAACCGATTGGTTCTACTGGCAGTCATCCTTTACTTTCAATTTGCATTACGCATTGAAACGTTCTTTACTTCATCGCCTTTGATGAGTTGCTATAGTGTAAGGCTTTGTCACCAATGTCATTTCGATAAAACAAACCCGACAAAGGCAATTTATTGATTGCTTCATAGACGTTCTTTTGGGCAGTAGCTAAATCCTCGGCTGAAGCTTCCACAAGAAAAACACGACCACCAGCTGCCGTCAAATCGCCTTGATCAGCAGTCTCCTCCACTCCTGCATAAAAGAATTGTGTTCCTTCTCCTTGAGGAGATGGAACAGGCATTCCTTGCTGATACTTGCCAGGATATCCTTGCGATGCAATCACGACACCGATCGAAGCCGCTTGATTCCAGCGGATCGCGGGCTCTCGATCCTGCAAGAGATCATCAATGATCTGTGCCAGGCTACTATCTAAACGACTTAACACGACTTGCGTTTCTGGATCACCAAAACGAGCATTAAATTCAATGACTTTCGGTCCGTCATTAGTAGCAATCAGACCTGCATAAAGAATACCAGTAAATGGTGTCTGATTACGAATCATCCCTTTTGCTGCAGGAAGTAAAACTTCTTTGACCGCTTGATCGACCATTTCTTGCGGAATCTGCGGTACTGGTGTGTACGCCCCCATACCTCCTGTATTCGGCCCTAAATCGCCATCAAACGCACGTTTATGGTCTTGCGCAATGACCATTGGATAGACGGCTTCGTCCTTAACAAACGCCAAGAGCGAAAACTCTTCGCCAGCCAAAAACTCTTCGATCACCACTTTTGCACCACTTTCACCAAAAGCATTTTGCTCCAGCATCGCTTCGACAGCTGCATTCGCCTCATCAACGGTTTCAGCAACAACTACGCCTTTGCCTGCCGCTAAGCCATCAGCTTTGATAACGATCGGTGCACCTTTAAGTTGGATATATGCTTTTGCTTGCGCACTATCTGTAAAGCTTTGATAGTCAGCTGTTGGAATGTGATTGGCACGCATCAATTCTTTGGCAAACTCTTTTGATCCTTCGATCATCGCTGCTTGTCGATTGGGACCAAAAATTTCCAAGCCCGCCGCCTGAAAATCATCTACGATGCCATTTAGTAATGGAACTTCTGGACCAACGAAGGTCCAATCAACCTCCTGCTCTTGAGCAAAAGCAATCAAACCTTCATGATCGGACTCTTCAATTGCGACTGTCACGATCCCGTCTTTTCGCATTCCAGGATTGCCCTTTGCACAAAAGACTGTTTCAACTTGAGGGTCTTGCAGAAACTTTTTTGCGACGGCATGTTCTCTGCCACCACTACCAATAACAAGTATTTTCATCGTCTTCTCCTATTTCTTAGTGTTTAAAATGACGAACACCAGTAAAGACCATCGCCACACCGTACTTATCTGCCATGTCGATCGATTCTTGATCTTTGATACTACCACCAGGTTGAATAATCGCTTTGATTCCTTGTTGTGCTGCATATTCGACACTGTCATCCATCGGGAAAAAGGCATCGCTTGCCAGCACTGAACCAGCCAATTTATTGTTTTCACGGGCTTGTTCCACAGCGATTTTCACTGAACCAACGCGGTTCATCTGACCAGCACCGATCCCGACGGTTTGCTGTTGATTGGCTAAAACGATCGCATTGGACTTCACGTGTTTCACCGCTTTCCAAGCAAATGCCAAGGCTGCGATTTCTTCTGGTGTCGGCTGTCTTTTGGTCACCACGGTCCAATCTGCTGGTGACTCCATTTGATCGTCTGGTTCTTGCACCAATAAGCCCCCAAGGACAGAGACAACTTCTGGCTGTTTGGCTGCTTTTTCGAAATCAACAACCAGCAAGCGCAGATTTTTTTTCTTCGTTAGGATTTCAAGTGCTCCTTCTTCAAATGCAGGTGCAATAATGATCTCAAGAAAAATCCGCTGCAGCTGCTGCGCAGTTGCCACATCAACTGGACGATTTAAGACGATAATCCCGCCAAAAATCGACACTGGGTCTGCTTCGTAAGCTTCTTGGAAAGCTTCAGCAATCGTTTCTCCACTTCCGATTCCACATGGATTCATGTGCTTTAGGGCTACTGCAGTTGGCTCTGTAAATTCTTCTGCGATCCGTAAGGCAGCGTCAGCATCTTTAATGTTGTTGTAAGACAATTCTTTGCCGTGGATTTGTTTTGCGCTGGCAATCGAATAGGGCACGGGTAATGCGTCTTGATAGAAGGAAGCTTTCTGATGACTATTTTCACCATAACGCAATGTTTGTTTCAAAACATAGGTTTTCGTCAAGTTCTCCGTTTCTGTTTCGGCCACCGCTTTGGTCAAGTATTCACCAATCAAGGCATCGTAGGCTGCGGTATGACGGAAGACTTTGGCAGCTAATTTCTTTCTTGATGCCAACGTCGTATTGCCTTCCTTCAGCTCAGTTAAAACCCAGTCGTAATCCTTGGGATCAACGACAACAGTTACTGAGGCATGGTTTTTCGCCGCAGAACGCAGCATGCTTGGTCCGCCGATGTCGATATTTTCGATTGCGTCGGCTTCTGTGACATCAGGCTTGCTGATCGTTTCTTTAAATGGATAAAGATTGACGACAACGAGGTCGATCGGTAAAATACCGTGCTCAGCCATTGCCTCCATATGAGAAGGCAGATCACGTCGCCCTAACAGACCACCATGCACCCGCGGATGTAGCGTTTTTACCCTACCGTCCATCATTTCAGGAAATTCTGTGATCGCTTCGATGCCGATCGGTTGAAGCCCTGCTTCCTCCAAGACGGTTTTGGTCCCGCCAGTTGAAATGATCTCAAATCCTAAATTGGTCAATTCTTGGACAAATGGTACCAGTCCTTCTTTGTCAGACACACTGATTAATGCACGTTTATTCACGATTTGATAGCCCCTTTTCCACAATTTCAGCTAAAACAGCTGGATAGATTTGGTGTTCCACTTGATGAATTTTCTCTGTCACACTTGTTAACGTATCGTCGGTGTCAATCCGAACGATTTCTTGGGCAATGATTGGCCCTGTATCAATGCCAGCATCGACATAATGAACCGTAACCCCCGTCACTTTCACGCCATAAGCGAAGGCATCGGCAATCCCAGATTTGCCTGGGAAGCTCGGCAACAACGAGGGATGGATATTGATGACTCTGCCTTCATAAGCGGATAATAGGGTGTTCCCGATGATCCGCATATACCCAGCTAAAACAATAAAATCGATGGCATGATACTGCAATTCTTCGATCAATTTCCTTTCAAAGGCTGCTTTTGACGCAAAAGCCGCTGGCTCCAAGACAAGCGTTTCATAGTCTCTTGCGCGGGCTTTTTCTATCACTGGCGCTGCAGGTTTATCGGAAAAGACCAATCCGATCTGCGCCCCTTTGATTTCATTAGCCTGGATCGCATCGGCGATCGCTCTAAAATTGCTGCCCGTTCCAGAAGCAAAGACGGCGATCCTCATCGGACTGCCTCTTTAAAGCAGACAGCTTCGTTGTCACGTTTCGTCACTTTACCGATCCGATATGCTGGTTCTTCATTGGCGGATAGAAGCGCCATTACTGCCGCAACATTTTCTGGCGCAACGGCTAAGACCATACCGATCCCCATGTTGAAAATCTCGAACATTTCTTGGTGAGGAATCGCGCCATGAGCAGCGATCAGATCAAATATCGGCAACTGCGGCCAAGTGTCTAAGGAGATTTCTGCCGCCAGACCTTCAGGCAGCATCCGCGGGATATTTTCAACAAATCCGCCACCAGTGATATGAGAAATTCCAGCTAGCAATCCTTCTGTCAATAAAGGCTTCAATGCATCCACGTAAATTCTCGTTGGCGTCAATAAACTTTCTGCAAGTGTTTGGTTGCCAAGTTCTGCAAATGTTTCTGCTCCTGTATAGCCATGCTGTTCAAAAAAGACTTTTCTGACTAAAGAGTACCCATTCGAGTGAATGCCTGATGAAGGCAAACCAATCAGCTCATCGCCTTCTTTGATGGTTTCTCCAGTGATCAAGCGACTTTTTTCGACGATTCCTACGGCAAAGCCAGCAAGATCATATTCTTCTGGTTGGTACATTCCCGGCATTTCAGCGGTTTCCCCACCAATCAGGGCAGCACCCGCTTGCACACAGCCCTCTGCGACACCAGCAATGATTTGTTCGATCTTTGCAGGATCGTTTTTACCGACTGCAACATAGTCAAGGAAGTAGATAGGTTCTGCCCCTTGAGCGACGATATCATTCACGCACATTGCGACGCAATCAATGCCGATCGTTGTATGCTGTTCTTGCTGGATCGCCAATAAAAGCTTAGTTCCTACACCATCTGTCCCAGAAACGAGTACTGGTTCTTTCAATTGGTACGATGATAAGTCAAAACAGCCACCAAAACCCCCGATTGCCCCCATCACGCCTAGACGTTCTGTTCGTTTCACATGCTTTTTGATCCGTTCGACTACTTCATAACCGGCTTCGACATCGACACCGGCTTTTGCATATGCATTTGCCACGTTCGTTCCTCCTCAATCATTCATCCGCTTTTCTTCATTCAGCTCATTCGTCGTTAACGCAAGTAAACCAGCGGTCCTTCACTGCTTCGTTTGAAAAACCATTTTTGCCTACAATTTATTCAGCTAAAGACGCGAGATAGTTTTCTTCATAATCATACAAAGGGGTTGGATAATCGCCATTGAAATAGGCCATACACAATCCTGAGTAAGGTGCGTCAAAATCTAAACCGATCGCTTCGATCAACCCGTCTTCACTTAAAAAGGCCAAAGAATCTGCTTCGATTTTTTCACAAATCTCAGCTTCCGTATATTTGGCTGCGATCAATTCTTTTCTCGTTTGAATGTCGATCCCGTAAAAACACGGATAGCGCAAAGGCGGCGAACCGATACGTACATGAACTTCTTTGGCACCTGCTTCTTTTAGCAGTTGCACGATACGGCGGCTGGTGGTTCCTCGGACGATCGAATCGTCGACTAGAATCACTCGTTTGCCTTCGACTACGCCACGAACAGCTGAGAGCTTCATCCGTACACCTTGTTCCCTTAACTCCTGCGTCGGTTGAATAAACGTTCGTGCGATGTATTGATTTTTTACTAAGCCTAATTCATAGGGAATACCTGAAGCTTCTGCATACCCGCTGGCAGCAGATAAGGATGAATTCGGTACACCAATGACCATATCCGCTTCGATCGGCGCCTCTTGTGCTAAGCGACGGCCCATATTTTTACGGGCACGATGGACGTTGACGCCAGCGATGTTGGAATCAGGACGGGCAAAATAGATAAACTCCATCGAACATATCGCGGGTTGTACTTCTTGGGTATACTGTTCAATTTGAATGCCTGCATCATCAATGATCACGACTTCGCCTGGTCGGACATCACGAATAAATTCCGCACCGATGACTTCCAACGCACAGGTTTCTGAAGCCACCACATAAGCACCATTGACCATTTTCCCGATTGACAATGGCCGAAAGCCATTGGGGTCTAGTGCTGCGATCATGGCATTTTCGGTCAGTAAAAGGTACGCAAATCCACCTTTAACTTGATTTAATGCCTCCTTGACCCGATCCATAAAAAGCGGTTCTTCGCTTCGACGGATCAAGTGCATGAGAATCTCTGTATCGGAATTCGAGTGGAAAATCGCACCAGCCTTTTCTAAGGATTTCCGTAGACTTTTCGCATTCGTCAAGTTGCCGTTATGAGCTAAGCCAATCTGCTGATCAAAAAATTTGAATAAAAATGGTTGAATATTATCAACGCTACCATTACCAGCAGTTGCGTAACGAACGTGACCAATGGCAGCATCTCCTGTCAGACGCTGGAGGACACGTTCATCCGAAAAGACTTCCGCTAGCAACCCTAAATCACGGTGGCCATTGAGTTTCCCCGCATCATTCGTGACGATCCCTGCACCTTCTTGGCCGCGATGTTGCAAACTGTGTAGTCCGAAGTAGGTGACACGAGCGGCATCTGGATGACCCCAAACACCAAAAACCCCACATTCCTCGTTGAGGCTCTTTACTTCATTAAACATGGAATGGCTTCCTCCCATTTCAATTTCGCCTCAGTAAGGGGCATCTCGATCGTATCATCTTGTGCTTGCATGCGAATCTGGCCATCAGCAGTCACTTCCCCGATCGCTGTTGCAGCAGCGCCTACCAGCGCTTCAAAAGCTGCTTGCTTATCAGGTGCGACTGAAAGCACAAATCGGGATTGGGTTTCTGAAAACAATTGTGCTGCTGGCAATGACACGGTCACATTTAGACCAAAGCCCTTGTCAAAAGCGGATTCGGCTAAAGCGATCGCTAAACCACCTTCGGCACAATCGTGGGCACTTTGAACAAGACCTGCTTGGATCGCTGCGGTAACCAATTGTTGGTTCATTTTTTCTGTTTCAAGGTCAAAGGACATTAAACGCCCAGCGATCTTTCCTGTCTGCAGTTTTTGCAATTCAGACCCATTGAAGTCAGCATGGGTTTCCCCTAGGACATAGATCAGATCCCCCGCTGCTTGGAAATGCTGCGTCGTGATATGCGCCAGCTCTTCGATCAATCCGACCATCCCAATTACCGGCGTTGGATAGACCGATTGTCCGTCCGTTTCGTTGTATAAGGAGACGTTCCCAGAAATGACTGGTGTCTCTAGCACACGACAAGCTTCTGAGATCCCGTCAGCAGCCGTGGATAACTCCCAGAATCCTTCTGGTTTATCTGGCGAGCCGAAGTTAAGGCAGTCAGTGATCGCCAATGGACGCCCACCGGAAGCGACGATATTTCGAGCAGCTTCTGCAACTGCGATCTGTCCGCCGACTTCTGGATCTAAGTACAGGTAACGAGCATTACAGTCAGTCGTCATCGCCAAGGCTTTATTGGTTCCCTTGATTCGTAAAACAGCGGCATCACTGCCGGGTCCTACCACGGTATTGGTACGAACTTGCGAATCGTAGGTTTCAAAAATCGAGCGTTTTGAAGCGATCGTCGGCTGCTGCAGTAGATCGGCAAATACAGACGTTGCTGAATGAATCACTGGAACAAAGTCTGGTGTTTCCTTAAACACTTTGATCCGTTTCGGTTCTGCCATTTCTTTGTAGTAAGTCGGCGCATCTTCAGCTAAAGCATCTACTGGCAAATTAGCGACTTCCTGTCCGTGATGGAACAAACGATAGTTGCCATCATCTGTTACTTCACCGATCACGACGGCTTCTAGATCGTATTTCTTAAAGAGTGCTTCCACTTCAGTTTCATGTCCTTTTTTGACACAGATCAGCATCCGCTCTTGAGATTCTGACAACATCATTTCATAAGGCGTCATATTGGTTTCTCGTTGTGGAACATCATCTAACGTTAAGCGCAACCCTGATCCGGCTTTTGATGCCATCTCGGCACTAGAAGAAACCAATCCAGCAGCACCCATATCTTGAATTCCGACTAAAATGTCCGAATGATCCACGATCAATTCCAAACAAGCTTCCAACAAAAGTTTTTCCATAAAAGGATCACCGACTTGTACGGCGGAACGTTGTTGTTCTTCACCTTCGACAAATTCTTCCGATGCAAAAGTCGCCCCATGTATCCCGTCGCGTCCTGTTTTTGCGCCGACATACATGATAGTATTTCCAACACCTTTGGCCTGCCCTTTTTGAATATCCTTGTGAGCAATGATCCCTACACACATCGCATTGACTAATGGATTGCCTTCATAACAAGGATCAAATGCCACTTCACCACCGACGGTCGGAATCCCAATACAGTTGCCATAGCCACTGATCCCAGCAACGACTTCTTCCAAAAGATATTTCGTTCTTGGATTATCTAACTCACCAAATCGTAAGGAGTCTAAAACAGCAATCGGTCTTGCACCCATACTGAAGATGTCGCGGATGATCCCACCAACACCAGTTGCTGCTCCTTCATAAGGTTCCACCGCAGAAGGATGATTATGGCTTTCCGCTTTAAAAACGACGGCTAGATCATCGCCGATATCCACGATACCCGCACCTTCGCCAGGTCCTTGCAGTACTTGCGGCCCTTCTGTCGGGAATTTCCGCAAAACAGGTTTGGAATTTTTGTAAGAACAATGTTCACTCCACATCACTGAAAAGAGTCCAGTTTCGGTATAGTTCGGTAAACGTCCCAAAATATCTTCTGAGATCATCCGATACTCTTCTTGGGTCAATCCCCATTGCTCGTATAATTTCGTGTCTTTGATTTCTTGTGGTGTAGGTTCTTTTACGATCATTTTATCCATTTACCGGCACCTTCCCAAAATTTTTCAATAATGAAGCAAAAAACTTCTTGCCATCTTCTGAGCCTAATAAGCTTTCCATCGCTCGTTCTGGATGAGGCATCATGCCTAGAACATTGCCAGCTTTATTACAGATACCAGCGATGTTGTGTAGGCTACCGTTGACGTTATCTTCATAACGGAAAACGATTTGATTGTTGGCAACCAATTCCTGATAAGTCGTTTCATCACAATAATAATTGCCCTCACCATGAGCGACAGGAAGCGTAATGACTTGATCCGTTTCATATTCAGAAGTAAAAGCTGTTTGATTATTCACTTGCAGACGGACCGGTTTGCAAATAAAATGGAGTGATTCATTTCTTTGTAAAACCCCTGGTAACAAGCCCGCTTCCGTTAAAATTTGAAACCCATTGCAGGTACCAAAGACAGGTTTGCCTTCATTTGCCAGACGAATGACCTCTGACATGATCGTTGAAAAACGGGCGATCGCTCCACATCTTAAGTAATCACCATAAGAAAATCCTCCTGGAAGCAAAACACCGTCAAAACCGGCTAAACTGTCTGCATCATGGCGCACATATTCTGCTTCTGCCCCCATGATATCTTTGATTGCCCACATCAAATCAACATCACAATTTGATCCAGGAAAAACGATCACTGCAAATTTCATAGGGCCGCTTCCTCCATTTGAACCATTTCATAACGGTAGGTTTCCATATTGACGTTTGCCAAAAGCTTGTCGCAGATCGCTTCGATTTCTTCTGCTACAGCTGCTTGTGTTTGATTGTTTGAAGGTGTCACTTTGATTTCAAAGTATTTCCCGATCCGAATATCACTGACATCTTGATACCCCAAGCGATGAACCGCTCCTTTCACAGCTTCCCCTTGAGGGTCTAAAACAGATTCCTTATAGGTTACATAAACTTTGACTAAATACATGCTGAATTCTCCTTTTCTAAACGATTTAAGACTTCTTCATAAACAGGAACGATGTCCCCTAAATCACGTCGATAAACATCTTTATCAAGATGCTCATTTGTCCCCATATCCCATAAACGACAAGTATCTGGTGAAATCTCATCAGCCAGAAGCAACTCGCCCTTTTTGGTTTTGCCGATCTCGATTTTAAAATCGATCAAGCGAATGTTGATGTTCGCAAAGATTTCCAGTAACGCAGCGTTGACTTGCAGCGCCAATGTTTTGATCTGGTCCAGCTCCTCTTCTGAGGCAAGCCCTAGATAAAACACATGATCATCATTGATAAACGGATCATCCAAGCGATCTTCTTTGTAGTAAAACTCTACGATCGGCTTTGGCAGTTTGGTTCCTTCTTCGATGCCCAAGCGCTTTGAAAAACTACCAGCAGCCGTGTTGCGAACAACGACTTCTAAAGGAATCATGGTGACAGCTCGAATTAATTGTTCGTGTTTAGACACTAATTGAAGAAAGTGACTTGGGACGTTTTTGTCGGCTAGCCGCTGAAAAAGATGCGCAGTGATCTGATTGTTCAAGGCACCCTTTCCTACAACGGCATCTTTCTTTTGACCATTCAATGCAGTAGCTTGATCCAAATAAACGACTCTCAATACATCCTCTTCGTTGGTTTTAAACAATTTTTTGGCTTTTCCTTCATAAAGAAGCACTTCTGATTCCATAATCCACCTCAGTTAAGTAATATTTTTCACATAGCGATGACACACATCTTTATTTGCTTATTATTCTAACAACGCAGAAAAAGCGGGTCAACGATTATCTGTACATTTACATATTAATAAACACGAATGTTCGCTTTTTAACCAGTTGGTTGAAAGCAGATTCCTCTTTAGAAGCAGCGAATGATTTATAAAGCGTTTACAATATCCTTTTTTCATGCTATATTTAGGTCGTATTGTAGCTACATTCAAGGAGGAGTACTATATGTGGTCGCTAAAGAATCGTGCTGAACTTTTTTTAGCTCATTTATCAGACAAAGAAAAACAACAGCTCCATAACGAATTATTGGCCGTGCAGCAAATCCTTTCCATCAACCAACAAACAAGTTTCTATTTATTCAGTCCCTTCAAAAAAGGGGCGCGCCCTCATTATACCGAAGAACAAAAGCGTGTTCTACAATTTCAAAATGAACGCAATGACGAATTGATTATTCATCAAATCCATCGCCAAAGCTTATTTAAACATACGTATTCTTTTCGGATTTATTTTAATTTAGAAGAAATAGACTTTTCTTTCTTGGATGATCTTTTGCATCTTTTGAAGGAACAAAGCCAGACACCAACGTTTAAATTGAGTCCAGCGGCAAATTGACTGAGTATCCTTCAATAAAAAAAGGTAAAATAAACAAAAGCCCGTAATTTATCGGGCTTTTTTTGTTATACTATTTTCAGACAACAGAAAGGATACGATTATGCTATTTACGAAACAATCATTTGATGCTTTTTCTTTAGAAACGTTAGACGAACGAATGGAAAAAATCCGTGCCGAGATTCAGCCGATTTTTCAAACGATCGGTGAGGCAGCGATCCCATTAATTGAAGAAAGCTGCCAAGAGCCTTTTTATTTGCATATTGCTCAGCACCGACGCAGAACCGTCTACCCTCCTGCCGAAACCTGGGCAGGGATCGGTCCGAACAAACGAGGCTATAAAATGGATGCCCACTTTCAAATTGGGATCAATCAAGCGTATGTCTTTGTTTGGCTCAGCGTGATCGATCAACCGAAAAATCAGGCAACGATCGCTGAATCCTGGTTGGCCCAAAAAGAATTATTCGATCAATTACCAGCTGACTTTACACTTTCTCCTGATCACACAAAATACGACCACCACCCTATCGCCATGTGGCCAACCTATCTGGAACGATTGAAGAAAGTCAAAAAAAGCGAGCTTCAAATTGGAAAGATTTTTCCGAAAGAAATGATCGAAGACGTTGAGATGGCGGATATTTTAGCAGTTTATCAAACGCTGTTGCCGCTTTATCATGCCCGTATGACGGCTTTGAAGGAGGAACAATAATATGTCAGAAAATCGGCGCTCTCGCAACGAAAAGCCAGCGAAAAAGCCCAAGCGCTTCGTCTGGTTGGCACTTCCTGCCGCCTTATTGGTACTAGGCGGCGGCTATTATGGTTATACCGTCTATCAGGATCGGCAAGAAGAAGCCGCTGCTAAAAAAGCCCTCACTTCCTTTATCGACGCTTTGGCCGATCAGAAGTACAGTGACTTGCCTGCCTTCGTGTCTGAAGACAGTTTAACATCAACCGGCTTTACCGCAGACGAAGTCTCTGCAAAATACGAAGCGATCTTCACTGGTATCGGTGCTGAATCATTTAAAGCCTCTGGGATTGAGGTAACTCCTAATGACAAGGATTCCGATCAATTCAATTTCCAATACAACGGTTCCTTGACCACCTCGTTAGGTGAATTAACCGAGCTTTCTTATAGCGGCACGATCACTGTAGCTGATAACGAAGCCAAGATCGATTGGTCCCCTCAGTTGATCTTTCCAGGAATGGAGGGACAAGACAAAGTCAGTATTTCCGTAGATAATGCCACTCGCGGTGAGATTCTCGACCGAAACAACGAACCACTAGCAGAAAATGGCACGCTTTATCAGTTAGGCGTCGTTCCGGGGCAACTGGGCACGGGAGACGAAAAAAACGCCAATATCAAAGCGATCGCGGAACGTTTCGACCTGACAGAAGAAGCCATCAATCAAGCGTTGGGGCAATCTTGGGTTCAAGATGAGTTGTTCGTCCCCTTGAAGATCATCGAACCAACGGATGAGATGCCAACTGGAACAAGTTTAAAAGAAACGACTGGACGCACTTACCCACTTGGGGAAGCTGCCGCCCAACTGATTGGTTACTTAGGAAATGTAACAGCGGAAGATATCGAAAAAGATGAAACACTAGCAAGCAACGGACAAATTGGTCGTAGTGGTCTGGAAGCTGCCTTCGATAAAGAGTTGCGAGGAGAAAACGGCGGAAAAATCGCCATCACAGATGAAGATGGTGCTGAAAAAGTCGTCCTGTTAGAAAAAGAACGCGCAGATGGCAAGGATATCCACTTGACCATTGATGCCCAAGCCCAAAAGACGGCGTTTGACTCCTTACAAAACCAAGCAGGAGCAACGGTCGTTACCGAACCCAAAACTGGCGATCTGTTGGTACTTGCCAGCTCGCCAAGTTATGATCCCAATAAAATGACCCAAGGGATCTCACAAGAAGATTATGATGCGTATGAACAAAATGAAGACCTGCCTTTCATCAGCCGCTTTGCTACGGCCTATGCACCTGGTTCGACCTTTAAGGCCATCACTGGTGCGATTGGCTTGGAAAATGGCACGATCGATCCTACGCAGAGTATCGCGATCGATGGATTGAAATGGCAAAAAGATAGCTCGTGGGGCGACTACTTTGTGACGAGAGTTACTGATGTAGCTTCTGTGAATCTCAAGGATGCACTGGTATACTCTGATAATATTTATATGGCGCAACAAACCCTATCTATGGGCGAAGATGCCTTTCGTGACGGCTTGTCGAAGTTGATTTTTGGTGAAACATTGGATTTACCGATCGCGATGAATCCTGCTCAAATTTCAAATGAAGACTCCTTCAATTCGGACATTTTACTGGCAGATACCGGCTATGGCCAAGGAGAATTGTTAATGAATCCAATCCAGCAAGCGGCTATTTACTCCGTCTTTGCCAATCAAGGGAAGCTGGTCTATCCCCGTTTAGTGAAAGAGGCAGAGCAAAAAGACAAAGAAGTCTTTAAAGCAGAAACGATCGATCAAATCAATCAAGATTTGACCGCCGTTGTTTCCGATCCAAACGGAACTGCACATTCCTTGGCAGCATTAAACATTCCATTAGCTGCTAAGACAGGAACAGCTGAAATCAAAGAAAAGCAAGATGAAAAAGGCCAGGAAAACAGCTTCTTATTTGCCTTTGATTCGCAAGACCAAGGATTTCTGATGGTCTCCATGCTAGAAGATCGCCAGGAAAACCAATCAGCAACTGGTTTAGCACCTGAACTATTGACCTACTTAGCTGAACATTATTAAAAAAAAAGCCGCAACCTTCAGACAAGGATCTGAAGGTTGCGGCTTTTTTCTTATTCGGCTAAACCGACACGTTCAAAGATCGTGTCGACTTGTTTTAAGTGATGGTTGTAATCAAACGCATCGTCTAAGTCTGCTTTGGACAACACATCCGTAATGGCTGGATCAGCTTCTAATAGTGGACGGAAATCCGTTTGCTCATCCCAAGCTTGCGCTGTTTTTGGCTGAACCAAGTCATAGGCTTGCTCTCTTGTCATACCGTGATCGATCAATTTCAACATCACTCGTTGGCTGTAGATCAATCCAAAGGTCGCATTCATATTGCGCTTCATATTCTCTGGGAAAACAGTCAGATTTTTGACGATATTGCCAAAGCGATTCAGCATATAATCGATCAAAATCGTCGTATCCGGAATAATGATCCGTTCTGCCGATGAATGTGAGATATCCCTTTCATGCCACAGTGAGACATTTTCATAAGCTGTCACCATATGGCCGCGAACGACTCGTGCAAGTCCCGCCATATTTTCAGAACCGATTGGGTTACGCTTATGGGGCATGGCAGAAGAACCTTTTTGACCTTTTGCGAAGAATTCTTCAACTTCTCGGGTTTCTGATTTTTGTAAGCCCCGGATTTCGGTTGCAAATTTCTCAATGCTAGTTGCGATCAACGCCATTGCAGAGAAATACTCTGCATGCAAGTCACGAGGTAGTACTTGTGTGGAAATATCTTGCGCACGAATCCCTAATTTTTCACAGACATACTCTTCGACAAACGGTGGAATATTTGCAAAGGTTCCAACTGCTCCGCTGATCTTTCCTGCTTCGACCCCTTTTGCTGCCCGCTCAAAACGCTCGACATTGCGTTTCATTTCCGCATACCATAAGGCTAATTTCAAGCCAAAGGTCGTTGGTTCCGCATGTACACCATGGGTACGTCCCATCATTACGGTATGTTTGTATTCTTTGGCTTTTTCACCAATGATCATCACAAAACGATTTAAATCTTCCCGAATCAAGTCGTTGGCTTGTTTCATCAAGTAGCCATACGCAGTATCAACAACATCCGTCGACGTCAAGCCGTAGTGGACCCATTTACTTTCATCACCTAAAGATTCAGAGACTGCTCGGGTAAAAGCAACCACATCATGTCGCGTTTGCGCTTCGATCTCTAAGATACGGTCGATATCGAAGGTTGCTTTTTCACGAATCAAAGCAACATCCTCTTTCGGTATCTCCCCTAGTTCCGCCCAAGCTTCATCCGCCAATATTTCTACTTCTAACCACGCTTGGTAACGGTTTTGATCGGTCCAAATAGCACCCATTTCTGGTCTTGTGTAACGCTCTAACATGTTATTATCTCCTTTAATCCCAAATATTGGTTTGATAGATTTCTTCAGTGGTCTCTGCGATATCTTCTGTCAAAACAGTGATATGACCCATTTTACGCCCGGTTTTCGCTTCTTCTTTGCCATAGTAATGGAATTGCCAAGCAGGTTTTGTGGCAATCAACTCATACGTTTCTGTCAATTCATCGCCTAAGACATTGACCATGACTGCTGGTGAAAGCAATGACACTTCTGGTAATGGCCAGCCACAGATCCCCCGGATATGGGCATCAAACTGACTCATGGAACAAGCTTCGATCGAATAGTGACCAGAATTATGCGGTCGCGGTGCCAACTCATTGACATACAAGCCGCCACTTTTAGTCAAGAACATTTCGATGGCTAAAACGCCTTGCAGATCCAAGGCCTTCGCAATAATATGAGCGATCCGTTTGGCTTCTTCGGCAACTTCTGGATCAATGCGCGCAGGAGCGATCGTTTGATGCAAAATATTGTTGCGGTGGATGTTTTCTACCACTGGGAAAGTGGTAAAGGTTTCTCCATTACCAGCAACTAAAATCGACAATTCTTTTTCAAAAGGAATCCACGCTTCTAATTCGCACGTCCCTTCACGCAGTAAGTTCATCGAAGGCGCTAAGTCCGCGGTACTGTATAACACGTGCTGCCCTTTTCCGTCATAACCGCCTCTAGTCGTTTTTAACACACAGGGATAACCGATACTGTCGATGGCATCTTGGATATCCGTTGGACTGATGATCGTGGCATAAGGTGCAATCACGATATTGTTAGCCTCTAGAAATGACTTTTCTAATAAACGGTCTTGAGTGATTGCTAACAGGTCAGTCCCTTGAGGGATATGGGAATAAGGCAAAATGGAATTCAATGCCTCGACACTGACATTTTCGAATTCATAGGTGATCACGTCGGCACGTCGTGCCATTTCTTCTAAAGCAAACACATCATCGTAGGCAGCAACAATATGCCAATCAGCGACTTGGGCTGTTGGACAATTGGCAGTAGGGTCTAAGACGCCAACCCGAAAGCCCATTTCTTTGGCACTCATTGCCATCATACGACCTAGCTGTCCTCCGCCAACGATTCCGATCGTTGCGTTGGGCATTAAAGGTTTAATCAAGTTGATCACTACTTTCCAATACAATTTCTTTTAATGTATTTCTTCGCGCGTTTAATTTCTCCGCTATCTCTAAATCATACATGGAAAGCATCTGCGCTGCAAGTAGTCCTGCGTTAGTTGCGCCAGCTTTTCCGATCGCTGTTGTTGCCACTGGTACACCAGCTGGCATCTGCACGATCGATAGTAGGGAATCCAACCCGTTTAATGCGCGAGATTGTACAGGCACACCAATGACGGGCAACGTTGTTTTCGCTGCGACCATTCCTGGCAAATGAGCTGCTCCCCCTGCTCCTGCGACAATGACTTTGATTCCTTCTGCACGAGCAGTTTCGGCAAATTCGAACATCAAATCTGGTGTACGATGTGCCGAAACGACTTTTTTCTGATAAGGTATCGCTAACTCATCTAAAATCAAGCAGCACTCCTTCATTGTTTCCCAATCTGACTTGCTCCCCATAATCACTGCAACTGCTGGTTTCATTTGATTTTCCCTCCAACGATTTTTTACTAGTTTCTTCTGAAACAAGCTCAGAAGTATTTTCTCACGAAATTAGTTTGTTAGCAGCAGTTTGTCACTGCGACCCAACGCCCCTTGCATAGCACGTTATGACTAACAATCACTTTCCCCTTTAAATAGTAACGAGTTGCCGGAGCAATGTCAAAATATTTTCGAACTATTTGCTAGTTTAACTTTGTATCGTTCGTTTTTATGGCTAAGAAAACCATTCAGTCTTTCTGTTTGGCAGGAAAAAGACAAATAAAGGAACAATACAAAAAATCCAGACGAATCCTCGTCTGGATCAAATCAACTTACTGTTGCAAGCTCAATTCCGTCACTTCGTCTGTTTCTTTCGGCAATCCGTTGAAGAACAGATTCAAAACAATGGCTGTCAAACTACTCATGACGATTCCATTGCCTGTAAACATTTGGACGGTTTCAGGCATCTGACTGAATAAGGTTGGCATCATATTGAACCCTAAACCAAAACCGATCGATACCGCAATCACTAACAAGTTCTTGTCATTCATAAAATCAACTTTGCTTAGCATTCGCATCCCTTGAACAGCGACCATGCCAAACATCACTAACATGCCGCCTCCCAGTACTGCTTCTGGAATGATTTGCGCAATGGCACCGACTTTTGGAAACAGCCCTAATACGATCAAAAAGATAGCTGAAAAGAAAATCGGGCGTCGCGTCTTAATACCTGAAAGTTGAACTAAACCTACATTTTGTGAAAATCCAGTATAAGGAAATGTATTGAAGATCCCCCCAAGGATCACCGCCAAGCCTTCCGCACGATAGCCGCGCTTTAAGTCATTGCCTGTAATCGGTTTTTCAGTAATATCTCCCAGCGCAAAATAAACACCAGTGGACTCTACCAGACTCACGATGGAAATAATGATCATCAAAACGATCGACCACAGATCAAAGGTTGGTAAGCCGAAATAAAAAGGCTGAGGCAAATGAAACACAGGCGCATGGGCGATGGCAGAAAGATCCACCAATCCTAAGAGCGCTGCTAAAATGGTCCCACCGATCAAACCGATCAAAACGGCAATCGAGCGAATAAAGCCTTTCCCAAAGACCTGCACCCCAATGATCAAGGCAATCGTCACAAAGCCTAACAATAAATTCGTTGGATCACCAAAGTTAGCAGCTGCAGCATCGCCGCCACCGATTTTAGTGATGGCGACTGGAATCAAGGTCAAGCCGATGACGGTAATCACGGTTCCCGTCACCAATGGGGGAAACAAGACTTTGATTTTCGAAAAAATGCCAGCGATCAGAACAATGAAAATCCCAGCGGCAATGATCGCTCCGTAAATCGCACTGATCCCTGATTTGGTGCCAATCAAAATCAATGGGGAGACAGCTTGGATGGCACAGCCTAAAACGACTGGTAGGCCGATCCCGAAAAAGCGGGTAACAACTAGTTGCAAAAGCGTAGCGATTCCGCACATGAAAATATCGATCGAGATCAAATACGTCATCTGAGCTTCATTGAAGCCCAGACCTGTTCCAATCAACAAAGGAACGGCAACAGCTCCTGCATACATCGCTAGCAAATGTTGCAAGCCTAAAACTGCTGAACGGCTATTCGTTTCTTTCATTAGGCATCTCCTTCTAAAAAGCTGACTTGTCCCTCAGACAATGAGGCGATCCGTGCTAGTGAAACAACAGGAATCCCCATTTCTTCAAGTAATTGTCGACCACTTTGGAATGATTTTTCAATCACGATACCGATACCGACGACGTTGGCTCCTGCTTGTTGACACAGTTCGATCAAGCCTTTTGCTGCTTGTCCGTTTGCTAAAAAATCATCAATAATCAAGACCGTATCCTCTGAAGACAAAAATTTCTTGGAAATCGATACTTGGCTGGTCACTTGCTTGGTAAAGGAATAGACAGATGCAGTCAGCAGCTCTTCATCCATTGTCAAACTCTTTGCTTTACGGGCAAAGATCATTGGTACTTGTAACTGTTCTGCAGTATAAAGGGCTGGTGCGATCCCTGAAGCTTCGATGGTCACTACTTTTGTGATGCCGCTTCCTTGAAACCGTTCCGCGAAGACTGCACCGATTTCTTTCATCAACTCATAATCCACTTGGTGGGTCAAAAATTGGTCCACTTTAAGAACCCCTTCGCCCAGCACATTTCCGTGTGTTTTGATACGCTCAACTAATTTTTCCATCCTAGCTCTCCTCGTTCCTTTCTATTCCATCCTGAAAAAAAAGACACTCTTTTTGCCAAAGCAAAAAAAGTGTCTAACAGGCACGATTTTTACTTATAGTCCGATATTTACGGTATCGGGTAGAGACTGTCGACCATATTTCGACGATATACAAGTAATTTTTAAATGATAGATTCGATTATGCCTGTCTTTGATTAAAAACACAAGCATGGAATGCCCTTTATAAATAAAAATATTCTCATTTGTGGATCATTTCCTACTCTGGCTTCTCCATATCGCGATAGTGTTCCATCTTTTTACTGAAAAGCTCCCCATTGGACGGCGGCGTGTAGGTGATGGCATTAGCGCCTGCTTCAATCGTTTCTAAGATGCTTTCATCGGTTGGTCCACCGGTTGCGATGATCGGCAGCTTCGGATATTTTTTACGGAAGAAAGCCACGGTATCTGCTGTGTCCTTGCCCGCACTGATATTGATGACTTTCACACCAGCTTCAAGCTTGGCATCAATTTCGGTATACTTACTCGTTACGGTACTGATAACGGGAATATCTACAACTTTACAGACCTGCTCCACAGTTTTCAGTGGCGTTGGTCCGTTTAAGACGACCCCGATCGACCCTTGGGCTTCAGCAAACATGCTCATATAAGACGAGCGAAATCCTTGGGTCAAGCCCCCGCCGACACCAGAAAACACTGGAATGTCCGCTGCTTCGATGATTGCTTTCGTAATTGCTGGGTGTGGTGTAAAGGGATAGACCGCAATCACAGCATCCGCATTTGTATTACGGATGATCGCAATATCCGTTGTGAAAATAATGGAGCGGATTTGTTTTCCAAATATTTGAATACCGCTAGCCTCTCGAATAACTTTAGGCACTTTCACGATATCTTTACGCAAATCGGTGGTGATTTTTGGCATATATTTTTCTTCCATAAGCAGCCAACTCTCTTTTCTTATTGATCAAATCGATTCAATTGGTAGGTTTCAATTACTTGAATGATTTTGCTGGCATAATCCGGATCCGTTGCATACCCTGCATCTTGTAATGCTTGTGCGGCACTGCGGTAGTCGTTTGCTGTCAAGACATTTACATAAAGTGCAGGATTCCAATCCACACCATTTACAAACAACATCGTATGATCATCCATTGATTCTTCCCAAGTATCATAGACACGAAAATCTCCTTGAATCGTGACCCATTCTCCATTATAAAACTCTTGGGTATCTAATGTCACCTTTTTTGAATGGCCAAACGACTTAATTCCAAATAAATTATTGTATTCACTGGCTAGAGAACTTTGACCCCAATCTGATTCAAGGATTGCCTGTCCAATAATGATACTTGGTAAAATCCCGTAGCCCTTTTGCAGTTCTTGTGCGTAAGGAGCGATGCGATCAATAAATTCTTCATGGGAGATGGCTTCCGTGTTTGTTTCTTCCTCTTTTGGAAGGGGGTCTGCCAAACTATTTAAGGAAAAAATAAAAGCAATCCCAATCAAGAATAACCCTAGAAAGACTAATGGGAAACGAGTCTTCTGTTTTTTTCGTCTTGCGCTCATTTTTTCACTTCCTTTGTCTGACTAAACACATTTTCAGAAAACAAATTGCCTCCATTCAGCAACAACTCATCTTGTGTAAGCTCACTGCTTTCCTGACTTTTAGCAAGAGACCCCTCATAGATCCAGTCCTCTGCCAAAGGATCTTCCCATTCGTGAGAGGACAGTTCTGCTTCTTTTCGAGCGATGTGTTCTTTTGCTTCTTCCAGAAACTCTTCAAAGGTCAACTCCTGCTCCTCAATGTAGGTTGCCACTTCGACCCCTACATATCGTAGATGCCAAGGCTCATAATCGATTTGCGTAATAGCATGTTTTCCTTTCGGGTAACGGATGATAAACCCATACTCCCTTGCATGAGCTTGTAGCCATTTTCCACCCTCAGTATCACCGAACCCCTCATTGAGCAGTTCTCCTGTATGATTTTGATACCAATCCTGATCCACAACATCAACAGCAAGCCCAGTATGGTGTTCGCTATAGCCAGGCTCAGTAAAGGTCAGTTTCGTGATCCGAATTGCTTCTTCTTTTGTATGACCTTGACTCATCAGGGTGTTGACATTGGCATTGAATATCTCCTCTTGATACGCGACTGAACGGTAGGCAGAGACCATCACCAAAGGATGTCCTGCAGCTTTTGCGGCATCTGCCAGCTTTTCATAAGCTGAAACGATGCGTTGATCGACGAGATAGCCATTCGACAATTTCCCTAAATCTTTTTGGGCAATTTCGCTTTTGATTTTATTGTTTGGGCCTACCAAAACCAATGACCAATCATCCAATGAGACAGTTGGAAAATCCTCTTCGTTCACTTCAGCACTAGCACTTGCTTGTTCTTGTGACTCTTGCGTGTTCCCATTTGGCTCTTTTTCATTTGTTTCTGTTGTTTCACCCGTTGATGCTTGATCTGTTGAACGAGCGATACTTGCACTCTTTGTTGGGGTGACTGCGGTCACTCGGTTCACTTGAATGGTTAAAAGAACCAGAAACAAGAAGCCCGCCGCCGCAGCCATTCCATAATACTTTTTCAAAAAATATCCTACCTTTAGTTGTAAGTTTCTTCCAGATTTTCTTTGACCCACTCCAACAGTTCGATTTTTTCATTGCGAATTTGCTGCTGAACAAAAGCGGGCAATCGGAAGTTTAGTATATCATCATAACCCCACTCATCATACGTAATACTGACTCTCAAATCAAGGTATTGGGCTGTTTCTTCAGATTCTGTTAACAATTCGACTTTCGCTAAATCGCTTGCTAACCACGTTCTGGCGATTTGAGTCTTCATTTTTTTGAACTCGACGACCGCTTGATTGCGTTTTTCTGGATAAATGACGGTTTGCCGAATGATTTTTTGGATCAACATCCATTCATAATCTGAAAACAGCAGCTTCACTTTCTGATTTTCAGCAGGTGACAGACTCATTGTGCCATTTTTCCATGCCTCCCATTGCTCCTCGGTGATGCCTAATTGTGTTTCATAAAACTGTTTTTCTGATGCGTATTGCTCGATGATGGTATTTAAAATAATTGCAATTGATACATTATGCATATGTTATCCCTCCTCTTCTATATTTTACTGAAAGTCAGCCGTAATGGAAACTTTTTGCGATTGTTTTTGATTATTTTAAAGAATTGATTTCTTTTGTTATACTAAATACGAAGGAGATGATCAATGATGAAAAAATACCGTTGGGGAATGATTGGCCTCGGAGATATCGCAACGCAATTTGCTGCTGGCTTTTCTAATGAAGCAAGTGAACTATCTGGGGTCAGTGCCCGGAGTTTCCCTAAAGTCCAAGCATTTGCTGAGAAACACTCTATTCCCCATGCCTATGAAAGCACAGATGCCATGTTAGAAGATCCGCAAATCGATATTGTTTATATTGCAGTACCTAATGATCTTCATCATGAATTTATTATGAAAGCTCTGATGGCAGGAAAACATGTCCTCTGCGAAAAAGCCATCACCACCAGTGCCGATGAGCTAGCGGAAGAACTAGCCTTAGCCAAAGAAAAAAATCTAATCTTAGAAGAAGCAATGACGATTTTCAATATGCCGGTTTATGCTCGGTTGAAAGAAGAGATCGATGCCGGACGCTTAGGAAAATTAAAAATGATCCAAGCACCATTTGGCAGCTACAAAGATCCAGACCCAAGCAATCGTTTCTTCAATCCAGATTTAGGCGGCGGTGCTTTATTGGATATCGGTACGTATGCTGTTTCATTTGCCCGCTTTTTCATGACGGATACACCAGAAGTGACGTTTAGCAGCATGAAGCCCTTCTCTACAGGTGTGGATGAACAATCAGTCACGATCCTACAAAATCCAGCCGATGAAATGGCTAGTGTCACGCTGACTTTTCAAGCGAAAATGCCTAAAACCGGTATCGTCGCTTTCGAAGAAGGATACATTACCGTAGACGAATACCCTCGTGCGGACAAAGCCGTGATCCATTTCCGAGATGGAACAAATGAAGTGATTGAAGCTGGCGACAGCAGTCAAGCCCTTAATTATGAAATTGCCAATATGATCAAAGCCATCGATGGCGAGATCGAAGGATCGATCCATTTGACCACCGATGTCATTGACGTTCTTGATCAAATGCAAGCTTTTTGGGAACAGCAGTAAAATGAAAAAGACTCCTTTACGCTGATGCCAGATATAACAGGAATCAAAACACATAATACCTAATCATTCACCAATAGGATTGTCAAAAGAAAAGGTAGCAACGGAAGCGAAATTCCGTTGCTACCTTTTTTCTGTTCCAAACCACCACAGTTTTGGCGAAAATTCACGCAGAAGAAAATACGGTCAGAAGAAGATTTAACACTACCTATAGGCTGTAAAAAAGCTGATAATAGCACCAATTCTTTAAATCGTAACTGCCCATTACTTTACACCGTAACTGTGGAAGATTACCGTGTGTACGATCTTAAAGTGACTTCGGCAATTTTCCTGTCCATTTTAAGTAAGATTTGAGAAGGTTAACTATTCCGATGGTGTTCAGTTAGCTGGCTTTGCGTGTCAGCTAGTTCTTTATTTTGCACGCCAATTTTGAAATCAAAGACAGTAAAGATTTTTAGCAGGTGTATGCTGATGTGGACCTTTGTGCCTACGTCATCTGATCTAGGCAGTTGGGAAAAAGGTATTTCTTTTCCAAAGTCGGAACCGTTCACTGTAGGCAGCTAACGCGGTAAAATGTAGCGTTCGAATTGCATATATATAGCTATTTTACAGTGCGTTCGCGGCTATTGTTTGAATTTAGCATAAAGACAATTCCTGCTTTTACTAATCTGCATATGTGAGGCTTCGAACTAACTTAAAAGAAAATCTTTAACATGTTTATTGAAATCTTTGCCTTCTTCATAGCTCGCGTGTCCCAGCCCTTTATAGAGAAGCAAACGACCGTTTGGGATTTTATCAGCCATCTCCGCTGAAGAATTTGATCCAACTATTTTATCGCTATCACCGCCAATTATGAAGGTAGGACAAATTATGTTTTCAAGTTTACTGAAAGTATCGTGTGCCAATACAGCTTTTGCCTGAAGTATGAACCTCTCAAAGCTTTTCGGCTTTCCAACTCTACATAGAAGTGGATACATCAGCCGATATGTTTTCAGTTTTTGGGATGAGTATGTTTTCTCCATTGTATCAATCATCAGTGATTTATAATCATTATTTTCCGCGTAATTCAACCATTCATTGACAGCTTGATGAAGAGTTTCGTTTGCACGGGAAGTGGTAACAGCAAGAATAAGCTTTTTTACCATCATAGGATAGTCGATAGCAAAGTGCTGGGCTATCATACCACCCTGTGATATACCCATTAGGCAAGCACTTTTTATTCCAAGTTGGTCAAGTGCTGCTTTAAGGTCTTTTGCCATCTCCCTGGTGGTGTACCCATTTTCAATATTTGTTTTTCTACTAAACACATACACCTTAAAATCGTTCAAAAAAGCCCTAAAGTAATACGCCAATTTGATTGCTTGCCCCTCTACAGTTTTTAATCCATCTGATAACCCAGGCAAAATTATCAATGGAGATTTCCCCAGTCCAAATTCTACATAATCCATTTTTGATCCATTGATAGTTACTGAACTTCCTTTGGCACCATAAAACAAGATCTTCAACTCCTTCTAGTCTATAATCCCCTTTTTAAGTATATCTATATAGTCGGTAAGGTGGGTTACATACTCATTCCTAATTTGGTTAATTTCGGATTTATTTCCGTTTTGCACTTCTATTCTTTCGATAAAGTCGGCATTAAAACCTTGTAAAAACCATTTAAGCAAATCAAGAACTTTTCTTTTATCCCAATTCAACGATTTCGTATCAACGTTTTCTAATACGCTATAATAAACATTCTGACCAGCATAATTAAATCTTGCTTCAACCTTTCGATAAATTTCTGTATCATTTTTGCTAAATGCTTTGATAATAAGCTTATATTTTTCTGAGTTTTGGATATACCATAAAAATTCCAATTCCGAGTATTGAATTATACGCTCAAACAAGTTAGTTGAAAGGGTGCCTAATTTTTGATATAGGTTTGCGTTCAGCTCACCTGTGACAAAATCAAGCAAATAAAAATACAAATCTTCTTTGTTTTCAAAGTATTTAAACAAACTTCCTTTACTAATTTCAGAGGCCTTTACAATACGGTTGGTGGAACTATCTGCATACCCGTATTTTGCAAATTCTGAAATACTAACAGAAATGATTCTTTTCTTTTTATCTTCATGCAGTTCATGAAACAACTTTTTAGGCATAAGGTCCTCCGTTCAGTGACCACATGGTCATTTGTTTTCGAAATTTCAGTGACCACGTGGTCACTAAAAAAATTATACCATACGAAACTCCCGCCATCAATATGTTTATCTGTAAGAGGAACCGATCTTCGGGAGTTATCCTATCTAATTACATGGAATTGGAAGAAGAACATGCAATGGAAGTGGCTATCCAACAACATCAAGTCAACAGTAAAAAATAAAATTTGGCTAGGGGACATTACCTAAATCCCTCTGAAGGAAGAAACGCTTTATGTATCTGTTTTTTTTGATGTCTATAAGAAAAAAAGAGAGCTGATCAATGACGCTCAATTTAGAGGATTTGATCAGGCTCAAATGGAGATATCTAAATAGTTTGAAACTTACTAAACACAAAATTCAACCACTCTGCTCCGAGCTATCAATTTCCTAATGTCTTTGAAAAAAATTCCACTTACTCTCTTAACTAAGTGTCCAGTTTTTATTGACAACTCCAAATTTCTTCAATCCATAAAAGTCAAACTTTTGGGGTGACCACACGATAAAGCTGAACGAAAAATTGTAGCTACTTTTCCAATGGGTGTATGAAAACCATGTGACTAGCTCGCTGACTGAGAAACTTTTCCTACAGCTATCGAATGGGTATGATACTCAACAAAAAGAATGTCTAAAACTGATTACAAGGCTGGAAAAAGAAATAGATCAACAGGAATAACAGACTATACAGGTGAAGGAATTTATCTCTAAGTATAAGCAGTATTCTGAACGGGGCGAATTGATGCCTGCTCTTCTCAACCATGTTGTTAGCAAGATGGTTGTAGAAGCACCGAAAAGAGCAGGTAGATTCTTCGCATTGCTATGCTCTTGTCGGGATATTACCGCCAATGAAGCGCTCAAGTTCTGCTTCCTATATTGGTATATTACAGCTGCCTTTTTGGGAGTCTTTTTTAGCGTGCCATTGTTTGCATTTGATCAGAAAAGTCGGCTTTGATTTCAATAAAACTTTTAAAGGTTTGCAGAAACTGAAACAGCTGAGCGCGATTTTCAAACTCTGCTCTTGTTTGGGGCAATGGCTTTTGTCGATAATCTTCATAAAGCGCAGCAATTTTTGCCAAGATCTCTTTCCCATCGTTATTTTCGTGAAAGGACTCGGCAGTAAAGGATAGCAACTCTTGAAACGCATTAGTATAGGCTTCTTCTACCCAAAACAACTGCAATAAGTCAACCATTTCTAAGAGTAAGCGTGCCTGACTTTGGCGCATGGTAAAGTACTCTTCATAATAGGAGGCTTCTCCTCGCCATTGATTTTCACTATGCACCATTGCTTGTTGTTTGCCTTGCTTGATATCCCCCAAAAGCGTTTGGCAGACCTGGGGAAGCGTCGCCTTTTCTTTTTCAGTTAAGGCAATCGACATGTCTTTTAAAAGACTTTTAAACGATTCTTCCACTAATTGCTGTCTTTCTTTCAATGCTCGTTCGCCATCTGGCATATATAAATTGAACAAAAGTGCAAAGCCAATGCCAATACTCATCAATAAAAAAGCATTCCCAATCAGTGGCCAAGCAAACGAACGTTCCATCATATAATGGGTCACCAAGACAGAATTGACGACGATCCCATCGGTCAAATTGAAATAGACAGCGGTTGGGATAAAGAGAAAGAGAAAAAGAACAAATCCTATCGGCCCAAAGCCTAATAAATGGAAGCTGACAAAAGCTAAGAGCGTTGCGATCGCCAAAGAGATCAAACGCCCGATTCCCGTAAAAAGTGACGTTTTCTTTGTATTACCGACGCTTAAAATGGCGATGATCCCTGCGGCTGGCGCATACAAAAGACCGATCTGTTGTGCCAGAAACATTGATAAACCAGCAGCAATCGCCGTTTTCACGGTCCTCATTCCGATTTTCATTTTTGTCACCTCCTGTGAAAAGTATACTAAATTGTGAGGAATAAGACTAGAATTTCTCAACTGCTTTGGGTATGATTAAGTAAAGGGGGCATTTGACCATGAAACTGGGGCGTTTTCGCTTAGGTATGCGAACGATAAAAACAGCCATCGCTGTCATGCTTTGTATTCTGCTCTTTCATTTTCTTGATCGTGGCCAACCATTGATTGCTGCCTTGTCGGCTGTGTTTTCTTTGCGACAAGACCTGACCACAACGATCTCTTTTGGTAAGTCACGGGTATTAGGAAATACGATCGGTGGTGGTACAGCCATTTTTTACTTTTTGACGAAGCAATATTTTCAAAATGACTTTCTGATCGAATTGTTTGTCTTGCCAGCGCTAGTCATTTTTGTCATCGTTTTTTCAGATGGCATCAATAACAATTCTGGCATTATCTCTGCTATTGCGACGATGCTTTTGATCACTTCCAGTGTCCCTCAAGGGGAATCGATCATCTTCGCCTTAGACCGTGTATTGGACACCTTTATCGGCACGTTAGTTGCCCTATCGATCAATTTCGTCATTCGACCACCTGAGGAAGAGAAAAAGGATGAGATCCAAGAAGATCTGGTGGTGCTGAGGCAAAAAGAGCTTGAACTAAAAGCCATGCTAGAAGAAGTCCAAGGCGAGATTTCCGAACAAGAAAAACAAGAAAAATAAAAACAGCCTTTTTCCAGAATCATTCTGAGAAAAGGCTGTTTTTGTTACTCATTGGCTTTCAGTGCATCGATCATATTGACATGTTTCAGTTTGAAATACATTGCGATCCCTACCACGCTTGAAAATAAGCAGGTCAATCCAGCGGCATACACATAGCTCATTGGTTCGACTGTCGGTGAAAACATGGCGATATCGACTTCGATGGTCTGTAAGACAAATTGATGCTGAAGCACCCCTAATAATAAACCAAATGCAATGCCGAAGATCGTCAGAAAGATATTTTCACGAAAGACGTACATGGTCACTTCTCGATCATAAAAGCCCAATACTTTGATGGTCGACAACTCGCGAATGCGTTCCGCTATATTGATGTTGTTCAAGTTGTACAACACGATAAAGGCTAATGCCCCCGCAGACGAGATCAAGATCCAGATGACGATGTTCAAGGTTGCTGTCGTGTCATCTAAGGCATCCGCTGAAGCTGAGAGGAAGGAAACATTGATGACATTGTCTTGTGCCATCAAATCAGCCGCGATCGCTTCTTCCTCCGATTTCGTCAAACGCTGACTGAATTTCAATAACTCACTGTTGTAAGAAGGGGCGGCCTGAAAGATCTTTTGATACGCATCTGGGGTCAAATAAGCAAAATGCCCTGTGTAGTTTTCTGCGATTGCAGCCACATTCAGTTCAAATGCTTCGCCGCTTTCATTCGTCAACGTTATCGTATCACCCACCGATAATCCAAACAACTTAGCAAGCTTTTCATTGATGATGGCGCCCTCTCCTTCTAGCTCGTAAGCTTCTCCTGAAACCCGATCATTCAAGTGGACAAATCTCGATAAAGCCGCAGGATCTTCTGGCACGGTGACGGTTACTTCTTGCTGCGTGACCCCCGATTGAGCCAACGTCAGACTTTCCGTATGCAAGAATAACCCTGCTTCAAAGCCTTCAATATCTTCTGCGGCGGCTTTTGTTTCACTCATTGCTTCCGAATCCTCATCATCAAAGGTGATCACCGCCTGATACTGCCAGATTTTCTCAAACTGTAAAGGAATGATATTGCTGATAGAATCTCTTAGACCAAATCCAGTCAAGATCATGGAGGTACATCCCGCGATCCCTAAGATGGTCATGAGCATTCTGGACTTGTAGCGAAACAGGTTTCGCATTGTAACTTTTTGAATAAAACTTAAGTGCCGCCATATAACGGTGATTCTTTCTAAGAGAATTCGTTTTCCTGTTTTGGGTGCCTTTGGTCGTAACAATGAAGCCGATGACTGTCTTAAATCAAAACGTAAAACCAACAACGCGATACCGATGGTGCAAAGCAAGCTGACTCCCACAGCAATCAATGAAAGCCGCAAATACCATGGGGTGTCATACTCCGTGAGATTGTAAAGCGGTCCATAAGCTTGAATGATGATTGCTGGAAAAAAGGAAAAGCCGACCGCTAGACCCAATACAGCACCTGTGATGCCTGCTGCAGAGGAATAAAGCAAAAATTTCTGTCCAATCTCCCAGTTACGATAGCCTAATGCTTTCAATGTACCGATCTCACTACGTTTTTCATCGATCATCCGCGTCATGGTGGTTAGACTGACTAACGCTGCAATCAAAAAGAAGATAACTGGGAAAATCGTCGCTAACGAAGAAACCCGTTCCGCATTGTCTTGGTACTCTGAATAACCAGGATTCGCATCGCGGTTCGCGACACGATAAACTGCCGGTTTTAGCTCCAATAATTCCTGCTCTTTTTCAGCAACTTCTTTTTTGGCATCTTCAAGTTTTTCGCGTTCTTTTGGTGCTTTTTCTTTAAATTCGTCAAGCTTTTCTTGAAGGGTTGCTTCGTTTTCTCGATATTCTTGCCAACCAGCAGCTAATAAAGACTGACCCTTGGCTTTTTCAGAAGCTAAGGTCTCACGAGCGTCGCTCAGCTGCGTCTCTCCTTGGGTGATCTGGGTCTGCGCTTGTGCCAATTCTTGGCGCCCAGCTCTGATTTGGCTCCAGCCAGCATTGACTTGCTGTTGTGCCTGCTGAAGTTGCGCTTCTTGGTCATTGATCGCAGCCATTTGCCCAAGTAATTGCGCACGTTGTTGCTCACCTTCGGCAATGAGTGGACGCAATGTATCTTCAGCTGCCGTCAGCATAGTAGCAATCATCGTTTCATCGATTTCCTCCAGATCAGGAATCGGACCAAGGACATCTGTCGGCAGGTTCAACTGTGCCAGAGCGGCGGTTACTTGTGCATAGACGGTAGGCAGCTGGGCCATTTGCTCCTCTGCAGAAAGTTGACCCACACTTCTGATTTGATCCATGCCTTGGTATGCCAGCCCCAGTTGCTCCTCTACCTGCTGGATGCCCTTTTGTAGTTCAGGTCTTTGTGCCAAAACGGGTGCCAACTGAGCTTGGGCTGACTGTACTTGGGCTTCTTGCTGAATCAATGCTTGTTCATTTTGATCTAGCAGGCGTTGATTTTCGATCAATGCCTGTTTCCCCTCAGCTAATTTTTGCGCTTCTCCATTCAATTGCTCTTGGGCAGTTTGAATCTCTGTCTGAAAAGCTGCTTCTTGTTCCGTCAACTCCTGATGCGCCTGCGCCAATTTCTCTGTTGCGTCGTCAAGTTCCGCTTGCGCTTGCTGCAATGCTTCTTCGCCATCACGGATCTGTTCTTTGGCCTCATCAATGGCTGGTTGCGCTTCATCGATCAACTCTTGCCGCCGTCCTTGTGCCCGCGGAGCCAACCGTTCTTCTACTTCATCACTTACTTGATCCCTTTTTGTCTGATATGCTTCTGAATAGCTAGCCACTTGCGATAGCTCATCAAAACGAACTAACAATCTAGCATACGCAGTTTCTTTAAAATCTTCTTCTGGAATTACTGCAAAGTAATCGACCGTCCCATTCCCAACGGTACTATTGCCTCGATGAAAATTCTCAATAAATTCGGGACTATTGACAAAGCCAACGATCGTGTAAGTGTGCGTTTCTAGCTGGTTTTCACCGCTTTCTGGCAGTTCAAAAGTTTCATCTAGTGCAAACCCACCGCTGCTTTGTGCCGCTTGATCCAAAGCAATTTCCCCTGACTTTTGCGGCAATCGACCAGAAGTCACCTGATATTGATTGACTTGCCGCTCCTTCGAAAGGGAAAAGACACGGATCACGGCACGGTGATTTTCGGCATTGATATCGGCGATCTGCTCTGCTTCAACAGACGTGACACCAGGCATTTCTTCAATGATTTCCCGATCGGCAGTCGACAACCCTAAAGTTGACGCAATCGTAAAGTCAGCTAATTTCTGGCGAGCAAAATAATCTTCAGCTGCTTGTTCCATATTCGGACCAGTTGCACTGATCCCCACAAAAAAAGCGACCCCTAAAAAGATAATGCCTAATATGGACAAAAACCGCCCGGGTGCTTGCCTGATTTCACGTAAACTGGAACGTAATAATGTTTTTTTCATAGGCATTTACCAAGAAATAGAGGCAATTGGAATCGGATGAGTATTTTTTTCCATCTTGCGGACCTTTGCATCATTGATATGGATCACGCGATCAGCCATGGGAGCCAATGCGCTGTTATGTGTAATGATCAAAACGGTCGTCCCAGTCTCGCGAGCCGTTTTTTCTAGAATTGCTAGAATCTGTTTCCCCGTTTCATAGTCAAGTGCCCCAGTTGGTTCATCACAAAGCAGCAATTTGGGCTTCTTCGCAATAGCACGAGCGATCGTGACTCGCTGCTGCTCGCCACCAGACAATTGCGCTGGAAAGTGATCCAAGCGATCACCAAGCCCAACTTGAGTCAAGATCTCAGCAGCATCAAGTGCCTCTGGCACGATTTGTGCTGAGAGTTCAACGTTTTCTCTGGCTGTCAAATTAGGGACCAAATTATAAAACTGAAAGACAAAACCGACATCTTTGCGGCGATAGGTCGTCAATTGTTTGGCATCAAAGCCAGCAATATCTGTTCCATCAACGATCACTTTGCCACTATCACATTGATCCATTCCGCCTAATATGTTCAAAACGGTGGACTTACCAGCGCCACTAGGACCAAGGATCAGTGCGATCTCTCCTTTTTCTACGGAAAACGAAACACCATCATTAGCAGCAATGACCGTGTCGCCCATTGTGTATTTCTTCACTTCTTTCACAACTTCGATATAACTCATTATGTTCCTCCAAGAATTCCAGCGCCGCATGCGCTTTCTCGCTTAATAGTGTATCATACTTATTCCTGCGAAAGAAACAGCAAAAAAGCAGCTTATTTTATCAAATTAAAAAATCTGAGACAAAATGATGCTCATTCTGTCCCAGAATCGATTTTACACTTCCATCTCATTTGATTGACAAAGAACAAAAACCAATCATTGTGCTTGGTCGGCAATTCTTCGCTGGGTTTCTTCCCAAAGTTTTTGCGCTTGCTGCCGCTCATCAAGGATCTCCGTCGGCACTGCCTGCCGATCGACAAAGTAGCGCCCGCTAATGCCAGCCACCTCGGGGCTTAGTGCCAAATATATCGCTGTATCAGACCCTTCCTCTGGTGTTTTGAAAAAAGGCGTGAGCATTTTGTAGACAGATTGACCAAATCCTGTTTGTCGGCTGACCCCTAAGCTGGTCGCCACAGCTCCCGGATGCAAGGCATTGGCAGTAACGGTCGTATTGCGCAGTTGAAACGCAAGCGCATCTGTAAATAAAATCAGGGCTTTTTTTGAGCGGCCATATTCCCGCCAAGGCAAAAAATTCGCCACATCGAAAAAGCGCTGATCCTTTTTCTTTACAAATTTGTAAGCACCAGAAGCAACATTAACGATCCTACCAGCATCCGCACGTTTTATTAGCGGCAATAACTGACGGGTCAGTTCAAAATGCCCCACGTAGTTTACGCCCAGCATTTGTTCAAATCCATCGGCTGTTCGCTCTTTTTTTAAATTGACGATGCCCGCATTATTGATCAGTACATCCAATTTCTCAAAGCGGGCATTGATTTCAGCGGCTGACTTGCGTACGCTAGCCAACGACCCCAAATCACCGATCACTAGATCGATGCTTGGATTGCCTGTCTCTTCCTTCAAACGTTGCTGTGCTGCCTGTCCTCGTTCGGCAGAACGGCAATACAAAATCACATGCATCCCCAATTCTGCCAATTGTTTGGCTGTTGCAAAGCCCATGCCAGCGTTGGCACCCGTAACTAAAATCGTCTTCAATTTGCCACCTTCCCCTTCTAAGAATACCGTTTTCTTTCATCATAACTGAAAATAAAAAAATCTGCTCAAAAAACAGATCAAGAGAAGCTCTCTTCTTGTTTCTTGAAGCAGATTGTTTCATTTTATGCTTGGTAACGGCAAACACCATCTAAATAAGTGGCTGCTAAATTCATTTCTTGATCCAAAACAATGAAGTCAGCTGGACGACCTTGTTTGATCATACCGCAAGCGTGGTCGATCTTGCAGCTGATCGCTGGGATCAAGCTGGCCATCATGACCGCTTCTTGAGGAGTAGCAATTCCCCACTCTACAACATTTTTCACGGCTTCTTTTAGTTTCAAGATGCTGCCAGCAAGATTGCCTGTTTCCATTCGAGCCGTGCCATCTTTTACCACTACTGGAAATTCACCTAAAATGTAATCACCGTCTGGCATACCGCCAGCCATCATACAGTCGGTGATCAAGGCCACATGGTCATGACCAGCTTTTTCCATTAAGATCTCAGCTGCTTGAGGATGCACATGGTGGCCATCACAAATCAACTCAGAAAAAACTTCTTTTAATGAAAGTAAGGCGCCGACCATTCCAGGTTCACGATGGTTTAATCCGCGCATTCCGTTGAAGGCATGAACAAAGACACTGGCACCAGCTTCTACTGCTGTTTGCGCTTCTTGTAACGTTCCGTTACTATGCCCTAGTGCAACCACTACGCCTTCTTCCGTCACTTGCGAAACAAATTCCTTCACACCTTCGCGCTCAGGAGCCAAGGCGATTTTCTTGATAATTCCACCAGAAGCTTCTTGCCATTCATGGAAGGTATCAATATCAGGATCACCAAAATAGATCGGATTTTGTGCCCCTTTATGTTCTTCAGTAAAGAACGGTCCTTCAAAGTAGATCCCTTGGATCTTCGCTCCTGTAACTTCGTCTTTGACTTTCCCAACGGTTTCAGCAACATCCCGCAACCGTTCTTTGCTAGATGTTAAAGTTGTCGGTAAGAAAGATGTCACACCACAAGACAAAAGACCTTCTGACATGGCTTTGATGCCTTCTGCATCGTTATCCATCACATCATGGTTCATAAACCCGTGGATATGAGTATCCACAAGACCCGGTGCTACCCATTTGCCTGAATAATCTTCTACGTCTGCACCAGCAGGGACTTCATCGACGATCGCGCCGAATTTTCCCTCCTTGACCTCCAAGTAACCAGGGCCATGAACCGCTGATTTCAGAAAGAATTTGTCTGCGTAAATATATTTATTCATCTTGATCGCTCCTCTATTTCTTTTCTTCCTTAAAAGTACTCTTATTTGCAGCAGAAGTCAAGAAAGGTCTACACCACTTTGTCTGATTGGCGAATATCCATGACGGCACGATACAGTTGAAAACTTTTTTCAGCTGCTTTTTCTTCTTTTAGTCTTTGAAGCAATTGTCCTTTTAGTTCAAACAATTCTTCTAGAAAATATAAGCTATTTTTCTCTCTCGCTAGAGCAATGCCTTCGTTGGTTACTTTTAGCGCGCGACAGTCTTCTTGTTGCTCTTTTAAAAAGACCGCATAGTTGTAATAAATTTTGGTCAGCGTTGTGGACAGTCGCTCTGGCGGCAAGGCATGCATGGCATCGTAGGCTTTTTCTAAGTAAAAACGCGCCTCACCCAGTTGCAGCAAATCACTATAGACACGACCCATGCAGCTCAGGATACGAATTTCCATCACCGAAACATTGGTCTTATCCTGTTGATAGGAATAGGCCAATCCTTTTTTCAGCGCCTCAAGGGCGGCATCATAGTTTTGATCGAGGAAATAATCACAGCTGCCTAGATAGTAGTAATACATTTGCATATCTGAATCCAGATACAGATAATCCTTGATCGCCTTGTCTTCCATTTTTTCCCGCATTTCTTGAAATTGTTTATGGACAAAATGTGATTCGATCTCGGCAAAGATTTGATTGGTTTTGTTGATCTCTTCCGAATGAAGCATCATTACTTGATCTAAGGTGACGCCTAAGCGTTGGCAGATTTGGTACATCACCCAGACATTGGGCAGCTCTTCGTTGTTTTCGATACGACTTAACACACTTTGCGAACAAATATCTTCCGCTAACATCTTCTGGGTCATCTTTCGTTTCAACCGAATTGAACGGATATTTTGACCAAAAGATTCATCTCTTTTTTTCATAATCGTCCTCCAGGGGGAATTCTAAAAAAATCGAACGTTTCTTGTCAAAAATGCGAATTCGCATTTTTAATTTTCTTTATTTTAGCACATAATGACAAAAAGGAAAGCAATTTCAAGAATGTCTTGTTATTTTTCCACAATTTCAAATGAGGTGTTAAGATGACGATCGACAGTACGATCTTTTTTACATGGGAAGGCAAAAAATACCAAGGGATCATCGAACGGGAATATGAAAATTCGGTCCTCGTTCAAGTGACCGATCCTAGTGCTGAAATGCTGGATAAGTTTACCAATCGGATGATTGTCAGCAAAAAAATTTGTCAACCAGTTACCGAATAAAAACATAAGCACCGCTCCCTCACGATCGCTGAAGGAGCGGTGCTTTTTCATGTACTTACTTCTGGCGATACGCTGCCAAGAATTCTGTCATTTTTTCAGCAGTCGTTTTTAAATCTTCCATATTAGGAAGGTAGACGATACGGAAATGATCGGGCTGTTGCCAATTGAACCCACCGCCGTGCACCAACAAAATATGGTGTTCATGTAAAAAGTCGAGAACAAATTGTTCATCATTGGTAATGTTAAAGCGCTGAATATCAATTTTAGGAAAAATATAAAAGGCTGCTTTCGGTTTCACTGCTGACAATCCAGGAATATCATTGATTGCCTTGTAGATAAACTCTCTTTGTTCATAGATTCGACCACCTGGCAGCAGCAGCTCATCGGAGCTTTGATAGCCGCCTAATGCAGTCTGGACGATTTGTTGCGATAAAACATTGGAACACAGCCGCATCGATGACAACATATTCAAGCCTTCGATATAGTCTTTGACATTGGACTTATCCCCGCTGAGAACCATCCAGCCAACGCGGAAGCCTGCCACTCGGTGAGACTTAGACAAACCGCCTAGCGTCACAACGAAGCGATCTGGTGCTAGTGTAGCAATCGGTACATGGACATAATCATCCATGACTAAACGGTCATAGATCTCATCGGAGAAAATGATCAAGTCATGCTCACGAGCAACCTCGACGATTTGTTGCAAAACTTCTTTCGGATAAACGGCGCCAGTGGGATTATTTGGATTAATAATGACGATGGCCTTCGTCTTGCTGGTTACTTTGGCTTTGATATCCTCGATATCAGGATTCCAATCTGCTTGTTCATCACAAATATAATGGACGGGTTTTCCGCCAGCTAATGAGATCGAAGCAGTCCACAAAGGATAGTCTGGCATCGGCACGAGCACTTCGTCCCCATTGTTACATAACCCTTGCATACACATCGTGATCAGCTCGGAAACACCATTACCTGTGTAAATATCATTGATGGTCACATCAGGAAATTTTTGTAATTGATAATATTGCTCGATCGCTTTACGGGCCGAGAAAATCCCTTTTGAATCAGAATAGCCTTCCGACTCTCGCACATTCATGATTAAATCTCTAACGATTTCATTTGGGGCTTCAAAGCCAAAGGGCGCGGGATTCCCAGTATTTAATTTTAAGATACTGATGCCTTCTTCTTGCATCCGATCAGCTTCTTCTAAAACAGGGCCGCGTACATCATAACTGACCCCTTCAAGTTTTGACGACTTTGAAAATTTCTTCATATTCCATTTCTCCTTTAACCATAGGTCAACGTCAGGTTATTGGTTCTCGTCGTTGATCTCTTTTCAGATTGAACCTATTATAGCAAAAAAATTTTAACTGTGGCGAAAATTTTTCACCTCTCGGTCGAGAGGGCTTGCCCTGCGTTCATCCACTGAATTTGGTTCATTCAGGAATTTTCAGGAAAATACTTCAAGTACAATTCATTTAACGCCAAATGCCCCACCGAAAAATCAGTGATTCCTGCTGCGATAAAACGTTGCGGCAGCTGCGGATCGCTGATTTCTACTAGATAGATTCGCCCTTGCAGATCGATAGTCACTGTCGTTAACTCTGGAAAAGCCACCAAGAAATCCGCCGAGTCCGTCTTTACATACAACGGTTCATTGACCAACGACTTGCGGCCAAGGTATTCGTGAATGATCTTACCGTCTTTTAAAAACAAGACCCGATCCGCGTAAGAATCTAAATTCGTCAGAATATGCGAAGCGATCACGATCGCTTTCTTTTGCTCCCGCAAGGCTTTCAACACATTAGAGATCAATTCGACATTTGTCGGATCTAAGCCATTCATCACCTCATCCATCAGCATGTATGGCGTATCTGTCACGATCTGCATCGCAAAACACAGACGTTGCCGCATCCCCAGCGAATAGGTTCCCACTGGGCGTTTGATATAATCGCTCATTCGCAAACGAGCAATCGTTTCTTCCACCACGCGTTCCTCTGAACGCCACATTCGCTGATACAGTTTCAAATGCTCGAGTCCGCTTAAATCATTGTACAAATCATTTTGGTCAGGAAAAAATGAAATTTGTTGATGCGCTGCCACTTCTGATTTTTTGGTCACATATACTTGACTGCCGTTTAAAAATACTGCGCCTTCATTCGGCTGGATGAAATTCATCGCCACATTCAATAGTGTGGATTTCCCAGTGCCGTTAGGGGCGACTAACCCGACGATCTCCCCGGGAGAAAAAGCAACGGAAAGTTGATCCAATACTTTTCTCGTATACGTGACAGTCACATTTTTCAGTTCTAACATATCGTTCCTCCTATGCCAAATGAAATTTTTTGCGTTGGATCGTCAAAAAGAAACACAATTCGATCAGAAGCCAAACGCCGCCTAATAAAAGTAAGCCTTTTTCCATCGTAAATCCTGCAGAACCAAAGTAAAAGCGTGTCCAGCCTGAAAGGACTTGTCCCACATTTTGATACAGATAGACATACAGCGTTTTATCAAGGTAGGCACTAAACCAGCGTCGTTGGAAAAGAAAGGGCGAAAGCAAACAAAAACCAGCCACAAGCAGATTAATCAGCTCTGAGCGAAACAGGGCACTGAACAGCAAGATGCCGCGACAATAAAGAAACTGCAAGAAAAGCGTTGCAAGAAAACATTGACTTAAAAAAAGACCGATGGCTTGTGTTTCAAAAGCATTGAAATCTGTGATCGGGTAGCGGGCATCAAAGGACGATGATAAAATCGTGACTGGCAGTTCCAAGGAACCAAAGCCGAATTGAATACCAGAGCCAAACCAGATAAAGAACATGGTTCCTAGCGTTGCGATTGCAGAACCAACCATCAACGCTGCCGTTTTACTCCAAAGGATCTCTTCTGCCGATAATGGCAGTGAAAGAAACAGGGATTTATGTCTTCGTTCTTTTGGTAAACAATCGATCGCCAAAAATAAAGAAACAGCAATTAATAGAATTGGTAAATATTCAGTAAAGCTTCGCTGTAATGCTTGCACCCCCGTTTTTTGCTCCATGACTGCTTGAGAGAGTTTGCTATTGGGCAGCTGGCTAAAAGCTTCCATCAGTTTTGCGGTTGATGCATAGCCAAAGCGCCCGTCATACCCAGCATAGTAATTTCGAAACGTGTAATAATCAGGGGTATAAAAAATATTTCGTTCATCGGTAAATTGCAAAGCGAGATGGTACCAAGTACTTGTGCTTTGTGCGTATGCTTGCCAGTCTTTCTCGGCTAGCGCGTCGAGCCGTTGTTTTTCTGCTTCATTCCATGGGGTAAACATTTCGACTGCCATGAATGCCGACCAATGGTCAGAGGGATTGGCTGCTTGTTGATCAAGAAAATCTTGTCGCACGGTATAGCGTTGTTGCATTTCTGTTTTATCTACTCGTTCAATCGGGCGAAAGTCTCTTTGCCAAAAACTGTAAACGCCGCTGTAGATCAGCAGCAAGCAAAAAAGGCCGATGGTTTTCTTGCTTTTTAACAGCTGGCGTAATTCAAAGAAAAAATAGTCTTTCATCCTTTACCTCCTCTCAACAAGCGATTCTGTTTATCCGCAACAAGCATGATGCTTAAACAAAGGAAGATCCACACTAGCGTCAGCAGCCAACTGGCATAGACGCCCCAAGAAGTGCCAGAGCCCAAAGCAAAGGCACCCGAATAAAATTTCTCCATAGCAGCTAGATGAACTGGTAATATAGGGATCTTTTGCAGCATCGGAATCAAGCCGAATCCATAAAAAAGCACCAGTAAAAAGAAAGAGACGTATCGATTGGCTGCGACCATGTTCATGACAAAACCTAAGCATTCGATCAAACCAATCAGCAAGGCAAAAGAAACCATACTAGATAAAACACTCTGCCAAAAAGGTAAGGCTACCCAATCCCCACTGAGATAGACGGCTACTGGATACTGCCAATCCCCGAACTCCCCCAGAAGGCTCATGGACAGAAAGACGCCTAAGAAAAACACAAGCAAGATTCCTAAATTGGTGATCGTTTTGACAAAAACCTTACTGACCATCCGAATCGGGAAAATCTGTGGGTATGAGCGGATCAAGGAGAAGTGTTCTCTTTCTTCTAATAAATTGTCACTAGCAAAAAATGCCCAGAAGAAGAACCCAAAATTCAGTAAAAACGTTATTGCCAAAGCGACAGCCGTCTGGGTATTGGCAGCCGTGAGAACCGGATCTTTTTCTTGCTCGGCTAAGGCTTGATAGACCGTTTGCTCTTGTTCGATCGACCACATCGGCGGTAAAAAGGCTTTGTCATCAACTGAAGACGCCCAAATCTGCTTTTTTAGCTCCGCCATTTGAATACTCGTTTGATTAAATCGTTCATATTCCTCCATAATCAAGTTGGACAGCTGCCGTGAGGTCAGAGTATTGTTATCAAGTAATAGCTGATATACCTCTTGGTCATCCGGTGAACCAGATTGATTGGCTTGGTAGCGATCAACAAGCCGTGAAGCCTCCGCTTTTTCTGCGGTAATGGTAGCAGGCAAGTTGACAGGTTCCATCAGTTTCAAATAAATGGAAAAACAACAGCCTAAACTAAAGGCTCCAATGAGTAGGAAGATGAATGTTTTCTGCTTAACAGCTTTTGCCAGTTGGTTTTTAAAATAGTTCATTTGCTCTCCTCTCAAAAAAAAATTATTCATTCTTTTAGCATACCTTTTATGGAAAAAAATGCAATCTAAAGTCTGAAAATTCTTTCAAATAGCATTTGGAAAAGTTATTGACAAACCTGCTGAAAATCAGGTAAGATATTTTCTAGACGCGGCGTGACAGAACTACCTCAGCCTGCGTTTCCTTCTATAGTATTTGCGGAAATGACGGAATGGCAGACGTGCAAGATTGAGGGTCTTGTGAGCAATCGCTCGTGTGGGTTCAAATCCCATTTTCCGCATCCTTACAGCTTCCCCATTGTGGGAAGCTTTTTTTTGTTTGCACAAAAGATCCCCCCTTGGTGATCCTTCAATGAATTCCCTCGATCGCTTTGATCTTGAGTACCTACTCCTCAAAAGTTGAGAGTAACCTTCCTTTCCCCAAAGATAAAAAATCCAATAAAAATCCTTTTATCGTTGCATTTAGTGATATTTTTCATATAAAATGAATAATATAACGACTATTCATAAAATTTGGTTCGATATTCCGTTTTTTCTTATTAGCGTATCAGAAACAATTGCTTGAATGAACTTGTGATGGAAATCTTTTCAACATTTTTTCCATTCACCTGCCCTCCTCCTTCCCCCAGATGAACCAACCTCTGCCGACCGTTTTCTCAGTTACTTTCGATAGAAAGAAGGAGTCTAATGAAAAAAAGAATACTGATCACCCTATTGTCATTCGTTATTTTGCTTATCGGCTGCACGAAGGCAGATGAAGAACTGTCAGAGACCGTTGCGCTTGGCATCGACGCACGACTGGAATATACAAACCAGTCTGGAACGGGTTGGGCCTATTATCAACCAGCGACCTTAGAATTGCTGATTGCAGGCAGCCAAGCCGAACTGGCTATTTTGGAAGAACTTGATTCTTCCGACGAAGACCTTCAGCAATTGATCAGCCACACGATTGATTTGATGGCAACCGCTGAACGAGCGTTAGTGGAGCGTCGGATCGATGTCCCTGCTTGGTTTGCCGCTCGCATTGGTTATAGCCAGGCTCTGGCTGCGATTCATGAACGGAGCCCTATCATTCTCAGTAATCAAGACAACCTCAACAGTCTACTAGAGGTAGCAAACGAAACGATTCCTGAAGCCGACCCGCGGGAAAAGCTGGGGCTTTTGGCAGACGATATCGAGCAGCTTCAGCAGCTCACAGAAGATGCGCTTACTCTTCATCGCACAATCGAACTTGACGATGGACTCACTGCCACTGTTTACCACACAAGCGAAACGAATGTTGACGTCTTCGTTTTTGCGATGCCCGATGAGGAGTACGCATCTGGGTTTACTGTTCTGAATCGGGAAACTGCCGACGAGCAAAAAGCTGCTTTCTATGAAACGATTTTACGAGCGCTCGCCGTAAATATTCCTCGTGAATCAATGATGTTTATGAATCGATTCGATCAATCTTCTGATGAACATCAGCTGGCGGTGATGACCTATGGCTTTGATCATGACATTGATCAAGACATGGTCACTACCGTGTATCAACAGCTTCAAGAAGCAAACGCCAAACAAGAAGCAGCTACGGCTTTGCAGCAAGAGCAAAACAATGACGAACAAACTCAGACCGAGAATGAAGGATCTTCAGAACAAAGACGAGCGATCGCTCGTGCCGAATCCTTTACGAACCTCATGGCTTTCTCACGTGCACGATTGATACAGCAATTAGAATTTGAAGGGTTTACCCATAATGATGCACAATGGGCAGTTGATCAGCTCACGATTGATTGGAACGAGCAGGCGTTGAAGAAAGCAAATAGTTACCATTCCTTGATGAGTCTTCCTCCTGACAACATTCGCCGGTTATTGACTTTTGAAGACTTTTCAGAAGAACAAATCGACTACGCGATGACAAACATAGGTAACTAAAAGCTAGCGAAGAAAAGGGCATCGCGATGCCCTTATGCTGTTGTAGTGACCCCAAAAAGTTAGGTTTTTTGGTCTAACTTTGGGGGTCAGTTGATGTCCCTTATATTGTGGCTATGTTTATACTCAAGAAAGAGCTCGATCTAAGGCGTTCATTCGTACAAAATGGCGAGGTTTAGTAGAGTCTCACGAGGAGGAGAAAAATGAAAAAACAAGTTTTGTTGCCTTTATTACTAATACTGTCCCTGATTTCAGGATGTGGGACGATAAATTCAGCAAGCCCTGAGGAACTTTCTGAACGCATCGGTGCAGCTTTAGATGCTGGTTGGGAACATACCTATCATGCAGAAAATCTTACTTATGATTTAAGTATTGAAAATCTCGAACTGATGATTCGAGGCAAAGAAGCAGAATTGGCCTTTCTAGACCAGGTCAATAGCAACTCAAAACACAAGGCGGCATTCATTGAAAACACGGAAACAATGATCGCACTCGCTCAAGAAGCGATCGAAGCTCGCTATCTGGATATGCCCAGTTGGGTTGCCGCTCGGAATGGCCGTATCGAAGCCTTACTTGCCATCCATGAAGAGAGCCCGATCATCGTCAGTAGACGAGCAAAATTGCAAGAATTATTCAACGAATACGAAGAGGATTTAGCACTAGTGACCGCTGGAGCAAACAATCCTCTTGCCGATGAAGAAGGAATTAATGAAGATACACGAGAAAAGCTTGGTTTGACACCTGATACACTTGAACACTTACACCAACAAAGCGATGACCAAGAAATCGAGTGGCAGAGTGCGATTGATTTGGCGAACGGTGTGACCATGAATGTCTTTTCAACAAAACATGAGCCAGTAGGGATTCTCACATTTACGAATGCTGGTGAGACCTACCCTTCCGCAATCACTTTGTTTAATGGACAAACGACGGAAATCGTTCCCGAGATAATGACTCCTTACGAAGCCGTTTCCGCTTATTTTTACGAAATTGCTGATGCTGTTTATGAAACGATTCCATACGGTTATCGATTTCTGGTTGAATCACTATGGCTTGAACTGGAAAACGACAATCGTTTTCAGTTCAGAACCTACGTGTTTGATAACGAAGTGACCGAGGAAACGATTTTAGCAGGGTTTCATCTCGCCCCGACTGTAGCAGCACGCTATGAGCGCGAAAACAATGCGACAGAACGAGAACGTGAAGCCTTTTTCCTCGTTAGAGCGCAAGGAAATCGTCGCTTTTATTCAAAACAAGAGATGGCAGAACTGTTAGAAACAGAAGGTTTTACTGCGGAGGAAACACAATGGGCACTAGAAACCCTAGATGTAGATTGGTATCGCCATGCTTTAGGACGCGCCAATCAATCCCGTCGGGTGTTAGGGATCCGTCAAAGAAATATGGCTGCTCATCTTGAAGGGAACGGCTTCTCACCTGATGAGATCGAATTTGCGATTGAAAACATGGAAAATTAATCTGTAGGGGACGAGACCCCATTTCCCATTTTGTCTTAGCTTAAACAAAAAAACGACCAATCTTCCTGTTTAAGATTGGTCGGTTTCTTTATTTTTTGGTTTTGATTGGTACCATGGCTTTGCTCCGATGCTGCTTCATTATTGCTTGAAGACCATAGACACCAACTCCGATAATTCCTGCAAAAGCCGAAAAAGCAATAAAAATCACAGGAGACGCCCCACTTTCTATTAATTGTTTCCCTTGGACAAAGAAAAATAAGCCCATGCTGATCAATAATGCTAGAAATAGTGATTGTCCCGCCCCGTTTTTTTTCATGCTTGCTCTCCTTTTACTTGATTATAGGTTATTCTCTCATTTCATGAATGAAAAAACCTCCATCTTAAGGCTGATTCTTTCTTTCGATGATCAGATTGATCCCATTCGGATCAGTCAAATGCAAGCGGCTGTCTGTTTCTAACTCATACGAAACGCCTCTTGCCTTGAGATGACTTCGTAACGTAGAAAAAGCCAAAGCTGGCAAAACGATCGTAAAGTACGCTAAGCCTAGATCCTGTTCTTCCATAGCTGGAACATTTCTTCCCATCCAAATATTCGATCCGATATGGTGATGATACGAACCAGCAGCAAAAAACTTTGCTTGGCTACCAAAATCTGAGGTCAAACGCATGCCTAAAACTTCTGTGTAGAATTCTTCTGTTTTTGCCAAGTCCGCCACTTTCAAATGGACATGCCCCACCGTGGTGCCAACTGGAAAGGTCGTTTGGGATCGGTCAGCGGCTCCCAGGACGCCTTGCGCGTCCATTTCGATAGTAACGCCTACGATCTCACCATCTGCTCGAATATCCCATTCACTCATCGGTTTGTCACGATACACTTCGATCCCATTTCCTTCTGGATCGCTCAGGTATAACGCTTCACTATACCCATGATCGCTGGCACCATCGAGGGGAGCTTTGGCTTCCAAATAATGAATCAGCATATTTCCTAGGTCTTTACGGCTAGGCAAAAGAAACGCCGTATGGAAAAGGCCTGTTTTCCGTGTCAAAGGCAACGGATCACTCACCTTCTCTAGAACTAAAAGCGCTTGCGCTCCCACGCCTAATCGCGCGTGATCTACACTTTGCTCCAATAAAGTCAGGCCGATCACGTCCGAATAAAACTGGCTCATTTTTTCTATGTTTGCTACTTTTAAAACGACTTTGCCAATTGCGGCTGTTGCATCGATTTGATAGGTGGATTGAATCATTGTCATCGCTATTTCCTCTTTTCTAAACAGTTAAATTCACTTGTACCTTTAAGTATAACACTAACTTTTAGTAAGTAAATAAATCTGCTTGCTGAGGAAAGGATTCCGTGATCTCCCGTGATTCCTTGAAATAAAGCATTTCCGCATCAGTCACAATCAAAGACATCTGCCTCACTTTTTCAATGCTTCAATCAGTGAAATGGCTGGCTGCATCGCTTCTTCGGTCGTCCCTTCTAACACAACATAACAATATGGCTTGTATTCAGCGGTAATGGCCAATAGTTGTTGATAATCAATCATTCCTTCTCCCAATGGGACTACCTTGATTTTCCCATCGATTACTTGATAGTCTTTCAAGTGCAAGCAAACGATGGCATCGCCAAAGCGGGAAAAAGCTTCCCTTGTCAAAGCGACTTGCTCTTGATAGTTCTTCGCAGTAATCAGATTGGTTGGATCAAAGATGATCCCTAAATAGTCAGAGGGTACCCGTTCCAGCAATTCTTCGATTCGGTCGATCGATGATAGTGGATGATTCAAGCCTGCTTCAATTCCTAGCATCACTTGATGTCTCTTAGCCACTTGGACCAAACGCTTGATCACCTGAACCAAATCATCGAAAACGACGTCACTAAAATTTTCCTCGGTATACCCCATATTTGGCAAAACCGAACCAGTTTCACTTGCGACCATAGCTGCATCAAAATATTTGGCATGTGCGAGATAGGTCTCGAATCTGGATAAAATCGTTTCCCGTTTTTCCAGATCAGGATGGATCAGATTACAATAACAACTTAATAAAGCGACCTGAACGTGAGATTGACCAAAAACTCGTTTGAAAAAGCGGCCTAAACCAGGGCTTAATTGCTCTGGCTCTGCCCATTGCGGGAAGGATTTATTTAATGCAAATTGAATGTTATGAATGTTTTGGGCGGCAATTTTTTGCGCTAATTCTTCTGGGGACCCATAATTCTTTAAATCATGCCCCCGAACAGTTAGTTGAAACATAGCTTCTCCTTTCTTCACTGCTTTTGAAGCAAAAAGAAGACCAAGCAGCCAATCACTTCAACTGGTCTTGGTCTTCAAATCTTTCAGCAGTAGCGGCTCCTCACTTCATCCATTTCTTCTCAATAGATGATCAGAACCTTTTGGGACCTTTATTGTTGTGAACGATAGTCTTCCGTGAACTCGTCAATGATTTGCTGTCCACCATTTCTTAAGAAGGTTTCGATCGCTGTATCAAACCCATCGATCTCGATTTCCCCAGTCATATATTGGTAGTAAGCGTCTGAGATTCCTTCAATCAAGCTTGACCATGAACGATCATAGGTTTCAGAGGTCAGCGATTGTGCAGGATTGATCACCGCAAACTCTTCATTTTCGCGAATCTTTTCATTGGCTAAGTTGACATATGGGTTGCTTGAAGGGAAAACTGTTACTAATTCGGATGGACGAGACGAAGAAAATGGTTGTACTTCTTGTTGCCACTTCGTATCATCTAAACGGACATAGACACCCTCATCATCAATTTCATAATGAACACCTTCGATCCCTTGCGTCATCAACGTAAACGGCTCTTCGTCCATCAAATCATTGATAAATTTCAAAACAACACGTAAGTCTTCTTCGGTTTCAACATTGTTTTTCGGAATGGCTAACCAGCCGCCCATTCCGCCATTGGTATCAGAAAGGATACGACGTTCCACATTTTCATGGACGATATCATTGATCAAGACCCATTCCATATGCTCTTCATCAGTACCAGCTGCATCATCAATGTAGTTACGTACTTCTTGCAAACCACTCAATACGATCCCACCACGACCTTGAACGATATAGTTCTTCTGATCATTTTTCGCCATTACCGCAAAATCAGAATTCATCCAGCCGTTATCATAGATATTACGGAACCATTCCATTGCTTCTTTGTATTCTGGTTGCATAAAGGATGGCATCACTTCATCATCATCCGTGATCGTAAACCAATTGTCTGCACCAAAGTAACCTGAAAGTGAACGGAACCCAACGTTAAAGGACTCATCACGCTCTACGAAACCAACCGTATCATCCGCACCGTTTCCATCTGGATCATCTTCCGTAAAGGCTTGGGCAACAGCTGCTAATTCTTCTAATGTCGACGGCACGTCCAAGCCTAAATTATCCAACCAATCTTTTCTGACAAGGACGCCATAACGCGCGATCGGTTTTAAAAACGGAACGCCGTAGATTCGACCATCAATTCGAGAAGACTCTAACCGATCTTCGGAAATTTCTGCCAAATTCGGGAACTCTTCTAAATAGGGTTCCACATCCCAGAACATTCCAGATGCGAGTGAGCTGCGGACGGTTGTGTTATTGATTTCTGTCAGACTAACGATATCTGCTAAAGAATTCGACGCCAATGCTGCATTCAAGCGTTCTGTTTTTGAAGCATCTGGCACCCACGTAAAGTCGATCTCGACCCCTGTGTATTCTTCTAGCTTTTGCGTGACATCTCCAGATGGTGGGGAAGCAGTATGTAGCATCGCCATCCAAGAAATACTTGATTTCCCTTCGCTTTCTGGTCCTTCAGGTGAACCTCCACCATCGCCGCAGCCTGCTAAAAACAGTCCAGCACATAATAATAAACTTGCAACTTTCAACTTTTTCATTTGTTAACCTTCTTTCTCTATTTTTAGGGAGCCATCATCGAGCGGATCTTTCCCTTGATACGTAAAATATTCAAAATCGGCATAGCTTTTGCCAAAGTGATCTAAATCATGGGCACTGATTCCAATGAAATTCCCCGTAAAACCACCAGACAAGAACTGGATGTTTTGCTTTTTAAAGGGATGCCACGTTTGTGATTGCCGATAGAACCATTGGGCTTCTAGATAAGAACCGACTACTTTCAATCCAATCGGCTCACTTGCAGCAGCGAGGGGCAATTTATCTGGGAACAAGTGAAATTCTCCTTCACAACACCGCAGCAACCGAAGGACCTTGTCTTCTTTTTCATCATAGGTTACGTAGAAAAACAAATAGTTTTCTTCATTTAAGAAAAGCGACAATCCAGCCATCTGATTGAACGATTGGGGGTGGTATTCCATCACTGTTTCAGCTTCAAAACAAAAGTCTTGTTGACGAATCGCCAATAAGTGCTTATGAAAGTTCGATTGCATCGATTCTCCGCCGATCAATCGCAAATACCCTGGTCGCTCACTCAGATTGCACCACTCTTCATTGGGCAGCAGTCGTCTACCGTTCCATGCTTTTTGCAACGATCCTTTAAAGTCATCAATAAAAACAGCAGGTGATGCCCTTTGCTTCTGAGCGTCGCTAGCGAGCCTGATGGTTTGATCTGGGATCGTATCGTTATTGCTAAGACGCAGCCATCCTTCGTGATCCCAATAGACAGTTTGGAGTGCTGTCTCTCGTCCAAGGATCGCTGCCCCTTCTACTGGCCGAGTCATCAAATAGCTCATGACCCATTCTCCTGATGGCGCAATCGTCAAACTGCCATGACCTGTACATTGAAAAGGGGAATCTTCGCGCTGATAGGCACGCATCATGGGAAAATGCGGATCTACTTCATAAGGTCCAGTGATGGTTTTACTACGACAAACTGTTACCGCATGACCTGCACCCGTTCCTCCTTCTGCCGTCAGTAAGTAATAACACTCATTGTGGTAATAAAGATGCGGTGCTTCAGTCTTCGCCAGCTGGGTTCCAGAAAAAATTGGCACTCTGTCACCGATCAAGCACCCTTGTGCTTCAGAGTATTCTTGGAGCACGATCCCCACCGATTTATTTGGTGTATCCTTACGATAATCCCAAAGCGCATTCAATAACCAGATACGCCCCTCTTGATCATGAAACAAGGACGGATCAAAGCCACTACCATTTAAGTAAATGGGCTCACTCCATGGCCCATGAATGGTAGGAGCCGTGATGAGATAGTTTCGACAGTCTTTGAAGGGGCGTGTCGTGTTGCGAACATTTGTATAGACACAATAGTATTGTCCGTTTGCGTAACTGATTTGCGGTGCCCAAATGCTGCAATTTGCTGCGTTGCCTAATAAATCCACTTGATTGGTCAGAATATCTGTTTCATGGGACCAATTGACTAGATCTTGAGAACAGTAGACCCGAATTCCTGGCAACCACTCAAAGGAAGAAACCGCTAAATAATAAGTATCCTCGACTTTTAAAATACTCGGATCAGGATGAAACCCTCTTAAAATCGGATTATTGATTATTGCCTTCATGCAACCCCTCCTTGTTTGCTGACTGCGTCCGTTGTTTTTTTCTTGTGTCCGTCATCGCGATGGAGAAAACAAAAACCCGCCGCTAAAAAGAAACAAAAGGCAATCGGAAAAGCGATCATTTGACTACCAATCAATGTCACGACACCAGTCAAAAAATAAATAGCACAAGATTGCTTTCGATAATTACGATAGCGAACAAGCATCGTCGCCACTGAAACCAATATCAGGAGTGCCAACAGCGTGAAGCCAAACCAAGCGCCGAGTGTTTGAAATTGCGCCAATGCTGCTTCTGCCGTCATTTGATTCAGTATAGTGGGAAACGCACGTTGAAAGATCTCTTCGAACTGCTGGACAGTCATTTGATTGATCGCCAAGGAAAAGCCGCCCATAAACACCAGAGCGAGAACCATCCCGATCCAGCCAGACCATTTTGCCTTGCTCATTTTTCTATCACTCCTTCAAGAGTCACCCATTCAGGACGTTGGGGACTTCTTTGGTAACAACACATTCGCTCCGTGAATGTGACCGTTTGGTGGCTTGCTGTTTTTCCCCAATCAGACCATCCGCAAGGGGCGAGCTGTTGATCAAAGCAGCAGGATAAAAAGGTGACTTTGGCGTCATTACGCCAAGGACGGCCTAAGTAATAGGCTTTGTCCCCTGTCACTCGGCACCGATCGAAGGTTAACCCGCTTGCTTGTTTGCTGGTTGAGGCAGCAGTAACATAGTTCGTTTGTGGTGTATTTTTACAATGCAAGCGACACTCTTCAAAGGTGGCGGAACCACCGCCAAAAATAAAATCGACTGTTCCACTGATCCTGCAATGCAAAAACAAACTCTGTTGTTGGTCAAAGATTGTCTTTCGCCAAGGACTGATCATTGGTTCGCCTTCTTTGGTATATTTTGGCAATGGACCCAGGCACAAGGTATCTTGAAAAGCATCGAGATGACAGCGTTCGAAGCGAATGTCATCCCCTTCGATATAGACGGCAACTGCTTGCCCGACTGCTTGCCCATACCCTGCGTCATTGATGATGGTCAGGTTTTTTACAAAGACTTCTCGGCTATTGATAAAGAGCGTCGCTGTTTGAAACGTTCCTCTTTTTTGCCCTTTTTCATCGGTTTGCTCGGCAGCCAAGTGGTAGCATAAGAACGTGTTAGGTTCCGCGATCAACGTAAGCTGGTTTTTATAAATTTTCACCTGTTCTTGATACACGCCAGAGGCGATCGTGATTTCACAAGGTGCTGTTAAGGCTTCAGCAGCCAGCACGGCTGCTTGGATACTCGTAAAATCACCCTTTTGCGGCTCTTTACTAACCTTTAGCTTGATAGGAGGTGCTGTTTTAGAAATTCGATCCACTGCGCTCTCATCTCCTTGGTTTCTTCATGACCGCCTGGCAAGCAACACGCCTGCCAATGCTCCTTGTAGCCTATTGCTTCATAATGCTGCCCGAGCTGCTGATCCAAACGAGCGACGCCGCTTGAGGGGCAGCCACGATCCTCTTTGCCAACCAAACTCAAACGGGGGCGTGGTGCGATCTGTTTTTGGATGGCCGCAGTCGTAAAGTCTTTCAACACATTAGGAACATAATAGTAAAACCCATGTTTGCTTAGACGGTCCTCTTCGATCAATGCTTGATAGTCCACTTGTGCTGCCATGTCCACCACCACTGATATCCGTTCATCTAGCGCTGCCAACCACCAGCTCATCAAGCCGCCCATAGAAAGTCCCAATGTGGCGATAGCGGAATGTTTCACTTCTTTGCGGGAAGCAAGATAGGTCAAAAACTGTTGATTGTCATAGATTCGTTGTCCCCATAATGTTTTGCCTTGCAACAGAAACCGCTTGTAGCTATCATTCTCACCGTTTTTTCGTTCGCCAAAGCCCCACATGTCGATCACCCCAACGGCGACGCCCAACTTCATAAATGTCGCGAATAGGCTTTCTTTTTGCATATAACACGGACTTTGTCGTAGTTCTTCTTTCCCCATCGTGAAGTCGCCGCCATGAGAATGATTGAACAAAACGAGTGGAACAGGTTGCTGAGAGCTAGGATAAGCAAAGTATGCAGGGACATCCTCTTCTTGATTTAATCGTAGAAGTAAATGTTCCAAGGTATAATTTTGCACTTGCTCTTTTGTTTGCTGAACCACTTGTGGTGCAACTTTCATATCAGGACCTAGCAGCTGTAGTAACTGAGGATCCCTCACAAAAAATCTCCTTGAAGTGCCAGAGGCTGACGATTCTCAAATGATTGTGTGACGGTGATTTCCCGACTATTCTCGATATGGAACGCTTCAGTTACGCCTTCCAAATTGATACGATCAAACTGAATATTCCGTCCACAGCCAATATAAAAGCCTTGTTTTGTCATCTCTTCGATACCTGTCATCATTGCAGGCTTTCCTGGAATTGGGTGTTCAGCCATAGAGACAGCAATATCTTGGAAAGTGATATCTGAAATAAATTGTTCAGCCAAGCCATAAACAAACCCAGCGGCCGCATGAACATTCCGAGCCGAGATATTTGCAAAATGGATTCTCCGAAAATGAGGGGTTTCCTCGGTGATCGGGTACGGATTTTTATCCCAAACATACTTTTCTTTGCCTTTCGGTCCACAGAAATAGTAAAGATTTAAAGTGAATGGACAGATAACATTATCCATCACAATGTTATTCACTCGAATATCTTCGATCGTTCCGCCACGTCCCCGACGGGATTTCAACCGAATCCCACGATCGGTATCTTGAAAAATACAATTACTGATGGTGACATTACGAATATCGCCGCTCATCTCACTACCTAGAACGACTGCCCCATGCCCATAAAGCATATGGCAATTTACGATCGTGATATTCTCACAAGCGACCCGTTCTTTGGTGTCCTCCGTTCCTGATTTGATGGCGATACAATCATCACCAACATCGATATGACAGTTACTGATGCGGACATTTTTACAAGATTCAGGATCGATCCCATCCGTATTTGGCGAATCCGCTGGATTTTTGATGCGAAGATTATCGATCGTTAGATCTTGGCAAAGAATCGGATTGACGGTCCAACTTGGTGAATCGACAAGACGGATATCTTTCAACGTAATTTGCTGGCAAGAGTCAAAACTGATTAATTTTGGTCGTGGATAAGCAAGCTGTTCACGGTTTTCCCGAAAGGTGTTCCACCATCTTTGCCCTTGTCCATCAAGCATTCCTAGTCCTGTGACAGCGATATTTTCCGCATTCTCGGCATATAAACAAGAGGCATAAACTTCCCGTTTGACCCCTTCCCAGCGAGACACAACGACGGGATAGTCTTTGGGATCATCAGAAAATACTAGGGTCGCCCCCAATAGTAGGTGCAGTTCAATATTACTTTTTAAAAAGAGCGCTCCTGTCGGATAGCGTCCTGCGGAAAAAGTGATTCTGCCTCCTCCTTGTTGATGCAATTCATCAATTTTTTCTTGAATCGCTTCTGTCAACAGACCTTCTTTTTCTTGTAAATCAGCTGTAGTCAATTGGATATTCATTTCTTGCTTCCTTCCTCCATTAGTGGTTGCAGCAGTAAACTCGCTTGTAAAAAGGCACCGTATCCTTTGAAATCATTCGTGATAACGGGTTCACTGATATAGTAAACAAACGTACCATCCCGATCATCTGGGCCACCAAGACCAGCAACTTCACAGTTTCTGATCAGATTCAACCAGCCTTCTTTTGTTAAAAAGACAAACTCATCAAGCAATCCTTGATAGGTCTCTTGGGCAAACACTTGCCATTTTTGATCGATGATCCCTGCTTTGACTGCTTTCGCTGTTGCGTAACAAATCATTGAAGAAGCGGATGCTTCTAAATAATTCCCACGCTCACTGCCTTTATCTAAGACTTGATACCACACTTTTTTCTGGGGATCTCTTACTTTAGCAAGAGCTTCTAGACAGGAGACAAACATTTTTTCTAATGGATTCTTCTGCTCTGATTCCCCTAATAGCACCATCGTATCTGTGAGAGCCATCATGAACCATCCCATTGATCGTCCCCAGAAATTTTTTGAACAACCGGTCTCAGGATCTGCCCACGGCTGGACTTTTTGTTCATCCCACGCGTGATACAAAAGACCCGTTTTTGGATCTAGGGTATGAGTAAAGCATAAGGTGAATTGCTTGATTACATCTTCCAATGCTTCTTCTTTCTCAAATGTCAGTGCGTATTCTGTTAGAAATGGGGCCCCCATATATAAGCCATCTAACCACATTTGATAAGGATAGATTTTTTTATGCCAGAACCCGCCTTCGCTTGTTCTTGGCATCTGCTGTAATTGTTGATACAGCGTGTCCAAGGCGATCTTGTATTTTGAAGCACCTGTTTCTTTGTATAGTAAGAATAAACATTTGCCATTATTGATGTAATCGATATTCATCGCATCCATCTGATAGTTTTTGATACAACCGTCTTCGTCAATATAAAAATCCATCGTGTTTTGGATATAGTCGAAATAGCGTTTGTCACCAGTTTGCTCATAGGCTTCTTTCACGCCTTGTAAAACGACCCCGATGTCATAGGACCATTTTCCGTGATAAATTTTTTCTTTGCATAAGTAGTCATAGCGCTCAAATAATGTGTTCAAAGCAATTTCCGAATAGTTCTTCATGTACGATACTTCCTTTTATTGTAGTCTCCTCAATTCATAGAGCTATTTGAATGAATCCGTTTTACCGGCTGTATTTCATGAGGGTTCAGCTTGTCTTGCTATTTTCAGGTGTTCTCTAGTAACCGTTTTGTTTGCGGACCAGTAAAAGTCTTTGAGCCGTTTTCTTTAGATAATGACCTCCTCTCCTTTGCTGGAAACGGTTTGCTCCGTAGTCGATGCCGTTTTTGAAACCACCTGATCTGTTTCAACTGGGTGGATATCTTGAAGAATTTTTTTACCAGCAAGGGCAAAAACACCACCAACTAAGCTGCTACCCATCAAAAAGAGGCCGATCAAGAAATAACTGCCCAGGACTAAATAGCCAACGATCAAAATCGTCCAACTTATGATCGAATAATGCAGATAGCCTAAACCTAACAACGCACTCCCCCGCAGGATCTCAAACACGTTCACAAAGTTGGTGGCTGCCATGACGGTATACACGTGCATGAATAAAAAGAGAAACGCAATCAAAAAGAGGACATTCGCTACTTGGATAAACCATGGAAATGGCGCAAATATGTTGGTGATCACGATCGCTGCAATGATCAGAAACAACCAACTGATCAGCACCGATTGTCGGAACCGTTCTTTACTATAGTAGAAAAAACTTTTGATCAAAGGTGGTCGTTCATGAAGACGAAGCCAGCGATCATAATATTTCATCATGGCATACGACGCAGGGCCAATGCCAAAGAGGACCCCTCCCAGGAGAGTCACACTGAGCCAAAGAAAGTGAAGTGCGATCAGCGTCAAAAATGCGAGTAATCCTTCGTTGATTTTCGTGATCTTTTCGATCGTCATGTGATCCCTTCTTTCTTAATAAATCCCGTCTTCGCCAATTTTTTTCGCCAAACGATTCGCAAAGATAACGAGGATCAAGCCAACAAGTCCTTTAAACAGCCCAACAGCTGTCGAGTAACTCAATTGACCATTTTGAATCCCGGCGGTATAGACAAAGGTATCAAAGATTTGGGCAACTTCACGGTTCATTGAGTTCATCAACAAGAACATATGCTCAAAGCCCATATCTAAGATCGAACCGATCTTTAAAATCAATAAGGTTACGATCGTTGGACGAATACAAGGCAATGTGATATGCCACATTTTTCGTAGCTTGCCAGCCCCATCCATATCCGCAGCTTCATAAAGCTGTTCATCAACATTAGTAATAGCGGCTAGATAGACGATCGTCCCCCAACCGGCACCTTTCCAAAGATCTTGGAAAATGTACATTGGACGCAACCACGTGCGGCTTGTTAGAAACGGGATACGTTCGCCACCAAGACTTTCGATCATGTTATTGATTACACCACCTTCTGTCGTTAATAAAACATAGAAGATGGAAACAACGATGACCCACGACATAAAATGAGGCAAATAAATGATGGTTTGAATCCCTTTTTTCAAACGGCGATTGTTTACTTCATTTAGCATAAGTGCCAATAATATAGGAAAAGGGAAAGAAATCGTGATATTTAAGAAAAACATGATCAGTGTATTGCGCATCAACATCACGAAGGTATCTTCAGTAAAGAGCCGAATAAAATGAGTGAAGCCAACAAAGGGGCTTCCTAGGATCCCCAAGAATGGTTGGTAGTCTTGAAAAGCGATGACCAAACCGCCCATCGGTATGTAACGGAAAATAAGAAAATATAAAATCCCCGGCAATACCATAATATAGAGGGCACGATTTTTTCTGATTTGCGCCCATTTTTTCTTTTTCAGCCGCAGCCGCTGTTCTTCTTCATTAAGTGGTGAGAAGTAATTATCAACTTTTGTTTCCATACTTGTTCCTCCGAATTTTTTTGATTTGATAGTCCCATGGTAGCGTGAAAAAAAGATAACGTATATAATCATTTTCTCAGCTTTGAAAAGGCATACATTTTTTAGGATTATTTCTCAATCGAATTGGAAAACCCTTGATTTATCAACGTTTATAACTATTGTGAATTTTTTAACATGTAAAAGTGATTATATACGTTGTCCCCGCCTCATGATACGTTGGAAGTACCTATTTAAGTAAAAAAAGATGGAGGTTTTTTCTATGCAACAAACCCTGAAAAAAACGAACCGCCCGAAAAGTGAACGGGTCGTTCAAGGATTTATTATTGGCTTTCTACTACTCTTCACCTTAACGTGTCTCTTACCTTTTCTAAACATTCTCGGAAGCTCCTTTGCTTCTTCTTCTGAGATCGCGACACGAACATTTATCATTATTCCACGTGAATTTAGCTTAAATGCTTACCGGTATATTCTCTCGACACCCACGATTTTTACGAGTATTGGTGTTTCCCTTTTCGTGACCATCGTCGGAACGGTTCTTTCAATGATCTTGACCTCTTTTATGGCCTATGCTCTTTCGAGAAAATATTTGCATGGACGCGGCATCTTCAACTTTATTGTCGTATTTACCATGTTGTTTAGCGGTGGGATGATCCCAAGTTTTATTTTGGTACAAAGCCTCGGCTTGATCGATTCTCTCTGGGCATTGATCTTACCGAGCGCCATCAGTGCATATAATATGATCATTATGAGAAACTTTTTCCAAGGGATTCCTGATAGTTTAGAGGAATCCGCAAAAATGGATGGTTGCTCTGATTGGGGCGTCTTTTTCCGTATCATCTTACCCCTTTCCTTACCATCGATTGCGACGATCTCTTTGTTCTACGCTGTTAGTTATTGGAATACTTATCAATCAGCGATCTTGTACATCAATGATTCAGCGAAATGGCCGATCCAAGTGCTCCTTCGACAAATCGTGATCGTCTCCAGCGGGATGAACGCTGATGCCGCTAGTGTCGATGTTGTCCCCCCAGCACAATCCGTAAAAATGGCCGTGATCGTCGTTGCGACTCTGCCAATGTTGATCGCCTATCCATTTGTCCAGAAGTATTTCGTGAAAGGTGCAATGGTTGGTTCCGTCAAAGGGTAACCAACAGGCAGCAAAGAAAAAAGCGCTTTTGATCAACGATCAAAAAGCGCTTTTTTTCTTTTAGTCTTTGGATCGTTTGCGATACTCTCCAGGGGTCATCTGTTCTTTCTTTTTGAAAAAGCGGATGAAGTTTTGAGAGTTGGTATATTGAAGGTTGGCTGCGATTTCCTTGATCGTCATATCCGTTTCCCGCAACCATTTTTTGGCGATTTGTAACCGATAGTTTTGTAAGTAATCGGCAAAATTGATGGATAATTCCTTTTTAAACACATTACTTAAGTAATTGGCATTATAATGCAGCTGTTCAGCAATGCTATCTAAGGAGAGATCTTGATCGTATTGTTGGTGTACGATCAAGACCATCTTTTCAGACAAGGAGCGAATTTCTCGATCTGTTTTGGCTTGTGTCGTTTCAACGATAGGTAAAACTAACTCATGATAGATGATTTGCTCAACTTTGAACAAACTAGTTTGATTGAGCACGGATTGATAAACTTTACGACTATTCTGCAAGCTGGTATGATCCGCTCCTAAGAGTTGCCCTAGCTGAACGATACTGTTGATCAACTTAAACAAGGCACTTTCAATCGTCAACGGATTTTTGTTTTCATGAATGATTTCCCGTACGACTTCCGTGTAACTCCCTTTGATGGTCGCTAGTTCCCCACTACGCATCGCATCCAAAAAGGTGCTTTCTACTTCTCTAGGGTATTGAACGATCGCATTATTGTCTAATTGTGCTGCAATGTCGTCAAAAAAGATAATGACTTCTTCCCCTAAATTCATTCGATAGTGCAAGGCTTCTTTGGCGTTATCAACCGCTAATTTGGTTTCTACGAGGCGGTCGTAGGATTGTGAGACCCCACAACTTATTTTGATTTTCAAGTAATCTTTTGCCGCTTGATGGATCTTTTGACAATAGGTCAATACTTGTTTTTGGTCAAGTGATTCAGGAAGCTTTAAAATCGTTCCTTGGGTTTCTTGACTGGAGATGATTGGTTGAAAACGCAAATTTGCTGGAATGATCTCAGAAACGAGATTCTCGATGGCAAGCAAGAAAATATCAATAGTCGCTGTTTCTCGTCCACACAAATCATCGATTTGAATCAGTAATACGGCAAAGTGTTCTGTTTTGGATACTTCATACCCAAATTGTGACAGTTTTAAGTGAATATCTTCTTCTGAGATACAGCCGCGAAACAAGTTTAATAGAAACAAGGATTCTAATTCGGGCTTTTGATGCTCGACTTTGACGGCGAGATCGTGGTTTTGATGTAAGACCTGGTCGATATCGGAAATCAACTGATTGACTTCTAATTTCTGACCTTGTTTTTTGGGCTTTAAAAGCTCACCGATCCGATTGATGGGTGAGGTAGCCACGATCGCAATGCGATAGGATACTAATAAAAAGAGGATGATCAAAAGACTGCCAATCACGATCAAACCGCTTCTTAATTCACGGATTGCTTGTGAAACGCTAGCAGGCGCCAGGCGGATCACATGATACCACTGATTGTAATCCGATTGTGTGACCACATACTTATTGTTTTCTTTGTCAGTGAAGATGCCATCGCCGTGGGCAGCTGCAATCATTGTTTCTTGTAAGGCAGAATCGATCACTTCACCATTATCGAAAAGCAGTTGTCCGTCAGCATGAAAAATATTCAAAAAGGAATCGTCATGATCTGCCACCAACTGCGCAATGGTATGGTCTTGGATTTCAGCGATCCCCAAAGCAGTGGTTTCCTGTCGAAACACAGGCAGCGTCATCACCATTTTTAAATAGCCATCTTCTGGTAACCAATACAAGTAGCGTTGGTTGTCGATCAACGCTTGAAAAGCAGCAAGTTCAGTATCATCGATCTGTTTTAAGGAGCCTTCTTCGATTTTCCAATGCTGGTTCAAATTCACCAATTGGTAACTGGCGTTTTCGATCCCCATCACACCAATGTAAGCCAGTTGTGAATTGATCTCTCGTACTTGTCGATAATTCGTCACAGAAAACGGCTGTTCCATCGTATCGGAAAAGCTTTGTGTGCTACTGTATGTAGAAAAGGCATACTCCACCATCTGAATTTTTTGATCCAGATTTTCTTTGACTTGGTTGACCAAATTATGTTGACTTTGCAAAAATGTTTCTTGAATGTTTTGATACGTTCGATGATAAATGACCCCACTAAACCCAACGATTAAAGCGCTACCAATTAGAAAAATCAAAATAAATATTTTATAAAACAAGTTGGACGTTTGATGATAGCTTAAAAAGAATTTCATAGACTCCCTCCCATTACCTAACTATCTTCTTTTATACTAGCACATCCCAGAAAAAGTTCCTATGTTATTTTGAAAAATGTTTCACGTGTGCATCCTTGGTGTATTGACATTCTCGTGGGAACAAGCTATGCTTGAATCAAGCAAAAAGGAAGAAGGTTTTCTATGGTCACGATCAAAGATATCGCCAAAGTCGCTGGTGTTTCACATACAACTGTTTCTCGTGCGCTAAACGATAGCCCATTAATTAAGCCAGAAACAAAAAAGAAGATCGCAGCCATCGCTGAATCTTTACACTATGTGCCCAATGTCAATGCCAAAAGTCTGGTGAATCAAAAATCCTATATCATTGGTCTTTATTTTTCTCATCTATCCATTGGTACTTCCGATAGCTTTTTAGTCGAAGTGATCAAAGGAATCAGTGATACCCTACCATCCGAATATACTTTGGCGGTTCATGAATTATTGCAATCCGATACATTTGATGAAGAGCCGAATCGCCTCGATGGAGCGATCGTGATGAGTCAAAGCGATCGTGATGACGGTTTTATCGCTGCTCTTTCAAAGAAAAACATTCCCATCGTCGTTTTGAATCGTCAATTGCAGGATGCAACCTTGATGAATGTCACTAGTAATGATGCCCAAGGGGTCTATCAAATGATCACCTATGTGCTTGAACAAGGCTTTCGAAAGATCGCCATGATCGAAGGGATCGCTTCCTTTGGTTCCGCTAGAGAGCGCCGCAAAGGATTTATGAAAGCGATTCAAGAAAAGCAGCTTGTCTGCCCGAAAGAATACTTCGTAGCTGGCGACTACTCGTTGGAAAGCGGTCAGCTGGGTGCCCAGCAACTACTCGCTTTACCTGAACCACCTGAAGTGATTTTTTGCGCCAATGATGACATGGCGATCGGTGCGATCAATGCCTGTCATCAAGCAGGACGAAAGATCCCAGAGGAGATAGGCATCATCGGTTTTGATGATAGTTCTTTTTCTCCCTATACGTATCCCCCATTAACAACGATCCGCAAACCAGTCTATGAAATGAGTCAATTGGCAGCAACCCTGCTGTTGCAGGCATTTGCCAATCAAGTAGTTGAGAAACAACATTTCTTTGATACCTCGTTAATCATTCGTCAATCGCTGTAAGCCTCTTGTTTTCAAGAGCGCTTACGCAAAAATGTTAACGTGTGCATATATATATTTTTTTAAGGAGGATTCTATGAAAAAAATTACCGAACAACCCCATCAAACCTATCCAGCCCGAGTGATTCAATTCGGGGAAGGCAATTTTATGCGGGGCTTTTTTAACTGGCAGCTGCAGCAAATGAACAAGCAAGGTCTTTTTAACGGCAGTGCCGTTGTGGTACAGCCGATTGATCACGGCTTGAAAGAGCTGTTGGCACAACAAGAAAATCTCTACACCGTTATCTTAGAAGGGCTTGTCGATGGCGCTTTATCTCAAACATTTGAAGTCGTCTCCACCATTGATCAAGTGCTGAATCCTTATCAGCAATGGGAAGACTATCTTGCTTTAGCCGAAGACGAGCAACTTGAGATTATCGTTTCTAATACGACGGAAGCAGGTATTGCGTTTCACCCAGAGGATACCTTACACGATACCCCTCCCCAAAGTTTTCCCGCAAAACTGACCGCTCTTTTGTATCGTCGTTTTCAACTACGAAAAAAGGGATTTTTGATCATTCCTTGTGAATTGATCGATCGGAATGGGGAAAAACTAAAAGAGATCGTCTTACAATATGCCGTATTATGGTCTTTGGAATCAGACTTCGTCAACTGGTTAGAAAAAGAAAACACCTTCTGCTGCAGCTTAGTCGATCGGATCGTTCCAGGATATCCTCGCGACAAAGTGGCACAATACCAAGAGGTTCTTGGCTATGAGGATGCCGTAATGGTCACTGCGGAACCCTTTATGCTATGGGTGATCGAAGGAAACGGCGTAGCCGAAAAGCTCCCTTTGCAAGAAGCTGGGTTGAATGTGATCGTGACAGAAGATATGACTCCTTACCGTGAACAAAAAGTACATTTATTAAATGGTCCTCATACGGCGATGGTTCCACTCGGTCTTTTAGCGGGTTTAGAAACCGTTGAAGAAGTAATGAACGACCGTGAATTTGCAGCCTTTTTGGATGGTCTTTTTCAGGAAGAGTTGATTCCAATGCTTGATTTGCCTAAAGCACAGCTTGCAGCTTATGCGGACCAAATCAAAGAGCGCTTCAGAAATCCTTATGTGAAGCATCAGCTGCAATCGATCGCTTTAAACAGCGTCTCAAAATTCCGTGCGCGTCTTCAACCAGTCTTAATTCGTTATGTCCAACAAAACCAGCAGGTACCAAAACGAATCACTGCTGCACTGGCAGGATTGCTGACTTTCTATCTCACACGACCCTTTCAAGATGATGAGCTAGTGACAACCATATTTCAGCAAGTGAAACAATTACCAGCAGAAGAACAGATCGCAGCTCTATTGAAAAATGAGCAACTTTGGCATGCAGACCTGAGCTTTATGACAGAGACGATCAATGAAATGTGCGCATGCCTAAAACAAGACGGACCCCGCCAGTTACTTGCGTCGATTGACACCCCTGAGCCAAGTTTGAAATAAAGGAGAATCTTTATGTCCAGCACATTAACAGAAACACCCGCGCAACTATTGAAATTGCACCCTAAAGACAATGTCGCAGTCGCATTAAAACCACTAGCTGCTAAAACGACCCTTGCATTTGAAGGTCAAACGATCACCCTTTTTGAGGATATTCCACAAGGACACAAAATCGCCCTCAAAGACCTAGCACAATCACAAGACGTGATCAAATATGGCTATCCCATTGGACATCTCTTAGCTGACGTGAAAACTGGCCAATGGTTGCATACCCACAATGTCAAAACCAACCTTTCTGGTACCTTAACATACACCTATGCTCCCGATTTGCATCCCGTCCGTTATCCAAAAAGGGCTGCGACGTTCCAAGGGTACCGTAGGGCAAACGGCAAAGTTGGGATTCGTAATGATTTACTGATCGTGCCAACAGTTGGTTGTATCAATGGCATCGCAGAGATTATTGTTGAAAACTTCAAGAAGAATCATCCGGATCTTGGCACTTTTGATCATATTACGATCCTTAAACATCCCTACGGCTGCTCTCAGTTAGGCCAAGATCATCAAAATACCCGTCAAATTTTAATTGATGCGGTGCATCATCCAAATGCCGGTGGCGTCTTGGTCTTTGGCTTAGGTTGTGAGAACAACACCGTTCCCGAGTTTAAGAAAAACCTGGGTGACTACGATCCAAAGCGCGTCAAATTTATGGTGGCACAGGAAAGCGACGATGAAATTGCGGTCGGCGAAAGCTTATTAGAAGAATTACTGGAAGCAGCAAAAGAGGATCAACGAGAAGCCGTTCCCTTGAGTGAGCTAAAGATCGGGTTGAAATGTGGGGGTTCCGACGGGTTTTCTGGGATCACCGCCAACCCTTTGTTGGGGGCATTTTCTGACTTTTTAGTTTCTCAAGGTGGCAGTACAGTCTTGACGGAAGTACCCGAAATGTTTGGCGCTGAACAAGTCTTGATGGCGCGTGCACAAGATGAAGCAACCTTTGAAAAAATTCTCCATCTAATCAACGACTTTAAAGATTATTTCCTTGCATACGGTGAACCGGTCTATGAAAATCCTTCTCCTGGCAATAAGGCAGGCGGCATCACTACGCTAGAAGATAAGTCATTAGGCTGTACCCAAAAATCTGGGACTTCCGCTGTCGTCGATGTCTTAAAATATGGGGAAAAACTCCGTAAGCCAGGCTTGAGCCTGCTGGAAGGTCCAGGAAACGACCTTGTTGCCGCTTCTGCACTGGCTTCTGCCGATTGCCAACTCGTCTTATTTACCACTGGTCGCGGCACGCCATTTGGTGCCTATGTGCCGACCATGAAAGTTGCCACGAATCAAGAGATTTATCATAAGAAACCCCACTGGATGGATTTCAACGCTGGTCGCTTGTTGGAAGAGCCGATGGAGGTCGTGCTGGAAGATTTTATTCAAGCGATCATCGATACTGCCAGTGGAAAACCGACGCGTAATGAAGCCAACAACGTTCGTGAGATCGCCATCTTTAAAAATGGCGTGACACTATAATCAAAGAAAAGAGGTCCGACATGTTTTTAAATGAAAACTATTTATTGCCAAATGAAATTGCTCAAACACTATACCATGACTATGCCAAAGAGCTGCCGATTATTGATTACCACTGCCACCTAGACCCGAAAGAAATCTATGAGGATCGGCCCTTTAAAACGATCACCGAGGCATGGCTAAGTGGTGATCATTACAAATGGCGATTGATGCGCGCTTGTGGCGTACCCGAAGAAGCGATTACGGGCAATGCCAGTGATTATGAAAAATTTTTGGCATGGTGTCAAACAGTGCCAAAATTGGTGGGAAATCCCCTTTACAGTTGGACCCATTTAGAATTAAAGCGATTTTTTGAGATTGATCTTCCCGTTACTGAAGAAAACGCCGAAACTTTGTGGAGGCTATGCAACGAAAAATTGCAGCAAAAAGACTTTACCCGAAGAGCTTTGATTGCTCGCAGTAACGTCGAGATCGTTTGCACCACAGATGATCCAGTCGATGATCTTCACTATCATCACCAATTAAGCCAAACAGAACAACGTTTTCGGGTCTTGCCGACCTTTCGACCTGACAAAGCGTTACAAATCGACCATCCAAATTTTCTTACCTATGTTACCAAACTCGAAAAGAGTGTCGAAAACGCGATCACTACCTACGATGCTTTCTTGACAGCCTTGCGGGACCGTGTAACCTACTTTCACCAGCATCACTGCCGCTTGTCTGACCATGCGCTGGATACTTTAGTGTATGCTGCAGACGAACAGTTATCCCTTGAAGCAATTTTTGCCAAAGCATTAGCTGGAGAATCTTTGGAGGAAAACGAAGTCTCGTTCTTCAAAACCAATGTTCTAGTTGAACTGATGAAGCTGTATCACGAACATGGTTGGACGATGCAACTGCATGTCCATGCGTACCGTAACTGCAATCAACGAATGTTTGAGCGCTTGGGACCAGATACGGGCTACGATGGCATCAATGATCAACCACTGACTCAAAGCTTGCAGAAATTATTGAACGCTGCTGATGCGCAGGACCATTTGCCTCAAACGATTCTCTACTCCTTAAATCCCAATGACTATGATGCACTCGTCGCTTTGATGGGGTGCTTCCAGCAAGAAGGCAATAATAAATTGCAGTTAGGATCTGGCTGGTGGTATAACGACACCCGCGCAGGCATGCGTCACCAATTGACGAAATTCGCAGACGGCAGTGTGATCTTTAACTTTGTCGGCATGCTGACGGATTCAAGAAGCTTTTTGTCTTACACCCGTCATGAATATTTCCGACGCGTCTTTTGTGAATGGCTTGCTGAGATCGTTGTACGTGGTGAAGCACCTGCTGATCTTCGTCAGCTAAAACCATTAGTAGAAAATGTCTGTTATCAAAACGCCAACAACTACTTCAAATTTTAGGAGAAAGACAATGGAAAAAATCGTCATCGTCGGTGATTCCACCGCATCGATCAAAGAGCCTAGCGCTCGTCCAGAAACGGGCTGGGGTGAAAAGATCTCACGCTATCTCCCCCAGCATCAAATCGTCAACTTGGCAAAAAATGGGCGTTCCTCCAAAAGCTTCATTGAAGAAGGACGCTTGTTGCAGGCAAAAAAAGAACTATATGCTGGTGATTATCTCTTGATTCAATTTGGACACAACGATCAAAAAACAGATAGTCGTGGTACGACACCTGTAGAATATCAGCATAATTTAGCAACCTTTGTGCAAACGGCACGCCAGCAGCAAGCGACACCGATCCTATTGACCTCGATCACTCGTTTGCATTACGTGGACCAACAGCAACTTGATCCTTTGGCAGTCGGTCCTTACCCAGAAGCAATGCGTGCTTTGGCTACCTCCTTGGATGTGGTCTGTCTGGATCTTTTTGTCGCAACACAACGGTTCTTTTCAGCACTGGAACCACAACAGGCGAAAACCTATTTTCTTCATTTAGAAAAAAACCAGCACCCCAATTATCCAGCCGGCATTACGGATAACACGCATTTGAATGACCAAGGTGCTACAGCCGTCGCCAAATTAGTTGCCAAAGGTTTGACAAATGCTCCATTACCGCTTGCACAACAAGTTTTGTTAGATTGAAACTCATTGTTCGTGTTGAATCTTCCCCATTTAGATTAGAAGAAACCATGTATCCCCCAAACTGGTTCGTTTCAGAATTTGAAAGTGACCGCTTAAAGTTAGCATTTTTCGTCTAACTTTGAGCGGTCACTTCCTCTATTCTACTTAGTTTAAAAGGCTATTTAATGATTGAATTTTGATAGAAAGAAAATGCTAACGAAGCTTAATGAGCATCGCACACCCCATTAAGGGAGAAGGAAAAGAAAGGTACCACTTATTTTTCTTCTTTTGAAGCTGGATTCCCTGGCACTCAAATCCGCAGGTATGAAGAATCGTACGAAAATCCATAGGTAGTTCAACCATTGTTCGGTCAAAGTTATGAATGATGAGCAAGGCTTGATCACCAAGTTCCCGTTGAACGATTTGATAACCAGTTGGTTTTCGATAGGAAAGAATCTGACTTCGGACGACAGTTGTCGTTCCATCCTTGATCAAAGGACGACAGTGATCGTAAAAGACGAAACAATCATCAATCACTTTCCACTGCTCTTTGGAAAGCTCATTGATATCGCCGGATAGACATATTCTTCCTAAAAAGGTACTGATCAAAGAATAAAACAACCGTTGGGGTGAATCTTGCTTTCTAATGACCGCCCAAATCAGGCTTTGTCTCGGTAAAAGATGGTCATGCAAATTTGCTGCTATGATTGGGACACTGATTGCCTCATGAGCATCAGAAAAGCTCGACAGATCCGTCAGTTGGATCATTGAATACTCTAAGCGATGACCGCCTGACGAACAGTTTTCGATGATTAAATCAGGCAATTGCTGCTGAATGCGTTTAATAAATGCCTGTGTTGCCAACAGCTGTAAGCGACTTTCTTCGCCAAAAGATTCTTTCCCATCAAAACCGATCCCAAAATTTTCATTATAATCGATTTTCAAATATCCGATATCATAGTACTTTAAAAAATTGATTACTCTCTCTTGTAAATAGTCAATGACCCAAGGATCTCGCATATTCCAAAAGCGTCGATTGCCGACGGTTAGAGGCTGTCCATCTTTATTCAATAGATGTTCAAAAAACGTACTGGCAACTGACTGATCTCCGACTGTTTCAATTTCAAACCAAATGCCCGGAATCAGATCATGCTGCTTGATAGCAGCGATCACCGTCTCTAATCCATTGGGAAACTGTGACGAACTTACTTGCCAATCACCATGACTACGTTCCCATCCATGTTGATTGGCATACCAGCCAGCATCAATGACATAATATTGAATCGCTTTCCCTTTTAAGGCAGCCAAATTTTTCAAAGTCATAGCTTCTGTTGGTCGTCCCCAAGATGTACAAAATTCGTTGAATTGGATTGCCAAATCCTCTTCCGTAGGATGCTGTTTTTGTGCCAAAGGTAACGTCAATATCTTTGTTAATCTTTGGGCGGCAATTGCTTCATTCCCGCAAGTGACGGTTAGGTATGCTTTTGGAGTGACAAAAACTTCACCCGGCATAACAGCTTTTAGCCAATGTCCATAATCTCGGTCTGCTAATCCACCCGACAAACAAAAATCCTCATCAAGACGATACGCTTCAAACTGCCATGATCCTGGTTGCGCAAGACTAACTGCCCATGTAATATCCTTTTGTTTGTCATAGATTGCCGCTTGCGGAAACCACCCTCTAACTGGCATCGAACCCACTTGCCCAAATTTTTCTAATCCTATACCAGACGGCTTCCATGAGGGCTCAAGCTGTAAGTCTTCAAGCAATTGTATGGTTTTACGCCCTTCAAAACTCCACTTGCTTTGATAGCGGATCAAGCTCAAATTGCCTATTGGATTCTCATCATAAAATGGACTAAGATTACTCAATGAGAAGCTTGCCAACATTTCAAGCATCTGGGGAATCTTCGTCCGATTTTCAAAGGTCACATAAGTTTCTATTACTGGAAACCCTATCTGCCAGCTTACATAATGGGTATAGTGATTTCCTCTATCATCAGCTAAGATGGTAGCAATTTCTTTTTTATTCGATTCCTGTTTATCGATTTGTTTCACTAATCGAAGGCTTTTGACTGTTGCACTATTCCGCATCGTACTCCCTGTGCTGAACCCTTTTGGGTAATCATCACCTATCAGTTTTGCTTGAATCAAGGAATCAAATTTGGTCTTTTTAGGTAGCTGTACTTCATGATGCAAAGAAGTTGGGCTAAGGACCCATTCCACAGATTCGGCGGATTGATAGTAGTCGATCGTCATATCGCCAAACACGACCGTGCGTAACTTTTGCATATAACGGTCTCCTTTCATTTGTATACTGCCTACTGATCGATTCCTTTAAAAAAGCGCTGCGTAATAAGTCCTTGCAATTCAATCACCTGGTTTTTCCCAATTTCAATCTTCGTCGGATTCAAAAATTCCACTTGTTGAAGTTCCAGTTGAACACTTTCGTCCACCCGAAGAAAACAAGCTTCCCCTGTATAATCAATCTTGAGATTCTTAAATTGTAATCGGACCTGTTCACCGTTCCCAAAAAAGTTTGATGTCTTGCGAATCCCAGAAATCGAGCAATTCTCTATCAATAACTGGCGCAAAGGTCGATTATTTTGCATTAGTTTCTTTTCGCCATACTCGTAAACAAGAAACTTATCTGCGTCAGCGATTTTACAATCAATTAAGCGAATGTTTTGGGCATCTTTTTGAATCGTATCTGCCTCAATCGCATAGTATTTAAAAATGGCATGGGTATAATACGTATTTTCTGAAAGGTGAGGATAACGCCCTGGACCTTGATACCTACAGTTTTTAAAGATAATCGTATCGCCACCGATCCTCATTGCGTTGCAAGCTGTATTTAAAAAACAATCTTCTACCATCAGCTGCTCAATGTCATACCCAGCAAAGCAGTCATCTCCACATGCTAGATGACAATCACGGACATAAATGTTGGTGGAATGATGTAGATTGAATCCGTCATGCCCCGCTTCGATGATTACATTGTTTATTTGGACATTTTGACAGCCATCGATCGTATGACTCCAGTTAGCACTATTTTTAAAACAATAACCAGCTAAATGAACCCCCGTGATTTGGGAAAGAACGATCCCCATCGGTCCACGAAAGCCTTCTTCCCCATTTTCGTCGAAAGTATCTTGACCATCGATCAACGATCCAGGTTCCCCGATGATCTTCACATTTTCTTCTTTAAAAGCCGTGATCATGGCATAAAAATAATACTCAGGTAAATGCCAAATTTTTTTGTAGTATTCATCGTGCAAGTAGTTGATCGTACTTGGTACTTGAAAATCACAATAGTCCGCTAAGTTTTGGCTTCCCCTTAAGATTGCCCCAGATTTTAAACGTAAGGTGATATTTGAATAAAGACGTAAAGAGCCAATCAAATAGTCCCCCTCTGGTATGATTACTTCTCCTCCTCCAGCCTTTCGACAAGCATCGATGCATGATTGAATCGCCTTTGTTTGATTTTTTTCTGAATTTGTTGACACCCCGTAATCAGTGATAATAAACGTGTTCCTTTGGTCTTCCATTTCCATTTCCTCCTGTCCAATAATCATTTTTTTCCACCCAGTCATTTCTCAAAAATGAATACAAGTCAATTATAATGCGGATCTAATTGTTGAATAACTGAAAAAACGATATAATTGGTGTCAGAAAGTTACCTTTCTAATGTCTTTGCTATGAAGGAGTATCGAATGATCTATCAGATTCATTTAAATCTACCAATTTTCAATTTATGGAGTGGGTTGTTTTCGAACAATAAAAATCAAACATGGCGCCACAAAGAAACCCATCATTCCGAAAATTTTGAACTTATCTTGCCAATAAAAAACGATGTTTCCTTGACCATCAACGAAAAAGAGGTATTGATCAAGGAAAACGAATGCTTTTTGATACCGCCATATGCGAAAATCAAAGCTGCTGCTACAATTGAACATGAAGTTCATTTTTACTGGCTACATTTCATTGCTTCCTACCAAACGATTTCTTTAAAAGAGCCTATGTTACAAAAAGGCCTACAGGATCTAGCAACACTAACGATGCCAACAGAGTTAAATAATTTTATCTTTCTCCCACAACGTTTCCAGTTAAAGTATCCCGAACGAATCGTTGTTTTGCTTAATCAATTGCTTACAAACGGAAAAAGACAACAATACACACAACGGGGGAATGATTTTTCTTTAACCTTATTACTGATCGCTCTTTGTGATGATTACCTAAATCAATTGGCACATACCGCGAAAAATCATGTCAAAAAAACTGCATTGATTGCCGAGTGGATTCGAGTCAACCTTACAAGTGAACTCCACTTATCTGATATTGCTAACCATTTTGGCTTGAATCCCAATTATCTTAGCCGACTGTTCAAAAAAGAACAGGGAATTGGTATCAAAGAGTATATGGTAAACATCAAAATTGATTATGCAAAAACACTTTTAGCAACAACCAATTTATCGGTCAACGAAGTAGCTGATCAAGCTTTCTTTTCCGATGCAAAACATTTTATGAGGACGTTTAAACAGAAAAATGGCTTAACCCCTTCTGACTATCGAGCAGAAAATGCGCAAACCAATCTAAATTCTAGTCAGATGAATCTTTCCGCCCCGTTACCACAGCAATTAGGTAATGAGGCACTAAAGAAGCTTATCTATCAGATTTTGAAAGAAAATCATCAATAAAAAACATTTGTCCACCTTTGGTCCGTTTTAACGGAACTTGTTCAAGGTGGCTGCAAATGTTTTTTGTTCTTTTATTTAGAAATCGTAATAAAAAAGCAATTTTTCTTCTTCTGCAAGTGCATTTGCATCAGTTGTTTGTTTTTGTCCTAAGACGAGTGTCAATTCAGGGTCTTGCTCTTTTGCAACTGCTGAAAGATCGATTTTTATGATTCGATCCTCATAAAACGGAGCGGTCAGAAAAACAAATCCTCGTCCCGTTCCCATGACAGAAAACGTCTCGCTTTCAGTAATTTCTGTTTGATTTGCTTTGATCAACTGATCACCGGCAGCATTTTTTTCATCTGTAATTGACAAGTAACAGTTTGCTGATTGGTTCCACAGTGCAACCTTCCCTCCATCCAGAGGTATTAGTTGGAAAAGATCAGCTTCAACATATTTTTTACTGATTTGTAGAAGACTTGCATCGTTAGCGGATAAATAAGAATTTCGTGTTTCATAAACATACTCGTCGTCTACTTTGGTTAAGGTTCTTTCATACCAAGGTTCTAAGCGTGTTCTTATTCGCAAAATTAAGCTTGGCGCAGTCTCATAAATCGGGCCATTGTAAAAAGTCAACGTTGAAAAATTCAAATGATCATTATGGATGTACCCTTGGGCGCGCATTGCTGCAGCAGCTTTGCTTGTCCAGGTCGTATCAACGGGACTATCGTGAAAGCGTGCTGCCACTTGTTCATATATTGGGCGCAACTCTCCGCGATTGATGCGTTCACTATCTAGCCGGGTCCAATACCCTCGATTCGGGTTTTGGAAAACGTTCATGAGGGGGGTGAATGGTACCTCTTCAAATAAATTGTACTTGGCAGCCCATTCAAAGGCTTTCACTAAGCGATAATCATGTAATGAATAAAGATCGATCCCTTGATTCGCAGCGGCTTCAGCCACAGATGCCAAATAGCTGATCCCTAACTGTGCATGTGCTTGGTCACGTCCACTTTCAACCGATTGCCCCGTATCGCTGACATAGACAGCAATCGATCCATTGATATGAATCGACTGATACAGATTGATCGCCCGCTCAACGATCGGTTGACTATCTGTAAAAAGACCAATCGCCATCATCGCATTCATAGCCGCCGTATCCCAGTTGCCGTTTGCTAACATCGGAACCCCTAGATCTTCAATTGCTGGATACACAGTATTAATAAGCATTTCTTGGGTTTGGCTGATATCTTCGGCAGTATATCCAGAATAACCACCTTGATAATGCGCAAGTATCTCTGCTGCTTCTATTAATTTTGAACTACTGATCGCAGCGCCCAAAATGCGATCACGGCCATCAATCACTTTTAAGGTTTGCGACCAGCCATTAATGATTTCTTTAGCTTTTTGTGCATAGTCATCCTCTTCTGTGATGACCCATTGTAGGGCTAAAAAGTACGCTGCATTGCTGGCGCTTTCAAATTTGCCGATATTGCCATGACCTTCTGGAGCACCGCGTCCCACTCCTTCTAAAGGCGTATCTATAAATGTCAATGCACTTTGATCATTGGAGACCCCTTGTTTAAGTTTTAAATAATCACTATACCAGGGTTCTTTTTTCTCAGCGATTCGTTGTTTCATCTGATCGAGATGTTCAGTGGTCAGTTGGATACCTGGATGGGTAAAGGATCTAGCTTCACTTACTCCTTTTACCGTATACGTTGCCTGCTGATAAGTAACTTCGATGCTTTCAGGCAAATCCGCTACTGGGAAAACAGCTTGAAAATAGTCGCTTGTTTTCTGAACTTTAGCTGAAACATTTAATTGATAGTCATCTGGCAGATCATCACTTGTGATCGGCAACCATCGAACAAACACTTGATTTGCACGTATTTCATGGTCAACAATCAGCGCTCCTGAGAACTCAGTTTCTTCAAAAACAAAGTACGCTGGTCGATTTTGTTGTCGACTAGCAGTTAAGCTTCCTTCCTGCCAATGTAAAAACCAATGAGTAACGGAGGGTTCGTCTCGTAAAGTATCTAGATCTGAAGCGATCGTATAACGGTTTGACTCAGGATAATAATGAATGGATAACCGTTCATTATCATTGACGGATGCGGCGGTAAAGTTGAATAAAAAGCGTTCGTCTTTCTTTTGATAATAGTTTTTTTGTTCATCTGATTCTGAAAAATAGTTTTGAAAGGTCAGAAATTTACCAGTGGTGGTTGATTGAATTTGAGCTGTCGGTTTTAAAGAACCAGTTATTTTGTGGATCGGTTCTGCCACATACAAAGCAAACGTCTCTGCTTCTTGTTCATTCTCTACTGTGTAAATTGCCCCATTTTCCCTAACGGCAAAGTAACTCCCCGAATCAGTTTTGATTTTCATGTACTTCACTGGTAATGAAGCGTTGGTGAAATAATTACCAATCTTATGTCCCTCTATGGTTTGGGGTACTTCATCAGTTGTCCGTATAATCTTGACATAGGGCGCTCTTGTCGAACGAATTGAAAAAAGTTCGGATGCAGCAATCGATTCATCAAGACTTTTTTCTGTATAAAAGTGGATGGTCACTTCTTGACGATTCGCAGCTTTGGCTTCTTTGATCAAATCAGTGATATCTAACGTAACTACTGCCTCTCCATTTGGCAGCGTGACTTCATACGTTTTCGTATCCTTCAATACGCTAGGCTTGTTGTCGTAAGTGATCGTATCAGAATCCCACTGACTCCCGGCTTGTCCTCCACTAGTCAATTCATTGGAAGCCTCTTGGAAAAACAACTGGTTGCCGCCATGAGTAGTCACCATTTCCAATTGGATCTGTTTGATCGTTTCTATGTCTGTCAAATCACTGATAGCTAATTTCATATAAGCTTCTCTTAATTTTCCTACAATTAATTTTTCTCTGTTTCGTTCTTTCATCACTTCTCCATGTTGACCATTAAAGTTTGAGACAAACGCATCATCAACAATGATGATTTCCTCTCTTTCGCTAGCAAATCCTACTTGAACACTTAAAATACTAAGCAACAGACTACCAAGCAACAAAAACCAAACTTTTGCGATCCCCATTTTCTGCCTCCTTTTTTTAAAAAAAATAGTCAAAATAATCGACCAACGTTATCAGCTATGTCTTGCCTCTTTCCACAAAAAAGCTATTTATGTTTTTCCAGATCTAAAACGCAATTGTGCTTGTTCTAAATGCCAATCGGCTACATTCAATTCATCTTCACGTCCATCTTTTAGCCTTACAGTCAAGGTCTTTTCTGAAATCGTTGCCGACTCAACTTTGCTTTCTTGATCGTACTGCTCGAGAATCGTTGCAAACTGGGCAGTTCGTCCCTCTTTGCGAATACCAACTACTCGCCGATGATCGGATTCATCTCCTAACGGATAATCGCCACCTATCACAATCTCTAATGATGCTGCATCAACGCCGCTGAGATCGATCGTTATCGTTCCAGAAATAGCTTCTGCAATTGGCGTGGCTGGCAAAGCGGATTGGATCACTTGGGTTTCAAATTTGATAGGACCGCCAAAGTAATCTCTGTTCTCATATGGGGATTGTTTGATACCTTCTGTCACTCGTGGCAGTTGATTAATAGGAATTCTCTCCCCTGCGTGGGTCTTGATGACTCCTTCACCCCAAAACACTGCAGGCAAAGGCACGTCTTTTCCACTTCCGTATTCATTCGCAACATAGGTTGTCTTAGTTTCTAAAACGATCGTTTGGCTCTTTGCAGGAATAGCTACTTGAATTTCTTCTTTTCCAAAAATCCATGTACCCATCTTGTTTTCATGAAGAACACTCTTTTCCGTTCGAATCTGATAAACCAGTTGCTGTTGTGTTTGACTATATGCTGGCTCCATCCCCACAAAAACGGGCGCATTTTGCGGGTGGATCATGTGAATAGCCAAGTTTAGTAATCCCGGTTGATTTTGACTGGTTCGCAACGGTGTGAGCCAGCCCTTATCATTGTATTTATGCATATCGACCGAAAAAGAAAACCTTAATGGTTCTTGTGCACGGAACCAATGCACATCTGTCATAAACTGAGCGCTTGATAACGGATCATCTGAAAGTTTTTCTGTTGTCTTTTGGTACTCGATATCTTTGCCAACTAAAAAGTACCGAGCATCTTGAGGGTCATTACTAAGTAAATAATCTGCTTCTAGCTCTTTAGTAAAAATTCCCTTTAATCCACTTGCATGGTATAGACAATCAAAAGCATGGGTATCTTCTCCTTCCAGATAATCAAGTACAATGACATAGTCATCGGTCACTACAACTGCTCGTCGTTGGAGGATCTCTTCAGTAAAAGCGGATCTTTGGCTATATTCAGGTGTCTCATCAGGAATAAACACGCTTCGACCTTCTTGCCAGCATCTTTCGCGAAATGTCTCAGCGTTGCCGACTCTCCAACCACCATAAGGCGGTTGACACCATTTCGTACGAATTTCCTGAACAATGTATTGGTACTCTGTCTCGCTTACACATGCCAACGTTTTCGTTGGTGCCGGATCTTGCTGCTTGAGATCAACAACTGTCATATTATGGGTGAGCGAATTTTGAACATAAAACTTATACATAAACGTATGATAGGCATACCAAACATTTTCCGGGTTATAGAAACTTTTCCCAAAACGTCGCATCGAGTTTAACGCTAATCGATCATAGTGTCCATGAGCTCCCCCTAAAATTCCGCTCTTCAAAGTTACTTGATATTGTTGTTCGGCAGAACGCTTCGGAGCATTCGAATGCAACAAAGCAATGCCAGCAACCTCAGCGATGACAGCCTCACGATAGGGAACCTTTTTCTCATGAGGAGTATCTGACAACTGAGCGACACCAAAACAAAGATCACGGTCCTCGGGTCGAATCGTCCTAAGCAAAGAGAGATACGCGGGTTTTTGATACAAGCGGTAAGCTAAATCGTATCTTGGGTCCATTAGATGGACACCAACTGCTCGCGATTCACAGGAATCATTCATGCCAAATATCACGCCAGTTTCATCATAATAATCGATCATGCTATCGGTCAGCATTTCAATGGAACGATAATTTTTGTCAGTAGGACCCCAGACTTCTGTGGAAAGCCCGTCAATGCGATCACTTTCATCTAAACCTTTCTGATGAAGATCATAGTATGGGGCATAATTTGCTGGGACTCTTTGCAAATGCAACTGGTAACCCCATTTGTTTACAATCTGACTGATTTCTAAAAAAAGACCCATTGCTAGCAAGTTGTAACCAATGGACGCTTCATACCACCAGCCATCATTTAGGATTCCTTTACTGATATGCTCGATCACCCCACCAGGACAGTGTAAAAAGTAATCAATCTTCTCCAGATCCTGTAAAGCAGCTGCACAAGCAATGACCCCAGCTAATTCCGCTAAATTCCAATTCGATATTTTCCCCCGATGGCATTCATCCCGAATAATGGACATAAATAGTCGAAAGGCTTCCTCAATCTTTTGTTTGTCATCTTTTGTAAGCAAACCGCTATGCTTCAATCGATCATAAGTTAGCGCTGCGTGTTTAAAAAACTCACCTTCATGGACTAATTCTTGATTTCCTGCATGTGGTAAAACAAGGTATCCTTTTTCATCGTCAACCAATTCTTTCAAGAATTCAGCCGCTTTTTTTCCAAATACTTCTTCCTCACTCAGCAAATAAATCAACGCAGCATTTCCTGCTTCGTCTGATTGCCTACTCATAAAAAGATAGGGCAATTCAGGATCGATTTTCGGTACCTGCCAAAGCTTAGCCCTTTGATAAAGCTGTTGGTACTTTGCCTGCGCCCATGGTGTGCTGCCTATTTTCTCTTGGATCTCATGGATATCAGCGCTTGAAAGGGTGGTCGTGAACGTTTCTTCGTAACGACCCGTTATAAAGGTTAAGGTTTGCGTAAAACCTCTACGATCAATGAGTTGGATTTTATGCTTTTCTGAAGCCAATGGACCAAAACGGAGATCATCAAATACACTGAGGAGAACCACTTTTTCTTCAAAAGGCTTCAGTTCTAGCCCTTTGATTGGTTGATCCGATCCGCTCTCATGAAGCAGTGTCGTCAAAATCTCCCAGCCCATTTTCTGCTGCGCGATCTGAACAAATTGTGGTTTTGAGGTGGTATTCGTCAAAGTTATCTCATAATCGACTTGTTTTTTCTGCAATGCTTTTCCTTTGATTGTAGCATCCATATATACGCAGGGTGCCGCAATAATCTCTAGTTCTTTGATCGCCTCTTTTTTTACCCCCCAACATTCAATGCGGACAATAGCTTTTAAATAAATCAGCATTCCTTGATCAATTCCAAACTGGCTGAAAGGCACATATTGGGTTTGCCCCGAAAGTAGCACTACTTCAGTTTCAAAAAAACGGATCGCCTCTTCTTGTGGATTGCGATTTACACTGCATGCCAAACGAATCTTCATCCGCTTGTTTTTTTGCGCCCCCACTTCAAAGCGAAGGCCCCACCAACCTAGCGCATTGGCTGCACACGGGTGGTACTGGATAAATCCATGTTCGACCCAGTGCATTTCTCTTTTAGAATTTGAAAATAGCCAGATACACTTGTTTTTATCTGATTGTTCATTCCACGATAAAATATCATAAGTAGTTGCTTTCTTTTTCATCTTCGACTCCTTGTTTCGACCAGTGCAATTGTTTAAATCTTTTCGGTGTGACTCCGAAAAATCGTTTGAAATTTTTGGTGAAATACGATTGAGAAGAAAAACCTACTTGTTTGGCGATTTTTACGATCGGCAAATTGGTTGTCAAAAGTAGTTCCTTTGCTTTTTCCAAACGTTTTTCCGTGATATATTCACTTAACAAACGACCAGTCAACTCTTTGAACGTTGCTGCCATATAATTTGGACTCAAAAAAACTTGTTCAGCAATCGTCTGATTGGTCAGATCCCCTGCCATTTGTTGCTCAATTATGCGATCGATTTTTTCAATGATCGACAAATGCGCCTGCTGGTCAAGGTTTTGATAATTGATCAGTAATTGCTCAAATAGTTGGTGCATTTTTTCTTCAATTTGGTCAAAGGTTGTTAATGCCATGATTTCTTCTGGAAAGCGACGTTGTTCTTCTTCAGCAAGAAAGTTACTATACTCGTTAACTTTACGAAGGAGATTCATACAGGTCGTTTTCATCTCCTCAGCATCTAATCCGACAAACTGTTTTAATAACCGAAAAAAACTGGTCAATGTCTCTTGAATTTCACTTTGGCAAGACTGATGCAATGCCTCAACTAGCTTTCTTGAGGATTTATTGACTTCGTTGTTTCGCTCAAAACGAAATTGTTGCCATTTTTTTCTTTGTTGTTCAACACGCCAATACGTTAGATTTGTTCGTGACCAAAACAAGGCAATTGCCATCACCATTCGAGCTTCTTGATAGCTTTTTACTACATTACCGTCACTACGATAACTACTGTAAAACCCCTTTTGTCCAGATAAGATGATTCGCTCATACGTAAAATGAGTAAGTGTTAAAATAGAGATTCTATTGCCTTCTATTTCACCCTCGATCCCTTCACCTTCTGTAGGCATAAATCCTTCAGCATCCAAAACAGTAACGATCCCGGTATTTTTAACCAAGGGTATGATCTCCCGTTTGAAGAGAAGATCAATTGTTTGCCTTTGATGCTTGCGTTTGGTTTCTATTTGGATTTCTTGCAAGAGCTTGATCAAAGCTTCTTCTAATTCCTTCTCATCAATTGGCTTTAACAAATAGTTTTGAACGCCATGTTGAATCGCCTCTTGTGCATAAGAAAATTCGCCAAAAGCGGATAATATAATGATTTTTGTTTCTGGAGCCTGTGTTCTGATTTTCTTTGCCAATGCAAGTCCGTCCATGATGGGCATCTGAATATCTGAAAGAACGATTTCAGGAGTGGTTTCTCTAAACATTGCTAATCCTTCTGCGCCATTTTTGGCTAATCCGACGATTTCAATCCCTAGATTTTGCCAATCAATCGATTGAGCGATGCCATCACGACTGATTTTTTCATCATCAACAATCAAACAGCGATACATCCGTTACGCCTCCTTCGAAAGCTGTTTTTTCCAACGGTTGAGCAAAATCGTCGTTGTAAGATATAAAGGGAGTGAAAAACTCAGAATCGGAATGATCCCTGGTATAAGTAAACTTAATACCAAGACAGCACTGTAACTAACGATGATTTTGATTGAAGAAAACTGCCAGAATAAAGGTAGTAAAAAAGCATTTTTAAGTAGCGCTTTTGTGGATAACGAAAAATGTACTTCATTCAATGAAAAATAAGGTACGACCAGAACGAGTAAATAGAGTAAACTAAGGTACGCCGCTCTTTCTAACAGCAAAGAATTTTGAATAAATAAAACCCTACTGAACAGTAAACCTGTACAAATCAGAGACAATAGGAGCGAAAGCCAGAAGAATTTTTTGATATTCTTTAGGTAGCAATACCACGCTTCTTTTAGCCATGAAAACTCATTTTCTGAAACGAGTGCCTTACGAAAAACTGCTACAAGTGAGATCGTTGCTGGTAAAGCGCCAAAAACCCCTCCACCTAATAGGACAAAAAATAACCAACAGAGATTCATCGCTACCAAACGACTAAATAAAAGCGTCGTTTCATAGAGCCAAGCAGCCCAATTCTCTTTCACCTCTTCATCACCTCCATAATGAGGAGGATCACCCAAAGAAATAGACCTTTCTAAGAGTGATCCTCAAAATGATTTAACGTGCTGCGAACCATGCTTGAGCGATCGTTTGCTCAGATTCTACACAACGGTCGTATCCTAGATTTTTCGCTTTCTCAATCATTTCATTCTTTAAGCTATCAAATGTTTCATCATCTCGGGCATAGATCATTTGCCATGAGTATTCTTTAATGACTGCACCTACTTGATTGTAGGTCAAGTCCAGTTCATCCCCTCGCTCAACTAATGGAACATCTGCGATATCGTAAGATGCTAGCAAGCCATTTTCAAGCAAGTATTCTTTTGAATTTAGCGCACCATCGTGATCTTCTGTCCACTGTTTATCTAACTCTGTCGCACTTTCTAAAAGCGTCGTTTCCCAAACGGAGCGATTTGCTGGTTCGTTCAAAATTGGACTTACGGATTGTTGATCCACACTTGGTCCATTGACTAATTTTTTGAACGTCTCTGATAAAGCACCGCCACCTGCTTCTTCTGGTGCCTGTGCTTCCCAGCTGCCGCTGCCTAATTCTGTGAGATAGGGTTTGCCATCATCATTGATATCCCACATGATTCCTTGAGGACCGTTTTCCCAGAACAAATGTCCTTCATCAGAATATAGGAAGTCCAAAAGTTCTAATGCTTTGTCTTTGTTCTTTGCATTCTTACTAACCGCCCAGAACCAGTTGTTCCCGTAGGTCGTCGTTTTTTGATCCGCTACTAGAAGTTCATTGTTTGGTACTAGCTTGTACCCTTTGCCTTGACTGGTTAATTCGGGATTGACGGGATTAAAATTCAGCTCGCCAGTGTAGCCCCATGGCATGATCGCCGATTGTCCTTTTTCCGCCTTCTTTAAATAGTCCTCCCATGTCTGTGAAGCAGAATCGGGATCTAGCAATCCTTTTTTATGCAGATCATTCGCCCATTTCAACGCTTGCAGATACAGACTATCTTCACTCAAAATATCTTCATAACTATCATCAAGGACAGACACGTTGATGAACTCATAGCGATTTACACCATCAGTATCAGTATAACCTTGAGATTTTGCTATACTACGCAATTGGTTGACACTATTTCCATCCCATTCGCTGAACAAGGAAAGAGCATAAAATTTATCTCCATTTTCAGTTTCAGGATGTGCCTCGACCATTTGCTCTGCCAAAACCCCGTAATCCCAATACGTTTCAATTTCTGGACTGCCTAATTCTTTATAATAATCATAACGCATTGACGGCAACCAGGTCGGATTCGTTTTGGTTACTTCTGCTTCTTGGGAAACGGTGGTTGGTATGCCGTACAATCCCTCAAAAATAGTCTCAGCTCGAGCTACGGCGTCCTCAAAACGAGTAACATTCGGCAGTTTCTCCTTATACTCAGTCAAATCCTCGATAATACCAGCCGTTTTTGCTCGATTCAAATCCTTTTGAGTTGTAAAAACGATCAAATCCCCCAATTCCCCAGTAGTCAAACGCGTCTCTAATCGACTTGTCCCTCCGACACTGTTAGGAATCACATTTACATTGACGCCTAATTCATCTTGAAGATATTTCCCTACGTACCCTCTGATCTCTCCCTCATAGGTACTTGACATTGAATAAATCGATACATCCTGAGCACCTTGAGGCTCATCACTGCTTTCGTTGTTGCTACCGCACGCTGCTGTCCCCACTAACAGTCCGCCTAACATTAATGCTTTCCCAGTCTTTTTTAAATCCATTCTCTTTCCTCCTAATTTTTTTATCCTTTGACCGCTCCAATCGTTATTCCTTTAACAAAGAAACGTTGAAAGAACGGGTAAATGGCAAATATTGGTAAAACGACCATCATTGTCACCGTTAATTTGACGGACTGAGCTGTCTGCGCCGTAGCAGCAACTTGATCAATAGAGATGTTTCCCGAATTGATTTCATTCGCTAACGCTGTGGACTGTGTCAAATAACGGTAAAGCACATACTGCAAGGTATGTAAATCCTCACGCGTTACATAAATCACTGTATCCATAAAACTATTCCATTGTCCAACTGCGCTGAAGATGGCCAAAGTGGCTAAAATCGGCACCATTAGTGGCAAAGCGATTTTGAAAAACATCGTGATGATCCCAGCACCGTCCATCTCTGCCGATTCCTGCAAAGAACTTGGAATACTAGACTCGATATACGTTTTAACTAAAACAATGTTGTAAGCTGAAACCATACCCGGAATGACGTAAACGAGAAAGTTATCCAATAGGCCTAGGTAATTGAATAACATATAGACGGGAATCGTCCCCGCGCTGACATACATCGTTGAAATAATAAAACGGTAAACAAATTTGCGCCCCGTCATTTTTTGTTGGGTCATCATAAAGCCAAGAAATCCTGAACATAAGACAGTCAACGTCGTCCCAATAACGGTCCGAGCGACGCTGATGATAAATGCATTTGTGATATTTGGGATCTCCAAAATTTGTTTATAATTTTGAAAATGAATGTCTTTAGGTATAAACAAGACTTCCCCCATTGCACTCAACTGATTGTCACTGATCGTATTGATAAAAATATAGTAAAATGGGTAAGCACACAAAAACATGAAAAGAAAAAAGAATAAGATATTGAAGAAATTAAATACTCGTTCACCTATCGACAACGTATCTTTTACTGAATAGGCTTTATTTTTTTTACTAATAGCTGCCATACTGTCCTCCCCCTAGAAGATCGATTCACCGCGAACGGTTTTTGACAAACGGTTAACTGAATAGAATAAAATCAAGCTGACGACCGTTTTCAAAATACTGACAACCGTTGCTAAAGAGAAGTTCCCTTGACCGATCCCGATGTTGTACGTATAAAGATCTAGTACTTCTAGCGAACTTTTCGTCATCGCATTAGAGAAAACGAAATACTGTTCCATTCCAGTATTGATCATGTTGGCAACACTCATCATGAGTAAAACGAAAAAGGTTGGCAACAAACCCGGAATCGTGATATGAAGAACTTTTTTCAAACGATTCGCACCATCTATACTGGCAGCTTCATACAATTCTTGATCGATCCCATTGATCGCCGCTAAGTACATGATGGCGCTCCAACCGATGCCCTTCCATACCCCTAAAGCCGTCATTTTCAGCCACATATGACTGTTATCTAGCAAAAAATTGATTGGTGTATCAATAAATCCCCAGTCAACCAATAGATTATTGATGACCCCATTATCAACTGATAAAAAGGCAAAAACTAAAGAATAAACTAAAACCCAACTGACAAAATGTGGCGCAGTCGTCATGGTTTGAATGAGCCGTCTTAGTTTACTGCTTCTGATTTCGTATAATAAAATGGCAAAAAACATTGGTAACACACTAGTTGCTAACCCTAAAAAGCTCATACCTAGTGTGTTTTTCATCACGCGTATGATGATATTCACTTGTTCTCTGGAAGAGATCAACATTCGAAACCATTTGAATCCTACAAATGGCATATCTGCCAAAGAAGCACCAGGTGAATAATCAATAAAAGCTAAATACCAGCCCAACATCGGCAAATACCCAAAAACTAGAACAACTAACAAAAAGGGCAACACCCAGTACAATAGCTTATTTCCAGTGGAAAATAAGCTCTTCTTTCTTTTAATGGTTGCTGTACTCATTTAAAAACCTCCTTCTAAAGCTCCTTAGTAAACGCTTTCTTATATAGAATTATACGATTTGAGAAGGATTGAAAACTGGTAATATTCACCGAAAATGGTAATATCTACCACAATAAAACAGTTTGATCCTAAAGCACGCTTTTATTCAACTCAATTTGAAACACACTTCCTTCCCCTTGTTTTGAAAAGAATTCTACCCTCACCTGATCCCCATAAGAAGATTTCAAGATATTGATGATGGATTGCAAGGAAAAGCCTCCCTTTTTTAGCTCTAATTGTTCCCCGCTGCGAATTTTCTCTACTATCTCTGGCGAGGCACCCGCGCCATTATCTGCGACTAGAAGGATTAATGTTTCCTCATTTTCAGCAACAGTAACTTTGATTTTCCCTTGACCTTTTACATAGATACCATGCTGAAAAGCATTCTCTGCTAAGGGTTGTAAAATTCGATGAAGAATTTGAATTGACTCTACATCGATTTCAGGATCAACAGCAATCTCATAGTCAAGTTGATCTGCAAAGCGTAATCGTTGAATGGATAAGTAATGTTTCACTAAATCTAATTCTTCTTTTAAAGAAACGAAGTTTTTTCCTTTCGCCAAAATGAGTCGATAATACTGAGCGAGATCGTTCGTTATTTGAACGACTTGCTCTGTCTCACCTGCTTTTGCACACCAAGAAATGATTGCTAACGTATTGTATAAAAAATGGGGTTGAATCTGTGCTTGAAATTTACTCAACTGCGCCTTTCTTTTCAAGGCTTCATCTGATTTGATCTTAAGCAGAAGGTTTTCTAAATCTTCAATCATTTTATTAAAGGTTGCTTCTAGTTGACCAACTTCATCATTACTCGAAATGGCGATTTTGTGCGGTAATTGCTGACCATTCGTCAATTTCATTTTTTCGCATAACCTTAGAATCGGAGAAACGAGCCATTTATAGAAGATATTCGTAAAAACGATCATCATACTGAGCAAAAAAATAATCAAAATGAAATTGCTATTCAGAAAATCCTTTAACGACACACGAAAATTTTCTTTCGCATAAAAAGTCAGCAACTGCCACTGATTTTTTAATGGAACTTCCTGAATCAAGTAATTTTCCTTATCTTGGTGATCAGCAAACAGCAATGGATCATAGATCACTGCTCCGGTAGCATCTAAAATAGAGAACCCACTTTGATTGTCGAGATTTTCATTCACCGATTGGAAAAGAAAAAGAGGATTGACATACAGATTGATCCAGCCCTTTTTCCGCTGATTCGATTCAAAAGGATTGATTGGAAAATGATAATATAATTGCTGATCTTGATCCAAATACCAACCGAAGGTCAAGGGATCTTCCTGATACAGCTGATGATCAGTGACCATGCTTTTAGATGAAACAGTATATTGAAGGTCGTACAGCTGTATCTGTATACTTGCCAGTGTCGGGGTGGTAGAAAGAAGTTTGCGTATAAGAGGAATGACGGTCGTCTGAAAATCAAAGGAAGGCTGATCGTTGATCGTCCTTTCGGAAACATATCTTTGTAAAAAATTGACAAACTCATTGTCTGAAACCAGCTCGATGCCTAACTCTTCGATCGATTCAATTCCTACATTAAAATTCGTCTGATTTTTTTCACTGGCATTCTTTAATAAAAGTTCTCCTTGGTCCAACAGTACTCGCTGCGATTGAAGATAAAGATAAGTAGATAATATGAGAAAAAAGGTGAGAAACAAGCTACTTAAACTAACGATCATTTTTTTGAGCAAAGACTGCTGTCGGATTAATTCAAAAAGTTTATTCATTTGTAATCTCCTCTCCGACAAAAAGTAGGCGCTTACATAATTGTTATCGCCATTTGACTACTCTGTTCCTGCGTGATTCTGAGTTCATGATACTCGATCATTATTCATACGATCTTCTTTTGCTCCTCAAGGCTTTTCATTCTTTGAAAAAAGGCACAGACTATGGGCAATCTGGCGCTGCTCATTCATTCTGTGCCCGTCTTTCTTTTATTTTGTCTTTCATGCTATCTCGTTCTATCCTTGAACAAAACGAGCGAACAATGAATGAATCGCTTAAGCAAAACCCGCTGATTTACTTTACGCCCTCTCACGAATGGCTTTCCGTGTAAGTAAAGAAATCAAAATCTGCGTAGGATCGATGATTATCCATGTCTTGTGCACAGATACCTACCATTGCGCCGGTAAAAGCTAGTTTCCCGTTTTCTTTGATAAAATCACTACTTAATTGGGCAGCTGAGACCGGATCACCAATCATTTGCCATGGTTCATCCCCGACAGCATATGAAAACTGTGCCCATTCATGATCCACTTCCACTGCTAAATGAATGGCAAGATTCGGTTGGATAACTAATCGTTCTGAAGCATATTGAAACTGATTGATCGCATCTGTTTCTAATTGGATATATTTTTCTTTGGTTTCCTCATCGTAGGAAACATGCAGGTAATGCCAATTATCTGTATCAAAAAATAAGGTCAAACCTGCTAATTGTTGAAACGACTGTGGTTCAAATTCCATTTTGGTTTCTACGCGAAAGGCAAAATGCTGCCAACGTCTGGCAATCAACGTCTGACGATGCAAACTCGTTATACTTTGTTGACCGTAAAGACGTAAATACCCTTTTCTTTCTGAAAGTGAGCACTGGCTGCCAATTGGCTGTCGAAGACTTTTAAAGTAACTTGGCAAAGTCGGCTCATCAAAATCTGTCCGAGAACTATGGTCTTTTTTTTGAATGACTTCTTTTGCAATACTTGGTTCATCAATCAAACGTTCTGGCGCAGAGGTACCAGTAGCTAAACGAGGCCAGCCATCGATCCACTCTATTTTTTGAAGGGCGGTTTCCCGACCTAATGGACAATAGCCACGCTCCGTCAATGGGCGTGCACAAATGTGAACGATATACCATTCATCAGCCGCTACTTGAACAAAAGAAGCATGACCACTTTTTTGTAACGGATTTTTTGGATCATTTTTAGTTGTTAAAAAAGGATGATACGGTGAAAGCTCATATGGACCCATCACCTGTTTTGCTCGACATACTGTCGCAGCGTGACTATAATCGGTTCCACCAGCAGCTGCTAGTAAATAATACCAACCATCTTTTTTTAGGATCTGTGGCCCCTCACAGACCCCCAGATCCGTTCCTTCAAAGAATTTTTTTCTTTCCCCCACCAAAGATTTTGTAGCTAAATCGAATTCCTGCATCACAAGACCAGCAAACCGTTTCTTTTCCAAACGATGGTCAAAAAGCATACTCATTAGATAATGTTTTCCATCATCATCATGAAAAAATGCCGGATCAAATCCACTGGCAGTGACAAAGACAGGTTCACTCCAAGGTCCAGTAATTTCTTTTGCCGACAGCACATAATTCAGTGTGTCTTTGAATGCCGTTCCTGTTTTCACATCAGTGATCAACAACCAAAATTGCCCTTCGGAGTAGCTTAAGTGTGGCGCCCAAATACTACCGGAATTTAGATTGCCCACTAAGCTAACAGTGGTCTCGTCTTGTAACGGCTGAGCAACTAGCGTCCAATTTACTAAATCAGATGAATGATAGATTTCAACACCGGGCATCCATTCAAACGTTGAGGTTGCTAGATAATAATCAGATCCGACTTTGACTACACTGGCGTCAGGATTAAATCCTCTAAGAATTGGATTTTCTATCATTTGCTTTCCTCCTGGTGACATTCAGTGCCATAAATTTCAATTTGTGTTAGCGCTGGAAAAGGTGATTCATCATGGTGCTTAATCAATTCCTTTAACAAAATTGAGGAAGTACGGATTTTGGTAAAGCTGAAATATTGGCGATCGAGTTGATTCGTTGGTTTCAGGATTTCTTGTTGTCCGTTGGAAAATTCGAGTGTCACTTGCGTCCAGTAACTATCATGAGGATAGTCTCCTCTAAGAACCAAAGCGATTTTGTCGATCTCAACGTTGCGACCAAAATCGATCGTCAATTGCGCATCCGCTTGTTGATTGATACCCCATGATTGATATGGAAAAGACCCGTGGTTCTCGTTGGCGATCATGCCATCGATCGCATTTCTTGCAAAAAATGTCGAATCATTTCTAGTTTCAACATTGGCATAAGCATGAGGATAGGCGCCACTATGATTCTTTTGATCATGGGCATTCACTGCCAAATTTCGATAGGCGTTGATTTCGTATTCTTTTGCTAACCAGGTGTGTAGATAATGGCGTTTTCCTGAAAATAATTTAGGCGAATACGCTCGCCGTAGCGTGTCTTCTGTAATGATTGGAAAAATCCATTCACTTTCTTTCAAATAAACCAGACTTGGTGCAAGTGCCTCATCCACTTGCAGCCAGACGAATAGTGGCGCTTTCGTCGTCGTAAGCATAATTTTCTCACCGGCTTGATAAGTCCGATCTTTAAATGCAAGATAAACTTCTTCTGAGTGGGTATGTTCCTCGATCGTGTGCCCCTCATGATCAATTAGTTTTAGTGTCAGCATATTGTGTCTCCTTTATCGGCATAATTTTCCATCTTGTTGCAAAAAAATCTTCCGACGGTTTGGGAATCATTAGTCCGATTTCCATCAACTCAGCGCCGGATCGTACCGTGTCATTGACTTGATATAGTTGGTCATTCTTTAAGGATTTCAGCTTTAAGCGCTTTGGAACTGTGTTTGGTTTATTTAAAATATTGATATGAGTAACGATCACTTCACTCGTCATTAAGTTCTGTTTTTGCCATGCGTATTCATTTTGTGAATCATAGACAGCGAGTCTCGTCTGTTGACCAAATTGGAGTGTTTGCCTTTCTAGCTTGTACTGCTTGATCTGCTGTGCCAAACAATCTTTTTCTGCTTCAGATAATGCTAAAAGATTCAATTCATACCCAAAATTGCCTTGTTGAGCCACAAGTGCTCGTGTGTGAAGGGAGGTCACTCTGCCTACTTGGTGATTCGGCGATGCTGTGACATGGCAGCCCATCGTGCTGGGCGGATAAAGCAGTGAGGTCCCTTTTTGGATTTCTAATCTTGCGATGGCATCAGAGTCATCACTTGTCCAGATTTGAGGCGTGTAATATAGCATGCCCGGATCAAAACGACCGCCACCTCCAGCACAGCTTTCTATCAAAACATTAGGAAATCGCTTAGTGATCGTTTCTAAGACATGATATAAGCCTAAAATATAGCGATGAGAAAATTCTTGCTGATGTTCTTTTTTCAATCCACTAGAAAAGCTGTCAGTGATATTGCGATTCATATCCCATTTCAAATAATTGATCTCATGGGTATCTAACAACCAGGTTATCTGTTCAATCAAATATTTTTGGACTTCATTTAAAGACAAGTCTAAAACATACTGATATCGGACTTGCTGTGGTCGACGATTTGGTACACGTACGATCCATTCGGGATGCTGCTGGTAGAGAAGGCTTTTTTTCGATACCATCTCTGGTTCGATCCATAAACCGAAATCGAGTCCTAGCTCTTTGATTGCCGTAATCAGTTGTTGCAAACTGCCCCCCAATTTTTCTTGATTTGGTGTCCAGTCACCTAACGACGTTCGTTCATTTTCTCGCTTGCCAAACCAACCATCATCTAAAACAAAGCATTCGATACCGATTTTAGCGCCCTCATTAGCTAATCGCAAAATGCGTTCTTGATCAAAGTCAAAATAGGTTGCCTCCCAATTATTCAATAAAATCGGACGCTCTTTGTTTTTAAAAGCACGAGGTACGACACAGTCCTCATAAAAAGCATGAAATTTCTGACTCATTTGATTCAAACCATCTGCATACAAGAAAATCGCTTCTGGCGTATCAAATGATTCACTCGGAGCTAATGTCCAACTAAAGTCGAAAGGATTGATCCCGATTTGCATCCGGGTGTTTTGATGCATGTCGACCTCGGCGCTTGCAACAAAATTCCCACTGTACATTAATTGACAAGCGATGACCGCACCAGCTGCTTCTGTGGTATCTGGGGAAACTAACGCTATAAAAGGATTTTGTCCATGACCACTCGCCCCACGTTTACTATCGATTCCCTGCAGCCCCTGAACAAGTTTGCGTCTTGAAAGATGCATTTCTCTACCCCAAGCCCCTGATAAAAGTAATAACTCAAAATCATCCGTTAAAAAGTCAAGATTGAGAGACATCGCTTTGGTCAATACGACCTCCTGATCTGAAGGATTACTAAAGGTGACCGATTGTGTAAAGACATCTTGCTCCTGAAACGCAGTGATCTTTAGGTGGAGACTCACTCCTGTATAACGATCGCTTAATTCAATAATTAGATAATCAAGCCTTTCAGTATTTGCGTAAGGCAATCCATTCAGTGGCTGTTTGATTTTACTAAATGAATGATCAACGTATCTAAAATCCGAAAGACGGCTGCCGTCAGCGTAAATCTCTTGATGAGCTGGACTTCTTAGATCAGAATTGCCAAATGCAGGATAGCCTACAGGTAGCTGTTCCAGCTTAAAGTTTTCAATACTGTCGGTATCAGCCAAATAGCTTGCCCTTGGAATCTCCGTGATCACATAGGATAGATCACTTTTGGGTAGTTTTTTTCCAAAATAAGCCAAAGTTAGATAGCCATTCTCTGTGACTATAAAGCTAAGTTGGCTGTGCTTTGTTGTAAGCGTGATCGTTTCTTTGCCTGAACAGTTCATTGGTCGCTCCTTTTACCAAATCAAAAAATCTTTATCTAGCAAGCGTAAAATCGCTTCGACAAAATAATAATCACTGTAAATGATCGGCACTTCTGTCCACGGTTCATCGTGATAGCTGCCTGTTGCGCAATCAATCAAACCGTCTTTTTCCTCATCCCAAATCGCATAGTTGGCCTCTGTCGCTTTTAAAATATTGATCGCCGCATCTGTGTAAAGATCTTTTTCTAAATCGTCTACGTGTTTTGCGATTTCCAATAGGCCACAGGCAGCACATAATCCAGCAGAAGTATCGATCATCACGGGATTTTTAGGTGAACGAAAATCAACAACTGGTACCCAGTCTGTTTTCGAGACTTCCGCAATAAAATAGTGAGCAACTTTTTTGGCTGTTTCTAAATATTCCTTTTTCCCCGTATGCAGATAACTTAATGCAAATCCATAGATTGCCCACGATTGGCCACGAGACCAAGCAGAACCTGAGGCATAGCCTTGTCCGGCTGGTGTTTCAACTAGTTCACCGTTTGTTGGATCAAATACACCGATATGATTGACTGAACCATCTGGTCGAACGATGTGATTCATTACTTTGTCGGCATGGTCTTCTGCCATATAACGAAAACGTGGATCACCGATTGCTTCTTCTGCCCAATACAACAAGGGAATATTTAGCATCGAATCAATAATGACCCAACCGGAACGATCGCGATTCCAAGAGCGAATAAAACCTCCTCTTGGATTGTAGCGACCCGCTAATAGATGTGCAGCATGTAGTCCTCTTGCTTTTGAACGCTCATTTTCCGTCAAACGGTAATTAGCGACCGCTGTATGCAGCCACATAAACCCAACATCATGATGCAGTCCGGTGTATTGATCGAAAGCTTTATCCAACCGAACTTCATTTATTTCTGCTGTTTCTTTATAGGCTGTTTTCCCAGTTGCGTGATACATCTGCCACAACATCCCAGCCCAGAACCCATTGGTCCACCACACGGGATCTGTTACACCTTTATCTTCTTCATATAAACCTGTCATCTCATTAGGAATGTACGGAATTTTTTCCCCCACCCGTACTACTTGTACTTCTAATTTGTGGTCGATTTTTTCAAAAATTTTTAGCGCCCATTGTTTGATTTCATCATTCATTTCGCAAATCGCTCCTTTTTAATTGTTAAATCAACGTTTCCCCTAAGTTGAAACGCATTATTCGTTTCATGAAAAGTCACTTTTGGAAGCAGCTGCTTGTTTTTTTGACCAATGATATGCGCAGCCAAAACAGTCCGCCCAGCTTCGATCATAGTCGTTAACGTCGGAACTGCATTTTTTTCACTAGAATAAATATTGGTATTAGGTCCTTGAGGAATCACTCTGGCAGTTCGCACATCACCAAGATTACGAATGATCGATTCCCCTTGTTCGTTTTCAATAGCGCAAGAATTCTCCTGAATGATCGCCTGATTGTATTTGCGGTTCCAATTTGCCAAAGGAAAACCACCTTCAACCACTTCCAACGGTTGGTTTGTAAGAATCTCATGGATGCGGATATGATTGGCAGCATCGATTGGAACCAAATACGTCGTGATCGAAACCTCTTGCCAGACATGCCAAAAACTAACCCCATAGGAATCATACATCTTTGTTTTTTCAATTTTCCCACGGGTCATATACTGCTCATGACCGGGTATTGAAACTGCTAACGTCGAATCGATTGCAAATTGCTCGATTCCTTGGATATCCCGAGTGACATTAAAGCCAAAATAGCTTGAATAAGCAAACTTGCTATACTTTTCAAAATGATGGTACAAAAGTGGATTATTGCTACATTGCAAACTACTTAACGCGGTTGTCTGATGTAAGTCGTGATTGATATGAAATCCAGCATGTGCTTGAACAGTTTTATCTCTTCGTTGGATGTTCATGGCGCTGATCGCCTGCCAAAACTCATGCTTTTCAGGAAGTGCGAGCACAACAAAGGTTTTAAATGCCCACATAGGTGACCCGGGGGCATTGTAATCTTCCGATAATAATTGCTGATTGTATCCATATCCGATCGAGAGGTTTTGTTCCTTAGGTAAAACGATAGGTCTTTTTTGCCAATCAGAAATATTTTTTTCCATTAGTCCTTTTATTTCGGACACAGACAAACTCGTTTCTCGATAGGCCTCTGTAAGCAAAAGCGCACTCCAAAACGAACAATGTGCAAAACGATAGGTCAAACTACGACCAAAAGGAATCGATCGCCCCTCTGCGTCAAACCAGTGTTTAAACGATTCTGCAAAAATGATGGCTCGCTTTTTGTAGCGCGTTTTGATCTCTTCAGGAAAGCAATAATCGATCAGTAACCCATAAAAGTGAAAAGCAAAAGCAACATAATAATCTCTTTGGCGATTGACCCCATCTGAGTACCATCCTTCACCTAAATAACATTCTTCAATTATTGCCACTGCTTCGTCTATTTTCTCTTGAGAATAAGGACTATTATTTTTCTTCAAACCAAGATTGACCAATAGCAAAAAGAAAAACCAATTGCCCTTGGGCAGATCAATCTCGTTGATTTGATATAACCATGCGAGGAGTTCTTTTTTACCTTTGTTCGAAAATAGTTGAAAGAAGGAGGATGGATAACGACCCAATATAAAACCTAATACACCTAATTCCACTGCAATCTGGCGATTTTCTGTTGAGAGTTTAGGTAAATTTCCTTCTTCGACACAATCAATAAAATCTTGGACAGTGTCGAATGTCTTGAGCTTCTGGGGTTGGTCACCATACGCTGGGAAAATCCCCCAAAAACTCCTCATTATTGCTTCAAACGATCGAATTTCTTTGGTATAGCTGCTACCGCTTTGTGCCAGATATGAGCGATCGTTGGGCAACATCCTTTCCATCCACATCTGCAAGTCTTTTTGAGAAATCATCATTAAAAGAAATCCTCGAATGATTCTTTGATAGAAGGACGTAAATTTTGAACAGTCATCCCCTTGCGTACCTCTTCAATAATTGCTGCGATCTGCTGTTCTGATGTGCTTTGACTAACTATAATTTCCATAGCAAGAGGGAGATTCATACCGGTAACTAATACGACATTCGGTTGCTGGGTCAAACGCATGGCCGAGTTACAAACACTGCCACCAGCAATATCACCTAGAATAACAACTTGTGTTTCCTCATCGATCAGCGCTTCGATTTGATTGGTGATCAAATCTGGATGGCCTCCTGGCATCAGTCCAAAGGCATATAAATTTTTCTGAGTGCCGATAATCATTTCTAATGCTTTTTTCAAGCCATTGGCTAATTCGTTATGTGAGATCAAAAAATATTTTTTCTTCACTTTGTTCACTCCTTGTTCGATTTTGCTATTCGCTTAGTTATAAGCAATATGTATGCCAACTTTCTGTCGAAAGTGGCGAACTGTTTGTTTTTCCTTTTCGAAAATGATGCCTGCAACTGTCTCGAACGAGGACCAAACGTATTTATGTCGATCAAAAGCTAAGAGAACTTCTCTGAATCAACCAGAAAAGTTCTCTATCAACTTATCCTGCAATACCTAGAATCGTCAAAACGACTGATGCTAAAAACATCACGACTAATGCTAAAACAGGACGATTGTGTTTACGCAAGTAGGCAAAGCAACCCATAGTGATCGCTAACGGTAATAAACCTGGCATGATCGAGTCAAACACATTTTGCAGGTTGAAGGTCGTTCCTGACAATTCTGCAACAAAAGTTGTTCTAAACGTTACAAATTGAGCCGTCATTGCTCCCGTCATGATCAATCCTAACACTGCGGAACCTTTTGTAATTGCCGCAAAGGTACCTGATTTGAGTGCCTCTGAGATGAACTGACCGCCTGCTTTATAGCCTAACACCGTTGTAAACCAACGAATCAGCATGTTTGGTACATTTACGACTAATAAGAACAAGATCGGTCCTAAAATGTTTCCTTGTTCACTGAGCCCTAATGCGATCCCGGTTGCAATGACTCGCAAAACAGAAAGATAAATCGCATCACCGATTCCAGCTAATGGACCCATCAAAGAAGTTTTTAATGCAGAGATCGAAGTAGCATCAAAAAACTCTCCTTTGTCTTTCATTGCCTTATTCTCTTCTTCCATCGATAACCCTAAAGCAGAGATAAAGCCATTCATTGCAGGTGCGGTGTTATAGAAATCCAAATTACGATTCATTGCTTCATAAAACTCATCGGTATCTTTTCCATATACTTTTTGTAAAAAAGGTGCCATTAACCACCCATAGGTAATTCCTTGTTGCTTTGTATAACTTGTACAAAACATTAAATATTGGTTTCTCCAGAACATTTTCGAAACGATTTTTCGTTCTTCTTTGTTTAATTTAAGCATATCATTTTTAGTCATTGAAAAAGTCATCTCCTTCGTCTTCACTTGCGGTCGATACAGTTGGACCACTGCTGACAGCTGGATTCTTCGCTGCTCTCAACTCTGCCATCACAACTAATGCTGCAACGATAAATCCGATAAATGCAATCTGTACTAAAGACAAGATACTACTTGATTGGGTTGTGATCACACCATCTTTGACTTCGGTCGCACGTTGATAGAAAAAGAATGCACCTAAAGCAAATCCTAAAAAGTAATAGGGAGCCAAAGATTTTTGCCATAGCATTTTTAGTAGTAGAGCAAGTCCAATTGCTGGTAGCATGGTTGAAGCGACGGTCATAGAACTTTGAACCCACTCGGGTAACCAATCAACAAACGTTTTTACTGCATCGGCACCTAAAAGGATAACGACAAAACCTAATAAGAAATAGCACAGTTCAAATCCCCAAAACTGAATATGCCATAACCGGCTGAATGCTCGATAATTGTGATCCTTGATATGTTTTTCAAATCGAGGAACTAATGAAGTGACAACCATCTTCATAACGGAATATAGCAAGGTACCTAACATGGAGATCGGTACAGCTAGTGCGATCGCTACATTTAAATCCGAACCAACGATCATGGCAAATGCAGCACCAAAAATGGATCCTAAAGTAATATCCGAAGGCATAACGCCTCCTAAACTAACATTTCCTAAGAAAATCAATTCCAGCTGAGCACCCATAATAATTCCTTCAGTCGGATGACCGAGAAGCATTCCTAATAAGGCAACGATAAAAATAGGTCTAGCTAGCTGAGTGGACCCCCACCAATCCAAAAATTTTGCTAAAGCGACGACAAATCCAACGATTAACGCATTGACTAACATAAGTTTAACCTCCTATTAATGATTTCAAAGATTGTGGGGTATCATCTGGTAACGGTTGATAGCTAAAATCATACCCAGCATCAAAGATCTCTTTCAGTGTTTCTTTGTCTTCTTCTGATAAATAGACAGTCTCTGTGATTTTTTCTTTGTCTGACAGACTACCGCCGATCCGTCCATAATTTGCCATATTCAACATTGGTTTCTCTTTAAGTTTTGGCACAAGACCAGCGACATATTTCGGTTCATTTGTAACAACTAAGATTTTTAATTGTTCCGAGCGTGGATCATTCAAAATAGCAATCGCTTTTTCTAATGAGAGCACTGCAACTTTCACCCCTGAAGGCCCTGCCATTTTTAACGCACTTACTTGAATTTCGTTTTGTGCGATACTATCACTAACGACGACGATGCGACTAATCCCCAACTCCTTCGACCATTTCACAGCTACTTGACCATGCACAAGACGGTCATCGATTCTTATCATTGAGATCATATTGTTTCCTCCATTTTTTGTTTTGTCGTATTACTAATAAGCAATTTCTGTGCCAAGTTTCTGGCGATAACAAATATTTCGCTCATCTTCTCACAAGAATAAATAAAAACGCTATCATAAAAGGCTTTCTATTTACTGATATAAAAAATTGTTCCTAGTTTAAAAACAAAAAAAAATCCATTCTTTCCAGCCAAAAAAGTGAAAACGAAACACTTGATCATCTGTCGGAATGGATTGTTTTAGTGTCGAAGAAGGATTTTTATCAGTCGAAAATAATCTCACAGAGATAATTTAGCTCGTATTCGCTGATTTTGATATTGTAAGCCACCTCTAAGCCCTCTAATGCTTTGGCGATAGTTGCTTTTTCTTCCATAAACTTGCTCGGATCTCCTTGGTAAATTGGGACTTCTTGATTTCGGATCAGACGTTCTACTAAGCTTGCGATATGTACGTATAATATCGCTTTTTTACTGTTGGATAATTGAAGCTGTAAGTACCGCTCCAAACTAACAAATCCTTGGTCAATATAGGAAATGACTTTATTGACATCTAAGATCGTCACCGCCGAAAGCAGCCGTTCGATCGATAGATTTCGCACAAGATTGTCATTGATCGCTTTACGAATGGCCGGATCTTTGACAAGAACAAAAATATCATCAATGATTTCTTGTCCTTTACCAGAAATCAAGTCTTCTAAAGCGATGTATGGGACACCATCAATTTCTGGATCAGCTGTTCCCACGATTCCTTGCACATCATATTGTTGAAATAGACCATTCTTCTTTCCATACTTTTTCAAGTAATGGTAATCTACCGCTTCGATCTCAAACTTCGTTTCTTCAGGGATACTCGCTTTCAAAAATGATTGCAGCTGCTGTGCTGTTCCAAGACCAGTCTGACAAACAGTGATCAGCAGTGGCTGCTTTTGCTTTCTCGGATAAGTAACTTTGTATTCGATCGAGAGACCTTCCTTGATTTTATCGCCAATAATCTTAAGGTCGTAATTATTTTGCATCATTTCACCCACGAATAATGCTTGCTGTGTCGTGACGTTATTGATAATCAATAATGGCCCATCTAACAATGGTTCTAACGTATCTGCTAAGAACATAAGTGAACCCATGTCCGCTAAAACGATCAATCCTTTTGAGCAATCATTGGCTTTTATATAATGCGTCATAAATTCTTTGACTTTATCCACGCTGACATTAAAAGGCATATCAAAGGCATCAAAAATGTGTTCCTTCATAAAACGATTCACGACATCAGCGATACTGCTAGCAGTGGAAAATCCGTGGGCCAAAATGACGCCTCGGATCGCGTCTTGTTGGCTTTCTAAACCTAATCCTTTGAAGTAAAAAGCCAGTAAGATTTTTTCCATTCTCATCAAAGTAACATCAAGCTTTGTCTCTACTAATTCCAATAAAGAATTGAGGAGCTTTGATTCCATCAATAAATGCACATTCATAAACGATTCGATCGAATCAATGGTCTTTTCGTCAATTTTGGGAATATTGAAAATAAAATTATTCCGTTTATACAAATAACTTGTCAGGGCGATAATCGAGTTGCCACGAATTTTGATAAAAAAACTAGCTTCTAAGAAATTTACTAGTTCCTTGACTGTATTACGCAATAACTTCAAGGTTGGTTTTTCTTCTGCATCCTCGTAAACCAACATCTCCACGACTGTGCTGGCTTCTCTAGAAAGCTGTTTGACTAAATAATCTTCAGTGATTCCACCGCTTTCATATTGCTGAAACAATTTCTCAAAAACTTTAAAGATTGCATGAATGATCGTACTATCCGCTGTTTCTAGGTGCATGAAATCACCGGCTTGGCTTTGGGGTGTGATGCGGATATCTTTGTTTTCTAGATTATCGATTTCTTTCAAAGAAAGAAATCGAGACAACAAACTATTTTCGATTGACTCGGAATTGATCAAAACATAGGGGTGATTTTTTTGACGACTATACGCATTTGCACAGATGATCTTGATCAAGTTTTTCAATTCACCGACATTGTCGCGATAAATTAAATACAACAACCGATTCAAGACCCATGACGTAATGACGATTTCTTTTGCAAATTTTTGACTTTCATGAATCAAAAACGTATAGATATATTCAGAAATTTCTTTTTTTGTCCGTTGTTGCAACGACGGGATCTGAACCGTGATGGGCACGCGTCGGATAAATGTTCTTAAAAAATTTTGCTGAATATCTTCCGTAGTTGCAAAAATCAAACGGACCTGCGCTTTTCTGGTTTTATTACTTTCACCTATTCTCGAAAAGGTTTGATTATCCATAAAGGTAAATAATTTCTCTTGGCTTTCTGCTGGTAAACGATGGCATTCATCTAAAAATAAGATTCCCCCGTCAGCAGCTTCCAAAAGGCCTACTTGTTCTTCGTTTGCTCCAGTGAATGCACCTTTTTTATAGCCAAATAAGATACTACTCAATAACTCTTGATTATGATAGTACTGCGCACAATTTAATTCTAAAAAGGGGGCAGTTTCTCCAATGAGCTTTTTTTCAACGCAAAATTCATGCATCTTTTTTGCGAGTAAACTCTTACCAACACCGGTTTCTCCATGAAGCATGATTGGCAGTCCTGTGTCGGGATAAAATGAGGCAGCTTTGATTTGATCGATCACTCGCTGCAAACTTGAACGATTTCCGATCAATGTCGAAAAAACATCATTTCCCTGCTCTTGATTTTTTGTTTCATTTAGAAGCTCTTCATAGGTATCGTAGACGGTCTGTTTTGGCGTAAAAAAGCGTTCAGAAAAAACTGTTTTGTCATAAAAGATTGCCGGTCTACTACGAATCTTAAGGACCCGTTCTTCTTTTACTAATTCGTTCAAGTATTGGCTCGTGGTATTTCTTTGAATACCGACTTTTTCGGAAATCCCTTCTGTCGTTAAGGTCTCACTTGGTGCAATTTTTTCAACTTGATTCGTATGCTCCTTCAAAACAGTCAAAACTCTTTCTTTTGACATCTTTTCCCCTCTATTCAAAACTTTTTACAAAAGTCTTTATTCTTCTTTGCTACGTGTTCTATTATCTTCTTGTAGCCCTTACAGTCTACAACAAAGGAGACAGCAATTCAAAAAGAATTCTGCCTCCTTACGATTGTTTTATTCAGGTTGTTTCCCGATATACGCCAAGATACCGCCGTCTACATATAAGACATGGCCATTGACAAAGTTTGATGCCTCAGAAGCTAAGAAAACCGTTGGTCCTGCTAAATCTTCTGGCTCACCCCAACGGGCAGCAGGCGTTTTCGCTACGATAAATTGATCAAATGGGTGACGAGAACCGTCTGGTTGGATCTCTCGTAATGGTGCGGTTTGCGGTGTTGCAATATAACCAGGTCCGATCCCATTACATTGGATGTTAGCTGAACCAAATTCAGCACAAATGTTTTTCGTCAACATTTTCAAGCCGCCTTTAGCCGCTGCGTAACCAGCCACCGTTTCTCTTCCCAATTCACTCATCATTGAGCAAATGTTAATGATTTTTCCATGTCCTTTTTTGATCATTGACGGTAAGACTGCTTTTGAAACGATAAATGGAGCGTTCAAGTCCACGTCAACGACTTGGCGGAAGTCTTCAGCAGACATCTCCAACATCGGAATTCGTTTGATGATCCCAGCATTATTGACTAAGATATCGATCACGCCAACTTCTTCTTCGATCTGCTTGACCATTTCGTTGACTGCTTTTTCATCCGTTACATCACAGACATAGCCGTGGGCTTCGATCCCTGCTTCACGATAGTTTGCTAATCCTTTATCCACTGATTCTTGATCCAAGTTGTTAAAAACGATCGTTGCTCCTGCTGCTGCTAATGAACGAGCGATCGTAAAACCGATCCCATAGACAGCTCCTGTCACTAATGCGATCTTACCATCTAAACGAAATTGATCCATTGAAAAATCCATAATTGATAAACCCTCTTTCTTTTTATTTTAAGTCGTCCATTGCCACCATATCCATGTCGGTATAGGTGATATTTTCGCCACACATTGCCCAGATAAAGGAGTAGTTACTGGTTCCAACACCCGAATGGATCGACCAGCTTGGAGAAATAACTGCTTGTTCTTCACTAACGACTAAATGCTTCGTTTCATCTGGTTTGCCCATCATATGGAACACTTTTGTGTCTTCGTTGGCAAAATCAAAATACACATATGCTTCCATCCGACGTTCATGGGTATGACTTGGCATCGTATTCCAAGCACTGCCTGGTTCTAAGATCGTGTACCCCATTTGTAATTGACAGCTTTCACAAACATTTGGGTGAATGTATTGATAAATTTTCCGTTCATTTAATGTCAAGCCCTCGCCTGTCTCCATTGGTGTGACTTGATCGATACTGATTTTTACATTTGGGTATTTCTTATGTGCTGGCACGCAAGATAGATAGAATTTCGCTGGATTTGCTGGATCATCTGAGTGGAACAAGACTTGTTTGGTTTCCTTGCCGATATAGTAACCGTCTTGTTTTTTCATTGGTTCTTTTTGGCCATCGATCGTGATCGCACCAGGTCCTCCAATATTGATGACACCTAATTCGCGACGTTCTAAGAAGTATTCCACCCCTAATTCGCTGCTTAATTGCACTTCTAACGCTTCTTCCGTCGGTGTCACTCCGCCAAAGATCATCCGATCATTGTGGGTATAGGTCAGCATGATTTGTCCTGGTGTGAAAATTTTCTCTACCAAAAATTCTCTGCGTAATTCCTCGGTACTATAGTGACGAATATCAAGTGGACTATGGGTATAGCGTGTTTCCATGTGTTGCATGTTTTATTCCTCCTATCGGATAATTTTTCCTGAACCTGTTGCAATAAATTCTTGTATCTCATTGGCGCTAAACTGATTACAGTCGCCATGGATCGTATGTTTCAAAGCAGATGCTGCAGTGGCAAAATCAATGATTTCTTGGTCTTGTTTCTTCGTGACAAGACCATGTAGGATACCAGCTGAAAAGGCATCGCCGCCTCCGACGCGATCAACGATTGGATTGATCTCATGGGTAGCAGAAACGACATAATTGCCGTTGTGCCATAAGCTTCCTGTCAATTGATTGTGACTTGCTGAGAGCACCTGACGACTAGTTGAATAAAAGAGCTGGATATTTGGGTATTTCCGATGCATTTCTTGATAATAGTAGTCATCTTCGACTTCTTCTGTTGGAGCTGATACATCCATAAAGACTTGGGCATCTAACTGTCCTGCCGAGCAATAATCGACATAGGGGAGCACTTCTTGCAAAAAGACGCGCGCTTCAGCGGTCGTCCACAGCTTTCCACGATAATTGATATCGAAACTGATTTTACAACCAGCTGCTTTCGCTTCTTTGATCAACGTCAGCAAAAGTGTCTGCCAAGTCGTTGAAAGAGCGGGCGTGATTCCTGAAAGGTGAACAATATCAACCCCATCAAAAAGGTCAGATTGCCACTCATTTTCTTTCATTTGAGCAAAGCTAGAGCCTGCGCGATCATAAACCACTCGCGCTGCTCGTTCCCCGATACCGGTTTCAATATAGTAAGTACCTAGTCGGGAACCGCCACGAAGCACGTGGCGACAATCGACACCATAGCTTCGTAAATGATGAAAAACGGCATCTCCTAAAGCATTCTCAGGCACTTTACTAGCAAAAGAAACGCGATGACCAAAATTCGCTAAGGAGATCGCAACATTGGCTTCTCCACCGCCATAATGGGCAGCAAACATCGAACTATGGGCGATTCGGTCGCCTAACGTTGTCGATAGACGCAACATGATTTCTCCTAGTGTCAGAATGTTTGCCATCTTACTTTCCTCGAATCTCTTTTAATTTTGCCGCATATTGTTTCGCTACTTCTGTTACTTTGTCAAAATCCCCACTTGCTGCTGGCGCTAACAAATTGCCCCCTACACCAACGGCTACGACACCCGCCGCAAACCATTCTTGCATGTTGTCTAAGCTGACACCACCGGTCGGCATAATGTTTAATTGTGGCAATGGCGCTTTGAAGGCCGAGATGATACTTGGTCCATACGCACTACCCGGGAATAGTTTAATGATATCTGCGCCTGCTTTTAAGGCGTCCTTCATTTCTGAAATGGTCATGCAACCAGGCAGATACGGGATTTGATATAAATTACATAATTCAGCTGTATCTTGATCAAAGGTTGGGCTTACCACATATTGTGCTCCTGCCATGATCGCTAAGCGAGCGGTCACTGCATCAAGAACGGTCCCCGCACCAACGACTACCTCTGGATTATCTTTGAAGGTTGCTACTAATTCAGCGATTACATCCGCCGCTTGAGGCACTGTAAAAGTCAACTCAATGCCAGTGATCCCCCCTGCAACGATCGCTTTACTTGCTTGTAGTGCTTCTTCTTTAGAAGCGCCACGCACAACAGCGATCACGCCGCTTTCTTTTAGTTTCATTAAATTCGCTACTTTTTTCATTGAGACCCTCCATTTATTTCCTATTTGGAAAATGGTATTTATTATAAAGAAACTTACACGTTTATTATACCGTTCTCGTTTTTATTTGCAAGGGCTTTCCACTAAAAAGTTTATAATGCTTGTTCAATTTGTTGTTTTGTCGCAATAATCGCATCGATCAATGTTGATTTGTATTCTGGGGTCAAGCGGTATTTCGGTAGGCTGATAGAAAACGCCCCAACGATCTCTTGATCCTTTATCAGTGAGGCGCCGATACAATAGATTTCTTGTTCCATTTCTTCATCATCAAACGCTACTTGGTTTTCTTTTGCCTGTTCCAATTCTTTCTTCAACTTCAACTGATTCGTAATGGTGTTTTCCGTATAAGCGGTTAAAGGCGTTGCTGCCAAATATTCTTCCACTTGAGGGGCATCAAACTCCGCTAAAACGGCTTTCCCCATGGCAGAACTATACAATGGTCTTGTGATCCCTACTTTGGAAGACATGCGGATCGTTTGATTGTGGGGCTCCAATTTATTGACATAAAGAATCTCATTGGCAGTCAAGACCCCTAAGTGGATCGTTTCATCCGCCGTTTTCTGCAATGCTTCCAAGTAAGGCAAGCTGATTTCCACTAAATCAAGCTCTTGAATGTTTTGATTGGCATACTTGATCAGCTTAGACCCTAAGCGATAATTCTTCTCTTTGTCCCGTTTGACATAGCCGATCATCTGAAGCGTTTCTAATATTTTCAAAGCTGTGGATGGGGTCAGTTTCGTTGCTTCGGAAATTTCTTGCAATGGTTTACTTGGCGCTTCTGCGAGATAATCTAAAATGGTTGCTGCTTTTAGTAGTACGGTTCCATATGGTTTTTGCGTCATCATTTCTCCACCTTTATTTTCTATATAAGAAATTATAATATCTTTTTAGGAAATGCACAATCCTTTTTCCTATATATCAGCATGACGCGATTCCCATTTTACTTTCTGTCGTTATTCATTGTATGATGAAGACAAGACAAAGGAGTGCCGAACAATGGACTTAAATGTATTGATCAAAGGAAAAAAATTGACTGACAATGAGCTGCAAATTCTTGATTATTTGCTTGCAAATACCGCTGCGATCGATGGACTGCCCTTAAGAGAAATCGCTAAAGCGATCTACACTTCCCCCGCAACCATCGTGCGGCTTGCGCAAAAATTAGGTTTTTCTGGCTATCTAGAGCTACTTTACTTCTTAAAGAATCGCTTGAAAAATCAGACGATCACTGAAGCCGCCATCGATTACCAAATTGACGCTGCCAGTATTGCAGATACGATCGACGCGATCAAAGAAATCTATGGACGAAACAAGGACAAGTTTATTACGATTTATGCAACAGGTTTTTCTGGGATCGTGGCAGAATACCTCCACAAAAAAATGCTTGTCAACGGCATCAAAACCTTATTAGTCAGTGCTTCTGACTCAGGTGGGATCATTAGTAACAACATCGAGAACATCAGTATGCTGATCACCATTTCTAAATCTGGCGAAACACAAAAAGTGCTGGAAAAGATGGCATTAGCCAATGAACATCACATACCAACTGTATTGTTTTGCGGGAACGGTGATCATCGCGCCAATCAACTAGCGACCTTTTCCTTTGAAGTGACCGATGAACGTCCCTACGACACCCAAAACATCCAGTACACTAGCTTCTTTGGTAAACTGCTCTTATTGATGGAATATATCGTCGACGCTTTTACCCATGTTGAAAAAGAAAACCAGCAACCCTAGTGGATTGCTGGTTTTTGCTTATGCTTGAAAATAGGTTTTTGCCAATTCTTGATAGAGCGCTTGGTTCTGCGGTTCAGGAACAAATTTTTCATCTGGCTGATCTTGCCGCACAACAGAGCTTTTGTATAAATCATACAAGCCGAATATCGGTTCGTTTTCATCGGAAAGATAACAGGTCAGCCCCAACACATCCGCGGTCATTTGACCTAAAAGTTTTGTTTGAAAGAAACCACCACTTACAGTGACTGCCCCTTCCAACTGAGCCATTTGCTTTAATAAATCGATGTTCATCAGCATGCCTTCGATGACTGCCCGCAACATGTCTGAGCGATTGTGTTTCAAGGTCAAGCCAGAAAAGCCGCCTGTGATCTCATTTGTCCAAAAAGGTGCCCGCTCCCCGTTTAAATAGGGAAAAAAACGTAAGCCGTTACTGCCGATCGGCGACTCCTCCATGACTTGAGGCAGATAATGATAAAACGCATCAGGATCTTCTGATAAGGTCTCTTTTGCCCAAGCAAGGACACAGCCACCATTGTTTGAAGGTGCCCCTACGACATAGAGGTCATCTTGCAGATAGTAGCAAAAATTTTGTTTTTGGCGATCAAAGACGGTGGTCTCACTTACTTTACGAACCGCCGCACTGGTTCCGATCGTCAAGCTGTTGCGGATCCCTGTAGAAATATAGCCAGCATATGCTGCTAAACACCCATCACTAGCCCCACACATCACTTCTACCTCAGGCTTCAAGCCACACCGCTGCGCCATCTCCTCGGTAATAAAAAAACGATCAGTCGGTGCACATAAAGGCGCTAACTGGGCTTTTGAAAGGGATAAATAGTTGAGAATCTTTTGACTCCATTGCTTTTCTTTCAAAGAAAAAAGACCGGTCGCTGATGCGGTACTATAATCGATCCGTGCTTGTCCAGTAAACAACGCCATTGCTAGTTCTTTTAAGCCAAACCATTTCGTCTCTTTGGAATATGAACCATTCGTTTGAAAATAAGCCAGTTTCGCAAAGGGAGACATCGCATGGATCGGTGTCCCTGTCTCTTCATAAAACGTTGCCGCCAGATCCGTTTGACGAAAGGCCGTCATCGTTTGACTCGCTTGATTGTCTGACCAAATGTAAATCTCTTCTGCGGTCTCACCCTCCACTGGCATCAAGCTGTGCATGGCGGTACTGAACCCGATCACTGTGATTGCCGCTTTTAATTGAGCGGGAATCGTTGTGACACCACTGATCAATTGGCTACTGATCTGGGTCGCTGATTGGGTCTGTTTTAACCCGTGGCTATGGGTTTTGATTGGTAATGACTGTGAGTAAATGATTTTCCGATCTTCAATGACCCCAAATTTTATGGCTGTCGTGCCGATATCAATCCCTAAAAACATCGCATTGCTCCCTCTCATCTGATTCAATTAGCTTTATTCTACCATAGTTAGTGGCATATTCTAGTATACCTGTCTGATCGTTTTGTTGATAAGACGTTTCGTGGTGATTTTCTTCAGAGAATTATCCTTCCACAACAAAAATCAAAAAAGAGAAAGATTCTTGGAGAATCTTCCTCTTTCAGTTATCCAACCAGCAAATGTTTCGCAAATGTGAAACAAATCAAGACAATCCTGGCCAGTAATCACCATTTTCCGAGACCAAATCATCGAGTAACTCTTTGGCTACTTTTGCGCTAGGAATCGTTTTGGAAAGGCTTAACGCTTGCCACATTTTTTGATAGCTCTTTTCCACATATGCTTCGACCACTAATTTTTCCACAGTCACCTGTTGGTACATCAGCGCTTGTTGGAAGGCAGGAATTTTTCCTTGAGCGAGGGCTTCTGGTCCATCAGAACCAACGATACATGGCACTTCCACCATGGCATCATCTGGGAAGTTCGCAATCGCGCCGTTGTTTTCCACAATCATGACCATTCGCTCATGCGTATTAAAAGCGATGGCGCGTGCCAAATCAACGATAAAGGTTGCATGGGCATCAATCTCAAAGGCGATCCCTTCAGCAGATCCTTGGGCAGTGATCTTTTTGGCATGATCGAACACTCGTTTTTCCCGTCCTTCCATCACTTCATTGGAACGCGTATACTCTGGATGTTCTTTCATGTGTTCGTAGACGTAATCTGGGTATAAATAATACTTCAAGTACGTATTTGGCAGATATTCTGGTGTGAGCGCCAAGAGGTCTTTGGCTTTTTTGTGGGTGTCTTGCCAACTTGGGTCAGTATGTTGGGTATCCACTTCGATCTGCGTCAAATAGCCGTGTTTTGCAACGTAGTCACGAATGGTTTGAATGTACTCCGTGCCTTCTTTGTCTTTGACGCTGGTCCACCAGCCAAAATGATTCAAGCCAAAGTAGCGAACTTCTAGTTCCTCTGGCTGTTTGCCAATGATTTGCGACATGCGACGCAACGTGCCCACGGGCATGTCACAGATATTCAGAACCTTTGATTTCGGACGCAAGACCCGACACGCTTCAGCTACGATTGCAGCTGGATTGGAATAATTCAGCATCCAACAATCGGGGGAATATTTTTCCATGTAATCAATGATCTCCAGCATGCCAGTGATGCTGCGCATCCCATAAGCGATCCCTCCTGGTCCACAGGTTTCTTGGCCAAAGACGCCATGACGCAAGGGAACTTTTTCATCTTTTTCCCGCATGTCATACTTTCCTACTCGGATATGCGCCATACAGAAATCGACATCGCTGAAGGCTTCTTCAGGATCCGTCGTAAACGAAAATTCGATTTGCGGTGCTTGTTCTTTTAATAAAATCGCTAGGGCTTCACCAAGGATCGCTTGGCGTGCTTCATCATTGTCGTATAGTTTCAGCTTTCTTAAAGGAAAGCGTTCTTGATTGTCAAGCAGCATCATAACGATTCCCGGGGTAAAAGTACTGCCGCCCCCTGCGATCACTACTGAAAAATTTTTCATCATTCAATCTCTCCTTCTCTTCCAAGATAATTTTCTAACTCTTCCCGCACTTTCGGCACGGTCAACCCATAGACGACATGGACATTTTCACCGTTTTTGATCACGCCTTTGGCTTGTGTTTCGTCTTTTAGCAGTGCTTCATCCACGAGTTCAGGATCCTTTAGTTTTAAACGTAAGCGGGTATAGCAGTTGTCGATGGTTTTGATATTGTCATCGCCACCTAGCGCTTTGGTGATGATTGCTGAGATACTTGTTTCACTAGTTGGACTAGGGGCGGCTTGGTCACTCGCCATGACCCCGACACCTGATCCAGCAAGTTGTTTTTCTTTGTACTCTTTCTTCGAATACAGTTTGGTCTCTGCCCCTTCTTCTTCACGCCCGATTGTTTTCAAATTCAGTTTCGTGATCAAAAAGCGGAACAAGAAGTAATAAAGAAAGAAGAAGACGACCCCGACGATCAAGTACACTGGCCAGCGAGTTTTCTCGATCCCTAAGGGCAAGTTGTACAAAAGAAAGTCGATGAAGCCATTCGGTCCGATGGCGCGAGAACCAAAGAGATTTAACGCCACCATGCTCAAGCCGCTAAGGGCAGAATGAATGACGAACAAAACAGGTGCCACGAACATAAAAGAAAATTCGATCGGTTCAGTCACACCTGCAATAAAGGAAGTCACAACTGCGGGAATCAAAATGGCTTTGACTTTGACTTTATTTTCTGGTTTTGCCGTTTGATACATCGCCAAACAGGCACCGATCAGTCCAAACATTTTTGAGATCCCACGAGCGTCCCAAATGACACTTTGCGATAATACGCGGACTGCTGGGTCAGCAATTTCCGCAAAATAAATATTCCGTGCCCCTTCAAAGACTTGACCGCCAACTTCTGCGACACCGCCTAATGAAGTATACAAAAACGGCGTGTAGATCAAGTGATGCAAGCCAGTTGGAATCAATAAGCGTTCTAGCGTACCATACAAGAAGATACCAAAGTTGCCCGTTTGTTGAATGATGCCGCCTAAACCGTCAATGCCAGTTTGTATTACTGGCCATACAAACGTGGAAACGATGGCTAATAACACGACGACCGGAATCAAGACAATAAAGACGAAGCGTGCGCCACCATAAACTTGAAAGGCATTGTTAAAGCTCGTATCGATGAAACGATTGTGGACCAATGCCACGACGATTCCTAAAATGATGCCAAGAAAGACCCCCATATCCAGCACTTGGATCCCTAAAACGATCGCTTGCCCTGAACCTTGAAGTGCATCGGCTGGAACCAACATCCCCCGAAGCTCCATGAATTTGTTCATGGCATTTAAGAAGACGAAATATCCCAACAACGCGGTAAATCCCGCTTCAGCCTTTTTCTTATTGGCTAGCCCTAGAGCGATCCCAACACAAAAAATAATGCCTAAATTGGTTAAAATCGGTAATAAGGAAGCGGATAAGATACTACCAAAACCGGTGGTTATCGGATTATCCAGAAAAGGAAACTGCTCAAGCAAGCGGACATTTGTAAACACATTCCCAACGGCAATCAATATCCCTGCGATCGGCAAAATCAAAACGGGCACAAACATTGCCTTGGAGAATTTCTGCATCGCATCCATCACTTTTTCTTTCATTGAGGAAACTCCTTTGTAGTTGATTTGTAGGTTCATTATAGGAAACATTTGTTACTAATAGAATAGCAAACGTTTTCAATTCAATGCGTTTCAAAGATTGGAACATGTTTCATCCTGTCTACTTCCTTGCTAGTGGCGAATACAAGCAAAAAACAGAGTGAATCAAGATTGATCCACTCTGTTTAGATGCAACACTTTTTGATAAAAATACAAGGGCCCAGACAGACAAAACAGATAGAAAATACTTGGTGCTGATTGCCATGTGAAGAAATAGCCGATCGCTGCTAGGACTAAAATTCCGATCCCTTTATGGTAGTGCATCATCGTAAAGAAAAAACTACTACGAAAAAGGTCAAACAGGTTTTGCCAATCTTGCAATTTTGATTGCATCACATACAGGTTAATGTTGTAGGACAACAAAAATGTAAGAAAAATGATGGTCAAAAAAGAGAAAAACAATGAATTCGTCAAAGCAGCAGAACGCCACAAGCTGAGTCCGCATAAAAATGAGAAGAGATTGAAGACCCCTAATGGCAGGGTCTTCAACAATGCGTTTTTGCTGTTTTTCAAGAAGGGGCGTAGCAGTTTTGCTTCAGGATGTTCATAAGCATCTACGACCGCTCGCATAGCTGCAGGAAACGTGATGATCGGAAACGACACCACCAAAAACAAGAGATTCAAAACCAGCATACGAAAAATAACTTCGCAAAGACGATAAAAACGACTCTCTAAAGCAAACATCACACACACACCTTTAGTTTAGTTTTTCAATATTTTCAGCGATTTTCTCATTTCGGTAATCAACGATTGCTGACCACCCATTGTTTTCTCGTTCTTGTAAGTAGTCTTCCCAAATCTGACGTCCCGCTTCTTCAGAGTCTGCTTGAATAAAGTTGACCAACGCTTGCACTCTTGCTGTGTTGATGGAAGTGAGGTTTCTTGCTTCAGAACCGGTGCGAGGATCAATGTCTTCGATCTCAAAACGTGGTGCTAACTTATCTTGAGACCATTCCACCATCTGACGAATCGATGTAGCTGGTTTTTGTCCCATTTGGATAGCATAATTGTCATTCCCAACAAACCAATAAGAACCTAGCCCAACTTCCTTGTCAAAACGAGCTATGTCCGAATTTCGTAAGGCCTCTGTTTCCTCTGAGTATTCAACCACGCCATCTACGAGGTTGTATGTTTCCCCTTCAATCCCAAAGGTCGTGACCATCGTGCCATATTCACTTGCCAAATAGGTCAAAAGCTCCATGGCTTTTTGGGGTTCTTTTGTCGACGTCGTGATAAAGGTTTGTGTCCATCCACCAATATTTCCGCCAGTAAAAGTGGAATCATCGCCATTCGAATTCTTCGGCCCATCGACGGCAATATAGGTTTGTTCAGGATTACGGGCATTATTGTCTGACATGAACTCATTGAGTCCTTTCGTGTTTGTATGCAAGTAAGCAAAGTAACGGCCCTGCCCTAGTTTTTCTTTCATCGTGTTGTCATTGTCTGAAAATTGGTCGTTGGTGATGTATCCTTCATTGTAAGCTTTTCTAAAAGTCTCGATCCACGTGATATACTCCTCATCAGCGTCTCGATCATTGAATTGCCCATCAACACTTGGTGCAATGCTTAGAAAATCTTGCAAAGTACCACCATAAGCGCCATCCCCGCCATTGGAAATGTCTAATGCAGTCGAAGCAAATGGGACTAATGCAGCACCATCATCTGCTGTCGGAAATGCTTCTTTTGCCCGTTTTAACGCATCTAAAAATCCTTCGGGCGTCGACATATCAGGTTCACCTAATGCTTCGTAAATATCTTTGCGGACAATGAAGACTTGATCTCCCACTACATTGCCGTCCTCATAATCTTGTGCAGTCGTTGAAAAGCTTGGGTATCCATAGATATTGCCATCTTCTAAAGTAAACCATTGAACAGATTCAGGCTTCGCTGCATGTTCTAGGAAATAAGGATCGTATTTTTCTGCCAAAAGATTCAGTGGTAAAGCAAATTTCGTCGCTTCGTTGGCAGCAGATAGATTTTTATCGAAGGTCATGATATCTGGCAGATCGCCTCCAGCTAACATCGTGTTAAGGTTCTCATCATTCCCTGAAATAAATTCGACATTGATATTCATATCTTCTTTGATTTTTCGCGTCACAGTATCTTTTCCCCAACCTGGCTGAGCATACCAATCAAAGTTGACATACCACTTCAAGGTCGCTTCATGGTCAGTGTCTTTTTGCCAGCTTGGGGTATCTTTGTCTGCTTCAAAGCGAGCTTCTGGCAGATCTTCTACTACAGCAGCCCCTTTTGACTCGCTGTTGGAATTACCACAGGCGCCTAATACCACGACTGATGTACATACGAGACCGATTCCTAAGAATAATTTGCTTGCTTTCATTTTTTTCTCTCCTTTTGTCTATTCTTTTACTGATCCAAGAGTCATCCCTTGAATAAAGTACTTTTGTAAAAATGGATAGATCACGACGACAGGAACCGTCGTTACCACCATGGTTGCTAATTGCAATGACTGAGAAGTCGTATTTCTGACCACATTGGTGCCTGTTGCTACTGCAGGCGATAGATTTTCCGAAACGATCCGAAATAGTAGCATTTGTAAAGGATATAAACTACGATCATCAACATAGATATTGGCGGTCATGTAGTCGTTCCACTGAAAGACGCCGTGGAATAATGCGATAGTTGCCAAAACTGGAAGGGACAATGGCAAAATGATTTTTACGAAAATAATAAAAGGATTGGCGCCATCCATCATGGCAGATTCTTCCAGCGAAAATGGAATGCTCCGGAAAAAATTCATCAAAATCACCATGTCGTAAAAAGAAAATAAGACAGGTATGATGTAGACCCAAAAATTATTTAACAAGCCGAGTTCTTTAAATAAGAGAAAGGTAGGAATCATCCCTCCAGAAACGAACATCGTTAAAATCCCCATGTTCATATAGATTTTCCGCCCCATTAAGTTTCTACGACTCATCCCGTAAGCAACCATCGCCGTCAAAGCCGTATGCAAAACAACACCAATCACTGTTTTTGCAACTGAGATGACAAAGGCTTTATAGATCGCAGAATCTTCAAAAACGGTGTAGTAACTTTCTAGTGAAAATTCCCGTGGCCAGAAATAGATCCCCCCTCTTGCGGCATCGGTTGCATCATTGAAAGACAAGGCGACGATATTCCATAGTGGCAACGCAATGATGGCTAAGAAGAACACCATGAAAATCACATTGGCAGTATTGAAGATCTTCTCATCTTTTGAAAATGTTTGTTTCATACTTTCCCTCCTCTAAAAGACTGATTCATCACTGATTTTTTTTGTCAAAAGATGACTACCGACCACAAGGATCAATGAAACAACCGACACAAATAGACCAACGGCGGTCGCATAGGAGAAGTCTCCTTGTTGAATCCCCATTTTATAGACGAATGAATTAATGACTTCACTGGACTGATAATTGACAGGGTTTTGTAAGACGAGTGTTTGATCGAGGTTTGAACCCAATAACCCACCGACTGACAAAACAAATGTCAAGGCGATAATATGACGGATCGAAGGGATCGTGATCCGAGTGATCTGCTGAAACTTCGTGGCGCCATCCATTCTCGCTGCTTCATAAAGAGCTGGATTGATCCCTGTCATAGCAGCAATGTATAAAATCGTATTCCATCCAACTTCTTTCCAAATATCGGAAATGACTGCAATCGCCCAATATTTTTCGGGATCAGTCAAGAAGCGAATCGGTTCATCGATCAACCCAACACCTAACAGTAAATTATTGACCAAACCGGTATCAGACAACCACGTAATAAACATGCCTCCTAAGATGACCCAAGAAAGAAAATGCGGCAAATAAGACACCGTTTGAACGACCTTCTTCAAGCGCACATGAACGATTTCATTGATCAATACCGCTAAGCCAATCGCTGCTGGAAAACCAATCAGTAGTTTAAAAAAGCTGATGCCTAACGTATTACTCATCACCGTCCAAAACATTGAATCACTAAAAAATTCTTGGAAATATTGGGTACCGACCCACTCTGCATTCGCGATCGAATCAAGTACTGAGTAATCTTTAAATGCGATGACGATCCCGTATAGTGGGATAAAATTAAAAATAATCATCAGGATAATCCCTGGCCAAACCATTGCTTGATAAAAACTTTGGCCTTTTAGTTTCTGCAAAAAGGTTCTTTTCTTTGGGGTTGCTTTAAGTACGACTCCTTTAGATTCCATTGTTCCACCCTTTCTAAAACGCTTACTTTTTCATCTGAAGGAAATGAGTTACTTCCTTCGTTGGTTCATCAACTGATAGACCGCACCAATCATACCTGCATCGTTTTTTAATTTTGCACGTCGAATCGGTGCAATCGTGCGTCCTTCTAAGTAACCAATACTTTCATGGCGAGCTTTTAGCTGACAGAGGTTCTCTTCAAGCCTTGCCATAAACCCATCATTTTCACTGATCCCACCACCAATCAAAATCAGCTCGGGATCAAATGTACTGATCAAATTGAGCAAGCCCACCGATAAATCTTGAAAAAACTGTGCAAGCACTTGGTTCGCTACCACTTCTCCTTGCGCTCCTCGCTGAAAGATCTCCACCGCATCTTGAGGGAAATCACTCCGACCAAGCTGTTGAAGTGCCAACTGGTACTGATGGAAAAGACCACCCACGACAGCAGCTCTTTGGTTCAAGGAAACAGTTTCTAAATTTCCTTGGTCAGGTAAGCTATCGATCAGCATCCATCCGAATTCACCTGCCATGCCATGGCTGCCGCGATAGAGCTGATCATTAACAATGATCCCACCGCCAATGCCTGTACCGACGACAAGGCATAGATAGTTCTCACAGTTCTGTGCGTGCCCAAGCCATTTTTCAGCGATCGCCGCTGCATTGGCATCATTTTCAACCATGACCGGTAGCTTGACACGTTCTTCTATTTCTTGCTTTAAATTGATTCCATAAAGGGATTTGATTGATCCTGCTGTAATCATCGTGCCATCTTTTTGGATGATGCCCGGTGCGCTAATCCCGACACCATCGACTATTGCTTCTTGCTGCAATGATTTGATCAATGCTGTGATGGATTGCAAAAATCCCTCCTTTTCATGGATCGTCGGCATCTGTCCTTTTTTGACAATTTCACCGTTTTTCAAGATCACACCATATTTGATGGTGGTTCCTCCAACATCGATTCCAATAAACATTGCTTCACCCTCATTATTCATTTACTTGTTTTGTCGATTGATTGATGCACAATTCCCCTGATAAAACGTAGGAGATCCCAATGGCATTTTCCTCAATCATTTCGATCAAGTGTTTGACTGCCGTGACCCCTTGCAATTGGATTGGATTTTTCACAGTCGTCAACCGAGGCATGAAATAGTCCAAAAGATCGATGCCATCAAAACCAATTACGCTGAAATCATCTGGCACCCGCCACTTGGTCTCATGGATCGCCTTGACCGTTCCGATCGCACTAAGATCATTTCCCGCCAGAAACGCTGTGGGTAAATCTTTCTGCTCTAACAAAAACTGTTGCACACGGACTCTCGTTCGTTCTTCTTCAAAGAACCCCTGTAATTGATAGTCCGACCGTTTAGAAACCCCTGCCTCGTTTAATGCTTCTAAATACCCTCTTAAGCGCTCATCACTATCATAAACACCAGTGATACCACTGATAAAGGCAATTTTTTTGTGGCCAAGTGACAAAAGATACTCGGTGGCTGCTTTTCCTTTTTCGAAAGAATCAAAGACTACACTGCCGAAGTTCTTCTCTTGGATGTTTCGATCGATAAAGACGGCTTTGATTTGTTCTCGTTCCATTGCAGCCAAATCCTGCTTCGTTAAAAAATCTTCAAAGCCAATAATGCCATCAACAACACCGCCTAATATACTATTGAGAACCACTCGTTTATCCGTGGATAAGAAGACATTGACCGCATAACCATGTTTTTCTGCCTCTCTGGCAATCGCTTCAACTAATACGCTAAAGTAAGGCCCTTTCATGCTGGTAGTGTAGAAACCGAGCATTTTCGTTTTCGTGTTTTTCAATTGTTTGCCCATTAAATTGGGAACATAATGCAAACGTTGTGCTGCCGCCATCACGCGTTCTTTCGTAGCTGGACGAACAACATCGACACCGTTGAGTGCTTTAGAAACCGTCGCAATCGACACATTTGCTTCTTTCGCCACTTCTCGGATCGTGATTCGATTTGCCAAATGACCCTCACCTCCTAAACTGATCCCACAAAAATAAAAACGTTTTTATTTTATCGGAAAAATGAACGACCGCTTCCTCACTGGTCATCTGATAATCCAACTATATATAAAAACGTTTTCATCCACAATGATTCTAGGGCTGATTGGCGTTTGTACCAGCAACTTGAAACCTGTGCCATCATGGTACAAGTTGTACCTACAAAAAAAAGCCTCGAAAGGCTTTTAAATCGTGAGCGTACCAATCAACTTCGCTGAGGCAGCAGCAAAGCCAAGGTATAAAGAAATCGTACCAGGATCACTTTTTGTCGAGAAATCGGAATGAACATAAGCAAAATCCTCTGGTGTAACATAGAATGAATGCTGCCTTTCTTCGGCTGCAGCAAGATGGATTTTTTGCCATTGTTTTAATTCCCGCATCGGTCGCGCTACTTCTGTAACATCGTCTCTGCTATAGAGTTGCAGTGTCGTGGTATGCGGTATATCTCCCTCATTTTTCAACGTGCAGCTGACCTCAAATGGTGCATCCTTTTCCTGAGGATTAATGATTTGGGTGTGGGTGATCGTGCATCGACCATAGCCCATCCCCGAGCCAAAAGAAAACAATGGCTCATTTTTTTCATCCATATAACGCGAAATGTATTTTTGATCACTATTCTCTTCAGTCAGTGGACGCCCTGTAGAGAGTTGAGCATAGGTCATCGGTAATTGGCCTTCTGCTCGAGGAAAACTCATAGCTAAACGTCCTTGCGGTTCAGACTCGCCCATCAACAAATCTGCCAACGCATTGCCTCCTTCTGATCCAGGGAACCAGGCAATCATGATGGCTTGGCAAAGAGGCTCGATGGCGGTCAAAACCAGTGGTCTGCCACAGAAAAGAATCGTTGCGATCCTAGGATTGACCTGACTTACTGCTTCAATCAATGCTTCTTGCTTTCTTGATAAAGAAAGTTTGGTCAGACTTGCCGCTTCTCCCGCTTCCTCGCTAGTTTCCCCCAGAGCCAATAAAACAACCTCAGCTTCTTTAGCAACTTTACACGCCTCATCAATAAAGGTACTCGTCAGCATTTCCCCATCAGGATACGATAAGACAGTTAAGTCAATTTCTTTTTGAGAAAGACCCTCCGCTAAGGAGACCGCAGCCTCCGGTTTGCCGATCCACGACCAAGCCCCCAAAAGATCCTTCGAAGCTGCTTTGGGGCCGATCAACGCGACCTTTTGCTTTTTCTGCAACGGTAACAGTGCTTGGTTTTTCAGAAGAACCGTTGTTTTCTTTGCTGCTTCTCGTGAAAGGTGGCGTGTTTCCTGCGCTAATTTTGGTGCTAAGTTGCCCTGCACTAATCCTCTAAAAGGGTCTTCAAAAAGACCCAACTTATTTTTTAAGCTTAACACATGAAAGACAGCCTTATTTAGCTGCTCGTTCATTTCAGGTTCTGCATGAATGATTTGTTCCAATGCATTCAGATAGCAATCGCTCATCATATCCATTTCCACGCCAGCAGTAAAAGCTTTCTTTGCGGCTTCCTTTCGATCAGCAGCGACACGATGCGCCATCAATTCCGCTACCGCTGCCCAATCTGAGATGATCAAGCCGTCGAATCCCAGCTTTTGTCGTAATACTTCCTGCAATAAGGGTTGATTTGCGGTGGCAGGAACACCGTGGATCGTATTAAAGGAGGTCATTACTAATTGTGCCCCTGCTTCAATCGCAGCCTGAAACGCGGGCAAATAATTCTGATAGAGCTCCAGATCGGACAAATCAACGGTATGGTAGTCCCGTCCACCTTCTGCAGCGCCATAGCCGATAAAGTGTTTGACACAAGCGGCAATTCGCTGTTTATTTTCTGCAAGGGAAGCAGTTCCTTGATACCCTCGTACATAAGCAGCCGTCAATACAGAAGATAAGGTGGGATCTTCCCCATTACTTTCCAAGACCCTTCCCCAGCGCGCGTCTTTGACATGATCCGCCATCGGTGAAAACGTGACATGGACACCAGCTTCTGCCGCTTCTTTCGCTGAAGCTTTAGCAACCTCTTCCACTAACTGCGCATCAAAGGAAGAGGCTAAGGCAAGCGGAATTGGGAAAATCGTTTCATACCCATGGATAACATCTGCCATAAAAACAAGGGGAATCTTTAAACGACTTTTCTCAAGATAAGACGTTTGGATGGCATATACTTGTTCAGCAGTATGAGTGCCCAACACAGAACCAATCGTAAATAATTGGTCTTCACTCATTTGCCATTGCTGCATCGGACCCGTGATTTCTCCTCCTTGTGCAAAAAAATCTGGCGTCAGTTGGACTAACTGACCCACTTTTTCAGCTACGGTCATTTGGTCAATCAGTTCTTTTAGTTTTACGGTCTCCACTATTATTCTCTCCAATCATTCGGTTCTCTTCTTTTGCTTAAAAAAAGCCCTATTTGCGCCTTCTTAGCAAAAGCAAAAAAGTATCTATTCCTTTCATCCAGTATAATTAAAAACGTTTTCAAAAAAAGATAGTGTTCCTACTTTGGTGCAACTCATGGGAAAAAGGAAAAATCTTCATCATGGTACAAGGTGTACCACAAAAAATGGATCGCACCGAATCCCCTGATACGTCCGACATTGTCTCTTCCATGATTCTAATAAAAAGAAGCTGCAACTAGCTGCAGCTTCTTTTTACTTTATTCTTAAGGAACAAAGGAAAGTTCCCAGAGGATCGTTGCTGTATATCGCGTGGCTTGAGGTGCTGCACTCACTGGCACCTCAAGTTTCACACTTTGATCCATTGTTTCTCGATCGCCAAAGCGCTGGACCCAAGTGCCTCTACCTTCGTTGGCATTTGCTTGTGCAATCACTTCAGCCTGTCCAACAGTCAGGGTTGCTTGCGGTTTATACGTAGGGGGATCAGAGGCATTTTCTCGAGTCGTTGCTACATCGATATTGTTTAACAAAATTCTAGCACCATTCAGTTGATGCCCTTCATCACTTTCAAAAGGGGTTCGTAAGGTTGCACGGAGGGTCCAACCAGAATTTTCCCGCCTCCGATCCGAAACTTGCACATAATTAGGGCGTAGATTATCATTTGGATCAGCCGGATGAAGCAGTTTTTGCGGTAAGGCATCATAGGTCGTCGTTTCTGACCGAATGCCAACTGTCCCAAACTGGAATTGGGAAACAAAATCCAAGCTGACAAACCCTTGTTCTTCATCAATCTCAGGCGGATTCTCAGGGTTTACTTGCGTATCCGGGTCAAGAGGATCTACTGGTTGCGGAGTACTTTCTAAACCATAAACCAGCCAGTATTCTTGTTCATCTCGGGTGACTCTTGTTTCCAGCGGCTGACCGTCCCGCTCGTAAAGATATTGATAATAAGGAATCTCCACAGGCAGGATATCAACCGATTCATTTACGAATTCTCCTTGATAGGTGGGTTCCCTCAGTGCTACACCTTCTTCATCTATGTGATTGATCTTGATGTTCGATGGCACGCGATCAAATAAAAAAGTCACATCTTGATGGAAAGGCTGCGGCATAATGTCAAATGTATCTGGGTCAAAGTATTCTGCTTCATACTCAACACCATAATAGTCATACCCTAACTGATAGGGTTCATCGCTCTCTCGGTTCTTGGGGTCCAGTGTATGAAGAAAACGTAACGGCAGTTCTAATGTTTCAGTTGGTAGAATATCCACCCCTGTCTCTCGATCTCGATAATTCACATGGACGGTTCCGGTACCAATATAATAATTCATCTCTTCAAAATAAAAGGTATGACGATCACTTCTCGCCCCCGTACTACCGGATATTATAAATGCCATTGCAGAAATATCAGCGGGTTGCCAATCACTGATATCACGTCGCCAAGTCCGATCTCTATACGTAACTTGAAACCAGCGACCTTGACTATCTGGCCTGTACTCAATCAAGATAGGGTCATTTGCTCCATTCCTAGCACCCGTTCTTGCTGCTGGAGCGTCATTTCCCATATATGTTTCCAGTAATAACGGCGTCCTATGATAGATAAAGCCAGCAAAGGGTGCTCCGCCGACAGCTATAGGGTCCCTTTCAACAATAAACCTATTCTCGTCAAAAAAACCTCGGGTATCATTATAGTTATTGTCTAGCTTAAAAGCAAAAGCATCCCTCAATCCTCCAATTCCAAACGCATTGCCTTCGTGACCTCTTATGTGAGTCTCAGAATTGTGAAAGCCAAACGCCATCCCATCAGCACCATTCAGTTTAGCCCCTATATTGGCTCTACCTTTAAGCGTAAATGGCTGATCCAGACTAATTCTGTCTTTTAAGGTAACATAACCGACTGACCAAGTGATATCTTCTGTCAAGACTAATAGCCCAGTTTCTTCATTGTAAGTAGCAGTGCCTTGGACATCAAAGTGTTCTCTAAAATTGTTTTTGTCAATCGTCACTTCTACCATCTGATCACTTCTATCATCCACTTCCGCCTCTTTCGCTGCCTCATCCGAAGCCTCGTCTACTTCTTCCTCTGGTGCAGCTTCCGCAGAATCATTTTCATCTTCGTCTTGATCAATATCTTCAATCACCGTGTTTTCAACTATCAGAAGCCGTTGTGACGCAGAATCGGCAACGATGATCTCATATTCTCCGATCGTATCCACAATAATCGGTAAGACAAAGGTGGTTTGTGGGGTCTCGCTGGTCAGCTGCCACACACCTTCGTTTTCTGTTTCTACAGCAGTTAGCCCCTCAATCAATGATTCCTGATCGATGATTACTTGTTCAGGCAAAGCGAGGTCCACCGTTTCAAGGGCATCTTCTGAGTAGAAGATAAAATCTAGTACATGATCGACTTCTCCTTGGATCATTTCTTCTGGAAAAGAAATTTCTCCGATTACGTCTTCAGCTGATTTTTCCTCTTGCTCATTCTCTGGGGTCCACGAAAAAATCGTCTCGGCATTCATGATCGTGAACGTCGTAATCAGTGGGAGTAAGACAAGCAAAACCAGCAATCCTTTATTTTTTTTACGAAAAAATGAGTTCATCCCATTCACTCCTAAATGTCATTCTCTTGTTTGTTTAATAGACGCTATCCCCAGTCAGGGGATGCTACTTTTCCTTTTCGAATGATTTGTTTTAACATATATAAGTCAAGCGCGATAATTAGCAAAAGACCGCCTAGGATCACCCAATCCAATCGCTGAACGGTGTTGGTCTGAGGCAGTTCTCCCCCCGGCTTCACCGTGTCTTGCGGGGGACGTGGGACTGGTCCTGTTGGCGGTGACGGTACTGGGGGATCTAGCGGTTCATATACTCCTGTAAACTGCACGGTCCCATCTGTTTCGGTTGATCGCAGCTCATTGCTAAAGCTTGTTATTGGAAAGCTGCAAGCGACCCATAAGACGAGAAAGCCTTTTAGAAGTTTTGCTCGAAAAGGCGCACCTTTGATGTTCATTCTCCCTCCTCCTTTTATAGAATTCACTTCAAAAACCATCGTTTTTGAGACGTGTTATTTTATTTTGAGCGATATTTTTAATAAGGCTGGTAAACCATGCTTTAAAATGGTTTTCTCCTGTATTTCTTGCAAATCCTTTTATAATCCCAAAAACGATGGTTTTCAAACATGTTCTATTTATTATATCGTTGTTTGACTTTTGATAAAATTCACATTCTTCATCGAATGGTGAATATTGTGAATCTTCGTTATCTTTCGTGGCTCATTCCTTCCAAAATACTCATCATACTATAAAAATCTAGTGAAAATGACACGAATCCAAGTCATTTTTTACTGCACACTTTATCTCAACCCTCATTTCCCCTTGCTTGTCACTTTACTTTTTTTCATACAGCAAACTTTTCAAGTCGACTTTTTAACGATACCTAAACCTATTTTTTTCTCTTTTTCCTAATAAAAAAAACAAACAGCCGAATCATTCCATCAAAGGAATCCCTTTTGATGGAATGAAGCTGTTTGTTGATTTACATGTGAATAAAGAGAAAAATCCGTTTACAATTCTTCTGCTGTTAACGAAAACTGACGAACCGTCTCTGATAAAGCTTCCACTAAGAAAAGACAAGGAATTTGCGTCGTCAAATCTTCATACTTGTTGATGCGTTTTACATCAACTGAATAGTCCAAGACATAATCGGACATTCGTCCCAGAGTGCTATTGGCGTCACTGGTGATCGCTACCGTGGTGAAGTCTGGATTGTTACGAAACCCATTGACGACTTCAATGATCTCGGTAGTCGTTCCCGTGATGGAAAGGACGACGATCATATTATCCGAAGTATGCTTCAGCTTAGCAAAAATGGGGTACGTATTATCCACTAATGCATAGCTATTAAACCCAATCGTAGCAAAACGGCGGGCAGCGTATTCACACATGGAACCAGAGGCACCGATGCCATAAAAAATGATGTTGTCGCATTCCAACATTCTTTCTGCGATCCGACGAATCTTTCCTTCAATGTCTCGCGGAAAATGTTCAGCATTCAGGACATTCATGCTGCTATAAAAACTAACGGCATCTAATTCAGGGACTTTAAACTGGGTACGAAACTCCGTAAAGCTTTCGTACCCTAATTTACGGATAAAGCGCATGACCGAAGAAGCTGAAGTGTGGGATTCAAGCGCGATCTCCCGGACACGCATGTAAGGAATTTTATCACTTTGGCTGTACATGTAATGATAGATTGCACGATCGGTCTCTGATAACTCATTGAAATCGATTTTTCCAAAAAAAGACATGTTAAACGCTCCTATTTTTTTGTTCTCCTATCAATGTACCATAAGCAGGCAGAAACATCACAACTGTTTGACAAGGAACAATTCCATCGGCTGATCAAATCCAGGACTTGTCAAAAGTAACCCACCGGCATCTTGGTAACCGAGTTTGCGATAGAAATGCTGTGCCTGCTCGTCGACTTGTGTGGAAGTCAAGCAAAGAGCGTGGCCAGCTGCTTTTTGCTGTTGTTCCCAATAAGTAACCAACCGTTTCCCGAGTCCCTTGCCTTGATGCGCTTCTGCGATCACTAACATGGTACAAAAAGGAATCGTGTCCCAGAAAAAATTGTAGCGTAGCAACCCTACTGGCTGGTCGTCTGCAACTACAACATAAGCAGTTTTTTCCATTATCTTTTTGGCGAAGACTTCCGTTGGTAAGTGAGTATCCAAAGAAAACCAAAATGCTTGATCTGCAGCTACTGCCGGTCGAATCGTAATCACTGATGTTTCGTCCCTTCCTGCTGTCTTTTTTGTCTTATCTTTGAAAAATGGTCTATTTTAGTCACTTTCCGTCTTTTCGTATTCAGAAAGCAATGCTAAAAAGGCGTCGCCATACTTATCCAACTTGTTTTGGCCAACTCCTTTGATCTGTAAAAACTCGATCGGCGTTTTTGGCTGAACTTCCGCCAATTCTCGTAGTGTTTTATCAGAAAAAACCACATACGGCGGCAAATTTTGTTCTTGTGCGAGATTCAATCGTAAGGTGCGCAGTTGATCGAATAGCTCATCGTCCACCACTAACTGTTTGACTTTGGTTTGTTTTCTATAAACTTTTGCTTTTCCAAGCAACACATCAATCCCCGCATTGGTCACACTTAACAACGGGTATTGCCCTTCAGACGGCAAAAGATACCCTGATGCTGTTAAATAATCGATCAGCTGATTGACTTCCTTTTGGGACCAATCTTTCATTAATCCATAAGTTGGTAACTTTTCAAAGCCCCACTGTTTGACTTTTTGATCGCCTGAGCCAGTTAGCACTTTCCCCACCAGGGCTTTCCCAAAGCGTTCGCCCATTCGTTTCACACATGACAACACTTTTTGTGTATCCACTGTGATATCCACTTGTTCTCTTTCATCAAGACAATTGCTGCAACGACCGCAATCGGGACCATCTTCTCCGAAATAACGCAAAATATAGCGCTGCAAACACAGTTGGGTATGTCCGTATTGGCTCATCTCCCGCAACTTCAAGTATTCGTTTTGGCGATAAAGAATGTCTGATTCGGATTGATCGATAAAGAATTGCTGGATCTGCATGTCTTGCGGCGCATAAAGCAAGATCGCATCACTAGGTTCCCCATCTCGTCCAGCACGCCCTGCTTCTTGATAATAAGACTCCAAATTACCTGGTATCTGGGCATGGATCACGAAGCGGACGTTGCTTTTGTTGATTCCCATTCCGAATGCATTGGTGGCTACCATCACTTGTAGGCGGTCATAGAGAAATTCTTCTTGGAAAAAGGAGCGCTCTTCTTCTGAAAGCCCGCCATGGTAATACCCGACTGACACGTGTTCATGCTTCAACAGGTGATAGATTCGTTCCACTTCTTTGCGGGTGCTGGCGTAAATAATACCTGATTGTCCTTGGTTCATTTTCAAATACGTCGTTATGTAGGTATCTTTTTGATCCTTGACGACTTGAAAAGCCAAATTTTCCCGCGCAAAGCCGGTCTTGACTTGATTTTCAGCTGGAATCGAAAGTAAGTTTTCGATATCTTCGGCAACTTTGGGCGTAGCTGTTGCGGTAAGGGCTACGATCGTGGGCTTTTGTTCCCAATTGTCGATCGTTTCGGCGAGCCGCAGATAGCTCGGGCGAAAATCGTGGCCCCATTGGGAAATACAGTGGGCCTCATCAACGGCTAACAAAGCGATCGGCATCTGCCGCAGCGAATAGCGAAAAGCTTCTGAGTCCAGACGTTCTGGAGAAACGTACAGCAGCTTGATTCGTCCTTGGCGAGCTTCTTGCAAGCGTTGATTGATCTGTGCTCCTGTCAAGGAAGAATTGATGTAAGCAGCAGGGATCCCCATATCAACGAGGCTGTCTACTTGATCTTTCATTAAAGAAATCAAAGGTGAAATGACCAAGGTGACCCCATCCAGCAAGAGCGCTGGCAACTGATAACAAATCGATTTCCCGCCACCAGTAGGCATGATTCCCAAAACATTTTGTTGTGTTAAAATAGATTGAATAATCGTCTCTTGACCTTCACGAAACTGTGAATAGCCAAAATGTTCTTTTAAGACTGTTTGAATAGTTTGCATAATACCCTCTTTTCCATTTCCTTATTATACGCAATTAAGTACGCAAAGAAAACGGCATTAAGAGAACTTTCGCTTTTTATTCGCTTTTCATTGAAATCAACCAAAGGAGTCTTCTACTATGAAAAAAGTTGTGATTATCGGCGGTGGGATCATTGGATTGACCCTCGCCAATTATCTTGATAAAACCAAATTTGACGTGACTGTCGTTGATTCCCTTATCGGACAAGCAACGTCTGCTAGTGCTGGCATCATCTCCCCTTGGCTCTCCAAACGTCGCAATAAAAAATGGTACCAGCTTGCACAAGACGGTGCCGCGTTTTTCCCACAATTGGTGCAGGATTTTGCATTAGATGAATCCATCTATGCCCCCTGTGGCACGTTGGTGGTGCGTCCCGAAAACGCGCTTCAGGAGCTGGCAGATCTGGCTGTGAGTCGCCGCAAAGAAGCCCCAGAAATCGGCGAGATCGATTTGCTGACAGGACCACAAACCAAAGAGGCACTGCCATTATTGAAGGAAATGTCCTCATTACGGATCTCAGGAGGTGGTCGTTTAGATGGTCGTGCTTATCTTGCGCACGTAAAAGGAGTTGCCTTACAGCAGCAAGTCACTTTTATCGAAGAAAAAGCCGAGATTTTAAGAAAGGACAGCCACTGGCAAATCAAAGCAAAGGATCAACTCCTTGAGGCGGAGGTTCTTTGTCTGACAGCTGGACCTGGATTGTTAGACTTGTTATCACCTTTGGGGTATCACGTTGATATTCGTCCGCAAAAAGGCCAATTGCTTTCCTTTGCTGCCAACTTGCCGACAGATAATTGGCCAGTCGCCATGCTAGAGGGTGAAGGCGACTTGATCCCCTTCTCAAATGGTCAAATTTTATTAGGCGCTACGCATGAAAATGATGCTGGTTGGGATCTGACGCCTACGGAAGCTGCCAAGCAGCAATTGATGACAGGAATCGGTGCTTTTCTTGAAGATCCCGAAGCACTCTTTGCCACGCCTGTGACCATGCGCGTTGGCACACGTGCCTATACTTCTGATTTTGCGCCGTTCTTTGGGGAAGTGCCTGATGAAACGAATTTGTTCGCCGCCAGTGGACTTGGTTCTTCTGGGTTAACGACCGGGCCTTATATCGGTTATCTCCTAGCCAATCGGATCAATGATGGACGATCTCAACCAAAAAATTTCTTGAGCTACACAAAACCGATGACAGAATATATCAAGAAGCGTCTTTGACAGAAGACTAAAAAACCACCAGAACCGCTAGGGTCTGGTGGTTGTCATTGATAGTCTTGCAGAGTTACGATACAGTCTTCTAGCTGATCGCTAAACATATTCTCCTGTTTCCCAATAATCGAGTAACATTTCATTGATGATCTCGCGATCCAGTGGTTCTCGGAAATCGTCATCAAAGGCATCTTCAATTGGAACATCGCCAACAGCTTTGATACAAACTGGAACGACGGGATCTGGGTGATCTTCTGTCGTCAACACTTTTTCAATTTTGATCTTATGTGTCCAATCTGCCCCCATATCATAAATGTAGGTCATGGACTTGCAATACTGAAAATCTTGGTCAATACCGGAAGCATCCGTTGGTACGGAATTGCCTAAGCCGATCGATTTCGAACCGGCAATAAACAAGTACAAATGTTGATTCATCCACTCAAAGGCAATCTGGATCAAAATATGCAGCTGCTCATAAGTCAGCCCTGCAGGAATGATCAAACGACGCCAAATTGGCGGACGGTATCCTTCTAAATCAATACGGATCTGATAGGCGACTGGTCTATTCGCCGCTTCATCAAAGGCCGTATGTTTCGTTGGAAATGGGACGATTTTTGGCGAGATTGCAGCAATACGCGGGTCATCAACGGGCAATAGTTCATGTTCTTCAGGATCGGTGTCTTGAATCATCGCTAACATCGCTTCTTTCTTTTCAGCTGACCAAAACTGGGGTTTGGACATCCGTGCGAAAAAGATAGGTTGTTTTTCAGCCAATACAAAGGCGATTTCTTGGTATTGTGTTTTGGTGATATGCTTTTCTTTATACATGCAGTAATAAAAGTCTTCAATGGCTGTTTTGGCAAACGGAAGAAAATTTAAACTGTACGGTACTTCTTGAGGCAGCATTTCGGTATACACCGATTCGACAAAGACTTTGTCTTTTAATTTAGTCATGCCACCATCTGTTTCCGCGCAAAAGATCAAGTAAAAAACAGGATCTAAGTAGTGTTCAAGATCGTCGTCACTAACCACACTTGGTCCGCCATACAAATCAACGTGATCCATCATACGGTCAATCACTTTTGCTAATTTCTTCAATGTTTTTTCCAAAAAAATTCTCGCTCCTTCCTATCAAGTTTACTTTGACGAAAAGAGCGAGGATTGTCAATCTTTTTTTTAATGGGAAAGCATTTCCTGTGCAATTTCTAATCCGCTCATCCCAGTTGGATAATAGGTTGGCCAATGATCCATTTCTTCTAATAAGGCTTCATGACTATCATTGCCAAAGTAGATATGGAAATGATGGGACGCACTTGGTGCGATCATATGGTCGCTGAATTGGATGTATTTGAATGCCGCATCTTCGTCAGTGCTTTCAAACAAGAAACGTACGCCCCGATTACCAGCGGAATAGTTCAAAATCTCTTTGCCAGTATACACATAATTTGCTTCTTTCTTCGTACCATCATCGAAGATAAACGTCATTGTATTGTCTGTGATCTTGATCTGAGCAACATCTGTTTGATAACCGGTCGTATAATACTCTTTGTATTCGTCAGCCGTCATTTTCTTGTCCATTTTTGCTTTATAATCAAACACTTGGTCTAATGTTCCGTCTTGTAAAAATGGATACACGGATTGCCATTCTCCTGCCCAATCAGATAAGGGACGATCTTGAACATCTGCATCCTCGAAATAGCCGTTATAAACCGTTTTTTCTTTTTCGGCTTCCGCTATTTCTTTGTCATTTGCTACATCGGTCGTTTTTCTCAAGGCATCACGGTTTTGTTCCATGATCGAAATATAGTCTTCCCCGTTATCCATTTGTTCTTGGGTCAACCCTTCTAATGGATTCAAGACAGCCAGTTCGACACCTGCTTCTGAAGCTAACGTTCGTGCAATGCTGTCTTTGGCATTTTCTTCAAAGTAAATCGTTTGGATACCTGTTTCTTGAACGAACTCTTTTAGTTCTGCGATTCGTGAAGCGGAAGGTTCCTCGCTTGGTGAAAGACCAGAGATCGGTACTTGGTTCAACCCGTATTCCAATGCCAAATAACCAAAAGCTGCGTGCTGGGTCACGAAGTGATTTTGCGCTGGATTGCTAAACGCTTCTTCATAAGACGCATGAAGCTCTTGTAACTTCGCTAAATAATTCGCAGCATTTTCAGCAAAGGCTGTCGCTTTCGCTGGATAAGCCTCACTTAGTTGGTCACGGATCGCCTCTACTTGTTTCATAGCTAAGCTTGGTGCTAACCAAACATGGGGATCCAATTCATGGGAATGACCATCATCGCCATGATCGTGGTCATGATCATGATCCTCGTCTCCTGGAAGTAAGACCATTCCTTCTGTGGCTTTGACCACTGTCACATCTCCATCATTTAACGTAGCTTCAATCGAAGGAACCCACATTTCCATGTTTTCATTGTTGTAGACAAAGACATCCGCATCTTGGATCTTTGCCATGTCCTTTGCAGAAGGTTCGTAGTCGTGGGAATCAGTGCCTGCGGGCATCAATAATTCGACCTGCCCTTCCTCCCCTACGACTTGGCGTGTAAAATCATATATCGGATAAAACGTGGCCATGACCTGAATTTGTTCATTCTCAGAAGAGGCGTTTCCTGACTGCTCCGTAGCGTCAGAACCACCTTGACCACAGGCAGCCAATGCGAGGGCTACTGCTGATAACATCGTTATTTTAAAAAACTTCTTCATTTTCTAACTACACTCCTTTTATTTTTCCTCTTTTTCTTTCCCTTGGTAAAATACTGATAAATCAATTACGATTTATAAGAACAAAACGTAACGTTTACGTTTTACCATCGGTTTTATACTTTACACAACTATTTGCAACCTGTCAACCGCTTTTTCACTTGTTTTTTTATATGTAAAAACCTTCATATGTACCACCACAGATATCAGTGAAGAAATTTTCTTGAAAGAATTGCTCTGCTGATTTTTTTCAATCGTCGAACATCTCTTTTTATTGTCCTTTGCTGGGTCCTGTGCTACACTCGAGGGGTAATTGAATAGAAGATTATCCACTAGGGGCGCTTTATGCTGAGATAGACGTAAGTCTGGTCCCTTAGAACCTGATTTGGTTAGTACCAACGTAGGGAAGTGGCAGCGCATGATTTTTCGCGTTCCCATTTTTTCTGTCTACGTGTGGATAGAAAAAGGAGGAACGCTTTTTTTGTAGACAGAAAAACCATCGAGAGGAGAAGAGAAAATGACAAATGAACCAATCGCCTGTGCCGCAGGCGGGATCGATATCACTGGGTGCCGAGTAAGTTTGTACCCCATGAAAGACCACTTCGCGCAACAAATCGTAGCGAGCATTGAGCGGACGGATACAACAGCTGTTTGGCAGCAAACCGATCTGTTCAGCACCCTTTTCCGAGGGGAAGCCCCAAGTGTTGTCGATGCGGCAGCTGGGCTATTTATCAACGCTTACGAATCCAAGACACACCTCGTGGGTGAGTTTACTTTTTCTAAGGGCTGTCCTGGCGATTCTGCAGGTGACGCGTTTTTGAATGGAGAACAGGCACAACCCAATAAAGCAAGCAATCTTATGAATGGTACGTTTGACGTGGAGTGTAAATATTCGTTTTATGTATTTGGGGAAAACAATTATATGGAAGAGATCGCCACCATCGTCCAACTGGCAGAAACCTATGGTTTGGCGCCTCGCTCCGCCCATTATGTCACGATGCTGACGGGAACGGCCAACCAACTCTTTGGGTATTTTGAAGCGGCATTAGCGTATGCCCATGACCATCTTCCCCATTATGTGTTAGAAGCAACGGTCTCAGTCAACAGTCCTTCCAAAAAGAAGGCGGTGTCGCATGACTAAATGGGTCTTAAAAGATGTCATTATGGTGGGGATCGCTTCGTTGATTTTTGGCGTGATCTATTTGGGCGCTGTTCATTTTGGGCTGTTGTTAGGAACGCTTTTAACACCCTTTGGTTTGTCTGTTTTAGCAAATGAGTTTATTTTCGGGGTTTGGTTCATGGCAGCGGCTTTTGCTGGCTATGTGCTGCGCAAACCGGGCGCAGCAACGATCACTGAGATGATCGCCGCACTTTTAGAAGTGTTTATGGGGAATTTTTATGGACCGATTATTTTTATCAGCGGGTTTGTACAAGGGATTGGAACAGAAGCTGGCTTTGCATTAGGTGGCTACCGTCGCTATGGCTGGTTCCCTTTGATCACTGGTGCCATTGGCGCCACGATCACGAGTTTTCTTTGGGGGATCATTCGGTCAAATTTCGTTGACTTGCAATGGCAGTTGTTGGTGGTGATTTTTATTATTCGCTTGCTTTCTTCTTTATTCTTTTCCGCCTTTTTGGTCAAGATCGTCTGTGACCATCTGACACGCATGGGCGTTCTCAACAGTTACCCGATTGCTGAAGACCAAACCATTAGCGCCAAACGAGAAGCGGCATGAGCCTGCTCGTGAAAAACGGCTGCTTTTTCGTGGATCAAAAACGGCTTGATCTGACACTGTCTTTAGCCCCCGGAGAAACAAAAGGAATCTATGGTGCTTCAGGAACAGGAAAAAGCACTCTTTTCCACCTCTTAGCGGGGCTTAACGAGAAAGGGTTTGAAGAAGGAACCTATACGATCGATGACCGAATGCTAAACCAGCTTTCCATTCGAGAAAGAAGCACGTCGATCAGCTTACTGTTTCAAAATCCAGATATGCAATTTTGTATGGCCACGCCTCGAGAAGAACTACTGTTTTGTCTTGAAAATCAATGTATTCCCCAAGCCGACATGCCAAAAAAAGTAGCGGAAGCCTTGACGTTTTGCGAGATCAGCCATCTTGCCGATCAGCCCTTTACGACCTTGTCTGGCGGTGAGAAACAGTTAGTAGCATTGGCTTGTTGTCTGATTTTAAAGAGTCGCTACTTGCTTTTGGATGAACCATTTGCCAATTTGGACGCCGACACAAGTCAAAAAGTCATTCGAAAACTGCGACAGCTCCAAAAGCAACATGCCATTGGCATCTTACTGATCGACCATCAAATCAAAGAAACTGCTGACTGGGTAGCTGAGTGGCTGCTGATTGAAGAAGGATTCAGATCCGTTGATCAAGATAAGATGCGCACACTCGATCAGGAGCTGCGCAGGTCACTACCGCCTGTTGAGATTAAGAAACTTTCTGCAAAAGAGCGGCTATCTTTTCAAGATTTTCGCCTGCCGATCCGTAACCAAGCGATTGTTTTTCCGAATCTTACCTTTGATAGTGGGACAATGATTGGGCTCACCGGACGTAGCGGCAGCGGCAAATCTTCGTTTTTAAAAGCGATCTTGCAGCAGCAGGCGTACTCAGGAACCATTCGCCTGTGCGGGGATCCAATCAAGAAGCATCCCTCCCCTTTTCGGTCCATCAGCTGGATCATGCAAAATCCGCAGGACCAGTTTTTGGCTGCTACAGTGGCACAGGAGTTTAGCCAAGGACGTGCAGCGACCGAGAGTGACAAACTGCTGGAAAAATTGCGACTACAAAACAAGAGCACTCAGTCCCCTTTTCTACTCAGCCAAGGCCAGCAAAGACGCTTGGCAGTAGCAGCTTTATTGCAGCGACCAGTCAAATTACTGTTGGTGGATGAACCGACCTATGGCCAAGATGTCAAGCAAGCTTGGCAGGTCATGCAGTTGTTAACCGAAAAAGCCGCAAGCGGCACCTTGGTTTTGATCGTTAGTCACGATGTCTTATTATTGGAAGCATTTTGTTCACAAATCATTGATTTTAATCATTATGAAAAGGAGGACATAGATGCGCACCCTCAACCCGACAGTCAAGTTATTCGCCATTTTAGGACTCGCCTTACTGGTTTCTTTTCAAAATAATTTCAGATTGAATCTGCTACTCTGTGTCCTGTTCTTTGCTGTTTCTGTAAACGAACGCTCTTTGAAAAAAAGCCTTTTGCTTGTTTCTGCATTGACCTTGGCAGCTGTGGGGGTCTTTTTCACCGGACTCCTTTACTACCAGGACAACCAAGGTGGCTCCTCCTCAGCAGCAGCTATGCGCTATGGACTTGACATGGCAAGCCGTATCTATTGCTTTGGTATGTTGGGTAGTTCTTTCAGTGTATCGACCACGATCAATGAGCTGATTTATTCGCTGCAGCAACAGCTGCGACTCCCCGCCGTTTTTGCCTATGGTCTGCTCGCTGCGTTTCAAATTGCGCCCATCATTCCAGCCGAGTATCAGAATATCCGTAATAGCATGCGTTCTAGAGGAATCCCCGTCAATCTATTTTCATTCAAGATGCTGATCCCTTTACTGGTCAAATCGATTCGTTGGTCTGAGCTCTTGGCGACTGCGATGCTTTCAAGAGGATTTGACAGCGAGGCAAAGCGAACCTACGCCAAGTCATTTCGCATCACTTTCGCCGATATGCTCTTTCTATCTTTTTGTCTGATAATCGGCCTCGCTGGAACACTGCTCTTATAAAGGGGAAAAAGAGAAAAAGCCAAAGAAACACTGCCGTTTCTTTGGCTTTTTCCTTCTTATGGCTAAGAGATGATTGATTTTTTTATGGATCCAGATTTGATTTGATAGAGCGTTACAAACAAGGTGGTCACTAAAATATACATTGCGAAAAGGAAATACATGTTTTTAAAAAGCTGGATCGTCGTTTGATTGAGCCAAGCCCCTACTTTAGGGATATAAAAAATGGGTTGCCCAATCAATTGGCTTTTTTGGATTTCTTTTGGTTCCATCTGGCTTTGGTTATCACCGATCGTATAAAGCACCGATTGGTTTTCTCCCACTGCAACGATTCGCCGTGTGCGCATCTGTCTGCCGTGATCGACATAATAGGTCACTTCATTACCAACGACCAAATTGTCTTCTGAAGCCTTTTTAACAAAAAGTAATGTCCCTTCGGAATATGTAGGTTCCATTGCATCGCTGTTAACGATGGCCATTGTGAAACCAAACGCATGAGGAATCACGACCGCTAAAACAGAAATCAGCATAAACAACAATACAAAAAGTGAGAGCATGATACTTTGTTTTGGCAAAAGTTTCATTTTCTTTTCTCCTTCTAAGGCTCAGTTTCTTTTTCGATTCTATAACATATTTAAATTTTTTTCAAATATTTAAAAACGATTCATTGAATTTTTATGCGTATTTTTTCTGATTATTATTTGACTTTATTTTACTATTTATATTATGCTAAAGGCGATTAAAAAACATAGGAGAAAAAGTATGCTTTTTTTAAATAACAAGTTCTTTTTTAAACGTTGGATTCCCTTTATCCTACTCGTTCTATTTTTGCTAGGAAGCATCGGTTTTTTTCTTATACTCTTCCTATCTCCTACTTCTGATAACCATACCGTGGAGAAGAAGGAAGATTGGATTTTTTATGCGGAAGACAATCCTGATTCTACTTTTATTAGCCGTTATGTGAAATATTTACCTAGCGTAAAAGCCAATGAGCGATTTGTCATGCAGCGAAAAATGACCAATGAATACAAATATCCAACGATGCTGCTGATTGGCGATCATCAACACATGACCGTCTATTTGGATGATCAAGAAATTTATACCAATGAAGCTGCCGAACATTCATTGACCTTCAACCATCCTGGCAAAACCTTATCTTTTATCACATTGCCAGAGGATTACGTTGGAAAGACGTTGAAGATCTACGTGACTAGTCCTTTTGACACCTATTCTGGCTTTCCAGCCGAAGTCTTTTTCGGTCCTGCCAATGCATTGATCGGTTATGTTTTTAGTCTATCAATTTTGAATATCTATATCCTCCTATTTACCGGATTTATTTGTATCCTTAATTTATTTTATCTCTTCGTTTCTTTTATCAACCAAAGAAAGCTGAAAGTATCTTCCATTTTATTCAGTGGCTTTGCCTTAAGTGCAGGTTTAGAAGCAGGCTTCGGGGATCTGCTGGGTGGACTGCTTTTTTCTCCCATCGTGAATTCATTTATGTTAAATTTTCTTTCGATTATTACGCCCATGTTTTTGATTGGGTTTTACTACACAAACATGCACTTCGTACGTAAGTATTATCAGAAATGGTTGTTTGTTCACTACTCCTTTGGGATCTTTGCCATGTTTTTGGCACTTTTTCAAAAACAAAGTTTGCCAGTCGTCATGAACTATCTGTTTTTATTAAATATCACCAGCACCTTTGTGACTTCATTTGCGGCGATTTATGAGGCGTTAAAAAAGAATCAATTTTATGTCCTTTGTGCACCTTGGATCGTTGTCGCGGCAATCGGTCATGGGTTCTTGTATATCCAAGATATTTTAGTCCTCCCGCAATCTGACATCAATTGGCGCTCGATCATCTTTTTCTTACTGATACTTATTTTTACTTGTTATGGGTTCCTCGAACTCTTTTTTGCCAGTGAAGGCAAAAATAAGCAGATCGACACAGCAGACATCAAAGTGCGATTATATGAAAATCAGCAGGCGATCGGTCCAGATCAAACGGCACAATGGCAGCAAGTTTTACAAACCATCAAAAAGAGAACCCATACCATTAAAGACATGTTAGAAGATGAACAACTAGCGGCTGCGTATGAAGGTCTTTGCGAGATTGAAGAAGAAATCAAGCAGCAGCTAACGATCCCTGCGGTTGAAAAAGAATCGATCACGACGATGCTGCTTGCTGATTATCAACACACTGCCGCTCAAAAAAGAATCACGCTTACCTGCGATGACCTCACGGAACCACTGGAACGATTGGAAGAAAATGATCGTCTGTCCTTGATCGCCCATTGCTTAGAGTACGCCATCCGCTACACCTGTTCGGTCACAGATCCTCAAAATCGCAGGCTTTCGTTGAAAGTGACTGACACAAAAGAACAGCTACATATCGACTGTCAAATGCCGATTTTGACAGAGGATGAGGCAGAAAAACTGCAAACTGACGAAGCAAAACGACAGGCGATCCATACCGATGTGCAAATGCTGGAACAAATATGTCTTGTCTATCAAGGAAGTATGCGTATCGAGGATTCAGATGGTTTTCATTTTTTGCGTTTGACACTTGCCGCTAAAGCGGATCTGCTGTCTTTTGACTGACTGCCTTTTCTCCGATACGTTAAACGGTCTATTTTAAGAAAAAGCGAAAAAACTCTTGCTTTTTTCGCTTTTTCGCTTTAGCATGATAAAGAACAGCAACAAGCATTGGAATAGTAATTTTATGATGGTCTTAGAGAGTCGATGGCAGCTGAAAAATCGACACCCGCTGATAAAATGAACCTACCCAATGGCAATGACCGCAAAACGGTCGGTGGAAAGGCCTTATCCTTTACGAGTTGGATTATCCCGATCGATAATCAACAAAGGTGGTACCGCGAAATCCAAGCATTTCGTCCTTTTTAGGACGAGATGCTTTTTTATTTTTTTAAGGAGGAAAAACAATGACACAAAAAAATGATTTTACAGAATGGTATATCCAAACGATTCAAAAAGCCGAATTGATGGCTTACTCCCCAGTGAAAGGTTCCATTATTTTCCGTCCTGACGGCTTCGAACTTTGGGAGCATATTCAAGAGGAGTTCAATCGTTTCTTGAAAAAAGAAGGTATTCGCAATGCATACTTCCCAATGCTGATTCCGCAAAATTTCTTTATGAAGGAAGCGGATCATATCGAAGGCTTTGCCCCTGAATTACCTTGGGTCACAGAAGTCGGCAACGAAAAACTGGAAGAACCTTTGGCCTTGCGTCCAACCTCAGAAACCATGATCGGCTCTGCCTTTTCTGATTGGATCAACTCCTACCGTGACCTGCCTTATGAAATCAATCAATGGGCAAACGTCTTTCGTTGGGAAAAGAAAACATTGCCTTTCTTGCGTACCTCAGAGTTTTTATGGCAAGAAGGTCATACCGCTCATGAAAATGAAGAAGATGCTCGTCAACGCACCATGAAAGTCTTAGATGAATATGCCCGCCTTTGCGAAGAATTCCTAGCGATCCCTGTTTATCGTGGACAAAAAACCCCATCTGAGCGCTTTGCGGGGGCAGTAGATACTTATTCGATCGAAGCGATGATGAAAGACGGCAAAGCAGTCCAAGCAGGAACCAGCCACTACATGGCTACAAAATTTGCTGAAGCATTTGATATTACGTATTTAACGAAAGAAAACAAGCATACCCATGCCCACACAACCTCTTGGGGTGTCTCTACCCGCTTGTTAGGTGCCTTGATCATGACCCATGGCGATGAAAATGGTTTAGTTTTCCCACCAACCATTGCACCAACCCAAGTTGTGTTGTTACCAGTCGGTCCTTGGAAAAAGAATCCAGCCATCTTAGAAAAATTAGAAGAACTGTATGCCAACTTTAAAGCCAAGGGCATTCGTGTTCGTTTGGATGATTCTGATAACTCACCTGGCTATAAATTCAATGAATGGGAACTAAAAGGCGCTTGCTTGCGAATCGAATGTGGCCCAAGAGATTTAGAAGCTGGCAAAGTCATGGTCAAAGTCCGTGACCTAGCTGACAAGCAAACGGTGGCGCTTGAGGAATTAGAAGCGTTTGTTGACCAAGAATTACAAGCAATGACTCCACGTTTATTAGCAGCTGCGAAGGAACGAAACAAAGATAATGAGTACACCAACATCGATACATTGGATGAACTAAAAGCCCATATCGAAACGTGCAAACAAGAAGACAAAGTGACTGGTTTTGTTTTGATCGGTTGGGATGGCTCGGAAGAAACCGAGGCCAAAATCAAAGAAGAAACTGGCTTTACTACCCGAAACATTCCGTTTGAAGCACCAATGGAAAAAACAGTCGATATTGTCAGCGGCAAACCTGCCAAACACACCGTTTGGATCGCCCGCGCATACTAATAAAAAACGAAGCAGCCAGATGGAAAAGGCTGCTTCGTTTTTTGATTAATAAATCAATGAAAGAAAATCTTCAGTCGTGATGTTGCCAAAATATTTTTTGACATCAATGTTGGCAATGACTTGTGCCAAATCTTCTTTGGCATAACGAGTACCGATCAGTGCTTGTTCTACATCTGCAATGTCCCCTAGGCCGAAAAAGTCGCCAAAGATTTTGGCATCTGTGATTTTTCCTTCTGCCACATTTAAACGAACTTCGATGGAGCCGATCGGGAATCGATGACGACGTTCGATATCAAAGGCTGGTGATTTGCCGTAATTCCAATCCCAGTTACGATAATACTTATCGGAAATCTCATTGATCTTGACCCAATCCTCTTCTGTTAGTTCATAGGTTTTGACGTCTTCCACGGAATCGACACCAAAAATCTTCAATAAGATTTCTTGACGGAACTCTTCAGTCGTCATGTCTTGCTTCTCTTTTGGCAAGAATGGTTTGATGTTGGTCACTCTTGAACGGATCGATTTGATGCCTTTTGATTCGATTTTGTCTTTACGGACTTTCAAGGCGTTAACTACTTCATTGATATCACTGTCAAACATGATCGTGCCATGAGCAAACATCCGGCCATTTGTTGCGTACATCGCATTCCCAGAAAACTTCATGTCATTGATCACAAGGTCGTTGCGGCCTTTTAGTTGCGCCCCTTCAACCCCCATCTCATGTAAAGCTTGGACGATTGGTTTGGTCAGTTTTTCAAAATCTCTGAAAGAATTCCCATCGTCAGGCATAATAAAGCTGAAATTCAAGTTTCCGAAATCATGATAGACTGCACCGCCGCCGCTGAAACGACGAACGACATGGATCCCATGTTCATCCACATATTCCTTATTGATCTCTTCGATCGTATTTTGATTGCGTCCAATGATAATCGATGGTTCATTAATGTAAAAAAGTAAGATGGGTTCATCCACTTTCATTTCTTGAAGAAGAAAAATCTCGATGGCTAAATTGATGCGTGGGTCATTCAGTTCGTTCGGTACAAAAAGCATACTATTCGTTCCTCCTAATTAGATGATTTCAATTATTTTTTGAACAGCCGCCAATTCAACGGGGATCCCATTGGCAGCTAGTGCAGCCTCTTCTCGTAACTGTTCTAAATCACCGTGTTGCGGCAAATGCGTCAACATTAATTTTTTTACCTGCGCCGCATGGGCGATCTCGCCTGCTTCTTTTGACGTAAAATGAGCCTTGTGCCGCTCATTGCCTGCAAAAAGATAGGTATCTGCCAAAAACAGGTCAGCTCCTTGTGCAAACGGAACAAAAGATTCTAAGTAGCCAGAATCGCCTGTAAAAACAAAAACCTTGCCTGTGCTTTTCTCAACAAATCGCATGGCATAGCAAGTGACTGGATGGATCGTTTTCATAAAGGTAATGGTAAACGGGCCCAATTCCAATGACTCCGTTTGGAGGTAATCAATTCCTTGAGTCACTCCAGGCATCGTCAGGCTTTCAAAATGAACCGTGTCCTCCCCATGTCCGTAGATCGGCAAAACCTGGCGTTCTTCGTTTCCTGGATATAATTGCCAATAGTATTGCAATACCCCTAGATCCGCAATATGATCGTGATGGTAATGCGTCAGAATCACTGCATCTAAGTCTAAGGGATCAAGGATTTTTTCTAGTTGGACCAAGGTGGTGCTTCCCGCATCAAGCAGCAAATGAAAGCCTTCCGACTCAATTAAATAGCCAGTAGTCCCTTCACCATTATACGGATAGGCACCTAAACAACCTAAGACAGTTATTTTCACTTGTGTTTCCTCCTCTTTGGCTCAAGCTGGTTTTCTACTTCTTTTATGCTATCACATCTCAGCTGATTTGACTAAAATCCGACCATTTTTTTGCAAAAAAAGATCGAGAAAACGAGAAAAAAACGACGTCTATTGGTAGAACCCTATGAATGAGTTTTTTACTCTATCTGCAGGGAGCCAGACCAATGGGCCATCGTCTTTTTTGTTTATCTGATCATCGCTCGTTGTTCATTGATCAATTCCTCATAAAATACTGCATTGACTGCATAAGCGTAGGCGTTTGCCCATAGCATCCCGATCATCAGTGCCAAAAAGCCGAGAATAAACCAACCAATCAATGATAACTGTAGCCAAATGTATTGACCCAGATGTGGACGCAAGAGCGCAAAGGCCACTTTAATTGACTGAAGAACCCCTAATTCCGGTTGATCATAGCGCAGATAGATCGCTAATTGGATCACACCAGTAACGACTTGTGACAAAAAGAAGAACAAAATGATGGCGAGAAAAGTCCCGAGTACAAAAGCCAGGGAGCCATTAAACATCGCCAAATCAATAGAGATTCCCCGATTAAAATTGAATACCAAGTCCAAATATTGATTGAGCCCTGATAAGACAAACTGCGGCAAGAAAATCGCAAAACTCAAAAGATAATTTAAAAGCGCGCTCACTAAATTTAGTAGCAAAAACGGTACATACAGACGCTTATCAAAGACGAGAAAAATATCCCCCACGTTGATTCCTCTGCCACGAACCAGATAGAGTGCCATGATACTCAACGCTACCGAAAACGCAAAGAAGACAAAATTGTCCAAGATCAGATCGATCCAGCTCCCTGCATTGTTTGCACCAAAAGAAGTCCCAATACTACTAAAAAGCGAGCTGACCACCGCTTGTACCGCAACCGTCGCTAAAATACTTAAGACGAACGTTCCCCAGAATCCGCGCAAGGAGTTTTTGGCGGTCTCTCGAATCATTGTATTTGATCTCATAGACTCACCTTAATAACTGCGCAATGCTTTAACGGTCTTATCGTCTAAGCGGCGAACCACTTCCGTCACAAGCTTGACTGTATTGAAGTAGTCATCCTCATGAATGACAGAAGTATGAGAATGCAGGTAACGAACGGGCACGGTAATAGCGATCGAAGGGACTCCATCACGAGTCAAATGCATTTGACCAGCATCGGTTCCTCCACCAGTGATCACGGTATATTGGAAAGGAATTTCCATCTCTTCTGCGACATCGATCACAAAATTCAATAATTTCTTGTGAGGAATCATGGAAGCATCGAAAATCAAGACTTGTGGGCCTTTGCCTAACACAGAATCCGCTTCTTTTGGTGTCATTCCAGGTGTGTCCCCAGCGGTACCAGTATCTAGTGCGATCGCGATATCGGGATTCACTAAGTGAGTGCTTGTTCGCGCCCCTCTTAGGCCAACTTCTTCCATCACGTCACTGCCAGCAAACAAGCAGTTTGGATGTCCTTCGGCTGCCAAGGTTTCTAATACCCGCAGTGATACCGCCGTACCGATGCGATTGTCCCATGCTTTGGCTAATAAAAATTTGCTGTCGTTCATCCGTTTGTATTGGATATAAGGTGTGATCATATCGCCCGGACGGATCCCCCAACCTTTGGCTTCTTCTTCACTTGAAGCGCCGATATCAATGAACATATCTTTGATATCATACGGTTTATTTCGAGTCTCTGGACTCAAGACATGGGGTGGTTTTGAACCGACGACACCGTGGATCAATTTGCCTTCATTGGTTTTGATCTCGACTTGCTGTGCCAGCATCACTTGCCCCCACCAACCACCAAGGGTCTGGAATTCAATAAAGCCTTTTTCTGTGATTTTAGTTACCATAAAGCCGACTTCATCCATATGTCCCGATATAAAAATTTTCGGTCCACCGCCATCACCAACATGTTTGGCAATGACACTTCCTAAACCATCAAAAAAGATATCTTCAGCAAAGTCTTTGGCATATTCTTTAAAGACTTCACGCACTTCCTCCTCATTCCCAGGAACCCCACGTGCAGTCGTTAGGTCTATTAAAAGCTGTTCTTCTTTTTTCTCCATCTTGCTTCCTCCTTTGTCTCATTGATTATGATTATACCATTCTCTTAATCTGGTGCCAGAGGGAAATACAAAAAGATTGGTTAAATGAAAAAACGATCCTCGTTTTGTAGTGATCCTCAAGATTAGATTTTTTGGTCTAACTTGTAAGGTTCGCTTCAATTCTAAGGATCGTTTTATCAAGAATTCAATCAAGTTTCAATTATTCGCAGACACAGCTTGACGGTAATCAAATAGGCAAATAGATAGACGACTGCTGCAACTGCCGCAAACAAATGAGCGACCCAATACCCAGGACTGTCGATGATTTGGGTGAAGGTATTGATGGCAAAGACGGCATGCAAGATCGCCAGTAGCGTACCTGGCATAAAAATCCAGATGTTTTGCCAGTAAACGAGTTTGCGTACTTCTTTTCGGGTGTAACCTAGTTTGGTCAATAATCGGTAATTGTGTTTCTCCCGCTCGGTATTTGAAAATTGCCGAACGATCAAACTGCTGGATGTCGTGATCAAAACGATCACACCTACAAATAATGACACAAACAAAACGATTCCTGCTTGCCGCCGCACGCCGCGCATCGTTGTAAAACGATTCGCTAAGGTCAGTCGATATGCGGTCATCTGGTTATTCTCACTGGTGGAATCTCGGGCAGTCTCTGGATAAAAACGCACGCTTTTTTGGTCATCGCTAAACTCATAGGTCAAAGGATGCGTCCACTCAATCGGCAGCTCTTCATCTAGCAGCTGAGTCAAGCTCTCCGTTTGCACCTTGTCTGTTTGTAAATAAGCAACGCTATAGGTGAAGCCCTCAACTTGCTGGTACGCATCATCTTGGATGACAAGGACATTCGGCAAGGAATAGCGCAAGGCAGAATCCCCAAAATAATCCTGTTCTGCTTGAATGAGTTTGAACGTATGTTGACTGCCGATTTTGACCTCATCGCGATAGGTGATAAACGAACGAGTCACATCGTATTGACTGTCAAAAAGCACCGCTTGTTTATCGGTACTCAGTTGAATCTCCGGGGCATCGGGAACCAGTTTTCGCAGACGCTGATAATCGGAAAAAGCGACCAGATTCACCATGATATTTTCAATATTTTCGTCTTGCAACTCTCCAAGGTAACGGGTTTGAACCGTCATATTGGTCATTTTATAGGGAATCGATTGTTCGGCAATAATCGGTGTATCGGCTTTTTCTAAAAGGTCCCGCAAGGTATCTGCCTGCTCTTCTGACACTTGAAAGGACGTTGGATAAATGCGGTTCGTTGCTTGATAGTTTAATGAGATGACCCCCATCGTTCCCCCGATCAGGGAGATTGCGATCGCTGTGATGATCGTCAAAAGCGCATAGCTTTTCCACGTTCTTTGCAAGTAAGCCCGTACGTTATTGTAAGCAATCAGTTTCGCCCCTTTGATAAGACGTTTTTTCGGCTTACTCAAAAAATATAACAATGCCGGCAACGAGCAATCAAAAAAAAGATAGGTTGCCGTCACACAACAAAACAGAATCAATAAAGGAATCCATAAAATTGCTGAAAAATCTTGTGTGTACGTGATATAGTTGGTCCACGTTTCCCTCAGGGTCAAAGACAAATAGTAGCCTACCCCCAGTAGAATCAGACCTAGAACCCCCATTAATGAACGAAACGGGGTCATTTTCATTTTCTTGATCGGTAAGCGGTATTCAGTCTTGATCAGCTCACTCATTGGGGTACGCCATACAAAAAGGATCACTTGAAAACTCAAAATAATCATCGCCGCGATAAAGACAAAAACCGTTGAAAAAATCGATTGGGGCGAATTAAAGAAATGACTCGTTAAATTCAAGCCCATCGCTCGAATCAAAATCATAGAAAAAAATTTCGAAAAAATAATCCCCATAAAGATGCCGGTCACTAAAGAGAAAAAGTTCAATAGAAACGTTTCCCGCAGCAACAGCCAAGCCAGACGACCTTGCCGCAGCCCCAAAAGCTGGTAAACACTGATTTCTTTTTGCCGCTGACTAAGAAAAAAATGATTGGCACTCAGCATAAAAAACAAGACGACAAAGGCAACCACACTGCTGCCGAATCCTAAAACCCCTTCAATGCGGATATCTTGCTGGACCCGTTGATTCAGCAGACGATCATTCATCAAGGCGTTAAAGGAATAAAAAATCATCACAGCGGTCATCATACAAATAAAGTACACCATATAGTTGCGAAACTGCCGTAAAAAACTCCGCCAGCCGATTTTAAACAACATGGCGCGGACCGCCTCCAATCGTTGCCTGCATATCGATGATTTTTTCAAAAAATTCCTGACGCCCGCCTTTTTTGACGACTTCTGCAAAGAAGACACCGTCTCGGATGAATAAAATTCGGTTGCAGTAGCTGGCGGTGAAAGGATCATGGGTGACCATCAAGATCGTTGTTTTCTCTTGTTGATTGATTTGTGCTAAATACCGTAACAATTCTGTCGCCGCTTTTGAATCAAGGGCGCCAGTGGGTTCATCAGCAAAAAGGACCGCCGGACGACTAATGATTGCTCGAGCAGCAGCGACCCGCTGTTTTTGCCCTACAGACAATTCTTCTGGGTAGCGATCTAACAAGTGCTCGATTCCTAACAAATTGGCCGTTTGTTCAATGCGCTCTTGGGTTTCACTCACGGGCAAACGATCAATGGCAAGGGGAAGCAAGATATTGTCTCTGGCAGTCAACGTCTCTAAAAGATTAAAGTCTTGAAAGATAAAACCGATCTGCTGACGACGAAAATCACTGAGGGCTTTTTCCGACATTCGGGTAATGTCTTTGCCATCGATATAGATCGAGCCTAAGCTAGGTCGCATGATTGAAGACAACAGATTCATCAAGGTCGTTTTCCCAGCGCCGCTGGGCCCCATCACCCCGACAAATTCTCCTTGATCCACTGCAAAAGAAAGGTTATCTAATACTTTGGTTTGATTGAAACGAGTGCCGTAACTTTTGGTCAGATGCTTCACATCAATCATATTTTTCACATAGAACCCTCCTTTAATAAAATTCTCTCCTTATGGTAGCATACTTTTTCATTGAATACTTCTGCTTCAAAACAGAGAAAAAATAAATTTAAAAAAGTTTTTTATTCATTATGTGAAACATGGAACAACCAAATCCTTAATCTTATCAGTTTTCTCAGAAAACACTCCAATGAATATACACCATATATTGTGTATATCCAATTTACCAACCCTTATTCACCACTATATATAGTTGCTCATTTCTACAATTTGTTTTATTATATTGAGGAAGATAAGGAGTGGTAGAAATGATGAACATTAAGAGAAATCCTGAGCAAGGGTTGGAAAGACAGTCCGCTTTGCGTCAGTTAAAAATCGTAAAACGTGATGGACGGCTTGTCGATTTTGATGATCAAAAAATTTACGATGCGTTAGTGAAAGCCCTAAGAAAAATCAATGGCGAGCTTTCTCCCATCGACCACGAAAAAATCACCGAGATCGTTGACAGTGTCGATCACGAGATCGCGGAACGTTTTCGTACGAATGTAAAAATCTATGAGATCCAAAATATCGTCGAGCATATCTTATTAGCAAAAAACGAGTATGCCTTGGCTGAAGAATATATCAACTATCGGACCCATCGTGATTTCGAGCGCAGCAAAGCCACAGACATCAACTTTACGATCAACAAATTGATGAATAAAGATCAATCGGTCGTCAATGAAAATGCCAATAAAGATAGCAATGTGTTCAATACACAACGTGATTTGACCGCTGGGATCGTAGGAAAATCGATCGGTTTGAAAATGCTCCCTCCTCATGTGGCAAATGCTCACCAAAAAGGCGACATTCATTACCATGACTTGGATTATCATCCTTACACCCCAATGACCAACTGCTGCTTGATCGATTTTAAAGGCATGCTGAATAATGGGTTTAAAATTGGGAACGCCGAAGTGGAATCGCCAAAATCGATCCAAACGGCCACCGCTCAAATCTCACAAATCATTGCAAACGTAGCATCGAGTCAATATGGCGGCTGTTCTGCTGATCGAACAGATGAATTATTGGCTCCTTTTGCTGAGTTGAATTATCAAAAGCATCTAAAAGATGCCGAAGAATGGATCGAGTCGCCTGAACGTCGGGAAGCTTATGCGAAGAGCAAAACGCGCAAAGATATCTACGATGCAATGCAAAGTCTAGAATACGAAATCAATACGTTATTCACCTCAAACGGACAAACGCCGTTTACTTCCCTTGGCTTTGGTTTAGGAACCAATTGGTTCGAACGGGAAATCCAACGAGCGATTCTCCAAATTCGCATCAACGGGTTAGGCAGTGAAAAGCGTACCGCTATTTTTCCAAAATTGATCTTTAGTATTCGCCGTGGCGTCAACTTGGCCCCTACCGATCCGAACTATGATATTAAAGAACTGGCTTTAGAGTGTGCCACCAAACGGATGTATCCTGATATTTTGAATTATGATAAATTGGTTGAATTGACCGGCAGCTTTAAAGTGCCGATGGGCTGTCGTTCTTTCTTGCAAGGCTGGAAAAACGAACGTGGCGAAGAAGTCAATGTCGGTCGGATGAATCTAGGCGTCGTAACATTGAATATTCCTCGGATCGCCTTAGAAGCAAATGGTGATCAAGAAAAATTCTGGACGCTGCTGGAAGACCGTCTGCAAATCGTCAAGGATGCTCTTGTCTATCGGGTGGAGCGCTGTAAAGAAGCCAGCCCTGCGAATGCGCCGATCCTTTATATGTATGGGGCTTTCGGTGAACGTTTGGATCGCAAAGACAATGTGAATGAACTATTCAAAAACAAACGTGCTACTGTTTCTCTTGGATATATCGGTTTGTATGAAGCTGCTTCGGCTTTTTATGGTGGAACATGGGAACAAGATCCAGAAGCAAAAGCCTTTACCCTAGCGATCGTGAAAGAATTGAAAGCTCATGCAGATGCTTGGGGCGATGAATATGGCTATCATTTCAGCGTATACTCGACGCCTAGTGAAAGCCTGACTGATCGTTTCTGCCGCTTGGATACCGAAAAATTCGGTGAAGTTGAAAACATTACCGACAAAGAATACTACACCAACAGCTTCCACTATGATGTGCGGAAAAATCCGACACCATTTGAAAAACTTGATTTTGAAAAAGAATATCCAAAATACTGTTCTGGCGGGTTTATTCATTACTGTGAATACCCAGTCTTGCAGCAAAATCCAAAAGCGTTAGAAGCGGTTTGGGATTACGCTTATGATCGGGTCGCCTATCTTGGAACAAATACCCCTATCGATCACTGTTATGAGTGTGGGTATGAAGGAGATTTCAATCCAACCGAACGGGGCTTCGAATGCCCGCAATGCGGCAATCATGACCCCAAAAGTTGTGACGTCGTCAAAAGAACCTGTGGGTATCTTGGAAATCCTCAAGCTCGTCCAATGGTCAATGGACGGCACAAAGAAATTTCTGCCCGGGTCAAACATTTGCAAGAATAAACGAAAAAGGAGTGCTAGAATTCTTCTACACTCCTTTTCTTGAAGACCAATCCCTGTAATTCATGATAGAAAGAAGTTTTCTTATGAGAAATCCGAAACCTAAAGAATGGCAAGCCAAAGAATATAGCCAAAATTATATTGCTGATTACAAAGCCTTCAACTTTGTTGATGGTGAAGGCATTCGAAATAGTTTATACGTGAGCGGCTGTCTCTTTGCTTGTGAGGGCTGTTTCAACAAAGCGGTCCAAAACTTTCGCTATGGTACACCTTTTACGCAAGAACTAGAGGATCGAATCATCGAAGATCTGCGGCATGATTATGTCCAAGGGCTGACCCTCCTAGGCGGCGAACCTTTCTTGAACACAACAGTCTGTCTGAAAGTCGTTGATCGGGTGCGTGCTGAATTTGGGCACAGCAAAGATATTTGGAGCTGGTCAGGCTACACCTATGAAGAATTGCTTTTGGAAACACCCGATAAATTGGAACTTTTATCCAAAATCGATATTTTAGTCGACGGTCGTTTTGAACTGAGCAAACGAAATTTAAACTTGCAGTTTCGCGGCAGCAGCAATCAACGAATCATTGATCTTGCTACATCTCGGGAACAAGGAAAAGCGGTTATCTGGGCAAAGTGCAAAGATGCTGAAGCAAGCTACGAACAAATCAAAAAACAAATTTAAAAACTAAAAACACCGTGCATCTTGAGGTGAACCCAAAAGTTAGACCAAAAAATCGAACTTTTGACGGTCACCTCCTCTTCCTTCAAAGATGATGCACGGTGTTTTTTTATGTTATCTCAACTCAGTGACCAAGCTTTTTACAGGTACTTACTTGCTTCACGAATCGTCAAAGGCGCCAGACTTGTTTGATAGCGAAGCAGAAAGTCTTGGACCCACTGAGGATTCGTCTTGGCATAATCTCGTAAGCTCCAACCAATGGCTTTGTTGATAAAGAATTCAGAACTCCCCAAATTATTGACGAGGACCTCTTCAAGCAGTGGTCGATCCATCTGTTCTTTTTGCAGCAGTTGATGGAGTATTGCCACTCGCCGCAGCCAAAGATTTTCCTCAAGACTCCAGCGAAGCATTTCAGCTTTTAACGCTGGCAGTCGGCGAACTAGTTTTCTGACAACCTCACTTAGGGCATCCACGCTATCCCACCAAGCTTTTGTTATGACTAGCTGTTCAATTTTTGCCAGATCGATGGCCGCTAGAAACGGCTCCATCACCACTAAATAATCAATCGCAAGGTATTGGTGTTCCCGATAGCTGCTTTGCCAACAATGATCGATAAAGTCCCAATCAACCGTTTTCGTTTGTTTTGCTGCTTTGAAGGTCGCTTTCTCCTGCTGGCGGCGCAACGGCGTAGGAATGCCTAAAAAATCAAACTGATGCCGCATGTAGGCGGCCATTTTTTCACTTCGCTCCTGATCAGCCAACCCCACCATCATGTCATATACTTGATAGAGTGTCATTTTGCTCCTCCTCTTCTGACTACTGCTCGTCAGATAGTTGCCATAAGGGCAGTACGATATTTTCATAGGTCAGTGGATCAAGATTTGTGACGGTGATCCCCAAAAGACGGATGCCTTTTTCCAGACCTAAAATTTCTTCCCAAATCAGACTTGCTTCGGAAAATAGCTGTTCTTTTTTATGAACATAGGTTGGCAAGGTCACTCGCTTGGTGATCGTAGAGTAATCACTGTAACGAACTTTCAACACGACCGTCTTGCCATGTTTTTGTGTGCGCTTCAGTGATCTTTCGACTTCTTCTGCGATAGCCCGTAACTGGCTCAATACTTGTTCTTCACTGGTTAATGGATTGCCGTATGTATGCTCTTTTCCAACTGATTTCCGTTCTCTCGTCACACTAACTGGGGAATCATGGATCCCTCTAACTTTCCGATACAAGGAATACCCCATTTTGCCAAATTCACGAATCAGCGCCATCTCACTCCAGCCATACAGATCAGCTCCTGTAAAAATACCTAACTCATGCATCCGGGGAACAGTTTTCTTCCCGATCCCGTGAAATTTATCAATGGGTAATTGTTGCAAAAATGCCACTGCCTCATCTGGCATCACCACCGTCAATCCTCGTGGTTTATGATAATCCGAAGACAGTTTTGCCAAGAATTTGTTGTAACTGACTCCTGCCGAACAGGTCAGATGAGTCTCTTGCCAGATGTCTCGTTGAATCAAACGAGCGATCTTAATTGCTGAAGGACAATTGACCTTGTTGACTGTGACATCTAGATACGCTTCATCAATAGAAACTGGTTCGATGATGTCGGTGTACCGATGAAAAATTTCTCTGACTTGCTGGGACACTTCACGATACTTTTGATGATTTCCCGGTTTAAAAATCGCTTGCGGACAAAGCTCATAGGCTTTTTGCGCACTCATTGCCGAGTGGATGCCATATTGTCGTGCCAGATAATTGGCGGTCGTGACCACTCCTCGTCCGCCAGTATCACTTGGGTGACGGGCAATGACGAGGGGATGCTTAGCAAGCTCTGGATCATCCCGTTCTTCCACCGAAGCAAAAAAAGCATCCATATCAATATGAATAATTTTGCGGCTCGTATCATTTTTTAAGGGAAATTGCAGTTCCGACATCGTTGTTCACCTCACTTCTTATTATAAACGAACAGAGGTTCCCTATCAAGCAAGGAATCGAGGGAAGCACGCAAAAAGGACCAATCTTCATTGGTCCTTCCTTCTACATTCACTGCTTTTGCGGCCCTCTTCATGGTCCAAGAAGTTCTACTATAAGGCAGCTTCCCCTCGTTCATTAGTGCGAATCCGAATCGCTTCTTCCAATGGGTAGACGAATATTTTGCCGTCACCGACTTCATCTGTCCGACAGATCGATACAATCAGCTCAATCACCGCATCGACTTTTTCATCTGCTAAAACAAAACGGACATTTACTTTTGGTAAAAGAGTTGTGATCACTTCTTGGCCACGAATAAACTCTTTGAGGCCTTTTTGATTGCCACAGCCCAGCACTTGACTGACTGTCATGCCGCTGATCAAATCAGACTGATCCAAAGCGGCCTTTAGTTCTTCTAATTTTTCTTGGCGAATAATCGCTTCAACTTTTTTCATGACTGCTCCTCCACTCTTAAGAGTCTAACCCCATAAAGGTAGGATAGGCCGTTTCGTCATGTTCGATCCGATCCATCCCCACTGCTTCTTCTTGTTGCGATACGCGAATCGGCATTACCCATTTGATCAAAGTGATAATGACAAAGGATAAGATACCTGCGAATAGAATCGTAAATACGATACTTTCGGCTTGTGCGAGAAAAAGATCAACGCCGCCATAGAGCAATCCTGACCGTCCACCCACTGCTGGATCCGCAAAGATCCCCGTCATCAAACCGCCAAAGATCCCGCCTACGCCATGGCAGCCAAAGGCATCCAGCGCATCATCTAATCCTAGACGATGTTTGATGACAGAAATAAAGAAGTAGCAAAACGGACTGACTAAAGCGCCAATGATAAAGGAAGACCAAAGCGAGACAAATCCCGCACCTGGTGTGATGGCAACTAAGCCCACGACGGCTCCAGTACACGCACCAACGATCGTCGGTTTGCCCAACACGATTTTTTCGATCAGCATCCAAGAAAGCATCGCACTGGCTGCTGCCGTATTCGTGGTCATTAGGGCGTGGATCGCTAGACCATCAGCTGCTAACGCAGAGCCAGCATTAAAGCCAAACCAGCCAAACCATAAAAGGCCAGCACCTAGTACAACAAAGGGAATATTATGAGGACGATATTCGGTTTGATGAAATTCTCGCCGCTTACCGACAACGATCGCTAAGACTAACCCACTGATACCCGAACTGATATGAACGACATTGCCTCCTGCAAAATCGATCGAGCCGATCGCATCTAAGAAACCGCCACCCCATACCATATGTGCCATTGGAAAATACACGAGAACTAGCCAGAAGCCGATAAATAGGAAAATAGCTGAGAAACGCATTCTGCCCACGACAGATCCAGTAATGATCGCCGTTGTGATCAAGGCAAACATCATTTGAAAGGCCGCAAATAACCCTTCAGGAATCCCTTCTCCTTCTGTCATCGAGACATGATTGAAAAAGACTTTATCTAAATTCCCAATAAATGAGCCTGTGCCGCTAAAAGATAAGGTATACCCTAAAGCGACCCATAGCACAGACGCCAAGCCCATCGTACAAATCACCATCATCATGGTATTGAGGATGTTTTTGCGACGTTCCAATCCTCCGTAAAAAAATGCCAATGCTGGAGTCATAAGAAAAACCATGCCGCTACAAATTAAAATAAATGCAATATTCCCTGTGTTCATTTTTGACGCCTCCTTTTCTTTATGTTAGCTATCCTAACATCATATTTTCAAATAATCTAGATTTTTCTGAGAAAACCGTGAATTTTCTGAAAATAGCTAACTATTGATGTCAGATAATTTAACACAAGTCCGAAAAAAGACAAAAAAATACCGAGAGAATTCTCGGTATGATTACGTTTCTAATTGATGGTAGGCTTGATAAACAAGCTGTTTCTTCACTTGATTGCGTTTAGCCACTTCTTTGATGGCTTCTTTCGAAGACAAGTCTGCCTCTTCCATCAAGGCTGCCACCTGTTCAGCATAGCTTCCTTCATAAACGACTTCAGGGATTTCAGAAGCGCCTTCCACTAATAGACAGCATTCCCCTTTGATTGGTTGTTGGTCGAGGTATTCAATCAATTCTGAAAAGGTCCCTCGCAAATATTCTTCGTGGATTTTTGTCAATTCACGGCAGATAACTGCTTGACGTTCTCCCAATACCTCTTTCATCGTTTCGATCGTCGCTGCGATTCGATACGGTGACTCATAAAAAATCATCGTAGCTTTTTGGCTTGCCAATTCACTTAACGCTTGCTTTTGTTCTTTTTTCTTACGAGGTAAAAAGCCATAAAAAAGATTCGGCTGCGGTGATAAGCCAGAAGCGATCAGCGCGGTCAAACCAGCCGTAGGACCTGGGAGCGCAATCACTGCGATTCCTTCGACCAAGCACGCCTTGACTAATTCATGACCTGGATCACTAATGGAGGGCATACCAGCATCACTGCATTGGGCAATAGTCTTGCCCATTTGCAGCTGTTCTATCAGCTGTGGCACCCGTTCTTTATAATTGTGTTCATGTAAGCTTTTTTGCGGTGTCGCAATCTCAAAATGATTCAACAATTTCTGGGTATTTCGAGTATCTTCACTTGCGATCAGGTCCGCTTCTTTTAAAATTTTGACACATCGGAACGTCATATCTTCCAAGTTACCGATCGGTGTTGGAACAAGATACAGTTTCCCAGTGTCTTGTTTATAACTTTGCTGCTTTTGCATGTACTGCTCCTTTCGAAAAAAAGACCAGCAGAAACTGATCTTTTTTCTAACGAACCGATTCGTCTGTCAGCTATTTGCCGCTTTCACGATAGATCACTTCTAGACAAAACGCACAAGGTTCGTCATGTTCTCTGCGAGAACCGTATAAGTCATAACAAACATGAAATCCTTCTTCGTAAATCTTTTCTAAATTCATCCTTGATTTAGAAAGCTCTTGTTTGACCGATTCAGCGGGTGCATCTGCCACTTGGTTCAACTCACGAATGTGTTCACGTAAGCGTTGATTTTCCAATTCTAATGTCGTATTTTTTTCGACGATTTCTTGCAAAGACTGCTTCATTTCCGCTAGATTATTCAAGGAATTTTGCAACTCCACTTCTAACTGATTCAATCCGTCATATATTGATCGTTTGTCCATGCTCATTATGGTCACCTACTTATTTTGTCACTAGTTCTTCATAATCATACTCGATTGGTGTTTGCCGATCATGCAAACGGACTTTGATCACTCGGCTCAACAGATCCAGCCCGACCACACGTCCTTTGCCATCTGGCGTTTCAACTTCCTTGCCGCGATCCGGCAATTCTTTTTTTGCACGCTCATACTCTTCACTTTCGTACTTAAGACAACACATCAAACGACCACATAACCCTGAAATTTTTGCAGGATTTAAGGAGAGTCCTTGATCCTTAGCCATCTTGATGGACACTGGGATAAAATCGCCTAAAAACGTCGCACAGCATAGTTTGCGACCGCAGGGTCCAACTCCGCCTAGCGCCTTTGCTTCATCCCTGACACCAATTTGGCGCAGTTCGATCCGTGTATGAAATTCACTTGCCAAGTCTTTGACCAACTCACGAAAATCAACGCGGCTTTCTGCCGTGAACGAAAAAATCAGTTTTGTGCGCTCAAAGGTATATGCCACCCGAATCAGCTTCATTGGCAGCTGGTGTGCTCGGATTTTTTCTTTCCCGATTTTCAACGCTTCGTCTGCTGCTTTTTGATTGGCAGCAGCTTGCTCCAAATCTTTTTTCGTCGCTCGACGCAGGATCGGTTTGACTGCTTGAGGCAAATCGCTCTCATTCATTTTTCTGCTTTTTGTAACCACCGTGGCAAGACATTTGGCATCTTTTGATTCCACGATGACTTGTTCATTTATGGTATAGGTCTGTTTTTTTGGTGTGTAAAAATAAATCTGGCCCACGTCATGATAACGCACTCCGACAACTTCGATCATCTCTGGTCTCCTTTTCCGGCTGCTGCGTTTTATCCATAGATGATTTTCACGGAAAATTGTTCTGTCACTCCTTGGAAAGACACATTGGCTTGCAATTTTTTTTGTGCTTGCAATGCGGCTTCAATGGCACGATTGATCTCTTTTCCCCATAAACCTTGTGCCAACAATCGATCTCGTTCCTCTTGAAAGTAAAATAACAAGAGCAAAAAGATTTCTGATTGCTGATTTTTTTCTTTTGCTAGACCCAATAATTTTTTCTGAACAAAAATAAATGCTTGCGGGTCTTTCTTCAAAAGGTAATTCACCCAACGCTTAACAGCATCCTTAGTTTCATTAAACCATTCATTCTGCGAGATTTCAACTGCTTTATGATAACTATTCGTCAAGTGGCTCAGAAGTCGACTCGTCTCTTTGGAAAGTCCTTCTTCTTGGAGCTTCTCCTGTAGTTTTTCTTTTGACAGCTGCGAAAAATGAATGATCTGACAGCGAGACTGAATCGTCGGCAAAATACGTCCTAAACTCTCAGTTTCTAAAATCGCCAAAAAGTTTCCCACCGGTTCTTCCAAAAACTTTAATAGGCTGTTGGCAGCGCTGTTGTTCATTTTGTCAGCTTGAGACAAAATAAAGATTTTCAGACGACTTTCAAAGCCGCTTTTTGAGAACTCCTCTTGCAGCTGCCGAATCTGGTCGACTTTGATCATCTGCCCATCCGGCTCGATTTGGATGACGTCAGGATGCTCTCCTTGGGCGATCCGCAGACAATTGCTGCAAGTGCCGCACGGGGCTTCTTCTTGCACATTGGTACAAAAAAGGCGTTTTGCGAGCCACAAACTTAATTCGTGCTTGCCAGTCCCCTTGTCCCCTTCAAAAAGATAAGCATGAGCAATGAGCCCATGCTTGATACTTTTTTTTAGTTGGGCAAAAACAAGAGGCTGATATTCTTGTAGAAATAACTCCTCCATGAAAAGCTCCTTTTTTAATATTGATGGAATCCGTCAACCGGTAGCACGAACACAGTTGCTCCGCCGACTTCGACTTCGACTGGATAAGGAACTTGACCGTCTAAGGAAATGTCTAAAGACATCGGTGTCGAGACATATTGTTTTCTTGATTGACAGGTTTTTTTGATCAATTCTAATGCATCTTGTACCCGATCGTCTTCAATACCAATGATAAACGTACTGTTGCCAGCCTTTAAAAACCCACCCGTTGAGGACAATTTTGTAGCACGGATATTGGCATCAATAAACTCATTTGCCAAACGATTACTGTCTTTGTCTTGTACGATTGCCATAATTAATTTCATGGGACCATCTCCTTTGTGTTATCCAACCTACTCTAGATTGACTTGAAGTAAGCAGGATACGATTCAACGATTGCTGAATAGCTGGATTCAACAACTTCTTGTAACCCCATTCTAGCATCAATCTTATGAATGCGTACAGGATTTTCTTCCGCCAGCTTAAGATACGCATGACGAACCCGTTGATGAAACTCCAATCCTTCCGAATCTAAGCGGTCATATTGATGTGCGCGGTTTTCTTGGATGCGACGCAAGCCAGTATCAGAGTCAACATCTAGATACAAGGTAAAATCAGGCGTCGTTCCTTCCGTCGCAAACTCGTTGATCCGTGCGATCTCAGGAATCCCGATGCGGCGTCCAGCTCCTTGATAGGCAAGCGAACTGTCAACAAAGCGGTCACAGATCACGATGTGTCCAGCATTTAATGCCGGCAGGACAACCTCAATCAAGTGTTGGCGGCGGGCCGCTGCATAAAGTAAGGCTTCCGTCCGCTCATCCATTTCTTCATTTCGCGGATCTAAAATAATTTTACGAATCTTTTCAGCGATTTTAACTCCGCCAGGTTCTCTTGTTTTCACGATTTTTCTTGTTGCTTCAAGCTGTAACCGAGGATACAACTCTTCGATCACACTGGTTTTTCCAGCACCATCCGGTCCTTCGATGGTTATAAACAATCCATTCACCCTAATTGCCTCCAATATCTTTATAATTCTCGGCGACCTTCTACTGCTTTTAGCAAGGTCACTTCATCCGCGTATTCAATATCGCTGCCCACAGATAAGCCATGAGCCAAACGCGTGACTTTAATACCAGCAGGCTTGATCAAACGTGACATATACATCGCCGTTGCTTCACCTTCCGTGGTCGCATTGGTCGCAATAATCACTTCTTTGACCTGATCATCATGCAGCCGCTGTATCAGCGATGCAATGTTGATATCTTCTGGACCTGTCCCTTCCATCGGGGATAACACGCCATGCAGCACATGATAAAGTCCATGATACTCCCGGACTTTTTCTAGTGCCATGACATCTTTAGGCTCTTCAACCACTAAAATCGTTTCTTTGTCTCTTGTTGGATCACTACAGATCTCACAAGGATCTTCTTCAGTTATATTTCCGCAAATACTGCAAAAGTGCAAATCTCGTTTGACACTAAGCAACGATTTGGCAAACTCATTGACGACTTCTTCTTTCATATCGATCGTATAAAATGCCAAACGTGTCGCGGTTTTTTGTCCGATTCCCGGCAGTTTCATGTAACTGTCGATCAATCGGGCGATCGGTTCAGGATATTGCACCGTCATTTCTCCTTTTATAGACCCGGAATGTTTCTTGTGTATTTGCCCATCGTTTGTTCCGATTCTTTTTCAATTTTCTTCAATCCGTCATTGACAGCTAAAATGATCATATCTTGCAGCATTTCCACATCGTCAGCATCAACGATCGCTTCATTGATAGTAATGTCTTGTAACGTCTTATCGCCAGTAAAGGTCGCTTTGACATAGCCATTTGTCGATTCGCCGATAAATTGTTTGCTGTTCAGCGCTTCTTGTTCTTTCATCATTTCTTTTTGCATTTTTTGCATTTGTTTCATCATGCCTTGCATATTTCCCATGCCTCGCATCATTATCAATCACTCCATTTTCATTAATTTTCTTCAATGCTGGTTAATTCACCAAATAACTCTTGCGCTTTTGTTACTAAGTCGTCATTTTCAGGTTCGACAGGAGCGGCTTCGGTCTCTTCTTGGTCTACTTCAATTTCCGAATCTGCCGTTGCTTGACCGCCGGCCAAAAACTCTTGCCGTAGTGCTGGCCAACTTTCTTTTGTGATAAACACAGCCTGGGGGGCGTAGTCTTTGATCATGCGAGACAATTGATTATGGATCATCAATTGAAACTCTTGGTCGTTACTTGCTCGCTGGCATAAGATCTCATAGTCAAAAGCGATCACGACGCCCGATTCGCTGGCAGCTTTTGCTTCACTGGAATGCAGCATCGCTCTTTGCGTCACGGAAAGAGACATCAAAAGATCGTCCCAAACATTGCGAACGTTTGCTAAGTCTTTCTTCGTTGCACTTTTCAGTACTTGGAACACGCGTTCCTTTGGTAAACGGAACATAGTGGTCGCCTTGGCTTTCTTCACTGGCGCAGTGGTTTCCGCAACGGCACCTGCCGGTCGATTCTCCTGCAGTCGTTGCACCTCTGCCTGAAGTTTTTGCAATGCTTGCCGTAACTGCGCCACTTCTTGACTATTATCAGCTGAATTGCTAGCAACAGCAGCACTTTCTGGATCATTGGCTAATTTGACCACAGCCACTTCCAGATAGATCGTAGGATTGTTCGTAAATCGTACTTCATTTTGCGTATCGTTTAAGACAGTGATCCAGTGATAGATTTTTGCTGGCGGGGTATTTTTTGCCAGTGTTTGAAACGCTTCAGTCAATTGCAGCGACTTTTCAGATAGCAGCTGCGGCGCTTGTTGATACATCAGCAAGTCTCGACAATAAACCAACAAGTTTTCCAATAAACGTCGGGCTTCTTTACCAGAGGCTAATAACTCCCGCAAGGTCGCTAACGCATCGGCAACTTCTTTTTCCCCGCAAGCTTGCATCAGACGGTCCATCATTTCATAGGACAAGCTGCCCGTCACTTCAAGAGCATCTTGGGTCGTTACGGTTCCATCACTAAAAGCGATCGCCTGGTCGGTGATACTCAAGGCATCCCGCATACCGCCTTCTGCGGCTCGCGCAATGATCTGTAAAGCTTCTGCTTCGTAATTGATCTCACTAGTAGTAAGGACCGTTTCTAAATGACCCACGATATCTTGCGTATTGATCCGTTTGAAATCAAAACGTTGGGTTCGAGAAATGATCGTTGCTGGAATCTTATGGGGCTCTGTTGTTGCCAAAATAAAGACAACATTTTTCCGTGGTTCTTCCAATGTTTTTAGTAAAGCGTTGAATGCGCCTGTTGACAGCATGTGCACTTCATCAATGATATAAACTTTGTATTCAGCTTGGGTCGGTGCATAGTTCGCACGATCACGAATAAAGCGAATTTCTTCTACACCGTTGTTGCTTGCCGCATCGATTTCAATCACGTCTTCTTGCGTCCCTGCTGTGATTGAGCGACACATATCGCACTCATTGCAAGGCTCACCGTTGACCTGGTTCGGACAATTGATGGCTTTGGCAAAAATTTTCGCTGCACTTGTTTTCCCGGTTCCTCGAGGACCAGTAAATAAATAGGCATGCGAGATCTGGTTTTGATCGATTGCATTTTTTAAGGTTTGGGTAATTGCTTTTTGTCCGACAACATCATCAAAACGCTGAGAACGCCAAACACGATATAATGCTTGATAAGCCATAGTTTTCCACACTCATTTCAAAATTCGCTACCTTCTATTATACGTAATATCAGCCAAAAAAACCACCGTTTGCGTGGGGGAATCTCAAAAGAAATGGAAATTTAATCCGCAATCTCCAATTTGTCTCTTTTATTCAAATCCACCTGCGAACGAACCGTTTATTGATGGATTTTGCGAAAAACTCCTCTCCAACTTTAGACTGATAACGTAAATCTCACCTCCTATGGTATAATGAATCTATGTTCATCTATTGTGATGAAAACAATTTAAAGGAGGACTGAAAATGGGTATTATCAAAGCGGCAACAAGCGCAATTGGCGGCGGATTAGCAGATCAATGGCTAGAGGTGATCGAGCCTGACAATATGAGCGATTCGACAGTAATGACAAAAGGTGTCAAAGTGCGGCGTAATGACAAACGCGGTTCCAACAGAAAAGGCACAGAAGATGTCATCACTGATGGCTCAGTGATCCATGTCTATCCGAATATGATGATGTTATTGGTTGATGGCGGGCGAATCATCGATTATACCGCCGAAGAAGGCTACTATACAGTGAAAAACGAATTAGCGCCTTCAATGTTAAACGGTTCATTGAAAGATGCGATTTCTGAAACGTTTGACCGCTTTAAGTTTGGTGGCGTTACACCGCAAAAACAACAAGTTTTTTATATCAATCTACAAGAAATCAAAGGGATTCGCTTCGGTACTTCCTCGCCTTTGAATTATTTTGACAACTTTTACAACGCAGAACTTTTCTTGCGGGCGCACGGAAACTATTCCTTACGAATTACCGATCCAATTTTGTTCTATACGAATGCGATCCCAAAAAACAAAAGTCAAGTCGATATCAACGACATCAACGAGCAGTACTTAGCTGAATTTTTGACCGCCCTACAAACAGCGATCAACAAAATGTCCGCTGATGGCGAACGAATTTCTTACGTTCCATCTAAGAGCATGGAATTAAGCAAATATATGGGAACAGTTCTTGATGACAGCTGGCGAGAACTCCGAGGAATGGAAATCGTTTCGGTTGCCGTCGCAAGCATCTCTTATACGGATGATTCCGTAAAATTGATCAACATGCGGAACCAAGGGGCAATGTTAGGTGACCCTTCGATTCGTGAAGGCTATGTTCAAGGTTCGGTAGCTCGTGGTATGGAATCTGCCGGTAGCAATGCCGCTGGCGCTACGACTGGGTTTGTTGGCATGGGCATGGGGATGAACGCTGGTGGCGGTTATTTGAACCAAGCGTCACAAAACAACCAACAGCAGATGCAGCAGCAACAAGCACCTGCACAAAGCAACGCAGATCATTGGGACTGCCCACAATGCGGCACATCTAATACTGGTAAATTCTGCAGCAATTGCGGCACGCCTAAACCAACGAGCGATGGACCAAGTCTGAAAATGAAATGCAGCGATTGTGGTGAAGTGATTGATTTAGCCAACGGCATTCCAAAATTCTGTCCGAATTGCGGCAAACCTTTCAAAGGTGTCCCAGTAGACTAATTGAGGAGGATTGCTGATGGATGTTATCACACATAAGTGCCCCAATTGCGGGGGCGCTTTAACCTTTGATCCTGGCGATCAAAAATTTCATTGTCCATTTTGTCTGAGTATTTTTACTGAAGACGAAGTCACTGCCTTTGAAGAAAAGCAAAAAGAAGCGCAAATGGCCGCTGATTCTTCTGTAGATGCCACGGCTGCCTCAGTGACGGAGCCGAGCCTTGAAGAAGAAGTGCAGCAACAAGCCAATGCACAAGCGGGACAGATGGACCTTTTCACCTGCCCCAGCTGCGGTGCTGAAATCGTGACGGATGCGACTACAGCTGCAACCTATTGCTACTTTTGCCATAACCCGGTCGTTTTATCTGGACGGCTTTCGGGAGAATTTTTGCCAAACAAAGTCCTTCCCTTTGCGATCGAAAAAGAAGAAGCAACGCAAAAGTTTTTAGAATGGGCGCAAAAGAAAAAATTCGTCCCACGGGATTTCTTCGACCAAGCACAAGTAGAGAAATTGACTGGCGTATACTTCCCTTATTGGGTCGTCGATGCCGAGATGAACGGCTCCCTCTCAGGAATGGGTACCTCCTTGAGAATTTGGCGAGTGGGTGACATTGAATATACCGAGCATAAACAATACGACGTCTTGCGACGAGGCAAAATCAAGGTGAATGAATTGCTCAAGCATGCGCTGTCAAAAAACGTCCAGCAAAAAATGGTAACTGGTGTTCAGCCGTTTCCCCTTGAAAAAGCTGTTAATTTTCGCAGTCAGTATTTAGCCGGCTTCCAAGCAGAAAAAAGAGACATTGAATACATTGATCTTTCCGACGAAGTCAAAAACGAATTATCGGGTTATGCTGAAAATCTGCTAGCAGGTACCGTCAATGGCTATACTAGTTTTAAACGCAACAATCGATCCATCAATCTAACAAAAGAAGAAAACAATTACGTTTTGCTTCCTGTATGGCTAGTGACCTATCGAGCCGATGATGAAAACAAGAGTGCCTTTTATTATGCGATGAATGGGCAAACAGGAAAAGTCAGCGGTGTTTTACCAATCAGTTACAAACGCTTGGGAATCGTCAGTGGTGCAATTTTCGCGGCAACGACCATCCTCGCATTGATTGGAGCGTATTTCTTATGAAAAAACTATCTTATTTGTTGCTTCTGCTGGTTGGCTTTTTCTTCACCACCCTGCCCGCCTTTGCAGCCGAAGAGACAGTCGCAGACCACGCTGGACTTTTTACCGAACAAGAAATCCAGAAGTTGAATGAAGAAGCAGAAGCGCTGAATGCGAAAATCAAAGGCGAAGTGTTTATTCAAACAACGAACAGCAACACGGGAGATATCGAGTTGTATACTGATCGGTATCTTTCGAGACGAATCGGCAACGACAACAACGGATCCGCTTTGGTGATCGATATGTCGCAACGTAAATTTCACGTTTCGACTTCTGGAAATATGATCGATTACCTCACCGATTCACGTCTAGACAATCTTCTTGATGCGGTATTTGACCAGATGGCAGAGGGAAATTATTACCAAGCGGCATTGGTCTATCTGCAAAAAGCAGCTGGTTTTGTGGAAGCAGGTGTTCCTGCCGATCACTATCGTATCGATCGTGATACTGGAAAAATTACTTATTACAAAGTGATGACGCCACTAGAAATTGCTATTTGCTTAGCAATCGCAGCAGTGATCAGTATCGCCTTTTTCATCATTGTTAAATCCCGTTACCAATTAAAAATGGGCGGCTACAAATTTAACTATCTAGAAAAATCAAGTATTGATCTGACTCAAAAAGAAGATCGCTTAGTCAACTCCTTTGTCACAACCAGACGCATCCCTCGGCCTTCGAATAATGGCGGAGGCGGCGGTGGTGGCGGTTTTTCTGGCGGCGGAGGCGGCAGTACGACCCACTCTTCTGGCGGCGGTACTTTCGGCGGCGGCGGACGCAGTTTCTAATCGTAAAATAGTTGTTTTGAATGTAAAAAAGAGTTCCTTCAAACGGGAACTCTTTTTTTTGCTGCTATTCATACCATGAATCGACAAGATCCTTTAGCTATCGTCACAATGATTTTGACCCTATCGAAGGTAAAGATATAGAGATCCTTTTGATAATTTCAAATGAACCTCATCGATTTTACTTGAGTATGCTTTTTATTCAAATTATTTCCTTAAACACAGAGAAATCAATATTGCCGCCGGAGACCAAAGCCACAGTTTTCTTTCCTCGAAGTAAATGATCGATCTGTCCGCTTAAAATCGCCGCTGTACTTAATGCACCAGCACCTTCTGCAATGACTTTTTCCTTCAAAGCCAAGTAATGGATCGCTTGTTCGATGTCGGATTCTTCAACTAAGACCGTTTCATCGATACGGGTCTTTAAAACATCATAGGTCAGCTCCCCTGCCAAAGCGACGTCACAGCCGTCGGCGATCGTTCTACTGCGGCGATTGGCTACCAGCTTTTGCTGCCAGATCGATGCGATCATACCATAAACGCCATAGGATTGAACGCCGATGATTTTGACTTCTGGACGAAGTTCTTTTAAGGCTAAAGCCATCCCAGCGATCAACCCACCACCGCCGATGGGAATAATGACATTATCAACATCTGGAAGATCCTCTAACAGTTCGATCGCAATCGTTCCTTGCCCCTCCATTACTGCACGATCATCAAAGGGAGAGACAAAAACTTCGCCACTTTCTTTCATGGCGTCTACTGTCAGTTGTTTGGTTTCATCAAACGTCTCTCCTGCTAAAACGACTTGTGCGCCATAGCTTCTTGTCGCCTCTATTTTTGTTTTAGCAGCCGTTAATGGCATAAAGATTCGGACATTGATCCCCAGTAACGATCCGGCCAGAGCAACACCTTGCGCATGATTTCCTGCAGAACAGGCGATGACACCGCGAAGTTTTTCTGCATCAGTCAATGAAGCGAGCTTGTTATACGCCCCCCGCGCTTTAAAGGAGCCGGTACGCTGTAGATTTTCTAATTTCAAAAATATCGCGCCCTCTTTTTCTTTGCCTAAAATATTACTTGGTGCAAGTGGTGTATGGATCATGATTGGTTTCAATCGTCGATACGCAGCAGCGATCCCCAGACTGTCCGTCAACACTTCCTCAATCACAAACGTTCCCCCTTTTTTGTTTTTTTATACTCTCATTGAAGCACAGAACTTGTAGAAAAACAAACTGGGGAACTCGTACAAGCAAAGAGCACTTCCCTATCCTTTACACGTCAATGTCACCAACTATTCTTACAGAAGAATTTTCAGAAAATAATGACATTTCTTTTCTGAAGTGCTATACTTAGAAAAATTAAAAAAGGGTGTGAACGAATGACAATCGATTGGTCAAATTTAGGGTTTTCTTATATCAAGACGCCATGGCGTTTTTTGGCAACATGGAAAGACGGTTCTTGGAATGAAGGCGAACTTACCGAGGATAATTATCTGCATATCCACGAGGGATCAACCGCTCTTCATTATGGACAACAATGTTTTGAAGGACTAAAAGCCTACCGAAGAAAAGATGGCGGCATCAATTTGTTCCGTCCAGACGAAAATAGCAAACGGATGAATCGCAGTGCCTATCGCCTGCGCATGCCAGAGGTTCCTGAGGACTTTTTCTTAGATGCGGTAAAACAAGTAGTAAAAGCAAATCAGGAATATGTTCCACCTTATGGCAGCGGCGCCACCTTGTATATTCGTCCTCTATTGATTGGGGTCGGAGAAAACATCGGTGTCAGTCCAGCACCAGAGTATATTTTTACGGTTTTTTGTATGCCTGTCGGTCCTTACTTTAAGGGCGGATTGACACCGACCAATTTCATTGTTTCTGATTATGATCGCGCGGCACCAAATGGTACTGGCGCAGCCAAAGTTGGTGGAAATTATGCTGCGAGTTTGTTGCCTGGATACGAAGCCCATCAGCGGAAATTTTCCGACTGCATCTATCTGGATCCAGAAACGCATACCAAAATCGAAGAAGTCGGTTCTGCTAACTTTTTCGGAATCACGGCTGACAATGAATTTGTGACACCAAAATCTCCTTCTATTTTGCCAAGTATCACAAAATATTCATTGCTGCATCTAGCGAAACACTCATTAGGATTGACCCCTGTTGAAGGCGATGTTTATCTCAATGAGCTGGATCGGTTTGTCGAAGCGGGTGCCTGCGGAACAGCTGCTGTTATCTCCCCAATCGGCGGGATCCAAAATGGTGAGGATTTTCATGTGTTCTATAGTGAAACGGAAGTTGGTCCACAAACAAAAGCATTGTATGATCAATTGACCGGCATTCAATTTGGGGATATTGCGGCCCCAACAGGTTGGATCTTTGATGTCCCATTGAAATAGCCACACCCATAGACCATTATAAAACGAACGGTCCACTGTGATCGTTCGTTTTATTCTCTTTCCGCCAACCAATTCCTTTCCATCAGGAGAGAATTGATTGCCACAACTCTTTCGACTTGTTACAATCATAGCAAAGGGAGGCGTAATGATGGGTAAACGACTCGGCTATTCTTTGCTTGCAACAGCATTGTATTTGGTGGTTTCCAATATCGGTAATCTCGTTTTTGGTATCAACCGCAGCTTTAGCTGGACCACAACATTGTGGGAAGCATTTTTCTTTTTTATTTTTGTGTTCCTATTCCAACAATTCCGAAAAAAATAAGCAGTGATCCTCACTAGTAAGAAACGGGGATCGCTGCTTATTCCTTATGCAGGAATTTCATTTACAAAAAAAAGCGCCAAATCCCTTCATACAAAAGGATTTGACACTAAGAAAAATTATTTAACAGTTACTGAAGCGCCAACTTCTTCTAAAGCTGCTTTCAATGCTTCAGCTTCGTCTTTAGAGATGCCTTCTTTAACTGCTGAAGGAGCTCCGTCAACGACTGCTTTCGCTTCTTTCAAGCCTAAGCCAGTTGCTTCACGAACTGCTTTGATAACTTTAACTTTTTGATCGCCAGCTGCAGACAATTCTACAGTGAATTCAGTTTGTTCTTCAGCAGCACCAGCATCGCCAGCTCCACCAGCTACAGCTACAGGAGCTGCAGCAGATACGCCAAATTCTTCTTCGATAGCTTTAATTAAATCGTTTAATTCTAAGATTGTCGCGCCTTTTAGCTCTTCGACAATGTTTTCAATGTTCAATGCCATTTTGTTTTCCTCCATTTAAGTAAGTAGTTTAGTTTTTTAATACTGAAAAATCATGCGGCAATTATGCTGCATCTTCTTCTTTTTCTGCCACTGCTTTGACAGCGTAAGCCACGTTGCGGATAGGTGCTTGTAGCACAGATAGCAACATAGAAAGAAGTCCTTCGCGGTTTGGCAATTTCGCCAATGCAGTAATTTCTTCCAATGAAGAAACTTTGCCTTCGATGATACCGCCTTTGATTTCTAAAGCTTTTGCGTCTTTTGCGAAATCGTTAATGATTTTTGCAGGTGCAACAACGTCTTCGTTACTGAATGCTACGGCAGTAGGACCAGTGAATACTTCACCTAAACCTTCTAGACCAGCTTTTTCAGCAGCACGAGAAAGAATTGAGTTTTTGATAACTTTCATCTCAACGTTTGCATCACGCAATTGTTTACGTAAGCGAGTTACTTCATCAACAGTTAGTCCACGGTAGTCAACAACGACTACAGATGCGGCTGCAGAGAATTTTTCACTCACTTCATCAACGATCGCGGATTTTTTAGCGATAGCTGCTTCACTCATTTATATTTCACCTCCTGATTTTGATGGAAGAGTTTCTTCGAAACGAACGGTTCCTATGTCTTAAAAAAAGACAATAAAAAACTCTATGCCACCGTAGACATAGAGGGACTATTGAAGGTTCTCAATAAACGTCCTCGGTAGGAAATTAAGGCAAATGCCACCTACTGTCTTCGGTACAGTTAAACTTTTAACCTTGACTACCTTACCATAGATAAGGCAGTCAAGTCAATAAAAGTTTTAAATTTTTGTATTAAATTAGAAAGAAGCTTGTTCTACATGGATCCCAGGTCCAAATGTTGTTGTAACTGAGATATTTTTCATGTATTGACCTTTTGCTGCTGAAGGTTTAGCTTTCAACAATGTTTCATGGATTGTTTTGAAGTTTTCGATTAATTTGTCATCTTCAAATGAAACTTTTCCGATTGGTACGTGGATGTTTCCAGCTTTGTCAACACGGTAAGTTACTTTACCAGCTTTAACTTCGTTAACTGCTTTTGTTACGTCCATTGTTACTGTACCAGTTTTAGGGTTAGGCATCAAACCTTTAGGGCCTAACACACGACCTAATTTACCAACAGTAGCCATCATGTCAGGCGTTGCAACAACAACGTCAAAATCGAACCAGCCACCTTGGATTTTTTGAACCATATCGTCGTCACCAACGAAATCAGCACCAGCTGCTTCTGCTTCTTTGGCTTTATCGCCTTTAGCAAAAACTAAAACTGTTTGTGTTTTACCAGTACCGTTTGGTAATACAACCGCGCCACGGATTTGTTGATCCGCTTTTTTAGGGTCTACGTTTAATTTGTAAGCAACTTCAACCGTTGCGTCGAATTTTGCAATATTTGTTTCTTTTGCCAAAGCTACTGCTTCTTCAACTGAATAAGCTTTTGTAGCATCAACTTTTTTCAATGCTTCTTGCATTTTTTTGCTTTTTTTAGCCATTTTGTTTCCTCCTTGATGTGGTTATAACGGTAGAACCTCCCACGTGTCCCATATTTTTCAATATGAAGCCGACTGAGAAGCTACTTCCTTAGGGCTGTAATTATTCTACAGTGATCCCCATGCTTCGTGCAGTTCCTTCAACCATGCGCATTGCTGCTTCAACGTCAGCTGCGTTTAGGTCTTCCATTTTCAATTCAGCGATTTCTTTTACTTGATCGCGTGAAACTTTTGCAACTTTTGTTTTGTTTGGTTCGCCTGAACCTTTTTCAACGTTTGCTGCTTTTTTCAACAATACTGCTGCTGGTGGTGTTTTTGTAACGAAAGTAAATGAACGGTCTTCGTATACAGAGATCACTACTGGAATGATCAAACCTGCTTGATCAGCTGTACGAGCATTGAATTCTTTAGTGAATCCCATGATGTTGATACCCGCTTGACCTAGCGCAGGACCTACCGGCGGAGCTGGTGTTGCTTTACCTGCAGGAATTTGCAATTTAACGATTTTTTCTACTTTTTTTGCCACGAGACATACCTCCTTGAGTCCGTGATGTGGTTAATTGGAGATCCAAATTTCTCCTCCCACTTTGGTGATTCATGTGCACACACAAAAAACGTGTGACGAAAGCACACTGGAATATTATAGCATCTTTAAGGAATAATTCAAGGTTTTTCAGCTGATTTTTTTGGAAAAATACTCACCATCGCTTTTCGTCATTCCTTTGATAAAAAAATAAATAAAAATCCCTTGCTTTTGGTCTGCTTTTTTCATTCTCTCATTTTTTTATGCTACACTACTACTGGAATTCTTCCCTATTCGTTTACTACTATCGAGGTGAAAAAAATGGAACAATTAAAATACCGCAGTGTATTTGATATAATCGGTCCCATCATGGTGGGTCCCAGCAGTTCTCATACAGCCGGTGCGGCTCGGATCGGAAAAATCGTTCGCAGTATTTTTGGTGAACAGCCAGACAGTGTTGATATCCTTTTGTATGAATCGTTTGCCAAAACCTATCGCGGTCATGGAACCGATATTGCGTTAGTTGGCGGTCTTTTAGGCATGGAGCCAGATGATGCTCGCCTAGCAGACTCTTTAAAAATCGCTTATGAGAAAGGGATCGAAGTCCTATTCGTTCCTAAAAAAGAAAAAGCGGAACATCCAAATATGGTCAAGATGATTTTGACAAAAGGTAGCCACAAACTTTCTGTCACTGGTATCTCGATCGGTGGTGGTAATATTCAAATCTCAGAGCTTAACGGCTTCAAAATTTCTCTGACGCTGGGTACGCCAACTTATGTGATCGTTCATCAAGATGTTCCAGGAATGATTGCAAAAGTAACCAATTTACTATCAGAGGCTCAAATCAATATCGGTACGATGACCGTAACAAGAGAAGCTGTCGGTGATAAAGCAATCATGATCATCGAAGTCGATCAGCGCAATGATCAGCTGGCGCAACAAATCAAAGTTTTGCCACACGTTTACAGCGCTGCGTATTTTGATTAAAGGAGAAAAGGCACATGTTCTATACAATAGAAGAATTAGTAACAGAGAGTAAAAATTATCCTTCCGTTGCAGAGATGATGATTGCGATCGAAGCTGAAAATACTGGCCGTAGTCGCGAACAGATCCTTGCAATCATGGAAAAGAATTTAGTTGTTATGGAACAATCAGTCGCTGAAGGTGTCGCTGGTGTAAAATCGGTGACGGGATTGACCGGCGGCGATGCGACACGCATGAACGACTACCTTGCTGCCGGTGATTTTTTAAGCGGAGAAACCATTCTACAAGCGGTCCAAAATGCCATTGCAGTCAACGAAGTCAATGCGAAAATGGGCTTGATCTGTGCAACACCGACCGCCGGTAGTGCGGGTGTTGTTTCTGGTGTCTTGATGGCCGTACGTGAACGTTTGGCACTGACTCGAGCGCAACAAGTCGACTTTTTGTTTACAGCCGGCGCCTTTGGTCTAGTGATTGCCAACAATGCCTCGATTTCTGGAGCCGAAGGCGGTTGTCAAGCGGAGATCGGTTCTGCTAGCGCAATGGCAGCGGCAGCTTTGGTTTGTGCAAAAGGTGGCACCCCTCACCAAGCGGCTCAAGCGGTGGCGATCACCCTCAAAAATATGATGGGCTTGATTTGTGACCCTGTCGCGGGCTTAGTCGAAGTCCCATGCGTGAAGCGTAATGCCCTGGGATCTTCCCAAGCCTTTATCTCTGCCGACATGGCACTGGCAGGAATCGAAAGTGTTATCCCACCTGATGAAGTGGTCTTAGCGATGTATCAAGTCGGTCGCCAAATGCCTAGCATTTTCAAGGAAACGGCTGAAGGCGGTCTAGCCATGACACCGACTGCCCAACGCTTGCAGGCAGAAATCTTAGAAGCCAATCGTTGATTTTTTTAGAAACGAACACGAATAAAAACCAACCAAGAACAACCAATCGTTGCTTGTTCTTGGTTGGTTTTCATTTTCCCATGATTTTCAGCGACGAAAAGACAAGTAATCCACACTTGTTAAACAAGTAACAAACGACATTGGCGGTTTTTCTACTCCCACTCGCCTAACCTATAGTGTTTCTTTTGGGCAACGGGTTTTAATACCTTCACAGGCTCGGAAAATTTAGGTTTCCCTTCTGTTTGATCCAACGTGACCAATGGCTGCTCGCTTTCTTGTGCTTTCAAGTCCATTTGTGGTTTTTCTTCCTGGGTAGCTTGTGCCTGATCGGCTGATTTTTGCCAGAGCTGTTTGCTGAGATCCAATAAGGGAATGATCATCATGGCAACGAGCCCGCCAGAAAAACCATTGTTATACAGATTCAAACCTCCATGTAAGAAATCAATATTCAGTACCATTGAGGCGTGGACAAAACCGACCACCAAGCCGCCTTTCCAGCCATAGGCATTCGTTACTGCACAGAGCATCATCGCAAAAATCGCTGACGTGACTGTAACTGTCTCGTTGATGGTGTATACGCTCAATAGATTGGCGATCGTCACCCCTGCCAATAAAGGCAGCGAGTTAAACACATGAGAGCCACAAGCAGAAAAGCCGATGACGCAAAAGATCGCACCGATAACTGGTCCATTTAAAACCGCACCAATACTGACAACGTAAGCCACTAACAAGAATGTCATTAACCCCATATTGATCATCGTATTATAAACGCCAGTATCCCTTAAAATATCTCGCTCGATTTTGCCACTATGCGACCAAATCGCTCGCATATTCAATCGTTTTTTCTTAATCGCCATCAACAAGCCATAGCCGACGAATACCCCTCCTAAAACCAGCATCATAAAAATCAATCGAGGTTGCTGCTCTTGAGATACTAATGTTCTTAGCTCGATCGTCAAGCCAAACATTCGGCAGATGGCAGCGACCAGTGTACATAGCATCCCTGAAGTAAATCCCGCACTGTATAGACTGACGCTTTGAAACAGCGCTTGAAAGTATAAGGCCATAGGAACCATCAAAAAACCGGTGAAGATCCCAATGCCATACCCCATCACTAGACTAAAGTATGGTGGCAAGGAATCATTGAAAGCAAAATAGCTGACGATTGGGGAAACCGACGACCCATAGAGGGCGATCAACAGAAATTTTTTCAATGGTTCGTTCATAAAATACGAATACAGGCGAACGCCTAAAAATATTGGGATAAAATTCAGGAGATTTTTCCCGAAAAAGCCATAGCCAGTCACCATGAAGATCGCAGAGACTGCACCGCCCGTGATCGGTACCCGATAGTGATAGCAAATCGAGATCGCTACAAAGGTCATCAGACTGCTATTTAACAAAGCCGTCCCTACCGAGGTCATGGCAATATAATCGGTGACTAAATGACTTTCCGAAAACAAAATCAACTTGAGCTCTTCGATTGCCACCATTGGATCAAAAAACAACATAGCAAAGAAAAATAGCAGCAAATTGAAAAGAAATAACAAGCTATATCCATTATGTACAGAGATCATCCCTTTACCATGGGGATGAAAATCATTGTGAAACTTTACTCTAAAAAAAGTGACTAGTTTTGACATAGGACCCCTTCCTCTTATAAAGCGCTTACTGATTTTGAGAAAAAAAGTGGGCCAACGAATTGGTCCACTTTATTCTCATTACTGTTATTTTACCGTAAAAGAGTCATTCTTGCTAGTGAATCCAGTAGTTAAATCTTATCTACTTGCTCAAAATCAAGTTCTGTACTCGTTTCACGACCGAACATATCGATGTTCACTTTTAGTTTTTGTTTTTCTTCATCGATTTCTGCTACTTGTCCTTCTAGACCAGAAAACGCACCTTCGATGATTTTGACGGTTTCGCCAATTTCTACTTCCAGTTCAACTGTCCGAGTGCTCATACCGATCGAACGTAAAATTGAATTGATTTCTTCTTGTAATAAAGGCGCTGGCTTGCTTCCTGCACCATGGGAACCAACGAAACCTGTTACCCCAGGAGTATTACGTACAACGTACCAAGATTCATCCGTCATGACCATTTCAACTAATACATAGCCAGGAAATGTTTTATGAACGATTTCTTTGGTTTTGCCGTTTTTTTCTTCTGTTTCTACTTCTTCGGGAACGACGACACGGAAAATATAATCACCCATACCCATGCTTTGTGCACGTGACTCTAGGTTCGCTTTTACTTTGTTTTCATAGCCAGAATACGTATGCAGTACATACCAATTTTTTTCAAAAGATTCCATTTTTTTCGGACTCCCCATCTTTTTGTAAAATAAAAAAACCTCAGCTGCACCGAAGTTTTTCCTCAAAGCGATTATAGCATGATTTGCGATAAATGACTAGCGCTATCAGTAAGAAGTCTTACTTTAGGATCCAATTGAAGACTGTTTGAATCAGTGTGTCCATCACAAAGAACATCAATGCAAAAATAATGGTTGTTTGAATCACCACAAAGGTATCTTTACGTAATTGCTTTTTCGATGGCCAAGAAACGTTTTTCATTTCTTCAACAACATTTTTCAAAAATTTCATTTGATTCCCTCCTTACTTCGTTTCACGATGCAACGTATATTGATTACAATACTTGCAAAATTTGTTGATTTCAAGGCGTTCGCCTTTTTTACCTTCACTGACTGATTTTGAATAGTTGCGGGATCCGCAGACAGAACAAGCCAAAGCAGCTTTTTTTGTTGCCATCTTAGTGTCCTCCCCCTTTTTATAAAGTTTTCCAACACTAAAAATACCATTTATTTAAGAATGTGTCAATTTTTGATTTTCTGTCGTAAAAATATAGTTTCTTCTAATTTTGTGGTATGATAATGGTGTTAAATGGGTATTTGGGAGGGAAAATTATGTTATTAAAAACAATGGTTTACAAAAAACGCGATTTAACAACGGTAAAAGAAACAGCTACTTTAGAAGAAGCGCTGGCAATTTTGGAAGAATCTGGTTATCGTTGTGTGCCTATCCTAGATGAATCAGGCAAGATTTTCAGAGGAAATATTTATAAAATGCACATTTATCGCCACAAAGCAAACGGCGGCGACATGACTTTGCCAGTCACTTATCTACTAAAAAATGCGACCAAATTTATTTATGTCAATTCTTCTTTCTTTAACGTTTTCTTCACAATCAAAGAATTGCCTTATATTGCTGTATTAGATGAAAACAATCAATTTTATGGCATCTTGACACACAGTTCTTTGTTGAACATGTTGTCACAGTCATGGAGTGTTGAGCAAGGAAGCTATGTGTTGACGATCGCATCAACTGGTCAACAAGGCGACTTAGCAGTCATCGCAAAAATAATCGCAAAATACAGCAGTATTGCCAGCTGTATCACACTGGATATCGGTAAAGATGAATTTATCCGTCGTACGATGATCACTTTACCAGCGAACACATCAAAAGAATTATGCGACAAGATCGTTTCTCAACTGGAAGCAAAAAATTTCAAAGTTGTGGAGATCGAAGACCTAAAAGCAGAATAAAATAAAAGATCATTCCTAAAAAAGAAAGGAATGATCTTTTTTCTTGTTTTTTGAGAACCATCAAAGCAAAAAACAAGATTTTTTTTTAAACGCGTTTATCGAAACGAACGGCACGATTGATGATATACATCACAGGTGCAGTGATCGTCATCACGATAAATTCACTCAATGCCGTTGTTGCAAAGGTTGGCCAGAAAGGTAATGCTAAGGTGATGTTTAGCATAATCGCAATCAGGAACATGCTTAATGAAAAAACAATTGTATTAAATGCGAGTCTTAAGAAAACATTTGGAATCTTCTTATGTACCAAGGCAGTTGCTCCTAAGGCTAAAAAGCTTCCGAAACCGCCGAATACGACATCCAAGATCCCCATTCCAAAGAACAAGTTATACACAACGACCCCACCGACGACACCCCACATCAATTTTCTGTTGAAAACGACTAAGTGATTCAACCCTTCAGATATTCTGAATTGAATCGCTCCTGAGGCGACTGGTGCGACCAGAACCGTTACAGCAACATAAAGTGCCATAATAATCCCATTGGCTGCGACGACACGCAAACGTTGATTGGTTAGATTTGTTGATTTTTCCATTTGATCCCTACTTTCTCCGAGTTTTGATTACGCGGGATGGTTGATGAACCGCGGTGCGCTTCGCACAAGTACTTATTATACACATTAATAGCCATATATCAATGTTAAACCAGCCAAATCCTTTTCTAAATCACCTTAAAAGCTTTTTCTAAGTCAAGTTTCTCACCGATTGCCATTCATTCAGTGCTTCTTTATTCTACTTAAACAAGCTAGTCACGGCTCATGGGGTAGCTTTTCTTTTTGGCTTCCAATAAAAGCATACTTTTGGAAAGCAAACTCAATGAGAAATACTCTTGCAAAGCCTACGCTTACTAATAAAAAAGTACCGCTAGTCATGCTGATCTTTCGGATAGCAAAACTAAAAAAAGAAGGGAGAGAAGCACTTGTAATCGATGTCGCAAATCACGTGATGGATAATCATATTTTTTTACTTTAACGAGGCACGCAATAAATATGTTACAATATACTCATATAAACAAAAATAAAAGGAAGAAAAGGTGTAATAATGAAAAAAATAGCGATAAACTTAATAACTCTCCTTCTGATGGTCATAGCTGTTGGTTGTGGAAATGGTAATGGTAATGAAAATATCACAAAAGAAGACTTACAAAAAAATGACTGGCTTATTGAGATAGATGATGATGATGGTGAGTATGCAGTGATGACAGCCACATTTAGTGAAACGAATCTTACTATTGGTACCGATAATAGCTCGCTACAATCAGAAGAAGATGATGAACTGGAAGAGCTTGGAGTAGCTTTTGATGGGGTAGTCTGGGAAGAATTCGAGTATACCTACAACTATACCCTTGAAGACAATCAGCTAGTGATGCAAGATCCAGAATATGAAACTGAGATGTCCTACTTCTTCCTTGAAAGAGATGGTAAAAATATTATTTTTACATTTATTGAAGGAATGAACGATGAAGATGGTAGCTTTGTGCTGACACCTCGCTAAAAAAAGGATCAGCCTATAAAGCGGGCAGCCAGTAAACTTACTTTGTGAATCCTCATATCTAGCAAAAAATACTATGGAATAAAAAACTCCTTTCCCGCTGAGGGGAAGGAATTGTTTATAGTGATCGAACCAGTTTCAAGTGCCCGATTGTGTACACATTGACTGAGTCTTTCTCTATTTAGCAGGTCGAAAGCCCGCTTTGTAAGCTTCCACCTCTGTCTTGAACATACGAATCGGACTGGTCGTTTTCTTATAGTATTGACTGCCCGGTAGGTGATAAATCTTTTGTTTTGACCCTTTGATCAACCCTTTGCCCCGTTTATCTACATATTTTTTCAGTCCATCTCGAAAGCCATTATTCGTCGTTCCAGGTGCTTTCCCACCTTTTTTTACCAGCTTGATCTGAATTGCTTCCAATTGAAAGCCAAAGCCAGAAGTTCCTGAGGACTGCCCGTTTTTTGCCCAGCCCATCCAGCCAAATTGTTGTGCATTGACTCGATAATAGACATCATAATACTTAGCGATCTCACCGGTAAGTTTGATTTGGATCGCTTCCAAACGTTGCCCCTTACCGCTTGTACCAGATAGCGCACCATTTTTTCTAAAAGATTTTTCCCATCCTTGTTTCTGAATGGATGTTTTATATTCAATACTTCCTTTATATTTTTCGTTTGTAATTTTTATTTTGATTGCTTCAAGTCGCTTCCCTTTTCCTGTAGTCCCTGACGTCTGAGCGTTTGTTTTCCATGATTGCCACCCTTGAGACTGGACATTCGTTTGATAGCTCACGCTCGGTGAAGAAGCAGCGAAAACTGTCACTGGAAAAACAACAAAACCAAGTAAGAAAACAAGTAATACAGAAACTTTTTTCATTTTATCCCCTCCTTATTTTTGATTATCTCAATATAATATCTAAAAAACAAACTTTTTATAAACAGTAAGTAGTTTTTTATCAAAACAACTTATATAAATGATAACAGGACTGAAAAATCAAAAGAAGGATCACTCATGGAAATGGAAAGGAGCTTTAAATGAGGAATGCGAAAATCAATTCATTTTAAGTTAGGTTTACTTATTGTATTCCTTTCAATACTCAAAGTTGAAAAGTGCATAGGATAAAACTAGCTTTTCGACTACTGGTAGAATTTACCTCTCATCGCACGATGAAAGAATCGTTGTTCATTTTTCTGAAAATCTAAAATATGAGTGCTTGCGATATGGTATAATCTATTTCGTTGAAATTGTTTTGAGAGGATGGCATGATTGAAATTATTTGGATTGACCTTTGGCTTAAGAAATGTAAAAACTGGCATTAGTGTATTTCTGTGTATTTTGATTAGTTTTCTTTTGAATCGTGAAACGTATGTTGTATCGACGATCACAGCTGTTTTCACACTACGAGAAGACCATGAAAACACCGTCAAATACGGGAAACATCGGATTGCTGGCAACAGCTTTGGCGCAATCGCTTCCGTGTTTTGTATTGCGATATTTAACTTTTTCGGACATTCGTCCGTTATACAAATCATTGCGATCCCTTTAGTGATCATGTTGATGATCGCTTTATTGGTCAAATTTGATTACTCCGAGGGAACAGTTGGTGCTTGTGCCACACTATTGACGATTTTATTTATGATTCCTCAAACTGAATCATACTTGTATGCCTTTAATCGGATTATTGACAGCTTCATAGGCATGACGATCGCCATACTGGTGAATCGCTTTTTCCCATTCCCAAATAAACGCACTGCACAAACGAAGGCAACACCGAGTCAGAGCGATTCAGTTTGAAACTAAGCAGAAAAAGAACCCCATCTCAAAACGTCATTGAGATGGGGTTTTAAAAATGGATCAGTTACTGAAAAATACTTGTTGGTCTTCAACTAATGGATAAGAGATCGGTTCATTCCCTTCCAAATCTTCTTTATTCATATCGACTGCAACGATTTGACTATTTTCATACGTACGATAGTAATAGATCCCTTTGTCTGTATTGCAGCAAGAAGTATAAATCGTGTATTCATAGTTTTCATTTCCAATATCACATAGTCCTTTTTGCTGTTCGACCGAACCTAGAATATGGAAAAACTGACTAATGCTTTCGGATTCAGATTCTCCAGAAACGGAATTCAATCGGGTAAATGCCGCTTTGACAAAACGAGACATCGAAGAAAGATCTCCTGGCAGACCTAAGCCCCCCATTCCACGACTGTACTCATCAAAATCCAGCTTGTCAGAAAAATGCGTTTCTGGTGTTTTCGCTGATAACACACGGTAGTTATTCAAATTGAATAACTGGTAGTCAAATGGCGGATTATTCGTTAAGACCCCTACCGGATTTTCATGAATATGAAGACCATCACTCATACTCTCAACAACGATGGCGCTCTTTTTATCAGCAATCATCCAATGCAATGGCGATAATGGTAGTTCTTCACTAAAATTGATCTTTACCAGATTAACCTTCGCCAACAGGGCTTTTGCCTCTTCCACGGTAGCGCATTGTCCTAGTAACCATGGGATGAATTCAAAAGGCGTGACATTTTCTTTCCCCTCTTGAAACTCATTGTATACAGCATTTTCTGGAAAATTCAAACCAGCGATACCTAAGCCTTTTTCGTTGACCGCATCATAATAGAGTGGGTATTCAGCGACTCCAGCAGCAATTCCGATCATCGCATAATGGTGATCTATTTCACTTACTTTGCGAAATTTCAATTGGTAATTTCTCGGAGTAATGGTCACCACTTCTTTATAAGAAACATCGTAATCAAAATTTCTGCCAAAATAATGATCCTTCGTTACATACGTTAGCGCAGTACACATCCTAATTCCTCCTAAAATAAGTTTTTACACCTTTAATTTACTCCTATCGCATTTTTTTAACAAGTGAAACGGAAGCAGTATTAATAAAAAGATAATTAGACACTCTATAATTATTTTAATATGAACTAAAATTCAAATAAATTTTCAACCTAAATGCCTGCCTTCTCACAGTTTGCACACTTCGGGAACACTTGGACGACAGCTTCCGAATTTGGTGCGAAAAGAGGAAGTTGCTATTTTCTTTACCTTTCATTTAGAAAGTTTAAAATTCTTTAAAAAGCACAAAGTAAACATTGTAAGCGATTGCTAAAATAGGAAAACCTGCTATACTGTAAGTGTAAGGAGCAAGGATTCCCAGTAAAGCAGACGAAGCAGGTTCTGCAAGAAAAGAATTGTTGTCAACTTAGAATAAAAGACAAAGGATGTGGGAATTTGAGTTACTCCTTACTAATTGAATAGGATTCGGCGATGGGCATCGTTACCTGAGGATCAAAGTGGACATAAGAACCTTTGAGAACCTAGAAAGCACAATCGTCGAATCTATTTTTTTGCTCTTTTTTTCAGGCATCGTCCCCCCTCCTTCTGTCGAAACATGCTATAATTAATCGCATTGAACGAAAAAACGATATGGAGCTATTCATAAAATGAACTATTATTATCACTTCCTCGTGAACCCTGCCTCAGGCAGTGGACGAGGAAAAAAAGCGGTGGAACGTGTGCAAAAAATCGTAAAAAAACATCGTTTCCCCCATCAAGTCTATGTAACAAAGTCTCCAGGTGATGAACGAACGATCACACGAAAACTCTTAAAAGAACGCCTCATTCCTTGGGATGAGGTCTATTTAGAAAACGGCGAGATGCTTTATCCATTATTGGTGGTTATCGGCGGTGATGGAACGTTGCACCAAGTAGTATCAGAGTTACAACTTGAACAACAACAAATCCCCGTTGCCTATATCCCTGCTGGTTCAGGAAATGATTTTGCTCGGAGTATTGAGTTGCCGCGGGAACCAGAAAAAGCATTTTGGAAAATTGCTGGTACTACTAAACCTCAAGAATTGACCATTATCCGTTATGAGGAGCAGATCCAAGAAGAAAATGGCATTGCTCTTAACAATGTCGGAATTGGTCTTGATGCGGCAATCGTCTATACCACCAATCACTCTATGGCAAAAAGCAATCTAAATAAGTTTAATCTTGGCTCCTTTTCCTATATCGCTGCGATTATTCGGGTTTTGTTTCGCCAAAAAGGCTTCCCGATCTTAGTTGAGTGCAATGGGCAGCAGTTCAGTTACAAAAAAGCTTTTTTATGTACCACGACCAATCATCCTTACTTTGGCGGCGGTGTGGCGATTGCCCCAACTGCTTCAGTCAAAGAGAAAAAGTTTGATTTCGTTCTTGTCGAACGTGTGTCGCTTTTTAAGATTTTTTGGCTGATCGGCTTACTGATGCGAAAGAAACACATGAATTCACGTTACTTTCACCATCTTTCCACTTCGAAGCTGAGAATCATCTCCACCGTTCCTCAACATGGACAAGAAGATGGCGAGGAAATGGGGCAACGCCCCTTTGATATTACCTTTACCACGGCTTCACAATTATTCTGGTGCCCATAAAAAAACGATACAAATCGCTGCTGATTTGTATCGTTTTTCTATACGTTCGATCATTAATTTTTCGCCGAGTGGTATTGCCAACGACGGCTTCCTTCTCTTCCCAAAATAAATTGGAGCATCGAAAATACGGCAGCAAAAGCAACTAGTACGAAGCCATTGAACCAAAAAGATTCTGTGAACGCTTGATTATAAGTGAGGGTTTCACTGATCAATGTATTGTTTTGTACAAACCAATAGGTTGGCGTAAACGCTGCAATTTTATTGACGATATCTGGCAGGAAATTCGCGGATACAAAGACACCACCGACAAAACAACTTCCTGTTATGAAGATATTGCTGATCCCACCGATTGCTTCTGAGTTTTTCACCAGGGAAGTGACACAAGCTGAAAAGCTGATAACTGGCAATAAAAACAAGAACGTATTTAAAATGTGGTACCAGGCTGCTGTATCCCAAGACGTGCGAATCACTAATAACACCATCAGTAGTAGAAAGCCGAAGGTCAAGAGTAGCGAGTAGCTGATCAAACTTAGAAGGATTTTCCGCTGCAATACACGCTTCGGAAGTGGTGCACTCTGGTTTCGCTTGCTGATTTCTTTGCGATTGAATGCCAAGTTGATCACACCAAACCCGCTAAATACCGAGAGAAAGAGCCCATAAGACAATAAGTTAAAGGTCATGCCAGTCAACAGTTTTTTTCATTCGCTGCCCATACTCTGCACTCAGCTTCACATCCCCTGTGACCGCCAATGCAGATTGCGCTTGTTCTATTGCCGCTGCGACGGTTTTGCCTTCCTCCTGAAACAAAAGGGCTGTTTGTAAAAAAGTGTTCACTTGCTGAGTGACGACTGTTTTAGAAAAGGCATCGGGTCGACTTTGAATCTCGATCGTCGGCATCTTGCCTGCCTCAACTTGATGAGTGAAATCTGCTGGCACATGCAAGACGATGTTTACACGATTAAAATAAAGCGCATCATCAATTTCTTTTTGCGAGGTGCCATCCAACGTGACCAAGGTTTGCTTTTCTTTTAAATAGGTTCGGAGACCATCCACGACAGGCGACTCCTCCTCACTGATCAAAGCAATTTTTGCCTCTTGCAAAGAGGTGTTTTCGACATCGATGCTTTGTGCATAAAAGAATGTGACAACAACAGTGATCAATACCCCAATCAGTAAGTTCGACTTATTTGCTTTAAGCAAAGTCCAAATCGTTTTATAAAGCGTCATAGCGCACCCCTCTTTCGATCCAAGCATTCCCGATGGCAAATAGGACGATAAAGCCAGTCAGCCATAGAAGATTGGTATAAAAGCTAGTCAAATCTGTATAGTAGTACAATTGATACAGGCTTTCACTGATCAAATTGACGAGATTCACTTGCCCCAACAGTGGCACATGCAGATCAAGCCAATACTTGATTTGTTCCGAGCCCATCATCCCGGCAAAAAAGCTCATTGCCATCGTCACGGAAATCAAAATTCCGTCCTTTTGCACCAAATTCATTTTTGGTGTCAGATTCCCAATCAATGTCCCTAGCAAAATCGCACACAATGATCCTAATGCGGCAACCAGCAGTAACCATTGCCAACGATCGCCAAAGTCCACTTGATAGACAAAACGAAACACCGCTAAAATAATGTAGACTTCTACTAACACAATCGTAAAACTCGCCGCTAAATTCGCACTTGAAACCAATGTCCGTTTCCTTGGTATCAAGGAAAGCCGAATACCATTCGCGGATTGATTGGCTTGCTGATCCTGGACATTGCGGACACCCCACATCGTCCCGTAGAGGATCGCCATCCCGATCAACGTAAAGAAATAGAAACTTTTGAAACTCATGTCACGATCAGCACTCACTTCTTGAAAAGTCGCTTCCTGCTCAAAAGCCGATAGAATTGGTGCCAGATCAAGGCTCTCAAGTTCTGCCGCTTTACTAGCAATGATTGCTGTGCGTTGTAAGAATTGATCCATTACATTTTTCATCAACGACTGGCTCATGCCCGCTTGGCCCACATGCAGAGAAATGGTTTCATCATCAATCAGATAATACCCAGCTAAATCACCGGCAGTCAGCTTCTCAGCTGCCTCTGCCTCTTGTAATTCCTCGAGTTCAAATAATGGTTTTTCATTGATTTTTACTTGTTCAAGGACGGTGGAAAAATTTTCCGAAAGCGCTGTTTGATCTCCAGTCTTTACGATCCCCGTTGTGATCGTTTCTAGATTGCCCGCTTGATCGATCTCCCCGAAGGCAGCCATAAACATTAGACCTAAGAGGATAGGAAACGCCAACGTCCAAAACAGCATGGATTTATTTCGCAGCAATACTTTTGTGCGGTATTTATAAAAATGCCAAAACATTGTGATTCCCTCCTTTAGTCTCTCAATTCCTTGCCCGTGATCTCTAAAAAGACATCATTCAAGGTGGCTTCTTTGGTTGCAATTTTTCCATAAGTGATATGCTCTGCTTGTAAGAGCGTCAGAATCGGTAATAAAACTGTATTCAGCTCCGTCGTTGTTACTTCAAGCTGACCGTTTTTATAGGCGATCCCATCAGAAGCAATGGTTTGCTGAATCGTTGTCAATACAGGCTCAGGTAGTAAGGGGATATCGATGGTCAAACGATCCGCTGTCCGTACCATATCTTTTAGAGATTCCTTGGTTCCTTTAGCAATCACCTGTCCTTGATCCATAATCACGATCTGGTCACAAAGAATCTCCACCTCTTCCATGTAATGGGTCGTATAAACAATCGTCGCTCCTTGACGATTCAGTTCTTTGATACTTTCTAAAATTTTGTTCCGACTTTGAGGATCGACCGCTACCGTGGGTTCATCTAAAAAGATCAAGCGCGGCTTATGAGCGATCCCGCAGGCGATATTCAATCGTCGCTTCAACCCACCGCTGAGCTCGCCTGGGTGAAACGTCACAAAATTTTCCAATCCCACTAATTGAATCACTTCTTCGATCAAGGCTTGGCGTTTCTGTTTGTCAGCAACATATAAACCGCAAAAGTAATCGATATTTTCTTGCACACTAAGTTCTTCAAAGACGGCAACATCTTGAGGAACGACGCCAATCATTGCCTTGACGGCATAATTTTCCGGCGTCATGATTGATCCAAACAGTTTAATGGTGCCTTTGTCATAATTTAACAAAGAGAGCATACAGTTGATGGCGGTGGATTTTCCGCTTCCGTTTGGTCCCAATAATCCTAAAACTTCTCCTTCTTGAACTTGCAGATCAAAATGGTTCAATGCCACAAAATCACCATAGCGTTTTACTAATTTATCAATTTCGATAATCATGATGAAAAACTCCTTCCAAATTTCTTGTTAATCTGACTATAATAAAGTTCAAGGAAAGAAACTAGTGACGATTGGCTAAACCAACCATGACATTTGTCACAATGAAGGAGTCTCCTATGACGAACTATCGACCACTCACCGAAGCGGGCTTTTTCCTCGCTATCTCATTGTTCTTATTGGTAAACCAAGGATTTGTTGCTGTGCAAGTCATCTATCTGCTGATCGCTGTTTTATTTACTGGCGTCAGTTATTTGCTGCCTAAGAAACCAAGCTGGTTTTTTCAAGTTATTCTGTTGCTGCTATGTGCCTTTTGGCCAGCGCTTGCCCTCTTTTTGCCCGCAATGATGCGAGTGATCGCTCCAAAAGAAAGACAAGATGATGGTTTATTCCTATTAGGTTTTTTGTTGATTTCGACGGTTGGCAACCATTCACCCACTGAGCTCGCCTTTATCATCCTGCTACTGCTTTTCGCTTTTTATTTACGAAAAAAAGAGCAGCGAATGATCGATCTTGAGAAAAAATATATTGCTTCAAAAGATACCCATTGGGAAAAGCAGCAGCAGTTATCGGAACAAAACAAAGCATTAGCCCTGTCACAAGAGACAAAATTAGCCTTACAAATCGCGGAAGAACGAAATCGAATCGCGCGAGATATCCATGACAATGTCGGCCATCTACTTTCGAGTGCCATTTTACAAATTGGTGCGCTTGAAATGATCAATCAAGAGCCGAAATTAAATGTGCCGTTAGCAAATTTGAGTGCAACGGTTCACACTGGGATGGATCGCATTCGGCAAAGCGTTCATGATCTCCATGAAACATCGATTTCTTTTCCGCAAGCCATAGAGTTTCTGATTGCTGATTTTCCCTCTTCCGTAACGATTGAAGGAAACTTGTTTGAAGGATTGAGCGAAGCACAGCAAAACTGTTTCTTAATGGTCATCAAAGAAGCCTTGACCAACAGCATCAAACACAGTCATGCCAAAACCGTTGTCGTGCATTTTCGAACGCTGCCCGCCTTTTACCGTTTGCAAATCACCAACGAGGACGTCAATTCACCCCAAACTGCAAACAGCGGAATCGGTCTGAAAACGATGCGTCAACGGGTCCAGGAGCTGCAAGGTCAAGTTCATATTTTGCAAGAAAACCAACGCTTTCAGTTGACGATCATTTTACCAAAGGAGGAACACCAATGATTACTGTAGTTATTATTGATGATGACCCGTTTGTGACGACCTCGTTACAAACCATTCTTGAAAGCACAGAAGAGATTCAGGTGTTGGGTATCGGTCATTGTGCCAAAGACGCCATTGCTCTTTACGAAGCCCATCGTCCTGACGTTTTGTTGACCGACATCCGTATGCCGGAACAAACTGGGATCGCTGCTGCCAAAGAAATACTGGCTAAATTTCCGCAAGCGATCCTCTTGCTTTTGACCACCTTCAAAGATCAAGAATACATTCGTGAAGCCTTTTCTATCGGTGTCAAAGGATATTTGATCAAACAGAACCTGCAAGCGATCATCCCTTCTGTCAAAGCCGCATACAATGGGCAAGTCGTGTTTGGGAATGAGATCGTCGAGACCTTCACGCAAATGATGAAGAACCAACCAGCGATAGATAATCAAGCATCTTTTAGCGAACGTGAACTTGCAATCATCAAAGAAGTAGCAGCGGGTAAAAACAATAAAGAAATCGCTGATGCCTTGTATTTGAGTGATGGAACCATTCGTAATTACATCAGTCAATTACTAGAAAAGCTGGAGTTGCGGGATCGCACGCAATTAGCGATCTATTATTATCAGCATTTAAAGTAAACCTCATCGATTGCAAAAAAGCCTGAAGAATGCGAAGCTGCATTCTTCAGGCTTTTTGTTTTCTATTCGAATATCCGACTGTCGTAGTTTTTTGGTGGACAAGCTATGGATTTCCAGGACTGCCAGGATTCGTTGGATTATTCGGTGTGTTAGGCGGAAAAATCGGTGCCTTATCTAACGTTTTTTCTAAGCCAGATTCTTCCCGATCACCTCGTTCTGACTCAGGACTTTCATCCAATTTGAATTCTTTTTCCATCTCATCTAACTTTTTAAAGTCGTTGCCAGATTCTTTTGCTAATTTTGCTAATTTATCTTCGGTTTCTTTCGCCATAACGTAACGCCTCCTTTTGATTTTAGCTTAGCATAAGAAGCTAAAAAACCAAAAGAAAGCGCTCACTAACGACCCTTTTTTAGGATTTTCTCATCTTTGAATCATCCATTTTTTGTGGGCATAAAGTCGTATGGAGAACAATCCTTCATGCCAATCATTGGATCCACTAAATGCTTTTTGACCATCGTTAAAGTCAATACACCATCGTTTGGCGTTTCTTCGATGAGTGCTTCTTCCCCCGTGGTCCCTTCACTTAGAACCTTATCCCCTGACAGAGGCTTTGCCGTTTCTGTCTGATTTGATGCTGACGGCTCCGTCTCGGCAAAAGCAAACAAATCAAGCCCACTATCTGAGGTCTTTTCTACCGCTTGCTTGTTAGCAGTAACTTCAGTGCTGGATTGCTCCTTTATCTTCGTCGAAGACGTTTTTACTTTCGTGTCAACAGAGGAATCATCATAAAATGGATCATCCGCTTCTTCAAATTGGGCCAATTTTGCTCGTTGCAACGGCGTCATTTTTTCTGTGCCATTGATGCGTTCTTTCAGCGTCGTTAAACGAGTCGCAGATTCGTGGTTGACACAAGTTTGGTACGCTTGTGGTTCACCAAGTAAAATCAGCATCTCTTTGCTGCGGGTCACAGCAGTATATAGCAAATTGCGCTGCAGCATGCGTTGGTATTGATGAACCATCGGCAAAATGACCATTTGAAATTCACTGCCTTGAGATTTATGGATCGAACAACAGTAGGATAACGTGATCTTGTTCCATTCATTCCGCTTATAGGTTACTTCGTTGGCATCAAATTGAATGACCAGCTCGTCGATCTTGTCTTCCGACTGTTTGGCTAGAGTGATCCCAACGATTTGCCCCATATCGCCATTAAACACGTTATCTTCAGGAGAGTTTACCAACTGCAAGACCTTATCGCCGATACGATACACCGTATCATTGAAGGTCACCTCTTTTTTGGTCCCATCATTGGGGTTAAAAATCTCTTGCATCATTTTATTAAGGGCATCGATACCCGCTGCCCCACGATACATCGGTGCCAACACTTGAATATCTTGCGGCGTGTAGCCTTTGTCTTTTGCCCGTTTCACGATTTGAGCGATCAACGGTTCGATTTTGTAAGCATCACACGCAAAGAAAGAACGATCTTTTTGGTTTTGTGTAAAATCAGCAGGCAGCTGCCCATTTTTTATGGCATGGGCGAGTGGAATAATACTTGACCCATCGCCTTGACGATAGATTTCCGTCAATTCTTGTTTCGGGATCGCATCGATCGCTAGCAAGTCATGAAGGACTTGCCCTGGTCCCACAGAAGGAAGCTGATCTTTATCCCCCACAAAAATCACTTGCATATTCGTAGGAATCGACTTAAAGAGGGTATTCGCCAGCCATGTATCCACCATAGACATCTCATCGACGATCAGTAAGCCGCCTTCTAATTCTTTTGGACTGATCGATGGCGCTTTTTCACGTCCGTTCAAGCCTAACAAACGATGGATCGTACCACTTGGCAAGCCAGTCGTTTCGTTCATTCGTTTGGCGGCTCGACCAGTCGGTGCTGCCAAGAGAATCGGAAAGGTTTCGTCGCTGTATTTTGATGGTTCTAAGTCCAAATCGTTCAATTCAGCAAACAATTGTACGATCCCATTGATCACCGTCGTTTTCCCAGTACCAGGTCCTCCTGTCAAAATAAACAATGGCGAACGAATGGCTTCTTTGATTGCTTCTTCTTGCGAAGACCCATAGGTGATGCCTAAATGCTTCTCAATTTTTCGCAGCGTTTTGCTGATTTTTTTCTCAGGATACACGATCTCTTTTTTGCGTGAAAGCAAGCGTTCGATGGAACTAGCGATTCCCCACTCAGAAAAGTACAAACTGTTTTCATATAAACGAGTTTCTTCTTGCTGGATTTTTCCTTCTTCCACTAATTGAATGATCGTTGATGCCAGGTCGTCTGGCGCGATCTCAATAGGTCGACTCGTCTCTAATAAACGCAGTGTCTGCTCTAACAAGTCCTGGGCATGGATAAAGGTATTACCCGTCTGCAGGGATTGGGCAAAGATCTGATGCAAGACTGCTGCTCGAAACCGTTGCGGTGACGAAGCTTCGATCCCTAGCTGCTCAGCGATGCCATCTGCGCGTTTAAAGCCAATGCCTTCAATGTCTTCCACCAGCTGGTAAGGATTTTCTTCGATAATTGCTAATGCTTCATTTTTGTAGGCTTGGTAGATTGCAAAAGAAAGCTGACTACCAAAACCATAACGGCTCAAGCCAACGATCACTTGATCCATCCCATGATTTTGCCGAACGGTATCTAAAATCATTTTTTGCTTACTTTCATTCAATCCTGGAATCTGCTCCAACAATGTTGGTTCTTCCAGCATCCGGTCGATCGCTTCTTCTCCTAAAAGATCAACGATTTTTTCAGCGGTCTTCTTGCCGATCCCGGGAAATTTTTCTCCAGAAAGATAGGCGATCAACCCTTGTTCAGAGGTTGGTTGTTCTTGTTGGTAGCTTTCGGCCTTCAACTGGACACCATACTTGGGATGATTGACCAGCTCACCAAAAAAACGATACTTTTCCTCTTCTTGGATTTCGCCGAAACTACCAGTAACGACGATCTCCGAGTCTTTGTAGTCGGCATTATTCTCAGTGACTTTAACTAATAGTACTTTATAAAAATTGCTGGGATTCTGGAAAAAGATGGCGGCAACATGGCCGACAAAAAACGTTCTTTCTGGAATCATGGTGCCGCTCCTTTCATGGTTTACAATAAAGCGTCTAATCCTGCCTGATTGCTTAAAAAGCTTGCTTCATTCCAAACTTTTAGTTCAAAAGGCAATACTTTTTGTTCATTCGTCTCTAATAAGCTAACGCTGTTATTGACTAATCCACCTTGCTCTCTTAATTCGGCTAATGGTTTGCCTGCAAGCCACTGTATAGCAGCCGTAAAGGATGCTCCATGACCGACGAACAATAATGGGCCTTCATGCTGCATCACCGCATCCATGACGACGGTCTCGATTCGGCTCAATGTTTCTTGGATCGGCTCACCTTTAAAGGCACTGGGATCGTATTGATCCAGGTGATTACGCAATTCAGTCAGCTGTTGGGGATACTTCTCATGCATTTCATCGATGGACCGACCTTCCAATTCACCGAGTCCGATTTCTCGCAGGTTCTCATTATAAATGATTTCAACAGGGTGTTGGAGTCTTGCTTGGATCTCTTGAGCAGTCACTTTTGCTCGCAAAGATGTACTTGAGTAAATCTTCTCAAAAGGAATAGCTGCCAGATAATCACCGAGTAATTTGATCTCATCATAACTTTCTGGCAATAACGGCGAATCGCCCAGCATTCCTTGAAAGCGGCGTGCTTGGTTCCACTCTGTTTTTCCGTGACGGGTAAAGTATAATTGCATCGAAAAAGCCTCGCTTCTTAGTCTAATTTGTCGTTCTCATAATGATGCGTCAATTCCAACTGCGGAAATCCTTGCTGCCGCAAAACTTCATAAATGATCAAGGCCGCCGTATTTGATAAATTAAGGGAACGAACGTGCTCATCATTCATAGGGATCCGCAAGCATTTTTCGGCATGCTCACGCATAAAACTTTCTGGAAGCCCCGTCGTTTCTTTCCCAAAAATGAAGAACTGATCGTCATCTGCGGTGTAATCGACATCAGAATACACGCGATTGGCAAATTTCGAGATCAGGTACAACGGACGCGCTCCTAAAAAGTCCATAAAAGCAGCTAAATCTTTATGATAGGTAATATTGACATCGTGCCAATAATCAAGCCCAGCACGCTTCAATTGCTTGTCATCCGTTGAAAAGCCTAAAGGCTCGATTAAGTGTAAATGAGTATTTGTTGCTGCACACGTCCGTGCAATATTCCCCGTATTGGCTGGGATCTGAGGTTCAAAAAGAACGATGTGATTCATAGATAAAAACTCCTTTCGATCGGTTACTGCCGATCGGTTCTCGCATTGATTTGTGTCGTTAAACGTTACGTTTTCCATTGCATGCTCAGTAACTACTTCAATAACTTCTATAGTACCATATTTTGGCACGCTTGTTTTTCTAGAAACAACATTTTTTGGGCGCTTTTTTGGGCATAAAAAAAAACGTACCAACTCGGTGTCGATCACTGCGAGTCGTTACGTTAGTGAAGCTCTTTTCACTAACTTTTATCAGAACAGGAACCTGATAAAAACCAATGAAAAATGACTTGAGAACAATATATCACTCCCATGGCATGATTGCAAGAGTAAATAACAAAAAAGTTCAAAATATTTTCAGGAAATTTTCGCAATCAACACCTCAACATCAACCGTAATCTGTGTCAAAGGGGTTTGTCGCAGCTTTTCTTTGCGTTCCTCCGAAGCCCCCCACTCTAACGGGGACATGGCAAGTAAATCTTGACGATTTTCTTCAGGGATCGCAAAAACATGCGTCACTCTTTGACGGGATGCGTTGGGATAGTGTTCAAAAAATTTGCTAACGACCCGTTCATTCGAATACTGCTGTTTTGTTTCGTTATCAGGATAAAAAGCGGCTCGTAGTTCTTTTAAATAGTCCGCCGCAGGAACCACTTTGATCAGCTGTCCGCCTTTTCTTAGAATGCGGTTAAACTCCCCATAATTTGACGGCGAAAATAGATTGAAAATCGTATCAAAGCTCGCTTCAGCAAACGGCAGGTTGGTCAGATCCGCCACACACCAAAAAGCTGGTACGTTTTGATTGGTTGCTAGATAGACTCCGTCCTTGGCAATATCAAAGCCGACAGCCGCCTGAGTCTTTTCATTGACCAGCTGAGCCAGAAAACTGCCTTCCCCGCAGCCAACATCTAAAAGATACTTAGCATCTCCCAAAGCTGCTTTGATGGTCTCAAGGACTGGTGCATACATGCCGCTAGCGATCATTCGTTGACGCGGCAAAAACAGTGCTTGATCATAATCTGCTTTGACTTGATGATCCAAAAAGAAAAGTGTGCCTTTCTTTGATAAGTCAAATCGATGACGATTTGGACAAACCAAGCCATTTTCGGTCGGGAAAAATGCTTGGCGGCACAATGGACATTCAAACAAGTGATAATGGGCGTTTAAAAATAGGCGCCCGCGATCGATTTTTTTTAACATTCAACTTCCCTCATCTCTGCTCTACTTTAGCATATTCTTGTGGTAGAATGCTAGTGGATAGAATAACAAATCAATTGAACACCCATCAAATGGAGGTAAATCATGTTAAAAGAATTTTGTGCAGAAAACTATACCAATATTCCCTTAGCGATCGCCCGAGGTGCAAAGCGCATCGAACTCTGTGATAATTTAGCAGTCGGCGGAACAACACCAAGTACCGGCGTGCAAGAAGAAGTTCTGCAATATGCTGGCGAAAAAGGAATACCCGTTATGACGATCATTCGACCTCGGGGCGGTGATTTTGTTTACAATGATACAGAATTGAAAATCATGCATACCGACTTGATCGAAGCAAAAAAATTAGGAACAGACGGCGTTGTTCTAGGTTGCTTAACACCTAGCGGCTGGTTGGACGAAGAAGCATTGGAGCTACTGTTAGAAACCGCAGAAGGCTTGCAGGTTACTTTTCACATGGCGTTCGACGCGATTCCTGCAGCGCGCCAATTCAAGGCGATCGATTGGTTAGCTGAGCATGGGGTACAGCGGATTTTGACCCATGGTGGTGCTGCAGGCACTCCAATCGAAGCAAATTTCGATCGTCTGAAAGAATTGATCGCCTATGCTGGTGAGCGTTTAACGATTTTACCTGGCGGTGGCATTTCCTTTGAAAATGCCCAAGAAGTTGCCGATACACTAGGTGTAAAAGAAGTTCATGGAACCAGAATCGTTGACCTTAACGATTGAGCTTGAAGGACACAAAGAAATCCCCACAAACGATGCGCTTCTATCGTTTGTGGGGATTCTTTTAGATGGCTTGCAATAAGTCGTATTGTGATTGATACAAATGGTGATACAAGCCTTTTTGTGCCATTAGCTGATCATGGTTACCCGATTCAGCGATCGTCCCCCCTGCCACGTAAAAGATTCGATCAGAATTTTTGATCGTGGATAATCGGTGAGCGATGATAAATGAGGTTCTGCCTTCTAACAGCTTCAACAATCCTTCTTGCAGCAATTCTTCTGTCTTCGTATCGATACTTGAGGTCGCTTCATCTAAGATCAAAATTTTTGGATCAGCCAACAACGCTCGGGCAAAGGAAATCAGTTGCCGTTGCCCTGCAGATAAAGTACTTCCTCGTTCTTCGACGACGGTTTGATAGCCGTCTTTCAACTCCGTGATAAAGTCGTGGGCACGGACGATCTTCGCTGCTTCGATGATCTCTTCTTCTGTCGCATCTAATTTTCCATAGCGAATATTCTCTATGATCGTTCCTGAGAAAATAAAGGTATCTTGCAGCATGACACCCATTTGTGAGCGCAGCGATTCCAGCGTCACGTCACGAACGTCCATCCCATCCACTTTAACACTGCCTTCATTGACATCATAAAAACGGCTCAGCAAGTTGATGATCGTGGTTTTCCCTGCACCAGTAGGACCAACCAAAGCAATACTTTCCCCAGGTTCAATGTGGAAGTTAACATCAGAAAGAATGTTTTTGCCTTCTTCGTATCGGAAGGTCACGTGTTCAAAATCAACGGTCCCTTTCATCGTCGGTAATACTTTTGCATCAGGTTTGTCTTCGATATCTGGGACTTCATCCATCGTTTCAAAAATCCGTTCAAGATAGGCTGTTGCTGTAATCAAAGAATTATAAAAATTCCCGATATTGATGACTGGATTCCAGAAATTATTGATATAACTGATAAAAGCGATCAGAGTACCTGTGCTGACATCGACACCGATCTGACGAATGCCGACAAAATAAATCAAACAAGTCGTAATGACTGAAATGTTTTGCACCCCTGGCCACATCAGAAACTGAATTTTGACAGCTTTCATCCATGAAGTCCGGTAATCATTGCTGACTTCTTGGAAGATCTCAGCATTTTCTTCTTCTCGCGCAAAGGATTGAGTAATCTTGATACCAGCAATACTTTCATGAATGTAAGCATTTAGATTGGATTGTTTATTACTCAACACCTGATAAGCTTTGCGCTGGTTATTCTTGATCACCATCACCATGATGAACAAAATTGGCAGCAACGCAAGGGAATACAAGGTCAATTTGAAGTCGATCGCAAACATAAAGATCAAGGTGATGATGACGTTGAAAACATCCGAGATCAAATTGATCAGGCCGTTGCTCAATAGGTCACTCAGTGTATTGATATAGTTTACGATGCGAATCAAGATCTTGCCGTGGGGCCTTGTATCAAAATAAGAAAAAGGCAGTCGCTGCAGATGTTCAAAAATATCAAAGCGCATATCCTTCAATACGTCTTGACCAATATTCGTGATATGGTAGATACGGTAACGCATGCAGACGCCGATAACGATCAAGGTCACTAGAAAGGCAGCTCCTAGAAGCAGCAATTGGTTGACATTTTTCTCAGGAATCGATGAATCGATCGCGATCTTTGTAAACACGGGCGCCAACATTCCTGCTAAGTTTGCCAGAATGATCGTAAATAGTACTTTCGCAATACTTCTTTTATAAGGAACGACATATTGTGACAAGCGTTTGAAATCCTTCCAGCTAAACTCCTGGTCTAATTCCTCATCCACATCAAATTTATTTCTCGCCATCGTCTTCACCTCCTGACAAGCCTAATTGTTTTTGATACACTTCGTAGTATTTGCCCCGCAGACTGACAAGTTCTTCATGGGTCCCTTGTTCAACGACTCGTCCTTTTTCCATCATCAGAATCTGATCGGCTTCTCGAACAGAGGAGATCCGATGCGCAATGATAAACGTCGTTTTCTCTCCTGTTAATTTTGTCAGCTCCTGTTGGATCTTCGATTCTGTCTCCATATCGACGGCAGACGTCGTATCATCCAAAATCAAGATCGATGGATCTTTGGCTAAGGCCCGTGCTAGGGAGATCCGTTGTTTTTGTCCGCCAGAAAGCCCTACACCTCGCTCGCCCACGATCGTTTCATAGCCTTGAGGCATCCGAGAAATAAAGGTATCTGCATCAGCGACTACCGCCATTTGCCGAATAAAGCCTTCATCAGCTAAAGGATTTCCAAAAGCAATGTTGTCGGAGATAGTATTGGAAAACAAGAAGACATCTTGCATCACCATTGAAATGTTTTCCCGCATTTGACGCACGGGATACTCTTTGGCGTTTTTTCCATCAATCAATACTTCCCCTTCAGTCGGATCATAAAAGCGTCCAACTAAATTCACTAACGTCGTTTTCCCTGAACCGGTTTCCCCTAAGATCCCTAACGTTTGGCCAGGGCCAATTTTGAAGTTGATGTTTTCCAACACATTTTGATTCGGATCATCCGAAAAGTGGAAGGAAACATCTTTAAACTCTACAAATCCTTTGATTGGCTCTAATTTTTCTTGTTGATGAACAGGAATTTTCGATTCTTGCGCCAACATTTGCCGAATTTTGATACAGGCTGCAGAAAATCGCTGAACGTCGTTGATCAACCAACCACTCATACGCATAGGATTATTCAACATCCAAAGATAGCCATTAAACGCAACAAGATCCCCTAATGTCATCTCGCCGTTGATGACGAAGATCCCACCCAAAATCAAGGCAATGACTGACAAACTTCCTGCTAAGCCATCAAGCCATGGCAGATAGGTACGGGATACTTTGGCAGATGCCATATTGCGGGTCTTAAAATCTTCGTTGTAAGAGCGAAATTTTTCAATCTCAAAATTTTCACGAGCAAAAGCTTTCACCACTCGATTGCCGCCAATATTTTCTTCCACCATTGAATTCAAGCGCGAAAAGCTCTCACGAATGTCAAAAAACAACGGGTGTGCTTTCTTAGACATGCGATTGGTCAACAGAAATATGATCGGTGTGACAGCCACCAGCGCCAACATCAATTTCCAATCAATAAAGCTCATAACCACCACCGCTGAAAAGAACCACAAGATACATTCAGCGATATTGTAGGTCACCCAAGAAACAAAGTGGCGAATGGCATCGGTATCACCAGTCATCCGTGCCATAATATCTCCCACACGAGTGTGATTGAAAAAGTCGAAATCCAATTCTTGCAGCTTCTGATACAAATCTTCCCGTAAATCGTATAGCGTATTTTGCCCGACCCGTTCAAATAAAATTTGATAACTGTAGCGGACAATGGTACGAATGACGGTCGTTGCGATCATGATCAACAATAATGGAATCAATAAGTGCGTTTTTTGCTGATTGATGACATCATCGATCACCATTCCTCCCAAGTACGGATTAACAATGATCAGCGCTGCATTGATCACTAAAAACAGGACTGCCAATATGATTTTTCCCCGGTTCTTTTTGGCATAGCGCCAGATCCATTGTGTATTACTCATCTAATTCCCCCTCTCGTTGTTAAGCTTAGCGTTTTGAAAAGCGATTTGAATGGTTTTTCTTACTCATTTTGATGTAAAATATTAGTAAGAAGTACCATTCCCTTTTTTTACAGGAAATAAGCACCCAATTGGAGTGAATCAGCCATGAATTTAGTTAACCCTCGCACGTTTAATCCAGAAATCATCTATCTCTTTGACCCATGGACACAATCAGAAAGTCATGGCGAAATGCACCATCATGACTTTTTAGAAATCAGCGTCTTGTTAGAAGGAGAAAGTACCTATTATTTTGAAAAAGAACCAGCGAAAAAAATCCGTGCTGGCAGCGTCATGCTTTTCAATCCTGGCATCGATCACTGCGAATTGCAGCCTAAGGGCACTCGCTCCCATCAGCTGCATATTGGTTTGAAAAATATTTCTTTGGAAGGCTTTAAACGGAATTTTTTCCCGAACAAACACCCCTTGTTGGAGCTAGGCAAATACCATCATCAAGTTTTGGAAAAAGCCTGGCAGTTGGTGAGAGAAAGCAGTGAAGAGCGGGATGAGTTTCAATTGATGCAAAAGGCTGTTTTGATGGAGATGCTCGTCTACATTTTACGTGGACTAAATGAAGACCATATCAATGTCGTGCCTTACCTTTCCAAAAGCCAACGACGACAACAACAGATCGTCAACTATACGGTCTATTACTTGGAAAATCATTACAAAGAAGAAATCACGTTAGAGAAGCTTGCACAGGATCAATTTCTCAGCCCGACGTACCTTTCAAAGATTTTTAAAGAGGCGACGGGTGTCAGTCCTATCAACTACTTGATTGAGATTCGCTTAAAGCGTGCCAAAGACATGTTAAAAAATGAAAACCTCACGATCAAAGAAGTCGCCTCTGCTGTGGGCTATCAGGATGCTTATCACTTTAGCAAGTCTTTTAAAAAACTTTATGGTGTCTCTCCTTCTGGGGTATTGCCAAAACCAAAAAATTAAAGAGCAAGCCGATGATCTTCCTTTGAATGAAGAATCATCGGCTTGCTCTTTTTTGTTCATTGAATAAAATAGTTCATAAAAAGACTGGCAATGTTGAAGTAGATCAAAACACTGGTCAAATCGCTAAGGGTCGTGATAAACGGACCACTTGCCACTGCTGGATCAAAACCCAGCTTGTCCATCAGCATCGGGATCAAACTTCCCGCTAAGTTGGCTACTGTGATGGCACACATCATCGCCATCCCAATCACAAACCCTAGAATCGGATTTTGTTTCCAGACAGCTACGATAGCAAAAATCGTCAACCCCGTGATGGCACCTGTGAACAGTCCCGTCAGCACTTCACCTACCACCGTCTTCATAAAGCTGTTTTCTTTGTCGTCATTGATCGCCAGACGACGAACGGCTACGGCTAAGGATTGGGTACCAGCATTACCGGCGGTCCCAGTGATCAGTGAGATAAAGACAGCGAGAATACTTGCTTCGCTGACCAACTCTTCATAATGACTGATCAGACTGGCGGTGGCCATTCCGAGAAAGAGTAAGGTGATAAGCCAAGGCAAGCGTCTCGAAGACGCTTTGATCGGGTTCTCACTGACTTCTTCCACATTGACCCCTGCCAAACCAGAGTAGTCACTGGCTGCTTCATCATCGATAACGTCGATGATATCATCGACGGTCACGATCCCTAATAGGTGATCGTCATAATCGGTGACTGGCAATGCGAGAAAGTCATAATCTCGGAAGGTCTGAGCGACATCCTCTTGGTCATCTCCAACATGGACCGACATCACCCGCTCGTTCAAAATATCAGCGATCATGGTATCTTCATCATTGATGATCAAGTCTCTTAAAGAAATAACGCCCACAAGCTTATTATCAGTATCCACGACGTAAATATAGTAAATCGTCTCGGCAACATCTGCGGCATTTTTTAAGACATACATCGCTGAACGAACCGTTTGGTTGGCAACAATGGAAACAAACTCGGTAGTCATCAGCGATCCAGCAGTTTCATCTTCATAATGCAGCAGCTCTTTGATTTCGCTAGCAGCTTCAGCGGTCATCAAACTCAAATATTTTGCTGTTTGTTTTTTATCCAGAGTATTCAGCAGGTCAACCGCATTATCGGTATACATTTGCGCCAACATATCAGCCGCATAGGCAGGGCGCATCTCTGAAAGATAGTCCACCATGTGTTCATCATCTTCTTCAATGACGTCAAACATGTCTGCCAATTCTTTCGGGGAAAGATACGTATAGACGATTTGTCGATCGGCTGCTTCTAGAGATTGGTAGAACTGACCCTGCTCGTAGATATGCAGATCCAAGAACGCCTCACGAAATCCCTGGATATCATTGTCTTTTAATGCTTGATTCAGTTGATCAAACCGTTCAGTTAATTCTTGATTTTCATCCAATCTCTTCACCTCATTTGTTATTGCCTATCCATGGCTGAGCAAACAGCGGCCATGTCTGCTGGTAAGGGCAGCTTAAAAGCCAACGGTTCATTCGTAAAGGGATGCTGAAATTGCAGCTGACAGCAGTGTAATGCTTGTCGTTTGATCCCAAGAGCCATTGTACCGCCATACATCTCGTCTCCTAATAAAGGACAACCGATTGCAGAAAAATGGACCCTTATTTGATGCGTCCTGCCTGTGTGTAACTGAATATCAACTAAAGCGCAATCTGAATTGCGTTGTTTTAGCCAATACTCCGTCCGTGCTTCTTTTCCTTCGTCACTGACCTTGCGTTTCAATAGTGACGTCAGGTCTCTAGCAATCGGCAGCTCAATCTCACCATGGGCAGAAAGTGCGGGCAGTTCACCAGCAACGAGGGCTTGATATTTTTTTACGACCTGCTTCTTTCGCAACTGGCTATCCAGCTTCGCATGGGCAAACCCATGTTTTGCAAAAAGCATCAGTCCTGATGTGTCACGGTCTAACCGCGTGACTACATGAATCACTTGATCTTCATAGTGCTGCGCTTGATAGTAGGCCTTGACGCGATTGGCCATCGTGCCAGTCGGATGATATTGCGCAGGGATCGATGAGATGCCTGCTGGCTTATTCACGACTAACAGATGGGCATCTTCATACACGATCTCAATCGGTGTCGGGTCAGCCAGCATCGTCTCATGTTCCCCTTCAGGAGGAATTACAATAGTTACCCTATCATTTTGCGCCAAAGAAAACAAGACGTTTTGCTCGTGATCGTTGACAAATATCTTTCCGCCTTGAAACTTGATTTTTGCTAATAGTCCTTTGGACACCCCTTGTTCCTTCAAAAAGTATTTGACTTGCTGTCCTTGTCCAGTATAGTGATACGTAAATTCCATGGGTTTATTCTTCTCCAATAAAGGAATCTTTGACCCGATTCCAAAAATGCATATGCCGATAAGACGCAAAATGAATCCGTTCATCGGCAATACGGTAATAGATAGCATCGATTTCTTCTTGTTCGATGGTAAACTGATCGATCGTCACTAAATAGTCGGTGCTTTGCTGCAGTTGTACTTTGACCCATTCATGGTGTCCCACGACGATCGGCGAACCAAGGGTCCGAAAGACACGATTGTTCAACGAAGCAATTTCTGCCAATTGAAAGGCATTGATACTTGGGTGCAAGACTGCCCCACCAACACTCTTGTTATAAGCAGTGGAGCCGGTGGGCGTTGAGATCGATAAGCCATCGCCGCGAAACTTTTCAAAGAGGTCTTCTTTAATAGAAATATCGGCAACCATCGTGCGATTGCCACGCTTGATCGTTGATTCATTCAATGCTAGGAAATGCTTGTCTGATTTTCCATTCGCATACGTGATACGGACATCTAATAACGGATAGCTGACGCTTTTTTGATGGTCATTGCATAATGACTCGACTAGTTCTTCCAATTCATAATCTCGCCAGTCCGTGTAAAAGCCGAGATGACCCGTATGGACGCCTAAAAACTGTACTTGGTCCAACTTATGATTGTACAAGTGAAAAGCAGAAAGGAGCGTGCCATCTCCCCCAACAGAAATCACTAATTCAGGATTGTCTTGATCGATCTTATTTTCAGATTGTTCTAAAAGCGTAGTTAAACGCTTTGTCACTTCTACCGACTTGCTTTCTTGATTATGGACGATTGCCACGCGGATACCTTTCATTCCGTTTCCCCCTTTGGCAACGGGTTCTGATCATGTCCGCCTCGCTTGCCTTTCCCATGTGAAAATAACCGTTGTGCCTCTTGGATCTCTTCACGGATATTGGACATTTCTTCATCTAGCTGATAGGCGGCTTCTGCCGACCGACGCAGTCGTTCACTGATTTCAGCGGGAAATTCCCCTTGGTATTTGTAGTTTAGTGAATGTTCGATCGTTGCCCAAAAATTCATCGCTAGTGTCCGGATTTGAATCTCAGCTAAAATAATTTTTTCCCCGTCGATCAGTTGAACGGGATATTCGATCACTAGATGATACGAACGGTAGCCACTGGCTTTTTTATTGGTGATATAGTCCCGTTCAATGATCACTTTCATGTCTTTGCGTGTTCGTAAGAGTTCAACGACTTGGTGAATGTCTTCCACAAATTGACACATGATTCGCAAGCCAGCGATATCAGACATCTCTTCTTCAAGCCGATCCAAAGCAATCCCACGTAATTTACTTTTCGTTAAAATGCTATCCACTGGCTTGACCCGCCCAGTGACAAATTCAATGGGAACATGCTTGTTTTGTTCCCGATATTGTTTTCGTATGCCTCTTAATTTTACTTTTAATTCTGAAACCGCCTGTTCATAAGGCGCTAAGAATTCTTCCCAATCTCGAATCATTCTTCTCCCTCGATTCTGTTCATAACATACCTCTTATTCTACCATACTCTTGGAATAAAACTGAATGAACAGAAGAGCAGAAACAAAAGATTTTTTGTCTCTCCCCCAACATCTCCGCTTTTCTTTGTTTGGTTTCTTTGACGGAATAGCTGAAACAGCGTACACTATGGTTGCAATAGAAAGAGAGTGAGAAACGATGGGCGAACAAGTAGAGATCGAATACAAGACGATGTTGACGGAAAAAGAATACCACCAGCTGCTTGCTTATTACAATTTGTCAGAAGAAGCATTTAAGATACAAACCAATTACTATTTTGATACGGTAGATCATAAGCTGCGGGAAAAGCACTTTGGCTTGCGTATTCGCACGACTGCTACCAATGCGGAATTAACGCTAAAAACCCCCATTGAGCACGGGTTATTAGAGACGACTGATCCTTTGACGAAAACGTCCGCAGCTTCATTGATTGCTTCAGAAAAAATTCTACCTACGGGTATCGTTGCTCAGCGCCTAAGAGCGGCAGGTATCGAGCCTGACACGTTACGTATGATCGCAGCATTAAAAACGAAACGGGCGGAATTTCCGATTGAAGAAGGATTGCTCGCGTTAGATGAAAGCTGGTATGGTCAACAGCATGATTATGAGTTGGAGTTAGAAGTCAACGAACCGATTAAAGGGAAAGATGCCTTTCACTCCTTGTTACGTCTCTTTGGCGTTCCTTACCGACCAGCGAAAAACAAGATCATCCGAGCCGTTGAAGAAAAATCATAGTAAGCTGTCCTTTTGCTTACTTTTTTCGCGTTTTTTTGCTATATTTAATAAAACATACTTATTTTGTTTTTCAAGGTATAAAAGAATCTTAATTGGGGAGAGATTCAAATGATCGAACTGTTTTTATTTATTAATCCGATTGGGCCTATTTGTTATGATATCGAAAAAGAGATTCTCAATAAATTAAACACCAGCCGCAAAAAAATCCATTTGCAGATCCTACCTTTCGTTAACTTGTTTTCCGTAGGTGTCTCAATGGACTATTTGTCCATGAATAAGACGGATTTGGTCTTGCGAAATGAACAGACCAACCAAATCTATGCTGCATCACTGGACTATAAGGCCGCTCAGTTGCAAGGGAAAAAAATTGCGCGGGATTTCTTGTTGAAACTGCAACAACGGATAGGGATCGAAAGACAAGAATATAGCGATGCCTTAGTGAAAGAATTATTTTCTGAAACGAATGGTGATTTAGAGATGTTCCTAGAAGATCGATCCTCTGAGCTAGTGAAAAAGAACTTTGCCACCGATCAGCGTGTAGCCAAAGATATGGGCATCACGATCACACCCTCTGCTGTGGTGTATGATTTTTCAAGTGAAGAAGAATATGGGGTCCTTTTAGAAGGATCAGAGGAACTGAGAAGTCTTCCGCTCGTCTGTGGTACAGCAACAGAACTCGATACATTTTTGCAAAAAGCTCAGTCTTTGAAAGCACCAAAACTTTCCACTATTCATGAAATTGATCGCGGGTTGATTCTTTTATGAAACCCTATTCAATAGCGACGCTGCGCAGCGAGCCAAACGATGATCTTGTGTTTGGCTCGCTGCGCAGCGTTTTTTATTGTGGACAAACAAAAAACAAACCAATCCTTTACGGATTGGTTCGCTTTTCAATTATGCTTCAATTTCTTTGACGAGTTCTTCCAATTCATTCAAGCGTTGCTCAAATACTTTCATCGCGTCTTCAATATAGTCTGCTTTTGTCATATCGACGCCCGCTTTTTTCATGACTTCGATTGGATAATCACTGCGTCCAGCTTTCAAATAGTTCAAATAGTTGGTTAAGGCATCTGGTTCACCTGCTAAGATTTTCTTCGCTAAAGCAGAAGCTGCCGAAAATCCGGTTGAATACTGGTAAACATAGTAATTGTAATAGAAATGCGGAATGCGTGACCACTCAAGACGAATCTCAGGATCTTTTTCAACAGAAGGTCCGTAGTATTTTGCATTTAACTCGGCATAGTTCTCGCTTAAGAACTCACTGGTCAACGGCGTTCCTTTCGCATCTTCCACGTGCATGAAGTGTTCAAACTCGGCAAATTGCGTTTGACGGAAAATCGTTCCTTTGAAGCCATCAAGAAAATGATTCAAGACATAAGCTTTGACCCGTGGATCTGTTTCAGTCTGCAGCATATACTCTGTCAAAATATTTTCATTGGTGGTTGAAGCGATTTCTGCTAAGAAAATCGAATAATCCCCATAAGCATAAGGCTGGTTGTTACGTGTGAAGTAACTATGCACACTGTGTCCCATTTCATGAACAAGAGTAAAGAGTTGATCCAATCGATCATTCCAGTTCATCAGGATATATGGCAGCGTATCATAGGCACCAGAAGAATACGCGCCACTGCGTTTGCCTTTGTTTTCAACGACATCGATCCACCGATTGCTGAAGGCTTCTTCAACCACCGCAAGGTATTCTTCACCTAATGGTTTTAACGCTTCTTTCGCTTTTCCGACCGCTTCTTCATAGGTATATCGAATGGGTGCTTCCCCTAAAATCGGCGTATAAACATCATACATATGCAACGTATCGACAGCCAACAGGCGTTTTCTTAATGCCATGTAACGATGCAACAATGGCAGGTGCTGATTGACGACATCCACTAATGTATCGTAGACACTTTCAGGAATGTGGTTGGCACTCAAAGCGGCTTGCCGTGCCGAATCAAATTTGCGGGCTTTTGCTTTAAAGTTATGGGCTTTGATATTGGTGCTTAATGTTTGGGCAAAGGTATTGCGGAATTGCTCATAGACACCATAAAGACCTTTAAAGGCTGCTTCACGGACAGACCGATCCGTGCTTTCCATCAACTCACCGTATACACCATGAGATAACTGCACTTTTTCCCCGCTTTCATCTTCAACTACTGGAAAATCCAAATCAGCATTGTTTAAAACAGAAAAAATGTTGCCAGGTGCCCCAAAAATTTCGCCAGCACCAGCTAATAACGCTTCTTGCTCCGCTGGCAAGACATGTGGACGTTCGTTGATGGTTTTTTCGATCATATGACGATAAACAGCTAGTTTCGGCTCTTGATCGAAATAGCTCCAAATCGTTTCATCAGACATTGTCAATAGCTCAGGATCAAACCAAGCAACGGCTTCACTTACTTGCGCAACCAAGTTACTTGCTTTTGCATACAAGCCTTGATACGTCGTATTGGCAGTATCTTGATCGTTTTTCAAATGACTGTATACATAGAGTTTCTCTAAACGACGAGAAAGCGCTAAAACAAATTCTAATGCGGATAAGAAGGCTTGCGGCCCATCGGCTAAAGTGCCTTGGTAACGACTTGCTTCTTTGACTTGTGCTTGGATCTCTTGAAATTCTATGTCAAAAGCCGCATCATCGGCATAGATTTTCGTTAAGTCCCACGTTTTTTCGACTGGAATCGATTCACGTGCTGGTAATTGTTTTGTTTCTGACATTCCCTTCACTCCTTGTTCATTGGTTAAAAATATCTTATCATACTTTTCAGTGAAACCAAATCATTGGCTTAAAAAGAAACCGAATTTTCTAAATATTGGCATTCTTGAAAGAGCCCGCGCAAAATTTCCCGTTGATCCAGTAACGGGAACTGCCATTGCCAATCCAGCTGCCGCAGCCGTGCTACCCATTGATCAAAACGAAGTGGACAGTCACTTAAATAAAGAAAGCGAAAAACCAATATTCGATGCTCAAATAAAATGCCAAAGCTGCTTTTACAATAGCACCACATAGGCAGCTGGGAGACATTGCCTTTTAACGGATACAATATTTCTTGGATCACACGGATTTTTGGCAAGTTCTTTCGCAGTTTTTGTATCAACCAGACCTGATAGTCTGCAGCAAGCCATTCAGGAGGACGGTGATGGTTTGATCTTTGTCCTTTGCACAAAGGGCGAAGAGTTTCTTTATGGTAAGGCGCCCCTTTTCGAGCATCGCTTTGTTGACTGCTGACTCCTTCTTGATAGTGCCAGTTGATTTGATCTAACTTCATTAAGGATTGATTTTGCGTATCAATCAGCCACAAACAAAAACCAGTTGCCTGATAACTACAGCAGGCTTTTGCCAAAAGTGACCATTGGCGTTTCGGATGCAATTTCTCCCCTAAGATCCACCATGGTCGATAGCCGTTTGCTAAATACGTGCTGGTTCTTTCAAGAAATCGTGAAAACTTGAGGGAAGAACACTGTACTTCAATGGCGATATTCTTATAACAAAGGTCAGGACGCTGTTGGAGTTTAGGCAAAAAGGCTTCGATCTCAATCCCTGTATCTTGAAACCATTCAAACAATAGTTGTTTGGCTTCCAAGTGTTCCTTCGTCTCCCCTTCGCTGTAAGTCTGACAATCAGCAGTTGCTTGATGGGCAAAGTGGGGCTGTCGTTTTGTTCCTTGCCGCAAAGTCACTTCTTGGTGACACCCTGGACAATAAAAAGGACCTGATGCTTTCTTTCTCCCTTTCGCTGCAATGACTTCTTTTCTTTGGTTCAATGCTTTCAGCATCTAACTCACCTCAATAAAAGATACGCCATTTTCATCAAACACAATTGAAAAAGCCAAGAACATTAGCAACATGTTCTTGGCTGGAAATGAATTTCATTCATTAATCATTCTTGAAGTAGAAACGAGTCAATTCAAGTGCATCGTTTTCCATGATCAACTGACCATATTCAGATAAAACCTCTGGCGTCACTGATGTCCGTTGGGCAAATTCCATCAAATAAGAAAGTGCATTTTCCACTTCAATATCAATAACCTCTGCATCCATGAATCGAATTTCAATATAATAATGGTTACCCATTTGGTAAAGATTGGTTGCAACGGAATCCAAATATACTTCGGATGCCAATTGAATCATATCTTCGAATCGCAACAACTCGAATACAAAACGATTGCCGATGTCTTCTGCTTGCTCCGACTCTTGTAATTGAGCCGCCACATGCTTTTTCAACATGTCGGTAATGTCTTCATTCGCTTCATCGTTCATCTCATCAAAATTTTCCATTCCTTCTGGTGGAAGATTTTTGCTAATAAACAATTCTAACCCATCGCCTTTAGGCAAGACTTGGAAAGTTACAGCTTCACTGCCCTTAAATTCTTCGTCAATATCAACTTCTTCAAGAATACTGTAAAAGAAGTTTTCAATTTCATTGTGATTTCCTAGAAGGTCAAGAAAAGTGATGCCTCTCGCAGCTAAGTCTTCACTTTTGATCAATACACGAATGGTGTTCTCATTGATATGTTCCATTTCCATATTAGCTACACCTCACTTTTGCTACTCACTATAGGTTCATTGTATCGAAACCTGATAAAAAGTAAAGAGAAAACGAATATCCTCTTAAGAAAAACATAAAAACTCAAAAAAAGACTCACTTTCAAAGAGAAAGCGAGTCGATGAAGTCAAATTTATAATCCTGCCATTAATTGCGCTTGTCTTAGTTCCAGTTGGCGAACATCCCTAGGTAAGAACCGACGAATTTCATCTTCGTTGAACCCAACTTGCAATCGTTTTTCATCAATCATGATCGGACGACGCAATAATCCTGGGTTTTCTTGAACAAGTGTCAATAAATCTTTTAGGGGCAGGTCATCTAGATCCATATTCAACTTTTGGAATACTTTGGATCTGGTGGAAATAATTTCTTCTGTGCCATCTTCTGTCATTTGTAGAATTGCCTTAAGCTCAGAAATATTTAACGGTTCTGAAAAAATATTTCTTTCAACAAAAGGGATTTCGTGCTCTTGTAACCACGCACGAGCTTTGCGACAAGATGTGCAACTTGGGGAAGTGTATAGTGTCAACAACGTGCATCTCTCCTTTTTAATTTTCAATCAAGCAAGTCCTGTTCCCTCGCTTGATTTCAATTATACAGGTTTAACTAAAAAAAATCTAGTCTAAATCTCATATTTTTTAATAAAACTCGAAAGTTATATTAAAAGCGAAACCTTTAAGGCAAAAGGTTTCCTTCAAAAAGTTTATTTTTAAATGAGAAAACTCAAATTTTTTTTTAATATTACTCCTTTTATACAACAGTGTGTCAAAGGTGTATCAAAAAGATGTCAGAATATTAAAATATTCTTTTAACAGAAGGCAACGTTTTTTAATTTTACTACGACAATTACAGATGTAATCAAAAACTGAGAGAAAAACCAAGGCAGTCGCTCAATCGTTTTCAAAAGAACTTTTTCACGATCCTTCCTTTGCCGAGAAACGATCGCGCTACAATGAAAATGGATGTTATTTTTTTGTACGAGTAATCGCAACCACTCTCTTTCTTCTTGGTTTTATTGTATCACATTCCTTTTTAATCAGAAAACCATAGAAGCATTTCTGTCATAATCTGCTATAAAACAGCAGCAGAAATGAACAACTGCTTATAAATGAAAAGGGTTTCTCACAAAAAACTCAGTAAAAAACGATCAATCCAAGAAGCCAGCCACTATGTTGCTTGGTCACTGACAAAGCATTATAGACTGTACTATTCTTGAACTGATCGTTTACCATGTCTTTCTTCTAAGCGAGTGTTGGTTCTCGGTCACGAGCGAATTGAGCATCATGCAATGCACGATAATGCCCTTTTCTCGCCATCAACTCTTCATGGGTTCCTTCTTCTAAGATCCCCTTCTCACTAACGACAATGATTCGTGTCGCATGTTTGATCGTTGCGAGGCGATGGGCAATGATCAAGGTTGTACGCCCATCTGCCAAAGAATTCAATGATTCTTGGATCACTTGTTCCGTTTCGGTATCTAACGCTGAAGTTGCTTCATCTAAAATCAGAATCGGCGGGTTTTTCAAGAACATCCGAGCAATCGCTACTCGCTGCTTTTGGCCACCGGATAATTTGACGCCTCGTTCACCGATGACCGTATCCAAGCCATCCGTCATTTGATCAATGACTTTTTCTAAGTGTGCCAATTTGACTGCCTTTAAAATCTCCTCTTGTGTTGCATCAAGTTTGCCATAAGCAATATTTTCTCGAATCGTTCCTGGGAAAAGAAAAACATCTTGCTGCACCGTACCAATCTGCTGACGTAAAGATGCCAAGGTCATCTCCTGAATATTGATGCCATCAATCGTAATGGCGCCTTCCGTGACTTCATAAAACCGCGGCAACAAGTTGCATAACGTTGTTTTCCCTGAACCACTTTGTCCAACGAAGGCGATTGTCTCACCCGCTTTGATCGACAAGTCGATGTGATTCAAGACTTTCGTCGCATCCGCATAGGAAAAAGAAACATCATGGTAGACGATGTCTCCCTTTAAGGAAGTTACTGCCCGTGCCCCTGGCTTGTCTTTGATCGTCGGTTCTTTATCCAACTCTTCGGTCAAGCGTTTGAAGCCAGCGATGCCTTTCGGATAGCTTTCGATCATCGTATTAACCTTCTCAATTGGTCTAACAAAGACATTTGACAATAAAATAAACCCTACGAACTGACCGTTCGTCAGTTCACCACGAATCACGTAGTAGGCACCAAAGATCAGAGCAAACAAGTTGATCAACCGAATCAAGAAATAATTGTACGCTGAACTGATTGCCATTACCTTATAAAAAAGGATCTTAGACTGCCGATAAATCTCACTTAACCCGTCAAAGCGTTTATGTTCAAACGTTTCATTGGCAAATGATTGTGTCACTCGAATGCCACTGACAGATGCTTCCACTCCGGCGTTGAACTCACCGAGATTATCATAGATCTGTGTGTTGACTTTGGTCATTTTCTTATTGAAAAAAACCAAGGCGATCGTGATCAAGGGAATCAACGCAAATGTTGCCACAGCTAATTGAACATGCATATTTAACATCAATAAGAATGAACCGACCAAAGTCATGATGGTAATAAAAACATCTTCTGGCCCATGGTGAGCGACTTCAGAAATCTCAAAGAGATCCGTAGTCAAACGACTGATCAGCTTGCCAGTCTTTTGATTATCATAATATTCAAAAGATTGCGTTTGCAGATGTCGAAATAACTCTTGACGCATATCAGTTTCAATATTGACCCCAAGTTTATGACCATAAAAAACCACGATATATTGCAACACAGTATTGATCACATAAAACAAGAACAAGCCTAAGCATGCCAACAGTATTAGGCGAAAGTTGTTCTGGGGCATGATCTTATCGATTACTTGGTTGACGGCAACTGGAAAGGCTAGTTCCAATAAACCAGCAAATACCGCACAAGTAAAGTCAAGTATAAATAGTGACCGATACGGTCGATAATAACGAAAAAACCTTTTTAACACATTTCCCCCTCCTCAATAGCTTTCATTATAAGCAACTCTCAGTAGAAATGCAAAATGAGAAACATGTGAAAATGGGTAAAATTCACTATAATTTTGAAAACCTATAAAGACGCGGATTTCTAAAAACAGTAAATAAAACCTTTATTTTACAGGGATTTCCCTCTTTTTTTTACAGGAATAATGGCTTATGATTGATTCGAAAACAAACTGAAAATTTTCACTAACTCTGAAAGGCGTGTCTCTTTTGATCACTAGTATTCTTTTTGATGTCGATGATACCTTATATGACCAGCAACAACCATTTCGCAATGCCGTAACCTCATGTTTCCCACAAATAGCCCACAAAGATTTAACTGCTCTTTACTTACGGTTTCGGGTGCACAGTGATGAGCAGTTTGGACGGGTATTGGCAAATGAATGGACGCTAGATCATTTTCGTTATTTTCGACTGACCCATTCATTAACGGATTTAGGGTACTTACCTATTACAATGGAAGAAAGCTGTAAGTTTCAGCTGTGTTATGAACAAGAACTAGATGCCATCACGCTGCATCCTGAAGTTGAGTCAACTTTGAACTATTTGTCCACATTGCCAGTCAAACTAGGAATTATTACCAATGGTCCCACTGACCACCAGCAAAAAAAATTGGATCAGTTGCAACTGACTCGATGGATCAAACCAGAGCATATGATCATTTCACAAGCAACTGGTTATCAAAAGCCCCAACTAGAAATTTTCCAATTGGCAGAAACCGCCTTTGCTCTTGATCCGGAAACCACACTGTACGTTGGTGATAATTTTGATAATGACGTGGTTGGCTGTAAGAAAGCCGGTTGGCAAGCTTTGTGGTTCAATCATCGTCTCCGTCAAGCGCCTAGTGGATTGGAAGACTTACCAGATGCATCGATCACTGCTTTTTCACAGCTGCAAGACAGTATTGACACACTGATGCAAGTGCCTGCATACATGTATAACTAAAAAAAGATGGACCTTCGCTCCTGCGGCAGGTCCATCTTTTTGATTGGCTAACTTTCTTCGCCGATACTCAATATCAAGCGAATATCTTCTTCTGTCATTTGTTGAAGCTGTGTTTCATTGCCTTGGATCACTTTTTGGAAAAGCTCACGTTTTTCTTGTTGCAACGCATCCATTCGTTCTTCAATGGTTCCTTCAGCAATCATTCGCCAGACTTCGACAACATTTTTTTGACCGATCCGATGGGCTCGTCCAGCGGCTTGTTCTTCTACCGCCGGGTTCCACCACAAATCGTATAAGATCACGGTGTCTGCGCCGGTCAGATTCAGTCCTGTTCCTCCTGCTTTTAACGAGATCAAGAAGACGTCCTTTTCTCCACTATTGAAGGCATCGACCATCGTCAAACGATCTTGCGGCGGTGTGCTGCCTCGCAAGTAAAAGGACTCAAACCCTTCTTGTGCTAGCTCTTCTTCAATGATCGAAAGCATGCTAGTAAACTGAGAAAATAGCAGCACACGACGCCCATTTTCTTTGGCTGCTAAGAGTAAATCTTTGACCTGTTCAAGTTTCCCAGAAGACCCTTCATAATCCTCCACGAATAATCGTGGGTCACAACAGATTTGCCGCAGTCGAGTCAAACCAGCTAAGATACTGATTCGATTTTTACGAAAAGACGTAGAATCCATTTGCGCGATTTCTTCCCGCATTTGCCGCAAGTACGCCAAATAGATTTTCTTTTGTTCTTCTGTTAAAACACTGTAATAATTTGTTTCCAATTTTTGCGGCAAATCATGCAGCACGGATTTTTTGTCTCTTCGCAAAATAAAGGGTTTGATCATTTTCGCAATTTCTTGCGTAGACAGTTCTTTAAATTTCTGCTTGTTCGGGAAAAAGCCTGGCATGATCATTTGGAACAAGGACCACAATTCTTCTAAATTGTTCTCGATCGGTGTGCCGCTGAGGGCGAACCGCTGTGGAACTTCCAAGGAGCGCAAGGCCTGTGCCGTTTTGGTCGCACTGTTTTTGACCATTTGCGCTTCATCTAAAATCAAACAAGTCAGATCTAATGCTTGATAGGCATCAATGTCTTGCCGCAAACTTGCATAAGAAGTGATGCGGACGTCCGCTGGTTGCGCCATCTGCCCTTCGCGCTCTTCTTTCGTTCCGCTGATGACAGACGCAGAAATCGTCGGCGCAAATCGTTTGATTTCTTGTTGCCAGTTGAATGTTAGACTCGCCGGTGCCACGATCAATGCATTCAATTTTTGTTTCTCTTGTTTTTCTGAAAGTAAGTAGCTGATCGTCTGAACGGTCTTCCCTAATCCCATTTCGTCAGCAAGGATACCGCCAAATTGATAGTGGCTCAACATTTTTAGCCAACGGAACCCAACTTCTTGGTATTGCCGCAACTCAGCATGCAAGTTTTCTGGCAGCTGCGCCTCAAAGTTTTCTGGGTGGATCAAGTCTTCCGTCATTTGCTGAAAACCGGCGCTAAAGCTGGCTTGATCAGCAAACTGCTCTTGCAGGAGCAGCCCTTGATTCAAAGGAACTTGGATCGCCCCATCCTTCGCTTCTAGTGAAAGACGCAATTTTTTCAGGGCAGCACTTGCTTCTTGAAACTCTTCCGATTCCAATGAAAGGACTTGCCCATTTTCAGTGGTATAAAATTGTGCAGACTGTAACAGGCTGCGCAAGACCTCATTGATCTCTGACTCTTGAATGCCGCTGACATCAAACTTGATATCCAACCAAGAACCATTTTCTTCGATAACGATTTCTGGTCGATGGTGTTGGGCGTCAAGGTAAAGTTCCCGCAGCTTCTTGCCGATACGGACTTCACCTAATTGCCTTAAAACAGGGATCTCCCTTGTAAAAAAGGTATAAAGTTGTTCCCCCGCAGGTAAGCTTTTTTGCCAATTTTTAGTGCTCGCTTGATAGCCAAAGGTTTCAATAATCGCTTCAATTCGTGCTTCTTGTTGAAAATCACGTAAAATCTCGGGATGATTTTCTGGCATATAGTGATGTTTTTCATCACTTGAAAAAACGACTTCTCCATAAGTGAAGTCTACTTGTAAATCGACTTGTCCTTTGATTTTCCGTAACGAAAAGACAGCTTTCAATTCAGACTCTTCGATTTCATTTTGAACTTCAGGTGCTACTTGGACACGCCCGATTTTTCGCAAATAAGGCAATACTTTCATAAAAAGATTCGCTAGTTCTTCTTTCGGATAGTCGATGACTGGCTGTTCAAATCGTTTAAACAACTGTTGCATCGTGACATAGATTTCCTTTTGTTCGACAGTCAGTTCATAAAAGGTTCCATCCAGCAGACCCCAATTATAATAGCTAAGTAAATGGTCAAAATCTTTCACGAATTCCAGCGGAAAATGATCCTCCTGTTTTGTGACTGAAAACGACAAAGGTTCACCGATTTGAAAATCGGCTTCATTGACTTTTGTTTCACCAATGGTTATTTGCGTATAGACTTCGTTTAACTGTAACAACAATTCTTTGCCGAACTCAACTGGTAGCAGCAAATACTTTTTGTCAAGTTTACCACTGATCTGAATGCCTGCTTGCCCGATTAACTGTTGCGTTTGCGCGATTCCTGCCAATCGATTCAACAAGGCTCGATTTTTCTCATCAAAGGCATCCGCAGATAGAAAGAAGGTCTGCTGCTTATTCGCTGCGTACTGCTTGTTTTCTTGGTACATCTGCAAAAATTTATAAATGTTTTTAACGACATAGGTTCGTGCGGTGCCACGATGGCCGACTTTGAGGGAAATCCCTAAGATATCCATTTCTTGATGGTAAGGATTGGTGGCGATGGTATCTATCCGAAATTCAACCTGTAAGGGTTGGCTGGTTTCTTTTTCGCTCCCTAAGCGGGCAAAGCCGTTGGAAAACATCTCTGAAGCAGAAAAGGCTTTTTTGATGGGGGTTTGCTCATTGATTTTTCGTGTTTTCCCTTGTTTGCGTAGATAAAGTTCGACTGCCACCGTGTGTTTGCAATAATGATGCTCTTCCCAGTACGGACATTGGCAATAATCTACCTCTTTGGCTGTAGCATCTAAGGTCACTAAATACAATTCTGTCCCCAATACTTCTGCGTGCCACACATTTTTTTCTTTGTCTGGTGTGACAGATAAGACGCGATCTTCGTTGACATACGTTCTGCCACGCTCAATTACTTTTTCTGGAATACTCCACTTCATAAGAGCCCTCCTCTCCTTATTCTTTTATTCGGATCCGGCTTTGCCCGCTGCCGTTAGTTTCTACGAAAACTTGCTGCAGGATTCTTGCCCGCAGTTCTCGAACATGACTGATGATCCCAATCATGCGCCCTTCATTTTCGATCATTTCTAATGCTTCCATCGCCATTTCCAATGATTCTTCATCAAGCGATCCAAAGCCCTCATCAATAAAGAGGGCTTCGATCTCGATCCCACCAGCTCGTTGCTGGATCACATCCGCCAAAGAGATCGCCAACGCTAAGGCAGCAATAAAGCTTTCGCCGCCTGAAAGTGTATGAGCTCTTCTGACTTGTCCCGCATTATCGTCATATATGTCAATTTCTAAGCCTGTTGAGCTTCGATAGCTCCCGACTTTATCCGCTAATTCAAATTGATAGCGGCCACGAGTCAACCGAGCCAAGCGTTCATTGGCGACTTCTAAGATCTCTGTCAGAAATTGCTGCAGTACATACCGTTCCAAGCTGGTTTTTTTGACGTTTTCGCCGTTGATGGTTTCTGCCAACTGCTGAAGTTGGCCTAATTGGGCCAGTTCTTCGACATTTTGCTGATAAATGACCTGCAGCTCGTCAAACAACCGTTGATTGCCGTTGACTTTCTCCTGTTTGCGAATTGTTTCTTGCTGTAGTTCCTCCATCACGGTCTGCAACTGAAGGTAGTCAGCTTCCAATTGGTTTAAATCTATCGCAGCTTGCTCTTTTAACTGTGCATCTAACAATGCTAGCCGTTGCTGAACAAACACCGTTTCTTGCTCATAGGTTTTGATTTCTTCTGAGAGAACGGTTGTTTGAGCGGCTTGGGCAATCAATTCCCGCATCGTTTCTTCCGTCATACCAGCTTCTTGGAGTCGCTGCGTCAGTCGTTGTTCTGCTTTTGTCTTAGCCACTTGCTTTTCTTCAAAAAATTGCTGCAGATTTTTCAGCTTCTCTGAAAGAATCGCTTGCTGTTCGTTTAGCTGCGCTTCTTGTCGGGCATCAGCCTCAATTTTTTGCGTATATTCCCTCAGTAAACCATTGGTTTTTGCTAAATCGGCTTGTAATTGTTCATACGTTGCGCCTGCAAGTTGTTCCTGTAAAGAAGCCAATTTCCCCTCCGCAAGCTGGCGCGCTTCTTGGGCTTTTTTCGCTTGCTCACTGACTTGCTGATAGGACTCATTTAACGTTGCTAATTTCTCATTTACTGCCTGATGTTTCTTCTGCGCGTCTTCATAAGAAGCGGCTTTTTGTTGATTGAAAGATTGCCGTTTCTTTAGTTCCGCTACCGTCGTTTCCTCGGTAATCGTCTCTTGGTTTTCTATCGGCTGCAAGGCAGCAAATGCCTGTTGAACTGTAGTCCAAGCGAATGCCACTTGCTTCTGCGCAGCAGCACTGGTGGCTTGCCATTCGCTGATTCGCAATGTGGCTTGCTCCTGCAGCGTTTGATTTGCCGATACTTGCTGCTGGATCTTCGTCAATTTTTCTTGTGTTTGCTCAAGCCTTTGTTCACTGGCAATGATGTCTTCGATGCGATAGGTCGTGTGCTCCTGTGTATTCGGATGATCCAAGGATCCGCAAACCGGACAGGGTTCATTTTCTTCCAGCAAAAGACGAAGCCGAGCAATTTGCATTCGAGCATTTTGACTGGTTTCTTGTTTTAACGTTTTTTGCAGCTCCAGCAAGGATGCTGCTAATTGCTGTTGTTCAAGAACCAACTCCGAATGAATTTGTTGCTGTTCCCCTGCTTTTTGCTCGGCTTCACGAAACTGCGCTTTTGCTTGCTGCCATTTTTCTACCAGAGCCTGCGTTTCTACCAATTTCACCGCTTCTGCTTGAAACCCTCGCAATGCTTCGATTTCTTCTGCCAGATGCTGCGCTTGCGCTTTGGCACTTGCTTGCGCTTGGTTTATCTTCGTTAATTCGGTGGTCTGTTGTTGTGCGGCTTTTTCAAGTTGCACCACTTCTTCTTGCTGCGCTTGTGTGCGCTGTGCTAGCGGGATCTGCTGCTGGATTCGTTGAACTTTTTGACTAGCAGCTTCCTGTTTTTTCTTGATGCCGTCAATCAACGCTCGTTGGTCTTGCCAGCTTACTTGTTGCTGCTGAATTTCTTGCAGCTGCTGCTTTGTTTCGTTGATTTGCTGAGTAGCTTGCTGTGCTTCTTTCACTCGTTCTTCTTTTTGCTGCATGATTTCTTGATGTTCAAGCGCCCACACCAACTGGTTCAACTGTGCTTTTTTCTGAGCGATCTCGTTTTTTTTAGCATGCAGCTCTCGGGCTTTTTCTTGTAGACCTTGCCATTCGATCCGTGCATTTTCAATTTCTTTTGCACGGTAAAAAGCGTCTTGCGCAGCTTTCATTTCTTGGATCGCTTGGTCTTTTTTGTGTAATAACTGCTGAAGCTGCGCCTGCTGTTTTTCTAAATCCTGCGCCCACAAAGTCAGACCTTCCGCAACCGTTAAAACCTCCTGCGCTTCTTCCCATTCAAAGCGCTCCATGATTTGCGAGGCGAGCAGCTGCTGATGCTCAAGCTTTTTACTTTGTGCTTTGACTCGCTCTTTCAACCATTCATTAAATTGTTGATACATTTCCGTGCCAAATAAATTCCGTAAAACGCGTTCTTTCTCATTGCTGCTGGCAATCAAAAAATTACGAAATTCTCCTTGCGGCAACATCATGATTTGAAAAAACTGTTTGGCATCCAGCTGCAGCAGATCCTTGATAAATGCATCAACTTCTGTGCGTTTACTGATCTGCTTTTTCTCTTTGCCTTCGGCGTCAAAAATCGTCAGCTGGACTTTTGCCGTTTGGTTGGTGACCCCGTCACCACGTTTTTTTGCTAAGGTCTGTTCCGGTTTCCGTTGGATCTGGTAGGTAAAACGCTGATGTTCAAAAGTAAAGGTGACGCTGGTCTCTTCGGTTGGTGAAGCAAACATCGAGCGCATTTCTTTGCCTGAGCGCAGATTCCCCGATGTTTCACCGAACAAGGCAAACGTCATGCCATCGAAAATCGTCGTTTTTCCTGCACCCGTTTTGCCGCTGATCAAAAACAAACCGCCAGCTTGCAGCTGACTAAAATCCAATTTTTCATCAATGAATGGACCAAAATTTTTCATTTGTAAAGACTTCGGTTGCATGACTATTCCCTCTTTTCCACGACAAATGCTTCATTTAATCCTTGTTCGATCCACTTGGTTTGTGCATCGAGCAATGAATCTCCCGTCATCTCTTGAAAAAAATGACTGATCAAGGCCTGCGGGTCGGTTTCTCGTGTCGTTAGCTGTCTTTTTTTCGTCTGTTCTCGACCATTCAACCGTTCGACAGACAAAATAAATGGACAGATCTTTCGCAACTGATTCATCATATTTGGAATCACAGCACGATCCGTCAGCAGAAAATGCCAAAACGCCTCACGATCCAGCTCACGGTAAAAAACCGGATCGATCAACTCCTCAAAGGAGGCTGTCAGTTGCTGGATATCCCTTTTTGGTGTCAGGGGAATAAATTCATTGGTGTCTTTTACAGTATCAACAAGATAGACCCCTTTTTGGTTCGTCCGTTCAGAAAGGGAAAATTTTAGTGGAGAGCCACTGTACCCGATTTTCGGATGTTTCAGGGCGGTATTGGCATGTAAATGCCCCAAAACGACTCGATCAAAAGGCGCAAAAGCTGTGGTCGGCACGCTGTCCAATCCGCCAACTTGAATTTTTGTTTCAGAATCCGTTTGGCTAGCGCCCGCCACAAAAAAATGGGTCACTAACACTTGTTTTTTTGACGAATCAAAGTGCTTGGTCATCTCCTCGATCACTCTTTGGACACTATCTGAAATTTTCGTTAACGGTTCGTCAAAAAATAAGCGCGCCTCGATCGGTTCAAAATAAGGCAGCAAAAAGAATTGTGTATCGTCAAACTCGACCGGTTGTAAACTTTGTTCGATGCTGGTGGACAGATAAAAACGTGTTCGCTGAAACCACTGACTACCAGTTTCTAGCCGCGTTGGGCTATCATGGTTTCCTGAGATAGCCAATAAAGGCAGTTCATTCGTTAGATTGATTTCTGCGATTTTTTCATTCAATAATTTGACCGCATCGACAGCGGGAACGGAACGATCATACAGATCACCTGCAATGACGATGGCAGCGGCTTTTTCTTCTAAAGCGATCGCAATGATTTGATCAATAATTGCTCGCTGGTCTTCCAGCAAATCATAGCCATGTAGTTTTTTTCCGATGTGCCAATCAGCTGTATGTATAAAGCGCATTTCTTCACCTTCTTAAAAAATATCCTTCCAATCATTATACCACTTTCCCTGATCGTTAGACATCTCTCTTCCAGCAAAATTTCACTTACCACCCATTTTTGATAAAAAGAGCGAAGACCTGACATCATTATGTTGAAATGTTTTTTCAATTATAAATTTATATCTTGAAATATAATTACACTTCATTTACAATGAGTGTGAAATCGAATTCAACAATCGCTTTCATCACTATTCTAAAAGAAAGGAGAAACGCTATGCTTGCAATAGGACTAATGTCAGGAACCAGTTTGGATGGGATCGACGCTGCTTTAGTAAAAATCAATGGCTACGGCACCGAAACTGCTGTACAGCTGATGGAAATGGTCACGCTGCCAATTGATGAAGAATTGAAGGAACGAATAAAAACCGCTTGTGATCCGGTGGAATCAAATGTTCCCCTCATCTGCCAATTAAATACTGAACTAGGGTATCAATTTTTGAAAGCGTGTCAAATCCTCTGCCAAAAAGCTGGTATTGAAGAAAAAAGCATTGATTTTGTTGCCAGCCACGGACAAACGATCTGGCACTCCCCCGATTCTGATCCAGCGAAAAACAGCACCTTGCAAATTGGCGAACCTTCGATTATCGCTTATGGCTTACAAACGAAAGTCGTCGCCGATTTTCGAGTGATGGATATGGCTGCTGGCGGTCAAGGCGCCCCTCTTGTTCCTTATACAGATTATCTGCTCTATCAATCAGACAGCAAAAATCGTTTGCTGCAAAACATTGGCGGCATCGGCAATGTTACTGTACTACCAAAAAGTGGCAGCTTAAACGAGCTGTATGCCTTTGATACAGGTCCAGGAAACATGGTCATCGATGAATTAATGGTTCAGTTATTCGGCCAGCCTTATGATGCGTTTGGTGAAACAGCCCGTGCGGGAGCAATTATACCCACCTTGCAAAAGGAATTAAGAACTCATTTTTATTTGTCCCAGCAACCGCCGAAAAGCACCGGGCGTGAGCTTTTTGGAAAACATTTTGTGCAGCAGTTATTGACCAAGTATCCCGAAGCAGCACCTGAAGACTTGGTGAGGACTTTAACCGATTTCACCGCTTTTTCCATCGCTGACAGTTACCAACGGTTCATTTTTCCTCAGTTGGGAACAAACGATCTGGAAGTGATTCTCTCGGGCGGTGGTGCCCACAATCATCTGCTGATTGAACTGATCCAAGGCTATTTACCAGAATCAGTAGCCGTTGGAACACAAGATGACATTGGCGGTTCCAACGATGCCAAAGAAGCGGTGGCTTTTGCCATCTTAGGAAATGAAACCCTTCACAGCCGTGTCAATAATGCCCCTGCAGCAACCGGGGCAGCCCAAGGCGTGATTTTAGGGAAAATCATTCCGAATCCATGGGAAGCAAAAATGTAAAACACCTTAGGAGGATAAACCATGTTAGATAAATTCACTCAATTCATCGAGCGCCATTTGGCAGGACCGATGGAAAAACTTGGCAGCCAGCGTCACTTGCGGGCGGTTCGTGACGGGATCGTTTCAACCTTGCCATTGATCATCGTCAGTTCGTTCTTTATGATTTTAGCCTTTCCACCGCTGCCTCAAAGTTGGGGCATCTATCAATTCTTGTCTAGCAATGCCACAACGATCTTATTGCCTTATCGAATGACGATGTACATTATGAGCTTGTATGCGGCATTCGGGATCGGATACAGTCTTTCTCGCTCTTATAAGCTTGATGGTCTTTCTGGCGGGATCCTAGCTACGACCGCCTTCTTACTGACCTTCACCCCTGTCAATATCCCAGCAGAAGCCTTGGATGCTGCTGGAACGGTCGGCTTTGTCTTGCCAATGGCCAATTTAGGGAGTGCTGGTATGTTCGTGGCGATCATCACCTCGATTCTTGCCGTTGAAATCTATCGGTTAACGGACAAATCGAAATTTAAAATCACGATGCCAGAACAAGTCCCACCTGCAGTCGCTCGTTCTTTCGAAGCCTTGACCCCTACCTTAGTCATTATTTTAGGAATGGGTGCGATCACTTACTATATCGGCTTTGACTGGCACACGATCGTGGCAAAAGTCGTTGATCCTTTAGTCAGTGCCGCAGACACCTTGCCAAGTGTGCTTTTGATCACCTTCTTGACGACCTTCTTCTGGTCATTCGGGATCCATGGTGCTTCTATCGTTGGTTCACTGGCTCGTCCATTATGGTTGCAGTTATTGGAAGGAAATACGACTGCGCTTGCTTCAGGAGATATGATTCCCAATATCGCAGCCGAACCATTTTATCAATGGTTCATCTGGATCGGTGGGGCTGGTTCAACGATTGGTTTGGCTATCTTGTTAGCGTTTCGCACCAAATCGGAATTCGGTTCAAAACTAGGAAAAACAGCCTTGATTCCAGCTATTTTCAACATCAACGAACCACTGATTTTCGGTACACCGATCGTTTTGAACCCAATCTTGATCCCACCTTTCATCATTGCACCACTGATCAATGGCGTCATTGCGTGGGTCGCTACCTCAGCTGGTTTAGTCAATGCAGTTACGGTCAATGCCCCTTGGACATTGCCTGGACCAATTGGCGCTTTCTTAGCGACTGGCGGCGATTGGCGTGCGATCGTGCTGAATGTTCTTTTGATTCTTTTATCGATCCTGATCTATTACCCATTCGTAAAAATCTACGACAAAAACGAATTGGAAAAAGAAAATCAACCAGTCGCACAATAATGTATAAATAAAGGTCGTACGAAGCACCCACCAAGACAAACAGAAGAAGCCTTCCTCACCAGCTTTTTCCAATGCCAAGAGGTGCTTCGTGCGGTTTTTTAGAAAGAAGGAAAACCATTGAAACGAGAAATTGGCCTTTCGATTTACCCCGACCATAGCGATCCTTTACTGGATCAAGACTATTTAAAAAAAGCTGCTGCCCTTGGTTACTCTCGCTTATTTATGAGTATGTTAGAAGTCAGTGAAGGCAAAGAGACCGTCAGAAAAAAATTCTCTTCGATTATCGGCTTTGCCAAGAACCTTGGCTTTGAAACGATATTAGATATTTCGCCTGCTGTTTTTAGTGATCTGGCGATCTCTTATGACGATCTTAGCTTCTTTGCAGAATTAGGCGCGGACGGTATCCGCTTGGATCAAGGGTTTGATGGCAGTAAAGAAGCCCAGCTGACCTTTAATCCATTTGGCTTGGCGATTGAATTGAATATGAGTAATGATGTGAACTATTTAGAAAATATCCTTTCTTATCAAGCCAATGAACCTTTTTTATATGGCTGCCACAATTTTTACCCCCAACGAGGCACAGGCTTAACGGATGCTTTTTTCCGCAGCTGCAGCCTACGTTTTAAAAAATACGGGTTGAAAACAGCCGCCTTCATCACTAGTCAATCAGCCAAAATCGGCCCTTGGGAAGTCAATGATGGCTTACCGACCTTAGAATCTTGTCGAGATTTACCATTGGCGCTGCAAGGGAAGCTGCTTTTTGCTTCTGGGTTGATCGATACCGTGATTATCGGCAATGCTTATGCGTCGGATGCAGAGCTGAAAGCTCTGGCGGCGATCGATCGTTACAAGCTGACCTTTGGCGTTTTCGTAGAAGCAAAGGCCAGCGAAATCGAACGGAGAATATTAGCCGAAACCAATCATTTTCGTCGTGGTGACAGTAATGTGTTAGTCGCTCGTTCCACACAGTCACGGGTGAAGTACCGTCCCATCGAAAACCTCCCTCATACAAACCAAGAACCTTTTGCCTATGGGGACATCGTTATCGGCAATGATACCTTTGGCCAATACAAAAACGAATTGCAGATCGTTTTGACCCCTCACCAAGACACACGGAAAAACAAAGTCGGCGCCATTTCAAATGACGAGCTGCCTTTGTTGGAATATTTAAAACCGTGGACCAAATTTGCTTTCGAATTATTGGATTAACTCTTTAGAAAAAAGCCGCTGATCACAAAAGGATCAGCGGCTTTTCTTAGGTATTAATCTTCTCTTTTGGACTCATCGATTTGATAAACAAATGACGGATCAATCGCTTGATCCAGTGTGTCAAATGCACCCTGGATGCGCCGTTCGACTTCCGCCAAGCCCTCTTTGTCCATCTTTTTGATGTCACTGATGTCAATGGGCTCCCCAAAGCGGACGGTTACTCGCTTGCGTTTAAAAAGATCTTTTAACGTCAGCGGTCCTTGATAAACAGAGGGAACGATCTTGACCTTAGCCATTTTTGCGATCAACGCCATGCCGCCTTTTAAAGCCGTTGCGTGTCTCGTACCACTTGGAAACATGATCAAGCTAAGATCCGTTTCCTTCAAAATTTTGACTGGCGTCTTTACCGCGCTCGGTCCCGGTTTGTCTCGTTTGACTGGAAAAGCATTGGCATGGATCAAAATGAACCGTAAAATCGGGTTTTTGAACAGCTCTTCTTTCGCCATAAAACTAAATTTCTTTGGTCGAGCAGCCACTGCTAGGTACAATGGATCCCACCAGGTTCGGTGAGGAGCCACTAAAATGTAGTTTTCATTTTTAGGTAAAACCTCTTTGTTTTGATAACGAGCATTGCCGTTGATCAAAAATAATACTACGCGAACCACACCGCGCATAAAGCGAAAAAACATACTCATTTTCCTTTCTATTTCTCTCCTATTCAAGTATGCAAAAAAACGGTTTAAATGACAAGCATTTTTTAGCGTTTCCCATTATTCTTAATCGTAGTATAATACATTGAAATGAATTTAGAACAGGAGTATGCTTCATGTTGCAACCGAACGAACGCATCGACCAATTGTATGCCGATGACATCAAGATCATTCAAAGTTCCGAAGTTTTTTCTTTTTCATTAGATGCTGTGTTATTAGCAAATTACGCTAGAGTGCCAAAAAGAGGCGTAATCGTTGACCTTTGTGCAGGGAATGGCGCAGTCGGTTTATTTATCAGCAAAAAAACGACCGCTCATATTTATCAAATCGAATTGCAGGAACGCTTAGCGGATATGGCGCAGCGCAGTATCGAATTAAACGACTTGCAAGACCAGCTGACGGTCTATCCTATGGACTTGAAGAACCTCTTTCAAAAAATCAAGCCTGATTCCGTCGATCTATTGGTCTGCAATCCCCCTTATTTTAAAAATGTACCGACGGCGATCAAAAACCCGAATCCCTATTTAGCGATCGCTCGGCACGAGATCACCACAACTTTAGATGAAGTGATCCAAACCGCTAGCAAAGCGTTAAAAATGAACGGACGGTTTGCGATGGTTCATCGCCCGGATCGCTTTCTCGATATTTTGGACCATATGCGCGCCCATCGAATCGCACCAAAGCGCGTCCGCTTCGTCTATCCGAAAGTAGGCAAAGAGGCCAATATTTTATTGATTGAAGGAATCAAGGATGGCAAGGCGGATGGCTTTAAAATTGATTCCCCTCTCATTACCTATGATGAAACGGGTGCCTATAGTCCCGAAGTGAAGGCGATGCTCTATGGCTGCTGAGAATCATTATTTTTATGTGTTGCGTTGCAACGATCAATCCTTCTACGGTGGCTATACCACTGATTTGAGCCGCCGCTTATTAGAGCACAACAAAGGGATCGGAGCAAAATATACCCGTCCTGCTAGTCGCAGACCATTACAAATGATCCATGCGGAAAGCTTTTTTACTCGCAGTGAAGCCACTCAAGCAGAAGCAGCCTTCAAAAAATTGTCTCGCAAAAAGAAAGAGGACTACCTGAGCAGCCATAGCGAGAGTAATGTTATCTGACCAAGCATACAAAAAACTACCTGCGCACGGAAGATTCCTGCTTGAAGGAGCTTTCTTTCGTGACTTAGGTAGTTTTCTTTTATGGTTATTCATTCCTATTTGGTAACGCCCATTGGGTTTGACTTTTCCCAAATTCTTTCGGGATCACAGAATCGACGGATTGATATTCGAGGGTTTCTTGAGTCTTTGGAATCGTAATTGCCGTCAAATAGTTGTTGGTTTCGGAATAGAAGCCGATCGTTTCAAAGGAAGGATCAGTCAAATGGTATTGAACCCCCTGCAGCTTAGCCGTTGTTTCCTCTTCCACAAATGTCGGTTGATAGCGAGCATAATAAACCTGGGCGCCCATTTTAAAATATACGGAGTTATGAGCAGATCCAAGAAATTCAATCGCCCGTTCCACTGGTACTGCTTGATAGATCCCTAAAGTTTCAATCGCTTCATTGCTTTGGATGCGCTGATAAACTGCCGTAGTATCAGATTCATAATATTTATAGCCTAAAAACATTTTTTCGCGGTCTCGGATATTCGGTGTGATCAGCGCATTATACGTTTTGAATTCACCATACACTTGATCTCCAATAAAAAAACCTAGCAGACACGCAACGACTATGCCGCCAAGCAATAGCGTCACTTTCGGGTTACGGTTTTCTCGATAAAGCAGAACCATCAGGAACCCTAATAACGCGATCAGACCAACCACCATGAGAATTGGTAGGATCACATAGTAAAAACGCTCACTTTGCAGCCATTTTTCGATCGTCATAAATGCAATCATTCTTTCTTCCCCTTCGATTCCTCACTACCTACTGTTTTTCCCTTGGTCAACCAGTAGAAGGATCGTCCTTTCATCCCTTTTCTTGCCAGTGACTCTTCCGACGCTCAATTCACATGTAAATTCTTATGAAATTAATTTTACCATAAGTATGTATAAAAGATAAGTATTCGTTGGATTGCTTTTCACGACCAGCATCCATTGACAAAACGGGGGTTTTATCAGATAATATTGATGCTAATAGGGAATGAATGTCTCCCTCAGTTCTTACTGAAACCGCAAGTTTGCTAATGACTTCTACCACTTTTTTTTAGTGTGTAGTAGTCATTTTTTATTTTCACTCGTTCGTCATAGTTGCAAGAGCATTATTCCTATCTTTTTTAAAGGATCGTGATAGAAATGAAGAAACAAGAAACAACGTATTTTGAACTGACTGCATTAGGTTTGCTCAGTCTGGTGATTGGGGTGCTTGCTGGAGCTGTTGACACTTTCTTTGGCAAAATTTTGCTGTTCTTAAGTGCCTTCCGTGAAAGTCATTTTTTGCCATTGATTCTCTTCTTACCAATTATCGGTACTTGCTTTACTTACCTTTTCCAAAAGTATGGCGATCGGAGTCCTCAAGGAATGAACTTAGTGTTTTTAGTCGGGCAGGAAGAAGAAAAAGATATTCCGCTGCGTTTGATTCCTTTTGTAATGGTGGGAACCTGGCTGACGCATTTATTTGGAGGAAGCGCAGGCAGAGAAGGAGTTGCGGTTCAGTTAGGTGCCACCATCGCCAATCGTTTAGGAAATTGGCTGCGACTAGAAAAGTACGCCAGCACCCTGATCATGATTGGGATGGCTGCGGGATTTGCTGGTTTATTTGAAACCCCCATCGCTGCGACGTTCTTTGCATTGGAAGTGCTTGTCATCGGTAAATTCAGTCATCATGCCCTCTTACCTGCTTTGCTGGCTGCTTTCACTGCTAGTATGACTTCTCAATGGTTAGGCTTAGAAAAATTTAGTCTTATGTTGCCTCAATCCGTCGATTTGACGATACCTGTTTTTCTGAAATTACTTGTGATTGGGTTGATTTTTGGTATGGTTGGCGGCAGCTTTGCGGGCTTTTTAGAAACGATGAAACGCATCATGAAGCGGCGCTTCCCGAATCCACTTTGGCGTATTGGGATTGGCGCATTGGCGTTAGTCTTGCTTTTTGTTCTGTTGTATCAAGGGCGTTATTCAGGCTTAGGAACAAATTTGATCAGCGCGAGTTTCACGAAGCAACCGATCTATTCTTATGATTGGCTGCTTAAGTTGGTGTTGACCGTATTGACCATCAGCATTGGTTTTTTGGGTGGAGAAGTCACCCCTTTGTTTGCGATTGGCTCTTCTTTGGGGGTCGTGTTGGCGCCACTGTTCGGACTGCCTATCGAACTGGTAGCAGCACTAGGCTATGCCAGTGTTTTTGGCAGCGCCACTAGCACCTTATTTGCACCGATCTTTATTGGTGGAGAAGTCTTTGGCTTTCAAAATCTACCCTTCTTTGTGATCGTCTGCTCCGTCGCCTACTTTATCAGTAAACCTTATAGTATCTATCCTTTACAAAAAAGATCGGCAAAAGGACAATGAGCCACTTCTGAACACGACAAGAGCAAAGAAAAAACCGCGAACAAGTCGCGGTTTTTTTGCTATTTTGCACGTTTTAAATAAGTACCTTCAGCTGTATTGATTTCTAGCATTTCGCCTTCTTCAACAAAGTCAGGAACATTGACAACTAAGCCCGTTTCCATCGTTGCTGGCTTTCCTGAACCAGTCACAGTTGCCCCTTTGATTGATGGCTGTGTTTCAACAACTTTCAAGATTACACTTGAAGGTAATTGCACGCCGATTACTTCGCTGCCGAAGAATTGAATTTTTACTTCCATGTTTTCTAGAATGAACTTCATTTCTTCTTCAACCACTTCAACTGGAATTTCATATTGTTCATAGGTTTCCAGATCCATAAAGAATGCGGTATCGTCCATTGTATATAGGTATTGTACAGCTTTCGTATCGATATGCGCTTTTTCAAATTTTTCTTCTGGACGGAAGGTTGTATCGTAAGTAGAACCAGTCCGAACGTCACGTAATTTCATACGCATAACCGTATTTCCTTTACCTGGTTTGTGGTGGCTGGCATCTAATACTTTGATAAGTTTGCCGTCTTGAACAAACGTCATTCCAGCTCTTAAGTCACTTGCATTGATCATAATTTTGAAATCTCCTTCACTATGTGATAATCCTTGTCTATTGTATCAAAAAAAACAGCTTTATTCTAGCTAAATCAGTGGGAAGGTCGCACAAGTTTGCGCCGCTTCTCCATGTAGTGAGGATCGTACTCATCCGTTTCAATATAAATATAGACTTTTTTATCTGCCATTTGATGTCGGATCTCGGCTTCGATCTCATTAATGATCTCATAGCCGACCTCTTCTTGCTTTGCGGCAATATCGACTTTTGCTGCAATCAAAATTTCTGCTGGCCCTAAATGGACTGTTTTCACATCGATCAAGCGATCAACATCGGGACGTTCAAACGCTTGTTTGATCACCGCTAAATCACGTTTAGTAACACTTTCCCCAATCAGTAGACTGTAAAATTCGCGGGCTAAGAAGATCGCTGCTACCATCAATAAAAGACCAATCAATAAGCCGCTGAAGGCATCAAAAAATGCGTTCCCGGTAATCATTGTTAAAACCGTTCCGATCAGTGCGATCATCAGACCGATCACCGCACAAAAGTCTTCTGTGAAAATGATCAAAATCTCACTATGCCGACTTTCTTTCAAAAAACGATAGATTGGTTGACGTTCGACGTTTAGCTCGCGGATCTCCTTGATTGCGATCCACAACGAACTTCCTTCAACGATCATCCCGAAGATCAAGATAGCGATCACTAACCAGGTATTGCCGACTTCATGGGCGGGATGCAGCAACTTTTCCACTGCTTCCATCACGCCTAGTGCGCCCCCACCAAAGAAGAGCATCATCGCAACGATCGTGCTGAAAAAATATTTCGCCCGACCTTCACCAAACTGATGCAGTTCACTTTGTCCCTTTGTTGCCCGTTTATCACCGATCAATAAAAAGATCTGATTGCTGCAATCTACGACACTATGAATGCTTTCATTCAGCATGGCCGCACTACCGCTCAAGGCATAACCGACAAACTTACTGATCGCTACCAAAATGTTTGAGATCAGTGCAGCGATGACCGCCATCATGCCATTTGCTTTCTTTTCCACACCTAACGCTTCCTCTCATCAATAAACTCCCTGCTTATTATGCAACTATTCTTCACGAATGGATCAAGCTGCCTCTAGTTCCTCAATCAACAGGTGCTTGCTTTTTCAACTTCGCCTCTCTACGGCTGATTTTTTTGGTCCAAAAACCGCCCGAGATATACTTGGGTTCATAGCTGATGATAAACGCTCGCTCTTCCACCGCTTTGATCGTTTGATAGAGCTTTTTCTCACTTTTTCTTTGGGAAAGAATCTCTAAAATCAGTCGCGGGCCTTCCAATCCTTCACCAAAGCTTTGTGTCACACCATACCCCTCTTGTCGCAAAATCTTCGGCAAACTCTTTTCTTCATCCGTATTACTAGGTAGGATCACTGTGACCATTGTATAGCCCAGAGCTAGCTTATCTTCGATTTTGATCCCGATACTGACTCCTGCAGCATAGCCTAGTGCATAGAACAAGAGATTCAGCGGGTTATCCAAACGATCCAATACCATAGATAAGCCTAAAATATAGATCGTGATTTCGATCATACTCACTAATGGGGCAATCACGCGATACCCTTTCATTGTCAATAAAAATCGCAGTGTATTCAATGTGACATAGGCGAGATTGATAAAGAAAATCATCGCCAGCATTTGTAGATCAACTTCCATCTTTGATTCCCCCTTGTTCTTAGCATATCAAAAGGCAAGCGAAAATTAAAATATTTGAGCAGGATTTAATTACTAAAATAGCTAAATAAAATTTATTCTGGAGAAGACACAGTGCTTAGGTGATTTTGTTGATGGCTACCATGTTATGATTTTGCTCATCGACACACTACCTGTGGTTTCACTCACTTCTATTGATTGAAAAGCGTATCTACCAAAGTGGGAAAAGTAGTGTAAACCACTACTCGTTTGTTTCAGACAAAAAAGAAGTCCAATGGCAAATGGACTTCTTTTTGTCTGATCAACTTTTACAGTGTTCGATCATATTCACGATTGCAGAACATACTTACTTGTTTTCCAAGGGGTTATTCGTCAGCACCAGGTACGAAACTCAGCTCCCAATGGATGGTTCCTTGATAACTTGTTGCTTGCGGCCTCGCGCCAATAGGGATTTCCAGCTCGACACTTTTTTGCATGGTATCCTCGTTTCCATAGCGTTGAATCCAAGTTCCCGCCCCTTGCTTTTCATTGGCACGTGCAATCACTTGGTTCTGCGGTCCCAGCTCGATTGCATCAAAGTAGTCTGGTGCTTCAGAGGGATTTTCTCTAGAGGTAACCATTTCAATATTCGTCAAATGCACACTCGCTCCTTTTAAGTGGTGCTTAAACGCATCCGTGCTAACGAACCCTTCCTCTGATAATCGGGCACTCAAGGTCCAGCCCTTTTGAAGAAATCGACGATCGGAAACCTGAATGTAGTTTGGTCGTTCGGTTGATTCATGATCATCCACTAAAGAAATTCGTTGCGGACGCGCCGGATAGCGGCTTGTCGACGAGCGAATCGGTACTGTACCAAAATCGAATTGTGAAACAAAGTCTATACTGATAAACCCGCGATTTTCTGGTATCAAGGGTGGATTTTCAGGTAGAATCGGTTGATCAGGATCAAGGGGATCTTTTGGGTCTACGTCACCAATGGGTTCCACAGTGGTTGATGCTTCTGCCCATTTGCCATCAAGAAATGCCTGAGCGGTGACCACCTCACCTTGAGTAAAATACTGGAAAGGTTCTAAATCAGATAGATCAAGTAAATAATGCCCGTTTTCATCCGCATGGGTGTGAAAATACGTGCTATTGCCAGCACTATCGACTGTCGTTTCAAGCGTCGGTTCTGGCATCAGTCCCTCTCTTTGGAATCGAAGGTAGCTACCAGGATTGGCGGTTCCCGAAATCGTATAGGCATTAGGTAAGGTTCTATCTTCTGTCAAAGGATCGATGGTCACCGTGACGTCTGGTATGTTCTCAAACAATAGCCGTTGCGAACGAGAAGCAAACTGCGCGGCAAACCCTCGACTTGTTTCCTCATTCAGCGAAGATACATTGGTCACATTTGTATTGGTTCCTGAAATCGCCGCAGTCATGGACAGAATCGGTTGCCAATGAAAATCAACTGTCTCTCCTGTATTTCCATGCCGCCACTGGCGAATCGCCTGATTCTTTGCAGTGATTCCTCCCCCTTCAATTAGACCATTTGTGGTGGTCGTTATGGGGCGGGTTCTTTGCAAATTGACACGCTTGGCATCGTCGATCGTCAATCTTGCGGGATTGTTGGCGCCGGTAAAGAAAAGTAGCCGTTGGACAGCTTGTGGGCTGTCCGAACGAATATCTAAGGTAGCATCTTTGCCTACGTTGAGATTGCCAGTCGTGCCAGAGAAGTGGAAGATATTTGCGGTTGTATTTTGATTTGTTGCTTCAACCTCTAAGGTGCTGCTGTCTTCTAAGGTGACATGCGTATTGGCACTTAACCAGAAAATATGACTGTACAACGTTCGGTTTGCAGCAGCAACCGACAAGCGACTTTTTTCCATTAAGCGAATATCATGGGGCGTACCTGATGTGATGACTGCTGGGCTGTTGTTTTGTGTATTTAGTGCCAATTCCGCGCCTTTTCCTAACTCAATGCGTCCATTGCCAGCGACAAAGCGAATATTAGCACCGCCTGCTTCACCAGCTGAACCGTTGGCATTTAATGATAGTCGGGCATTATCCCCTAATACGAGACGCGCATTTGTATTATAAAAATCAAGATTTCCTGAGCTGATCGTCGACATTTCGACGTTTGCTCCCTCACGAAGCTCTATTTGGTTGATTTCAAAATTCGCCTGAGTATTTGTGTGAATCGTCCAAGAAGCATTGAAGTCTGAGGTATATCTAGGCGTTTGGTGTGAAACCGAATGTCCAGAAAAGCTGGCTCGAGAGTGCAACCCGTAAAACAACTGATTGCCCGTATGGTTGAGATTGTGGTATCGAATGATTGAACGCTGCTGATTTGTCATGTTCAAATCATGGTATTCAATTGCCCCCCAAAAGTTTCCATGATAGAGTTCCAAATTTTGCAAGGTAATGTCCCATGGAGAATCAGGATTGACACTGGAATCGCGGAAACAGATCGCTACGGCTCTAAGATCCATCTGATAGTTGTCGAGGCCATCGATGATTAACGTTCTTGAAACTCTCGAGGCATTGATATAAACATAGGCTAATCCGCCGTTAGGATTGACGCTGCTGCTCCAGCCGTCAATTCCCGTAATGCCTAAACGAGGATTATCGTTCGTTTGAAAACTGGCTGTCAAATAAATATAGTTGACCGTCGGATCGACCATTGCAGCCATAAATTCGACCCAATTAGCAACTCCTCTTTTTTTTACATCGTCGCCTAAAAGATAAAGATTGCCAGGATCAGATGCTGATGCCTCAGGAAGCTGGCTTTCTATTTCCTTCTCTTCTGCTAGTTGATCTTCTTGATCCTCTTGATCCAAATGATCCAATTGATCAGTGGAGTCACTCGAATCAGTTCGCTCATCCTCTTGTGTGTCCGTAGGATTTGTCTCCCGTGCTTCTTTTATTTCAAGCATTATCATTGAATCTGCTGCTTCAAATGGAAACGATCCTGCTGTATCAACTATCAATGGAACCAAAAAATCACTTCTAGGGGTATCGGTCGTTAGTTTCCAACCGTTCTCTTCAGTGAGTGGCGTCATCTTGACTCCCTTTGGCAACTCCTCTTCAGCAATAACCGCAGCTTTCGGCAATCGGATCGCTATTTCACTAATGGGACGGTCCGTATGAAACGCAACCAGTAACAGGTCTCCTACAGTCCCGGATTTCGTTGATTCATCAAAATAAATGGCAACTCTTTCCTCAGCCTCTTGCTCTCGTATCGGATCGAATGATTCACTCGCAACCGTTTTTTCCTCCAGCTGCGCAGCAAAGAAAACGTTTGAAGAAAACACACTCATGGTTGAAAAAAAGTAGAGTCCTCCAAGTAAGCCAATAATGATGGTGAAATATACCTTTCTCTTTTTCTTGTTCATTTGTTGATGCCCCACCTTTCAGCGTATCTTTCCCTTGAAATCGATCAAAAATCAGGCCTTTCCAAAGAGCAGCTTTAGCCATCAGGACGCTTGCTTCCCTTTTTCAATTGCAGCTGATCAGAAAACCACTGTCCTGCCACCGTTTGACTTGCCATCGATTTTAAATGACAAAAAAAATCGCCAATTAAAATAACAAACCTTATAAATAACGATGGTTTTGATCGTTTCACTTTATTCTATAGCCCACGCTATTGCTTAGTAAAATCAGAATATTCCTCAGCCGGTGAAAAATGTATTTCAACTAATCACTTTGTGAAATCGATAGTTTCGGCACACAAAAAAAACAGCTAGATGTTAGCCATCTAGCTGAAATCATTCATCGTTATGCTCAAAGGACCACTTCTATTAAGAGTAACTGTCACTGCTATTTAGAACGAAAATAGCCATTTGAAGATTCTTCTTGTTGATCGTCTTCAATCATTCCTTTTAATGATCGATCTAAAACGGAACGTTTTTTCTCACCATTTTTTTTATTGCTGGCTCGAAACTCACTGCGTGTCATCCCAACAGAGGGGTGGCGATTGAATTTTTTGACGGTCGGATCATTTTCTTCTTTGACTTGATAAGCTGCTGGTTCAGTATCAAACAACAAATAACTTTCTTGTTTTTTTGCCATTGCATCCATCAAATCGTTCGGCGTAATTTCAGGTTTTTGCTCATCTGGAATAATCGATGCAGGAATATATTTAGGCACGAAATAAGAGCGCCCCGAATATTCTTTTTTCGAAGAAACAGGAACCTCAGCTTTTTCCTTCTTACTGGTCACTTGATAAGAAGAATGGTTCGCCTCTTTGCCAAAAAAGTTGGTTTTTCCTGTTGGCATCTGCTCTTTCACTGGACGTTTTCCGTACTGAGGCAAGTTGGCACGGTGATTGGCAAGCTCTTCTTTTTGACGAACATTGTGCCCCCGATCCCGTTGGCTGGACTGCACTTTGCGCTGCAAAGATTGATTTTCATCCTTGTGAGAATGACTCACGGGATCTTTGATTTCGGTTAAAATCCAATCATCTGCTTTACTGAATGCGGGGCGATGCTCGGATTGCAGCTTCACACCATCTGTATCATCATAAGCAGGAAAACGGAAGTGTTTTCGTTTCACATCTAAATAATTTGCCACTGTACTCATCCTCTTACATGCATTTTTTTCATCATACCATAAATTAAGGAGAATTTCACGAAAGACTACACCATTTCAGATGAGGACACTTCAGCTAAATTCGGCTGGAGGCACCGTCTCAGTCAAGCTTGCTGCATTTGGTTCTTTGACATGGGCAAATAATGGATCGATCTGCCAAATATCTGCAGCATAATTTCGCACCGTTTCATCTGCCGAAAATTTGCCTGCATTCGCAATATTCATTAGGCTGACTTTACGCCAACGTTGCGTATCCTGATAGGCACTATCTACCCGATGCTGCGCGTCACAATAGGCATGAAAATCCTTTAATAAAAAGTATTCATCATTGTATTTCAAAAGGGAATCAAAGATTTCCCGACCTTCAACTTGAATATTCGGGATCGTCCCATCAATAAAGGCATTGACCACCCGTTGCAAGACTGGATCTGACTCATAGTAGGTGTAAGCAGAATAATTATGCTGGGCGTAATACTGATACACTTCTTCTTCCGTCAACCCAAAGATCGCAATGTTTTCATCACCGATCGCATCTCGAATCTCAATATTGGCACCATCTAAAGTCGCGATCGTTACTGCCCCATTTAGCATCAACTTCATATTGCTTGTCCCTGACGCTTCTTTAGAGGCCAATGAGATTTGTTCACTGACATCCGCTGCTGGAATGATTTTTTCTGCTAATGAAACGTTGTAATTTTCTAAAAATATAACCTTGATTTTATCATTGATGGTTTCATCATGATTGATCAGATTCGCCACTTCATTGATGACTTTAATGATCGATTTTGCGTAGTGATAGCTTGGTGCTGCTTTGGCACCAAAAATAAAGACTCTTGGATGAAACGCTGCAGTCGGATCGTCTTTGACCTCAAAGTAGAGCTTCAAGATATGCATTAGATTCAGCAGTTGTCGTTTGTACGCATGCAGGCGTTTGATCTGCACATCAAAAATTGCCGTTGGATCTACTGTAATGCCCGTTGCTTTTTGAATGTACTTTGCCAGTGCACGCTTGTTACTCATTTTTGCGTCAGCAATTTGTTGCAGAACGTTTTCGTCATCATAATAATTTTTGAGCAGCTGCAGATCCAAGGGGTCATTGCGCCAACTCGTACCGATCGACTGATCCAGCACTTTGGCTAATGGTTGATTGGCTAGCTGAAGCCAACGCCGTTGTGCGATGCCGTTGGTCTTATTGTTGAAACGGGCAGGATAAATGAGATAGAAGTCATGGAGTACCACTGATTTTAGTAAATCAGAATGGAGCTTGGCTACCCCATTGACACTATGGCTGCCGATGATGGCTAGATGTGCCATATGGACTTGATCATCAATAATGATTCGCGTCCGATCCAGTAAGGCTTGCGGATGGACCCCTTGCATTCCTTCGACAAAGCGCCGATCAATTTCTTTGATGATCTGATCCATTCTCGGCAACACTTCTTCAATCATGCGAACTGGCCATTTTTCTAAGGCTTCCGCCATGATCGTATGGTTCGTATAACTCATGACTTTCACGGTGATCGCCCACGCTTGTTCCCAAGCAAGGCCTTCTTCATCAACTAAAATACGCATCAGTTCTGGGACACAAAGCGCTGGGTGCGTGTCGTTGATATGGATTGCTACTCGTTCACTAAGCATCGCTAAAGGCAGATTCGATTTTTTATAATAGCGAATGATACTTTGAATGCCTGCAGAAACAAAAAAGTATTCTTGCATCAATCGTGTGCGTTTGCCGATCTCGTTTGAGTCATCTGGATATAAAACAGCAGTCAAATTTTCTAAGGCTTGCCGTGATTCCAATGTCGCATAATGCGCCTCATCTTCAGCAGGCACTTCGACACTCCACAAGCGCAGTGTGTTGATGTGTTGATTCTGATAGCCAACCATCGCGGTGTCATACGGAACTGCCCGCCAGGTAAAGCCGCCTTCATAGACTGGCGCTAGTTTTCCGTCCTCTCCCGTAACGAGATAGACCTGCCCACCAAATCGAATAGGCACCGCTTTGCTTTCTTTGCGGACTTCCCAGACATTCCCAGAACGTAACCAATCATCTGGTAATTCTACTTGATGGCCGTCAATAAATTTTTGTTTAAATAATCCATAGCGATAGCGAATCCCGTTCCCATTTCCCGGCAAGCTTAATGAAGCCAGCGAGTCCATAAAACAAGAGGCCAAACGACCGAGGCCCCCGTTTCCTAAAGCCATGTCTTTTTCTGTATCCGCAACGTCATCAAGGGAAACGCCTAACTCTTCAAAAACGGCTTCCGCTTGCTCCAACAGCTGCATATTCAACAAATTGCTTTTTAGCATTTTGCCAGGCAAAAATTCGATTGAAAAATAGTACGCTTGTTTTTGATCCTCCAGCAAGAGATTTTTTCTGGTTTGACGCCAGTCTTCTGAATACATTTGCTTCACCACATTGGCTAGTGCTTGAAACAATTCCTGTGGTGAAGCTTCATCCACTTCAATCGCAAAGAGTTCATGAACACTGATTTCTAGCAGTTCACGCAATCGTTCTTTTGTCATAGGGTTACACTCCTTTTTGCATTCAATTTATAAAAAAGAAGAATCCTTGCCGCCAAAATTGCTAGTCTTACAACTAGCAGTTCTGTTGCAGACAAGGATTCTTCTGTCTTAAAACAATCAAACTTTGATAGTATTATACAACTGGATATAAAGATCGGAACTTTGATTCCAGCTGAAATCTTTTGCCATTGCTTGCTTGACCAATACGTTCCACGTTGCCTGATCAGATTGATACAATTCGACCCCTTGCTTCAAGGCATTCATCAAGTAAAATGGTGAAAACTCTTGAAAGCCAAAGCCGGTACCTTGTTTCGTGATCGGATTATAGGAATCTACCGTATCTTTCAAGCCACCGATTTCGTGAACGACCGGTAATGTACCATAACGCATCGCGATCATCTGTGACAGTCCGCATGGTTCGAAGGCGGAAGGCATCAAGAAAAGATCCGCTGCTGCGTATAACTTTTGCGCCAATGCAATATCAAAAGAAATCGCGGCAGCACATTTGTCAGGATATCTCTGAGCAAAATAGCGAAAGCCTTCTTCAAAATCATGTTCGCCAGTCCCTAGTAAGATGAACTGAACATCAAATTGCAAGAGATTTTCCATTTCTTCAAGGACCAAATGGAACCCTTTTTGAGTGGTCAAACGGCTAACAACAGAAATCAATGGGACATCTTTACGGGTAGGCAAACCAAATTTTTCTTGTAGCGCTCGCTTGTTTTTAGCTTTTCCTGATAAATCTTCGACACTGAAAGGATAGTCCAAATGAGGATCGGTTTCTGGATCGTTCATTTCGTAATCAATTCCGTTTAAAATGCCGCTGAGTTTGCCGCTTTCCATACGTAAAATCACTTCAAGCCCACAGCCGAACTCAGAGGTTTTGATTTCTTCACTATAGGAAGGACTGACCGTCGTGATGCGGTCCGCATACAAGATTCCTGCTTTCATAAAGTTCAAGCAATCGTTTAAACGTAGTGTGCCATCATCGTATCTCTCAGTCCCCATACCAAAAAGATCTGGTAAAATATCGCGACTATACCACCCTTGAAACCCAATGTTATGGATCGTCAAAACGGTGCGTATGTTTTGATACGCTTGAATCCAATGATATTTTTCTTTGATCAAGAAGGGAATCATCGCCGTATGGTAATCATTGACATGCACGATGTCTGGAATAAATTCAATGCGTTCCATCATTTCGATCACGGCTAATTGGAAGAAAGCAAAGCGTTCCCCATCATCATAAAAATCATAGAGCCGTTCGCGGCCAAAATAGTAGAGATTGTCTATGAAATAATAGGTCACAGAGCCTAGAACTAATTTTTTGATCCCACAATATTGCTTGCGCCAACCGACCGCCACTTCAAAGGAAAAACAATCTTCCATTTGCTCCTGGTATTCAGCAGGCATTTTCGTGAAATAGGGTAAGACCACAATCGTCTCGACGCCTTTTTTGACCAATTCTTTTGGTAATGCCCCTGCAACATCCCCTAATCCGCCTGTTTTAAAAAATGGGGCGCATTCCGCTGCTGTAAACAGAACCTTCATGCGCTTGCCCCTCCAATAACGTCTTGGGTCACATGAGAATTTTTCTTAATGACGATTGGCGTTTCTTTGGTTCCTTGCACTTTGACACCTTCTGCGATGGTCACATTTTTATCTAGGATCGCATAAGAGACTTCGGCACCTGCTTTGATCTCATTATTTCCGAAGATGATCGCTCCTTTGACTTTTGCTTCAGGATGGATCTTCGTGCGGCGGGCAACGAGTGACTGTTCGACCGTTCCTTCCACGATGCAGCCAGAAGCAAAGTGGCTATTTTTCACGTCAGATGTTTCTGAATAATACGTTGGCACTTCGTTTTTCAGTTTGGTATAGATCTTTTGATTCGAATAAAGCAACGACGTAAATTTATGCACATCGAGCATATCCATATTTGTTTGATAGTAAGAAGAGATGTCATAAATGTTACTTAAGTAACCAGTGTACTCATATAGACCTGTATTTTCAACAGCGATCATTTCTCGTAAAAATTGACCGAGGTCTGCCGTTGCGCCAACTTTTTGCCCCTCTTTTAGCGCAGCGATCAGACGATCTGTTTGAATGATAAAAATATCCGTACATAAGTTGACAAGGTCACTGACCTCACCTTTTTTCGCTTGGATCGCTTCTTCTAAGTGACCTTCACTGTCTACATTGAACAACAGATCACTTTCGCAAACATTGTCACTGCTGATGCGTTTGTATACGACGGTCATTTCATTGCCTTGTAGCTGATGGATTTTCAGCAAGGCACGCAAATCAATGTTGCATAAGACTTTGCTGCCCATAAATACGGTATGATCCGATTTGGATTTTTCCAAATAGTCGATGACATTATAATAATACTCTTGTCCTTCTGCTTGCTTTTTCAATGAGTCTTGGAACAGGTGAATAAAGAAACGGTTTTGTACGCCGTCCAAGTTCCACTCTTTTCCGCCACCGATATGATCGAAGACCGACTGCGTTTCTCCTTCATTGAAAATCATATAGACTTGTTTGATATTGGCATTTTCGATACTTGAAAGATTAAAATCTAACAAGCGATATTTGCAGTCAAACAATAAAGTCGACAGCGGACGGTTTTCTGTTAATGGCATCAAGTCTTGGTATCGTTGCAGATTCCCTAAAATCGCACACATTTTATTAGTTCTCATCAATCGTCACCCCTAAAATTTCAGAATAGCCGACTACGGCAATTTCGTCTGTTCCATCGATCTCTGCATCGTCACCAATCACTGCATTTTCCCCAACGATCACTCGGTTTAATTTAACATTTCTACCGATCACCGCTCCAGGCATGATCACGCTGTCCTTGATCGTCGATCCTTCTTTCACCTGCACATTTTCTGATAAAATACTGTGCTCGATTTCCCCTGCAACATAACAGCCATCCATCACGAGAGAGTTTCTCGCAGCCCCGGTCTCAGTCACAAAATGTGGTGGTGCGATTGGGTTTTTAGAAAATACTTGCCAACTTTTATCCCGAATATTCAACTCCATTGCTGGATCAATAAATTCCATATTGGCTTCCCACAATGAATCGATCGTTCCTACGTCTTTCCAATAGCCAGAGAAGCGATAGGCAAAAACGTTGTCGCCGCTTTCGAGATAAGAAGGAATGACATGTTTCCCAAAATCGACCATTTCGCCGTCTTTTGTATAGTTACTCAACAGCATACTGCGCAGACGACTCCAATCGAAAATATAGATCCCCATTGAAGCGAGATTGCTTTTTGGTTCGGCTGGTTTTTCATCAAATTCGATGATACGGTCATTTTTATCGGTGTTCATGATTCCGAAACGCGAGGCATCTTTCATCGGTACTTCGAGAACTGCAACCGTCAATGAAGCATCATTTTCTTTGTGTTTTTCCAGCATTTCTTCATAATCCATTTTGTAGATATGGTCCCCTGATAAAATCAAGACATATTGCGGGTCCATCTCATCGATATAAGCGATGTTTTGATAGATCGCATGGGCGGTTCCTTCAAACCATTTTTCGCCTTCTGAATTTGAATATGGCTGTAAGATCGTCACACCGGTACTAATTCCATCCAATCCCCAGCTTGCACCATTTCCGATATGGTTGTTTAGTGCTAATGGCTGGTACTGAGTGACAACACCCACATTTTTGATTCCTGAATTGACACAATTACTCAACGTGAAATCGATGATCCGATATCTGCCACCAAATGGAACCGCTGGTTTAGCAATATTCTTTGTTAATTTCCCTAATCGAGTCCCTTGTCCCCCTGCGAGGATCATTGCTAACATCTCTGTTTTCATTTTGTTTGGTGATCTACTCACCGTTCCCCCTCTACTCTTTTTTTTGTGCTTTCTTTACTGCTTTTTTTCGAGTCATTTTGATTTTTTCTGGTTTGATGATTAAAGCCCCAAGTGCAGGCAAAATTGTTTTGATTTGATAGTCGTATTGCTTAAAAGGGGTATTACTGGTCTGGCAGTCTGGGTTATTCGCCACCCAAGTTCCACCAAATACATCCCGTTCCGTGTTTAAAATCTCGCGATACGTTCCTTCGTATGGCACGCCGATCGCAAAATCGTGACGCTCCACTGGTGTCAGATTGACAACCACGATCAAGAAATCTTTTTTCGTTTTTCCTTGTCGTAAGAAAGTCAATGTCGTTTCATCTAAGTTGTCTGCATCGATCACCATCAATGAATCTTCTTGATCATCCAATTCCCAAAGGGCTCGTTCTTCTTTGTATAATTCATTCAAGGTCTGGGTGAAGAACTGCATTTTTGCATTGAATGCGTCGTTTAAATCGACCCATTCAAGACCATGATCATATTTCCATTCTAAAAACTGTCCCCATTCACTACCCATGAATAACAGTTTTTTCCCTGGATGCATCATCATGTACGTAAAGAGATTTCGTAGTTGTGAAAACTGTTTGTAGCGGTCTCCCCACATTTTGTGCATCAAACTTTTTTTGCCATGAACCACTTCGTCATGTGAGAGTGGCAAGATATAATTTTCTTGCATCCGATACATGAAAGAAAAAGATAAAAGGCTTAGATGATCTTTACGGAAAATCGGGTCCATTTCGTAAAAACGCAGGACATCATTCATCCAGCCCATATTCCATTTGTAGTCAAACCCGAGAGCGCCTCCTTCGACCATTCCTGTTATTTTGGTCTCGGAAGTACTTTCCTCTGCAATCATGACAACTGCAGGATGGGCTAACTTGATGACTGAATTGAGCTTTTGTAAGAAATAGTACCCTTCAAAATTCCGATTGCCCCCTTCGTGATTCGGTTCCCATGGACCTTCATCATAATCGCGATAGATCATGTTGGAAACGGCATCTACCCGAATACCATCAATGTGGTAAAATTCGATCCAGAACAATGCACTTGAGATCAGAAAGCTTTGGACTTGCGGTTTGCCTAGATCAAAGTTGATCGCACCCCAGCGAACATTTTTCGCACGGTTTTCATCCATGTATTCAAAGGTCGGCGTGCCATCATAATAGGCAAGACTGTCATCATTGACACAAAAATGTCCTGGCACCCAATCAACGAAGACACCTATATTTTCCAAATGACAAGCCTCTACAAAGTCTTGAAATTCTTCTGGTGTCCCATAATAGGAGCTAAGTGCAAAGTAACCAGTCAATTGATAGCCCCAGGAGGTTCCTAAGGGATGTTCCATCAAAGGCATAAATTCGATATGGGTGTAGCCCATTTTTTTCACGTAAGGAATAAGTTCATCTTTTAATTCGGAGAAGCGATAAGGGGTGCCATCTTCGTGGTGCTTCCAGGAGCTGGCATGAACTTCATAAATATTAAGAGGTCGATTAAATGTTTTTTGTCTTTTTTTCCGTCCTTGCCATAACCCATCCCGCCATTTTTTTTGTGGGATCGAATGCAACACGGCAGCAGTTCCTGGTCGAGCTTCAAAATGGACAGCAAAAGGATCGATCTTCAATACTTCTCGTCCATTTGATTGTTTTACTTTGTATTTGTAAAGCTGTCCTTCTTTTACTTGGTTGGTCTCAATTTCCCAAACACCGGATTCCGTCCTTTTGTTCATCGGCAAGGTATCCGTCCATTGGTTGAAGTCGCCAACAAGCCAAACTTGCTGAGCATTTGGTGCCCAAACGCGAAACACGTAGCCATCATCTACTTGATGGGCGCCTAAGAAATGCTGTACATAAAAATTTTCACCACTCAGAAAGTCTTTTTCCGCAGTCAGTACCTGTTGTTTGGTAACCACTCTCTCATCAGTCCTCCTCAAATTCATTTTGATCGTTGACTGAAATGCCAACGAACTTGTTACGCTCTTTCATCTTTTAGAAATCGTTTCAAAATCAACTACATCTCTCTATCTAGCATAGCATAAAACACTGCGCTAGTAACGCAATAACCTTAGTTGCCAGCAAATAATCTTTGACAGAAAAAAACAGCTTGAACGTATCTGTTCAACCTGTTTCAGCTCTACTTTTTAGCTTTTGGAAAATGAAGTATGTGACTACCCATAACTGAAACAAACTTGCTAAAACAAGAATGAAAACTACCATCACTGGAAGTGTTTCAGTTAATTCAAAATATGCCAACAGTGTCCCAAATGCAGAAGAGGCGGAGCAAAAACACCAAAATCGAAACCCATAAAAACTGGTCACCACGGTATAAAGACTGATGATCCCCAACAAGAAGAGCTGAGTAAATCGGTCAAATACCGTATCGGTATAATAAATTTCACCTAACAAGGCTTGGATCGCACCAAAACTTGTCGGTACTTTATAAAGCGTCAGCAGAGCGCCGAGCAAGCTGAATGCACCAATCAGAAGATGACTGCCAGCTAAGCCGATTCGAATGTTTAGTTTCACGCGTCTTTCACAACCTTCAATCTAAAAAAATCCTTTTTCCGCTAACTACTGCTTACACAGCCGTTTTCCTTATTCACTAGAGCCGAAATCATCTGTACTTATTTTGCCTGCCAAAGCTCTTTTACTTGTCCATCCGTGTAAACTTTATAGACTTTATTTGCCGATGAGGAGGTGTTTGTTCGAGCAATCAAGTAATAGTTCCCGTCACAATCAAACTCACCCTCACTTAATAATTTGTAACTCGTCACTGGCCCATTTGCCATTTTCTTTGCTAAGTAACGCATGGCATGAGCTGGATTCACCAGATAGTTTTGATTGATGAGCCAATCAATGATCACGGAAACGATCGTATTTGCCCCAAACCGTTCCTGTTGTTTTAACGCAAGAATGAGATCGCCATCAGAAAAACGCGTTTCATCGATCCCCGCTTTTGTAATTGCTTGCCGAGCAGCTTCTATTTCTGACATTGATACGAACGTGATCATTTCTGCTTTCGTTTTGTTTTGTTCCAACTGTTCAAAATCAACCGTTTTATATCCTTCCATTTTTATATCCCCTTTCAAAGTTCTAGAATCATCATATCATCAAGAAATCAAAACTCCAAACAAAACGATTGTTGTTTTTTAATTTTTATTCATCAAATTATCATTTGAAGAAATAAGAAAAAAAGCTGCTAGAATCGAATCTAGCAACTTTTTAATAGTCAGAAAATTTAAAACAAATAACATAATTATTAGAAATTTTAATTATTATTGAAATAAAGTGTATTGTATGAACTTGATTTGTTTGCCAAGTGAGCGATCACAAGGCGTTGGACGAACAGATCCTTTTCAGAAGACGGATAACGCTCGTTTTTTAGATTATCACAATTTATTTCTTCCAGCAACAAATGTAGCTCAGGGCTTATGATCTCGACCCGTTGAAGTGATTCCAGAAAAATACTCGGACGGACTTTTTTATTTTTACGAATGCGTTCAAGGATCACACTCACTTGGTCTAAGTAATAGACTGGATCGACATCACCGATCAAATCCATTAATTCATCATAGATCGCAAGGGTGCGCAACTGTTCATTCGCTTCAAAAAAAGCAGGCAGTGTTGGTGGCCACTGTGTTTCTGAGTAAGAGATCAACTGAAATTGTTCATGACTCAATGCATAGACCGCTCCTTGTTCAACTCCTTGCTGACAACCGTAAAAGTATTTATTTTCAACACTTGACGCAGCAAAACTTTTGATAAAACCAGCGATTTCTTGTGTTGACCAATTGCGCGCTGCTTGATAGAAATCATCACTTACTTGTATCTGCTGTTGATCATGTTCAGTATAGATGGGGAAGCCTAAATAATAGCGTCGTTCTTGACGGATGATCAACTTTTCTGCGATCAAGCGGTCAAGAATTTTATCAAAAGAACCATCTGTAAACGTCGATTTTAATGCTCGTAGTGTCGGCGGCTCTTGGCTATTTAATAGCTCCTCTACCAATTCATGGAATTTCGAAGATTCCAGTATCGGTTGCAATGAGCGAAAGTGGGGACTATAAAAAAATTTCACTGCGTGTACTCCTTATCCAAACAATCATGAAAAATGCTGGCTTGATCTACCAAAACAGATCTCACCAGCATTCAGACAGTTAGCTTAATTATCCTTCAAAAACCTCTGTTAATTGAGGTACGATTTGTTTTTTACGAGAAACGACACCAGGTAAAAACGCACGATTGTTGGTTACTGTCGTTTTAAAGGCTGCTTCTACTGGGGCAGTTGGTTCACCAACGACTAGCAGCTCAGAATTACTATCTAAGATATCAGTGGCAACCAGCAAGAACAGATCATAGCCATTTGCTGCCATTGAATCCTTCATAGCCGCTTCCAACTCTGCTTGACGGTCAAAGACTTCTTTTAGATCAACCGTGTTGACTTGTCCGATACGGATGTTTTTAGCACCCATTGGGAAGCTTTTGGCATCTAGGTCCAGCAATTCTGCTGCTGATTTCGTTCCAAGATTCGTACCAGCTTTTAACATATCTAATCCATAGACTTCCAGTTCTACATCTGCTATAACGGCTAGTTCTTTGGCTGCTGTTACGTCTTCGTCGGTACATGTTGGTGATTTAAACAACAATGTATCAGAGATGATCGCTGAGAGCATGATTCCTGCGATCGCTTTTGGAATTTCCACTTGATTTTCTTTGTATAATTTCAACACGATCGTACTTGTACAACCGACCGGCTCTGCACGATAATACAGTGGATTTGCCGTTTCAAAGTTAGCGATACGATGATGATCAACAACTGCCAACACAGTGACATCCGCAATATCCGCTGCACTTTGTTGAAATTCATTATGATCCACTAACATTACTTCTTGGGTTTCCTTTGCCACTGAATCGATCACCCGAGGGGCAGTTAGGCCAAAGGTATCTAACGCAAATTGTGTCTCTTCATTCGGTGTACCAAGCGCTACTGCTTCACAATCTTTTCCAAGTTGATTTTGTAAATTTGCAAAGGCAATTGCTGCACCAATGGCGTCGGTATCAGGATTTTGATGACCGAATACTAATATTTTCGACATTTCTTCATCGCTCCTATTTCAATTGATATTCACTTTCTAATCATAGTAAAAAAACAGGAAAGAAGCAATAGCAATCTCTTCTTTCCTGTTTTGATCAACGGGTTAAGTAACCTTTATAGTCGTCTACATGAAGCAAACGCTTGGCATTTTTCACCCGATCTTCTGTTGGTGGTTCGATCCCTTCAAGGGGATATTTCAAACCAAGCTCATCCCACTTGTATTTCCCCATCGTGTGATAAGGCAAGATCTCTACTTTATCGACATTCTTCAGTGTTTTGATAAACTCATCCAAACGGATCAAAAATTCATCATAGTCGCTTCTAAAAGGAACCAGCACGTGACGAATCCAGACAGGCTGATTGATCTCTGAAAGATAATTCGCCATATCCAAAATATTATCGTTCGATTGGGTAGTTAGCTCTTTATGGGCTTTGTTATCGATGTGCTTGATATCAAACAATAACAAGTCAGTAACGGTCATCAGCTCTTGAAACTTGCTAAAAAATGGTTCTTCCCGTGTAAATGGTTTTCCACAAGTATCTAATGTCGTGCTGACACCTTCTGCTTTGGCTTTACGAAACAGATCGATCAGAAAGTCCATCTGAAGCAATGGTTCCCCACCACTGACGGTGATCCCACCTTTTTGTCCCCAGAATTCGCGATATTTCAATGCCTCTTCTAAGACATCATCAGTCGTTCGTTCGACACCGGTGCCAATCTTCCATGTATCTGGATTATGACAAAACTGGCAACGCATGCGGCATCCTTGCATGAATACAATAAAACGGATACCTGGTCCATCTACTGATCCAAAACTTTCTGTTGAATGTACTTGTCCTGTTACTGCCATAATGCTCTTCCTTTCTTCGAAACGACGGATGACCACGCTCCGTCTGATACTTTCAAAACAAGAGGCGGCGGATTTTCCCGTCCGCCGCCTGAAGTTGTTGCTTATTACATTGCTTCGTGCATTGTACGAGCAATCACGTCATCTTGTTGTTCTTTTGTTAATTTAATGAAGTTTACTGCATAGCCAGATACCCGAATTGTTAATTGTGGGTATTTTTCTGGGTGAGCTTGCGCATCAAGCAATGTGTCACGGTTAAATACGTTGATATTTAAGTGGTGACCACCTTTTGCTGCATAGCCATCTAGCATTGTTGCTAGGTTTTCTTGTTGTGTTTCGTCGTCACGTCCTAATGCTTTAGGTACGATCGAGAAGGTGTTTGAAATACCATCTAATGAGTAATCATATGGTAATTTCGCAACTGATGAAAGGCTTGCCAAAGCACCATGCGTATCGCGACCATGCATTGGGTTTGCACCTGGAGCAAATGGTGCGCCTGCACGACGTCCATCAGGCGTGTTCCCTGTTTTCTTACCATAAACCACGTTAGAAGTGATAGTAAGGATCGACGTTGTGTGTTTTGAATCACGGTATGTTTTCGTGCGTTTTACTTTTTTCATGAAGGCTTTCAACAAGTTGACTGCGATATCATCTACGCGGTCATCATTGTTTCCGTATTTCGGATAATCACCTTCGATTTCGTAATCTTCAACAATGCCGTTTTCATCACGGATCGTACGAACTTTGGCATATTTGATCGCTGATAATGAGTCAACTGCAACAGAGAAACCAGCGATACCAGTAGCCATCGTACGTAGAATGTCTGTATCTTGTAGCGCCATTTCAATGCGTTCATAAGAATATTTGTCGTGCATGTAATGAATGATGTTCAATGTGTTCACATACAGATCACAAATCCAGTCCATCATTGTGTCATATTTTTCCATTACTTCGTTGTAATCCAAGTATTCAGAAGTAATTGGTTGGAATTTTGGTCCAACTTGTGCTTTTGATTTTTCATCGACCCCACCGTTGATTGCATACAACAATGTTTTTGCTAAGTTGGCACGAGCACCAAAGAATTGCATTTGTTTCCCGATACGCATTGCGGATACACAACAAGCGATTCCGTAGTCATCGCCCCAATGTCCACGCATCACATCATCGTTTTCATATTGAATCGCTGATGTTTGGATAGACATTTTCGCACAAAATGTTTTGAAATTATGAGGCAAACGTGTTGACCATAAAACAGTCAAGTTTGGTTCTGGTGCTGGGCCTAAGTTTGCTAAAGTGTGTAAGAAACGGAAGCTGTTTTTCGTTACCATATGACGTCCGTCTTCACCCATACCAGCGATTGATTCAGTTACCCAAGTTGGGTCACCAGAGAACAATGCGTTGTAATCAGGCGTCCGAGCAAATTTCACAAGACGTAGTTTCATGACGAAATGGTCAACGATTTCTTGTGCTTCTTCTTCAGTGATCACGCCATTTTTCAAATCGCGTTCAACATAAATATCAAGGAAAGTTGACGTACGTCCCAATGACATTGCTGCACCATTTTGCTCTTTGATGGCTGCTAAGTAACCAAGATATAACCATTGGAATGCTTCTTTCGCCGTTTGAGCTGGTTTAGAAATATCAAATCCGTAAATGTTTCCTAATTCTTTCAATTCGCTTAACGCACGAATTTGTTCACTCAATTCTTCACGTTGGCGGATAATGTCTTCAGACATCGTTCCGTTTCCGCAATACAATAGGTCTTGTTGTTTTTCTTTGATCAAGAAGTCCACACCGTATAATGCCACACGTCGGTAGTCACCAATGATTCGGCCACGGCCGTAAGCATCAGGAAGACCTGTGATTACACCAGAACGGCGCGCTGCTCTGATTTCAGGTGTATAAGCATCAAAAACTCCTTGGTTATGTGTTTTACGGTAGTCACGGAAAATGTGAGAGACTTCCGCATCAATTTCATAGCCATAAGATTCTGCTGCTTGTTCTGACATGCGGATGCCACCAAATGGTTGCAAGCTGCGTTTAAATGGTTTTTCCGTTTGGAAACCAACAACTGTTTCTAAGTCTTTGTCTAAGTAGCCAGGTCCATGAGAAGTGATCGTTGAAACGACTTTTGTATCCATATCCAATACGCCGCCAGCTTCACGCTCTTGCTTGTTCAGTTCCATGACTTGATCCCATAGCTTCGTCGTTGCTTCAGTAGCATCTGCTAGGAATTCATCTGTTCCGTCATAAGGTGTGTAGTTTTCTTGGATGAAGTCGCGTACGTTTACTTCTTCTTTCCAAGTTTTTCCTTTAAATCCATTCCATTGTTCCATTTGATGGACCTCCTTAAATTTTCTGTTCACTAATGTAACAGCTTTACGTGAACAGTATAACACACACCTTAATGATTGCAAGCATTTTCAAGAATTATTTTTAACAATTTATTTTTTTTTAAGATATTAATTACTAAAAACGTTGATTTATAGGTGTTTAATAAATGTGAAACTTTTATTAAAGTACCTTTTTCGTTAATGTGAAAGATTAATTATGAGACAAAAAGCAACCCTTCTGTACTGGTACAGAAGGGTTGCTTTGTTATAATTTATAGTACAGAATCCTCTGCGATTGCAGGACTGATTTGGGTTTTCACTTCGTAGATTTGTCCCCCTGTTTTCTCATCCATGATAAATGAGCCGTTGGAGGTCCGATCATTGATCGGGATTTGGTTGGTGATCACTTCAAAGGATTGTCCTTTTTGATTCGTCACTAGCAGTTGCTGATTTTCCCCACTGCCCATATAGACGACGCGATGAGGATTTTTCTTCAATTCCCGCAAGACCATCAATCCGCGCTTCGCCCGACCTAATTGGTTGATTTCTTGAGCCAACATTCGTTTTGCTGCGCCACGTTGGGTGATCAAAACGATCGGTGTATCCCCTTCGGAATAAACGAGCAACCCATTGATAAGATAATCATCCGCTTTAAGGTTCATCGCTTTGACCCCAGCTGCTTTTGGTCCCACGACAGGCACTTCATTAAGCGGGTAGCGTAAGCCAAAGGCAAGATGACTGACTAAGAATACATCCATTTCTTCCGTTTGATCCGTCAAAAAGACGTTGACCAATTCATCTGATTCATCTTTCAGCTTCATAATCGTCATTGGCCGTGTTTTATAGGTGCGCCAAGGTTCAAATTCCGTCATTCGTGTCTGTTTGATCATACCGTTTTTACTGATCAGCACGAAATTTTTCAATGGATCGATCTCTTTGTACGCAAAGACCCCAATGATCATTTCATCTTGCGCCAGTGTCATGACTGTTTGCGAAATATGTTCTCCTAAATCTTTCCATTTTAAATCAGGTAATTCATGGACCGGTCGATAGATCGTGTTCCCTTTATTAGTAACCAACAACAGGTGATCCAACGTGTTCATTTGATTACTGTAAAGTAAAGAGTCACCTTCTTTCATGCCGATCTCTTCTGGTTTTGAAGCACCGTAAGAACGCAAGCTGCTGCGTTTGACATAGCCGTCTCTTGTGACCGTCACGACGACTTCTTCTTGGGCGACCAAGACTTGTGTTTCGATCTTGATTTCTTGAATTTCTGCTTCGATCTCAGTCAACCGCGGCGTCGTATATTTTTTCTTGATCTCTCGCAGTTCTTTCTTGATCACTTTCAGCAATTCATTTTCTTCATTCAAAATCGTTGTCAATTCAGCGATCGTTTCTGCAAGTTCTTTTGCTTCTGCTTGCAATTGTGTAATGTCCGTATTGGTCAAGCGATACAACTGTAAGTTCACAATGGCTTCTGCTTGTTCTTCGGTAAAACCATGTTGAACCACCAGATTATTTTTGGCATCTTTTTTGTCTTTACTACCGCGAATGGTAGCGATCACCTCATCAAGGATCGACAAAGCTTTGATCAGCCCATCAACGATATGCTGTCTTTTTTGCGCTTTTTGCAGCTCAAAACGACTGCGTTTTTCGATCACTTCACGGCGATGTTTGATGTAGCTTTCTAAAATCCGCTTTAATCCGACTTGCTGAGGACGCATATTGTCGATTGCCACCATGTTGAAGTTGTAGTTGATCTGCAATTCGGTATTCTTAAATAAATAATTTAAAATCCCTTGCGCATTTGCCTCTTTTTTCAGCTCGACAACAATCTGTAGTCCAGTACGATCTGTTTCATCTCGTACTTCAGCAATCCCATCAATGCGTTTATTCAAACGGATCTCATCCATTTTTTTGACTAAGTTGGCTTTATTGACCTCATACGGGATCTCATTGATGACGATTTGCTGTTTGCCGCCTTTGATGTCTTCGATCTTGGTTTTCGAACGCAGGATCACTTTGCCTTTGCCTGTTTCATACGCTTTTTTGATTTCTTCTTTCCCTTGTAAAATACCCCCTGTTGGAAAATCAGGGCCAGGAATGTACTTCATCAGCTGATCCAAAGAAGCTTGCGGATGGTCGATCAAATAGATCGTTCCATCGATGATTTCCCCTAAATTGTGGGTAGGGATCTCTGTTGCATAACCAGCTGAGATCCCAGTTGAGCCATTGACTAACAGATTCGGGTATTTTGCTGGTAGAACAGTTGGTTCTTTTTCAGTATCATCAAAGTTCCAAACTAATTCCACGGTGTTTTTTTCAATATCTTTTAATAGCTCACCACTTAATTCCGAAAGCCGTGCTTCCGTATAACGCATGGCAGCTGGCGGATCACCATCCATACTCCCGTTGTTCCCGTGCATTTCAATCAAAATCTGACGTAGCTTCCAGTCTTGACTCATGCGGACCATTGCTTCATAGATACTCGAGTCCCCATGGGGGTGAAAATTCCCCATGATATTTCCGACAGATTTTGCTGATTTGCGGAAGCCTTTGTCATAGGTATTGCCGTCTTGGTTCATGGCAAATAAAATCCGTCGCTGAACCGGTTTTAACCCATCACGAATATCTGGCAATGCCCGTTCTTGAATAATGTATTTGGAATATCGACCGAAGCGATCTCCCATCACTTCTTCCAATGTCAATTCTTGTATATTGCTTTTGTGTTCCAAGAGACCACCTCCTATTCCTTAACTAACTGTTTGCTGTCTGCTTGTTCGGTATCCATTAATTTTTCATCAACTAATTCAGGTACCGTATCTTCTTTTTTATCCAAAATACTGCCATCTTCTTCTAAACTAAATTGAACATGACTTTCGATCCACTTCCGACGAGGTTCTACCTTGTCCCCCATCAAAGTGGTGACGCGACGTTCTGCTTGGGCAGCATCATCGATCCGTACCCGAATCAGTGTCCGCGTTTCTGGGTCCATGGTCGTTTCCCACAATTGGTCGGCATTCATTTCTCCTAACCCTTTGTAGCGCTGTAGGAGATAGCCTTTGCCGATTTTTTGGGTCAGTTTGCTTAGTTCATCATCGGTCCAAGCGTATTCGACTACTGCTTTTTTCCCTAACCCTTTTGACACTTTGTACAGAGGCGGCAAAGCAATGTATACTTTCCCCGCTTCGATCAAAGGTTTCATATACCGGTAGAAAAAGGTTAAAAGCAGCACTTGGATGTGCGCCCCATCGGTATCCGCATCGGTCATGATGATCACTTTATCATAGTTGCAGTCTTCAATTGAAAACTCTGGGCCAACACCGGCACCGATAGTATAGATCATCGTATTGATTTCTTCATTTTTCAAAATATCCTGCATCTTGGCTTTTTCAGTATTGATGACTTTGCCTCGCAATGGCAAGATGGCTTGGAACTTGCGGTCTCGTCCTTGCTTTGCTGAACCACCCGCAGAATCCCCCTCCACCAAATACAATTCATTTTTCTTAGGATTACGAGATTGCGCAGGTGTTAATTTACCAGAAAGCAGTGACTCGCCTTTTTTGCGTTTCTTTCCAGTACGGCTTTCTTCTCTCGCCTTTCTGGCAGCTTCACGGGCCTCTCTTGCCTTGATCGCTTTACGAACCAGCATTTGACTCATTTCACTGTTTTCTTGTAGATAATAGCCTAGCTGCTCACCAATCACATTGTCTACCGCATTTCTTGCTAAGGGTGTCCCTAATTTCCCTTTGGTCTGTCCTTCAAATTGCAAAAGATTTTCTGGCACGCGGATCGACAGAACTGCCGCTAACCCTTCACGGAAATCACTGCCTTCAAGGTTCTTATCTTTTTCCTTCAACAAATTGACCTTGCGGGCATACTCATTGAAGGCTTTGGTCATTGACGTCTTCATCCCAACTTCATGGGTACCGCCATCTTTGGTACGTACATTGTTGACAAAGGACAAGACGTTTTCTGAATACCCATCATTGTATTGAAAGGCAAGCTCTACTTCGATGGCTTCTTTCGTGCCAGAAAAATAAACCACTTGGGTCAAGGTATCTTTTTCTTCATTTAAATAATCAACAAATTCTTTGATGCCTTCCTCATATAAAAAGACTTCATGAATCGGTTCTTCCCCACGTTCGTCCGTCAGGGAGATTTTGACCCCTTTCAACAAGAACGCTGATTCTCTCAAACGTTCAGCGAGAATCTCATAGGAGAATTTGGTTGCAGAAAAGATTGTATCGTCTGGTTTGAACGTAACGGTTGTTCCCGTTGGTTTACGGGTTTTGCCGATTTTTTTCAAAGTACCTGCTGGTTTCCCGCCGTCTTTGAAGCTCTGTTTGTATTCGATACCGTCTCGAACGATGACCACTTCTAGCCAGCTGGATAAGGCATTTACAACACTGGCACCAACCCCATGAAGGCCGCCAGAAGTTTTGTAGCCGCCTTGGCCAAACTTTCCGCCAGCATGTAACACGGTGAAGATCACTTCAACAGTTGGGATTCCAGATGCATGTGTCCCGACCGGCATTCCCCGACCATTGTCTCGAACACTGATACTATTGTCTTTATGGATCGTAACATCGATTTCATTGCCGTATCCTGAGAGTGCCTCATCAACCGCATTATCGACGATTTCATACACTAAGTGGTGCAAGCCGCGGCTATCGGTCGAGCCGATATACATTCCTGGTCGTTTTCTTACTGCTTCCAGACCCTCTAAGACCTGAATGGAAGCATCATTATATTCTGTGGTTTTCTTTGCCAAACCCACCGCTCCTTTAATCTTGATCAGTCCTTTTCTAATGCTGAAAGGACTGCAAAAAAAATCTTAACACAAAATACGCTTTTTTCAAGCGAACATTTTTCTAAACTATCTTATCCTTTTTCCTTTGTTTGCACAAGCTAGAGTCGCAAAATGGCTTGTTTGTGTTTCACAGCTCTGAGAAAAGCTGTTTTTCTTCTTTGTCTGACCAGCGAAAGATTTTCTTATTGTTGGAAAGGCGTTTTCATGCTAAAATTGCCCTAGCCTTGCAAAGAAAGTTGGTTATTATGAATACGATTCTTTTATTTATTGTTGCTTACCTTTTAGGTTCGATCCCCTCTGGTGTTTGGATTGGCCAACTGTTTTTCAAAAAAGATATTCGCCAATTCGGCAGCGGCAATACGGGAACGACCAATACATTTCGCGTCTTAGGAAAAAAAGCCGGCATCGTTGTTTTATTGATGGATATCTTAAAAGGAACTTTGGCGACCAGCTTGCCAGTCATCTTTGGTCTCCATACTGTCAATCCGCTCTGGTTTGGGGTCTGTGCGATCTTAGGTCATACCTTCCCGATCTTTGCCAAATTTAAAGGCGGCAAAGCAGTGGCGACAAGTGCTGGGATGCTCTTAGGATACAATCCGCTCTTTTTCATTTATTCTTCATTGATTTTCGTTATCTGTCTTTATGTGACAAGTATGGTGAGCCTGACCAGTATGATCGCGGCGTGTTTGATCACCTTATCGACGATCGTCTTGCCTTTTATCGCACCTGCGATCTTGCCTGAGCAAAATTGGCTGCTGACCTTCATTGCGATCGGCGTAACGATTTTTATCTTTATTCGCCATCGTGAAAACATTACCCGCATCAAAGATGGGACCGAAAGTCGGGTACCCTTTGGACTGAATAAGGGTCAAACGAACAAATAAGCAGAAGCTGAGAAAAGTCATTGCGCTTTTCCCAGCTTCTTTTTTCATACGTTTATTTAACTGTAATGGAATACTTTGTTTCAAATAGTTCGTCAGGTGGAAGTGCTTGAATCCCCAGCTTTTCTGACAGCTCACCGGAGGCTTCTAGCGTATCTGCGATGCCGCACCATGGTTCAATACATAGAAATGGCGATTTCACTGGATACGTGGACCAAAAACCGACATACGGCATATTATTGTAGCTTAACGTGACACTATGAGGCGATTTTTCACTGCGAATCGAGTAGGAATGTAATCCTTTCGTTTCATAAACTAGCGCATCATTTGCAAACATGTCATGGGTCAAGCGTAGATCCGTATTCGTTTGACCGAGTGTGCGTTGCTCATAATCAATATAGTTGCCTTTTAACGGCAATTTCACCCGTGATTTCTTTGGAGAAAAAGAAAGATAATAGTCTTCAAAAGTCAGCCCTTTTTCAAGTGGGACGTTGAATGCAGGGTGTCCACCAATGGAGAAGAATAGTTCTTTTTGACCGCTATTCTTCACTTGGTATTTGACGACTAAGCCATCACCGCCTAATTCATAACTGACATACAGCTGAAAATCAAACGGATACTTTGCTTTGGTTTCAGTCGAACTTTCTAGTAAAAACAAAGCGTAATCTGTGCGTTGTTCTACGACAGTAAATAACATGTCTCTGGCAAATCCATGACGAGGCAAATGATAACTCTTGCCCTCATGTTGATAGGTGTCCTCTTTTAACGCACCCACGATCGGAAATAAGATCGGTGCATGCTTTCCCCAGTGGTTTGGATCAGCTTGCCAAATATATTCAAGGTCATTGCTCGTATCGACTAAGCTTTGCAGCTCAGCCCCTTTTTCTGCAATTTTTGCTTGCAGATGACCGGCCGTGATGGTAACTGTCATGGTCTCATCTCCTAATATTGATGTTTCGTCAATTCCTCTTTAAAGCGGCTGTTAAGCACTTTTAAATAGGTGCCTTTCATCCCCAAAGAGCGGGATTCAATAATACCGGCAGACTCTAATTTACGCAAAGCGTTCACGATCACCGAACGGGTGATGCCGATACGGTCAGCGATACTTGATGCGGTCAAACGACCTTCGTCTCCTTCTAATGCCTCAAAAATTGCTTGAACAGCTTTTAGCTCACTATAAGAAAGCGTGTTGATCGCCATTTGAACAGCTGTGGTACTGCGAACATCTTCTTCGATACTACGGGATTTTTGGTACAAGAATTGCATACCAACAACCGTCGCACTATATTCCGCTAATACCAAATCATCATCATCAAAGGATGTATCGATTCTGGAAAGAATGATCGTCCCTAAGCGTTCTCCTGCACCGTAGATTGGTACGATGGTTGTTAGTCCGTTGGGATACAGCTCTCGGCCTTCCACAGGAAAAGCCGTCATATCGTCACTGATCGGCACATTGGCTTCTGTGGAAGTCAGGTGATCGACTAAATCTGTATAATTTTTAGGAAACTGTTTTTCGACAAACATTTTTTTGATGCGTTCATTATTGACATCATGGTTCTCAACAAAACCTAACACGCTACCATCGACGCTAATAATATACGCATTGCTGTCTAGGATGTTTCCTAAAATGACAGCCATTTTGTCGTAAGGCAAATCAGAAGCTAAATTAAAGGTGTTTTTTTGTTGCAATAATTCGTTGATTTGTCTTGTCTTTTCTAATAATGTTTTCATTGGTCCGCTCCCTTTATAAAATATACCGGCTTAAGTCTTCATCTTTTGCGATTGACGCAAGTTTTTCTTCCACATACGCTTCTGTGATCGTGATTTCACCCATTTGCATCTCAGATGCTTCAAACAATAGATCTTCAAGTAGTTTCTCTAGGATCGTATGCAAACGACGGGCTCCGATATTGTCGGTATCGCGATTCACTTGATACGCGATTTCGGCAATTTTTTCGATGGCTTCCATCGTAAAGACCACTTTGACATTCTCGGTTCCTAACAAGGCAACGTATTGTTTGACTAAGGCATTGTTTGGTTCCGTTAAAATTTTAACAAAGTCTTCCTTCGTCAAGTCATCCAGCTCCACGCGGATCGGGAAACGCCCTTGCAACTCAGGGATCAAATCGCTTGGTTTCGATAGATGGAATGCGCCTGAAGCGATAAAGAGAATATGGTCGGTTTGCAACGTTCCATATTTCGTATTGACTTGTGAGCCTTCAACGATCGGCAAGATATCTCTTTGCACCCCTTCACGAGAAACTTCTCCTGATTGCTGCGATTTCGAAGATACTTTGTCGATTTCATCAAGAAAAATGATGCCGCTAGATTCCGCCAAACGTAATGCTTCGCTATGAATATCCGCGTCGTTGACCAGTTTGGAGGATTCTTCTTGAATTAACAATTCTCGCGCTTCTTTCACGGTTACTGTGCGTTCAATTTTCTTTTGCGGTTTCAATGCACCTAATGTTTCATTCAAATCAATGCCCATTTGTTCTAAGCCATTGTTCATCATTGGCGCTTGATTTTTCGGTTCATCGACTTGGATCGTCACTTCTCGGTTATCCAAAAGGCCTTTTTCTAATTGTTCGAAAATTGCTTGGCGATTGCTGCGAATCTCATCTGTCAATTCTTCTTTTGGTTCTTCTGGTTGTTGTGCGGCGTTGAACATATTCATCATTTGTTCATAAGGATTGGTGTTCTTTTTCTGTTCCTTTTTAATACCAGGAACTAAGACTTTTACTAAACGACGATTGGCTTTTTTCTCCGCTTGGATGCGTACGTTTTTATATTGTTCTTTTTTCACGATTTGGATCGCGTTTTCTACAAGGTCACGAACCATCGATTCTACGTCTCGACCGACATAACCGACTTCTGTGAATTTCGTTGCTTCTAGCTTAACAAAAGGCGCATCAACGATTTTCGCTAACCGTCGCGCAATTTCCGTTTTCCCAACACCCGTTGGTCCAATCATCAAAATATTTTTTGGTGTGACATCTTGCTGCATTTTTTCATCTAATTGCAGTCGGCGGTAACGATTTCTTAATGCAACCGCCACGGATTTTTTGGCATTGGTTTGTCCAACGATGTATTCATCTAATTCTTTCACGATCTCTCGTGGTGATTTGTTTTGGTTTGTCATATCGTCATCCCTCTTTAAAACTCTTCTACAATGATATTGTGATTCGTAAAGACACAAATGTCTGCTGCGATATTCAAGGCACCTTCAGCGATTTCTTTGGCAGATAGTTCACCGCCATAACGTTTCATCGCACGGGCTGCCGCCAAGGCATAGTTTCCACCTGAACCGATAGCTAAAATCCCTTCATCTGGCGAAATGACCTCACCTGTCCCTGAGACTAAGAGCATCTCCTTGTCATTCATGACGATCAGCATCGCCTCTAATTTTTGCATCGATTGCTGCGTCCGCCATTCTTGTGCCAATTCTACTGCAGCTCGTTGCAAGTTTCCGTTGTATTCATTGAGTTTTCCTTCAAATTTTTCTTCCAAGGTAAAGGCATCTGCCACACTACCGGCAAAGCCAACGATCACTTCACCGTTGTAAATTCGACGGACTTTCCGAGCGGTTCCTTTCATAACGACCTGTTCTCCCATCGTTACTTGACCGTCACCAGCCATGGCAAACTTGCCATCTTTTTCAACCGCACAGATGGTGGTTGAATGAAATTCTGACTTCATTTACGTTCCTCCTGTACCAATTTTACGCACGTGGATGAAATTGGCGATAATTTTTTTGTAAACTGTCTTTGGTGACATGCGCATAGATCTGTGTCGTAGATAGATTGGCATGCCCCAACAATTCTTGAACGGTCCGCATATCGGCGCCGTTGTTTAATAGATGGGTCGCAAACGTATGCCGCAGCATATGAGGATGGATTTTACTATCTAAACTGCTTTTTCGGATGATTTGATTCAACACATACTCGATCCCTGTTGCAGTGATCCCATCACCTAGATGATTCACGAAGAGAACCTCGTGTTCCTTGTTCTGCTTTTCCATCAGTTGCTTGCGTCCTGAGGAAAGATAGCGCTTGACTGCCGCTTGTGCGTAACTGCCGAAAGGAACATAGCGATCTTTGTTGCCTTTTCCGTGGATCAGCAAAACGCCGCTTTCCCAATCGATCGCGCCCAGCGTCAGACTGCTACACTCGCTGACCCGCAGACCTGAACCGTAAAGGACTTCTAACAATGCTTGATTGCGCTGTTGTAATGGCTCATCACCAGCGACACTTTGAAAAAGAGCATCCATTTCCTTTTCATAAAAAAAACGCGGCAATTTAGCGTTTTTCTTTTTTAAATGAATGTAGGCGAAGGGATTCTCTTTGACGATCTCATGCTTGGTTAGAAATTGGTAGAATGAACGCAAGCTAGCCATTTTCCGACTGATGGAATTACGGCTATACCCTCGTTCCGTCAAGTAGCTCAAATAGACACGAACATCACGATACTCCACCGCTAACGGGTCTTCATTGCCAGACTCTTTCAAGAAGTGAAAAAAATCGTTCATATCTTCTTGATACGCTTTTTTTGTCTTTTCCGAATACCCTCTTTCAACAATAAGATAACGAAAAAACTCTTCTTGTAATTGATCCGTTTGCAAAGTAACCCCCCTTTTCATGATTCGAAATAACTTTAGCATAGACCACAAAAAAAAACAAATGAATTGTCAGAATTTAATCAATATTTCAAAGTTTAGACATAATTGTGAAAATTTTCTAAGAATCTTCGTAAGATTCTTATCATTCTTCAGAAAGATCACTCAAAAGAGCCATAAAAACGTACCCGTCCCTTTCTCAAAATAGAGAGGGACTGGTACGTTTCCATTTATTTCCTTTTATTCGATCCGCTCCGTTGCTGGCTGAGGCGAACCATTGCTTTGTGAAACAGCCTGAACTAGCTCTTTGTTTCCTTGTTTTGTGGACATGGTGTCATTGATCAACGCCACTAAGTCTAATCCGGTGGTTTCTTTGATCGTATCAAAGGTTCGAGCTAAGCCAGCTTCTCCCATTGATTGGAGCCCATCGTTGCCGCCAAAGCTGACCACTTTATCGATATTGCTAAGGGGTGCATTGACTTCTTTCGCAATTTCAGGTAGCACTTTGATAAATTCCATCAAAATACCAGCTTCGTTCAGCTTGGTCAAAGCGATCGCCATTTTTTCTCGGCTTTCCGCTTCGGCTTGACCGACTTTTGCGATTCGTTCCGCATCGGCACTACCTAATTTTTCAATTCGTTCCGCTTCCGCTTGTGCAGCCAATTTGACTTTTTCCGCTTCGGCTTGTGCTCGGGCGATTTCACGTGCTTTGTCTGCTAATGCGTTTTGTTCAACGACATATTTATCTGCTTCGGCTTTTTTACGGACAGTTGCATTCAATTCTTTTTCTGTCAATTCCGCTTGTTTCTCTTGAATCTCAATATTTTTTTCTTGCTCGATCAATTGTACTTTCATTTGCTCACCGACCGCGATTTGCTCTGCTTTCGCATCCGCAACTTCACGTTCTTGTTTGTACTGCGCTTGTTTCAATGCCATATCTTTTGTCGCTTCTGCGATTTCTGTTTGGCGACGGATCTCTTCATGCTGTGCCAACTGTTCATTCTCGGCTTGCTTGATCCGCGTTTCTCTTAAGGCATTGGATTCTGCTACTTCAGCATTCTTCTTCACTTCAGCAATCTGGGGACGCCCTAAAGCATCGAGGTACCCATTGCTGTCGCTAACGTCTTTGATCGTAAATGAAACGATCTCCAGCCCCATTTTTTTCAAATCCGTAGAGGCAACTTCTTGTACTTGTTCCGCAAAATCATCGCGGTTTTTGTAGATGGCTTCCACCGTCATCGTTCCTAGAATTGCCCGTAAGTGACCTTCTAAGACTTCTTGCGCTTCATCTTCCAGTTCACCAGTGGATTTGCCTAAGTATTGTTCAGCAGCTGTCTTGATCGACTCGGTACTGTTGCCGACTTTCACTAATACCGTGGCACTGGCTTTGATCGGTACGCCTTGTTCTGTATAAACTTCTGGTGTCCCAATCTCTAACTTGTGGGTCAGTAAACTTAATTTATGTGCCTTTTGAACAATAGGAATCACAAACGTCCCACTGTTTTTTAAAATCTTGATGCCTTCTTTTCCTAAAAACGACCCCGTGACGATCAACGCTTCATCGGGTTTTCCGATTCGGTAGCGTATCATCAAAAAGGCGATCAATAAAACTACGAGGACAACGCCCCATAAAATCGGATTACTTAAAAAATCAACTGCTGATCCTGTATCCACCATAACCTAACACTTCCTATTCTATAAAATTTTTACTTTCAACCACCAACGCGATCCCTTTTTTATCAAAATCGACAATGATGACTTTGGTGCCGACTGGCAATCGAACATTGTTTTCACGATCTTCTTCTCGAAAAAAACGAGCAGGATAAACAGAACGTGCACCTTGACTCCCTATTTCCATGACTTCGCCGATTGTATCTCCGACAATCTTTTCCGTCAGTTCGCCGATCACAAACTCATTGCGGCTAATGACATTGCTGCGGTTTTTGTCTGTGATGCGATTGTAGAGCCACATAAAGGGCCCCAACAGCAAACTAAATGCAACAAAGACAACGAAAATGACCCCGACCAAGAGGATCAGCCAACCTAAAAATTGGATCACTGTAGGAAAACGCTGTAAATAGTTTTGAATCAAATGAATCCATTCTCCGATCACCATCTTCACCACCTTCTGTCATTGTTACTGTCTATCATAAGTCACCTTGATTAAAGTTTCAAGACAAATTAAAAAAAAACTTTCTCACCAATTATCAGTAAGAAAGTTTTCGATCATCGTGCTTATAATTGTTCCTTGGCTTTTTCTAAAGCAGCTAACGCTCGATTTGCCAATGCTTCATAACGGGATTTCTTGTCTCTGATTCGCTCTGGAAGTTCTGGCAACAACCCAAAGTTTGCATTCATTGGTTGGAAGTGTTTGCCTTCAGCATGGGTGATATAATACGCCATACTACCAATCGTCGTTTCTTGTGGCATAATGATCGGTGCTTCGCCTTTTGCAAGTTTGGCAGCGTTGATGCCAGCCATCAACCCGCTGGCTGCACTTTCCACATACCCTTCGACCCCTGTCATTTGTCCAGCAAAAAAGAGATCCTCACGTTTTTTCGATTGATAGGTTTGTTGCAAAAGCTCAGGTGAATTCATAAAACTATTCCGATGCATCACGCCATAGCGCACAAATTCAGCCTCTTCCAAGCCAGGGATCATCCGGAATACCCGTTTTTGTTCGCCCCATTTCAAATGTGTTTGAAAGCCAACGATGTTGTAAAGAGAAGCCGCCGCATTGTCTTGACGCAGCTGAATCACTGCGTAAGGACGCTTGCCAGTTTTCGGATCTTCTAACCCAACTGGTTTCATCGGACCAAACAACATGGTTTTCGGACCACGACCAGCCATGACTTCGATCGGCATACACCCTTCAAAGAATTTTTCTTTTTCGAATTCTTTCAAAGGAGCCACCTCTGCATTGACCAAGGCCTCACGAAACGCATAAAACTCCTCTTCATTCATCGGACAGTTCAGATAGGCTGCTTCACCTTTATCGTAACGAGATTTCAAATAAACTTTATCCATATTGATGGTTGATTTGTCAACGATTGGAGCTGCGGCATCATAGAAATAAAATCCTTCAGATCCGTTAAACGCTTGGATCGCTTTTGAGAGCGGTTCAGAAGTCAATGGACCTGTTGCGATCACAGTGATGCCTTCTGGAATTTCAGTGATCTCCTCTTCGATGACTGTAACTAAAGGATGCTCCTTGACACGTTTGGTGACCAACTCTGAAAAATCATCGCGATCCACAGCTAAGGCACCACCTGCTGGAACCGCTGTTTTGTCTGCAGAAGTGATAATCACTGAATCCAAGCGACGCATTTCTTCTTTCAAGACACCGACCGCATTCGTTAAATTGTTGCCTCGTAGTGAATTGGTACAAACAAGCTCGGCAAAATTATTTGTGTGATGGGCTTCTGTCGACTTCTTAGGACGCATTTCATAAAGATTTACTGCGACACCTGCTTGCGCTGCTTGCCACGCAGCCTCGCTTCCGGCTAAACCGGCACCAATAACATTGATTTCTTTCATAGTGCTCTCCTTTTATTTCAAAAGCTCGTCTCTTTTCATAAGAAACAGCTTGTATTAATCAAAAGGACCGGCGCTTTCTTTTGTCAGCCAACGATGAGGCTGACCGTTCAAGAGAATACGCCGATTCTTTTTTAACAGGATATCCTGCTAGTTATTTTTGCACATTTTCTTCATAGTCGCCTTTGATACAAACGACTTGTTTCCCGCCTTTGACTTTCTTTTCGACTAAATAATTATCACACTTCGGACAATTACGACCCACTGGTTTGTCCCAAGAAGTAAAGTCACATTCAGGGTAGCGGGTACAACCATAAAACAACCGGTTTTTCTTCGATTTGCGTTCAACGACTTGCCCTTGATGACAGACAGGGCACTCAACGCCGATTTCTTTCACGATTGGTTTTGTGTTGCGGCAATCTGGGAAATTACTGCAAGCATAAAACTTTCCGTAGCGGCCTAATTTGATCACCATCGGATGACCACAAAGATCGCAATCAAAGCCTGCAGGTTCATCTTTGATTTGAATTTTTTCGATACTTTCTTCTGCAGTCGTCAATTCTTTTTCAAATGGGCGATAAAACTGATCGACAACTTTGACCCATTCTTCTTTCCCAGCTTCAATGCTATCCAAGCTATTTTCCATTTCAGCAGTAAAATGCATATCAACAATTTGCGGGAAGAATTCCTCGATCAACGAATTGACGATCTCACCAAGTTCAGTTGGCTCAAAACGTTTTTGCGTCAATTTCACATAATAACGCCGCTGAATGGTTTCTAACGTCGGTGCATAGGTTGAAGGACGACCCACACCGTTTTCCTCAAGGGTTTTGATCAACGTTGCTTCGCTGTAACGAGCAGGTGGTTGGGTGAAATGCTGTTTCGGTTCGATCGATACGGATTGAACGACATCTCCTTCGACTAACTCTGGCAAGATGTTCTCTTTGTCTTCTTTGCCATCATCGCGACCTTCCACATAGACCTGCATAAATCCTTTGAATTTGATCTTTGAACCATTGGCAATAAAGATGACACCATTTTGATCCAAAGTAACTTTCATCGTATCCAAAATAGCAGGCGTCATTTGACTAGCCACAAAGCGAGACCAGATCAAGCGATACAATTTTAATTGGTCTTTGTCTAAGAATTTCTCCATGGCTTCTGGCGTACGCAAAACACTGGTCGGTCTTACCGCTTCATGGGCATCCTGTGCCCCTTGTGCATTGGCGCGTTTTTTGCCACCGTGAGCGGAGAACTCTGACCCATAGGTGTTTTCGATAAATTCGGCTGCTTCCCCTTTGGCTGTGTCAGCGATTCGCGTCGAGTCGGTACGCATATAGGTAATCAAACCGACAGTCCCTTGTTTGCCAAGGGCGATCCCTTCATAGAGCTGCTGTGCGACCATCATGGTTTTCCGTGTTCGAAAATTCAGTTTGCGGGCTGCTTCTTGTTGCAAACTACTGGTGGTAAATGGTGCAGATGGATTCCGTTTGCGTTCTTTCTTTTCAACCTTTGTCACTTGAAAGTCTCTACCAGAAAGGCGATCGGTGACTTCTTTAATACTTTCAGCATTCGGTAATTTTTTCTTTTTGCCATCTAAGCCCCAAAAATTGGCTTTGAATTTCTTCGTGGCTTTTTTAAAGTTTCCATCAATGCTCCAATATTCTTCAGGAACAAAATCACGGATCTCTTTTTCACGATCAATAATGATCTTAAGCGCCACCGATTGAACACGTCCAGCACTTAACCCTTTTTTGACTTTGCGCCAAAGGATCGGACTCAATGAATACCCGACTAATCGGTCTAAGATCCGCCGTGCTTGTTGAGCATCGACGAGATCCACATCGATCGTTCTTGGCTCTTTGAAGGCTGCTTTGACCGCATCTTTAGTGATTTCATTAAAGACGACACGATTTTTATCTTTTAAATCTAGTCCAAGTAGAAAAGCTAAATGCCAAGCAATAGCTTCTCCTTCTCTATCCGGGTCACTTGCGAGGTAGACTTTTTCAGCTTTTTTCGCAGCAGAACGGAGACTTTTGATCACGTCACCTTTTCCACGGATCGAAATGTAATGAGGCTCATAATCATTTTCGACATCGATCCCCATCTTACTTTTAGGGAGATCACGAATATGACCGACACTTGCGACGACTTTGTAATTTCGTCCAAGGTATTTTTCAATGGTTTTCGCCTTTGCGGGCGATTCCACGATTACTAAATATTTATATGCCATATAAAGAATGGCTCCTTCCTGAATTTTTCCTACTATTATATTCTATCAATCAGTGAACCTATCGTATGCAGATGAAACATACAAATCGTAGCTTATCATAGCTTTCAAGAAAAGGTTTGTCAAGGAAGGTTGATTGGAAAAATCAAAAAAAGGCTAACTCTTGTAAAATATCCGACACGCTAATCGTACATTTTGCACCATCTTGAATCAAGCGGTGACAACCTTTTGACTGATCCGAAATCATTTCACCAGGCACTGCAAAAACTTCTCGTCCGTTTTCCATCGCTAACTGTGCCGTAATCAAAGAACCGCTTCTTTCCTTGGCTTCAATTACGCAGACCCCTTTTGAGATCCCAGCAATAATGCGATTGCGCAGCGGAAAGTGGTATCTTTGCGGTTTGGTATCGTGCGGATATTCGCTTAGCACCAGATGTTCTTGACGGATCTGCTGGAACAAACGGTAGGCAGATGACGGATAACAATGGTCCATCCCAGAAGCAATCACAGCAATGGTTTGTCCACGATTTCTGATGGCTGATTCATGGGCAAAGCTGTCGACACCATTGGCCAATCCGCTAACGATGGTATAATTTTCCGTCACTAGAGGTGGAATCAGCTTTTCGCAAACTTTTCGTGCGTATAAGGACGCCGTTCTTGCACCAACAAAGCCAATCATGGTCGTTTGTAGCAATTGCAGATTCCCTTCATAAAAAAGCATCAATGGCGGGTCCGCGATTTGTCGTAAAAGCATCGGATACTCCGCCGAGAAGAAAGTGAGGTAGTTTTGTGCGCCCATCTTTTGTGCGATGTGTTCGTCTGTCAATCGCTCCCATGATCGCCGAAAAACCGCACGGTGCTGTGGAAGGACCCCGATGGCAATCATCTCTTCCAGCGAACAATTCATCTCTTTTGTTTCCAACCAATGCCAAATGATCTTCCAACAACCTTGCAGACCAATTCCCTGACAGTAGTACAGTTTTATCAACTGTTTTTCAAAATCTGTTGCTTGTTGATACTTCATAAACAAAGCCCTCTTTTCTTAGTAATCTTACTTATAAGATTCGCTAAAAAAAGAGGGATGGATGAAATTTATAGATATTGTTTTACTGGCGCAAATGTTTTTCGATGAATAGGACAGATTCCGTGGGCAGCTAGCCCTTCTAAATGGACTTTGGTTCCATACCCAGCATTTTGATCAAACCCATAAAAAGGATAGACTTCATGAAAATCTTTCATTAAGTTGTCTCGATATACCTTGGCGATGATACTTGCTGCAGCAATGGAAATGGAACGGGCATCTCCTTTGATCAAGCTTTGTTGAGGGATTTCCGTATCGATCGTCATCGCATCGATCAGTAAATACTCGGGCTTGACTGCTAAGTCGATCAAGGCTTCTTTCATTGCTAGACGACTGGCTTGATAGATATTGATCCGATCGATCTCTTCTGGACTGACCACACCGATACCGACAGCAACGGCTTTGTTTTGAATTTCGATAAACAGCTCTTCTCTTTTCTTGGCAGAAAGCTGTTTGGAATCATTTAGACCTAAGATCTGACATTCCTTAGGCAAGATGACCGCAGCTGACACAACGGGTCCTGCTAATGGTCCGCGCCCCACTTCATCTAAACCAGCAATAAAACGGGCGCCTTGCTGAAATGCTTCGTTTTCAAAACGCATCATTTCTTCGTATTTTTCCTGCAATAGCTGGTGTTTCACTCGCTGTTTCTCATATTGTTGCAGCAGCTTTTGGACCCCCGCTCGTTCATCTGCTTGCAGCGCCTGCAAATACGCTTGGTCATTGAAAGCTGGATCAAATAATCGCTCTTTGATTGTCTTAATCGGTTGTTTCATCTTGGCTTTCCATTTCCTCCACTCGATCTAGTGTATATCGGCCCAATTTCCCTTGCCGAATGTCGAAGACAACGAGTTCGCTTCCTCGATCGTAATTGTCTTTATAGCCACGTTTTTCCGTGATTTTCATCAACAGATCGGGCGCTAACAACGCCTCTTCTTCCGCTTTTAGTTGGTAACGATTCGCGATTCTTTCAGGATAATAGCGGGCAAAAAAATCAAGACCATACAATGCAATATCATCCAAATGGATCAGCTGGTCTTTGATCGCTCCGGTCAATGCCAACTTCTTGCCGATCTCAGGATCTTCAAATTTTGGCCATAAGATCCCAGGCGTATCTAGAAGCTCTAGATCAGTCCCAAAACGCAGCCATTGCTGCCCTTTCGTCACGCCGGGTTTATTGCCCGTCTGAGCGATTTTCTTCCCTACTAAGCGGTTCATCAAGGTCGATTTTCCGACATTCGGGATGCCGATCACCATTGCTCGAATCGCACGAGGCTTCAAGCCTCTCGCTTTGTCGCGAGCAATTTTTTCCTTCAAGACTTGTTTTGCTGTAGGAACAATGGCTTTAACCCCTTGATTGTCTTGGGCGTTGATTGCCAGTGCTAGATAGCCTTGTGCTTGGAAATAATGCTCCCATTTTTTGGTTTGAACGGGATCTGCGAGATCCGCTTTATTGATCAAGATCAATCGTGGTTTTTGTTGTAATAATTGATCTAACATGGGATTGCGGGATGAAATCGGCAAGCGTGCGTCCACGAGTTCAAAAACGATATCCACGAACTTTAATTTTTCACTTACTTCACGTCTGGCTTTCGCCATATGGCCTGGAAACCATTGAATGGTCATTTGAACGTTTTCCTCCTTGGTACTTCTTCGAATTGATAAAAAAGACAGTCGTTTTTATATTCGTGTAGTCTATAGGTGACAAGAACGAAGGCTACTTGCTTTTTTTGAGTCTGAAAAACCCATCAGTGCAGCAAACTAGCTGAACTGTTTGCGGATCAAAGTTCTTTTTCCAACCTGATGCATAGGAAAAGCTTCGAGCGCGTTTGTTTCAACGCTCCTTGACTTTTAATTTTGGGGAAGTGGTTGAATGAAGCATCCTTACCGCTTTATTTTGGTTTTTCCTAACACACTCACAATAGTCTGACTGCTTTTTTGCTATCTTTTATCTTAGTTATTGTACCATATTTCACACGACATGTTTCATTCTGACTAAGGTTAAAAAGTCATTTTCTTCTACTTAGTGAGAAAAACAAACGATCCTTACTTTTCATCAATGGAAGTATTCGAATGAAGACGTTTTTTCCGCTGAATCCTATTACTAATCAACAAGAGGAGGATAAGAACAGTGATCACGCCTAGCATCAATCCTACTTTTTGTTGCTGTGCTTTTTTGGCGGCGGCTGTTTCTTTTTCTTCAACATAAGGAATTCTTTTGCCCCGTACCAATAAACGATGGCTATTGACCATATAGGGGGTACAGGTCAACAGCGTGACGTAATCGCTGCCTCTCACAATTTTTAATGCCTGAGTATCATCAGGGTCGACCGTTTTTATCTGATCTACTTGATACGCCAATGTATCATCAAACGTTTCGATATAAAACTCATCACCGATCTGCAACTTAGGCAGATCAGTAAAGAGCGTTGCACTCGTTAACCCACGGTGCCCACAAAGAACCGCATGGGTATCTTCACCACCTATTGGATACGAAGCGCCCTCCAATAATGTTGCGCCTCTTTTTAACAACGTATCGGTGGTTTGATCAAAAATCGGGAGAGCGACACCAATCACGGGGATCTTTAAGACGCCGATCGTATGTCGTTCATAGTAATCAGGTGTATCAACTGATTCTGAGTCCCTTGTTTCTGATAAATCTTGCGTTTCTTTGATTCCAGGATTGCTGGGCTGCTGTGCTAGCTCTTGATTTGCTCGTTCCAACTGGTTCCTTTTTTGTTGTTTTTCTATTTCACTCATTTTTTTGGCTTGGCTTTGGTAGTAACTGATCAACTGTTGATCCAAAAACGTGTTGAGCTGATTACTTACAAAAGGATAACTGATGATCAAAACCCCTAGCAGCAGCAGAACACCCATCAGAAAATCCAACAAAGTTACTTTTCTAGTTGGTGCTTTTACGCTATTTCTTCGTCTGATACTCATCGTGCTTTTTCATCTCATTTACTTATCCTTTTCGTTTTACAAAATACCCCCCTGCTAAACCAACGATCACCACTCCGATTGCGCCCATTAAATACGTGCCGACACCACCAGTTGCTGGTAAGGTTCCTTTACGGCGGTTAGGAACTTTTTCGGGCTCTCCCAATTGCTCTTTCGTTCCATAAGACGTTTCATGGACTTCAAAAGCGATGCGATTTGTTAGCAGCACGTAATTTTTCGGTGCTTTTACTTCTTCCAAATAGTACGTGCCAAATTTCAACCCGATGATATCAACCAATCCATCTGTACCTGTGGTAAATTTCGTCGCTTCATCCGCTGTTTGCACCCAAGATACCCGTTTGGTTCCCTCATCGATTTTCAAGTAGTTGGCATCATCACGGTCTTGATCTCGTACAACAAAAACTGCATCTGCCAGCGCTTCGGTAGCGGTCACAGCCCCATCGACTTTTAAGAAGCGTTTGCCCCCTGTCAAAACTTCCACGCTTGGCGGCGTTTGATCCGTCATGAAATCTGTTTCTACATTTGCTTCATTCTTAAAGCCATTGATAGGCATAGCCTGTTCATTTAAATACATATAATACACAAAGCGCAATTGATTTCCTGGCGTTAATTGCGGCACAAATTCTGGATTGATGGTTACCGTAAAGCCATGCTCTTTTTCCGCTACTTGATAGTTCGTTGAATCGATTTTCTTTTCTCCATCATACAACGCATAGCCAGTTTCTCCCTCTGCTGTGTTTTCAAAAGTCAACGCTGGATCGTGCGCATCGATCAATTGGAAATGTTTGTATTTGTTTTCTGCTCCTACTTTGTCTTGGATACCTAATGGGATATTGACCGTTAGGTGATATTGAATTCTTTCGCCGATTCCCACGTCTTTGCCGTCTAATTGTGGTGTTGTTTTGGTAACATTTGTCGTGTCATTCTTGACTGTTAACTCAACCGTGACGTCATTGCCTGCTGCGATCGAAAAATCCTTGATGGTTTCTTGCTCGATCAAGGCGGCTTGACTTGGGGCTTTCGTTTCTTCTAATTGATAGGTGCCTGCTTCTAACTGCTCAACTTTTAACTGTCCTTTTTGGTTTTCTTCAACATCGATGGTCGTTTCTCCAGCAGCATATTGTTTACCTGTTAAAAAGCGGTACGCTGCTTGTTTGTCAGTCGTCCACGTATAAAGTCCATCGGCTGCACTTAAAATATATTTCTTGGTCTGTTGGTTTCCTTCTTGCTTTGAGATGACAAATTCCGCATCATTCAGTGGTTCGTTTTCCCCCGTTCCTCGCTTATTCACAAGGAGCGTTCCTTCATTTGTGACAGTATTTTTAGGATAAAGATGAATCGTGTCTAATTCTTCTTCCCCGTAAGCATACGCCCCGTCTGCTTGTTGGATCATTTCGTAAACAGGAAAGGCGATCACCATGTTCTCAGCAGTGGTAACACCGTCTTTAGGGTCTTCTACAATGGTGTAAACTGCATCCCGATCGGCTTGTTTTTTCGGCAATTCAAAAACCAAATCACCAGCTGCATCTGTTTTCCCGCTAGCTACAGGGGAACCAGGCGTCAAGGTTTGGACTTGACGCTTCGCTTCTTCAACGGATGCCCCTGCAGATCGTTTTTCATAAAATGCTGTGGTCACATCATAGACAGAAAAAGTGACATCGGCTAAGCCTTGGTATTGATCAAACTCTGCCATCTCAGTCCCACTATTTTGAATCAATGAACCTGGCAAATTGACCATTTTCTTTTTATGCAGATGGACCTGTGCCAAATTGCTCTCTGCGGATACTTGCTGATTTTTCGTTCCAAAAAAGACAAATGGCAGAAGTAAAAATAGGAGACAAACCATTTTCGTATGATTAAAAATCTTTTTCATTGTTCTTTCCTCTCTTCTATGTTTGATATGTTTGATATTTTCGTTTATTTCACGAATGGTCAAATTACTTTGATGAAGGCTTATCTTTGCGCGTAACGTACAGATAGCTACCTGTTAAAAGGACTAGTAGACCTGCTGAAAGAATCGCCAGCCACCCATGCCAATTCCCTCCTGTTTCAGGAAGAGACACTTTTACTTGATTGGTGACGATCAATTCTATTTGATTGTTCTTTTCTCCAGAAACAAGAAGATTCGGCTGCAATTTTTCGTCAATCAAGACACTGCCATCCTCTTCGATCCTGATTTTCACAGGTGCTGTTAAACCAGCATAGCCTGTAGGTGTAACAATTTCTTCTAAGGTATAGCTGCCTGGTGTTAGATCATGGAAATGAAATACCGCTAGCGATTCTTGGGATTCTGGTAATTCTATCGTCTGACCGTTTCCGCTTAAGCGGAATTTGGCTCCCTCAAGCGCTTGTCCCAGTTCATCCTGTTTATTGACAACCAAATCAAAAGGTTTTAACCGATTGCCATGGGTAAGAGTCCAACAGTCGGCATCTGCAGCGACGTTTTCCCCTTGATACTGGATCTTTCCGTCTGAACCAACGACAAACTCATAATCACCAGCAATCGTATCGTATCCAAGCGGACCGGCTGTTTCTGAGATGCGATAAGCGCCCGGCTCAAGGATCGTAAATTCAGCCATCCCCACATCATTCGATGTTTCTGAGGCAATTTCTTGATAATCCCCCGCTGCTGTTTTTTGTTGCAGAGAAAAGACAGCCCCAGCTAGCAGTACTTGCTGCTCTTTTTGTACCGTATATTTTCGAATAGCAACTGGAATTTCTGTAAACGGATTGGTGATCTCCAGCGTAATCGTATGATCGTCCACTGTGACGGGTTGCCCATCGATCGTCGTATTCCCTTGCGCATCGATATGAATTAGCCACTCTGTCTGCTTAGACAAATGATGTCCCGCCGGTGCAGTGACTTCCTCCAAACGATAGGTCTGATCTTTTTGCAACACAGTATCTGCTGGCAGCTCATACGTTCCATCCCCTTGGTCCACAAGGATCACTGTCTCTCCTGCCCCCGTTAATTCAAAAACGGCACCTGTCAGCTTCACCTCTCCTACAGCGGATTTTTTGATCAGGTTTAATGCCAAGGGCACAAACGCCTTTGTGTTTTTCCATGTATAAGCGTCCACTTTTGTCGCTTCATAACCTGCCACTGCTCGCTCATTTGTGACTTGATAATCAAAAGTTTCTCCTTGATTGTTATACAGCGGCAGTAAACGGGTTTCTTCGTACTCCGGCCCATCCTTTTCAGAAAGCGCGTAAACCTTGCTTCGTTCCCAAGTTGTCTGGTCTTGGGCATCGGTCTCAGTAAGTTTGAGATACCCTGTTTGCCAGCTTTTCTCATTGCTGACAGGACTCCTGCTTATTTCAAAATAGATCGTTTCAGGACGACTGGAGGTATCGCCATCGTATTCTTCCCAGTGCTTTTTGATCGTCACCTCCTTCCCAGGTGCTTTGGCGGATGGCACACCAAACAATGCCTTTTGATCGGACTGATGATTCGGATAAAATACCGTTTCGCCATTCATTTGATACCAAGTATCTGGTTTAAAATCCGCTGCTTCTGTTTGAATCCGCACTTGATAATGAATTTGCAGTTCTTGCCCTTCGCCTAAATAAAGACCTGAAGCATGGATTGTATTGTCAGACATCGAAATGTCAGGCTGCACCGTTAGAGCAGCAGACCCGACACTTTTGACGGACAAGCTATTTTCTTCGTAGACAAATGGCTGCGAAATGGGGTCAGTAATCTCGCCATCGGTGACTGTTGCCGCAATGTGAAGGGCTTTTTTCTCGAGATAGTCGGCAATATCCGCTGCTTCATTGGCTGACTCATAATAAAGATGGCCATCTTCATCAGCAGAAACCATCTGTCTCATTTTTTTCTCGACATCAGCCTTTGTATACCCAGCGGTTTGATCTCCTTGCAGTTGAATCCCCAACCCATGAATCTCGATACCACGTTCTTTTAACGCCATCGCTTCACCAATCGTGGCGATAAAGGTATTGTTGATCCATTTATAATTGTTCTGTTGATCAAACGCAAAATAGCCATTGTAGAGAAACGATGTATTCATCGGCTGGTCTTGAGTAAGAGAAAAGGCGGTTCCATAATAACTGCCGTCTGCCTGGGTATGCACTTTAGACACATGATAACTGTAAGTAGGAACGCCATCCGTTAGCAAAACGATGACTTTCTTATGTCCATTTTGCGTCGATAGCATATCCCCTGCTTGACGTAGCCCCCTTTGTGTAAAGGTTCCCCCCGCTGCTGTTTCTGGCGTCATCGATCGGATCGTCTCTTTGACTTCAGAAAATTTTCCTAATTGGCAGGTTTTGTTTTGATAATTGCTGCCATCACTGGAATAACCGACATAGCCCATGTAGACACTATCCTGAATGCCGCTTCCTTCAATTTGATTCAAAAAGCGATCCACGCCTTTTTTCACTTCTGCGATCCGTCCCATCTCATTCATACTGCCTGACCAGTCCACTACCAACACGACATCGATGGGATCAATTTGACGTTGAACATTCCCTCGTACATTAAGGTAGACATCAAATAGTCCTGGGGTATTCGTCTCTTTGGCAAATTTTCGTAGCGCGAAATCTGCTTCGTCTCCTACACCACCATATTCAATATATGAATGGGTCAAATTTGCTGGATCGCCATTCCATGTAGTTATGCCGTCCCACGTTTCGCCTGCATCCTTGTTCCCCTGATGATTTAAGACGTTACTGTTTTCATCAGTTTTCCAGTTCGCCACAGGATACGTCCCGCTTTGGTCTGTCGTATAATCTGGTTCAATCGAAGCAAAAGCCTGTGAAATGGTCGTTTTTTGATAAAGATGTTCTTGTTTAAATGGTTCAATGAGCGTTTCCTCTTCAGAAGCACTTGTCGCCGTTCCTGTCTCGTTTGTCTCTTCCTTCGTTTCTTCGTTCGAAACTTCTTTTGAACTTTCAGTCGACGCTTGCTCCGAGGTCGACTCACTCACGGCTTCTGAAGAGGATCCAGTGCCAGAATTGACTTCTGACGTTTCTGAAGAAGCAGAATTTGTGGCAAGTGGGATTTCAAAAACTGATTCATTCAAAGACAGTAGGTTGTACGATTCTTCATCTTCCTTGTCATATTCTTCGATCTGAATCATCAATTTTAGCTTTTTCGTTTCTTCAGGCAGCTGAAAGATTAGTTCTTGTTCCGTTGGTGTTTGCAAGAAAGCTTGGGTTGTAAGCCAAGACTGTGCGGAATCATCCTTGACTTGAGTCATCTCTTCATTGCTTGTTTTTAATAACGACTGTTCCTTCGTTTCATCGATCGCGTATAGTTGTACCCAGAGACGCTGCTGTTTGTTTTTTTGCGGTAGTTGATAGCATAAAGAAAATTGATGGTCCTCTTGGTGACCAGTCAGTTTGATCTGCTTCGTTTCAGCAATAGTGATCGTATGTTCTTCTTGTGCACTTGCAGTCCCGTTTGTTTGCAAACTCGAATAAATGAAAAATAGTATCCCCCCTAACATACAGAAAATGAAAGAGAACCAGTGGTGTCTCTTTGTCAAAAACATAAAAAGACCTCCTTTCAAAGAATCAAAAATTACAAGCTGATCATACAAGAAAGAAGCAAAAGGCACCTCTTTTTTTTATTTTCTGAAAAATAGAAACAATTGGCACACCTGTAGTTATTCATAAATAAAAAAAATTGGTTATTTTAGAGTTAAATCATTATTGATATGTTATTTAATACCTAAAAAAAACTATCGTTTTTCACCTGCGATTTCTATTTTTGTTCTTTATGAGACAGTTCTATGAAAAATTTGTCTCAATTTTCCTAAAAAAAAGCAAAAGTTTTGAGACGTGTCTTTACACCGTTATATAAATACGTTATTAATAAAACAAGAAGGTGATCATTTGATTGAGAAAATACTCTTAGATACCCGAGCATTAGACAAAATCGGACTCTACGGAAAACTATTATCAATTGCTCCGGGTGAATACAACCTAGAGTTCGTGAAAAATCTGACCCACTTAAGTACAACACGATTGAAAAGTTTACTTTCCTCGATCCAACTCGACATGCAAAACCTCTCTCCAGTAAATCTTTCATTACATAAAAACACCCTGAATCTTCCTAAAAATTTGATTGAATACAACCAATATCAGCAATTTTTAGCGCAAGAAAGTATTTCTTACAAATTATTGTTAAGCATCTTGACCAATCAAGATGAAAATTTACTGGCATTTTGCCAAAGAAACTATATCAGTCGTTCGACTTGCTTTCGGCAAACAAAGAAGCTGCAAGACCATTTGAAAGAATTCAACGTGACGTTAAATCAGTCCGCTATGGCACTTACAGGTTCGGAGATGGTGATTCGCATCTTATTGTTTAATTTTATCTGGCACATTTCTTTAGGAGATAGTTTGGCGAGGGCATTTGATCAAGAGATCGAAGAACTTTTTGTAACTTACGAAGGAACGAAGTACAAAAGCAAGTATGAGATTGGCAAAAAAGAAGCCTTGCTTCATTGCAAAATCTGTCTATTTCGTATCAAGAATGGTCACGCGACAAATCTTTATCAGTTAACGAACCAGTCCTTTATTCCCAGTGGTGAAAATCTTGATTTCTTTTCAGCGTTTTTTGAAATCATTGATTCAGCGATAGATATTCTTGAGATCAATGCTTTGTTTTTCCTTTTTTATTACTGGCCGATGCTAACTTCAGCGACAGACGTGCGCCTTCCGATCATTCAAGACTGTTACAAGCATGAAAAATCGGAGTTAAAGGAACTGATGGCTGAATTTGAAGCACACTGCCAAAAATTTCTCTGTGATTTTGATTTCGACCATCAATCGTTTCTTTATATGAATACATATCTTACATTGCTGAAGTTCTGCATATTCAAGCAAAAAGTCCCTCTTTTAAATTTTTTCGAAACAACTGTAATCAAAGATAAGTACCCATTACATACGATTTTGACAAATACGATTCAGAGTTTTTGGCGTAAAATAGCAAACCGCAAAGGCTACGAGTGGTTAAAAGCCTGTTATACGGATCTTGCTTTTTATCAAGCGTGTTTGCTTTACCCCATTTACATCGAAAAGGAACAGAAATATAAGCTTAAAGTTGCTTTTGTCTATGTATCCAATTACTTGGTCTCAATGGAAGTGTTTAATATATGTGAACGATTGCCCTATGTTGAAATTGAACGGATCACGCTGCCCACAGAGGAACCCTTTGACTTTTATATTCTGAGTTCCCCACAGCTTTTACCTCCTTTTACAACCGAGGAAAACACTGCGATCATTGATTTTTGCCGCTACCGTGATTTTGAAACGAATCTATGTCAGAAACTCTTGGCTGCTTTTAATGAAAAAATACAAAGAATAACTGCCAATAGCGCCTAAGTCCACCCTTTTCTCGATACAAACCACATCCTTTTGAAAAAGGATCATTGCTATACAAAATCCCCCCTTGGAATCAACAGATGATTCCAAGGGGGGATGTTTAGTTAAGAACATTCTATTTTTCTCAGTCTAAATCAGCCGAATATGAGTCAATGGATAATAAACAAAGCGGGCATTGCCTAAAATCGCATCGCCTGATATAGGACCAAAGGAGCGGCTATCTTTAGAGGCACGTCGATTATCACCAATGACAAAATAACTGTCTTTGCCTAATTTCTCCACGCCCAATAAAGATTCCAAATCAAAATCATTGGTATAAGAGGCAGACTCATGATCGTTGCTGCGGTTTTTCACTAGAAAATCTTCATCTACCGGTTCATCATCAATGTAAAGCTGATCATTGACATATTTCACCGACTCACCCGGCAAGCCAATCACCCGCTTGATATAGGTCGAACCATCTGGCAGCTGGAAAACAACGACATCAAAACGCTGGATCGGTGAAATCTTTTCGATGACTACCATATCTCCTTGTTGCAACGTTCCTTCCATGGAGTTCCCTTCAACAGGAACCGGAATCAGTAAAAATGCCCGAATCAAGAAGGCTGTTGCAAAGGCGATCAAGGCATATTTTACGACTAGCCAAAAACGATCGATCCACTGTTTCTTGGCATTCACAAATCTACCTCCTCTCCGATTTATTCCTTACTTATTTTTCTGAAAGCAAGGACAGTGCTTTTAAGTACGCTGGGTCCTCTGCTTTGAGTTTTTCTGCTACTTCTTTTTCAATTGCTTGGGCAGTGTCGGCATCGACTTCACCAGTTGCCTTTAGGTTATGAGCTTCTTGGAAGGCTTTCACAGCTGCAGTCGTCTCGTCATTGAAGGTATCGCCGCTCGTGGCGTACCCTAACGCTTTAAGAAATTGATTCAGATTGTTGACAGCCGTTGACGATTGTCCAGCTTTTAAGGCATTATCACGAGGTAATGGCGGGAAATACGCATATTCTGGATAATCCTCTTCATAGTCTGGCATCACACCTTGATCGTTGACCCAATTTTCATTCGGTGTCAGCCATTTCATGACTGTCATTTTTAATTCACTATTATCCCCCAGATCCTTCACATTTTGAACGGTCCCCTTACCAAAGGTTTCCGTACCAACAACTGGGATATCCGCTGATTCTTGCAAGGCTGCGGCAAAAATCTCAGCTGCGGAGGCACTGCCGCCGTCGACTAAAACAACGACTGGCTCTGTGACTTTGAATCCTTCATCCAATGCTTCGCTCGCTTTGGTCTCACTGACAACCCCTTGATTGTTGGCAAACTTCACGATCGTTTGACCGTTTTCTAAAAACATACTTGCCATGATCTGGACTTGATCCAGCAATCCACCAGGATTTTGTCTTAGATCAAGAACAAACGACTTCGCACCGTCTTCCCGCAACTCGGTGATCGTTTCTTTCAACTCAGCTGCTGTGTTTTCGGCAAAGGAGGTAATATCAATTCGACCGATCGTATCATCATTTTCAACCAGTTCACCATGGACCGTTTCGATTGGGATCACGTCCCGAGTGATTTCCACATCAAAGGTATCTGCTCCACGCTGAATCGTTAAGGTCACCTGCGTGCCTTTTTCCCCTCGAATCTTACTCACGACTTCAGACAATTCCTGTCCTTGCGTATCTTCCCCATCAACTTTGACGATTCGATCATTCATGCGCAGACCACTTTTTTCTGCAGGGGTGTTTTTGATTGGCGCTTGTGCGACCTCGGGATAGTCTTCCACGATCGACAAAGTAGCACCGATCCCTTCAAAACTTCCTGAGAGGGACTGATCCAAGTTATCCGCATCTGATTGGTTCAGATACGTCGTGTAAGGATCGTCAAGTGCATCGGTCATCCCTTGAAGAGCACCCTCAATCAATGCATCCTCATCGACTTCTTGGTAATAATTCGCAAGAATCTGGTCATACAACGACTGGATTTTCTCCATCCCGCTGGCTTCTGTCGTCGTTTCTGTCGCCGGCTGTGTCGTCTGCTGATTTTGCTGGGCTGTTTGCCATAAGTAGACACCGCCTCCCGACAAAATCGCGACACAGACAAGAGAAACGATATATCGGCTTGTCGTTACATTTTTCATTCACAACACCTCTCTGAGAAAAAACAACTTCGTTCTGAGCATTTGTGCAGGCAAAACGAAGGACGTTTTTATTTGTTATTTTCGAGATACTCTGCCCAGATACGATCAAAAATATCCATGGATGGCAAATAATCAACGTTTAGTTCCAGATAAGAAGAGACTTCATCATAATCATCACTGTGCTTTGGAAACTGAATATCATGACTCGCATGAGTGGCAAAGATCTGAGCCTCATCTGTATGACTCGGACCTTTGACTGCCATTAAATAGCTATAAAAACTTTTACGCATGTTCTTGCTCCCAATGATCTTCTAAAAAGGCTGCTCGACGGGCATGATTGCGAGCAAAATTTTCAGGATTCTTTTTGTAGTACTCTTGATGTTCTTCTTCCGCTAAATAAAAGGGTTGCGCTGGTTCGATCGTAGTCACGATCGGATCGGTAAAGCGACCGGAAGCCTGAAGTGCTGCTTTGCTGGCTTCGGCTTTTTTTCGCTGCTCTTCGTTAAAATAGAAGATAACCGGACGATAATTGTCGCCGCGATCTTCAAATTGGCCAAAAGCATCGGTTGGATCTGTTTGCTGCCAATAAATCGTCAAGAGCTCCTCAAAACTGATTTTTTCTGGGTCGAAAATGATTTCTACTGCTTCGGTATGCCCTGTTTGATGGCTTTTGACTTCTTCATAGGTTGGATTTTCGGTATGTCCTGCGGTATAGCCAGAAAAAATCGAATGCACCCCTTCGAGTTCATCAAAGGGCTGGATCATACACCAGAAACACCCACCTGCAAAAATTGCTCGTTCCATTATTCATCCTCCGTTTCAGCTGGTAAATATAAGCTCATTTGAATTTCATCATCTACAAGATTGATTTTGTTTGCCTTGATGAACAATCCGTTTTGCATGCGGAATTGATCCAATCGTATCAGTATAATTTGTTCATCGGCATTGACATCGATCCATTCGGGAAATTTAAAACTACGTTTGATCATTTTCATTACTTCACTGGTGGGCAAATCCAAGGTGCCAATCGATAAACTTTTGGCTTTTAATTGGACATTGCCTTCTTCTGTCACATAAGGATCAAAATAGAGATAAAACGTGATAGGAAACCCTAATACTTGAAACTCGCCTGTTAAGAGTGCTTCGTTTCTCAGCTCAAAATTATATTTTACCTCTTGATCCTTTTGAAAATCAGATAGATAAAAATCAATCAATTGATTGACTTGGCTTTTGTTGCTGTTAACGGTCAGAACAGGACTGCCCTCCCGTTGAACAAGTTCAGCACTTTCATTTAAGCCAGTTTCTCGCTGCTGAAAAATTCTTGAAGCAAAGAAAACCGTTGTCCCCAAAAGGATGCCGACCAGAACTAGAAAAGCAATTTTCCAGTAGTTGATCGATTTTTTAGTGCTTGCAGCTGTTTTTTCCAGCTGCTTCTTTGATTCGCTTGGTTTCATTTTGCTTCCTCCTCTAGCAACCAATAGTTTTGTGTTTTGATCACTTCATCGCGAACGGCATTCGCCATCAGTTGATACCCAAGATTATTGGGATGGAAGCGGTCGCCTTCATACAAAACATTGTTGGTGATATTATTCCCGACAGCTTGCGATGAGTCGGTAGTCGCCGACGTGCTGCTTTGTGTCTCATCAGCATTTGGTGCCGATGACTCAGGTACACTTCCAGTGTCGGTTGTTTGTGTTGTTTCCTCAGTTGCGTCTTCTTCTGTATCCGCAATACCGACCTCATCACTTAACCCTTTATAGAGCAAATCGTTGATAGGAATAAAAAAGGCATTTTCTTGCTGATTGACGAACGTTTCCGTCTGTTTATTCCAGTTATCAATGATCGTCTGCATGTCGGTGATCTCTGGAAAGTTCAGATAAAATGGATTGTAAATACCCAAAACATAGATTGGGGCATCGCTATTTAGTTCACGGATTTGAGCGAATAAATCTTTTAAGCGTTCATTATATTCTGCCATCGGTTCCGTAAACGTCTCGATACTCAGACCGAAGAAATTGCTTTGGATCACTTTTAAGACGTCATTTCCGCCGACGGTCAAAGTAATCAGGTCCGCTTGACTAAGGTCTTGGCGCAAGTCTTCATCATTTTTGACTCGTTTTAAAATCTGGTCGCTTCGTTCACCAGCGACCCCATAATTTTTGGTTACTAAATTGCTCAGATCATAGCGGTCCTCTAGATCTCCTGCCAAAATAGGCACAAAGCCGCCCCGAGCTGTTTCATCCCCAACACCCTCTGTCAATGAATCCCCAAGAGCGAGGTATTCAATGGCGGATTTTTTCGAATCATTGGCTGCTAGCTTATCCACAGGGGTCAGCAGTGGTTGCGCTTTGGGAACAGCTAAATGAAACAGTACACCCGTTCCAACGGCTATCAGTCCCACAACGATCAAATAAGTTACTAATTTCTTCCATTTCACAGGTATTCAAACTCCTTTGTAATCTTTGCTATTTTAACAAAATTCTCATAAAATTCCTAGTCGCAATCCTTCAAACTTAAGAAAGAAAACAGCTCCCTACTCTCTGAATAGACAAAGAATCGCAGCTTCATTCTGCTTTTTCTTCCTTTCAGCTTTTCATACACCAAAAAGCGATTCGTCGTCAAACGAATCGCTGAAAGGAAGCACCTTTTTTATTCCGTACTGTAAGTGATCGCAAACGCACCTTTACCTGTATGAGTGGCGATGATCGGTGTTGTGTGAAGCAATGGGATCTCCAAGTCAGGAAACAATTCTGCTAGTTCTTTTTGGAAACGCTCCGTGATTTCTAACCCTTCTGCATGAGAAATACCAATTTTCGTCACTTTTGGCATATTCTTCAATTCTGCTTTTAATTCCTCAAACCATTTATTGAACGTCTTGACGCCGCGTCCTTTGACGACTGGAATCAGTTCTGAATGATCAAAATCCATGATCACTTTCATGTTCAGTAAGCTCGATAAAAGACCTTTGGCACGACTGATGCGCCCACCTTTTACTAAGTTTTCTAACGTTGAAACGCCGATAAATAATTTCGTATGCTCACGCACCAGATCCACTTCTGGTAAAACTTCTTCTAGTGTCTTACCGGCTTTAGCCAATTCTGCTGCCCGAATCACTTGAAAAGCCAACGCTTGGTCTGTCGTGTCGCTATCGATCACGGTGACTTTGGCTTTTGATAAATGACTGGCTTGACGAGCCGCTTCCACAGTTCCACTAAGACCTTTGGTCATATGGATCGATAGTATTTCACTGCCATCTTTGCCTAATTCGTCATACAGTTCTACAAAATGACCAATCGGCGGCTGACTAGTTTTAGGTAATTCTTTGGCTTGCGCCATCATTTGCATAAATTTTTCTCCCGGCAGCGTTTCATCATCTGGATAAACGACACCATCGATCATTACAGATAAAGGCACGACATGGATAGCCAAAGCATCACGGACACTTGGTTCCATCGTACTGGAAGAATCTGTCACAATTTTAAGATTTGCCATCATATATTCACTCTCTCTTTAAATCAAGTCTTTTTTCGTGGTAAAATAACCACAGACCATTTATACTAAGTATAACAGAGAGAAAATTTTTTTTCATCTAATTTCGATTCGAAAGGACGGTGCCGAATGCAGCACATGAAGTTTAGTCGCAGATATTTGATCGTCAATGAAGTATTAAATGCAGTAACCCACGGGATCGGATTAGGACTGAGTATCGCAGGACTGGTCATCCTCTTAATCAAGGGGGCAAATCTAGGGTCACCTATCCACATCGTTTCCTATGCCATTTATGGGTCGATGATGATTTTGCTCTTCCTCTTTTCTACCTTATTTCACAGTTTGATTTTTACCAAAGCAAAAAAGGTCTTCCAAGTCTTTGATCATGCCTCCATTTTCTTGCTGATCGCTGGAAGTTATACACCTTTTTGCTTGCTTAGTATCCAAGGCTGGCTTGGCTGGTCACTCTTTGTCTTGATTTGGCTACTAGCAATTAGCGGCATCGTTTATAAGTCACTGACTCTTCATAAAAAAGAGACCGTCTCAAAAATCTCCACCCTGATCTACATCATTATGGGCTGGTTATGTGTTATTGCCTTTAAACCTCTGATCGAACATTTAGGCTACTGGGGAACATTTTTACTAGCAAGCGGTGGTGTTTCTTATACTGTAGGTGCGCTATTCTATAGTTTAAAATCCGTTCGGTTCATGCATGTGGTTTGGCACTTATTCGTTATGTTAGGTGCTGGACTGATGTACTTTTCCGTCTTGTTGTATACCTAAAAATGAAGCACTGCTTATAAAAAAAGAACAGGAAACTTTCGCTGCAGAAAGCTTCCTGTTCTTTTATTTTCTACGATAAAATTCAAATTGATGGGGATAATGGTTCTTTTCATCGACGATCCCATCAATCACATGATCAAGTTTCCATTGCGTCCAATCAATCTCTGGGAAATACACATCTCCGTTAAATTCCGCAGCGATCACTGTACGGTACAATTGATCGCAATCGTCAATCATCGCTTCAAAAACACCTGCTCCACCAGTTAAAAAAACGGGATGCTCTTGCTGCTTCACATACGCCAAAATTTCCTCACGGTCATGCATCACTAAGGCGCCGTTGGCTTGATAATCCCGATCACTCGTCAAAACGATCGTCGTACGCTGTGGCAGTAATCTTTTTCCCATGCCTTCAAAGGTTTTGCGCCCCATTATAATCGTATTATTGATGGTTTGCTCTTTAAAAAATTTCAAATCATTCGGCAAATGCCACGGCAGTGTACCATCCGCTCCGATCAACCCCTTTTGATCTTGTGCCCAAAGTGCGATCAACATAAAAATTACATCCCTTCTGTATAAAATGATTCCGAAATAATAGCAGCAACCTGCAGCCGCTGCATCAGCTGAAAAGCTGATGCATGCTCAAATGGATCTTTGTTGCGCTCCTCAAAGCGCAAGCCATCACAGGCTTGGTAAACAATTGTGCCACCGCTTCTTTGGACATTTCGCGGCCATTCCCCATCGTTTAAATGCGCGTTGTTGTTTTTCAGCAAGGTCGGTATCAGGGAGATTGGAAAGAGAGCACTACCAGCTGCGATATCAACTTCTTCTATTTGAAAGAAGTCAGCAGCGATCTCGTTGATCAAGCGCTCCGTTCTTTGCCACGTTTGCGGATGACTCGCAAATGCCCTTGCAGTTCGTCCAAGGATACAATACGTATTCGCAGGTAAAGGCTTTTTGCTTATAGCAACTAGTTCTTCGGGATAGGTCTTCATCCACGTCACCACGCGATCAAAATCACAAATATGCAGCGAATCCAAAGCTGGCAGGTGGTGCTGGGCAGCAAAAACAAGCCTTCTGCGGGCATCCGCTGCTCCTTTTGCTGGTATAAAAATGGCAGTACACTGCTGATTTGATCGAATGGCTTCCTTTAGCTCTGGCACTGTTTCTTCGGATACGGATAGCCAAACTGCATCATAGTGCTGATGCAAGAACTCGATGACTTGCTCAATGAGCGCTACAGTAATCGATCCAGCATGTCTCTGATGAAAGGTCGCCGCAAAACCTCGCTTGTGGGTATTTACCATTACGCCTCATTCCTTTCTTTATGAAATGAAACCCAAACAACCACTTAAACTGCGATCGGTGCTTTGATCGTTGGATGCGGATCATACCCTGCCAAGGTAATATCTTCCATTTCAAAATCAAAAATCGACTGTTTTTCAGGATTTAACTGTAAGGTTGGCGCAGGACGTACCGAACGAGTCAACTGTTCCTTCATCTGTTCCATATGATTGCTGTACAGATGAGCATCGCCTAATGTATGGACAAAATCCCCGACTTCTAGTCCAGTTTCATGAGCAATCAGGTGCGTTAATAGCGCATAACTAGCAATATTGAAGGGAACGCCTAAAAAGACATCGGCACTGCGTTGATACAGCTGACAGCTTAAGCGACCCTTATGAACATAAAATTGAAACATTGTGTGACAAGGTGGCAACGCCATCGTCGGTACATCTTCAGGATTCCATGCGGAGACGATCAGACGGCGAGAATCCGGCGTCGTTTTGATCATGTCGATCACTTCTTTGATTTGATCGATAAACCCGCCGGTACTTTTTTCCCAATGCCGCCATTGATACCCATATACATGGCCCAAATCGCCGAAAGTTTCAGCGAAAGCATCATCGGCTAAGATTTTTTCACAAAATAGTTTCAACTCATGTTGATACTGTTCATTGAAAGCTTCATCCACTAATGAACGGCGACCAAAGTCTGTCATATCAGGACCTGTATAAGCATCACTTTTAATATAGCGTTCAAACGCCCATTCATCCCAAATGTGGTTATTATGTTCCAGCAGGTAGCGGATATTGGTATCTCCCTTTAGAAACCACAATAATTCGCTTTTGATCAAGCCAAAAGGAACTCTTTTTGTTGTCAGCAAAGGAAAGCCTTGGGACAGATCAAAACGCATTTGATGACCAAAGACACTGCGTGTTCCCGTTCCTGTACGATCACTTTTATCATTGCCTTCTGCTAATATTTTTCTTCCTAGATCTAAATATGCTTGTTCCATCGTTCTCTCCTTTACTCTATACAAATTCGCTCAAATATTCCCAGCGATCCATTTTTTCTGCCAGTTGCGTTTCAACCTCGCTGATTTCTTGCTGTAATTTTTGCAGCTTAGTAAAGTCCGCGCCTTGATGATTCATTTCTTCGGTCAAAGCGGCTGCTTTTTCTTCTAATGCCGCGATATCATCTTCAATCGTCGCCCACTCTTTTTGTTCCATATAACTCAGTTTCTTTTTGACAGGCGCTGCAGCAGACGCCTCACTTTCAGCAGAAAGTGAATCGGTTTTTGTTTCTTTTGGCTCTAGTACACTCGAACTAGCTTTATTGGTATTGGCTGCTAGATATTCATTGATGGAACCAAAGTAGGACGTAATTCTGCCATTTCCTTCGAAGATCAGCAATTTTTGGGCAACTTTATCTAAAAAGTAGCGGTCATGGGAAACAGTGATGACTGCACCTGGGAATGTTTCCAAATAACTTTCCAAAATCGTCAAGGTATCAATATCCAAATCGTTGGTCGGTTCATCTAACAAGAGAACATTTGGCTGTCCAATCAATAGCTTGAGTAAAAATAGTCGTCGTTTTTCCCCACCAGACAGCTTGCCGATCTTGGTGCCATGCATGGATCGCGGAAATAAAAACTGTTCCAGCATTTCGGCGACACTGACTTGGGAGCCATCCACTTTTTGCACTTCCTCGGCTGCTTCTTGCAAATAAGCAATCATTCGCTGATCAGGGTTCATCGCTTCAATCGTTTGCGTATAATAAGCCATTTTCACAGTCACGCCCATCGTACGCTCCCCTTCTTCTAAAGGCAGGCGACCAGCTAAAATATTGAGCAACGTCGATTTGCCCGCACCGTTTTCTCCTGTGATCCCTAAGCGTTCTCTTGATTGAATCAACAAATCAAAGTGAGACAAAATCGTTTTGTTTTCAATCTTGAAACTTGCATCTTTTAGTTCTAAGACTTGTTTGCCTAAGCGTGTCGTAGCAACATCAATGGCCACTTCGCCGTTTCGTTTTACTTGATGTAGGTTTTCTTTTAAATCATCGAAACGATCGATCCGTGCCTGTTGTTTCGTTGTACGGGCCTTCGCTCCAGTGCGAATCCAAGCCAACTCATGTTTGTACAACTGCTTGCGCTTGTCTTCTTGCGTCTCCTCCACACGTTCTCTTTCTGCTCGAGCATGAAGGTACGTCTCGTAATTGCCCTGATATTCATGTAGCTTGCCAAAAGACAATTCAAAGATCCGATTAACGACTCGATCCAAAAAGTAGCGATCGTGGGTCACCATCAATAATGCACCCCGATAATTTTTTAGATAGCCTTCCAACCATTGGATCGCATCATAATCTAAGTGGTTAGTCGGTTCATCCAATAACAACAAGTCTGGTTCATCGATCAATACTTGAGCCATAGCCACTCGTTTCTTTTGACCTCCAGATAACTCACTGACCTTTTTTTCTAACTCATTGATCCCAAGTTTTTGTAAAATGATCTTGGCAGTTGTATCTGTATTCCAAGCATCGGCTTTATTCATCGCTTCTTCTGCCAACTGATAATTCCGTTGCGTTTGTTGATCCAAGCCATTATTCTCTAAGGCAATCAGCGCTTTTTCATAGTCACGAACAACGCGAATCAGCGGACTGGTGCCTTGAAAAACAGCATCTACAACAGATAATTCTTCTCGTAACTGATTGTCTTGAGTCAAGAAACCGATGCGATAATCTTGGGCGGCAAATACCGTTTGGCGATCGCCATCACCGCGATCCAAACCGGCCAAGATCCGTAACAAACTCGATTTACCCGTGCCATTGACACCGATCAAACCGATTCGATCTTTTTCATGTATCAGAAAAGAAAGCTGATCAAACAGTGTTTTTTCACCATATGTTTTGGTTAATTCACTTACTTTTAATTCTTTCACAGAATCCCTCCTGAGTTTTTTCTTCGCTCATTGTACCACATTTCATCAGCGGAAACGATGAGAGAAAAAAATCAATTTTTGCAAAAAAAGAATGCCTTCGTCAGTCTACTCCCTCGGATCATCGATGTTGATCATCGTTTAGGAATAACCTGACGAAGACACTCCATAAAACGTGCCTCAAGTTGTGCGCCTCTTGAGACGTATTATCGGCGAAACATTCGCTGCTTCGGCTGTTCTTCTGCTCGAGACATCGCATACGATTCTAACAGATTGACATTGCGTCGGTATTCATTTGCCGAAATCGTTGAGATTTTCTCAGCCACTTCATATTCATCGATCGTTTTGCGCTCAAGGTAATAGCCCCAAAGGACTTTCTTAACAAAAATCGGGTCTTGCTCGATCATGATCGTTTCAATGAAATTGCTGTGTTCAAATCGTTTGATGCTCATTTCTCGTTGACGAATAAAAAAATTGATCAGCGAGGAATCATAGACATCTTCTAAATTGCTCAAACTATGAAAAATATATTCACTGTTTTTTAAGTAAATTTTTTGTACTTCAGAAATGTCTCGTTGCTTCAAGGCAGCTTTTAGCTGCTGCTGTCGCTGTAAAAACAAGCGAGGATGAATCAAAATACGGATAAATCGCTGAATAAAGAAGAGCCAAAAACTAAAGAATGAGAGAATTTGTTTTGCGAGGGAATGCTGTTGCTGAGAAATAAACCGTGAATAAAAACGGTAGCCATTTAAGCTGACTTTCCCATTTCGATAAGCTTCATCCAAGCCGTCTTGTTCGATCGATAGGATCAATCCTTGAATTTCTTGGATTTCTTGTTTTTCTGAATCAGTCAAACTATTGCGATACAACTCCCAGCGCCGATTTTCATAGGAATTGATGACAGCATCGATCGCTAAACGGCCTTTATCCGAGAGTTCTTGCTTTTCTTCTGCTTCCAATTGTTCGATGACGTCTTCTAAGATCAGCAAGTGATTGAAGTCGACGCTTTCGGCAGCTTCCCCATCTGCCAAGTATGGCAAGACCATCACGCTGATGATCAATGTCAGTAAGATCACACAAGCGGTCAAAAACAGAAGCAAGCCTCTTTCATGAAAGGGTGCATCATGCACCATCACAGGCAAAATAAAGATGGCTGCCAAACTGACTGTTCCCTTGACTCCGCCAAAAGTCAACAAGGCGACTTGATTCATTGATACTTGTTTTTTTGACTGTAAAAACCAATAGTAAAACAACAAAAAGAGAAAACGAACAAGGAAGATCACCGCCGTGATCACCAAAATCGTAATCACTAGATGCCAGTTTGCATAATTATTGCTCTCCCAGATTGGTGAAAATACTTGTGACAACTCGATTCCTAGAAAAAGAAACACCAATGCATTCAATGTAAAGACAATGGTCGACCAAGTACTTTCTGAAATGTTCGCCAGCTCCGCATCAAACAACGAGATCCGTCGTTTTCTTTGGGCTTGGGCTACACCTGCCACAACGGCTGCGATGATCCCTGAGACCCCGATCATTTCGGCCAGCAAATAGGCAGCAAATGGCAAGAGCAGTTCGATCAATAAGTATACTGTGACATCTTGTGCCGAGATTTTTTCAATAAAGCGCAAAATTCGGCGTTTCAGCCACACGATCAAGTAACCGACAAGCCCGCCGCCGATACTAGAGAATAGGAGCTGGAACCCTGCGTTGGCTGCTGAAAAGCTCCCGGTGGTCAAAGCTACGATAGCAAACTGCAATGCGGTAACCCCTGAAGCATCGTTCAGTAAGCCCTCGCCTTCCAGAATGTGCATAATGTTTTTGGAAATTTTCAAACGTTTTGCTAATGAGGAGACTGCCACTGCATCAGTTGGTCCTAACGCAGCACCAAAAGCGAAACAAGCAGCCAGAGGAATCGTGGGCATCAACCAATGGAGCGTTCCGCCGACAGCAAACAGTGTCATTAAAACGCCGCCAAAAGCCAAAAACAATACGATCTTGCTGTTTTTGAGGATTTCAGGTACATCTGCTCGTTCTCCTTCACGAAACAGCAATGGTCCAATGATCATTACTAAAAACATTTCCGGTTCAAAAGCGATTTCCTGTCCCATTTCTGTTAAACCTAGTAAAATTCCTAAGATGATTTGAATAAAAAAGATCGGTACCGAGGGTAATATTTTGCTCGCCACATTTGATAACGTGACGAGAATTGCAATGATAATGACGAGTTCAATAAATTCCATCCATTACCCTCTTTTCTTTCGAATAGCTAATAACAGCTCAAGAAAATCTTCTTTTTTCAAAAGGATCTTATCGTTTAGAAGACCTAACTCCTTTTCGTTATTTTCAATTTCGCATTGGACACGCCGTGATTCCAAGCGGTAAAGATCGTGTTTCATTCGCTCAAATTTACGAAAAAGCAATGGATTTTTCCGTTGCAAGTACTCACGAATCTCTTTTTTTTCAGCTGGTGTAAATTGTCCCAACTGTTTCATCAGTTCTTGTTTACTTAAACATTCCTTGTTCATGATTGTGCTTTGGGCCCCTTTTATTATCAGTTTATCTTTTTATTTATCGTATAAATCAAAATTATCTCTTGACCGCTAGTATTCTAAGCCAATCATTCAAAAATAGCAAGTCTTTCTCACTAAAAGATGGTTTTCTATCCGCATTCTTATAAACTAAAAAAACCGCAGCTTTCACTGCGATTTTTTGTTTATTTCATATACAAGTCGTAATAAGCATCCATGATCTCTTTCGCGATTTGAATATTGGGATGCGTATCGGTGTCTCCTTTTAATTGAGGCATCACGATCGCAATCGCAATATCCGCATCACTGCTTGGCCCGTAGGCAACGATGTTTAAGTTAACTAAGCTGATGGTATTGCCATTACTATCCACGATGGGTGTTTCGGCAGTACCTGTTTTGGCAGAGACTTCCATTTTCGCAGAAGCCAAGCCTTTGGCAGTTGCCCAAGCATCCGTTCCATGAACCGCATCGTAAAAGCCATTTTGGATAATTTGCATTTGGGCATCTGATAAACCAACCTCGTTCAATACCGTTGGTTCGATGTCCTCAATCAGCGAACCTAGTCCGCCTGTTTCATCATTGTCGTAGATTCCGTCAACGATGTGAGGCTGCAATCTTTTGCCACCATTAGCAACAGTTGCTGCATATTGTGCCAGTTGCAGTGTCGTATAAGTATCAAACTGGCCGAATGCTAAGTCGAGGATCTTTCCGCCATCACTGACAGGGTCCATGTTCTCAATGGATGTGCTGATACCAGTTGCTTCTCCTGGTAAATCGATCCCTGTTTCAGTTCCCATACCAAAAGAGGCAAAAGAGGAACGGAGTTTTTCGTAGACATCCCCTTGACGATCCACTGTTGGAATCGAGATGCCTGACTGATAATTGATGCCCATCAAACGTAAAGCGACTTGCATCATATAGGAGTTAGAAGAAACTTCCAATGACTGCTCCGCAGAAAGATTGCGATTATTTGCCCCAGTTGGGTTGAAAATAGAAGCTTTTACATCGGAGCCGATTCTGATTGGTTGATCCAGCAGCACTTCGTTGCCGTTTAAGACGCCGTTTTCCCAACCGGCAGCCAAGGTTCCTGCTTTGACGACGGACCCTGGTACAAAGGAATTAATAAAGGTACCAATGGCATTTTCCTGCATTTCATTTGATCCCGTGTCATGATGATACCCGGACATGGAAAGGACACCGCCGGTTTTCGGATTTAACGCCACTGCGTATACCCCTGGGGAATACTCTGCAGCACCAGAATCAATCAGTTTTTGAAAATTGTCTTGCAAAATCTTGTCAACTTTCGCTTGAAATTCAGCATCGAGTGTTAAAACCAGATTATCCCCCTTTGCACCTGCAAAGGTTTCTTTTTGGCTTTCAATATTGTTGTTGTTGTCAAGCGATATTTCAGAGATGGATTTTGTTCCTTGTAAAACTTCTTCATATTGCTGTTCTAAATAACTACGGCCAACGCGATCATTACGTGCGTAACCTTTTTCTAAGAATTCGTCTAGAACTTCTTCAGGTATTCCTTGTTCTTCACTAGTCACCGTTCCGATCAAACTAGCCAGAGAACTTCCTTCAACGATCTTTCGTGTCCAATCGGTCCCGGTGGAGATTCCTGGTAAATCGACCATGTTTTCAGCAACAACTGCCAATTCTTGGTCAGACACATCCGACGTCTTTATAAAGACCGTACTCAAGGATTGTGCGCTGTTCATCCGCTTGAAAATCGTGGCTGCTTCTAATTCGGCATCGGAGAAGTTGATTTCTTCCTCGGTCACTTTCTCAACGGTTGCCGCATATTGTTCAGAAGTACCTAAAGAACGCTCTTCATCACTCAATCGTTCAGTTGCTTTTTCAAGATTGTCTTCATCTGCCAACCAAAAGTCCTTAAGATCTCGATCAGACAAGTTTTTGTCGACTGGCATTTCGATCAACTCGCTCAACTTTTTGGCCGTTTCTAAAAGATCTTGAGCGGTCATTTTGTTTCCCCGGGTAAAAGTGATTGCTGCATTGGCTTGATTTTCCACTAAAGCTTTCCCAGAAGCATCGTAAATCATCCCCCGAGGGGCACTTCCTTTTACTTCCACTACAGATGAAGCTTTCAATTGCTGCTCAATATTGTCGCCATTGACGATCTGTAGATAGCCTAATTGGACAATCAATGATACAAACAAAGCAAAAATAATAAAAAACAAAAAGTTCAATCGAAATGGAACATGAGATTTGCGATACGATTTGGCCTTTGGTTCTTCTGGCCCCTTACGTATCCCTTGGACAACTTTATCTTTCAAATTCTTCATCTCATCTATCCTTCCAATCTATAATGACTACTGTCCTATTTTACCAAAAAATTCGATCTGAAACAGAAAAAACAAAAAATATCCATTAATCCTTAGAAAAAACTATAAAAACTCAATGATATCTGCCTGAATGTTTCACAGATAGATTGTTTCATTTTCACTCTTTCATGAAAAAATTGTTTTTTTAAGCTTTCTTATGTTTTTTCATTTGTTGATTTCGTGAAACAAGAAATACATTTCAGTTTTTGTGGAAAACTAGATGGATTGAATCGATGGGATCTTTCATATAAACGAAAAATCGACACACAAGCAGTTGCCTATGTATCGATTCCGCTATCCTATCGAACAGTTGAAGGAGATGTGCAAAGCGACACACCCTCAAATGATTGAAAGACAGCTATGTGGTTTTATTCACTCGCATCCTCACCATCGGAAAACACTGCACTGTCATCATAGAACTGATAGTTCACGTAGCCTTGCGTATGTTCATCTCCTTGTGAAAGCTGATTGTTTGGAGGGAGGGCCAGTTGTTCTCTGAGTGTATTTTGCATGTGTAAGAGCTGATTTACCCCTAAAAGCTGATAGTAGACATCATTCAACATTTGCCCTTCCCCTTGCAGCTGTTCTTGATGAATCGTCGTAAAAGCCGGTAAATAGTTTTTTCCGATATCTAGCATATCGTCCCATGTCAGATCCGTCTTTGAATTTTTCTCAACTGCTTTTAATATTTTCTGATAATTATTGACTCCATCCAAACTCATTACTTTTTTTAGAATTTTTGTTACGACCTCACGTTGTCTTTTCTGCCGACCAATATCTCCTTCTGGGTCTTCTTTACGCATGCGTGCATAAGCTAGACCAGTTTTCCCATTTAAAGTGATTTTTCCTTTTGGAACATGAACCCCCTCTAGCGTAAAGTCGATATCATTCGTTACTTTGATCCCACCAACTGCATCAATCAAATCTCTCAGGCCTTGCATGTTGATTGTCACATAATGATCGATCGGTATATCCAAAAGATTTTCCACAGAATCCATTGCCATGGCTTCTCCGCCAAAAGCATATGCGTGATTTAACTTGTCTAGCGTTCCATACCCGACGATTTGAGTAAATATATCCCTATCCAAGCTAACAATCGTAGATTGCTTTTTTTCTGGATTTACTGTAACAACCATCATGCTGTCTGAACGGCCTTGTTCGGTCCTTCCTAAAGCTCCGGTATCAATTCCTAGTAACAAGATGGAAAAAGGCTCTCTTTTTTCAATGTTGACAGTTTCTGAACGCCTTTTTGTTTTTCGATCTACTGGTTTAGAAATATGTTCAAAAGTTGAACTTGTATCTTTATAAACTTGCAAGCCGTACACAGTTAATCCGATAATTCCCAGGACTAAAATCCCTAATGTTCCTATTACTATTCTTTGATATTTTCGCATCTTGCACCTCGTCCGATAAAAATAACAATCGACTAAATTTTCGCATAATTTATATCATACAGCAATCTCATTTGTTATAAAACTTTTGTTTTAATAAAAATGTAATGTAAATGAAACAAAAGAAAGTATCCCTCACTTGAAGGAAAGAAATAATTTTCTCATTCTTTTCCTTCATGGTTTTGCCAGAAACTAGCTAGGACGAAAAAAACCTTGCTTAGCTGCAAGGTTTTCAGTCGATTCTGTAATTAAGTAATTAGACTTTGGTTACTTCCGCTGCCTGCGGTCCGCGGGCACCTTCAACGATCGTAAATTCAACTTCTTGTCCTTCTTCAAGCGATTTAAAACCATCTCCTTGAATGGCAGAGAAGTGAACAAATACATCATCGCCACCGTCAACTGTAATAAAACCAAACCCTTTTTCGTTGTTGAACCATTTTACTTTCCCATGTTCCATAGTGTGTAAAGCCTCCAATAATTATAATCCGACGATTCCGTCGATTTCATTATAGCGGAATATGTAAGCGTTAGCAATAACGAAATTTCTTTCCATCAACAAAAAAGAAGCCCTTAGTCAGGCTTCTTCCTAATAGTTTGATTAAGCTTTTGCGAAATATTCGTTTACTTTGTCCCAGTTAACAACACTCCAGAAAGCATTGATGTACTCTGGACGAACATTTTTGTATTTCAAGTAATACGCATGTTCCCAAACATCTAAACCTAAAACAGGTGTTTGACCATCCATCAATGGTGAATCTTGGTTCGCTGTTGAAGTGATTGCTAGTTTACCGTCTTTAACGACTAACCATGCCCAACCTGAACCAAAACGTCCAGTTGCAGCAGTTTTAAATTCTTCTTTAAAGTCTTCAAAGCTGCCAAAAGTTTCTTCAATTGCCTCTTTGATTGCCCCAGTAGGTTCGCCACCGGCATTTGGGCCTAAGATTTCCCAGAAGAACGTGTGGTTAGCATGCCCGCCGCCATTGTTACGAACCGCTGTTTGAATATCTTCAGGTACAGAAGAAAAGTCTGCTAATAATTCTTCAACTGTTTTTTCACCTAATTCAGGATGTTTTTCAATCGCTGCATTTAAGTTTGTTACATAAGTGTTGTGGTGTTTATCATGATGCAAATGCATCGTTTCTTCATCAATATATGGTTCCAATGCATCGTATGCGTAAGGTAAATCTGGTAATGTGTAAGTCATAAAAAAATCCTCCTCAATGATAATGTTTACATAAGTAACATTATCAGACTATCAGACTTTGTTCAAAAAATATGCTTACTTTTTCTCACTTTTTTTCGTATTGAAAATCAAAAATTTACTAAACACATAATTTGCCAAAACGACAACGACTTGGGTGACCAGCTTGGCAACAAGATCGCCGTTAGTTAAAACTGAGATAAATAGATACATACAGAGCATGTCCAAGCCTAATGATAAAACGCGAAAAAAAATGAACTTTCCAAATGCCGCCCAAGACTCTTGCTTCGTTTCTGTTTTTGCTTCAAAAACCCATAACTTATTTGTAAAGTAAGCGAATAAAACAGAAGCGATCCAAGAAATCACATTCGCTGTCTGATAATAAAAACCAAACCCTTCACGAAAAATAAGATAGACGACAATATTGACTACGGTGGTCAAACCACCAAAAAATAAATACGTGAGCGGCTCCCACAGCTTTTTTTGTTGTAAGATTTGTTTGTATTCAATAAACTTTTGCATCCATATGCCTACTTTCATTACTTTATTTACTTGTTTAATAGATATTTGGCTCTTTTTTTGTGAATTCCTTGTAATCCTAAGAACCCTTCGTTACAATTACTCTAGTTATACCACAAAGGAGTTTATCAGCAAATGACTATCGTCCAACTATTTAAAATTGCTTTTTTTCGAATACCAGAGCTAAAATTCGTCAAAAAAGCAGAGTTTTCCAAAGTGATCGTTTTTCTATTAGGTGCAGCCGTGATGATGGCTTTGCCAGTTACCATCAATGTCTTAGACGTCTTTCGTGATGTGCAAGCAGATGGACAAAAAATCGGAGAAACGATTCCTGATTTCACGATCGAAAATGGACAGCTTTCTGTCGCTCCCAATACGCAAGGGTTCATCTATCAAACCGATTCGATCATCTTTACTTTTGATCCTGATGGCAATCGTACACCAGCAGATATTGCATCTGATGTCACCGGCTCGGTGATCGCAGTAGGTTTGTTAAAAGATCAGCTGGTCATTCGTATCCCTTCTTCTGGTTTCTCAACTTCTATGTTCGATTCAAACCAATTAGAGTTTGATTATAGTGAACCAGCACTACATAATCTTAACGGTCAGGCGATTCGAGAAACCTTATCCAACCAAGCGATCCCATGGCTGATAAAAATCATTGTCTTTTTTGTCGCCTTATATCCCACGTTTGTCAGCTTACTCATCACCTTAATCATGGGAACCTTTATTGCAACGATCTATACGAAATTGAAGCTATTCTCTTATACCTTTTTCGAAAATTTAAAGATTCTCATTGTCTGTGCTGCATTGCCTACACTCATTAGTGTTATTGTACAACTAGCGCTGCCTTCCTTTGATGCTACCACCTTTATTTTGTTTGGTTCCCTATTCTTATTTACACAAGGTGTCAAAGATTCACCAAAAATACAATTAAAAAAATGATCTATGCCATGTTCAATTCATTGAACATGGCTTTTTTCTCATTCTTTGCTACACTTAAGATACAAGGAGGCTTGGCAATGAAAAAAATAATCTTAGCCACTCGCAACTTTCGCGACACTTATGTGGAACAAATGGAAAAAGACTATCAATTTCTCGTGTACTCAAAGGACCAAGCAATTGATTGGTCACAAGTGGAAATCACTATCGGTTGGAAGCCAGCATGGAACGAACACCTGTTAACCGAAAAAACAAATTTGAAATGGGTCCAAGCGATTTCGGCTGGTGTGGACACCTTGCCATTAAAAGAGTTTGCAAAATACGACATTCTCTTATCAAATGGCAGTGGCATCCACGCAGAATCGATTACAGACCATTTATTGGCTTTGCTCTTTATGGAAAACCGCGGGATTTTCCAAGCAATCCAACAACAAAGAAAACAGCAATGGGCACCGGATACGATTCCTTATGCAAAGCTATCTGATCAAGAGATTTTGATCGTTGGTACGGGACAAATCGGCCAAAGATTAGCCAAAGCATTAACCTTTTTTGGTGTACATCCGATTGGCATTAATACAAGCGGCCATGAGGTGACGGGTTTTGAAAAAACGTTTGCGTTATCTGACTTACACGCTTGCGCAAAAACCGCCGATTGCATCATCAATATTCTTCCCCTGACAGAAGAAACCACACATTTGTATGATGAAGCCTTTTTTGCACAAATGAAGCCTTCCGCTTCATTTTATAATGTCGGTCGCGGTCCTAGCGTGGATACTGTCGCATTAACAAAGGCATTAGAGAAAAAGCAGCTGGCATTTGCCGCACTAGATGTTTTTGAAGAGGAACCTCTACCAGAAAATGATCCGCTATGGCATACCGAAAACCTGTTGATTACTCCTCATATCTCAGGACACACGCCCCATTTTCAAAAGGCATTTATGGATATTTTCTTAGCGAATTTCCAACAATTTTTAACGAAACCAGAACTTGTAAAAAATGAGATAAACTTGGATAAGGGATACTAACAAACTCTTTCCGCAAAAAAAGTGTACAGTTGGAGGCAAAACCCTCAGTTTGTACACTTTTATTTTATCGTTGTTTTTCTTGGTCTTTTTCGGTTTCTTTCAAGAAGTACAAAGGTCTATTTTTAGTCTCTAAGAAAATTTTTCCGATATACTTGCCGATGATCCCTAAACAAAGCAATTGCAAACCACCAACAAATAAGAAAATGCTGACCATTGACGGCCAACCTGTCGTTGGATCACCAAAAATAAAGGTTCTTATCACAATAAAGATCAAAGCAATCAGAGAGCCAAAACAGGAGAGCGCACCAATAAACGAGGCAATATTCAAAGGCGTATCTGAAAAGTTGACGATGCCATCGATCGAATATTGGAATAATTTCCAGAATGACCAAGAAGTCTCACCCGCTACTCTTTCTCGATTCTCATAAGCGATGTATTCTGTATCAAACCCCACCCAGCTGAAGATCCCTTTTGAAAAGCGATTGTACTCTGACAGCTGTAAAACTGCATCAACCATATTGCGGCGCATCAAGCGAAAATCTCGCGCACCGTTTACCATTTCAGTATCGGCAATCTTATTGATAATATTGTAGAAGGCATCTGAGAAAAAACTGCGGATCTTCGGTTCTCCTTTGCGATCCGCCCGTCTGGTCCCCACACAATCAAGTTCCGGTTTTGCTTCTAGCATCGCAAACATTTCCGGCAGTAAAGTCGGCGGATCTTGCAGGTCTGCGTCCATCACAGTGACAAAATCGCCCTTAGCAGCTTGCAATCCTGCATATAGAGCAGCTTCTTTGCCAAAGTTTCTCGAAAAAGATAGATAGCGAACACTTTCAGGGTGTGTACGATACAAGTCTCTTAAAACAGACAGGGTTTGATCTGAAGATCCGTCATTAACAAAAATATATTCAAAAGGCATATTTAAGTGTTTCTTCACTTTTTCTGTTTCTTCAAAGAATATCGGCAAGCTTGCCTCTTCATTAAAACAAGGTACAACAATTGATAACATCGGTTTCATCTCCTAGAGCCAATCGAGTTACATCGGTCATCATTTGACCAAACTCATATTATTTTTTATCTTCACTAAAATCATATTTCGGTTCATCTAACGTTTCATCATAGTCCACAGTTAGATCATAGCCTTTGAAAAACCATTCGTCTGCTTCATCAATAAAAAAAAGCAAGCCATCAATGGTTTGTTCGACGATCGGACGTTCTGGTTTATCGACTGACATTCCCACGGAAAATCCGTCATGCACTTGTGTTTTGCCATAAATTTTTCCGAAAAAACGAATCCCGCTTCCTTGGTCTACCACCAATTCTTTTTTAAACCATTGCATTGCTTCAGGACTTATTGTTAAGTTCATTTTCTTCACTCCTAATCATTCATATGTTCATCAAGTATATCTACATCATCTGTATTGCCGATCACGAGTAAATTGTCATTTTCACGCACGATCGCCTCTGCATCAGGCGAAACGATCACTTGTCCTGGTCCCCGACGAATCGCAACGACTGTCAGACCATACTTTTGTCGAAAATTCAGCTCAATCAGGGATTTATTGAAAAAGCGTGGATTGGACACGCGAATCTCTGCTAGAGAAAATTCGTCAGATAGTTCAATATAATCTAAGATATTTTTGGAAACTAGATTATGGGCGATGCGAATCCCCATGTCACGTTCGGGATGAACGACACGGTCTGCGCCGAGTTTTTCCAGTACACGGGCATGGTATTCGTTTTGGGCTTTCGCTAAGATATTAGGTACACCCATTTCTTTGACCATCAAAGTCACCAAAATACTAGCTTGAATATCCTCACCGATCGCAACAATGACATGGTCAAAGTTACGGATACCCAATGAGCGTAACGTCATCTCATCTTGTGCGTTGCCGACCACCGCATGGGTGGCGATATTCATATACTCATTGACGCGATCTTCGTTGCTATCGATCGCCAGTACTTCTTGCCCCGATTCAATCAACGTACGACAAATACTGCCACCAAAACGGCCCAGACCGATTATTGCATAATTTTGCTTCACCACAAACGCTCCTTTTTTACCAGATCATAATTTAGTATAACAAAAACCTCCTCTGCTTGCCATGAGGAGGTATGATTATTAAGACTTTATTTTATCAAACCATGTTTAAAAGCATATATCGTAGCTTGTGTACGATCTTCTACTTCTAATTTTGATAAGATATTTGACACATGTGTCTTCACTGTTTTCAGCGTAATGAAGAGTGCATCCGCAATCTCTTGATTGCTCTTTCCTTCGGCGATCAACAGTAACACTTCTTGTTCCCGATTGGTCAAATCTTCATGTAGGATCGGTGTCCGATTCGTCAAACGATCCATCATTTTCGTGGTGACTTCGGGTTCTAAGACCCGCTCTCCTCGCTGGGTTGCACGAATGGCTTCCGCAATCTCATGAGCAGTAGACGTCTTTAACAGGTAACCTGCCGCACCCGCTTCAATAGCAGGATAGACTTTTTCGTCATCAATAAAACTAGTGACAATAATGATTTTTGCTTCGGGCCAATCATTTAAAATCAATTTCGTAGATTCGATCCCATCCATTTCATCCATCACCAAATCCATCAAAATCACATCTGGACGTAATTCCAATGCCTTTTCATACCCGACTCGACCATTTTCCGCTTCCCCAATTACTTCTATATCGTCTTGAATCGATAGATAAGAAGAGACCCCCAGACGAACCATTTCATGGTCATCAACTAACAACACTTTAATCATACGTTATGCCTCCTTCAACAGTGGAACTTTGATTTCAATACTGGTTCCTTGATTTTTAAAACTAATAATTTTCAACGTTCCGCCAACGGCACTTACCCGTTCTCGGATATTCATCAAGCCATAGCTGCCGGCCTTTTGATCTTGTGGATCAAAGCCAACACCGTCATCGATCACCCGCAACAACACGTTATTATCAATGCGATGCAAGTAAACTTCCAACTCATTGGCCTTGGCGTGACGCAGTGTATTAGATAAGAGTTCTTGGATCACACGAAAGAGTTGATCTTCAATCGAACTAGGCATCGTAAAGTCTTCAATATCCCAAGTCAATAGAATTTTGATTTTGGTCTCTAATTCTTTTAACAATTGCTCGATTCCTTGCTTTAGACTCTTCCCTTCCAAAGTAACAGGTCGTAGATGAAGCAAGAGCGCCCGCATTTCAGATTGCGAAGCATTGATAATGTCTGTGACCATAGCTAACTGTTTCTTTTGGCTTTCTGGCGCATCTGTTCGAATCGCTTGCTCATTTAGTGCAGACATCATCATCATGGCGGCAAACAGCTGTTGAGAAACAGAGTCGTGCAATTCACGAGCCAGACGCTGCCTTTCTGCTTCTAAAATCTCTTCTTTCGTCTGACCATCAACAAACTGCGGTTTCGCATTCAATTGCTGTAATTCCATCGACATCTGTTTCATCTTCGATTGGATACTGGCAATGTCACGATCCACATTCGCAATCAAATGATTTTCAGACGCATGGGGGATTTTTGTTTCCAATAAAGGGCTATCGATATAGCCGCTGGCTAACAGTCTTAACTTTTCTTCCACCGGACCGTATTGACGGTTGCGAAAAAAAGAAATCAGTAAAAAGACAGCTAAAGCAATCAATGCAGATATTACAAGTAAGTGAAAGACGATTGGGATAAAGAAGAGCTTGATTTGAAAGACTTCTATCAGCCAATTATTTTTCCCACTGGCATACAAATAGGAAAACAGCATCAAAATCATGGTGAAAAAACTTGCTAATCCTGCATAAAAAGCAATCATGCCTCTTGAAAATTTCCCGATCATACCCGAATCACCTCAACATCACCAACAAGAGTATTCGTCAAGATTTTCAAACGCCGACTATTTTCGCCATAATCCGGGCTGTAGATCGTCAATTTTTCATTTTTCAAGCTCGTTTCTTCGCCTTCAAAGATAACGGAGCCAATAAAAGTACTGTGCTCTAATTTGATTGCTATACCAGCAGGCACTAAAATACGAGTTCTGCCAAAGCCTTTTCGTACGATCACGACGTTTTCTTTCTTAGGCAATAAAGTGTTGCCTAGATCGATGAAAGTGTCTCCCGTCAAGATATCTAAATTGATATCGTCCCATTCATAGACTTGACTGCCGATCCGTTCATTACCTAACCATTGCTGCTTTTGTTTCAGTGGATGATCAGCTTTGGGTTCTTCAGTTTCAACGATAATCATTTGTTTTTTGCGCCAGAATGAATTTTTAGTTAAGTCGATTCCGGTAATCTCGACTCCTTTTAAACCAATAAATAAAATCGCAAAAATCAGCATCAGCCACAGTGCTGGACTATTTAACAAACTGATCAAAATAGCAATGGAACTTGAGACCATCAAGAAATTTTTAAAATTGCTCTTGCGCTCACTTCGGTTCACAAGGACCAAGCACGTCACACCAAGTATTAATAAAAATAATAATGGTGGATTAGATAAAATTTGCCATACCGCAAAAAGCAGTAAGAGCGCTTCAACAATAAAGAAAAAACGCCAAGGACTTTTCATTCAAGCTCCTCCTCCTAGTAATTCTACTCTATCATACCTGAAAAAAATGGTTTGTCCATCCGTCGCTGGTCCGAAAAAAGACCCTGTTTGATCAAATTCCCTAAAGGAGAATGAACAACAGGGTCAACTAGATTGATCGAGTGATCAAGCAATTAGCTTTTCTTTACTTCTGTGATTCTTACTTGCATATCTCCGCCTGGCGTTGAGATCGTCACTTCATCGTTGACTTTTTTCCCAATCAAGGCACGAGCGATTGGTGAATCATTGGAAATTTTACCAGAAAACGGATCTGCTTCAGCACTACCGACGATCATGTACTCTTCTTCGTCACCATCAGGCAACTCAACAAAAATCACTGTTTTTCCGATGGAAACTTCATCAGAGTCTACACCCTCATTATCAATGATCTCTGCAAAACGAATCATATTTTCTAAAGTAGTGATTCGGCCTTCAACAAACGCTTGTTCATCTTTAGCAGACTCATACTCTGAGTTTTCGGATAAATCGCCAAAACTGCGGGCTACCTTGATACGTTCAATGATTTCGCCGCGTTTTACCGTTTTCAATTCTTCTAATTCTTGTTCTAGCTTTTCTTTTCCTTCAAGTGTCATTGGGTAAACTTTTTCTACCATAGTTCTTTTCTCCTTTTAGTAACTTCTAATAAATCGCAAAAGGTAATCTTTTGCGATGAGTCCACAAAAGATTACCATGCTTTTTTTTAAATGTAAACTATAAACCTATGAAAATTTAATTTGAGGTATTGTTTACATATTGTTCCACTAATTGCATATGCTGTTCATAGGTTTCCGCAAAGTAAACTTCTTGGGTTTGAATGTCAGCAACGAAATAATAGTAGTTGTTCGGTGTTGGATCTAAGACCGCTTGGATCGCTGCTTCACTTGGATTGTTGAATGGTCCAGGTCCGTAGCCAGTATGCACATAGAGATTATAAGGAGAGTCAACTTGAGTGTCCTCATAAGTAACTAGCTCTTTGTGCTCACCTAACGCGTATAGAATCGAAATATCCGATTGCAGCGGCATATCAATCGCTAAACGATTGAAGAATACCTGTGCGATATTTTTACGATCTTCTAGCTTACTGCCCTCTTTTTCAACAAGTGATGCCAAAGTAAGGACTTCTTGAACCGTCATTTCTTTTTGAGCGATTTGATCGAAATATTTTGACAAGACTGAATTTGATTTATCCACCATTTGGGTAACGACTTCTTCTAGGGTATTCCCTGTATAGTAGTCGTAAGTTGCTGGGAACAAGTATCCTTCTAGTCGGTAACGCACACCTTGCGCATCGCCGGCACTTGCTAAAAGCTCAGGATAGGTTTCTTTCATTTTTTCAAAGAACTCATCGCTTTCCATCAAAGCTAAGAAATCGTCTTTCGAGATATTCGTTGCTTCCGCTAGAGCATCACCGATTTGATCAACATCAAATCCTTCTGGAATCGTCACTTTTGCATCAGAGGTGACTGAGCCTTCGCCATTTTGCAACTGCTCACTTATCGCTTCCAGTGTCATATTTGGTGAAAAATGATATGTTCCTGCTTGAAAGCCCGTCAGATTATTAAATTTTGTGTAATAATTAAAAATCATTCCACTTTTGATAATGTTCTCATCCTCTAAGATCTCACCAATTGCTTTATTCGAAGAACCGCTTGGAATAACAATCGTCACCTTCTCAGTATCATCGGGATCTAATGGCTGCAAACTTGAAGTAACATATCGATAAGCTGAGAAACCTAATATTCCGCCGATTACTAAGAAAACAAGAACAACAATCAACACGATTTTATTAACTATTTTGTCTTCCTTGCTGCGCTGCAATCTGCGTTGGTTTTTTTCAGAAACAGTTTCTTGCAAACTTTCTGAAGAAGCAGAATGATTTTGTTTCTCTTCTATATGTTTACTCTTATTTAGATGATTACTACGAGATCCCACAGAATCGTCATCCAAGAAGCTGTGTTCAGATATCGATTCTTTTTTTGAACTTGATTCTTTTAAAGACTCCATAACTTTCTCTTTAAAAGAATCTTCTGGATGTTGTTTAGACAAAACAACTCCTCCTTAATTTCTTCTTTTTGACTTGTATCATTATACATGAAAACTCATCAGAAAGAAATGACATTCTTTTTTTTACTTAAGCATTCTGCTCATTTAAAACTTTTATAATTTTTCACCGGTCACGTTTTGCACAATGTTTTTTGCGATATTGTCCAAATTGTTTCTTATTCTCGCAACATCTGAAGGATTGGAGATAAAGCCAAGTTCCATTAAGCGATACTCAATCCCTCTAGATCTGAAAATATTTAAATTCAATAAGTCTTGTCTAAAACTCAACCCATTCGAATTAACAAATGAAGGATGCCAGCCGACATAGGTCCGAATGGTATTCGCTAGCCCGATATTAACTGAATTGGATCCCCCTGGTCTCACTATGACGTGCCCCCCAGAAGCTCCGATACCTCCGCTATCTAGATGAAATTCTGTAACTGAAGTGATTGCATTACTTACAAGGTGTGCTCCTTGTCCGTTTCGAGTGTCAGTAAACATATCGCGTGACACATCATAAAAATTAATTCTGCTTTCTTTCAATTGATTGGCATACTTCCGCAAATATGGAAGCAATTCATTTCTTGTAAAGTCTCGCTCATTTGTCCCGCTTCCCACTGCTCCCGGGTCAATCCCTCCGTGTCCCATTACAAATAGAAACTCTTGCATTTCGATATACGGTTTGGTTGTCGATCCTGGTGCCGGTTGATTTTTAGGCACAAGTTTTATTTCGAGAGACTCAACACGTTTTGCTAACGAACTCGTTCCAGCCCGCTGATCATTTCGAGCCCAATCAAGCCAACCATAAGTCTGGGAATGCACTCGATAATAAATATCATAAAGCAATGAGATATTGCCGGTCAGTCGAATTTGGAGTGCTTCGATCCGTTTCGCCTCACCTGTTGTACCGGCTGTACTCCCATTAGATTGATACCCTTGCCAACCATAGGTTTGGACATGCGTACGATATTCTATTCCACCTGTAACTGGTGAGTTTTCTAAACTTAGCTGGATTGCTTCCAGTCGTTTTGCCTGACCAACTGTTCCAATACTCGCTTGGCCCGGATTAATCGTCGTCGACCATCCAAAAGTCTGAACATGTGCACTCAAATGAATACTTGGTGTTTCAATTGTTTCGTAGGAGATAAACGGCATCGTACTATCTCCTGGCGGCGCCGTTCCTTTTTGCACAAGTTGAACTTCAATTGCTTCTACTCTTCGTGAGAGCGCGACACTTCCCGACATTTGATCGTTTTTCGCCCACCCTAACCAGCCAAACGATTGAATGTGAACCCGATAATAGACATCAAATAATTGAGACAAGGTTCCTGTCAAGCGGATCTGAATCGCTTCTATCCGTTTAGCTTCATTTGTTGTACCTGCAATTGCACCATTCGTTTGGTAGGATTGCCAACCATAACTCTGAACATGTGCACGGTATTCGATATCTCCATCATAAATATTATTATCTAAACGAAGCTGAATCGCTTCTAGTCTCTTTGCTTCTCCAGTAACACCTCCAGAAACAAGACCGCTCGATTGGGAGTCTTGCCATCCGTAAGTTTGAACATGCGAAGATAAATGAAGCGAAGGTTGGGTTACATTGTCAGTTGAAACATAAGGTTTATCAGTGCTCCCGGGTGCTGGACTACCTTTTTCCACTAGCTGAATTTGGATAGATTCTAGTCTTTTAGCAAATCCAGAAGTACCCGCTTCATTCCCGTTTTTCGCCCATCCAAGCCAACCAAACGTTTGTGAATGGACGCGGTAATAAATATCATAGTCCTCCGCTAACTCATCGGTCAAATTAATTTTGACTGCCTCAAGGCGCTTAGCTTCACCAATCGTTCCAGAAAATTCGCCATCTCTTTTTTCGCCTAAATCCCAGCCATAAGTTTGAACATGCGTGGAATAAACGATACTACCTTTCAGTTCTGTGCTGTCTGGATCAATAGCGAGCGACATTCCCTCCAAGCGCTTCGCCTGTCCAACTGTACCACCAGTAACATTACTAGCTGGTGGTACTTGTGTTTCCCCATCTGTTTGTATATGTACCATTAGTTTCAAGTTGGGTAAACCTTTTGCGGATTTTAATTCAATATCATCCTCTTCACTGGAAGAAGACGTCGTCTGCTCTGTCGTAGAATCAAACATACTTGAAGATGATTCTGTTATATCTTGCGTACTTGAGTCACTTACTGAAGTTGAACTTGTACTTTCACTATTTGTTGTAGAAGTACTATCCGACATTTCCGTCGTTTCTGTAGATTCGCTTTGATAATTTGAATCAGTACTGCTGGTTTGCTCATTTGTCAAACTCTCTGAAGCGTTACTTGTCATTTCTTGTCCTACAACGTTCGTTTCAGCAAGTCCAATGATTGGACTGAAACTGCTCGTAAGGATTACTAGAACCAGAAAGAAATTAGCCAACCTTTTTTTCATATGAATTACTCACTCCTTTTTAATTAGATGCGATTTTTTATTTGAATACCACAAGATTTTCTTGAGTATAGCAAATCTAAAAGACAGATTTTATTTTTTTGACTTCCCCTGTAATCAACAAACATGAAACCAATAGAATTAACCATAAAATACCTTTGATTACCAGTAAGACGAAATAGTTCGTGTCGATCGTGATGAGATGATCGAACAAAAAGAGAGCAGCTGCTAAAACGACACTGATACATACTGGGCTGATCAGCTGCTTCAAAACATCTGAAAGTTTTCCTTCTAAGACTTTTGTCATTAAAATCCAGTAGGAGGTGAAAAAATTTAAGATATACGCTGCACAAACAAAGGCAGCCACATAAGTTATCTTCGAGAAATTGATTCCAACCAATGTTAAACTAAGAATCAAAAAAGTTGAAATCATTCCCGTTTTCAATAATGTTTTTGAATGGTTTCTTGCCATAAATATGCTTCCAGTTGCAGAAGTAAGCATCTGCGCCCATATACTAAATGCCAATATTGAAAAAGGAACGACAGCGGCATACCAGCGAGAACCAAAGAGAAATAGGATTATTTCCTCAGCATTCATTACCATAAAAATAGTTAATGGAAATGCGATTAATCCTAGGACATGGACAATTTTTAAAAACGTTTCTCGTATCAACTTCACATCATCTTGATGGTGTGACAAAACAGGTTGCAGAACTGGGGAAATAATACCTAAAAATACCGTATTGGGCATAGTAATCATTTGATAACTCTTTTGATAATTTGCTAAGGGCACGGGACCTAAAAATCGTCCAATTAGTAAATTATCTGAATTACGGGAAAAATAATTTAATATTGTAAAACCTAATTGGTTTTTTGCGAATGACCATAGTACTTTAAAAGGTTGCGGGTCTAAACTTTTTGTGTACTTGATCTTAACTACAGCAAAATTAGCAAACAGCGTAGCAATTGCAGGAATAGCGGCACTTAAAATCAATGCATAAACGCCAAAGCCAGCAAAAGCTGAGGCAATACCAAAGATTGCACCAAAAAGATTACAGAACAAGAGCCTCAAATTAAGGGTTCGAAATCTCAATTCTTTATTTAAAATTGCCGTTGGTACAACGTTCATTCCTTCTGAGAATACAATGATCGACATAAACCAAAATAGCGATTTATAGATAGAATTATTATAGATAATCGCAACAAAATGGCCGAACAACCCAAAACCGACAGCTAACAGAAACGCAAACAGAACTGTATAGTTAAAAACTATGCCATAATCTTCTTCCTTCATCTCTTTGTTCTGAATGATTGCCGGACCTAGGCCAGCTGTCACAAACATTTGGAAAAATACTAGGAAAACTTGAACATTCGCTACCACCCCAAATTCTTCAACTGGTATTAATCTTGACAGTACAACGTTTATCAGCAATTGGATCAAAACATTGCTATACTGTCCGATTGCTGTAAAAATCATACCTGATCTAAAAGCATTTCTCATCTAAATACTCATCCTTCTCTTTAAGTCTTCATTTGATAACGAAAAAAATCCGCTCATTAATGATAAGTTCTTTTTTACATTTTTCAACTTAAAAAGATATGACTTCTTCAGATTGTCATTATATAATAGGTCGCTCGAAGCATCTTCTTTATGGTAAATGCTCAACGATGGTATATACAGTTGTTTGTATCCAAGCCGCTGACAAAGGATTGCCAAATAATCTTCTTCATTATAAAGAAATGTTTCCGGATAAAATCCAATATAATATCTCAAATAATTTTCCGTAAAAAAGATTGCCGCACCATGCAGTGTCTTCTCGTAAGGATCTAGTATTTCCTGGGTTTCTACCGAAAAAGAAACTGATTGATACGCGTTGTCCCGAAGCGTCATCAATTTCTTAAGGTGCGGATAGATATTTAAACGCAATGAACTTTCCAACAATAACAATATCATTCTATGGAAAACCAAATCCGCTTTCTTTTTTAGATTGACATTTAGCGTATTTTGGTTCTTTCCGTCTCTGGTGATAATTTTTGTACCAATCATGCCAATATCCTCATTGTACGATATTGAAGCTAGTTTTTCTAAATAAGTTCTATCTTCAAGGAGAGTGTCACCATTTATAACCAGGACTCTTTCAATTCCTTTCTTTCTAAAAAGTGATAGACCAAAATTATTTCCTCTTGCAAAACCAAGATTTTCTTTCATCTTTACAACTGTAACCTGCTCTGAATCTTCAAAGTTATCTGATAAACGTTTAAATGAATCGTTTGGTGAATCATTATCTACGATTAGGATATCTATCTTTTTAAAGGTTTGACTCATTAAAGATTCCACACATTCAATTGTATCTTGAAAAGCTAAATAATTTAGAATTAAGATTCCTATTGTTTTCTTCATTTCACTGATCCTACTTCCTAAGCTACTATACGATGTTTTAATATTCTTGCGAAAATACATTTTTCCCATTTTCTTTATTCCTATAAATCATACTCACTTCAGTGAGTATGATTTATAGAGAAAATAATTTTTATAGAGAAGCTGTCTTGAGGTATGCTCTTTTACATATTCTTGATAAATTGATAAGATTTCTCTTATCAATTGACAAAAAACGGGGTTTTATCATAAATACATTTTACAGCAATACAATCATTCAGATTGCGTATTTTTGATAGAATTGCCCTAATGCTTCTGGATATTTCTCTAAAAAGTTCTCAGTTAATCTGTTTTTCTTTATAACATCAAAATTCTTCTTGCTTATTTTACTCGTTAAAGTTGAATTTTCTGTTGTTCGATAATAATAGCTTTTACTATCAATCATTTCATAGAAAAACAGCCCGTCCTCATAAATAATTCCTTCAGTGAACGCAACATCTTTGAACAGTTCCACGGCATAAAGTTTGATAGTTGGAGAACCCGCAGGAAAATCAGAATCGTATAATTCCTCAATTAATTGTAAAGATGTCCCTTCAACAATTTTGGGAGGATTAACCACAGATAAGTTCAACTCGGTTTCTTCTTTGGTAAACTTGCACATAGCAACTTGAACATCACATGTTTTAATCGCACGCATCAATTCTTCACAATAAATCGGTGTAACAAAATCATCGCAGTCAATGAATGTAATAAATTTGTCACTGACATTCAAAAGCCCAGCGTTTCTAACGCTTGATTGGCCACCGTTACTCTTGCTAACTAATCGAATAACTCTGGATGTGTTTTTGTTTATGACTTCATTACCTACCTCTATTGAATCGTCTGTTGAGCCATCATCAAGAACGATGATCTCGATGTTTTTATAGGTTTGATTCATAAGACTATTGAGACATTCACCTATATATTTCTCTCCGTTATACATTGGAATTATTATACTGATTTTCTCATCCATTATTTTGTACTCCTCAAATAGTCAATTACAGGCTTAAAGGTTTTTTCAAAAGTAAAATGACTAAGACCATATTGAAAAATAGCTGCGCTTAATTCCTTTTTTGAAGAATTTTCAAGCATTGAATCGTACCACTCAATTAAGCTTGGAATATCGATTGGTGTATCATCGCTCGGTACACGATAATAAAACGGAAGATCACAATTATCCAAATCAGTTTTCACTCCAGAAACAATCGGTAACCCTTTCGCCAAATACTCTTTTCCTTTTAAACTACTATTATAAGTCACTCCAGATCGATGACGGGCTAAAGAGTCAATCCCAATATCTGCATTCTGATAAAACTGATCCAATTGAGAAAATTCTACTCTGCCTAATAACTTCACTTTTTCTTCTAAGTGGTAATCAGAGACCAGCTTTTTATAGTCCTTTAAGACAGGACCATCCCCGACTAAAGTGAACATGACGTTTCTCTTAGCATCAGATGAATTATAGTATTCGTGCAGTCCCTGAATGACGCGATCATATCCATGGTAGAAACAAAGTGCTGCGACCCCTAGTAATCGGATTGCACCATCTCCCTCATTACTACCTTCAATCGGACTAGCAAAGTCGTACGCATTCGAAAGATTGATACATGGTATATCAAAAATTTTTTCATCATCCGAAAAAGTCAGAACTCGATCAACGTAGTGTTTTAAATATGGTGTCCAGAGATGTTCTTTGGCTTGAATGTCCCATTTTACAATTCCTTTAAATTCGTTCATATAAGGATATGTTGGAATTTCTAATAAGACAATAATCGATGGATTCATTGTCTTGATTTTCTTTAATAAATCGATAACACTTTTATCAAAAACCGCACTTTTTCTAATGTAAACAAAGTCGTACTCTTGCCAATTTATTTTCTCTTTTAAAAAAAACTGTCTTGAAAAAAAAGGAACTAGGTTTATAAACAGATGACCTATATTCCTTTTTGGGTTTATTAAGGGTTTCATGGAAAAACCATTTTTTTCAAACTCTTCAATTTGTCGATTGATCTTCTTTTGAATTCCACCAGCATGGGTCAAGTCTTGGGAAAAATAAATGCCCTTCATTTTTCTCCTTCTTTCATTTCTCTAATTTCTTTTTTCAAAAAAGATAACTCTTGTGTTAATGTTTTGACTTGTCTTTGCGTATTTATCAATGCAATACTAGTTGTTAAAGTGATAAACAATAAAAAGGCTGTTAAACTATATAATGCTAAAGAAGTGAGTGTAGTGATCCCTAGAAAGTGGGCGATCGTCGTCCCTACTTTGGGAAATAATGCACCGATCAACATTATTATTCCCAGTAAAAGCCATTTGTTCATTTGACGTACTTCTGCATGATCTTTACGAATCAAATAAACAGTTAAGACAAAAAAAGCAAATGCTAAAAAAATAGCAATAATTTGTAATTGAACCGGCATTAGGATTCCTCCTTTTTAATCAAAGATGCAATCAGAATAGCCAAAGAGACATTAACCATATACGCTGCCGAGTCGAAAAAATGAATACTCGAGCGACCAGTCGTTCTTTCGAACATGTTTACCCCAATCTCTTTCACCCGGATGTTTTTGGCTACTAAATGCATGTAGCTTTCAGGTTCCGGATACTGGCTCGGATATCGATGGGCAAATTGTCTGATTACTTGCCGGTTTCCTGCTCTGAAACCACTCGTTACATCTTTGACGCGCATTTTTGTCAGAAGGTAAATAAGTCCTGAAAGAAGCTTGATTCCTAATTGTCTTGCACCAGTAGATTTAAACGTCGACGTGCTGTCTTCTACAAATCTGGATCCGACGGTAAAATCAGCCTGATTATTGATAATCGGTTCAACCAACTGACTTAAACTTTCAATATCGTGCTGTCCATCGCCATCATATTGAATCGCGATATCATAATCGTGTTCTAATGCATACAGATATCCCGTCTGCACAGCTCCTCCAATACCTAAATTGTTCACCAACTCGACATGATGAATATTGTTTTCCAATAATACCGCTTCCTCATTGTCTGTAGACCCATCATTGATAACAAGATAATCTAAATTATATGGTGTTTTTTTTCTATACTCGAGTACCTTGTCGATTACTTGGACAATACCTTCTGCTTCATTATATGCTGGAATAATCAGTAAAATTCTTGGATTCACGATTTACACCCTAACTTTTCTTATAATTGATTGCTTTTTTGATTTTTCACGTAAAATTTCATGAGAAAAGAAGCAATAGTTTTCCCCCAATAACGTTTGTACATTTCCAATTCTTCTGCTTCTCTCGTTTTATCCAGGGTTGTTGCAGTTGTTTCAGATTCTTCGTGAATTCTATGATACATTGCATTTTTTGAGATGTAACAAATGTTTTCCGGTCGCTTCATGATTCGTTCCCATGCATCCCAATCTACTGCCATTCGCATCTGTTCATTAAATTTGAAGTCATTGAGCACCCGCAAATTATATGAAACAGCTGGACAACAAATAAAGTTCCCAAACGCATATATGCGCCTTTGATACCACTTTGATTGTAATAACCCCATTGTTTTTAAACCGAACGTTTTAATTTTAAGATTTATTGATCTTTTTCTGATTTGACTTTCTTGATCGATTTCCTTATAATCCGTAAACACAATACTTGTTTGATTATTATTTTCGAACGCATCAATGACGCTTTCACCATACTCTTTTAAATAGATGTCGTCTTGATGAACGATCGTCGCATATGGCGTATCAACAAAAGACAATGCATTGTTCCAATCTCGTCCGATACTTCCGCCTGAACTAGTAAACATAGGTATCTCATAAGAGTTGGCAATCTCTGTTATATAAGTATTTGGTGTACTTGTGTACAAAATCAGCTTGGACTTTCCTTTTTTCAGACTCGTCTGATTTAAACAAGAAAGTATACATTCTTCTAAAAAAGAAGACTCTTTATAAGCGCAAATAACAAATGTATGCATGAATATCCCTTTCCATGAATTGTTAAGAGTTTTAAATATCCAATTCTAAAAAATTATACTCGACTTTTTAGTAATTCTCAACAAAAATTAAAATCCCGAAAAAAACTTAAAGAAGACAAACTCTCATTATTTGGCAAAAAATAAAAAAAAATAAGGATTCCACGCCTTTTTTTAAGTTTTTCTTTTGGAGACTTGTCATTATTCTAGTATACTATATATAATATGTATTTGGAGGTACAGGATGCTTTTTTCAATCTTACTTTTTATTCTCATACTCTTTTTAACAGCAAATAGAAGCTTTTATCGCCGAATTTCGCTTTCTCTATTTTGTGCCGTTTCTCATCTTTCATTCACGGCATTTATTGCACGATCACTCGGCTTAACTGAATTAAGAAAAAATCTCTTATCTTTTAGTTTCCTTTCAACCAAGTCCGCAGTCACTGGTGTAAGTATCCTTGTTTTTCTTTTTCTCTTATCAACGGTCCTGATTATCAAAAAAACAGGTCTGATTGACAGAATATTTCAATCCTTGAACTGGCGTCTTCAACTTTCTTTTTTTATTTTTTCATTACTAGTATTCATTGGAGCACTTGCTGGAAACAGTGCCGTTTGGACGAAAAATTTTTTTGGTAATGTAGGCATTAGTGAAATTCTATACACTTTGTCTCAACCCTTGACAGGAACAGATGCGGGTCAAATTTATACGTTCATTTTGGGTCCTTTATTAAATTCTATTATTCTCACACTTAGTTTTCTAGTAATCCTATACTTGCTACTCTATGCTCTATCTTACAAAAAGTTTCAGCAAATTAAGTTAACCAAAAAGACGAGTTTCTTTTTTGCCTTCATTAGTGTAAGCCTCACTATATATGGTTTTTTCTTTGGTATACAAACATTGGGCTATGCAGAACTAAAAGCATATTTTTTTGAGAAATCAACGATTTACGAAGATTTTTATGTGGACCCGAATGATGTTGCGCTTACCTTTCCAGAACAAAAAAGAAACCTTATCTATATTTACGTCGAATCATTAGAATCAACGTACTTATCCATTGACCTTGGAGGAATGCAAGAAGTCAATCTATTACCAAATCTCACAGAATCAGCTTATGCAGATGGACTAAATTTTTCGCACCAAAGTACTTTCGGCGGTGCTCGTCAAGTTCCTGGTGTTGGTTTTACCGTAGGAGGAATGGTTGCCCAAAGTTCTGGGGTTCCTCTGAGAGTCTCTGGTGGCTATAACGAAAATGAATATGGCAATACTTCATCTTTTATGCCTGGTGTCACCACAATCGGTACCATTTTAAATCAAGAAGGATACAATCAAACACTGTTAATCGGTTCCGATGCAAGCTTTGGCGGCAGAGATAAATTTTACTCTCAACATGGAAATTACCAAATAAAAGATTATCAATATGCAATCGATAATCAATGGATACCGTCTGACTATAAAGTCTGGTGGGGATATGAGGATGAGAAACTTTTTGAGTTTGCTAAAAACATACTTATAGAAGATTCTCAGTCAGAAGAGCCCTTTAATTTAACGCTTCTAACAGCTGATATGCACTTCCCAGATGGTTTGATGACCGAAAATACACCTAAACTTTTTGAACAGCAATATAGTAATGTCATCCACTATTCAGATTATATGTTAGGTAATTTTATACGATGGGTTCAGCAACAGTCTTTTTATGATAATACTACTATCGTAATTGCCGGTGACCACCTAAGCATGGATCCCTCTTTTTTTAATGGTATCCCTGAAGACTATGAGCGAACTGTCTTCAATCTCTTTATTAACTCACCGGTAACAACCTTGAATAATACCAATCGTTCTTTCAGTACATTGGATTTGTTTCCGACCACTTTATCTGCATTAGGTGTTTCCATTGAGGGAAATCGATTAGGCTTAGGAACAAATCTATTTTCAGAAGAAATGACTCTAATGGAAAAATTAGGGTTTGATGAATTCTCTAATGAACTTAGTAAGACATCGAGCTTTTATAATCAGCAGATTATGCAAGGATCAGACCTTGAAGTTAAATAATAAATTGCTAAATCACGCCAATTGCTACGATAAATTTTTACTATATAATTGAATATACTAACCAGTCTTTTAGTAGTGTCAGTAAAAACTCAATTATTTTTTACTGACACTATTTGATATGGTCGAGGAAACAACTCTACAATAAAGATATCGTAAAATCTGATCATTTTGTTTATGATAGCATTAAATCTCTGACATATTCACCTATCAAGCAATTTTTATTGCTAATAGAATTAAACAGCTTTTTTAAAGCCTTGTTTGTATTTTTTGCTTTAATACTCGATCCCTACTATTTCTAAGAGTATGCGGTCCGTGAAATAGTAAACTTTTAACTGAAAAAGTAAAAAAGACAAGGTTGCCTTTGTTGCCGGCCTTGTCTTTTTACTTAGAATCATTTGAACTTTATTTAAAGCTTTTCCTTATTTTATACTTAACTCTTTCCAGGAAACTTCTCGTTTGATACTCAAATTGCGCCAGTTTGCTCTTTTTTTCGTTTAAGGTCAATAAAGATTTTATATGGCGAATCGCTTTTGGCGAAGCAGTTACGGAATCGATCGCTTCGATTAAGTCTTGATAAACATAATAAATTTGGTACTTCTCTTTTGCTTCAACGGAGAAATTGACTGTTTCGCTTTTGAAGTCATCGAAGTTATCTAATCGAACGCGGATCATTTCTACTAATTTATCTATATCACCTAATGGATAGACACAACCGTGATTAAAAAAATCATATGCTGACATGTGCCCTGGATTATTGGATATAATAACTGGTACACCGTTTAAAAGAGCCTCAACATAAACTAAACCGAATGTTTCCATTGCTGAAGAAAAAACGCATATATCTTTCGATGTCACATGCTCCCATGGATTGTCTACATTTCCTAGAAAAGTTATATTTTTTAAACGATTTTTTTTGATATAATCGAGACATTTTTCTTTATACTCATCATCCCATGCACCAATAAAAACCAACTCAATATCGTACCTGTTCAACTGATGATATGCTTTAATTAATTCTAATTGATTTTTTCTTGGGTTGATACGTCCTACTGAAACGATTCTTTGAACATCTCCCTTTTTAAGGGAAACTTGTTCTAACTCTGTGTAGGGAGCGAATGATTTAATTTTTTTCCTTGTAAACAGCTCTTGCAAATTATTGCTCAACTCGCCTCTAACAGCAAAAATCTCATCAGAAAATTCTTCTATAAACTCAATTTTATCCTTGTAGTAAGCAAATTCGCCGGAAGGAAATTCATGAATTAACCAGATATGAGAAACGTCTTGAACAGCCGCCGCCATCGCACCTTGGAACATGTTTGCTGTATTTGTGATTACCAACTCAATATCAAACTCGTCTATCTTTTTTGCAATGAGATCTATAGTATTTCTAAAAGATGCCGCTCGTTGTTCTTCACTTCCAAATAACATTCCTGGTGCATCCTCCCACCACCACCGTTGATTTGAAACTAAAAAACATTTGATCCCATTACTTTCAAAAATTCGCGAGTAGTCATTTACTTCGACGTCTCCACTAACCGGTGCAATATTTACTACTTCATATCCTTGCTCAACTAGATATTTCATTAAATTAAATATTGAAATTTCTGCCCCGTTGTCCATTGTGCCAGTTGGTGAAAGGAATAATATTTTTTTCATTAAAATCTCCTTTTCTTATTCTTATAAATAGCCATACAGTGCGACACAAGAATTAAAAAATGTAATGACATAGATTGTTTTAACGCAAAAGCTAGTAATTTTATTTGAATCCAAATGACTCATTACCTTTTCACTTTCAAAGCCTACTTTATTAAGAATAGGCCCTAGAAATAACGGCAGGAATGCGAGTAAATAAAAATGATACCTACCTTGTACACCTGGGACTCTTAAATCACCAATTGCAAATACTCGTGGATCACCTGTTATTGCCAAGATTGTTCCTGAAATAATCACAAAAAAAGTAGCCAAAGTAAGCACACGTGTCTTCTTAGGGATAGTGATTTTAATAAGCATAGCAGAAAGAGTAATCATCAAAGTATAGTTTATCAAATTGATGAACCCCGCGGCTTCACTAGCCATAAAGTATGGCATTGGATTCTTCAGAAAATAACCGATAGAAGCAATTACATCCGAATATGATCGTAAAAACAAAGTAATTGTGTATCCAATATTACTGATTAAATACGAAAGAACATCTTCATTTTCATCCACTGCGACAGTATTAGCTGCAGGAACATCCTCGAATATATGGAAAATCGCACTGTTCATCAACCATAAAAAGCCTAATGAAAAACATAGAAGTACTGCAAAAACCGTAATTTTTTTTGTTTTCCTCGTATCAAAATATTTTGTAGGCACAAATAAAGGCAGTGCAGCCAACAGAATCACTGGTGCCTTACAAAAAACCAGCCCAAGGCAAGTAAGCATATAAAGTATGATTTTTCGAAAATTAACTTCGCGTTCACCAACAAAAAAATTGGTGAATTGAGCCAATATCAATAGTACTAGACCATAATAAAGATTATCGTAGGTAAAACCAGATGAGATCCATACGGCAAATGGGGTCGTAGCTGCAACGAAAAGCGCTAATTTATAAACTTTGCTTACCTTTATAGCCCAAAAAGCCAACAATGCATAAAACAGAACATTAAAAATTCTCCCTAAATAATAGTGAACAGATACTCTTTGCGAGAATAATCGTCCAATGGATATGCCTATAGCACTTGGTATATAAGCGGGATTATTAAACCCGCTTTTTTCAAGCCAGTCTTCATTATAGGTAGAGGGAATAGATTCAATTTCAAGGAATTCTTTGTGGTAAAGATTAGTATTCAGTTCATTTCCATACTCGGGTTTACTAGGTAATTTGGTAATAGCTAAGAAATCTGGGGATATGGCAAGAAAATTTCTTTCATCTGTTTGATTTCTGACTTTTCCATCTGCTACTTCTAATGCGTGGTAATAATGCGTGTTCTCGTCATAGTTTTGTCGAATTGGTAGAATCAGTGCATTTAATGTACCAGCAATAAAGATTAAGACAAACGCATTTCTGGCGATTTTCGTTTCATCACTTATTCTTGAAACTATCAGTAAGAGTATAGCAGCCGCTAAGGCCAAAACAATATACAGTTTAGGCCAAGTTAATTCTATATATTGTAAGAAAAACTGAGCAGTCAAAAGAATGAATAGAAAAAGAATAAGCAGCTTGTAATTCTTTTTTAGTTCAATTAGATTGTTTTTAATAAGTAGCATTAATGGATACTCCTTAAAAAAGCACTTAGTTCATCTTCATGCTCTGATGTTGTACAATTTTCAATTACGTAATTATAAGCATTCTCACCGATAGTTTCTCTAAAAGTCTTATCGTTTATCACTTTTTCTAATTGGTTGAACCACTCATTATCTTTGACGAGTATGCCGTTTCTGTTGTGCGTTACCATCTCTTTAAAAGCGCCAATTTCACTTGCTAATGTAGGTATTTTCACTAAAGCAGCCTCCATCCATTTGATTTCAGACTTTGCCTCATTAAAAATCGAATGTACCAGCGGTGCTAAATTAATGTCCACTTGGCAAATCAGTTTCGGCAATTCTTTCCAATCAACAAATGGATGAATGACCAGTTGCGATTCTACCCTTTCCATTTCTTTCGGGACATCTAAATGCCCAACTAAATGCAATTCCACTTGCGGAAAAGTTTCTAAGATTTCTAGAATAGCAGGCTTAATCAATTCGAAATTCTCATTATGGGTGATTGATCCCGAAAAGTACCCGATTTTCACCTTTGTACTATCTTCCATCTTATTTTCAACTGCATCATGACTGATCGCCACCAACTCTTGGTTCGCAAGATTTCGATTAAGCAGTACGTTCTGGTGATAATTCAGAAGTTCCTCTTTTAAGACACCTGTGGAAGCTATTGCTCCATCACACATAAGCATCATTTTTTTGTAACTGATAACGCCACTATCGTAATTGTTTTTTTCAACTTTTGTAAGATTTTGGACGTACGTCAACTGATCCGTGTACTTGGTATCGATCACTAAATCATCAATATCATACAACACAGGTTTATGGTACTTTCTTGCTAAACGAATCAGTTCTGCTAATCGCTCATCATATGGTGCACGGTAAATAATGATATGACTTGCGTGTTCAGCTAATCCCATCTGAAATGTAGAAAGATTAACATGCCAGACATCAAAGCCTAGGTTTTTTAACTGTTCAATCTTATTTTGTACACGGTATTTTGTTAACTGCGGAATTGCATTTTCGACACCATCTATTATGAGAATATGTTCTTTGTGCTTTTTATTTTTGATATCCTCCATGATTTGATCGATCACAGCACCTGGATACTCCGTTTCATTTCTAATATATTCAATTAATTCAGGAACTTCTGTTTTCCTCTGAAGTCCTTGCCAAGCAAATTTCTCGTCTGTATCGTTTGCAAAAGCTGTGTATTTAACGATAGGTACACCCTCTCGAACCATTTGAAGGGGATGGATATACATTGGACTATCCGTATTCTTTTCGGTTAAAGCCCCGTGTTTAAAGCCCAAGTCGCTGAAATGTTTTGTAAAAACCGTTTCATGCTTTCCGATTGCTTTTTCTCTTGAGTTTGTATCTCCAAGATTTTTCCAATAGTCATAAAATGATGGATCGTGGAACATTGATTTCTCAATTACTAAAAAATAGGACTGTAAGTGAATAGGGATATATCCATACTTGTTATACTTGGTAAAATCAGGTTGTTCTTCTCCATAAGAAATTCCCCAGAAATCAAGTTTTTTAGCTGCCATTTTATTAAATGCTTCTGTTAAATCTGAGACTGGACCAACATTCGTATCATTCACCAATAACAATTCATCATACTTACTTAATTCCTTTTCGCCAAGAAAATCGATACCGTGTTTAAAGGCTGCCGTATCATATCCATCATTAGATCTAAGAACGACCTCCCCAAACTTACGAAGCTTTTCTAAGTCAGACTCCGGTAATTTACCATTCACTACGATTAATACTTTTTCTGAAAAATCTGCTAAAGAGGAAAGAAAAATGAGTTTATACTCTTGCAGCTGGGATTGGCTTTCATAGATAACATATACCAATACTCTTTTTGGATTTTGATAAACATTTTTTTTGCGTGTTGCTTTTCGTTTGCTAGATAAAACTAAAAATTGCAAATTAGGAATTTTTCTGAGTTTAACCAATAACTTTTGTTTTGCTTTATCAACAAGTACTAATCCTTTACTAGGATTTCTTAAAAATCTTAGTCCATAACTAAAAGGCTTCACAATAAGTTTACCAACCCTGTATGACTTAGATGACATCAACGCTTGTTTATCGTTTTCCAGCAACTGAATTAATTGCGCCATAGATAAATTCTGATTTTGCAAGTCATTTTTTTCAATATTTTCTTCACGTAATCGCTGATCTATCGCCTGTTTTTCATTGTTTAAGTCTTCCACAGATACTTTTAATTCATTAACTTCTGCAAGCAATAATTCATTATCTTTGTTTTGTTGTTTTATATAATTAGTCAAATCTGCAAGATGATTGATTAAATCTTCGTTTCGGTCTTCCAGTTGCATGATATTATTCTTAATTGCTGAAAGAACCAGTTGTGGATATTGTTCCTGATGCTTGCTCAGGAGATAAAGATAAATCTCATAATAAAATTTTTCGGTCCCATGCTGCCCTTTCCTTGATATTGATTCTTGTAGCACTCGATAATTTAATTTTGTGGAAGAACATTTAACAGCTTTCGCATGGTTGGTAAGAATCAGTCGCATAAAAAAGTCATAGTCGACTAATTTTTTTCTGTTTAACGCTAAATCATATGTTAGCTGACCAACAATTTTTTTTCTTATCAACGAGCAATTATCAATAAAGTTACTAGAAAGAAACTCTTCCAATTGGAATGGTTTGGCTTCCATAAACAGCTCACCTGTTTCAACATTTACAAGATCAGTATATACAATATCTGCTTCTTCTTTTTCGGCAGTTTCAACTAGCTTTTCAATATATTGATTATCTAGATAATTATCACTGTCGACAAATAATAGGTATTTTCCGACAGCTCGCTCAAGTCCTTTATTTCGTGTCACACAAACGCCTCGGTTTTCTTGAACCAAATACTCATGTTTTAGCGAAACATGTGATAAATAATCTCTAATAATCTGATCTGAATTATCTGTCGATCCATCATTGATAATCACTAATTCTAAATGTTTATAGGTTTGGGAAGATACACTTTCCAGACACTGACCAACATATTTTTCATGATTATAACAAGTTATAATCACAGAAACTAATGGTTCCAATACGACTCACCTTTTTCTATAAGTAGATTTTTCTGATCACTTAAGCTTCTGCCAGCTTCCATTGCTTGTCAAAATACCGCTTGAGGCGATCCGCTCGCTTTTTGATCGATTTTTTCTTGGGGAAACGATTATTACGGGTGAATTTTCTTGATCTGAAAAAGCAAATGGTTCGTCCGCGGCGTTTCGAATTGATACGCCTAACCTTAATTTGCATTCATTGATGTGATTTAACTCGCAAGCATATTTAAAAGTCTTTTTACCGATACCTTTTGTCATTTCATCATATGAATTGTCGTTGTACATCCAAATGTTGCGATCGATATCTGTCATTGAAAAAGCAATATACGTCTCCATATCTTTTAACACTTCATAAGAAATCAAAAACTCTACTCGTCGATTCTCATCGGTAAGCATTTCATCAGATAATAAATCTACTGTAAAGTTTCGAATTGTTTCCTCTTCTTTACTTTTTGTTTCAACTTCTTGTGGTTCTTCTAAAACCTCTTCCTTTTCAATAACGGTGGAGGCCCCCGTCTGTGTAACATTGTCTAAAGAATATTGATTTGCTACATCATCTGGGGTTCCGATGATTTTTACTTCCCCTTTATCGATCATCAGTGCTTTATTACAGTATTTACGAACAGATTCCATTGAGTGAGTCACGAGTATAATGGTCTTGTTCTCATCTTTGGCCTTCATGAAATAGTCATTGCATTTTCTTTGGAACGCTTCATCCCCGACAGCCAATACTTCATCTAAAACTAAAATATCGCTTTTCGCTTGAATCGCTACAGAAAACGCAAGCCGAACCTGCATGCCGCTTGAATAATTCTTTAATTTTTGATTCATAAATTCAGTTAATTCCGCAAACTCAACGATATCGGAATACATTCCATCCACTTCTTTTTCGGAAAAACCAAGCATAGCGCCATTCAAATAGACATTCTCTCTCCCAGTTAATTCTGGATTGAATCCAACGCCTAACTCGATGAAAGAAACCAAATTTCCGTTCACTTCTACAGACCCTTTTTCAGGTGTATAAATTTGGGAGATAATTTTTAATAAGGTTGATTTTCCACTCCCATTTCTTCCGACAATTCCAAAGAAATCTCCTTTATTCACTTCAAACGAAATATCTCTTAGGACTTTTTGCTCATTGTATCCTTTGATTCCTTTAAAATAATTAACGATCGTTCTTTTTAAGCTCGTTGTACTTTCTGTAGGAAGACGAAACGATTTTCCTATATGATCAACTTTCACTGCTATTTCATTATTCATATTAAATAATCTCCGCAAATTTTTTCGAATTTTTATTAAAAATCATGTAGCCGGCAACTAATACGATCCATGGCAAAACATATGGAATTGCGACGATCCAATTCGTATTTATTAATTGCCATACCGTAATATTGCTTGTACTTGTTAAGATATGCCGCATATCTTGAATAATTTGAGCCATTGGATTCATCATCAAAAGTTTGGCAATGTTCACGTCCATATTCATTACAAGTGTCAATGGGTAAATTAACGGTGTAAGGTAAAAACCCGCTTGAAGGACAACCTCCCAGATCGGTCCAATGTCTCGAAACCTAACATAGATTGTTGCCAAAATAAAAGACACGCCCAATGAAAAGGCATAGAGTTCAATCAGAAGCAGCGGTGCTAAAAAAGCATAGATTGAAATATCCGCTCCATTGATCATCGCAAATAAAAGAACGATCACAAGGCTGATTACTAGATTGATTAAGGCGTTGATCGATACAGCAATAACAATGATATGTGTAGGAAAGCTTAGTTTTCTAAGCAGATCGCCTCGTGTGACGATTGATGACATACCTAAATTTGTCGTTTCGCTAAAAAAGCTCCATAGAACGGTTCCCAAAAGTAACGCCACTTCAAAGTGAGGAACATCTTGTCCAAATTTAAGAAAACGTACAAAGACCACATACATGACAGTAAACAGCATCAAGGGCTTCAAAACAGACCAAACATAGCCCATAATACTTCCTTGATATCTTAGTTTAAAATCGGTTTTTACTAATTCTTTCAATAAAATTCTATTTTTACGCTCGAACATCATTTTCTCCTTTAAGGTTCCACTAATCTTTTTTACGGTAAAACTTTTTAAAGCTATCCTTAAAAAGTATACTCGACATTCCCCTCTTTCTCAACCTCTACCAGATCATTTCAAAAATTGAGAAAAAAAATTAATGTTTCATTGACAGATTAAACGAAAAAAAGAAAGCCGCATTCAACGAACGAAATTTGGCCTCCTTTTTCTCAAAGTTTTTAGTCTCTTTCAAACAAATCTCTTGTGTATACTTTGTCTTCTACGTCATGCAGTACATCTTCCATACGATTTGCTACAATAACATCAGAGATCTTTTTAAACGTCTCAAAGTCATCAATCACTTCAGAGTTATAGAAGGATTTCTCTTTTAAAGAAGGCTCGTATACTACTACGTTGATTCCATGGGATTTGATCCGCTTCATAATTCCTTGAATTGAAGAATAGCGGAAATTATCAGAATGAGCTTTCATAGTCAATCGATAGATGCCCACAACTTTCGGTTGTCGATCAAGGATCTGCTCCGCGATGAAATCTTTGCGGGTCGTATTTGCTTCGACGATCGCTTGAATGATATTATTCGGAACCTTATCATAGTTAGCTAGGAGCTGCTTGGTATCTTTGGGCAGACAGTAGCCACCGTATCCAAAAGACGGATTGTTGTAGTGGGAGCCGATTCTAGGATCCAGCCCGACGCCTTCAATGATTTGTCGTGAATCAAGTCCCCTCACTTCCGCGTAGGTATCTAATTCGTTGAAATATGCCACGCGCAGCGCCAGATACGTGTTAGAAAACAGTTTTATTGCTTCAGCTTCAGTCGGATTTGTTAAAAGCACGGGAATTTCATTTTCCCATGCATTTCGCTTGAACATCTCGGCGATCTCTTTCGCTCGCTCACTGCATTCTCCAACAACAATTCTCGAAGGATGCAAATTGTCGTATAAAGCTTTTCCCTCACGCAAAAATTCAGGTGAAAATAAAATGTTCTCTGTGTTAAAACGTGCTTTAAGATCTAATGTATATCCTACAGGAACTGTTGATTTAATAATAAACACAGCATCTGGACGCAACTCTAGCGCTTTTTCGATCACCGATTCTACAGTCGACGTATCAAAATAGTTTTTATGCTCATCGTAATCTGTAGGCGTCGCAATAATTAATACATCCCCAAAGTCAACAGCTTCATCAAAAGCTTTGGTGAAACGAACGGACAAGTCTGTCCGCTCCAAAAACTGGTGAATTTCTTTGTCTTCAAGAGGTGAGATGTTCTTTTGCAATTGATCGATTTTTTCATCCACAATATCATAAGCAAGTACTTCTTCTTTTTGCGCCAATAACAAAGCGTTTGCTAATCCTACATAACCTAAACCAAAAACGGAAACTTTCATCATGATCCCTCTTTTTCTAGTTTTCTTCTTTCTCTAAAGATGCAGTCATATCAGCCAATGCTTCTTCCCAAGTAGGAATAACAAAACCGGTATTCTTTGCTTTTGTAAGATCCAACACCGAGTATTGTGGTCGTTTTGCTTTTTGCGGATATTCTGCTGAAGTGACAGGTGCAACCTCAACATCCGTTTCTTTCAGAATTTCTTTGGCAAATTCGTACCATGAACAGCTATTTTCATTTGATAGATGGTAGATCCCATAGTCTGCATTGTTTTCGATAATATAGACCATAAATTCAGCTAATGTTCGGGTCCATGTTGGACGGCCATATTGATCATCAACGACGGTTAAGCGCGGGTGCGTTTGCGCTAAACGTTTCATTGTATATACAAAATTATGTCCATATTTACCAAAAACCCATGAAGTTCGGATAATGAAGTATTCATCTAAAAGGTCTTTCACTGCTTGTTCACCCAGCAATTTTGTACGACCGTATTCATTTTGAGGATTCGGCGTATCTGTTTCTTTGTAGACCCCCTCTTTTTTCGTTCCATCGAACACATAATCAGTACTGATGTAAACAAACTTTGCTCCTACCACTTTCGCCGCTTTCGCCACGTTTTCCGTCCCGTTGACATTGATTTTCTCATCAAGTTCCTTGCCTTCATCTTCCGCCTTATCTACTGCTGTGTATGCAGCACAATGATAAATAACGGTCGGTTTTAATTCTTGAATAAACGCAAGAGTTGCTTTTTCGTCCGTAATATCCATTTCCTGGGCATCCGTTGAGACATAGTTTAATCCTTTTTCATCTAATAGATGTCGCAGCTCCGTGCCCAGCTGCCCATTTCCGCCTGTCAGTAAAATCATATTTCTCATCCCTTCAAAAAAAGCAGGTTTCCCTGCTTTTATTTATTGTCCATTCGCAGCATAATTATTCTCTACCGCTTCTTTTTCTGTCTTCCACCATTCTTCGTTGTTGCGATACCACTCAATCGTATCGGCTAAGCCATCTCGGAAATTGGTGAATTCCGGTTGCCAGCCCAATTCTTCTTTCAATTTTGTCGAATCAATTGCATAGCGTAAATCATGACCTGGTCGATCATTTACGTGCTCATACGCGTCTTTGGGCTGATCCATTAGTTCTAAAATCAGTTCAATTACTGCTTTATTATCCTCTTCACCATCGGCACCGATGAGATACGTTTCACCCATTTGTCCCTTTGTTAAAATCGTCCACACAGCAGATGAATGATCATTTGTATGAATCCAGTCACGGACATTTTTCCCGTCACCGTACAATTTCGGCTTGATGCCGCTCAAAATATTGGTAATTTGTCGAGGAATAAATTTCTCAATGTGTTGATAAGGTCCATAATTATTAGAACAATTGGAGATCGTCGCTTGGAGACCGAATGAGCGCACCCAAGCTTTTACCAAAAGATCGGAACCAGCTTTTGTTGAAGAGTAAGGACTTGATGGGTTATACGGCGTTTTGTCCGTGAATTTTTCTCCCGCTCCTTCGCCATGTCCCGGAAGATCTTCTCTCAAAGGAAGATCGCCATATACTTCATCGGTTGAAACATGATGGTATCTTACATTGTACTTTCGGCATGCTTCTATCAGCGTATACGTTCCAATAATGTTGGTTTGAACAAACGGAAAAGGATTTTTCAACGAGTTGTCATTATGAGATTCTGCAGCATAATGAACGACAGCGTCTGTATCCTGAACCAATCTATCTACCAGCTCCTGATCAGCAATGTCGCCGACAACTAATTCAAAGCGATCCTTTGGAAGACCATTAAGATTGTTTTTATTTCCCGCATAGGTCAGCTTATCTAAAACTGTTACAAAAACATCAGGCTGATTATTGATCACATAATGAACAAAGTTAGAGCCGATAAATCCTGCTCCACCAGTTACAATAATTTTTTTCATCACTTTCACTCCTTATACTTCACCATAGACAAATGTATTTTCTATTTCAAATTCTTTCAGTGTTGGATGTTTTTTATCTTTTTCTGATAGAATCGCTTTTTTCACATCTATAGGCCAAGTAATTGCCAAATCGGGATCATCAAATGCAATGCCGCCATCAGCTTCAGCATTATAATAGTTGTCACACTTATACAAGAAGTTCACATTTGGAGTCAGTGTCATAAACCCGTGAGCATATCCGCGAGGTACTAATAACTGACGATGGTTGTGTTCGGTTAACAAGTACCCTTCCCACTCTCCATAGGTCGGGCTGCCTTTACGAATATCTACGATAACATCAAGTACCGCACCAGTCACCACACGAATCAATTTTGTCTGTGCTGCTTCACCTTTTTGAAAATGCAGGCCTCTTAACACACCTGCTTCAGTAGATAATGAGTGGTTATCTTGAACAAAATCAAAGTCAATTCCTTGTGCTGAAAATTTTTCTTTTGAATAGCTTTCAGTAAAAAAACCTCGATGATCGCCATAAACGTCCATCTCTATTAGTTTTACATCTGTCAATTTTGTTTCTATAACTTTCATCAAAGCGTCTCCTCTTTATTCAGCAGCTAGTCGTAATAAATATTGACCATACTGATTTTTTTTCAATGGCTCAGCTAAAGCAACTAACTGCTCTCTTGTGATATAGCCCATTCGGAATGATATTTCTTCCAAACACGCAACTTTCAAGTTTTGCCGTTTTTCAATCGTTTCAATAAAAGTAGATGCCTCAAGCAATGTTTCATGTGTTCCTGTATCAAGCCAAGCGAAACCTCTTCCCATGACTTCAACAGAAAGTTTATTTTTATCTAGATAAACTTTATTGATATCGGTAATTTCTAATTCTCCACGCGCAGACGGTTTGATATTCTTGGCGATTTCGACTACTTCGTTATCATAAAAATACAGACCTGTTACAGCATAATTTGATTTCGGCTTCTCAGGTTTTTCTTCAATAGACAAGGCGTGCATATCGTCATCAAACTCCACTACACCAAATCGTTCAGGATCATTTACATGATAGCCAAAAACGGTTGCACCTGATTCTTTTGCAGCAGCTCGTTGAAGCATTTTTGATAGACCGCCCCCATAATAAATATTGTCTCCTAGGACTAAACAAACACTATCAGTGCCGATAAACTCTTCCCCAATAATGAATGCTTGAGCGAGGCCGTCAGGACTTGGCTGTACTGCATAGTCAATTTGCAGTCCTAAGTCTTTGCCATCGCCGAATAACTCTTGAAAGCGAGGAGTATCTTGAGGAGTGGAAATAATTAAAATTTCTTTGATCCCCGCCAACATCAAAGTAGACATTGGGTAAAAAATCATTGGTTTGTCATAAATAGGCATCAATTGTTTAGAAGTTGCTTTTGTTAATGGATAAAGGCGTGTTCCTGAACCGCCTGCTAAAATAATCCCTTTCATTCATTACGCTCCTTAATTAATTTACTTGTATTTCTCACCACAGCATTATCTCATTTCTAGAAAGCTTTGTCATTCAATTCAAAGTTTTGAAATGAAAATGTAACTTTTATTTATCAAATACCTTTCTCATGATCAGGCTTCTGATTAAACCCCAGCGCCACACGAATTGCTGGGCAAATGAAGCGGATGTTTTGATTTCACTGGCATTTTTTTCATGTCTGCGATACAACGTTAACTGCTTATCGATAAGCTCGATACGGTTGCCTGCCATTGCACCGATCCACATATCATGCATTGGAATTGCTTGCGGAAACGGAAGAATAGATGGCTTCAACTCTCTTCGAAAAGCCATGCCTGCTCCGATGTATTTATTTTTAAGCAAATTTCGTAAAAACCCGACTTTCACATTCCGATAGGCAAAATAGGAGGGTTCAATCAGTTCAAGCTGTTCATCGACAATTCTCAAATCAGAAATGACTACCTGTGTCTCTTTTTTTTCATTAAATTTTGCTTTTGTATCAGCAACTTTATCGGGAAGCCACACATCGTCTTGGTCGGCCAAAAAAATCAGATCGCCTGAAGCCTGGTTAATTGCGTGTTCAAAATTTTTGATAATGCCTTTTTGCGGTCCTTCCAAAAGTTTGATTCGGGGATCTGCGCGATAAGAATCGAGGATACTTCTTGTCTTGTCAGTAGAGAAGTCATCCGAAATTATCAGCTCATCATCAGGTGCAAGTTGAATTAGAATGCTGTCCAGCTGTTCTTGAAGATACTTTTCTCCGTTATAAGTAGCTACACATACTGATATCATAAATGATCCTTCCTAAATGACAAGTATTCTTTCCATGTTCTTCGACTGAATCGGCACATTTTGGGTGAAAGTGCTTGTTTTATTGTTCGAAAAAAAAGCTGTTTTTCATGTTCCTTTTTCTTTTCTTTATCGAAATCCCTATAGAATTTCGATTCACTGGTAAGAATCTGCTCATATCTTTCCCTAGTCATCGTTTTATAATGCATGACTGAAAGATCATGATTCAGCTTTTGGTTTGCGATCAAAAACCGAAAGCCTTCTTGATGTAAGCGAAGAAAAAGCCAATGATCTAAAAAATCCAGCGGAAAAGCATCATTGAATCCGCCGATTTTTTTTATAGCCGCGAGAGTGACAGCGGTGCCGGAATTGATTGCCATAATCCGCTGTTTTTGCTCACCGATAGCAGGATATGCCAGATTTCGATTGATGTAACGATCAGCTAAGACCGGTGATACCTGTATTGTGCCACTGTAAATCAGCGGCACAACAGCACCTATTTCAGTTCCGATCGTCTCAGCCATTAGAAATTTTAGGTAGGCTTTTGTCAGCTCCGTATCTTGGTCCAAGAGAAGCAGTAAATCAAAATCGCCGCTAGACGCAGACTTAAACCCTTTATTGTATGCTTTGGAGAGGCCGGGATTGGCTGGATCATGAAAATAGGTCACTAATGGATGCTGAAAAAAAGGCTCATCATGACTTTGTGGACTGTTATCATAAACCAGCAATTGGATTTGCTGGTTCTTCACCGCTTTTTCCAAAAGCGGTGAAGCCGATGCTTCTTGCCAGCTTCTTTCATACATTACGATCGTCACAAATAAACGGTTCATCAAAACAGCCTCCAACCCCATTTATTAAAAAATTTCATCATCGAATGCATAAACACCAAAAAGAGTTTTGCACTTCTATGAGCTCCTTTACCGTATAAGTGCACGACTTTTTCAAAGGGCGTATACAAAATGCGGTACCCCGCTTTTTCATATCTCAAACACAAATCATTGTCTTCAAAATACATAAAGAACTGTTCGTCAAAGCCGCCGATTTCTTTAAAGCGAGCGATTTCTACCAGCATAAAACAACCAGAGCCCATTCGGATATAACTGGTTTGATCTTGTGGAAGGTCACGGCACTCATAAGCAGACAGTCTTTTTTTAAATACTTTTTTTACCCAATGAAACGGAATAAATCGCAAGAAATAATCGAATACAGCTAATCGTTTTCTTACTAAATACTGAATAGAGCCATCTTCGTTCAAAACCTGAGGAACTACGACAGCTGCTTCATTCTCTTGAATTCTTTTTAATAATCCTTCAATTGATTCTTTCGTGACAAGAATATCAGGATTGCAAATAAATCCGTATTCTTGTGTTGCATTCATTAATAATTGATTGTGTCCATGACCAAATCCAAGATTTTCATTGGCTGAGATGACAGTGACAAATGGATAATCTTGCATTTTAGCAATGTATTCTGCTTTCGAATTATTATCAAATATTTTCACTTCAAAGCGTGGATCCTCTCCTATCTCTTTCTCCAGATGATCCAATGTTTTGAATATATCACGACTATTATGTGTCACAATACTGATGATTATTTTATTCGTTTTTCTATTATCCATAGTGTATTGTCCTTAATGTTATAAAATGAGAGATACTAGTCAATTTGTTATTATATCACATCCCCGCGCGTAAAAAAAGCACACTCGAGCAAGCAAAGCGATTTCTTCTATTCAGTCCCAGCCGCCCTTTGGATTGCTGCTTGCTTCTTTTCTGAAGTAATCCCTCATCATCAAGAGCAGATAAAAACACCAGCCCCGCTAGAGACTTTCTAGCAAGGGATGGTGTGATGAGTGAATCATTTACGCTTTCGCACAAAATTTGTTTAAATTACGGATAAATCCGATTCAACAACCGTGGAAACGGAATGGATTCTCTTACGTGCTCGATTCCTGATAACCAGGTAACGGTCCGTTCTAATCCAAGGCCAAAGCCGGTGTGAGGAACTGAGCCGTACTTGCGTAGATCTAAATACCATGAATATTCATTTTCGTCCAAGCCGTGGGCGCGGATTTGTTCTAGCAGGTATTCATGATCGATAGCACGTTCAGAACCGCCTATGATCTCGCCATAGCCTTCTGGTGCGATCATATCGGCACAGATCACGACATCTTCTCTCGTTGGATGTGGCTTCATATAGAAAGGTTTGATGGCTTTTGGATAGTTTAAGATAAAGACGGGCTGATCGAATGAATTGGCAATAAAGGTCTCATGGGGTGAGCCAAAGTCATCGCCCCATTGAATATCATCAAAGCCGTTCTTTTGTAATAATGCCACTGCATCATCGTAAGAGATTCGTGGGAATGGTAATTTGGTGTATTTTTTCAAGACTTCACGGTCACGGCCTAAGACGTCTAATGCATAGTCACAGTTATCGAGCACATTTTGCACTAAGAATGCCACGTACTGCTCTTGGACTTCCAAGCTTTCTTCTTGGTGCATAAAGGCCATTTCTGGTTCAATCATCCAAAATTCAATCAAGTGACGACGTGTCTTTGATTTTTCGGCACGGAAAGTTGGTCCAAAAGAAAAGACTTTGCCAAACGCCATAGCGGCAGCTTCCATGTACAATTGACCAGACTGAGACAAATATGCTTTTTGATCGAAATAGTTGGTTTCGAATAAATCAGTCGTTCCTTCTGGTGCTGATCCGGTTAGGATCGGTGGATCGATTTTGATGAAGCCATTCTTGTTGAAAAATTCATACGTTGCCCGAATGATTTCGTTTCGGATTTGCATGATGGCGTGTTGTTTTGAGGAACGCAACCATAAATGACGATGGTCCATCAAGAAATCTGTTCCGTGTTCTTTTGGTGTGATTGGGTAATCATGGCTTTCCCCAACAACCTCTAAACCAGAGATACCAATTTCATAGCCGAATTTTGAGCGGCTGTCTTCTCTGATTTCCCCAGTGACCAGTACGGCAGTTTCCTGATTTAGATTTTTCGCTAATTGGAAAACTTCTTCCCCTACTTCACTTTTTACAACGATTCCTTGAAAATACGCTGTTCCGTCACGAAGTTGTAAAAAGGCGATCTTGCCGCTAGAACGTTTGTTAGCAACCCATGCTCCGATTTGAACGGTTTCGCCAACGTGTTTTTTTGCATCTAAAATTTGAATAGATTCCACTTGATTCTCTCCTATCTAATTAATAAAGGCACCATAGAGCATTTTAAGCTTTTTGGCGTTTCTTTTCAACAAAATCATGGATTCGTTTGGTAGCTTCCGCTAACGTGTCCCAATCAGTTGCATAGCTGATGCGTAAATAATCTGGTGTACCAAAACCAGCACCAGTCACTACTGCCACATGGGCTTCCATCAGCAAGGCCTCCACGAAGGCATCAATGGTTTGATAGCCGCACATCGTCATGGCTTCTTTGACATTTGGGAACAAGTAAAACGCGCCTTGGGGTTTCGTCACCTGAAAACCAGGAATAGCGGCAATTAGCGGATATAGTTTGTTCAAGCGCTCTTCGAAGGCCTGACGCATCACTTCGATCGATTCTTGATTCCCAGTCAGTGCCTCAACTGCTGCGTATTGGCTAGCAGCCGGCGGGTTGCTAGTAGCTTGGGAAGCGATATCGATCATCGCTTTGATGATTTTTGCATCGCCGACAGCAAATCCGATCCGCCACCCAGTCATAGAATAGGTTTTAGAAACGCCATTGATCACGATGGTTTGTTTGCGGATCTCTTTTGATAAGCTTGCGATCGATGTAAAGGTATTGCCGTTATAAACCAAACGACCATAGATATCATCGGCAATGATCCAAATATTATTTTCCACTGCCCAGTTGCCGATTGCCGTTAACGCTTCTTTTGAGTAAATCGCCCCTGTAGGGTTGGCAGGCGAGTTTAAAATGATGGCTTTCGTTTTCTCTGTACGAGCAGCTTCTAATTGAGCCAAAGAAACTTTAAAATCGGCTTCTTGCTTGGCTTCAACAAACACAGGTGTCCCTTGCGCTAAACGGACTTGTTCCGCATAGCTGACCCAATAAGGCACTGGAATGAGTACTTCATCCTCTTCATCAAGGAGCGCTTGAAACAGCGTATAAAGGGCAAACTTCGCGCCATCTGTCACGATCACTTGGTTTGAATCATAGTCAGCACCATAAAACTCTTTCATATAAGCAAGAATCGCCTGTTTTAACTCAGGAATCCCCGCAGTTGCTGTGTAAAAACTGGCCTTGCCGCTCTCAATCGCTGCGATCGCTGCTTGGCGAATGTTTTTCGGGGTAATAAAGTCGGGTTCACCGACAGTTAGACTTAATACGTCTACACCTTGGTCCGCTAACGCTTTTGCCTTAGCAGATGCCGCTAACGTTGCGGAGGGTTCCAATTTTTCTGCTCTTTTTGAAAGTACCATGTTTATCATCCTTTCTACGATCCAAAATTCATTCTATCATAAGCGTCTTCCTATAGTTCAGTGATCGCTTTGATTTCTTCGCCATCTTTGAAACCAATCAAATAATAGTTCAAACGACCCTCGCCATCTTTCGTCATGACTTCCCAAGTTGGCTCGCCTTCAAAAATACCCAATGCGGCCTTTTGGATTTCCTGACCTTGATGATTGTCGCGAACAAATGCCTTAGCTTGTGCTTCCGTCAGCCCATCCGCTTGATTAAAAACAGAAACCTTCTCACCGCTTTTTGGGATGATCACAACGATCTCATTGTTATTCGTATCCTTTCCAACAATGCTAAAGGAGGTTTCCTCACGGGTAAACCAATAAAATTGTTCGACCTCTGCTAAATCGGTGTATCTTTCTGCTATTTCGATTGCTTCGTTTCTTGCTTGTCGCATTGGACGAGAAGAACGGAGATAGAAAATAGAAGCGAAGAGAATAACGACCAGTAAGACTGTGATCGCACTCAGCAAAATAACCACACGCCGATGTTCTTTGTCTTTTGTTTTCACACTTCGTACTCCAATCTTAAATAAAATCCATTATATCAGATGTTCAACTCATTTTTCAAAATCGGCTGCTGCTTTTTCCTCTTGCGCAAAAAAATGTTGGATGTCTTCGGCGATCTCGATTGGACTTGCTTCAATCAGAGGTAAGTTTTTGGGTAAGCCTTTGACCATTCGTTTGCCATATTTTGTCGATAGCAAGCGTCGATCAAGGACGACCATCACGCCGGTATCCTCCTCGGAACGGATCAAGCGCCCCAATGCTTGGCGCAGCCGTAAAATCGCTTTAGGTAAGGCATCTTCTTTAAAAGAATCAATGCCTTCTGCTTCCAAAAAGGCGTGCCGTGCTTGGACCATGGGTTGTTTAGGGTTCTCAAAAGGCAATCGGGTCACCACAGCGATCTTCAGTGCCTGTCCTGGTAAATCGACCCCTTCCCAAAAACTGCTAGTCCCTAATAAGATACCATTTTCCGCTAATAAAAATTTCTTTAAGATTTTCTCACGGGTTCCGCCAGTCCCTTGAGCAACGATTTCTCTGCCATAATGCAGGGCTTTTTTATTCAATCGATCATAGACATTTTTCAAAGTTTCGTGCGCCGTAAACAACACAAGCGCTGGTTGCGGATTGTCAAACAAAATCGGGACTAACGCTTCGACTAAATAATCCGCGTATTCGGCAGCTGATGCTTGTTGGATCGAGAGACCTTTTTTGATTACATACAGTCGCGTTTGCTTGCTGTAATCATAAAAGGCAGGAATCGTTTTGACTGGCACATCCGTCAAGCCGATCTGATGGGCAAAAAATTCTTTGTTGCCTGGGATCTTCAATGTCCCCCCTAGATAAATGATGTGCTGATAGCGTTGGTACCATGTGCTCTCCACGATCGAATGTCCTTCTAGATCAGCTAACTCAATCACAGCATTTCCTGACTGGGGATGCTTTTTCAGCCAATGAACGTAACGAGGATGCCACCAAGTCAACCACGCGGTCACTGTTTGTTCCTGTGCGTCCATTTGACTAAAGAAATCAAACAAACGGGCAATCACGATCCGTTGTCTTGCATACCACCGATCATTGGTCAACTCGAATCGCTGACGCAGCTGCTGTTGAATCTCATTGATTTCCTGATAATAGAGGCTCAATTTTTGATGTAGCTTGTCCTGCTCTAATGACCCATCATAGAGGTCATGATGCTGAACGACTTGTAATTCTGGGGCATCGATCGATAAGGTGCGAAAATACTGTTCTTGTGTTTCGACCAAAACCGACAATGCATTTCGATACAACGAGAACATCCGTTGCAAAAAATCGTCCTCGGTAATGATCTGGGCAATTTCTTCCAATAGTCCTTCTTCATTCAGCTGTAAAAACTGCCGCTTGAAATGAGCAGAGTCAAAGACATGTTGACTAAAGCCTTCTGCTTGCTGCGGCAACTGTTGGGCTTCATCGATCAACAAATAATCACTCGTTGGCAACAGTGGCTGCGCCCGTCGGTTTTCCTGCATTAAAAAGGCATGATTGACGATCAAAACATTGCTTTGCGCCATCCGCCGATATAAATGTCGAACAAAATCTTGTTCATAGAAGGGTTGATCTTTGGCTAAAAAGTCGACCCCGCGATGGCGAATGTCGGTAAATAAAGGATGATCAAGACGAACTAAATTCAATTCATCAAAGTCACCTGTTTCTGTTTTGGTCAGCCAGACTAAGATCCCCATCTGATATTGGGCGTATTGCTTTTGTTCTACCGGTTGATCCAGCGTCGCTTTAAAGCGCTGCAAATCAATGTAATGACGATGGCTTTTGACCAAGACCGCTTGCAAAGGCTGCTGCAGTACTTGGTTCACCAATGGAATGTCTTTGCTAATGATCTGATTTTGTAAAAGAATCGATGAGGTGCTAACGATCAATGGATTTTCTGGCGTCGCTAAATAAGCGGCTGGAAACAAGTAACCGATGGTTTTTCCCATCCCCGTTTCTGCTTCAATAATCAAATTTTTCTCTGGTTGGGTGTAATGCGTATACACCGCATTCATCAAACGTGCTTGTTGTTTCCGATAGATCAAGTGCTCGCCAAAGCGCTGTTCTTTTTCCGTTTTTACTTTCGGATACGTTTCTTGAAAATGCGTGGCTTCAAAAAGCGGAACAGTTTTTTTTCGCAGGACGACGCCGTCGATCACTTCGAAATCTTCCGCCAACTCTGGTCCTTTTTCTTTCAAAATTCCGTGAATATACTCACTCGTTTGCATCCCCATCTGACCGCTTAAAAGCGCAATCTGTTTAAGAGTCGTCCGTGGTAGCTGTCGCATAATTGCTTCAATGTATAAAAATAAAGCTGCGGTCACTTCTGCATCACTATCGGCTTGATGCGGGTTGTCATGACGAAAGCCGATGCTGTCTGCCAGATCACCTAAGCGAAAGCTGCTTTCTGTCGGCAAAAACACTTGCGCCAATTCCACCGTATCGATCCCTGGAATCGATAAAGGCGGCAGACCGCAACGAACAAATTCATTGCTTAAAAAATGATAGTCAAAATAAATGTTATGCGCCACAAAAATCGTATTGCTGAGTAAGTTGTAGATCGTGTCAGCTATGTCTTCGAAATAAGGCGCTTTGCTTACTTGCTGGTTTGTGATGTGTGTCAATCGTTGAATTTGCTTAGAAATTCTGCGGTCAGGGTTGATATCTGCGGCAAAACGATTAATGATCTTGCCATCTTGGACTAAGACGCAGCCAAATTGAATAATTCGATCAATCGTCGAATCGGTTCCTGTTGTTTCAAGATCCACCACAGCGTATATGGGTTTCATTGTATTCCTCCTTGCACACTGTCTGCATTATACTACAAAATCAATGGCGATTACATCTGTTTTCCCATCGGATACGAGGGTTCGCAGGAAGAAGAACCTTACTATCTAGTATCCGTATTTATCAGCCAAAGGAATTTGTCACTCGTCGCTGATCGCTTTTTTCGACAAAAAAAGAGATCTTTTTTATAATTTACTATAAGGAGGCGAAAAAAATGAATGATTTCAAAAACAAACGAGTGATTGTAACGGGGGCTGCTTCAGGGATTGGAAAAGCGGTGGCAGAACAATTTCTAGACCAGGGTGCTCTTGTTGGGTTGATTGATCGCAACGAAGAGGAGCTACAGGAGTTTCTTGCTGACTATGACGCACAAACCCACTATCGTGCCGTTGACGTCACTGAAGCAGAGAAGCTGCAAGAAGCGATGAGTGGTCTTGTGGAAGAACTAGGTGGTCTCGATGTACTTCACGTCAATGCCGGCATCAACGGTACTTGGACACCGATCGAAGAATTGACGGTGGCGGAATGGGACCAGACAATCAACACAAATTTACGCAGTACCTTTATTACCGTCAAAGCTGCGATCCCATTTATGAAAGCAAACGGCGGCAGCATTGTCATTACGAGTTCAGTCAATGGAAACCGCATCTTCAGCAATTTTGGTGCGACTGCTTACAGTACATCTAAGGCAGGTCAAGTCGCCTTTACAAAAATGGCTGCGCTGGAACTTTCTGGTTATAATATTCGGGTCAATGCTATCTGCCCTGGGGCGATCGCAACGAACATCGATGCCAGCACAGAAATTGAAGAAGAGGTTGCTCGCGTTGAGATCCCCGTCAAATATCCAGAACGTTCTCGACCATTAAAACAAGAAACAGGCGTGCCAGAACAAGTCGCCAACCTTGTACTTTTTCTATCTTCAGAGGCTGCGGGTAATATTTCTGGAACGGAAGTCTATATTGATGGAGCGGAATCTTTGCTTTAATACAACAAAAAAACGAAAAATCAAACCTGCTCCCCTCACTTGTTTCAAGTAAAACCTGTGAGATGGATCATTTCTTGATTTTTCGTTTTTTCTTTTTGTTTATTTTTCCACCAAAGCTGCGATTTCTTCTAGAAAAGCAGTCTTGCCATAAAAATCTGCATTCAATAACTCGGGAAAAATGGCTTCAAAGAAATAGGTCACACATGGACGATGCTGAAACGCTTTGACCGTCAAAACCGCTTCACGAAACATTTCTTTGAACACTTTGTCGGGGTTGCTTTTTGAGATCTCTTCAAAAGATTCATACAAAAGATCTATCTTATCCGCAATTGCCAAAAGCTGTCCTTCAAGGCTGTTGTCTTTGCCATCCGCCAAGCGTCTGCGATACGTCGCTTGAAAGCTTTGGGGGATTTCTTCTTCTATGAAAGCATCGGTCATTTTTTCTTCAACGGTTGATAACATCGCCCGCAATTCTTTGTTTGCATATTTGACTGGCGTTTTGATGTCGCCGATGAAACGTTCCGTGTAATCATGGTTCAAGGCTTTTTCATAAAGAATTTGCCAATTGACTTGGTTTCCCGCTTGTTCTTCGATATCGGCTAAGGTCTGGGCAATCATGGTTACTCGAAACGAATGAGCGGCCACGCTGTGCTCGGTAAACTTAAAAAATCCAGGTGCTCGTTGGATTTTTTCTAAATTAGCCAATCCAAGAATAAATTCATTCAATCCCATCAGTCTGCCTCCTTTTTTTCTAAGAGTATAACAACTACTTTCTCCGCAAGCAAATATCACGCGCACAAAAAAAGAGCAGCTAAGCTGCTCTTAAAAGGCATTCACAAATTACGCTTTGTTAACGTTAGTCGCTTGAGGGCCACGTTGTCCGTCTTCGATATCGAAAGTCACTGCTTGACCTTCTTCTAAAGTTTTGAAGCCTTCGCCTTGGATAGCTGAGAAATGAACGAATACATCGTTACCGTTTTCTGCAGTGATGAATCCAAAACCTTTGTCTGAGTTAAACCATTTAACTGTACCTGTTTCCATAATAAAAATCCTCCTTGTGTTTATACACATATTTTGCAATTACTTGTATAAGGTGAAAATGTGGAAGATGTTTAAGATGAAACAAGCTACCATAATTTACCGTAACAAAAACTACACTTTGTATTATAGCACATTATCTTCTTTATGACTAATAGAAAATCAAAAAAAATGAAAACGCCTTTTTTTTTTATAATTCGCAAAAAGACTGCTGCACTAAAGATCTGCAACAGTCTTTTCTTTTTTGTAAACGATTTATTTACGAAGGACGCAACTGCGTTTAGTAGCGCAAAATCGCAGTCAAACTTTTTTCTCCTGGGGCATCTTTTTGTTCCAAAATAGATACCTCGCCGCCATTTTCTAAAACATCGATTGCCAGCGTATTTAACACTTGGCGACGATCGTATTCCGTGTCAGGATCTTCTCCAAACCCATCGGCGAGATTGGAAGTCGCTACAAACAGATTGGCGATCCTGCCTTCTTTAGCTGCAGGTACGATATCAACCAATTGGTCAATAAATTTCCGATCCAACAGCTTGCCGTATTCCCCAACTTCTTTTTGTGTCAACTCCGCAATCAGCTTTTGCGTACACGTTTGGATCTCTTTCAAAGATAACGATGCTGGTGAAGAGGAAATGCTTGGTTCTGCTTTGAAAAAGTTCGTTTTTGCCACTTTTTTAAACAGCGTTTGATTTTCTGGTAAAGCAAAAAGATACATTGGTAAATGCTCTTCGTTTGAAAAATCATTCTTAAAAAATGCATCAACTGCTTGGTAGTAGTTGACGTGATCGATCTCGACTTCTTCATCTTTGGCACTAAAGCCGTGATAAGCGACGCCTTCTCCCCCTGAGTTAGGGCCACCTTGGGCACTGTAATTAAAGTTGCCGCCGCCAGTGATTTCTTCCCCCAGCGCTTTTTCGATCGTTGTCGGTGCCTCTTCTGGCAACTCGACTTCACGCACTTGATTGTTTTCAACTTGATAGACTTGCATTGAATCGCGATTCAACGCTAAGAGATAAAATGGGTAATTAAATTGTGCGTTTTTGATGACAGCTAATACATACGGGGTTTCCCCTACGTAATATTGATCATCCACACGAATACTTAACCGATGGACCAGTACATCTTCTGGTGTGATAATCACCGCCACACTCGTTGTACTGTTACGCCAAAATGATTGATCTGCAAGCAGTTCATCAATTTTCGTTTGAAAAAGATCCCAAGAATGTTCTGGGTATTTCTTTTCAAAGCGGCGCTTCGCATCTTTGGCAAAGTTCTTAAATTTGATTTGATCCTTTTCGACATTCTGGTGGCCGACATGCGTATTTAGCATGATCGTGACAAATGGTCCTTTGATTCCGTCAGATATTACCTGCGATAAAAAACTTTTTCCAAATTTTCCCATTCCACATTACCTCCTGCTTAATCAAATACAAATAAAGTGTACCATGCTTATTTTCTTCCATAAAGTAAAACGATTGCACGCGTTTATTTCTTCATTCGTTTTTCTGATTACTCACTATACTGGCTATTTTTCAGCGGATCAGCCAAGGTATTTCTGGTGGCCCATAGAAAGCCTCGTTTGGTCCAAGTCTGAATGGTGGGCTCTTCTAGCTCTTTTAGACTGTGTCCAACGGATTGGAAAAAGACTCTGCCCTTGCCCCATTTTTTGATCCACATCATTGGCAGTATGACTTCTTGGTTAGCTGCATTCGGATGATTTTTAGCGGCAAATGTTGAGGTAGCTAACACAGTGACGGCTGGATCAACCAGACAATAGTATTGCTCCGTCGTCAACTGAGGGATCGATTGAGTATTTGCCGTAATATAGTGATCTGTCGTAAGATCGATGCTATAGGTCGTTTCCAATCCACCAGGATGTGCCAAAAAACAGCCGCCAGTCAGAAACAACCAGCCTTTACTGGCTTGAAAAGCCGAGGCAAAGCCGCCATGAACGCCTGCTAATCCTAACCCTTCTGCTACAGCCTGAGTGACATTTTGCAGCGGCTCATCAGGCAATTCTCCTCGCGTCCAATTCATGATCAACAGATCCAGCCTTTTTAATTCTTCTTTATGATAGAGAGGTTCAAAATCTGAGGCGAGTGTCACCTGATATCCTTCTGACTCCAGCAGTGTTTGGTAAAACTGACTGGTTTCTTTTGGGGCGTGTCCTTCCCAACCTCCGTAAACGATCAATGCTTGTTTCATTTTGTGTTTCCTCCTTTCTTTCTAACTTAGCGAAAAAAACGCAAAAAGCGAAGCAGAACGATTCTCCGTTTTCCTTCGCTAGTAATTTTTTCTGATTTAACGGTTGATTGAACGCCCGACACGATTGATGGTATGGCGCATACCTCTAATTGCAACCGATGTTTCGAAAATATTTTCGGTCGGTGCCATGCCGCCATAGCCGGCATCACCAATATGCTGCAGATCGACCCCACAAGTTTTGTTGATAATGGCTAATTGACGCAACGTTTCTGGACGCGCGCTTTCTTGACTCGTTCCGATCGCTGACATCGTCAATAAGTCATATTGTTTGGCAATTTGAACAGCGTCGATCAGATCCTTTTCTAGAAAGCCTTGAATCGAGCCAACGGAAGGCAGTAACAAAATATCTGCTCCAGCTTCAGCGTAAGAAATGATGGCTTCTCGATCAACCACAGGTTCATCTGAGCCGGCACTGTGCATTTTTCCAGCGATGATCAACCCAGAGAAATGTTCTTTTGCCAATTTTACTGCTTTAGCGATTTCTCGGTTGGTCACACCCGTTCCAGGATTGCCTGTAAAGCAAAGAAAGTCCACCCCGAGTTCTTGGGCTTTTTTGATGGTGTCAACCGAACTTGTTCGGCCTTGACTGATGCTGATCTTTTCACTCATCATTTCCGTCGTAGCTGGGATCGGCTCAAGATTGATGCCGACAGGTCGTCCAATCAGTTGTTTTAGTTGAGGAATCGGATTTTCAATGGGCTGTGTAGAATCAAGCAGCTGCTCCAATGTGATACCAGGCATCCCAAAAATAGCTGGACGATAACAATCAAAGCCATTCAACAAAATCAAGTCAGCCCCAAAAGCTGCCGCGACTTCTGCGTTGGTGATGTCGCCAGCTTGCGGCATGGTTTGAACCACCGTTTCACAGACGATCACTCGTCCTTCGCTCGCTTTAATAGATTGTTTCAATTCTTGCGCCGACATTTCTTTGATTTCACTATAGTTTGCACTTATCAATCGTTTGACCATGTTTTTCTTCCTTTCTTTTCCTTCTCATCTTGCGAGAAACACGAATAACAGGTAAAATATAGCTATTGTGTTCCCTTAGTTAAATGGATATAACAAGTCCCTCCTAAGGATTAGTTGCTGGTTCGATTCCGGCAGGGAACGTTTTTTGAAGAAAAAGATTCCTTATTATTAAGGAATCTTTTTTTGTTGGAAAGCAAATACCTCTGCCTCGATTTGCTTAGAAATAATCTTCCAGAATCGGCTTTCCGTCTGGTAAGTTTTCCTGAATCATCACTGCAGCTTCCTTCTCCGTTTCCATTTGCTGGAAAAAGACCAAGGAATCAAGGGATTGCGCCTGCAAGAACAGTTGCACAAAACGCTGAATGGACAAGGTTGCTTTTGGCAACTTGGTGTCCGTCGTTTTCATGACCTGATGCTGAGCGTTTTCGATCGTCACTTCATAACACCCATTATTCCATGGGGCATAATCATCCCCTTGAATTTCTATGGCAAAACGACCAGCTTTTTTCAACGTAAATGGATAGCTTGTTAGAAACCCTTCCACATCGACGACTCTTGCCATCATGTCCGGGCGCACTTGGTAGTGAGCCAATGGTTTGGCTGCATTTACTTGCAGGACTTCCCCATCAAACCCTGGTCGATAATGGATCTGCGCTACTGAATCTGCATGGGAAACGATAAACCGATTGAATCCTTGATACGCGTCAGCGGTCAAATAGCCCCACTCTTGAATATCAAAGCGTCCTCCTTCAACAAAGTAGATCAAATACCCTTCAGGAGCGCCCGCTTCATTGCGATAAATCGCAAACGTATACGGTCTGCGCAAAACAAACTTGATTTCTTCCCACCAGGCTTGGCGAATCAGCCCACCTTTTTGATGGCGAGGCAATTGATGATAAATCTCGTGAATGATCGGCTGTGCTTCCTCCCAATTCATGCGTTGAATCCTTCCGTTCACTTTCTTCCCATCGGGCCATTGATGCGCATCAACTTCATAAACGGTGCGTTCAAAGGTATATTCATACCCATATCTGCGATAAAACGCAAAGGAGAAAGGTGCCAGATAGGACAGAACGATTTTTTGTTCATAGCAATCTTTAATGATTTGTTTCATGATCCGATCGATCCGACCTTGGCTGCGATACTCTGGATAAGAAGCCACAAAACCGATCCCTGCCATTGGATAGGTCGTTCCATGAAAATTCACATCAAAAATCGTTGACATGATTTGGCTCGCTAGTTTTCCATCCTCGTCGTAGGAACCATAATTCCAAGAATTTTCCGCAAGCTTGCGATAGCGCTTGATATTTGTTTCATTCAACTCCCACTGAAAGGCATAAGAAACCAATTCCAGTACTTCTTGCGAACCGAATTCGGTCATTTTTTTGACATCTGTCATTCCTTCATCTCCTCTACTTGAAAACACGCAAGAAACGCAAAAAAGGCGTCAGTCGACCCCTTAATATGCTTCTTCCATCATACTCAACATTTTTTTAAATTGCTTGCGTTTGAAATATCCTAGAATGGTGCCTAAGAGCATGTCATTCAATTGCTGCATGAAGCCATGTGATTTCATGGTTTCCGTATAAATGACTTTACTGCTCTTTTCATCAAGCGGCGCTACTTCATAGCGAGCGACAAATTCATTTTTCGTCGTTTCTGTTTTGAATTGATAAACTTGATTTTCAATGATTTCTTCGATCTCTATCTTCGCACGACTCGTAGTAGAAAATTCCTTTACATATTGAAATCCTGCCAGTTGCTTTCTAGAAAGTGTTTTTCCAGTTGCTTTTCGTACGTCAAAGATAACAGAATCCATAATTTGATCGTAAAAGACATTTGCTGGAATCGATAAATCTTTTTCAATTCTCATTAAGACTTCCTCCTATCTGACTCTTCGGCTTTCTTCTTTCCTTTCACGAACAAAAGACTGCCAGAAATAAGCAAGAAAATACCTGTTGTAAAACTGAATATATCTAACTGCTGATTACTTGGATTCATACTGTATAGGACTACGAGTAGACCGATACTACATATAAACAAGCCGTTTTTTATCATTTTCAATCATCCTATCTATTCGTTGATCCACAGAGAACCTACTCAAACACCAACTGCTTGAAAGTATAAAACAGAACCCCAAGGCTGTGCTTTGATCAATTCTTTTGCTTTTTTTGCCGCCGCTTCTGAATCGGAAGCTGTGGTAGTAAAAATAAGTTTAATCCCTTGTTTTTCTTTGAATGTAAAAGAAATTCCATCTTCGTTATATCCTTCAAGTAATTCTTTGATGGCATCTTGCTGCATTGCACTTGCTATTGAAATCATATTCTTTTCCTCCTAAATAATCAATAATAAAAGGAGGAGCTGCTTTACTTCAAGCGAAGCCATAGCAGTTCCTCACAATCTACAGGTCTATTCGCCTAGTTTTGGATCAATTTTATTTGCTGAAATAACGAACGGCGCCCAAATGAAGAATGTAACGACCATACATACCAACGTTACGATTGGGGCACGCCAGTCAGCTCCTGTTGCCAAGAATGATAGCAACATTGGTGGAACGACCCACGTTACTTGTTGTGAAACAGGTGCTACTAAACCAAAGTACGTTGCTAACCAGCCGATTGAAGTGGCTACTAGCGGAGCAATAATGAACGGAATAAACATGATCGCATTCAATACGATTGGCAGACCGAACATTACCGGTTCATTGATGTTGAATACACCAGGTCCGATTGACAATTTTGCAACAGTTAGATAATCCGCACGTTTTGATAGGATCAAAATAGCAATCAGCAATACAATTGTACCACCTGAACCGCCAAACCAAGCAAATGAGTCAAAGGATCCGCGTACCCACATATATGCCTTGCCGTCTTCGATTGCGGCAAGGACCGCGTTTGTCCCAGTTTGTCCTTCATATCCTTTTTGGAAGATATCGATATTGATCAACTGCGCTTGTCCCCAGATACCTTCTAAAACTGGAGCCAGTACGTTTGGACCATGGATTCCGAAGAACCAGAAAATTTGAACAAAAACAGTTACGATCAAAACTGCGCCAAGTCCTTGAGACAAGCCCAGGAATGGTTCTGCAATATATTTTTGGACAAGATCAATAATTAATTGTCCATCAGTTAGTTTACCGACAATAAAGTTAATAATAGCAATGACATATAAGGCGATTGTTGCTGGCAAAATCGCAGCGAACGCTTTCGATACTGCTGGCGGTACTGAATCAGGCATTTTGATAGTGATATCAGCTAACATCAATTTACAGAAAATAATAACTGAAATAGCCCCCATGATCATTACGGTAAAATAAGCGTTTCCGTTTAGATGATCGAGTTTCAACCAACCCCATCCACCTGCTGTAATTGCATCTGCTGTTGCAGACCATCCGGAAGTTGCTGACCCAGCATTGATTTCATCCATCAAAGCTGTTGGAACAGCTGTCGCCACAGAAGTGCTGTATGAAAAAGCAATCCCTTGAATCAGTGTCGCTACCCCAACGATCCCACCTGCGAGATCATTCACTCGATAAGCACGAGCCAGATTATATCCCCAAGAAAAGGCAAATACTAAACCAGCAACAGCCAATGTACCATTCCATACGAAGCCATTGATACTAATAATTTCACGAATAACTGGAATGGTACTGGCATCATAACTCGGCCAGAATTGCGGTGGTAAGTCACGAATGATCGCGTTAATCATTACTGCGATCGAACCAGCCATAGTAGCGGGCATTGTTCCGATAAAGGCATCACGTAATGCAACTAAGTGCTTCTGGGCTCCAATTTTTGCAGCTACAGGGAGAATGTACTTCTCCATCCAACTTGTTAATCCATCCATTCTTAATTCCTCCTATAAGTTCTATTCGTCAAAGAAGATTTTTTGATTCATCGACAATAACTACTTCTATCCGTTCAAAGATTATTCGTTATTTAGACGTCGATAGACATCAATGATTTCTTTCGCTAAATCGGTAAATGCGATTGACGTCATTAGGTGATCTTGTGAATGCACTGTCAACAATGTCACGGTCATATGATTGCCTTGCGCTTCTTGTGTCAATAATCCTGTTTGCGAATGATGCGCTTCCACAAGAGATGCTTCAGCATCTTTGATTTTTTGGTCAGCTAATTCGAAGTCCCCTTCTTTTGCTGCCGCGATTGCTTCCATTGCGTCACTTTTTGCATTACCACCATACATGATCAATCCCATAATGGCTTCCAAATTTTGCTCATCCATCTTTAAAAATCCTCCTTACACTTCGATCCTAAAAATCTTAGTTCATTAATGTTTCTGCTTGTTGCAATACTTTTTCGCCGTTCATCATGCCATAGTCTGCCATGTTGATCACGTCCAAAGGAATGCCTTTTGGTGCTAGTTTTTGTTCAAATTGTGATTTCATGAATCGTACTTGTGGTCCTAATAATAGAACATCGACTGGTTTCGACTCCAAATGTTGGTCGGCTTCTGAAGCTGAAACAGCAAAGATATCTGCTTCCATTCCTTTTGCTTCGGCTGCTTTTTGCATTTTCGTCACCAATAGACTGGTACTCATTCCTGCTGAACAAACAAGCATAATCGTTTTTTTCGCCATCGCGTATCTGCTCCTTTCTGTTGTAAGTTACACTTTACTATAAAGCAAAAAGCGTGCCAAAAAAAAATAAGTCCAGACCTTTATATATCAATGGTCTGAACCAATTTTTCTTTTGCACACTCACGGATTTTTCATTACACACTAATATTGTGTGCGGATTCATCATAACTTTTTATTTCATTTTCTAAGAACATTTGTGTTAAATAGGCGATCTCATCTTCAGAGATTTTGATTTGATAGTTTTTCTCTATCTGCAATAAATGAGTTCGTAACACATCTGTTTCGATACGATAGCGTTTTTGGAAGGCCGCCAAATTGGGGAAGGTACGGGAATGTTCCTTCTTCAATAAACTTTCCACTAGAAAGGCTAAATGAATCACTAAGCCCGCATCAACGGTAGGTTCCACAATCACATGCAATTGATTTTGAATTTGATGAACGATTCGCTGCAGACTTTCGATCAGATGATAGACGGACCCCACATGCGTTAAGGTATTTTCTAATGAACGTACGATTTTTTCAATCGGCACTTCATCTGAAACGATCCGCTTCAGCACATTCAACCGATTGTCATCAAAGACATCATAGGCGGAAAAGAACGGGATATTTTGATAATCGATCTCGACGGTGCCCGCAATGGCTTTGATCTCATATTCTTCTAGCAAGCCATCAATATGTTTCTTGAAGGTTTCTTTTTCAATAAATTGCATTTGGATGATCTCGACTTTTGATTGATCGACGACGGGATAAATTCGTTGATAAAGTTTGGCAGCGACACCTTCTCCAGTAAAGCAAGTGACGATGACTGCTTTTTTATTCCCCTTCGCTTCGCGAACTGTGCGGAACTGTTCTTGCACGATGGTTTCAAAAGAACGCTGAATGTTTTGATAAATGTCTTCTAAACTTCGGCCACTTTCCGCCATTCGCAAAGCCTCTAAGACGATCATCGTACTGACCATCGAGATGGCTTTCGTACGAATCCCGGTCTCTTCGGAAATCAAATTCGCAAATGAATTGAGGGAACCCATATCAGTTAAAAGCAATAAGCCGTTGCTCATCTTTTCCTTATTGTCAGTGACATAGTTCAATAGCTGTTCATACATTTGACCGACTTCCATATCTAAAGACATATTCATCGCTTTGCCGTGGTCAGTTTCAAGCAGCTCTTGTGCCGTCTCCAACATACTGCTGGCAGTCGCCTTGCCGTGCATCAAGACAATGATCTCGACTTTTTCAAGGGGCAGCTGCGAGGGTTGTTTGACTTGAATCGCTAAAAACATACTGATAAAGCCGATCTCATCGAAGGGGATCTCGACATGGCGTTCTTCTTCGATAATGGTCGATAGATCCATTGCCACCTGGAACTCGGATTTCAAGTTTTTTCTGACTGTATTTAAATCTGGATGAACGATCATATGTCCTTCTTTGACACGTTCCAGTGTACTTTGCAGATGCAGTGCAAAGGCAAAGCGGGCTTTTTCACTATAGGTTCGAGACAATCTTTGCCCCGCTAGATCATAAAGAACATTTGTCAGTTTCCAAATGTCTTCTGGAATCAGTTCTTTATGAACGGGATTTTGGATCAATTCTTCGACATACTTTTCAAAGTACGCATCGACATCTTTAGAGATCAAATTTTCCAGATCGACATTGGCTACGCCCGTTTCAATCAGCGAGCTGACTTTTTCTTCGATCTCGTTATACACTTGCATATTCCGTTGTGGATCACGAGACCAGACGACATCTGGGTCGCCAGGTTCAAAACTTAGAAAGTCGCCTTTGCCATCCAAAAACCGATCCAAGCGTTCCGACATTTCTTTGATCTTCAACAAGCCTTTTTGAACTTGCAAGGAGCAGTCGCCTTTTCGAATCAGCAAGTGTTTTTTTCCATAGGTTCGATAATGCAAAAATGCTTTGGCACAGACGAGTTTAAGGTCGCGCTTGATTTGGCCAATGTTGCCTTCTGCATCATAGAGCATAAAGGCCAATATCGCATCTCGTTCGACATCGATTCGTTGATTCAGACGGGTCGCCTCTTGCTTGATAAACAACGAAATGATTTCATACCGTTCATCTAAGGAACGACTTTCCACATTTGGCAAAGTAATAGCCATGGGAATTCGCCGATTGAAGGTCGTTAAAAAGGTTTCTGATGATTCCGTGGTGGCACCGATGATCTGCACGGCGGCTTCATGAACTTGATTACTTTCCCCTAAAGGACGGTAGATCCCTTTATCAATGAAGGTAAAGAGCATTTCTTGGCCTTCTGGCGGCAGTCGATGGATCTCATCTAAGAACAGGATGCCGCCATCGGCTTTTGCCATCAACCCCGGACTATCTTCTGCGGCACCAGTGTAGGCGCCTTTTTTGATGCCAAAGATGTGACCAAACAACAATTGCGGATTTTGTGCATAATCCGCACAGTTAAAGGATACGAATGGGGCATCTTTTTCTAACATATTTGATTCAACCGCAAAATGGTACATACATTCGGCAAATAAGGATTTACCCGTGCCTGTCTCACCAAAAATAATGGTATGGAGTCCTCTAGGTGGATATAAGATCGCCGCTTTGGCTTGCTGGATACTTACTTTCAAGGAAGCTTGGACTCCAACCAGACTTTCAAAACTAACTTCAGAGGAAACATCCACATGGACCGTTTCTTCTAAAGGCTCATAAACAACCGGACGGCCGGAACGTTTGCCGATTTTCTTTTCTTTATAAAGCTCACTGAGATAACGGCTTGCATTGCTGCGATCGATTTGTAAGATTTTAGCGACATCAACTGCGGTCAACCCTTGCTTATGCAGTTCGATCGTTTGAAAAATCTCTTCTTTTCGCGAATTCATTCGATAGCCTCCTCATTTTTTTACACACTAATAATAAACAACGTTAATGGTAACACAAAAAGACGCTCAATGGCGTCTTTTTCCTTTGTCTTTTTGCTTTTTCGTCTTTTTCTTGCTCTTTTTGACAGGAGTGTGTAATTTTTCAGGCGTTTTCTTGGAAATTTTCTGCACACTTGCTGTTTTCGTTTCTTTCTTGCTTTCTTTTTCGACAACAGGTGCTTCTGTGTGTAACTGTCCCCCATGCAGATAGACTTCCTTGAGTTCTATGGACAACTGATTCGCGATTTTTTTCAAATCCTTCAACGAATGGTCTTGAACGATCGTAACGACAGTTCCTTCTTTGCCCATTCTTCCAACGCGTCCTGCGCGGTGTAAATAGGATTCTTTTTCTAAAGGGACTTCTGTATTGATCACGTAAGGCAGATCCACGACATCTAAGCCGCGAGAGGCGACATCGGTCGTCAATAGTTCCACTAGTTTTCCTTGACGAAAGCTCTCTAATGCACCTTTTCGTGCAAGTTTGTTTTGATCAGATGCCAGAGAGGCCACCGGCAAGCCATGAAACAATAGCTTTTCTTCCGCATTCCCCATAGTGCTTAATTCATTGAAGAAAACCAAGGCTTGAAAGTTTGGTAAATGAGCAAAGCGTCTTAAAGCATCCACGATTCGTCGTTGCGGATAGTTCAAATAGTAATGATGGATGACGCCTTTGCTCTGATCTTCTTGGGTCACATCAATGATCAGCGGCTCTTTTGACACGAATGGTCGAATCTCATCGATCACTTCGTTCGCGGTTGCTGAAAAGAAACTACGCTGGATTTGTTTTGGTAATGTTTGATTGATCTTGGCTGCCAGGGTGAAGGCACCCTCTTTCAATAATTGGTCAACCTCATCCAATACCAACGATTGCAGCTGCTGGGTCTTGATTTTTTTGGCTTTGATCAACTCTAACACACGGCCTGGGGTACCGATCAAGACCTCGGGTTTGTCTTTTAGTTTTTCCACTTGGCGTTTTGTACTTGCGCCGCCAATTAGCGGCAGAACGGTCAGCCCAATGGCTTGGGCCCATTCTCGTGCTACTTCTGTGACTTGCATCGCTAATTCTTGTGAAGAAGTCAAAATCAACAGCTGATTGCCTTGCTTTGCTTCGACCTTTGTTAACAGTGGCAAAAGGTATGCCAATGTTTTACCAGAACCGGTCGGTGAGATTCCTATGACAGACGCGCCGTCTTTTAAAGGACCAAAGGTTTTTTCTTGGATCAAGGACGGTGCGTGATAACCAGCCGCTTGCCATTTTTCCTGCCAGACGTCTGGCAATTGTGTCAATTCAAATACTGTCATAAATGTTCCATTCCTTATTTTTTATCTGCATCAAAAATGATGTCGGCCTGCTTACGCATCAACGAGATGGTTTCATTGACACTGCGGGCAAGTTCCACCCATTCCTCATAGCGTTGTCCTTGTTTAGGATCATCTTTGTTTTCAATGATGTCTGCAAAGTCTTGTGCTTCTTCGATCATCGGATTGTCTAAAGCAGCGACTGCTAATGGATGCGTTTGTTTTGTTTGGCGTTCATAAAATGCTGCTTCTTCAATAGCATTGACGGCATTCAAGTCTAATGTCCCGTCTTCAAAATAAATTTCTGATCGTAACTCTGAATCAGCGATTTTGCCTGTTTGGATCGTGACATCAAAATCAGCATAGCGTAGCACAGCAGTCCCGATACCATCTACACCGGTCGGTAATTTGCGCGCAAAATAATGAACGTCCTGCGGTTTACCAAACCAAGCGACCGCCGCATATACTGGATACACACCCAAGTCGGCTAAAGCTCCGCCAGAAAAATGTGGAGAAAAGATATTTGGTTCCTCCCCAGCTAGTACAGCGTCATAACGAGACGAGTATTTCATATAAGAAAAGTTCGCCCCAAGAATGGCACCGCGTGTGGGTAAGAATTCGGCTACGGTTGCAAAACTCGCTTCATGAATGTTGCGAGCTGCTTCAAAGAATAAAACCTGTTGTTGGTTTGCTAGGTCAATGATCTCCGCCATTTCCTCAGGCGTTGAAAAGGCTGGCTTTTCCACAATGACATTTTTTCCTGCCAAAATACCTTGCTTGGCTTGTTCAAAGTGCAAACTGTTCGGAGAAGCGATATAGACCGTGTCCATATGAGCTAAGCCAAAAAAAGTGGCCAAATCGGTCGCATATTCGATGTCCCCATATTTTTCCCCAAAGCGTTGCGCTGTGGCTAATTTCCTTGAGTATACGGCTACCAATTGATACCGTTTGGTTTCGTGGGCTGCTTGTACAAATTGATCGGTGATCCAATTTGTGCCGATAATCCCTAAATGAATCATGTGTTTTCCTTCTTTCTTCTATAGATTGGGGTCGTCAAATTCGACGTTCAAATCAAAAGGGATCGGTTCTTTGACCGCGATCATCCCTTGGTTTACCTGGCAATTATAAGCAAACACTTCGACACCTTTGCTTTGCGCTTCAGCGATCTTATCGGCCAGATCCGGCTGCATCTGTCGATGGATCGTGGCGCTTTGCACCACTTCAAATTGGATCATGAACAAAACCGCCGCATAATAGCCTGCTTCTTTGGCATGGATCAATTCATTGACGTGTTTCAAGCCGCGAATCGTTGGCGCATCTGGGAAGGCGCCGATTTGCTTGTTTTCAAGTGTCATCCCTTTAATTTCTATAAACCCTTTTTCTTGTTCGTCTGTTTCAAAATAAAGATCAAACTTAGACATCCCATAGACGACTTCACGCCGCAAGAGGGCAATTTTCCCTTTGATATTTGGCAACTGGATCGTGCCATCCAAAAGGCCTTCATAGCCTAACAGATTGGGTACTTGACTATCAATATTGATCCATTGGTCTTCTTTCTTGACTGAGATCAAATCGTAATTGGTTTTACGTTTCGGATTGTCCCAATATTGGAGGGTCACGAGTGCCCCTTTGTGCAATAGTTCTTTTCCTCGTCCCGTATTTTTCACATGGACGATCACTTCTTGCCCATCGACTAGACATCGGGCAATGAATCGGTTGTCTCGAACGAGAAACGTGGCTAATAGGGTATTCGGATAATTCATTTTCTCACCTGCTCTTTTGAATCATAGCATATTTTGATAAAAACTTCTAAACTTCAAACTAAAGTACCATGCTTTTTTACCTTCTCATGGTATACTTATGGCAATTATTTTCTAGTGTGCAGAAGCGGGCATCTTGTTCACAAGGTGCAACTAGATGAATCGTAAGTGATAGGACGTGTATAAATGAAGAAAAGGTCTCTATTGATTGGTTTATCTCTAGCAACGGGCGTGGTCAGCTCCTTGCTGTTGCGAAAGGAAAAACAAAAAAATGAAAACCGCCAAAATTTCATTGGAAATTGGCGTTTTACTTCAAAGACAAAAGAAGATGTCATTTTAGAAATTGCCAATGATTATTCATTGACCATCGAAGGCAAACCGTTGCCTGTTTCCATTGTTGAACTGACTCCGATGCGATTAGTGTTACTGGACACATTTGGCTATCATTTAGTCCTGGAACAAAAAGGCTCCGTTATTACTTTATATGATGAAGCAGAAGATTGCCACTATTCTTTGACAAAAATCGCCTAAGGGACATGAGAAGATCGAGTTCATGTTTTCTTCACATTTTCTTCGGTCAATTCTCAGACTTTTTATCAGCATTTCCCGGCAATCCATGCTATCATTAACTTAACAAGTGGTTGAACAAGGTGTTCCGTTGAGTGATGTTTGATCGTTCATAGATTAAGGTGTAGGTTCGATTCCTACCTTCCACATTTATTTTAAACAGAAAGAAGGGATTTTTATGTTAACGACCTTTATTTCACTTTTTTCCATCTTTGCTTTAGCTGCGTTACTAGCTGGGACATTCTTTTTAGCAAAATTGGCCATGCAACAAGAAACGAGAGCAGTGAAAGTTCCCGTCAGAGCCCAAAACCAAAACCCGAGAATCCATTCCAATCGTCGCTAAGTGAAATCGTTTGACCCGATGTCAATTCAGAAAAACTTGTCTTCTTTATTAAATAGGAAGGCAAGTTTTTTTTGCTGTCTGTTGCCCTTAGGTCTTCTAGGTTGTAATGGTTTAACAACGCCCATTCCCCCTTTGAGCGGTCTTCTCGCAATTAAATGCTAAGTTTTCTCTTAGAGTATTGCAACGGCGGATACTCTTTGTTAAAATTTTTGCTTAGATACAACTTAAAAGGAGCTACTACATATATGCAGAAAATAACCAAGTTCGGGTATTCCTTCGTTGCTGCTTTGGCAATCCTCTTTGCTGCTGTCGGCATCCCCCTCGTTTCATATGCTGATGATACAGCAATGAGCATCGAAGAGATCCAAGATTTTTCGATTGACGCCAAAGCCGCCTACTCCATTGATTTTGACACAGGGAAAGTGTTGTATGATCAAGATGGCGAGACAGCCATGGGTATTGCCTCCATCACCAAGATCATCAGCCTCTACCTTGTCGCTGAGCAAGTAGAACAAGGAACGATCGCTTGGGATGATCCTGTGCCGATTTCCGATTATGCCGCTAATCTCAGCGTGTCCCCTAACTTATCAAATGTCCCTTTGCATCAAGACGTTACCTATACAGTAAAAGATCTGTATGATGCCAGTTATATCCAATCTGCAAATGCTGCAATCGTCGCGCTCGCGGAGCTGATTGCTGGGTCTGAAAGTGCCTTTGTGGATTTAATGCAAGAAAAAGTGCAATCATGGGGCATCACCGATGCAAAGATCGTCAATGCTTCTGGCTTGAACAATGCTTATCTAGGGGAAAATATTTACCCAGGATCAACTTCAACTGATGAAAACGAACTATCCGCAAAAGATGTGGCATTGATTGCCCGTCATTTGTTACAAGACTTTCCAGATGTTTTGGAAGTAACCAGCCTTTCAACGAAACAATTTGGTGAAGGTTCCTACTCGCCTGTCGAGATGGTCAATTGGAACTGGATGCTTCCAGGTTTTACGAATACGAAAGATGGTGTCGACGGTCTGAAGACTGGTACGACAGATATGGCAGGCGCCTGCTTTGTCGGAACCGCCGTTAAAGATGGCCAACGAATCATCACCGTGGTGCTAAACGTCAATGGTCATGCAGAAAATCCTAGTGTTCGTTTTATTGAAACAGGCCGTTTGATGGATTACTCGTTTGACGCTTGGGAACAAGTAGAGATTTTACCAGAAAATGCGCAACTAGAAGATACCCAGACGGTTGCAGTCAAAGATGGGAAAGAATTGAGTGTGCCCGTTGCCTTAAATCAAGGTTTGACCTTATGGGTACGTGGAGATATGGATGCCACCGCCTTTGAAACAACCATTGACTTTAATGAGCATTATCGTGATTCTGCCCTGCAAGCGCCATTGACTGAGGGCACAGAAGTCGGTACCGTAAGTGCTTCGATTCCAGCTGATACGCTTGGTTATATTGATGATTCCGATCATGACGAGACTGCAGGATTGATCACAACACAAACAGTGGAAAAAGCCAACATCTTTGTTCGTGCTTGGCGCGGCGTGTCCAACTTTTTCAGTAATCTTTTTTAACCTAAACGAAAAAATCTGTCCGAAGCAAAGACTGCTTCTCGGACAGATTTTTTTTATTCTACTGTTTCCACCGTTGCTGTTGCCAATGGCTCCACAGGGAAAAACAATTCAACTTCCCCTTCCTTAAAATGAGGAAGATACCTTTCTTGGATGGCTGCTGACAACTGGACGTTGTTTTCTGGTAAAACTTCCATCAGCATTTTTTCAGTCATCATCGTTAAGTTTTTTTCATCCGTTTTTACAACGAGATAGGTCATTGCGGGCATTTCCCAACGGACCCAACCGACAGGAGGAAAATTTTCTGTCTGGACTTGAACGCCTGCCAAGTAGCGACCGGTTTCTTGCCAAGGCTCTAACCAATTGGTGCCATCACTCATCAAGCCCCAAAATTCCAGTTCTTCTGCCTTTTGATCACTTACGAGAAATTCGATCTCTTCAAAATCCTTTGTTGCAAGTTCCCAAAGCGCTGGTACCCAAGAAGCACCTTCTTCTGCTAACCCCTTGCCCTCTTTTCCAATCACATAAAAAGCGGGTCGTTCGACGCGAATCACTTCACCTAATTGCATGTTCCTTCCTCCTTCTTTCCTTCATTTTAGCGAATTGCAAGAAATTCAGCAACTTTGACCTTAGCAACAAGCAATTTCTGCCATTTTTCGGTATACTAAGTGTATCGTTAAAGGAGTGAAAAACATGGATTTTACGCAATTGCTGATTTTTGCCATCAGCTATGTGTCGGGCGTGATCGTCGTTCAAAAATGGCGCAAGAAAAAAGATGATCCGGATATTTTCTTTTTTGAATGTTGTTGGACGATCTTAGCCCTGCTAATTTATTTAGCTGTCTCAGAATTACGGACAGGTAGTTTCTTTATTCTGATACCCGTCGCCTTCGCCGGCCTTTTTTTATTTTCTTATCGGCGCAACAAGCACCAACTTGTAAATGGCTTGCTTTTTAATTTGTTCGTGCTGGCTTTTGGCGGCTACTTAGTCATTAATTTATACCGAACCCAAGACATACTCGTAGGTGGTTTACTCGCTGTATTACTGGCAATCTTCGTTGCTGTACTATTATTCGGTTTGGCAACACTCGTGGTCTTTCTTTACTGGAATTCCATTATCGTACTACGAAGAGAATCGCGATCGATCGCCAATTTGTTAACCCTGATCTTAGCGGTGGTTTTGACCGTTTTACTATTTTCAGATACCCTTTTGCACTTTTTCCCAGATTGGATCCGAACCTTATTCGGCATTGTTCCCCTAAGTCTTTTGTATCTGTTTGTAGTCTTTTTGAACTTTTTATCCATTTCAGTCATTTATCAGTTCAACCATCCTCGCTATAATCAGGACTTTATCATCGTCTTAGGTGCAGGCCTTTTGAATGGAACCACGGTCTCCCCTTTATTGGCAAAACGCATCAATACAGCGATCTCGTTCTACGAATCGCAATTTAAAGCGAAAAAAACCGCGCCTCGATTACTGATGTCAGGCGGACAAGGAAGCGATGAGCAGCTGCCGGAAGCTGTTGCTATGAAAGAATATGCGATTGCCCAAGGCGTACCAGAAGGTGAGATTTTAGTGGAAACAAATTCCACGACTACTTATGAAAACATGAAATTTTCGAAAGAAATCATGGATTCGCTTAAGCCAAACGGCTACAAAGCAATCTTTGCCTCAAACAATTACCATATTTTTCGTGCTGGTCTCTATGCAGATCAAGCCCAACTTAAAGCGGATGGTATCGGAGCACCTACTGCCTTTTACTATTTACCGAATGCCTTTTTAAGAGAATTTGTGGCAATCCTTTTTATGCACAAAAGACGACATTTAACGGTATTGATCACCTTACTGATTCTCTATGCAGGAGCAGCGATCCTCCAACTTATTTTTGGCTAAACAAACAAAAAAAGTTCTTTGAACCAGTTGGTTCGAAGAACTTTTTTCTTATTGAATCGTGCGATGTTTCTTCCAGAAGCGTTGTTGCCATTTTTCTTTCATGCTGTCTGTAAGGGGTTCTGATGCTTCTTTGATCGCACAATATTTGTCCACCATCGTGACGATATAGCTTTCTTTATAGCGTGGCGGTGCAATCGTTGCTCCCCACATATGTTTCAAGATGATATCTTTTTCTAGATCACTAAGTTCAGTGATTTTTTCGGCATTTTTTACTGCGATTCGTGGATGCATGTACGCATGGGTACCTTCGTCAAACTTTGTAGTACGCCAATCGTAATAAAATAAATCATGAAGGAGTCCTGCACGAGCTGTTGCACGAGCATCGCCGCCCCATTTCTTGGCCAATTTGTAACTATAATAAGAGACGCTGATCGAATGTTCCAAACGTGTGGAGTTCATATGCTGCACAAAATTGGCTAATTTTTTTACAGCTTCTGTTTCTAACAGGTCAGCCACGTAAGACATGTATTCGCTATCTTCTTGCCATTTTTCTGTCATAAATTTTTGTCTGCCACCTTTTTTGATCTGCTTGATTGTTACAAGACAAAGTATAGCACCTATTCCTGCAAGTTTCTAGGTGAGGTGCAATAGATTCAAATAGTTTAACAGTTCCTTAAAAATCTAGCTGACAGCAAAATACATCAAAATACCTGCCGCAATGGCGACGTTCAATGATTCCGCCTGACCATAGATAGGAATATATAGATTTTTATCGGTCAATGCCAACAGTTCCTGATTGACCCCTTGCCCCTCGTTGCCTAAAATGAAGGCAGCCGCTTGTTCTTTAGGAAGCTCGGTATAAGGGACTGCTTCTTTGTTTAACTCGGTACCATAAATCGCCACACCAGCTGCCTGCAGCTGCTTTAAAAATGGCGGGATCACTCCTTCTACGATCGGCAGATGATAGTTGCTCCCTTGCATGCTGCGCAAGACTTTGGTGCTGTAGAGATCGGCTGTTCCTTCGCCGAGAAAAACCCCGCTGAATCCAGCGGCATCCGCTGTTCGAATCATGGTGCCAACGTTTCCAGGATCTTGCACATTATCTAAAATCAGCCAATTGCCCGTTAGTGTCTGTAAGTCTTGTTCTTGCTTTTCCACCACGGCAAAAATCCCTTGTGGTGTTGGCAAATCAGAAAGCATCGCTGCGATCTCCTCTGTGATCAAATAGCTTTCTTCCTGATAATCATCGAGTTGCCCGTTGGCTTCACTTAACCCTCGCGGGGTCACCAACAATGCTTTGATGGGTACTTGTGCATGCAATGCTTCTTGCACCAAATGCCAGCCATCGATCAAATAGGTATTGGTTTGTGTCCGATGTTTTTTTTGTGTTAGTTTTTTGATTTCCTTGATAAAGGTATTTTTTTTCGATTGAATTTCTTTCATCTTGTCACCTCGATTCATTATAGCATGAGTCAATCGATCTAACTTGTTCTTTTACTGAAAAAACGCTATCATATAAAGCAGAGGAGGGATTGTCCATGAAGAAACTACGAATCCATGTGCAAGGACGTGTCCAAGGCGTCGGCTTTCGTTATACCACAAAAATGCTTGCCGATCAGTTGGGCGTCACCGGATCTGTAAAAAACGAAGCGGATGGTTCTGTTTCGATTGAAGTAATTGGCGATGACAAAGCCATCGATGCCTTTGTTGCTGGGGTTAAGGATTCTCCTTCACCCGCTGGGAAAGTAAATCAGATCGACATCCAACCAGACGATGCTATCAAAGAGCGTCGGAGTTTTGATGTAGTGTACTATTAACAATTGAATGTTTTCTAAGTCGAAAGATTGATTTTTCAATGAATTTCTCTTTGTACATTGAAATAGTCGGTCTTTTTTAGTATAGTTATTTTTGTCTAAATTTATTGTGAAGAGGAAGAATAGAATGTCTAAAATGAATAAATGGCTGCTTTCATCAGGATTATTTGGCCTGTTATTAGCATTATCAGGCTGTGTCAGTACCAATGCTGATGGTACGCCGAAAGAAACAGGAATGATTTATCGCTTTTTGGTGAAACCATTAGGGGATATGATCACGATGCTCGTAGAAAACTTCAACTGGTCTTACGGCTGGGCGATCATCGCCGTAACGATCGTTGTCCGTGTCATTATCTTACCATTAGGGATCCATCAGTCTCGAAAAACGATGGTTCAAAGTGAAAAAATGCAGTTTCTGAAACCTCAAGTGGATATTGCGCAAGCCAATTTGAAAAAAGCAACCACTCGGGAAGAACAAATGCAAGCGCAAGCGGAGATGCAAAAAATTTACTCTGAAAACAACGTCAGTATGTTTGGCGGTATCGGATGTCTCCCTTTGCTGATTCAGATGCCGATCTTCTCTGCTCTTTATTTCACCGCTCGTTACACACAAGGAATCCAAAACTCTGAATTCTTTGGCGTATCTTTAGGCGACCCAAGCATCCTCTTTGTGGCGATTGCTGGTCTTTCCTACTTGGCACAAGGATATATCTCAACCATCGGGATTCCTGAAGAACAGAAAAAAACGATGAAAACCATGTTGATCGTTTCTCCATTGATGATCGTTTTCATGTCCATGAGTGCACCAGCTGGTGTGACACTTTACTGGGTAGTTGGTGGGGTCTTCAGTTGTATCCAAACGTTTATTACGAATGTCATCATGAAACCAAAAATTCGTGCCCAAGTCGAAGCGGAAATGAAAGCAAATCCGCCTAAAACGGTAGTTACGCCTCGTAAAGACGTAACGCCTGAAAAAACAGAAGCTGTCAAAAAAGCGTTGAACACGACAAAGCCTAACGGAAAAGGTCGTAACGCTGGCAAGCAGCAACGGAAGTAATTCTTGACCAAATCGCTCATTGGGCGGTTTGGTTTTTTGTTGTTTTCAAATGGGAATCAGTTGCTTCTTCTATTGCCTTTCGCTATAGTAAATGAGAGGTGAGCGCATGTTTCAAGCATATATCAATATTTTTGTCATTTTCAGTCTCATGTTTATCGGTTATTGGTTGTCTTACAAACAATGGTTTTCTAATCGAACCGCCGATACGTTTTCAAAACTGGTGTTAAATGTCTCATTACCTGCCAATATGTTTTTGACGATCATTAAAAACTTTACGAAAGACGAGTTTCTCTCATTAGTTTCCGGGATGATCATCCCTTTGCTTTCCATGATGATCACTTACTTCGCCGGTTATTTATGGCGCCGTTTCGCGCAAGTTGAAACCAAACACCAAGGGGCATTTTCCGCCATGTTTACCTTTTCCAATACGATCTTCATCGGCTTACCGATCAATTTAGCCATTTTTGGTGAAAAAGCCGTTCCCTATGTGTTGTTGTACTACATCGTAAATACGACATTATTTTGGACCATCGGTATTTTTGAGTTAGCAAAAGATAACCCCGATTTCGGCGAAGCCCGCATTTCCTTTCATCCATTGGTCATGCTAAAAAAGATTTTTTCGCCAGCCTTGATTGGTTTCATTATCGGCTTGATCTGGATGCTGTTCACATTCCCACTGCCCTCCTTTGTTGATGGGCTTGGAAGCTACCTAGCAGATTTAACGACGCCTCTATCAATGTTTATTATCGGGATCATCGTGTACTTTGGCGGGCTCAAGAACTTGCGAATGACCAAAGACATTGCTGGTGTCTTGTTTGGTCGCTTCATTCTTTCGCCCCTCGTTGTATGGCTATTAAGCAGGATCATCCCTGTTCCTGAATTGATGCTTTCTGTGTTTATTATCCAAGCCTCCATGCCCGTCCAAAACTCTGTCCCAATTCTTGTGCGAAACTATCAAGGGGATGAAGAATTTGCAACTTCTTGTCTAGGCTATTCCGTCTTACTGTACATGGTGTATCTGCCTGTTTTGCTTTTTTTCTTTTTTTAGCTAGTTAACGAACTTTGTCGAAAAATACTCGTTACCAAAGGCATTCGCTTCTTTCGGTAACGAGTATTTTTCTTCTCTTTGTATGGTAAAGGTTCGATTGATTCGCTGTCCGAGCGGCAACTCCCCTTATGATTTTTCACTATAGATCACGATTTTTCTGATTTTCGCCAGATTGTGACTGCTTAGGTTACCTTCATAAACAAGACAAAAAAAGCCCATCATGCAGGTACTAGCTATACTAGATGCTGCGATGATGGGCTTAATTTTTTTAAGTGAACAGCCGTTGGCTTACAACATATCGAACAACGACAACTGATTTTCATCTGGTAGATCTTTTAGAACACCGTTATCCGTCATGTATTCAATCAATGTCTTAGAAACTTTCCCGCGATTGGCGAGGTCTTCTTTCGATAAGAAGGGACCATCTTTTCGTGCTTCCACGATTTGTTTCGCTACGTTCAGCCCTAAACTCGGTACTGCTCGGAACGGTGCGATCAATTTTTTCCCGTCGATCACGAAGTTTTCCGCATCCGATTTATACAGATCGATCATTCCAAATTCATAACCGCGCTCCAGCATTTCATTGGCTAACTCCAGAACCGTCAACAGATTCTTTTCTTTCGTTGACGCATCCAATCCTTTGTCAGTGATTTCTTGCATCCGTTCTTTTACGGCGTCTTTTCCTTTTGACATGGCAATCAAATCAAAATCGTCTGCTCGGACAGAGAAATAAGCACAGTAATAGAGAATTGGGAAGTACACTTTAAAGTAAGCCACCCGCAACGCCATCAAGACATACGCCGCCGCATGGGCTTTCGGGAACATGTACTTGATCTTCGAACAAGAATCGATATACCATTCTGGGACATTGTTCTCCCGCATCGCTTGCAAGTAAGTATCCCGCAAGTCGTCAGGGATCTTGTTCCATTGTCCTTTACGGACCGTTTCCATGATTTTAAAGGCCATTCCGTCATCTAAGCCGGCATGGATCAAATACACCATGATATCATCCCGACAGCCGATTACTTCCGCTAGGCTGGCATCTCCGCGACGGATCAATTCTTCCGCATTGCCCAACCATACATCGGTACCATGGGAAAGACCAGAGATCTGCAGGAGTTCAGCAAAGGTCGATGGATGGGTTTGATCCAGCATCCCCCGCACAAAGCGGGTACCAAATTCTGGGATGCCTAATGTGCCGGTTTTCGAATAGATCTGCTCTTCGGTCACGCCTAACACATCCGTGCCGCCAAAAATACGCATCACTTCTGGATCATCGGTGGGGATCGTTTTAGGATCGATGCCTGATAGATCCTGCAGCATCCGAATGACTGTCGGATCATCGTGTCCGAGGATATCCAGTTTCAAGATATTGTCATGAATCGAATGGAAATCAAAGTGGGTCGTTTTCCACTCCGCATTTTGATCATCCGCTGGGTATTGGATCGGGGTGAAATCATAGACATCCATATAGTCAGGAATAACGATGATCCCCCCCGGATGCTGACCAGTCGTCCGTTTGACGCCTGTGGCACCTTTTGCCAGGCGATCGACTTCGGCTGCTCGATAATGAAGATTATGATCGCGCTCAAAGCCTTTTACGAAACCAAAGGCTGTTTTGTCGGCTACGGTACCGATCGTTCCTGCACGATAGACGTATTCTTCACCGAAGAGTACTTTCGTATAGTTATGGGCTTCTGGCTGATATTCTCCTGAGAAGTTCAAATCGATATCGGGTACTTTATCGCCGTGGAAACCAAGGAACGTTTCAAAGGGAATATCGTGGCCATCTTTGTTCAGACGGGTGCCGCATTTTGGACATTTTTTCTCTGGCATATCATAACCAGAACCATACGAACCGTCTTCGTAAAACTCCGAATACTGGCAATCGGGACAATAATAATGAGGAGCTAATGGATTGACCTCAGTGATCCCCGTCATGGTTGCGACAAAACTAGAACCGACTGATCCCCGTGACCCTACTAGATAGCCGTCTTCATTGCTTTTATGAACCAGTTTTTGTGAGATCAAATAGATCACGGAAAAGCCGTTCCCAATGATCGAATCAAGCTCTTTTTTCAAACGTTTTTCCACGATCTCTGGTAATGGATCACCGTATAGCTCTTTGGCACGGTTGTAACTCAAGTCGGTGATCTCTTGTTCAGATCCGGGAATCTTTGGTGTATACAAATCATCTTTTACCGGAATGACTTTTTCACAAAGATCAGCGATTTTATTCGGGTTCGTCACCACGATTTCTTTCGCTACTTCTGGACCTAAAAATTGAAAAGCGGTCAGCATCTCATCCGTAGTACGGAAGTGCACGTCTGGTAGGCTATGACGATTCAACGGATTGGCGCCTCCCATGGAATTGATCAAGACCTTGCGATAAATGGCGTCTTCTTCGTTCAGGTAATGGGCATTCCCAGTAGCCACAACGATTTTCCCTAACTCTTCCCCCATTTTTACCAGATTCCGAATGATGTCTTCTAGGTCTTTTTCACTTTTCACGAGTTCCGTTTCTAAAAGATGGGCATAAACTGCTTTGGGCATAACTTCGATGTAGTCATAAAACTTGGCAAGTTCTCGTGCTGCATCGACCCCTTTTTGCATCATTGCGACAAAGACTTCTCCTTTATCACAGGCGGTTCCGACTAACAATCCTTCCCGCAATTTCACCAATTCTGAACGTGGGATTCGTGGGACTTTATCATGGAAGTACTTCACATTTGACATCGAGATCAGCTTGAATAAATTTTTCAATCCTGCCTGTGTTCGAGCTAAGATCGTGGCATGGAAGGGTCGAGCTGCTTTGTAGGAGTTCTCGCCCCCCACGTGTCGGTTCAACTCTTCGTGCAGCAGCATCTCATGTTTTTCCATTGCTTCTTTGACAAAGATCCATGCTAAATGACCGGTTGCCTCCGCATCGTAAATCGCTCGGTGATGTTGTTCTAAGCTGACACCGAATTTTTTGGAAAGGACACCTAAACCGAATCGCTTAAACTCTGGATACAAATAACGAGCGAGTTCCAATGTATCAATGACGGGATTTTCCGCTTCTGGAATACCGTATTTTCGATAACTGGTATTTAAGAAGCCCATATCAAATGACGCATTGTGGGCAACTAAAATGGCTCCTTCAGAAAACTCACGGAACAAACGTAAGACTTCTTCTTCTGATTTTGATCCGCGAACCATTTCATCGGTGATTCCCGTCAGTTCTACGGTCGTTCGCGATAACGGATGACCTGGATCGATAAATTCATCAAAGGATGCCTCCACGTTGCCTTTATGCATCCGCACAGCGGCCAACTCAATGATGGTGTCGTATACTGCAGACAACCCAGTGGTCTCCACGTCAAACACGATATAAGTAGCATCGGTCAGTGGAACAGGCTGAGGATTGTAGGCAACCGCTACGCCGTCATCCACGATATTGGCTTCCACACCGTAAAGAATTTTAACACCAGCCTTTTCTCCTGCATGATGGGCATCAGGGAACCCTTGCGCTCCACCATGATCGGTGATTGCAATCGCCTTATGGCCCCATTTGCCTGCTTGAGCGACAAAATCCGCCACGTTGTTGGTGGCATCCATCGTACTCATATTGGAATGCAGGTGGAGTTCGACCCGTTTCTCGCCTTCAGGTGCATAATCTTTGCGGGCTTCGTGTTTGACTTCCAGCAAATCTTGCGCATTCATAACGAGATCTCGCATGAAGGTATCTTCTTGGACGCTACCGCGTACTTTGACCCAACTACCTTTGGCGATGGCATCAAAGACTTGTTCATCTTTTTCATTGTTGGAGAATTTTTTCACACTAAACGACGACGTATAGTCGGTGATTTTCAAAATCAAAATCTTCCGTTTTGAACGCAATTCGCGGACTTCTTTATCAAAGACATAGCCTTGGATCGTGACCCGACGTTCTTCCTCAATGATATTGATCATCGGTGTCACAGGTTCATCGGCAGGAATATTACGTCCCAAGGCGATTGGTCCGTCAAATTCGACTGTTTTGACTTCTTTTTTGCGTTGCTCGTGAGCCATCAAGTTCTCAGCAGCTTGTTGTTGGAACGCTGCTGTTTGCTCTTCCTTGCGTGCTTCAAGTTCTTTTAAGGCCGCCTCCGCTTGCTCTTGGTCTAGCTGCGGCAAGATCCGAAATTTTTGAAAGCCGAAGGTACTATAATTTTCCTCAATGATCGGCAAGTACTGCTGCTGCAAAATCGTGATGACCGCATCATTGTTGACTGGCAAAATCACTTTGTTCTCTTGCAGCACAGGCATTTGGTTTTTGATCACTTGATGAACCAGTGGTCGATCACAATTTTGATTGGCTAACGCTAATGGCCAATATTCTTGAATGAATTGCTCATCAAAGGAACCATCTTGAGCTTCAATGATGATACGAACTTCCGCAATCTCTTTAAACGCCAATTCAATATGTTGTTTAAAGGACTGATACACCATCACCGGTAATAAACGTTCAAATTGGAAATAAAACGTCCACGCTTTTGATTGTCGATGCACGGTCACTTGTTTGATTTGGGCAGTCTGCATCAACGGATGCTGCCGAAGATTTGGGGCAGCTGCAATTTGGTCTAATAATATCTCAAAGGTCTCTCTTTCTTTTGACAATTGAAGATCCTCCTTTTCTCAGTACTCACTAGTATACCTCTTTTTGCCCTCATTTTCATTAAAAAATCGAGAAAGGATTTCCTCTCTCGATCTGTTATTCATTCTTGTTCGTTCCTGTTTATTCCTGATTGGCTAACAAAATCGTCAAGGTCGAAGCGACTTCTTCTTTTCTCACTTCAACGGTCGCACCAGTATGCTTGATTTTGATCTCTACGATGCCTTCTACGGCTTTTTTACCGATAGTCAAGCGAATCGGACAGCCAATCAAATCGGCATCTGCAAATTTGACCCCTGCACGTTCATTGCGGTCATCTACCAGCACTTGATAGCCGACTTGGTTCATCATTTCTTCTACTTCTTCACTTAAGGCATTTTGATAGCTATCTTCAATCGACGTTTGAATGATATGCACATCAAATGGGGCAATTTCTTGGGGCCAATCGATCCCAAATTCATTGCCGTATTGTTCGACGATCGTTGAAAGCAGCCGAGAAACCCCCAGCCCATAACAGCCCATGATGATTGGTTGCTCATCGCCGTTTTCATCGACAACCGTCGCTTCTTGCGCCTCACTGTACTTGGTTCCTAACTTGAAGATATGCCCAACTTCGATTCCTCGCGTAAAGGTTAAGGTTCCTTTTCCATCTGGGGAAGGATCACCTTCTTGAACCAAGCGAAAATCGGCAAAGGCTAATGGTTGAAAATCACGCCCCACATTCGCATTGAGATAATAGCTTTGTTTTTCTGCCGCTGGAACGATCAGATTCGCCATATCTTGGACATGCTGATCGGCGTACAACTGGATCGAATCAGCAAGCGCAATGGGACTGCGCAGCTGCGTCTCACTCGTCAGATAAGACTCCGCTTCCTCAACAGTCAGCACCTTCACTTGATCAGCGGCTAAGTAATGCTTGACCTTTGTTTCATTGAGGCTGTGATCGCCTCGTAATAACACCATAATGACTTGCTCGTCAACGAGTAATAAAGATACTTGAACGATTTTTTGCAAGTCTGTTTCGTATGCCTGCGCCAGCTCCTCTAACGTTAAAGGCTCATCCTGAACGACTTTTTGTAATTCTAAATAGGTCTCGTGAGATTTTTTGGTGATGTATTGACTGGTTGCTAATTTCCAATTGGCGACATAATCGCTTTCGGTCGAGTAGCAGATCAGCTCTTCGCCGATCCCCGACAATGCCAAAAATTCTTTCGAATCTCTGCCACCCATCAAGCCATTGTCCCCGACCACTGCCCGATACTCGATCCCACAGCGTTTCAATATTGCATGATAAGCCATTTCGTAACGATTATAGGTTTGATCTAAGCTGGCTTCATCGGCATGAAAGGAATAGCCATCTTGCATGATAAATTCGCGGCTGCGGATCAATCCAAAGCGCGGCCGCTGTTCGTCCCGATATTTCGTTTGGATCTGATACAAGCTCAATGGCAGCCGTTTATAAGACGTGATCTCGTTTTTGATCAATGTCGTAAACGGCTCTTCATGAGTAGGTCCTAAAACGATCTCTCGTTCGTTTCGATCTGTTAATCGATACAAGGATTCACCATACAATGAGGCACGTCCTGACTCCTTCCATGGCTCATACGGAAGCAAAGAAGGCATCGCCATCTCTACGGCATCGATTTGTGCCAATTCTTCACGGATGACCCGCTTGATCTTTTCTAACACCCTTTGTGCTAGCGGCAAGTAAACATAAATGCCTGCCGCCACTTGTCGAATATACCCTGCCCTAACTAACAGTTGATGACTTAACGTCTCCGCATCGCTGGGGGTTTCCCGCAATGTCGGAATCAAACATTTTGACTGTTTCATTTTTTTCTCCTTTGCTACAAAAAATCATGTTCACCCGATCAACAATTGATTTGCTTGTGCGTCTTATTTTTAAAAGAAGAAACGTTGGATATCATTCCAGGTAACGAGAACCATCAGCAGCATCAAAAACCCAAACCCAATCAGAGTAATGATGCCTTCTTTTTCTTGGCTGATTGGCTTGCCTCGCAAACCTTCTAAAATATTTAAAACCAGCTTACCGCCATCCAATCCAGGAATCGGTAATAAATTAAAGATCCCCAAGTTGATAGAAATCATCGCCATCATCGCGATCACCGTTGTTACCCCTTGCGATGCAGCTTGAGAAGACAGTTGGAAAATCGCTACCGGTCCACCCAATTTATTGATATCTGGTTGGGCAATCAAGTTGCCGACTGCTCTAAAAATCACCAGTGAATTGTCAATGGTCGTTTGCAAGCCGCCCAGTAAGATATCTCCGATCCCAGTTTTTAAGGAAGCGGTGATCCCTAAGAAACCAATCGTGGTCTCCCCTGATTCTTGACTCGCAGGAGTTGCCGTCAAATCAAGTGTTTCTGATCCTCGTTTGACTGCTAGAGCAATCTGAGTATCTGGGTACTTTTGGATCTCAGTCGTTAATTCTGACCAGTTAGAAACATCGACACCTTCGACAGCTAAGATTTCATCGCCATTTTGCAGCCCTGCTTCAGCTGCCGGTGTTCCTGCTTCGATTCCTGTCACGATGGTTGCATCTTGATTCGCAACACCACCTTGTGCAAACACCAACCCAGTGAATAAGACCAAGGATAAAATAAAGTTGTTCATCGGTCCAGCAAAATTCGTCAGTATTCGCTGCCAAAGCTTTGCGGACTGGAATTGAACGTCTTTAGGTGCGATCCGAACTTCAACGCCATCTTCATGGATGATCGTTGCATCATGATCCACAGCGTACGTAATCGCTTCTTGTTCATTGCCATTGATGAACCCTGTGATCGTCAACTTCTCCTCCAAGTCAAAGTCGGTCACTTCCATAGGGATCGCTTGCGGCAATTGGATCTTTTTGCTCGTATTGATTTTGATAACTTTGCCAGTTGCATCTTGAACCAAGGAGACTGGCATACCTGGTGTTAATTCTGTTTCATCTTCACCCCAGCCCGCCATTTGGACATACCCGCCTAATGGCAGCATCCGAATCGTGTAGGTCGTCCCATCTTTCGCTTGATGCGCGAACAATTTAGGCCCCATACCGATGGCAAACTCTCTTACTAAAATACCTGCCCGTTTTGCAAAGAAGTAGTGTCCAAACTCGTGAATCACTACCACTACGGAAAAGATAATGATAAATACAAGTATCGTTTTCATGCTCGTTCCTCTCTTTCACAGCATCCCTCTCATTCAGGGCAGCCTTTCCTTATTTTATCACACCGATTCCCGTTGAGGAACTCACATTCCCGTTGTAACAAGAATTTAAAAAAAGAAGCGCAAGCCAAGCCTGCACTTCTAAATAATTTCTAAAAAACACCGAATAAATACATGATTGGAAACACAAACAGCATGCTATCGAAGCGATCCAAGATCCCGCCATGTCCTGGCAAAAGATTGCCTGAATCCTTCACGCCATAATGACGTTTGATTGCCGATTCCACTAAATCCCCGAATTGACCAGCGATCGAAAAGAGGACCGTCAATAAGATCATGATGGCACTACCATGTCCAAAATAATCTTTCCCTGGAAATGCTAGCAGATACAAACCGGCTACGACCACCGCAGCAGCAATCCCGCCTAGGGCCCCTTCGATCGTTTTATTAGGGGAAATCTCTGGCCATAATTTTCGTTGACCGTAACGCCGTCCCACCATGTAAGCCCCAATATCTGTTGCCCACACGATAAACAGCCCGAAAACTAAAACGACTAAGCCATCTGTTGCTGAACGTGCCGTCAAGAAACGTTCAAACCCGACACCTGTATATAAGCTGACGATCACTGGAAAACCAGCTTCATCGATAGTATACGTATTTTTAGAAATAACCGCGATCCCTAGTAATAAAAGGACGATTACATAATACAAGGCACTTTTATCTGTGCCCTCTGGCAAAAAGAAAAACCAGCGTTCTTGAGGTAAAACTAAAATCACCGCACCGATGATTGAAAGAATTCCTTCAAAACTGAAAACAGCTAGCCCTTTCATCCGAAATAATTCATAAACACCAATCCCTGCCATCGCTGCTGCCAGCAATTCGACGGCAATGCCGCCAACGTAAATAATTGGCAGGAAAAAGGCTAATGCGACGACCGCAGTGATTACACGTTGTCTCACTCTTCTTCCTCCTTCGTTTTCAAACCGCCAAAACGCCGGTTTCGTTGTTGAAAGCTCCCGATCGCATCTTCTAGTAAAGCAGCATCGAAATCAGGCCAGAGCGCTTTCGTAAAGAATAATTCGCTGTAAGCAATCTGCCATAACAAGAAGTTGCTGATACGTTCTTCACCACTCGTGCGAATCACCAATTCAGGATCACGTAACGCGTTTGGCAAAAAACCAGTCATCAAATGTGTCGCCAGCATGTCTTCCGTGAGCTTGGGCAGGGCTTCCTCCGAAGCTGCAAGCTCTTCATAAAGGGCTTGGACCGCAGTCAAAATTTCTGCGCGGCTGCCGTAATTTAAAGCAAAATTCAAGATCATCCCAGTATTATCTTTGGTTTGGTCAATCGCTCGCTTGACCGCTTCTTGTGTGTGTTCGGGTAAAGATTCCGTGAACCCCATCACTTTGACTTGAACATTTTCTTTGATCAGCTCAGGAACAAACGTGTCGAAAAAGTCGACGGGCAGTTGCATCAAAAAGTCCACTTCTTCGTTTGGCCGTTTCCAATTCTCTGTTGAAAACGCATAAAGAGTCAATACTTTCACACCAAGGTGTGAAGCATGTTTCGTGATCTTTTTTACCGTCTCCATGCCTTCTTTGTGACCAGCTACTCTTGGCAAGCGCCGGTTTTGCGCCCATCTGCCATTGCCATCCATAATGATCGCGATGTGTTGGGGAATCGGCAGTGATGGATCAAATTCATGTTCAGCCGCTTCTTTGATATATTTGTCTTTTTGTGGAAAAAAACGCAGCATCGTATTCGCTCCTCTTCCAATTCTTGAAATTCATCTTTTACATTATAACAATAATCAGATTTCTTGCCTATGAAAACCAAGAAAAGATTTCCATATTAAGAAAAAACAAAAAAACAGTCGTGATATTCAAGTACATACGCCACTTTCGACCATAAAAAAAGAGCCGCTGAAGCGACTCTTCGTCATTCCTTTTAAACCTCAAGTAGCTCTTGCTCTTTTTCAGCTGCGATCGCATCGATTTCTTTGATGCTGTTATCTGTAGCAGTTTGCACTTCTTTTTCAGATTCACGCAAATCATCTTCTGTAATATCGCCAGCTTTTTCTTGTTTCTTGTAAGCTTCCATCGCATCACGGCGAATGTTACGGACCGCGATTTTCGCATTTTCAGCTTCTTTTTTCACGTCTTTGGCTAATTCTTTACGACGTTCTTCCGTTAATTGAGGAATCACCAAACGAATGACTGTTCCGTCATTGGCAGGCGTGATACCAATATCACTTTGCATGATAGCTTTTTCTACTTCTTGGATCATTGTTTTGTCAAAAGGTGTGATCATCAAAATTCTTGCTTCTGGAATCGTAATTGAAGCCATTTGGTTCAAGGGTGTTGGTACACCATAGTAAGTAACCATTACGCGGTCTAAGATGCTCGCGTTCGCGCGGCCAGCACGGATTTGTCCTAATTCCCGCTGCAAGTTTTCTGCTGCTTTTTTCATTTTGTCTTTTGCTTCTGTTAAAATTTTGTCAGCCATGTTATTTCCCCCTTACTGTCGTTCCAATATGTTCACCTAAAATGGCGCGGCGAATGTTTCCATGCTCATTCAAGTTGAATACGACTAATGGAATATCGTTGTCCATACTTAATGAACTTGCGGTTGAATCCATTACTTGCAATCCTTTAGAAATGACTTCTAAATGGGTCAATTCTTCAAATTTCACAGCACTTTGGTCCGTTTTAGGATCTGCTGAGTAGACGCCATCAACATTGTTTTTCGCCATCAAAATGACATCAGCGTTGATTTCAGCTGCCCGTAAGGCTGCGGTCGTATCAGTTGAGAAATAAGGGTTTCCGGTTCCGCCTGCAAAAATGACGACCCGCCCTTTTTCTAAGTGACGTTCTGCTCTGCGACGAATATAAGGCTCTGCGATTTGACGCATTTCGATCGAAGTTTGGACACGCGTTGGTACACCAGCATTTTCTAGCGTGTCTTGTAATGCTAAAGCATTCATCACAGTCGCTAACATGCCCATGTAATCAGCTTGTGCTCTTTCCATCCCCATTTGCGCGCCGATTTGTCCACGCCAAATGTTTCCGCCGCCGACCACGATCGCCATCTGTACGCCTAATTCGTGGACTTCCTTGATCTCTTTAACGATCTCTTGGATCGTCGGTGGTTTGATCCCAAAGCCTTCGTCACCCGCTAATGCTTCACCACTTAATTTTAATACAACACGTTGATATTTTGGTTTGCCCATCATGATTCCTCCGTACATTCTCCAATACTATTGTAGCATATTGGTGCTCTTTCGTTGAAAATTATCTACACTATTTCTTTAAAAACCGTTTTTGCTTAAAAAAAGGGAGCGCACTTCCATGCGTTCCCATCTGTTCGAGGAACAGAATTATTTTTTCACTTGGCTCATTACTTCTTCAACGAAGTTGTCTTCGCGTTTTTCGATACCTTCGCCGACTTCAAAGCGGACAAAAGATTTCACAGTTGCGCCTTTTGATGCAACATATTTTTCAACCGTCATATCTGGGTCTTTAACGAATGGTTGGTCAACCAAAGCGATTTCTGCTTTAAATTTCTTCAAGCGTCCTTCAACCATTTTTTCAACGATGTTCGCTGGTTTGCCTTCGTTCAATGCTTGTTCTGTCAAGACTTGTTTTTCATGATCCAATTCTTCTTGAGAGATTTGTGCTTCGTTCACGTAGCGAGGGTTGATCGCTGCAACGTGCATTGCAACATCTTTCGCAACTGATTCGTCAGTTGTTCCTTCAAGAACAGTCAATACAGCAATACGTCCGCCCATGTGTAGGTAACCGCCGAAAGCAGCATTGTCATCTTTTTCAACAACTTCAAAACGACGGAAGCTGATTTTTTCTCCGATTACTTGTGTTGCTTCGATCAACGCAGCATCCATTGTGCCTTTAGAAGTTTCTAATTTTAAAGCAGCATCCATATCAGCTGGTTTGTTTGCTGCGATTACTTCAGCGATTTCTTTTACTAAGTCTTGGAACATTTCGTTTTTAGAAACGAAGTCAGTTTCTGAGTTCACTTCAACGATTGCTGCTGTGTTGCCGTTGATCGCTACAGATGCTAAACCTTCAGCAGCAATACGGTCGTTTTTCTTCGCAGCTTTTGCCATACCTTTTTCACGTAATAAGTCTACGGCTTTTTCGATGTCGCCTTCTACTTCAACTAATGCACGTTTTGCGTCCATCATTCCTACACCAGTCATATCGCGTAATTCTTTTACTAATTTAGCTGTTACTTCTGCCATTTTTTGTTTCCTCCTAAATGTTTTTAAACAAGATTGCTTGTCTTTAAAAAAAGCTGTTTCAAAGGAGAGTGAGGCTTGGCGCCTAGCCTTTGAAACAGCTCCATCATTTATTATTCAGCTGATGCGTTGTCGCCTTCGACAACATCAACGATTTCTTCGATTGAAGTTGCGTTTTCTGTTGATTCAGCAGCAAAATCTTCTTCTGCTACTTGGTCTTCGCCTTGGTTACCTTCGATGAAAGCATCTGCCATTTTCGCAGTGATCAATTTAACGGCACGAATAGCGTCATCATTTGATGGGATAACAACATCGATTTCGTCTGGATCACAGTTTGTATCGACCATAGCTACGATCGGGATATTTAATTTGCGTGCTTCTTGGATTGCGATACGTTCTTTACGTGGGTCAACAACGTACATTACATCTGGAATTCTTGGCATATCAGCGATACCGCCTAAGAATTTTTCAAGACGTTCGCGCTCTTTGTTCAAGCCAACGACTTCTTTTTTAGGAAGAACAGCAAATGTGCCATCTTCTTCCATTTTGTTGATTTGTTTCAAACGAGCAACACGTTTTTGGATTGTTTCCCAGTTTGTCAAAGTTCCACCTAACCAACGATGGTTAACATAGTATTGACCTGAACGGATTGCTTCTTCTTTGATTGCTTCTTGTGCTTGTTTTTTAGTACCTACGAACAATGCAACGCCGCCTTCTTCAGCAACATTTTTCATGTAGTCGTAAGCTGCGTCTACTAATTTCACTGTTTTTTGCAAATCAATGATGTAGATGCCGTTTCTTTCTGTGAAGATATATTTCTTCATTTTTGGGTTCCAGCGACGAGTTTGGTGACCAAAGTGTACGCCGGCTTCTAGTAATTGTTTCATTGAGATTACTGCCATGTTGTGTTTCCTCCAATTTGGTTTTTTTGTTTTCCTCTCTTGCTCTTTTACTCCTTGAAGAACTGAATCGATCAGCACCGCTTCGCAGATGGAACAAGATGTGGGATTGACGTGAAAAACTCACGCCTTAAACAGTATACAGTAGCTAAAAAAGAAATGCAACTGATTCAAATGAAAAACTACGATTCGTGGTCCAGCTTTTTTTTAACGTTCTAATTCTTTTCTTATTATATCTAGGTTTTTTCGGCTTTATCTGCTATGATAAGGCTGACTTAATCAATCATGCTTAAAGGAGTTTACCTATGCGAAAAGCTGATCGCCATTTACTTATTAGACAAATCATTACTGAACATACTGTACGCACGCAAGAAGAATTATTGCAGCAATTGGAAGCCCAAGGCGTCTCCGCCACGCAAGCGACCATCTCTCGCGATATTCGTGATTTGAAAATCGTGAAAGTGCCCGATGAAACAGGTCAGACGAAGTTTGTCATTTTTCAAGGAATGCAATCGTCAGAAGATGAAAAAGAAGAAGAGCAGCGTTTGATACAGATGATCGAAGACGTTGTCACTAAAGTAGATCGTGTGCAATTTATGACGTTGATCCATACCGTTGCGGACAATGCGCCTTTGCTTTCGGCTGCGATCGATGAAGTGACTATGCCAGAAAAAGTTTGCTCGTTGGCGGGCTTTGATACAGTAGCGGTGATTTCCCGCAGCGACGAAGATGCCGAAACTTTTTATCAATTTATCAGAAACCACGCGGTCTTATAAGACACCGAACATGACCTATCTGTATTTTTACTACAAAAAAGCTGTGTCCTTGTCGAAACAAGGACACAGCTTTTTTTGTTACATTTTGTCGGGTGCATGTAAACCAAGCAACCGTAAATCTTCTTTTAATAAGGTCGTTACTGCATAAACTAGAGCCAGACGTGCGTCTTTTTCCGCATCTTCAGCCAAGATTTTCACATTGGCGTAATACTTATTAAAGGCCTGTGCCAATTTGATGGCATGTTTAGCAATGACGGATGGTTCATATTTTTCTGCTGCTTGCAGCACGGTTTCTGGGTAGCGCTGAATCAATTTGATGACTTCCCAGCTCTCAGTATCTGCCAATGACAAACTGCTGACAGCAGCAGGATCAAAGTCGGCTTTTTCAAGAATGCTCATGGCACGGGCATGAGAATATTGCACATAGGGTCCGGTCTCTCCTTCAAAACGGACAACTTCTTCTAGCGTAAAGTCGAAATTATTCAAACGGTCATTTTTCAAGTCGTGGAAAACGACTGCCCCGACACCGACTTGTTTTGCAACTTCTTCTTTGTTTTCAAGGGTTGGGTTCTTTTCAGTGATTTGTTCTTTCGCTGAATCGATCGCTTCATTCAATACTTCTTCTAAAAGAACGATCTTCCCTTTTCGCGTAGATAATTTTTTCCCATCTTTGGTGATCAATCCAAATGGTACGTGGGTCATATCATCTGCCCACTCAAAGCCCATTTCCTTCAAAACAGCTTTTAATTGCTTGAAGTGATAACTTTGCTCATTTCCTACCACGTACAATGATTTGGCAAAATTGTAGGTCCGTTTGCGGTACAATGCAGCAGCCATGTCCCGGGTGATGTAAAGAGTCGCACCATCGGATTTGCGGATCAAGGCTGGATTTAAGTCATACGCAGCCAAATCAACGATCTCTGCCCCTTGGTCTTCTTTCAGCAAGTGTTTTTCCTCTAATAATTCCACGACTTCTGTCATTTTATCATTATAGAAAGCTTCGCCATTCAATGAATCAAAGGAAACTTCCAACATATCATAGATTTTATTGAATTCTTTTAATGATTCATCACGGAACCATTGCCATAAATCCATTGCTTCTTGGTCACCATCTTCGAGTTTCTTGAACCAAGCTCTCGCATCATCTTCTAATTGTTTATCTGTCTCGGCAGCTTCGTGAAAATCAACATACAAACGCAACAGTTCGTTGATTGGTTCCGCTTTGACCGCTTCTTCTGACCCCCATTTTTTATAGGCCACGATCAATTTCCCAAATTGTGTGCCCCAGTCGCCTAAATGGTTGATGCGAATTGGCTGGTAACCGATTTTTTCTAAAATAAAGCCGATCGAGTTACCGATCACAGTGGAACGCAAATGCCCCATTGAGATGGGTTTGGCAATATTTGGTGAAGACATATCGATGGGTACTGCTTGCTGATTGCCGATGGTTTGATCGCCAAAATGATTTTTTTCTTTGAGAACCATCTCTAAGACGTGGGCAGAGATTGCTTTTTTATCCATAAAGAAGTTTAAATATGGACCGACCACTTCAATTTTTTCAAAAGACGCTTGATCGATTTTTTCTGCTAAGTCTGCGGCAATTTGCTGCGGCGCTTTCCGATAGACTTTTGCTAGCGAGAAGGCTGGGAATGCCACATCCCCATGGTCAGCTGACTTTGGATTTTCCAGTAATTGCTGAACTTGTTCGATCGATAGATCTTCTTTTACTACTTGATGGATGGCTTGTGCGACGATTTCTTTGTTATTCATAGTATCCCTCCTATAATGACTGAGCCCATGTTTTGATGAAAAGTTGTTTGAAGCAAGCAAACAGCTGTATGTTTTTCATGCAAGAAATGATTGATAAAAACAAAAAAGCCTCTAGCGCATAACATGCACTAGAGACGAGATTTCCCGCGGTACCACTCTGATTGTCCTTTTCGGACCCACTTTTTTCTGATAACGGCAGAATTCCGTTTGCTTGGCAAATTCTCACAAGTGCGTTTCACAATCTGATCAATTCGGCTTCCACCACCCCGAACTCGCTAACTGATACTCGAATCGCTACTTCTCTTGTTTCATCAAATCAAGGCTATTTACTTCCCAGAAAGTATAGCAAAGAAATGTTTGTTTGGCTAGCGAGATTTTGGCATTTTCAAAAAAAATTATTTTATACTTTAGGAATAAATAGATCTCCAGCAGTCACTGCCATGATCGCTTTGATTGAGTGCAAACGATTTTCGGCTTGATCAAATTGACGGGCATACTTACTGCGAAAGACCTCATCAGTGACTTCCATCTCAGAAATTCCATACGCCTGCGCTGCTTTTTTGCCATACGTGGTCTGATCATCATGAAATGCTGGCAAACAATGCATAAAAATCACTTGATCGTTTTGTGTTTTTTTCATCAACGATTGGTTGACTTGATACGGCAGCAGCTGTTCGATCCGCTCTTGGAATTTTTCTTCTTCACCCATTGATACCCAAACATCGGTATACACGACATCAGCGCCTAGAACACCTTGATCCACATCATCAGTCACCAAAATCTTTGCGCCCGATTGCTTGGCATAGGCTTGTGCCTGTGCGATGATGGTTGCTTCTGGCTGCAAGAATTTCGGAGTGACGACATGAATATTGACCCCTAAAATCGCACTGGTCACTAACAAAGAATTGGCGACATTGTTGCGCCCATCCCCACAGTATGCGATGGTCAAGCCAGTCAACTCACCGAAGTTTTCTTGAATGGTTAAAAAGTCAGCAATCATTTGCGTTGGATGCCATTCATCCGTTAAGCCATTCCAAACAGGTACACCTGAATAGTTGGCCAGATCTTCGACAACCTGTTGACTAAAGCCGCGAAACTCGATCCCGTCGAACATGCGGCCGAATACTTTGGCGGTATCTTCAACAGATTCTTTAGACCCCAACTGAATATCATTGGCCCCTAAAAATTCCGGATGTGCCCCCAGATCCACCGCTGCAACCGTAAAGGCTGCTCGCGTCCGTGTCGAATTCTTTTCAAACAAAAGTGCAATATTTTTTCCTTCTAAGTAGCGATGTGGTTGATTGTTGGCCTTCATCCCTTTCAAGTGCTGGGAAAAATCAATCAAATATTGTAGTTCTTCTTTTGTAAAATCCTTTTCTGCTAAAAAACTGCGTCCTTTAAAAACCGATGTCATTGCATACCCGCCCTTCAATTAACTAATAATTATACATGATAATATCAAATGATGAAATAAAATACAACAAAATCTTCTGTTTACTCATATAGAAACCCAAAAAAAACACCTAAGAACGGATCTTAGGTGCAATCATCTTAAGAAATCGTATGGGCAAAGCTGACACTTGGATCAGCATTCAATGAAAGATCTGCTAAGCGTTGCTTTTTCAACGCAACATGGGCATAAGCTCCAATCATGGCCGCATTATCTCCGCAAAGACGCAACGGTGGAATCAACAATTCCACTTCCGGCAATTCCTGCATCGCTTTTTGTAAAGCGTCACGCAAGCCTTGATTCGCCGCGACTCCCCCAGCAACGATCAGCTGGTTTACAGGATAAGCTTGGCATGCCCGCAACGTTTTGTGAACCAATACTTCGACAACGCTGGCTTGGAAACTAGCTGCTAGATTTTCTACTGACAAAGCTTCCTCTCTTTGCTGTGCATTATGCACAAAATTGATAAAGGAACTCTTTAAGCCGCTGAAACTAAAATCAAAATTATCTTCTTGTATCATTGCTCGAGGAAAGTGATACGTATCACTGCCTAGATGCGCAAGGCGATCAATTTCTTTCCCACTAGGATAAGGCAACCCCAGAACACGACCGACTTTGTCATAGGCTTCACCAGCGGCATCATCTCTCGTTTCACCGATGATCTCAAAAGAGCCATCTTCTGCCATATACACCAATTCGGTGTGTCCACCGCTGACCAATAATGCCATTAAAGGAAAAACCAATGGCTTCACTAGGCGAGCTGCATAAATATGTCCTGCCATGTGATTGACCGGAATCAGCGGTAAACTGTGGGCCCAGGCAAAGGCTTTCGCTGCAGAAAGCCCAATCAACAGTGCCCCAACCAACCCTGGACCATAGGTAACAGCAACAGCTGACAACTCTTCAGGTTGGGTGTCGGCCTGTGTCAACGCTTCTTCGATGCATAAAGTAATCTGTTCGACATGGTGACGACTAGCGACTTCTGGTACGACACCGCCGAAGCGCTGGTGGCTCTTGATCTGCGAAGCAACAATGTTACTTAAAATGGTGTCGCCGTTTTTAATCACTGCCACACTGGTTTCATCACAACTGCTTTCAATGGCTAAAATCAATTCATTCATTTGATTTTTGTCCGCCTACTTTCTTTTCCATAATCAACGCATCCTCTTCTGGATGACTGTAATATTTTTTTCTACGACCGATAACTGTATAACCCATACGTAAATAAAGAGCTTGTGCTTGCAAATTCGACACACGCACTTCAAGATAGATACGCCGACCATCGGTTTGTTCCACGAGCGATTCCATTTGCTTCAACAATTCTTTCGCCAAACCACGACCTTGATACGCTGGTAAAACCGCTACATTAAACAGCTCTGCTTCATCCAGCACTTGCTGAAAACAGAGAAACCCAATCAGCTCTTGATTGGTTTTTCCATAACGGAACAAATAGCGACTGTTGCTGTTTTGCAAATCTTGTTGAAATTGCTGCACATTCCAAGGCGAGCCAAAGGGATAGCTCTGATCTGCCAATGACCAGAGCATTTGCGGTGTCGGGATCGTTTGATCTGCTTGTTCGTTAGTCATTTAAAAATTTCACCATATCCAATGCGTCTTCATTGCCTTCGGTGTAGTACGCCGTTTTGATCGCCTGTGAAACAAACCCGAGGGTCCGATACAAACGTTGCGCATCACGATTGCCCAGGCGAACTTCTAATGTCAAACGGTCACATTTGTTTTTCCTCGCATAACGTTCGATTTCTCCTAGCAAGAAAGAACCGATCCCTTTTCCTTGATAATCAGGAATGATCGCGATATTGGTGATATGGGCATCAGCGCCTAAAATCCGCACCCCGATAAACCCAATCATCCGCTCATTATGCAAGATGCCCAAATAAAGATGTTTGACCCGTGAATAAAGTTCTGACAAAAAGGCGCTCTTAGTCCAAGGCAGTTCCCCAGCATACACGAGACGCTCCACCTGCAGCAGCTCTTTAATGTCATCTCCGACTAATTCACGAACAACGTACGTTTCCCCTCGTATCTCTTTTTTACGCTCTGGGTATTGAATCTGACGGAAAAGAGCCAGCTTTCCCGTCATCGTTTTAAATTTTTTCAACATAGGCATCCACTCCCGGTTCATGCGAGGCTAACCATTTTTCTTCGGCTTCAACTAATTTTAAATAGTCTGGTACAAAATCATGGATCGAAGCGACCGGCGCTTCTTCTTTCGCAATAGCAGCTAAAGCAACGCCATTCGGGTAATTCCATAACGACACTTGATTGATATGGGCTGTCGGCAGTTCCGCCTCGATCATGTCTTTAAATTTGATGGTATCGGCGCCGACAAATAGCACTTCTTGACCATCGACTGCTTTTAACTGGGTCAATAATTCAGACAGTGAGATATGCTGGTCTTTGATCCTTGTTTCTAAGGTCCCATTATGCCATTGGTAGGCACCTGCGTAGACATTTTGACGGCGAGCGTCAAACAACGGCACGATCACTTGCGATACGCCCACACAATTGGCAGCGACTGCTTTCAAACTAGAAACACCAATCAGCGGGATGTTCAATGTTTGCGCCAGCGTTTTTGCTGTTGTGACGCCGATTCGCAAACCTGTATACGAACCAGGACCTTTCGCAACAACGATTTGCTCCAGCTCTTTAGGTGCCATCCCCACCGCTTGCATCAATCCATCAATGGCAGGCATCAATGCTGTGCTGTGGTTTTTGATCGCCATCGTCTGGCTTTGTCCCAACACTTCTTGACCATCGACCACCGCAACCGCCAGTGTCTGGTTTGAGGTATCAATCGCTAATGTTTTCATCTATCTTCTCCCCATTCAAAAAACTCTCTCATATTCTACCATATTCTAATCAAATGCCCAACCAAGTCTCCAAAAAGATGCCTGCGTTTAGAAAAAAAGCAATAGGACAACAATACCCGAACCTTTGAAAAAAGCAAGCACGGCTGCAGCTGCAAACCGACGAGGCTGTTTAAAGGTTCGGGTAAGACGATAGTCATTTTTTTTGTTATTCCATTAAAACTCAGTTGACGTGTGTAACGACATCCTTCGGTGATTCAACTGGTTGCTAGGAGGATTGGCGCGTGATCAGTTCCGTTGCGATCGTAACTTTGCGAGGAACGGGGGCTGCATTCGTAATGATATCCAGCAAGGTCGTCACTGCCAGCTCCCCCAGCCATTCCGTATGAACTTTGATGGTTGACAGCGTCGGAAAGACGTACTTTGCAACACTGACATCGTTGAAGCCGATAATTGCGATCTCCTCAGGAATCTTGATGTTTTTTTCTTGCAAAGCACGCATAGCGCCAATCGCTAAGGCATCACTGGAAGCAAATAAAGCACTTGGCAACTCTTTGTTTTGCTGCAAATACTCTTTCATCGCCTCATAACCGCCCTCTACTGTAAACGGTGCGCTGAGATGATATTGTGGGTGGTGCAGCTTCAACCGACGGAGCCGTTCCTCAAAAATTCGGCGCCGAGGGTCTTCGATTTCTTGGTGATGATCCTTGGTAAACTCAACGCCTGATAACAAGCCGATCCTTTGGTGGCCTTTTGCAATAAAGTCATCGATCACTAAATCCACCGCTTGTTGAAAGTCCACCACCAGGGAATTGACGCCTTGAGCCAATGCGTCAAAATCGACCATCAACAAATTGGCTTGGCTTTTTTTCAATTGTCTAATCTGGTGATCATCGAATTTTCCTAGTGCAATCGTTCCATCGACTGCGGTATCAGTCAATCCTTCGTAGGGTTCTTTCAGCAAACGAATCCCTAATTCTTCGGTTTTGTTTTCAATCCCGATACGGATCGCTAAGTAGTAAAGATCCGCTAATTCTTCCTCGGTATCAAACCATTGGATCAAGCGCATACTACTGGTTTCTGGCTGACTCTTCTTTTTATGTTTTGTGTAATTGAGTGCTTCTGCGGCTTTAAAAATTTTCTCTTTGGTTTCAGAACTGACCGATAATTCTGAATCGTAATTCAGCACCCGTGATACAGTGGCTGGCGAGACGCCAGCCTGTTGTGCAATATCTTTGATCGTTGCCATCTTCCAGCCTCCTTTTTTTGCGGGGAACTTTTTTATAAAGTAGCTATAAAGCGAGCAAAGGCCGCTTGCCCTGTCTGGTCTCGCTTGAAGACACCTGCATGCGTCAATACTTGTGTAAAGACTTCCCCTAATGCATTACGTAAAATCTGCGACACGTTATCGGCATTGCATTCTGGGTGCTGGGCTTTGATCGCATCTGCCCAAGGAATATGGTATGCCGCGATCTGATTGGGCTGATCCAATAGATAAGCAGTCACTTCTTCTAGTTCCGTAGCTAAACGCGGCGGTAAAACTGCCAAGCCCATGACTTCAATCAATCCGATATTTTCTTTTTTGATATGCTGCACTTCTTGATGCGGATGAAAAATGCCGTCAGGATGTTCTTTGGAAACATTATTATCCCGCAAGACTAAGTCCATTTCAAACAGCTCTCCTTGCTTGCGTGCGATCGGTGTCACCGTATGATGAGGCGTTCCATCTTCTGAAAAGGCATTGATCGAAACACTTGGATCTGAGTACTGTTGCCATTGGGCTAACACATATTGGCAAGCGGCGGCTAATTTTTGTTTGTTTTTCGCTTGTAGTCGTATCACCGACATTGGCCACTTCACGATCCCCGCAGCGACATCAGGAAAACCAGTTAAAGAAAAGTGTTGCTCGATCGGCGCTTTTGCCATGGCAAACGTGTGCCGTCCCCCTTGATAATGGTCATGAGACAAGATCGAACCTCCAACGATCGGCAGATCGGCATTGGACCCGACAAAATAATGCGGCATCACTTCAATGATCTGCAACAAGCGAGCGAAGGTTTGCAAATTGATTTTCATAGGACGATGGTCTAAAGAGAGAAAAATCGAATGCTCATTGTAGTAGGCATAGGGCGAATATTGAAAGCCCCATGCTTCATTATCCAAATTCATACGGATGATCCGATGGTTGGTCCGCGCTGGATAATTGACTCGTCCTTGGTAGCCTTCATTTTCCAAACACAACAGACATTTCGGATAATCTACAGAAGCAGCAGCTCCTTCTTTCGCTATTTGCTTGGGATCTTTTTCAGGTTTTGATAAATTGATCGTGATCTCGATCTCCCCATATTCGGTATCAACTGGGAACACGATATTCTTTGCGATGGCCCGAGTCTTGATGTAATCATTTTGACGGCACAGCTCAAAGAAATAATCCGTCGCTTCTTTAGGATCATTGGCATAATGCTGCGCAAAAAAAGCATTGACTACTGAAGGCGGTGGCGTCAAAAAGTCCATCAACTGTGCTTCAAAGATTTCTCTTTCTGCGTGAGAATCGCCAATTTGCTGATTGCTCAAAGCGCATGCCACCAGCTCGTCCATCAAATCAATGGAGGACCGATCGACAGAACGAATTTCGCTGGGCTCAAAAACAGCTTCCCCGATCATGGCTAGTACTCGGTTTTGCAAATAAATACGATCCATTTCCATCCAGCCGCCAGCCTTGATTGCTAAAGTGACGAAATCGCTGATTGTTTGGCTGATCGTCATTGGTTATTCCTCCTGCCCTTGATACCCATTTGGATGGCTGACATGCCAATTCCAAGCAGTCTCGATGATTGCTTCGACGTCGGTATAGACTGGTTTCCAGCCTAAAACCTTTCGTGCTTTTTCACTCGATGCCACTAAGGTACTTGGATCACCGGCACGGCGAGGCGCCACTCTGGCTGGGATCTCTTTTTTCGTTACATTGCGAGCAGCTTCCACCATTTCTTTCACAGAGTACCCATGATTGCTGCCTAGATTGAAGACATTGCTCTCATTGCCTTTTTGTAAATATTCTAATGCCAACAGGTGAGCAGCGATCAGATCTTCAACATGGACATAATCGCGGACACAAGTACCATCTGGAGTATCGTAATCCTCCCCAAAAATCGCTACCTCTTTGCGTTGTCCTAAAGCAGCTTGCAAGATGATCGGTACTAAGTGTGTTTCTGGATCATGGTCTTCACCGATCGAAGCATCCGACTTTGCGCCAGCCACATTGAAATAACGCAATGCGACATACTTCATTCCATAAGCTTCATCGCACCAACGCATCATTTTTTCCATGATCAACTTGCTTTCGCCATATGGATTTTTAGGATTTGTTGGGGTTTCTTCCGTGATTGGACTATGGTCAGGTTCCCCATAAGTTGCTGCTGTAGAGGAAAAGACGATATGTTTCACTTGATGTTCCTTCATCACTTCTAAGAGGACCTGCATCCCATACACATTATTGTTGAAATACTTCAATGGTTTTTCCACAGATTCTCCCACCAAAGAGCTGGCAGCAAAGTGAATCACGCCATCAATCGTTTCTTTTTCAAATACCGATTGTAAAAATGCTTTGTCGCGAATATCTCCTTCATAAAAGGTTGCTGCTGGATGGATCGCTTGGCGATGTCCTGTCAGCAAATTGTCAACGACAACGACTTGTTTTCCTTGTTCGATCAATTGATCGACTGCATGAGAACCGATATAGCCGGCTCCTCCTAATACTAAAATCGCCATATTTTCAGCCTTCTTTCTTCATTCCTTCATCGTTTCTTATTCTACAGTTTTCGTGCACCATCATCAATACTTGCTTGATAAATGTCGGTTGCGTAGCCGATTTCTGCTAAATAGGCTGCTTTGACTGACGCTTCGAAATCAGCCCATTCACTTGCTTTGACCAATGCGATCCCGCAACCGCCAAAGCCCGCACCAGTCATCCGCGCACCTAGAACAGCAGGGTGCGCTTGAGCGGCTGCGACTAGTGTATCTAGTTCATGCCCTGTCACTTCATAATCATCTCGCAATGAAGCATGGGAGGCATTTAATAACTGGCCGAATTCTTCAAGATCACCAGCAGTCAAAGCAGCTTTTGCTTTCAATGTCCGTTGGTTTTCCGTCACCGCATGTTTCGCCCGTTTGATCAAGCGTGGATCATCGATCAATGCTGTATTTGCAAAAAAGGTTGCTTCGTCTAATGCGCCCAATGAATCAATGGCTAATGATTTTTGCAAACGAGCCAATGCTTCTTCACATTCTGCACGTCGTTCATTGTACTTAGAATCAGCCAATTCGCGTCGCTTATTGGTATTCATGATCGCTACGACATAATCGCCAAATGCCGCTGGTACGACTTCATAATTTAACGTGTTCGTATCTAAAAGCAATGCATGGTCTTTTTGGCCCATTCCGATTGCAAATTGATCCATGATCCCTGAGTTAACGCCAATAAACTCATTTTCGACTTTTTTGCCGATTTTAACTAAGTCCAAGGTCGTCAGGGTTAAATCAAAGAGATCTTTTAGACAAACTCCCGTCAGCAATTCAATCGATGCCGAAGAAGAAAGACCTGCGCCATTCGGAATGTTGCCATAAAAAGCGAGGTCAAAGCCTCGATCGATCACTTGCCCCGCTTCTTTTAGGAAACGAACGACTCCTTTCGGATAGTTTGTCCAATCGTCTTCTTTTCGGTAATCCAGCTCATCTAACGAAAAGGAGATCACGCCTTTTTCTGGAAAGTTCTCTGAATAAAGTTGGATCAACTGGTCTTCACGTTTTCGCGCTACTGCATACGTCCCTAATGTGATCGCCGCCGGGAAAACATAACCGCCATTGTAATCCGTGTGTTCACCGATCAAGTTGATTCTCCCTGGTGCAAAATACATGCCTGTGCCTTCTGTTCCAAATTTATCAATAAATATCTGTTGCAATTGCTCCATTTCTCTCACTCCCACTTTCTTTTTAGTAAACTTATTGTAAAATATTTACTAAATTATTTCAAGCGTTTTCAATCCCAAAAGTGATTTTTTTTGATATTTTTTCCGTTTTCATTCATAATGAACCTATAACTAAAGGCGAGGTGTTTAATGATGAAACGATTTCTTTCAGGATTTTTAGTAGGAACAGTCGCAACGGTTGCTGCAGCTGCAAGTGTTGTTATGACGGTCAAGAAACAAGTGATTGATCCAATTGATGAACAACAAGCGGATCATGATGAAAAACGGAAACGTGCGATGCGTAAAAGCGTTGCCCGTTAATCATTTGCTACAAAAGAGCCGTCAGCCTTCAATAGGCTGGCGGCTCTTTTAGGTAATCATTCTTCCTTCTCCAGTAAGTCCTGCAAAATCACGGCTTGATTTTGTTCTTCATTTTTCGCTCCGTATAGTAAGGTAACGGTCTCTTGTTCAGCAACCAACGCGTTTAACTGTGCCAGGGCAACTTTTGCGGGCGCTTTCTCTAATTCTTGTAGATAGCGGTCTTTAAACGCATCAAAACGTTCAGGATCATGCCCAAACCATTTGCGCAATTCAGTACTTGGTGCGACTGCTTTGAGCCATAGATCGATCTGAGCTGTTTCCTTTTTCATCCCTCTAGGCCAGATGCGATCCACCAATACCCGATAGCCATCTGTCGTTTCCGCCGCTTCATAAATTCTTTTTCGCTTGATCAACGCACACTCTCCTTATTGATAGACCTAAGTTCAAATAAAGGCAAAAGCCCACAATGTAAATTGAACAATGACTTACTTGAAACACGCCGTTTGGTGTTTCGTCACTCATTCAAATTTGCTTGTGTTCTTTTGCCTTGAGTTCTCTGTTTTATAAACTATTTTTCTTTTTCGTCTTGCCGCTCCAGCCTTCATATCCTTCTTTTAGGATATAGACATTGGTAAAGCCTTCTTTACGTAATTTATTCGCTGCGCGAATACTCAACGATTTACGCGTGTCATATAAGTAGATCGGTTGATCTTTACGAAATGCGCTGAAGGAATTCGTCAAAACAGTAAAAGGAATATTACGCGCCCCTAAAATATGTCCACTGTCAAACTCATTTTTTTCCCGAACATCGATCACTTGGGCTTTCTTCATTCCTGCTTTGAATTCATCTTCTGAGATGATCGTTGCTGAACGGCGTCCCATGATTTGAAAATACGCCCAGTTCAAAGCGATTGCTAAGATGATTAATCCCAAAACCAAGTTTAGCCACATAATTGGTGTCATTTCTTCTATTCCTCTCTATTGTAACAATCATTCTTTTTTTGATTTATGCTGCTTGAATGTATCATTGCCTAGCAGCTTGGCATCTAAGCTTTTGCTGCAAATTGCAAAGCTAATGATGCTGCCCCGATCACACCGGCATCATTCCCAAGTTCTGCCAATTTGATTTCGGTACTTTCCGTTACCTGTGGGAAGGTAAACTGAGCAAAGTAGGCAGCAACCCGTTCACGTAAAAATTCACCGGCTGCTGATACGCCTCCACCTAAAACGATACTTGATGGATTTAATGTGTTTCCTAAATTTCCGCATGCCAACCCAAGGTAGAAGCACACTTTATCAACGACCATCAAGCCAAATGGATCGTTTGCTTGAGCCGCTTCAAAAATATCTTTACTTGAAACATCTTCCCCATTGTCCAGCTGCTGTTTCAATGCCGAATCGCCAGCATATTCTTCTGCCAACTGTCGAGCAACTCGCACAACACCCGTCGCACTAGAAACCGTTTCTAAACAACCACGTTTGCCGCAAGTACATTCAAACCCTTCAGGATCAACAGTGATATGACCGATTTCTCCAGCACAACCAGCAACCCCATGAAGCAATTGCCCTTCCATGATGATACCGCCGCCAACACCTGTACCTAGTGTGATAAAGATGACATCAGGATTGTTATCCCCTGCCCCTTTCCAGCGCTCACCTAAAGCTGCTACATTGGCATCGTTATCGATGGCGAAGGGGATTTTTGTGCCTTTTTCAATCAGTTCTTTGACTGGCTGAAGTGTTTTCCAGTTCAGATTGTAGGCACCGATGACGGTTCCTTTGTCACGATCGACACTTCCTGGTGTCCCCATACCAATACCGATAAATGCTTCTGGCTGTAAGCCATATAATTCTAGGCGATGATTGATCGATGCCACGATTTCTGGCACAATATGTGAGCCTTCATCAAGAATATTGGTGTCAATACTCCATTTTTGCTGAATCTCGCCTTCGCTCGTTAAAATAGCGAATTTCACCGTTGTTCCGCCTAAATCAATTCCGATGATTTTTTTGTCCATCACTTGTTTTCCTCCCGGCTTTCTTCAATTCGATGCTCCCGCGTAAGAATTCGCCGGGCAGTCAGATATACATCCCGATCTATCAAGCGACTGTCATAAAAGTTTTTCAGCTCGATTTGCATCAGTTCTATATCGTAGATCCGCTTGCCGACATATACGTAAACACCAAATTGTTTCAGTAATTGTTGTACGTCATATAACGTTTCCATTTAACCACTTCCTGCTTATTATACAAGTAATTAATATTTTTTAAAACCATATATCACAAAAATAGCCAATAAGAAAACAAAGAGTACGCCAGAGAGGATTCTGGTGTGGATCGAATATTTTCCGTAGTTCTTTGGCAATGCCAAAAGATTCCCTAGTAATAACCCACCGAGGATCCCCCCAATGTGTCCCCACATATCGATTGTTTGATCAAACACACCAAAAACCAGGTTCAATCCAACGAATAGGGCAAATTGCCGTACCATTGCTTGGATGCGGTAATCATTTCTAAAATGCCAACCTAAAATCAAAAATGCCCCGAAAAGTCCGAATAAAGAAGTACTCGCGCCTGCTGATTGAACCCCTATTTGGTTGAAGGAAAAACTCATGGTATTGCCCATGATGCCGCTTAGCAAATACAAGGCAAAAAAACGGCTATGACCATAGATGGCTTCTACTTGCTGCCCCATATAATACAGAATCACAGAATTGATCGCAAAATGAGCCAAACCGAAATGTAGAAAGATCGGGGTAACGAAACGCCAATATTCATTTAAATAAACGACAAACGGACCAAACATCACCCCGCCTGATTGAATAGAGGGACTAAAATAACCTAAGATAAACACAATTGTTTGGATAGCTAAAAACAGATACGTGAAGACCGGCTGATTCAGCCATCTTTTCATTTGAGAATTCATTGACGTGCTCCTTTACGTGCGAATAAGAGAATCCGTATAGATTTTATCGATTGGGATGTCGAATACATCTGGTGTCCATTGATCGTTGAATTGCTCTCCGAAGACCAAAGAAACGGTCTTGCCATCGAAAGCTGACAAGAAACGATCATAATAGCCGCCGCCAAAGCCGATGCGATAGCCGTTTTTAGAAAACGCCAAACCGGGAACAATCAGCAAATCCAAGTGATGGGCTTCTTGCTCACTGATCGGCTCTTCAACCCCAAATGCCGACGCTTCATAACGCGTTGTCGGCTCCACATGATAAAACTGCAATTTTTTCTGTTGTGCTTTCGGCACTGCGATTCGTTTGTTTTGTTCAAATCCTTTAGCAAAAATAGCCGCTGTGTCAAATTCAAATGGCAAAGAACGGATCACACCTACTGACTCAGCTGTTTGCCAAATCTGAGAAGAAAACAGCAACTGCAAAATCACCGTTTCTTTCTGCTGCTTTTGTTTGATTGGCATTTGTTTTAATGTTTGGATCATGTGCTCTCTAATGACTGGTTTTTCCATTGGATCACTCCTCTCAGAAATAGTACCAAAAACTGTGTCCAAATAGCAAACTAGAATCGCAGATTTCTTGACAAGATCATGACTAGTTGCTCATCCTTCTTTACGTCGGATCAGCAAAAAGACAAAGTATGGTGCCCCTACGATAGAAATGATGATACCAGCTGGGATCTCGCCGCTTGTCAATAGCAAACGACCGATCGTATCACTGACTAAGACTAGCAGACTGCCGATCATTCCCGCTAAGAAAAAGGCACTGCGAGATTCTCTGCCGATGAGTCCCTTAGCGATATGAGGCGCCAATAAGCCCACAAAGGCTAAATTACCAGTATAGCCAACCGTACTGGCAGCCAAACCAACCGCGATCACTAAAAACCACGTCCGCAAACGGGTCAAAGAAACCCCTAAGCTAATTGCCTGCTCCTCGCCAAAGCCAAGTAAGTTAAGCCTTGGTACGGTCCAGAAAGCTGCGACAGACAATACGATGACCCAAGGAAGCAGACTGGTGATTTGCTGCCAAGAAGTACCCCAAATCGAACCAGAAAGCCACGCTGTTACAAAGCGATAGCGGTCTTTTGATAAGTCCACCGTAAAGAGTAAGGTAGCCGCCGCCAGCCCTGCATTGACGGCGATTCCCGCCAGCAGTACTCGCTCCATCGATAACAATTGGCGGTGCTTATAGGCAATCAAATAGACCAGTACAGCAGCTAATAAACCACCGATGATCCCAACGACAGGCAAAAGCTGCGATCCTTGGGTATAAAAACCTAAGTAGATCATCACAAAGAGCCCTGCCCCATTGTTGATTCCTACGATACTTGCATCAGCCAACTCATTTCTCGTTACTCCTTGCAAGACAAACCCAGAAAAACCAAAGGCACCACCAGCGATCAGCGCTAGACAAGCCCGTGGTAGTCGAAACTCAGTAAACGTCAGTACTTGACTCGAAGATGCCGTTCCTTGAAAGATTGCCCCTAATGCCTGAAAGGATAAAATTGTTTTTCCCACCATGACACTTCCTAAAAAAGCGACCATCAGCAGTAGAAAAAAAACAGAGAGTGTTTTTTTCATCAGCCTTCCCTCCGTATCTTGGTCAATAGAAAAGGCACACCAATCAATGCCATCAGTATCCCAAAAGGTGTCTCAAAGGGCGGATTGATCAGGCGGCCAGCCAGATCAGCGGCCATCACCAGTGTTCCTCCTCCAAGAATCGTCAAAGGCAAAATCAGTTGATAGTTTTTGCCCACCATTCCCCGCACGACATGAGGAACCATTAAGCCGACAAAACTGACCGGTCCAACAAGCGAAACCGCCATTCCCGCCAAAACTACGACTAACAGTAAGGCAGATGCCCGAATCAGATGCGGGTGCTTGCCTAATGAAATGACGGTGTCATCTCCTAGCGCTAACAGATTCAACGCTTTTCCTAGACGTAGCACAAAAACGATGGCAATCAGATAGATGGGGCCCACAAAACGCAGTTGCTGCCAAGTCACATTTGCGGCACCACCGATAAACCAAAAGGCTAGCTCTTGATTTAAATCAAATTGCAGTGACAGGGTCTGACTGATGGCTGAGAAAAAAGAACTTAGTGCCACACCAGCCAAAATCAAACCTGTAGGTGACATACCCAATTTGGCATAGCGAGTCAATAAAAAAAGCAGCGCAGTTGCCGCAAAGGCACCAAAAAACGAAAATAGCGCCGCTTGTCTCGGTTGAATACTAGGAAATAGGATAAATGCGATCGCTAATCCCATCGCAGCCCCACTGTTGACACCTAAAAGACCGCCATCTGCCAGAGCGTTTTTCGTAATTCCCTGCATGATAGCTCCCGTAACAGCAAAACAACTTCCTACTAGAAAAGCAGCCAACACACGGGGCAATCGAATATTGCGCAAGACTTGATGCAGCTGATTCTCATAATCAAAAGCAAAGATAGCATCCCAGATCGTTTCAAAGGAAAGGTCTGCAGCGCCTTGGGTGATCGCCAAAAAGAAACAGATAATAAAGCAGCCGCTAAAAAGCAGCAGCAACCAAGAAAACTTTTTCATGCTTGGGCTCCTAACTCATAGGTCAAGACCAATGGCTTTGTGCTATTAGGAAAGGTTCCTAACATGGCGTCGATCTCAAACAAACGCTGTAGCCACTCTTTGGTCAGCACTGTTTCTGGTGTACCAGAGACCAACAGTTCTCCACCTTTTAATGCATAAATATAATCAGAAAAACGTGAGGCATGATTCAGGTCATGAATCGACATAATGATCGTTTTTCCGTAGGTTTTATTGATTTGCTGTAATAAGAGCAAAATTTCTAATTGATGCGCTGGATCTAAAAAGGTCGTTGGTTCATCTAAAATCACGATATCCGTATCTTGCGCAAGTGCCATGGCGATCCAAACGCGCTGTTTTTGTCCCCCTGACAGCGTGCTGATCGTTTCATCTGCTAGTGCTGTCAAACCCGTTGCCTGCAAGGACCAGTCGATCGCCGCAAGATCTTGTTCCGATAAACTATTTAGTCCTTTTTGATAGGGAAAACGACCATAAGAAACAATTTCGCGAATCGTCAAGCCAATCGATGAATCGCTAACTTGTGAGAGCAGCGCAATCTTTTTTGCTACTTCTTTGGTTTTGATGTTTTGCAGGTTTTGTGCATCTAAGAGGACCTCACCAGACAATGGCTGTAAAATTCGGGCAAGTGCCTTTAAAAACGTCGATTTCCCACTGCCGTTCGGACCAATCAAGCCGATGATTTTCCCTTCTGGCATCTCAATTGTTAGATTTTGCACAATTTTTTGTTTTTGATAGCCGACACTCAAGTCAACTGTTCGTAATTTCGCCATATTCGTCCCCAAAATAAATGATTGATAATGCTTATCAATTATGAATGTAATCCTACTATTCGTCAATAGTTCTAAAAAAAGGAAATAAAAAAATAAGATTGACAAAGGCGCGTTTCTTCGTGATAATAGCTATCAGCAAATGAGAACTATTCTCAATTAAAACAATAAGTGCTCAACATGTAACAAAGGAGGAAGTGTTTCTATGAAACAATGGTCAAAAAGAAGTACTTGGCTTACCCTGCTAGCTGCCTGCTCCCTTACCCTACTGGGTGCTTGCAGCACGAATAATGACTCAACGGATAGCAGTGGATCAGCCACTACTTCTTCAGAAATAGCAACAACCTTTACCGATGCGATGGGAAATGAAGTCACTGTTCCCGAAAACCCACAGCGGGTGATTGGTAGTTATTTGGAAGATTATTTGGTCGCTTTAGGGGTAACACCGGTTGCTCAATGGACCGTCGGCAATGACAGTGATCAAGCATACTTGCAAGACAAACTGGCGGAGGTTCCAAGGATCAACTACGATCTGCCCTTTGAAGATGTCTTGAGCTTTGAGCCAGACCTGTTGCTGATGGATAGCAATTCCATGGTGGAAGGCGACAAATATGATCAATACAGTAAAATCGCGCCGACCTATGTGGTCACAAATGGCGAAGACGTGACTTGGCGGGAACGTCTGACAGATATCGCAAAGGTGTTACACAAAGAAGAGCAAGCTGCCCAAGTAGAAGCTGATTATGATGAATTAGTCGCTGCTACCAAGGAAACGTACGCTGATCAAATCCAAGGCAAGTCGATCGCTGTATTATGGGTGGTCAATAACTCTGTCTTCATGGTTTCAGAAACAAAATCAAGCGGTCAGCTGCTGTATCACGAACTCGGTTTTAAAGTTCCCTCACTGGTTTCGGAAATCAGTGAAAGTGCCACTGCTGACTGGTCTGCCGTTTCTCTGGAAAAATTAGCAGAATTGGATGCCGATTACTTGATTTTAGTGAATAGTGATAAAGGCGCTGATTTTTTCAGCGAACAAGTCTGGCAAAATCTTGATGCAGTCAAAAACAATCGTTTATGGGAATTCGGCCCTGAATCAAGCTGGCTCTACAACGGTCCGATCGCCTATACCAAAATGATCGAAGATATCCAGAGCAAATTGGACTAATGCGTTTCAAGAAATTCGTCAAGTAAAACTACTTAACAAATTTCAGGAAAAAGCTAGCATTCCCTCACGAAACATGCTATTATATTTTAGTCTGAGAGATTTCTTAGAGGATTCTTGTATCGTTAGGGGGGAAAATCATGCGCGTAAACATCACATTAGAGTGCACTTCTTGTAAAGAACGCAACTACTTATCAAACAAAAACAAACGTAACAATCCTGATCGTTTGGAAAAGAAAAAATATTGCCCACGCGAAAGAAAAGTTACTTTACACCGCGAAACAAAATAATGCTATTTAAGAAGTTCGCAAACGCTGATAACCAAGGCGTTTGCGAACTTCTTTTTTGAATCAATACTTTCACCGTAGATTTAAGATTACCATTCGAACATAAACACCCCTCGCCGACTTTTCCATGGATGAAGGGTTAATTTTGCAGTAATTGACTTAGATTACTGCCGAATAACGACGGTTTCAACTGCTCCGATCCAGCTCGTCAGACGTAAACAGCAACCATGACTTTTGAAACTAGTGCTACTTTTTTTGCAGTTCATCATCAATCGTCACTACTCTTTATCTTGATGCAAATGAAAGGAATGAATCTAATGTCGAAGAATATGAAAAGAAGGAAAATTCTAAATTCCGCCTTGGTGATACTTGTGGTTTTAATCGCCATCTCTATCGTAATGAAACTTATTCAACTTTTTTAGGATGGAGAGCGAGTGTTGATTGAAAAGAAAACATCTGATGCTCAACTTAAAGTATCGAGAAGATGGCAAGAAAAGAATAAAGAACAAATGAAACACGTCCGCAATCGCCCTGGAGCTAAGGGTTACATCAAAAACGCATCTCTTGAAGAATTGCAGGAATTAGAGAAGTTGATCGCAGAACGCAAAAAGCCCTATCGAGTTTAGGACAGGGCTTTTGAATTGTCATATTGCGATCGACTATATTATTGCCATGTAGCGACATGCGTTGGTCGTTTGTCGAAATAATTAGGTAAATCGTATGGTGATGCGATCAAAGGTTGATACATTCCGCCCACTTGAGCAGCCGCGGATGAGTACCAATATGCCTGCCAGACAATTTTTGAACAATACGTAGGATCCTTTTCAAAGATCTTCATATTGATTCCGTAACTATAGTTTTTGAATTCATAGTTATTCTTAGCCCATCGAGCCGCATCTGTTGGTCGGTATTGTGAGGTCGGATGATACAACTTAGTCCACCTATTTGTTCCGCTGTAGCGTCTCATCCATTCAAAAATCCCAATTACTTCCGGTTTATATCCCGGACCTTGGATAGATAAAATCCCGCCATTACCTAATGTACCTAAAAAAATTCCTCCATGGCCAGTCAATCCTCCTAGAGAGGTTCCGTTCGTAATTAAAATATCACCCGCCTGTGGGTTTCCAGCGACACTTCGGAATTCTGGTGCAACCGTATCTGTCGGTGGAGACGTGGTAGCTAATTGGACATATATCTCAAACGTTACTTCTTCGTCGAAAATTCCTAATTCTCGGTACTGTTCATATTGATCTCGTAACGTCTCTAAATCAAAATTTTTGATGATCGCTGTTGGTTCTGTCTTAACTCGTTTTCCTCAAACTTATCTAGGTCTTCTCCGGTCAAGGCATATTTACTCAAAAAGTCTTTCATCTCATCTGCGATTACTTTTTCACCATTAAATACTACGACAGTAAGAATTCCGATAAAGCCCAAAATCCAAATGATTTTTTTCATAATCATTCCTCTTCTAAAAATATTTGGTCAGTACTATGGTAATAGCCTCTTTCTACATATCCACGAATCCAATTCTTTTTTGTAACCGAATAATCATAGCTATACGTCACAGGACTATTTCTTATGGTAAATCTAATATCTACACCTCCCCGTACACTTTTTATATCTTTAATTACCTGAATAATATGGATTTCGTCTGGTTTTAAGCCATATTCATTTTCAAGTAATCGATATAATTCTTTTTCAGCAACATATTTTTTATACGAAATCTGGTATGCATAAGTCACACAAGATCCCATAACCAAAATGGCCAATAAAAATAACAGTATTTTTTTCATAAATATCACCTCTATTCATGATGTGCCAATTTAATTTATTTATACAATAACTATCGCATATCTCCCTCAAAAACAATAGCAACATATTGTTTACATCCTAGTAGCACCTATAGAGTAAACTGTAAGTTGCCCCTTCATCATGTTAAAAAAACGCAAAAAAGCCCTATCCAATTAAGGGTAGGACTTTTTAGATATGATTTTATCAATATTGACAGTAGTTGTGTCATTTCTACATCATCTACATAGATTCGACACTTTATCAATAAAAAAAATCAAATTTTCTTACGCATTTTCAAAGTACTTCTAGCAAAGAAAAATAAACCTAATAAACTGCCTGCCTGATGCAAATAATTTAAAAAATTCAATTGCCACTTTATATCAAAAAACACTAGAAGCAATTCTATAAAGATTGAAACAAGAAAGAAAAATAAACCAAAGTACATAGGACTAAAACAAGAGTCTATATAACCAGCTGCGTCTAATTCTTGAATATCTTCTCTGGCAGAAAACGCAACCTTATTACCAATCATACTATACAAGAACCGTGTAAAAATTGTATTAACTGTCAATAAGTTATAAATAGAATCTTTACCTAACAAAACTTCTTCCACTGGATAGTTTCTCTCATAAATAAAGTAAACCACGTTGCAATAGTGATAAAAGCACAACTCAAAAATCAAAGACATCTTATTTTTATAGACCCCGCTTTGAATTGCATTCATTTTATTCACTCCTATACGAGATTAAAACCTACATACTCTAAAATTTCAGATCTATTTTGCTGGTATTTGATCCAAATCTATTCTTCAATGTTTTTTTCGAATTCTTTCACTACAATTAGCTGTTGCTATAAACTTTGTCTAGTAATATACTACTTCTAAGATTTTAATAAATGATAATAAAAATTTCAGTTCAATGAGGAGGAGCTTAATGGAAAGTTTATCAATCAAAGATATTCAAGATTACCTGTCAAATAAATACAATGATAAAGGAACACCTGAAAGTTTATTCATGAAACTCGTCGAAGAAATTGGAGAAGTAGCTGAGGCCCTCAATCAAGCAAATGGAAGAAAAAACGGAGTGGATACATCTCTTGAGAAAGAGCTTGCTGATGTTTTTACATTACACAATTGCTATTGCTAGTGTTGCTAACATTGATTTAACCTCCGTAATATTAGAAAAAGATAAAGAAGCTTCGAAAAGATATGGTAACCAGATTAATTTGAAGGAATTTTTGTCGGCCAAATAAAGCGACCACACCCTATACGGAGTGACTCCCAGAGGAGAAGCGAGATGGAAAATTTCAGTATGGATACAATTGATATAACCAGCTGCCCTTTCAATATACTTTGAGTATCATCCGACCCTTTCATGCTATACTGCCTATAGGAGGTGAACCCATGCTTGGCAATTTTACGTATCTACCTAGTAACTATCGTCTGTTTTATGGCGCTTTTCTTTTTGCTCTTATTGGAAATATGCTTTTCATTTTCATCAAACACCCTGCTTGGACCTTTAGCCTACCGACGGTGATTGTCCTTTTCTTAATAAATGTCTTCTTTTGGACAAAATACACGAAGAAACTTATTCCTTGCGCAACAGATGCACTGTTTTATGTTCTGCTCTTCCTCTTGGTATTTCACAATCACTAACATAGTGCTTCTTTTGATACTGATTGTTTCTCTTTCCCCTATTTCGTCATAACAAAGGAGTGTTGATGCGATGGAGATTTCCCATATCACGTTGATCGTACAGAATTTAGCAAAGACAACAACGATGCTGGAAACATTGTTTGATGCAGAGGAAGTTTATGATAGTCAAGACCAGGCCCATTCTTACTTCCCAGAAAAATTCTTTTTGATCGATGGTTTATGGCTTGCTGTTATGGAGGATGCCACCCAGAAGCTGCCGAAAACGTATAACCATATTGCCTTTAAAATCGATCAAGCTCAAATCGATTCCTTGATTACGCGCATCCAAGGACTAGGATTGAAGATCGAAAAAGATCGTTCCCGCATCAAAGGCGAAGGTGCTTCTATTTATTTTTATGACGATGACAACCATTTGTTTGAACTACACACTGGTACGTTGGCTGAACGGTTGCACCATTACCGTCGGACAGAAACGAGGTGATCTTCATTGCTAGCAACTGCATTGACTGTTATGTAAAGAACGCCCACATGAAAGGAAGAAAACAATGAAACTAGATATGGTCGGTATTATCACAAAAAACATGGAACAGGCACTGGCTTTTTATCAAGTACTTGGCTTCACGCCATTAGGTCAGCACTCAGAAGATTATATGGAATTAGCAAACGACGGGGTTCGCATCTCCTTGAATAGCCGCCAGATGGTTGCTGGGATCTACGGACATGCACCAATGACTGTGGGTGATACGATTGAATTAGCCTTTTTATGTGATTCTCCTGAAGAAGTTGATGCCCTTCATGCAAAAGTCATTGCTGCCGGGTATCAGTCTTTCAAAGAACCTTGGTCTGCCTTTTGGGGGCAACGCTATGCCATTGTCAAAGACATAGACGGCAATCTCTTAAGTTTGTTTGCAACTCTACCTGCCGAAAATTGATTTAAGCTACGACAGTCGGTCCAATGGATCGGCTGTTTTTTTATCCGTTTTTCGGGTAAAAAGACAAAACCCCGTATGTATGTCCAATCGAATTCTGATAATCTGAAATGAATGTATTCCTTATAAACCAACGTTTCCCATCATTATAAAACAAAAATAACTTCTCTATAAAAAAACAAATCCCCCTCATCCGCTCCTGTTCGCTTGACAAAAAAGAACAAACGTTCGTATAATCTCGGTAAGGAGTGATAAAAATGGGTGGTTTTAATTATGCGCTCGAGCCAAAACGCGATATCTTATTTATCGATGTCAAAAGTTTTTATGCTTCTGTCGAATGCATCTCTCGCGGGTTAGATCCTATCCAAGCGATGCTGGTCGTCATGTCACATTCTGACAATACTGGTAACGGCTTAGTCTTAGCAGCTTCCCCAAAGGCAAAATCGGTATTGGGGATTTCAAATGTGACTCGCAATGACAACCTGCCGACACATCCCGATTTGTACAAAGCATCGCCGCGTATGAGTTTTTATATCAAAGAAAATACCAAAGTCAATAATGTCTTTCGCAAATATGTTGGACAAGACGACTTGCTGCTCTATTCGATCGACGAAACGATGATGGATCTGACCCGTACATTGGATCTTTTCATTCCCGATAAAACGATCTCTCGCGAAGAAAAACGTTGGTTGATTGCCCAGCAAATTCAAAAAGACATTTACGAAACAACGAAATTGTATGTCACCATCGGCATTGGCGACAATCCATTGTTAGCAAAACTAGCTTTAGATAACGAATCCAAACACAATCGTTCCTTGATCGCTGAATGGACCTATGACGATGTACCGACAAAAGTTTGGCAGATCGCCCCTATGACAGAGTTTTGGGGGATCGGTCGGCGCACAGAAAAACGACTTCACTTGATGGGGATTGAAACGATCGAGCAATTGGCTCACGCCAGTCCTGATCTTTTACGCAGTCGCATGGGGATAATTGGCGAGCAGCTCTATCATCACGCCCATGGCATTGATCGCACGATTTTATCTGAACCGACACCACAAGTGATGGAAAAAAGCTACGGCAATAGCCAAGTCCTACATCGCAATTATTATTTACAAGAAGAAATCGAGATCGTCATCAAGGAAATGGCGGAGCAAGTTGCCGCTCGGATTCGCCGTCATCATTGTCAGACCGCTTGTATCAATGTTTACATCGGCGTAGCCTTTGGTGAAACTGCCTCTGGTTTTTCCCGACAAATGAAGATCCCGCCAACTGACAATACCCGCAAACTTGTGGCTCATTGCCTGTTTCTCTTTCGAAAATTTTATACGGGGCAAGTCGTTCGCCACATTGGTATTACCTATTCAAAATTGGTTTATACAGAAAATGTCCAGCTGGATCTTTTTGAGCAAGCAGAAGCGCAGTTGCGCCAGCGTAAATTAGATTTGATCATCGATAAGATTCGTGAGAAATATGGCTTCACTTCGATCGTTCATGCCACAAGCCGAATGGAAGGCGCTCGCGCCATTGCTCGCAGCAAATTAGTCGGCGGACATGCCGGTGGTCTAGATGGGATCGCTAATATAGGACCCGTCCATCAGCAAAAGGAAAAAGAACCGTTTGCTGATGGTTCGAAAAATACTGGCACTTGATTCGTTTTTCTTTCCTTTTTGCTGACAAATCTTAAGATAACATTAACAAACGGTCCATTTTTTAAAGATTTATGTAATTTCGATTCGCCCACCTCCCCCTTTGTTCTTTTCTAAGGTACTTTAATAGCAAGGAGTGTGAGCAGATGAAAATTGACAAAATCGAATACAAACGAGTCATCAACGGTGCGGGACACCTTGAGTACGATTTGCTGCAATATTTAGAAAAGAATCGGGCGACTGCTGCACAAAACCTGAAACAGTCTGAGATCGATTACCTTTTAGAAAAAGATATTCAGCATCGTATCATCCAACATGCGCGTAAGAGTTTCTTTGGCGATACGATCGTTTTAAAAGATGAATATGCCGAAGATTATCTTTTATTAAAAAAGTATACGGATATGTTCCAAGAATCATTCTAAAAAAAACGCAGAACCAACTGGTTCTGCGTTTTTCTTATTCTTCGAAATGTTCTTTATAAACATCATCGACTGTCTGGTTCGGGTCGATTACGATATAAAGGCTCTTCGTTTTCTCACTGATTTTTGTTGATTGGTATACGTTATCCAATCCTTCCGTATCTTTGTCCTTATATGGGAAATACACAAGATCCGGTGTACCGTTACGGTAAAGAATTTCCATCCGTTCGATATCTTCATATTTCAACGCACGGGCAAACATCCCTAATTCAAGCCCACCTAAGTTGATGTCATGCGTTGCCACATGATCGCCTTCTTGGAAGATTTCAATTTTGAACCCAGCACATGGATGAATCTCAACAAATTCGCTTCCGTGGATGCGGCCAAAACTGGTCGTGATTTGTTTGATCCACAAGTCACCGATGTAACGGCGCTCAATCGTCCATGTTTCTCCATTACGGAAATAAAATTTTAAAGCTTTCATTTCTCTAGCCATGACAAAACGCTCCTTTTTATTAGTAATACACTTTAATTCTAACACATAGTCGCCATCGGGACACAAATTAACTTTGTTTTTCGTTGACTTTTTTCATGAACCGAGAGATTTCCACTGCTGCTCGTTGATGCGTCCCATTGGCAATGATCTGTTGTTTCGCGTCTATTACCTGATAATGAAATTGGAGCCCCTGTTCTTTTTCCCACTGCACAAGAACTGTGATTGTCGCTCCAACTGGTGAAGGCTTCAAATGATTGATCGAAAACTTTGTACCGACGGTAGTAAACCCTTTATCTAAAGTAGGCTCAAGGGCTTCCCAACAGGTGTTTTCCACCATTGCTACCAATCGCGGGGTTGCTAAAACGTCTAATCCTCCAGAACCCAAAACAGCCGCAGTGTCTTGCTGTCCCACGATAAATTCTTTTTTGCTTTCCATTCTTCAGTTATCCCTCCTTTGCTAAATACGCTTGGACAAACGCTAATAGTGCTTCTTTTTCATTAGGGATTTTTCGTGTGATGACTGCAGCTTCGGCAGCGGTCAAGACTTCTTTGAGCCACGGACCAGAAGAACGATCGATCGTTTGCAGTAAATCACGTCCATTGATCGCCAACTCCTTCAGTGAATGGATCGGCAGCTGCTGATAGCGCTGACTGATTTTTGCTGGATCGTTGGGCTGATTGTCATAACGCAATAATCCTTCGGCTAAACAGGTTGCTTCTAGACCGAACTGATACAACACTAGGTCATTCCATTCGCCGTTTCGACGCGCGAGCAGTGCTTGATAAGCCGTGTGTACTTGGCGGATGCAGTCATTGGAACATTTCCAAGCTTTTAAAAAGCTGCGGACTGCCTCTGGCGCTAAACCCATTTGGTCAATGAGCAAAACCCAGGCCGCCGTTTCGTTTTCTAATGGGATCGCTGGCAGGTCTGCCATCCGCAGTAACGCCTCACCGTATTCCCGCAAGCCTGGGCAATAGATATAGCATTCGGTTTCTACTAGCGCCCGTAGTGCTTGGTTCCGATGATTGCCTAACAGCAATTTCACGAATTCAATCATGATCCGTTCAACAGAGATTTTTCCCAACAAGGCATGATTCGCATGGATAGCAGCCAATGTTTCTGTTTCTAAAACAAAGCCCAATTGACTGACAAAACGCAGCCCCCGCATCATTCGTAGGGCGTCCTCATGGAAACGTTCCTGGGGGTGACCCACTGCTCGTAAAATCTGATTATCGATATCTGCCAGACCATCGAAAAGATCAATGATGACACCATCTTCTTGAAGTGCCAACGCATTGATGGTAAAGTCCCGCCGTTTTAGATCTTCTTTCAGGGAACGGACAAAATCCACTTTGTCGGGTCTGCGGTAATCTTGATAGGCTGCTTCCGTTCGAAACGTAGTGATCTCATACTGCGCCTGCTCCCACAAAACCAACACCGTCCCATGCTCGATGCCAATGTCAATGGTTCGAGGAAAAAGTGCCTTGATTTCGGCTGGAAATGCACTGGTAGCAATATCGACATCATGAATCGGCTGGCCTAAGATTGTGTCTCGCACGCTGCCACCGACAAAGTATGCTTCATAGCCTGCGGCTTCGATTTTTTTTAAAAGCGGTGCAGCTTCTGCAAATTCTTTTGGTAGTTTAGTCAGTTTCATTTACTTTCCCATCTTTTCTTTCAAAACGATACGCATCCCGCTGATTGAATTTTGCCATATTTTCCTCAAACACTTCAGTCAGGTCGATGTCAAGTGAATTGGCCATGATCATCGTCACAAAGAGTACATCACCGAGTTCTTCTGCCACTGTTTTTTCAACTTCATCGCTTTTTTTATTTTTTTCCCCGTAATAGTGATTCACTTCTCGCGCCAATTCGCCGACTTCTTCGGTCAAACGAGCCATTTGGGCGAGGGGGCTGAAATAGCCAGTTTTGAATTGCTGAATATACGCATCGACTTCTTCTTGCATCGATGCCAAAGAACGTTTTTCTGTCATTTTCTCCACCCTTTCTCGTTTATCTTACCAAAAGAATGGCTGCCTGCCTAGATAGAGCCCCCTTCAGGATTTGTTGTGCATTCAATGATTTCGTGCTACATTGATACTTGTGGAAGTTGAATAACGGAGGAAACAGGATGCGGGCATTTTTTTCATGGCGAACGATTCGCGATATTGTTTTGATTATTTTTGGTACAAGTATCTATGGCTTCGGTCTAGTCTATCTAAATATCCCAAATGACTTAGCAGAAGGCGGTGTGACGGGGATCACCTTGATCCTGCGAGCCTTATGGGGAATCAATCCTGCCATCAGTACACTGATCTTAAATATTCCGATCATTTTGATCGGTGGCAAAATTCTTGGTCGACGCTCATTAGTGTATACGATTTTAGGAACTTTTGGTTTGTCTTTTTGGTTGGCATTTTGGCAGAGTGTTCCCCTGTTGATCGATCTGCAGCACGATCTGCTGATCGTTGCGCTCTTGGCTGGTTTGATTGCAGGGATCGGTAGTGGGATCGTCTACAAAGTCGGGGGAACGACTGGTGGAGTCGATGTATTGGCACGTATTTTAGAGAAAAACTTTGGGGTGACGATCGGTCGTTCGCTTTTGATCTTTGATGTGTTCGTCCTGTTGCTTTCTTTGACTTATATAGATTTGAACCGCATGATGTATACCTTGATTTTTTCTTATGTCTTCACTCGCGTGATCGATTCGATCCTAGATGGCGGCTATTCAGCCAAAGGGATCTTAGTGATCAGCAATCACAGCGAAGAGATGGCTCCTGTTTTAATGGATGAATTAGAACGAGGCGTCACGTTTTTACAGGGCGAAGGGGCTTACTCAAGAGTGTCGAAACAAATCATTTATATGGTGGTCAGCGGGCGGGAGATTTCTGAAGTCAAGCGCATCGTTCATGACTTTGATCCGCAAGCGTTTGTTTCTGTCATTAATGTCCATGAAGTCGAAGGTGAAGGCTTTACCTACTTAAGACCTAAGTCGCGGTTCTTACAGCGCAAAACCGCTGTTTCTAAAACAAAATAGAGACTGAAAAAAGCAGCCCCGGTTAAAGGGCTGCTTTTTGCTTGTTACCGGCTTTCTTCTTTTTGCTGGAGCAAGTGTCGATTTACTTCATCGGAAAGTTCTAAGAAGGCATCACGATCCCCATTTTCCAAGGCTAGATCGATTTGCCGATACAAGGTATCGATTTTGGTTTTTGTTTCTTCTTTTTCAAGATACTGAGTAACATGTTGGGTCATTTCTTGATCCAAGTGGTCGTTCCAACGTTCATAAGGATTGTCTTCTAAAACTGCTAAATAAAAGGATTGCGACCAAGAATCTGGGAAGAGACATTCAAGATACAAGGGTTGTTTCCAATTCATGCGAATCTCATGAAAAATCTGATCAATGTCATAAAAGGTCTGCCCTTCGATGCTCAAGACAAACGGTTCGCCCCCAATTTCTGTACTGCGGACACTCAAGCCCCGTTTGGCTGCGGCTGCCCCTTCTACAAAATGAACATTGGTCAAGATCGCTTCATGGTTCGCCAGATAGTTTAACACCCAAGAGACTTCTCGGCGGCTGAAGGAAACGGTCGAAACTAACCAATTAAGAAACTTTTTCTTTTCTTGTACATTGATGTTCATTTCTCTCACCTATCTTTCTAATAAGTCCTCCACGATCGACTGTACTTCTAAATCACCTGGCTCATGCGCCAAATAATGTTGCAGCAAATGAAGTGCTTCAGGTAAACGCCCTTCTTCACGTAAGAAAATGCCATATTCTTTCATAAATGCTGGCTCATGGTGCAAATCAGCATTGGCTTCTTCGTAATAGTTTGCTGCTTTGTCAAAATCTTCCAGCGCATTATACGCTTGCGCCAAATTCCAAAGGGCATGCGGCTGCTCATTGTCTTCCATTCGTTCGATGGTCAAGATCGCTTCTTGCCAACGCTCTTCATTCAAGTATAAATTACTTAAGGTCAGTAACGTATCATCTTCTTTGTCACCAGTCTCCAATGCTTTTAGTAAAAATGATTCTGCTGCTTCACTGTCATGAAGTCGGTAAGCATTCTCGGCAGCAAAATGATAGAAATCCACTTGATATGGATCTTCATGAATCCCTTCTTCGATCACACGCTGCGCTTCTTCCAGCTGCTCTTCTTCTTGCAATGCTTCTGCAAGATAAAGATACAAGGCACGGTATTGCGGATTCATGACCCGCAACTGCTGCAAGTAGCGAATCGCTTGTTCATTTTCTTTTAGCTGCAAATAGACTAAAGCTGTTTGAAAAAGACGCTCATCGGTCTGTTCGTCTTCTAGGCTTGCTTCAAAATATTCCAATGCCTCTTCAAACTTGCCCGCCATACTCAATGATGTACCAGTCCGTTCAACGATCGAGATCCCCGAAATATCCGTGATTTCTTCTTCCAGCAATCCTTGATAAAGGTCAACGGCTTCTTGATAGCGATCAGTCGAAAAGGCTAACTCAGCTAAGGCAAACCGTATCAAAGGTTCATCTGGCACAATGCTTTGCGCTTCTTTTAGTTTGGCTTCACTAACTTCAGGGATACCGATCAATTGGTAAAGATCCGCACTCAATAGCAAGGCTTGCAAATACGCTTCACTGGTCGGTGGTATTTGATCAATATAGGCAAAAGCCGTTTCGATCTGGTCTTCTTCCATCGCAATTTCTGCTAAAGGAAGCAGCAAAGCTTCATTATCAGGATGTCGTTGCTGCAAGGTTTCAAATAACGTTTTCGCCTCTTCCAAAAAGCCGATCTGCAATAGTTCATCACCTAAAGCGCCTAATGTCTCATCATCATCTTTTTGCAGAGCTTCGGTAAAATTTAATTGTGCTTCAGCCAGTTCTTCCGCGGCTAATGCTTTTAACATTTTTTCACTATATGTTTCCATTTAAACCCCTCGAATCTCATTGATTAATCGCTGATAAGTCTCCATCGTCTGGACGAGATCTTTTTCCTCGATTTTTGTTCTGCCCCCTATTGTACCAACTTTTGCCAAAAATAACAGTTTTTTTTCTTTTTGCTGCAATTCCAGTACATGACTGAAATATTCGCTTAATGAAAAAGACTCGGGCAATTCGATAGGAAAACCCAATCGGGCAAGCCATTGGCAGAACACGGGCAGATCGACAGTCAATTGCTGCTGCTGGACGGTCCACATAAAATGAAACAAAAAGCCAAAGAATAATTTCATCGCATCAGACAGCAAGTGCCCATTTTCCGTTCGATAAGCAGCATCAGCAAAGAGTTGGCCAAACTCCTCCAATTCGCTGCCTGATTGCTGGTATAGTTGGATCAACCGATCGGTATACGCAGCCAACGAATGTCTCATCAACGCCTGATGACTGGGATAGGTTCGATAAAGCTCTTTTAAAAACTCACTATCGGCAAGCACGCCACAACGAATCAGAGTCAAAAAATCGACCAATTTCCCATCGATCTGTTTTTCTGCGATCGTCTGATCGTAAATAACAAATTCGGGTGTATTAGGATTTTCCAGCATCGGGATATCTGGCTTTTTCACAACGATCGCTGTTTCTTTCACACTTTTAGCTAAGGCCCGCAAGGAAACGGGAATCAGCCAAAGCTGTGTCGTCAGAACCGACGTCGCGTGGATAAAACTGCTCAATGCCAACACACCTTCATTCCCAAAACCGACGATCAACAGCGGCTCTTGTTTTGAAAAGCGACCGAAGAAATCCATTGCAGCTTTAAACTCGCTAAAGTTGTTGCAATACATTTGATTGGTACAAATATACCAATTGACCTCTCGTGGCAAAAACAGGCGGGTCAATTTTTCTGAAAAGCGGTCATAATAGCGCTGATTCGTCAAAATGATCACCTGCTGCGGCTCGATCGACTGTTCTCTCATGACCGATGCTAGTGTTTCACCATAAGAAATTTGGGTTTCTTGTTCATTTCGGAAAAAAACAGCTTCCATCGGCTCACTCCTTTGCTACTACTTCCTATTATAACAAGAAGGAGCTTAAACACCTACTAAATCGCTAATGATTAGGAAGTATTTTCCTGTGATTGGTTCAACGATCCGATAAAAAGCAAAAAACATGATTTCCTCTTCTTCCAAAGGAAAATCATGTTTTTTCTTAAACCAAAAGTGAGTAGAGTGATTGATTTTGCTGAAGGTTAATATAGTTTTTGTCAAACTGTTCAATTCGTGACAGTAATGCGGGGAGATCTTTTTTGTGTTTCAACAAGATTCCCAGCATTACTGGTCCTGTTCCACGATTGATTTTTTTTGTATATTCAAACCTAGTGATATCATCATCGGGACCTAATACATGGCTAACAAATTCCTTCAACGCACCGGGACGTTGTGGGAAATTGACGATAAAATAATGTTTCAATCCTTGATAGATCAGTGATTTCTCTTCGATCTCTGCCATACGGGAACTATCATTGTTACCGCCACTCACAATACAGACGACTGTTTTGCCTTTGATTTGCTCTTTGATCAGATCCAAAGCTGCCACACTCAAGGCACCAGCTGGTTCAGCGACGATCGCTTGCTTGCTGTACAATTCCAGAATGGTTTGACAGATTGCGCCTTCTTCCACAGCTACCAATTGATCCACGTAGCGTTTGGCATGGGCATAGGTTTGAGCTCCGACTTGTTTGACCGCTGCACCATCCACAAAGGTTTCAATATGCTCCAGTGTCACTGGTCCTTGATGATCAAAGGCGGCTTGCATCGAGGCTGCCCCTACAGGTTCTGCTCCAACAACTTTTATCTTCGGTTGCTTTTCTTTCAAATAGGCTGCGGTTCCGCTGATCAAGCCGCCCCCGCCAATCGCTGCCACGACCAGATCGATCGTTACTTGTTTTTTTTCAGCATCCGCCAGCATCTCCACAGCAACGGTTCCTTGTCCTGCGATAATATTAGGATCGTCAAAGGGAGCAATGAAAGCCATTTGCTGTTCTTTTGCAAAGTGTTTAGCCGCTTGGGCTGCCGCATCAAACGTATCTCCCACCAATTCGATTTTGACATAATCTCCACCGAAAAAGAGGACTTGCGCGATTTTTTGCTGTGGCGTCGTTGTCGGCATGAAAATAACCGCTCGGATCTGCTGTTCTTGACAGGTATAAGCAACACCTTGCGCATGGTTTCCGGCACTGGCACAGACGACGCCACGACGAGTCAGTTCAGGATCTGCCTGGGTGATCGCATAGTAGGCACCGCGTAATTTGAAGGAGCGGACTTTTTGCAAGTCCTCTCGCTTCAACAAGACCGTCGCTTGATACTTCTCAGATAAAAAGCGATCATACTGCAGCGGCGTATGACTAACTGCTCCCCGCAGTCGCTCGTAGGCTTGTTCGATTGCAGAAACTGTCACCAACAAACGCGTCCCTCCTAATCTTTCGCAACAAACGGCATCATTTTCCGTAACTCGCTGCCGACTTTTTCAATTTGATGATTGCCGTTTTCCTCACGCATTTTATGGAATTCAGGGAAGCCGTTTTGATTGTCTTCAATGAATCCTTTCGCAAATTGGCCGTTTTGGATGTCTGTCAATACGGCTTTCATGTTTTCTTTGGCTTGTGCAGTGATCACCCGAGCACCAGAAACGTAGTCACCATACTCAGCCGTATTCGAGATCGAATGGCGCATTTTTTTGAAGCCTCCTTCATAAATCAAGTCAACGATCAGTTTCAATTCATGACAAACTTCAAAATAAGCCAATTCCGGTTGGTACCCCGCTTCTACCAATGTTTCAAATCCCGCTTCGATCATACTGGTCAAACCGCCACAAAGTACGGCTTGCTCACCGAAAAGATCGGTTTCGGTCTCTTCTTTAAAGGTCGTTTCCAAAACGCCGACCCGTGTGGCACCGATGCCTTTTGCATAGGATAAAGCCGTTGCTTGTGCGTTACCAGTCGCATCTTGATAAACTGCAAACAAGGCTGGTACCGCAAACCCTTCGGTAAAGGTTCGACGCACCAAATGACCTGGTCCTTTTGGCGCAACTAGAAAAACATCCACCTCTTTTGGTGGCGCGATCACATCAAAATGAATATTGAAACCATGAGCAAATGCTAATGCATTGCCCGCAGAAAGATTCGGTTCGATCTCATTTTTATACAACGATCTTTGGATCTCATCGGGTGCCAAGATCATGACTACATCCGCTTTTTGAACGGCTTCGGCTACTGGGAAAACCTCAAATCCATCGTTTCTTGCGGCTTCCGCTGATTTTCCTTCACGAATGCCGATAAAGACTTCATGACCTGTGTCCCGTAAATTTTGCGCATGAGCGTGCCCTTGAGAGCCGTAGCCGACGATCGCAATCTTCTTGTCTCCTAAATTATCTGTAACTTCCTCGTTGTAATATACTTTTACCATACTTGTTTCCTCCGAATTCTTTCTTTATTTTAAGCAATTCAAAATTGCACTTACCCTCTTGTAAAGCCAGTGACACCCGTCCGTGCCAATTGTTTGATGCCGTATGGACGTAAAACCTCGATGCACGCTTCTACCTTTTTCGTATCGCCAGCAACTTGCACAACGATTGTTTTTAGTGCCACATCGACAATGTGTGCTCGAAATGGATCGATCACTGCTTGGATCTCCGAACGGCTTGTGGTTGGCGCATTGACTTTGATCAGCACCAGCTCCCGTTCGATATGAGGAACTTCTGTAATATCAGAAACCTTCAAGACATCGATCTGCTTGTTCAGATGCTTAGTCACTTGTTCTGTTTCTGCCAAATCGTTCACGTTGACAATGATCGTCATACGTGAAAACTCTGGTCGTTCTGTCGTACCGACAGAGATACTCTCGATATTGACTTGACGACGGTTCAAGACACTCGTGATACGGCTCAAAACACCTGCTTCATTATGGACGATTGCTGCTAATACCCGTTTCATCCCCTTAGACCCCCATCATTTCATGATTGGCTTTCCCCGGTGGGATCATCGGCAGCACATGCTCAGATGGTGAGACCATTACTTCGATCAGCTGCGGCCCTGCTTGAGAAAAAGCTGCTGCCAATTGATCAACCAGTTGCTCTGGGGCATCGATCCGACAGCCTTCAATGCCATAAGCCTGTGCCAGTTTGACAAAATCAGGCTGCTGCGCAAAAACGGAGGCAGAGCGCCGCTTGCCATGGAATGTTTCTTGCCATTGGCGAACCATTCCTAAAGAGCAGTTGTTCAATAACACAAATTTGACATTCAAGCCATACTCATTCAAAATCGCAAATTCTTGGTTCGTCATTTGAAATCCACCATCGCCAACGAACACCACGACCATTTTTTCTGGATGAGCAAATTGAACGCCGATTCCTGCAGGGATGCCATAGCCCATCGTCCCTAGTCCGCCACTGGTGATCAATTGTTTGGGAAAGCGAAAAGGATAATACTGCGCGACCCACATTTGATGCTGACCAACATCGGTGATGACGTAAGCCTCTCCTTTGGTCAAACGCCCTACTTCTTCGATGACTTTTTGTGGTTTGATCTCTTGTGTCTGAGTGCGATCATAGCGATAAGGTTTTTCCTTTTTCCGTTTTTGGCATAGATCCAACCAAGTCGTCCAGGTTCCTCTTGTTGGTGGGTACCGCAGCATTTGCTGCAAAGCAGCCTTGGCATCGCCGACGATTGGGATCTTTGTCGTTACGATCTTTCCGATCTCCACTGGGTCAATATCGATATGAGCAACGATCGCCTGCTTGCCGAACTGACTGCCGGCCGTTGCTAGGCGATCATCGAAGCGAGAGCCGATATTGATAATCAAATCGGCTTCTGATAAAGCCATGTTCGCCGCATAGGTGCCATGCATACCGCCCATGCCTAAGAAAAATTGATGATCACTTGGCAGTAAGCCTAAGCCAAGCAACGTTGTCACTGTCGGCAACTTGTACTTGGCAATAAATGCATTTAGTTCAGCTGCAGCTGCAGCAGCGATCACGCCTGCACCCGCCAGTACCACTGGTCGCTGAGCTTTTTCCAAGACTTGCATCAGTTTTTCGATTTGCAGACGGGATGGCTCTGCCGTCGGCTGATAACTTTTCCTTGTGATCGGCAATGAGCAGGTTTCAGCGGTTTCTTGTAATGTAATATCTTTCGGAAGGTCGATGACAACCGGCCCTTTTCGCCCTGTGGAAGCGATATGGAAGGCTTCAGCGATCACTTTTGGCAGCTCATCGACACAGCGGACTTGGTAGTTGTGCTTCGTGATCGGCAACGTGATACCCAGAATATCCGCCTCTTGGAAGGCATCTTTGCCAATTCCTGGTACCGCCACTTGTCCCGTGATAACTACCAATGGTACGGAATCACTCATAGCATCGGCAATGCCCGTGACGACATTTGTAGCACCTGGTCCGCTCGTCACTAAAACGACCCCAACATTGCCAGTAGCTTTGGCATAGCCTTCAGCGGCGTGGATCGCGCCTTGCTCGTGACGCGTCAAAATATTCGGAATCGCTGCATCATATAATTGATCATATAACGGCAGGACGGCGCCGCCCGGATAGCCAAAGATCATTTCGACGCCTTGCTCTTGTAAGCTGTCCACTAATACTTGTGCGCCAGTCCTTAGATGCGATGCTTGATACTCGATATTTTCCATTGCTACTCCTCCTCATCAGGTACTCGCATAATCCCGCCCGTATTGGCAGAAGTCACTAAAGCGGTATAACGTGCAAGCCATCCTTTTTTCACTTTTGAACGAAACTTCGGTCGTTCTTGCGCACGCTGGGCAAGCTCTTCATCGGATACTTGCAGATTCAGCGTTCGATTTGGTAAATCGATAATGATTTCATCGCCATCGTTGACAAGGCCTAATGGACCCCCTGCAGCGGCTTCTGGCGAAATATGGCCAACGGCGATTCCTCGGGTCGCTCCTGAAAAGCGACCATCGGTGATCAAGGCGACATCTTTGCCTAACCCACGTCCAACGATGCTTGAGGTAGGCGCCAACATTTCTGGCATACCTGGTCCTCCTTTTGGTCCCTCATAGCGGATCACTACAACATGTCCTTTTTGTACGGTATGATTGTCGATGGCAGCAACTGCTTCATCATGTGAATCAAAACAGATCGCTTTGCCTTTGAACACTTGGACACTTGGATCGACCCCACCGACCTTGATGACACTGCCTTCTGGGGCGATATTACCGTACAAGATCGATAGACCACCCACAGGACTATAAGGGTTTTCTTTGGGATGAATAACTTCTTCGTTGTGGATCTTCGCTTCAGCGACATTTTCTCGTAACGTCTTGCCTGTGACAGTCGGTCGATCAGGATGAATCGCTCCCTCGATATCACAAAGCTCCCTTATGATTGCCGAAACGCCGCCAGCTTCATGAACATCGTGCATCGAATAGGCTGATGATGGCGCGATTTTTGAGAGATAAGGCACTCTTTTAGCGATTTCATTGACCCGTCTTAAGTCATAATCGATCTCAGCTTCATTGGCGATCGCTAAGGTATGCAACACTGTGTTGGTGGAACCCCCCATCGCCATGTCTAAAGCGAAGGCATCATCAATAGCTTCTTTGGTCACGATGTCTCGAGGTTTCACTTGTTTTTCAACAAGATCCATCAACTTAAAGGCGGCTTGTCTAACTAGTTCTCGTCGTTCTTCAGACACGGCAAGAATCGTACCATTGCCTGGCATTGCCAATCCTAAGATCTCTAAGAGACAGTTCATTGAATTGGCAGTAAACATCCCTGCACAGGAACCGCAAGTCGGACAGGCATTTTGCTCCATAAATTCAAAGTCTTCTTTCGTCATGTTGCCAGTCTTGTAAGTCCCCACGGCTTCAAACATGGAAGACAAGGTTATCTGGTGGCCCCGTGGATCAATACCGGCTTTCATCGGACCCCCAGAACAAAAGATCCCCGGTACGTTCGTCCGCATCGCTGCTAAAATCATGCCAGGAGTGATCTTGTCGCAATTCGGGATATAAAATACGCCGTCAAACCAGTGAGCATTGATCACGGTTTCTGCGGAATCAGCGATCAATTCTCGGCTGGGTAGCGAATAACGCATGCCAATATGGCCCATCGCAATGCCATCATCCACACCGATCGTATTGAACTCAAAAGGGATGCCGCCAGCTTCACGAATCGCTTCCTTAGCGATATCTGCTAACTCCCGTAAATGCACATGTCCAGGCACAATATCGATATAGGAATTACATATCGCAATAAATGGCTTGTTCATGTCATGGATATTTTTTACTTGTCCTGTGGCATAGAGCAGACTCCTAGCTGGCGCTGCATCGATCCCTTTTTTAATCTGATCACTTCTCACACTCATCATCTCCTGCATTTTGGAATAAAAAAAAGCATCCCGGTTATAAAAAACTGGGATGCTTTGCCAGAATCCCATTTTACTTACGCAAATAGGACTCAAACAAACGGATAATTTTTGCTTCCGTGTTCTAAGTCCTGGTATCAATAATAATGACTAATAAATATTGATTAAAATTGCGCATAGAAAATGGCTCCTTCATTAGAAATAGTAACGTTCTTGTAATTGTTTACCAATATACCCTTTGCAAAAACACTTGTCAACGAATTTTCTGAATTTTTTTTCAATAATGACAATTCCAAGGAACCCTTCCTCACATTAGATGTCATTTAATCGCTTGCTTCTTTTGATAAAAATGACTTTTAAATCACCTTTATTCTTGCTTGAGAATTAAAGTGTGCCCGCAACCCTTGTTTTTTTTAGACCAAAAGAAAAACAAAAAATATTTTTGAATTTTCTGACAATAATAACCGTTTCTTTTCCCATGCGATCCGCCTGCATGGTGGCAGTCCCTAGTTAGACAAAAGAAAAAACCCTTGATTACTCAAGGGTTTCTACAAGACTCAATTATTTCACTGCGTCTTTAAGAGCTTTACCTGGTTTGAATGCAGGTACTTTGCTAGCAGGGATCTTGATTTCTTCACCAGTTTGTGGGTTGCGTCCTTTGCGTTCTGCACGAGAACGAACTTCAAAGTTACCAAAGCCGATCAATTGAACTTTTTCACCGTTAGCTAAAGCGTCTTGAATTGTTGAGAATACAGCGTCTACTGCTGCAGTTGCGTCTTTCTTAGTTAAGTCAGTAGCTGCTGCAACTTTTTCGATTAATTCTGCTTTATTTGCCATGGATGGTTTCACCTCCTGATATTTTTTTTGATGTCATGCATCAACAAAAATCTTGAGTGGTCCAAGGTTTTTGTCAAATATTGATTACCATCAATATTCTGATATAACGTTATCATAAGAACCTTGTAATATCAAGGATTTTAACGTTTTTAGGGGGTTTTTTTTTGGTTTTTTCCCATTTTTCTAGAAAAGGACAGATTTCTTTGTAAAAAGAAACAAAGTATGATAAAATCTCTATTTTCTTCTGCGAGGAATGATCCGAATCGGCGTTCCTTCAAAAGTGAATGCCTTGCGGATTTGATTTTCTAAGAAACGTGCATAAGAGAAATGCATCAGTTCTTCTTCGTTGACAAAAATAACAAAAGTTGGCGGTTTGACAGCTACTTGCGTCGCATAAAAAATCTTCAAACGTTTGCCTTTGTCTGTTGGGGTTGGGTTGATCGCCACAGCGTCCATAATGACGTCATTCAACAACGCAGATGGAATACGCATGTTTTGATTCATGCTGACTTCTTCAATCAATTGCGGCAGCTTATTCAAGCGCTGTTTCGTCACTGCGGAAACAAAAATGATTGGCGCGTAATCCAAATATTGGAATTCGTCTCTGATTTCTTCTTCAAAATCACGCATCGTATTCGTTTCTTTTTTCAATGTATCCCATTTATTGACAACAATAATGATTCCTCGGCCTGCTTCATGGGCATAGCCAGCGATCCGTTTGTCTTGCTCGCGAATCCCTTCTTCGGCGTTCAAGACCATCAAGACGACGTCTGAGCGTTCAATGGCCCGCATCGCCCGCATCACACTGTATTTTTCAGTAGACTCGTAGACCTTCCCTTTTTTACGCATCCCGGCGGTATCGATCATGGTAAACTCTTGACCGCTTTCGCTGGTAAAATGGGTATCGATCGCATCACGAGTCGTTCCTTCGATATCAGAAACGATCACTCGCTCTTCCCCTAGAATTGCATTGATCAAAGAGGATTTACCGACATTTGGTCGACCAATCAAACTAAACTTGATGATGGAATCATCTTCTTCTTCTGCTTCATTGGTGAAGTGTTTGACTGCTTCATCAAGAACATCCCCGATCCCTAATCCATGACTTCCTGAGATTGGGTATGGATCGCCTAGACCCAAACCATAAAATTCATAGATGTCGGTACGCATCTCGGGATTATCAACTTTGTTGACGGCTAAAATCACGGGTTTGTTGCTTTTGTACAGCAAACGAGCCACAAGCTCATCAGCATCGGTTACTCCTTCACGAGCACTCGTAATAAAAACAATGACATCTGCTTCATCGATGGCGATTTCTGCTTGATGCTTGATTTGATCCATAAACGGCTCATCACTTAAATCGATCCCACCTGTATCGATCACGCTAAACTCACGGCCTAGCCATTCACCAGTGGCATAAATACGATCTCTGGTCACTCCTGGAGTATCCTCAACGATCGAAATTCGTTCTCCAGCTATCCGGTTGAAAATGGTCGATTTCCCCACATTCGGACGTCCAACGATCGCTATTGTTGGATTTGACATTTTTTACCCTCCATTTAAAAAAGCAGTCCTTGTACGCTGCTTCTTGTATTCAATCTTACTTAGTTTACCTAAAGCCATGGAAAGTTGCAAGCTTTCCTGGCAAACAAAAAACCAGCTTATAACAAATTCAAACATCGAATCGTTATAAGCTGATGGCATACAATTACTCTTCGTCGCTGTCTTTTAAGGCATCACCTAAGATATCACCCATAGTAAAACCAGTTGATTCTTCTGGCAATTGATAGTCGTCCTCTGAAACCTCTTGTGTTTCATTGGTGTTTTCGGCTTTTTCTAATGCTTTGATACTTAATGCGATTCGGTGTTCTGAAGGGTTCACTTCAAGCACTTTCACTTGCACTTCATCACCTTCTTGTAAGACTTCATGTGGTGTCGCAATGTGTTTATGGGAGATTTGTGAAATATGGATCAGCCCTTCAACACCTGGGGAGACTTCCACAAACGCACCGAAGCTTGTCAAGCGTTTAACAGTCCCTGTCAAGACACTGCCAACAGCCGCTTGCTCTTCAATATTGGTCCAAGGTCCAGGCAATGTGTCTTTGATCGAAAGTGACACACGTTCTTTGTCTGCATCAACAGATAAGATACGCACATTGACGGTATCGCCAACAGATAAAACGTCACTCGGTTTGCCAACATGTCCATGAGAAATTTCAGAGACATGGACAAGTCCATCGATGCCGCCAAGGTCTACGAAGGCACCAAAGTCGGTCAAACGCGCTACTTTTCCTTCTACTTCTTGTCCTTCATATAAATCAGCTAATAAAGCTTCTTTTTGTTTTGCTTTTTCTGCTTCGACAACTGCTTTATGAGAAAGGATCAAACGGTTTTCTGAAGGCTCGATCTCAACGATTTTGAAGGTCAATGTTTTCCCTTTGTAATCTTCGAAATCCGCAACAAAATGGTCTTCGACCATTGATGCTGGGACAAACCCACGAACACCTACATCAACCACTAACCCGCCCTTAACGACGTTGGTGACTGGTGCTTCAATGATTTTTCCTTCTTGGAAATCTTTTTCGATATCTTCCCAAACTTTTTTCGCGTCTAAGCGACGTTTAGAAAGGAGATAGCTGCCGTTTTCTTTGTCTTTACCAATTGCTGAAATCACAACCAATTCTAAGACATCCCCAACTTTGACTGCTTCGTTGATGTCTTCAACAGGTAAAGTTGATAATTCTTTTGCAGGAACAACGCCTTCAACGCCGGCGCCTTCGATCCCTACGATCGCTTGTTTATCCTCAATGGCCAATACCTCACCTTTAACGATATCTCCAACTTTTACTTCTTGGAAATTGTCTAAAGCGGCTTCCATTGATTCATTTCCACTCTCAACCTGATTATTTTCAAATTCTGTCATCTCTCATGTCCTCCTAACCAACAATTCTGCAATAATTGCACTACATCTTTTAGTTTAAAATAGAATGAAAAAAAAATAAAGCGATTTCTCTTATTTTCCTAAAAAACTACGGTTTTTTCGTTAAAAAAGTCTTTTCACCTCTGTTTTCTTACTCACTTTCATCTTTTGGTTTCAAAAAATAAAAAAACAATGGGGAACACCCATTGTTTTTGTTAATCAATTTTTTCTTTGATGGTTTTTTTGATTGCTTCGACGACTTGCTCGATCGTTAAACCAGACGTATCGATTCGAACCGCATCCTCCGCTTGTTTCAAAGGGGAGACTTCTCTGTGAGAATCCAGATAATCTCTTTGCTGGATCTCTTCTTTCAACGTCTCATAATCGGTTTTGATCCCTTTTTGCTGATTTTCTTTAAAACGGCGCTGTGCGCGTTCTTCCACACTTGCTACCAGAAAAATCTTGACTTCTGCTTGTGGTAAAACCGCCGTGCCAATATCGCGGCCATCCATCACGACACCGCCATCTTTAGCGATCAACTGCTGTTGTTGGACGAGTTTTTCACGGATCGCAGGGTATGCCGACACCTTCGAAACTGCGTTGGTTACTTCTGGCTGACGGATCGCTTCGGTGACTTGCTCTCCTCCTGCAAAGACCTCTTGACCGTGTTCAGTCGGTTCAAAAGTGATGGGGTATTGATCGATCAAAGCAGCGATCGCCGCTTCATCTTCAAGTGAACAGCCCGTTTTTAAAGCTAAATACGTGATGCTTCGATACATGGCACCAGTATCCGTATAAATAAATCCCAGGTCATTCGCGATGATTTTTGCCACTGTGCTTTTCCCAGATGACGCAGGACCATCAATAGCGATGTTGATTTTTTTCATTTTTCTTACTCCTCGTTTCCCAACGATGTGTATTCCTTCATCGTTTCTGCTTATCGTCCACCTTGGCTTATCTCTTTCAAGAAAAAAAACCGCCAAAGCGGTTTTTTATTTAACTCTTAACGTGTCGCCAGGGTAAAGCATGTAGTTGTTCGGATCAATCCCATTTAATTGATATAGGGTTTCAACTGAGATGCCTGTACGGGCTGCCACTTGTTCAGGACCTTCACCTGCTTGCACAGTGGTATACTGTTCAGTACCAGCAGCGCCTTGCCCTTGGTTATTTTGGGTAGTATCTTGTCCAGCATTGTTTTGTTCTTGTGCCGGCTCACTGCTTGAAGGTGTTGATGAAGCTGGCGCAGAAAAACTGCTAGAAGAACTTGATTCACTTGTTGACGAACTCGTTTCACTTGTCGATTCCGTAGTGGATGATTCCGTCGTTGATGCTTCGGTTGTTGAAGACTCTGTCGTACTATCTACAGTACTGCTCGAACTTGCTGTGGTTGGGGCATCATTGTTATGGTTCAATACCCAAATACCGGCACCAACCGGAATTGCCACGATCAAGAAAAGCAAAACTAAAACGATCGTCAAAAAGAGTGAATTCCCACGCTTTTGTTTTCTTTGTTGGGATCTTGATGCAGAATCATCGTATTCTGTATCATAGATTGGTTGTTCCCACGGTTCTTGATTTTCTGAATTGTAGTCATTGTCTTTCTTGCTCACTCGTATTCCCTCCTAGTTTCCTTCCGATGTATTATACCATAGGTAAATAAAAACTGTCCTACAAAATACGATTCAATTTATATCTTTAAAAATTTTTATTAAACGTTCCTGCCAATGATGGGCTTCCTTTTTCTCGGGCAGCTGTTCTTCACCCGCTATTTCGATCCCGTCATTGTCGCAACAATAAGGATTCTCCTGGGCTTCCTCTCCGAAATGCGCCAGTAAAAATTGTCGGCGACAACCTGTAAAATGAATATAAGCCAACATTTTCTGTAATTGTTCTTGTTTTTGCTGTTCATTGCGTTTTAATGTTTCCAGCCAAAAGGAAGTCCCCAACTCTTTCATTTTTTGCTGCCACTTTTCTTGCAACGGTGTCAAGGGTTCTTTCCTCTTCTCCTGAATCATTCGTTCTAAAGCAAGGCGTTCTTCTTTATTTTCTCGCTGAAAGAAGTAATGGATCTGCTCATCATGTTCCTGATAAAGCAAAATCGCATTGCTTTGTTTGCCATCACGACCAGCTCGCCCGATTTCTTGACTGTAATTCTCTAACGAATCAGGTAGATCATAATGGATCACAAAGCGAATATCTTCCTTATTGATCCCCATCCCAAACGCATTGGTAGCAACGAGTAATTTTAATTTATTCTGAGAAAACTGCTGCTGCAACGTTTTTCTTTGATCACTCGCGAGACCACCATGATAATAGCCTACCAAATAGCGCTGACGCAGTTTGTTATAGACTTCTTCGACTTTGCTTCTTGTGGAACAGTAGATGATCCCAGCCCCGCCTAAGCGGCTGAGATAGTCTGCTAATGCCGCATCTTTGTCTGTCGTTTGCTCTACGAACAAGCCGATATTGCTGCGGTTCATCGAATAACGGTAGACATTGGCGTTCTTTGCTAATAATACTTGCCGTATGTCTGCTTCCACTTGTGCTGTTGCAGTAGCCGTCAAGGCTAATGTGACGGGTGCCTTCAAGCGTTTCTTTACTTCACCAAGCTGCAAGTACTCTGGTCGAAAATCAATGCCCCATTGCGAAACACAATGGGCTTCATCCACCACGAGCATGGCGATCTTAACCTGTTCCAATTGATGCAAAACAGCTTCTTGTACGATCATTTCTGGACTTAAAAACAAAAACTTGTACTTCTGCAAATGCTGCATCACATACTGGCGATCAGCAAGGTCCAATTGACTATTAAACGCAATCGCGTGTTTTTCCCCTTGCTTTTGTAAGCCGTAGACTTGATCTTCCATCAAAGAGACTAACGGCGAGATAATGATCACGATCCCGTCTACTAGGTACCCTGGCAGCTGATAGCACAGACTTTTGCCATTCCCAGTAGGTAGAATCGCTAACGTATCTTGCTGTGCTAAAACACTTTCGATGACTTCTTTTTGTCCTTGGCGGAATGTTTTGAAACCAAAATACTGATTCAGTGCATCTTCTAACATCGAATCCCCCGCTTCTGAGCAATCTGTAACAAACGAATCGTCAAAAAATCAGTCGTAAGAAGCGCCTGTAATTCTTGATAGCTATTTTTCCAAGAAGCTTCTGGCAGCTTTTTCAACAACGCTGTATCAAAGCGCTGAAAAGGAAACGTGGGATCAAGCAATGCCCACTCAATCAAATGATCATTAACAGTTCCTCGTTTGATCCTTCTTTTTTCCATAATCTGCTCGACAGAATCGCCTCGCAAAAACAATGCTCGGCTTTCCACCATGCTTTGGTTTAAATTTCTCTTCAGAAAAGGCGACAATCCTCGAAACAGGATCGTCTGGGGCGTTTTTTCGATCAAGGTTAAAAATTGATGGATCGAAGCTCCTACATAAAGAGTGTCCCAAGGCTTACTTTGAACATTTTCTGGTAAAAGCTGAAAAAACGCCTGCCCTAGAATATCTGGACCCGATAAGGTGCCCGCTAAAAAATCTGCCACTTCTGCGGGAAGCTGGTCAAAAATTGCTGATAGCTCTTGATACAGGCACTTTTTGATCTCAGGATTGTGACGGATCAGCTGACGGACAGGTTCTGTATAGAGTGGCGTGTTTTCAACGGGAATATACTGATTGGTCACGCCTTGATACGCAGCTGCTTGAACCAGCAGCCGAACAAAACGCCAAGACTCCTCCGTCGTTCGTCCATAACGAAAGTAATTCGCATAACGCAACAATCGTTCACCTGGCTGCTGGCTGTTTCTAGCGGTCGTTTTGAGCAGCAGACCATCTGAATCTCGACTTAGAGCCCCTCGTTGGATCAAGTCAGCGAGCGTCTGTTGATACGCTTTCTCATTCAACTGGGGCAACGATTGAAAGAGACCTAAGCGATCATAAAAAAAGGCATAACTCAAGACAGAGCTAGTACGCTTACCAATGAGAATTTGATAAAGTGTTGATGGGCGCAGCTTGTCAGTATCAGAAAACAGCGCTAAAATAAAAGAATCCATATTTCCCCTCCAGAAAGGACTAAAAAATGTCACAACGCTGTAAAATTATTCCTGAGCGCTGCATTGCTTGTGGCCTATGTGCGATCTATGCCCCCGAGATCTTCGATTATGATGAAGACGGGATCGTTTTATTTGCCCAAGAACCGAATGCTCGGCAACAGTTTATCATAGAAGACCAACAAGAAAAAGTCAAAACTGCTTATCGCAAATGCCCTACCCGTGCGATTATCATGGAAAAATAAAAAAAGCCGACTTGCTATTAACAGACCTTTCGTCTGCAACAGCAAGTCGGCTCATTTTTTTATTTTCCTATAGCAGAATGATGGGGCTGCTTACGAGCCAACCATGGCAGCAGTTTGGCGTGAAGTGCTAAAAAAACGGCACTGACGATTGCGCCTTTGACCAAATTGAAAGGTAAGATCCCGATCGCCACATATTGCGGCAAAGACATTCCTAAAAATTGATCGGCTGTGACCCCGAAAAAGCGCAGGTAAAGCGGTGTGATCACAAATAGGTTCGCCACACTCATAAAAATCGTTACCGACAAGATACCGCTGATGACACCAACCATTTTGTTTTTGGTGTGAATACCTTTGCGGAAAAAGTAGTACATTGGCAAAGTAAAGGCACATGATGCTAAAAAGCTTGCCGTATCCCCCACCATATCAGCAGGTGAAAAACCAGATAAGAATAAATGCAGCACCGAACGAATGAAAGCAGTCAATACCCCGCTCCAAGGACCAAATAAAAACATCATGATCATCACGGGAATATCACTAAAATCGATCTTTAAAAAGCTGAATGCTGGGAAAATCGGAAAAGCGATAAATTGCAAAATTGTTCCCATAGCAGCACACATGGCGATCGTCACCATTTTTCTTGTTTTGTTGTTCATCAGTATAAATCCTCCTAAGCTCAGGATTCCTCTTCAAACGAACCTATTAAATTTCCTCGGCTTTCTTGTCGGCGCCAGACAAAAAATACCCTCTTTTTTCCACAGGGAAAAAAGAGGGCACTCGAAATAGCCATAAGCAAATCAAATACGCTCTATCTTCTTTATCCAGACTGTACTGTCGGTATCGGAATTTCACCGATTCAGCTATTTCCGAAGAAATAGGTCGTGGACTATAACCACCGGTCGGGAATTGCACCCTGCCCCTGAAGACGAACCTTTATTCTATTTATTACATGTTCTATTATACACAAAATCTAAAAATTAACAATAGTTACGTTTTCAGATACTTTTCAATTATTTTGCACTGTTTTTCAGCTGGCTGACTTCCTTCTTCGTCAGCTCTCGGTATTCCCCTGGACGAAGACCTTTCAAATCTAACGGACCATAATTTTCCCGTTTTAATTTTTGCACAGGCAAACCAACTGCTTTTAACATATTTTTGACTTGATGGTTGCGTCCTTCGTGGATCGTCAATTGCACAATACTAGATTGCGCTGTTTGGTCTGTCGACAAGATCTCAAAGCGAGCAGGTGCCGTCTTACGACCTTCGATCCGAATCCCTTTTGTCAATGGGAGCAGCTGCTTTTTATCCGCAATCCCTTTGACTTTGGCAACGTACACTTTGTCGACTTCGTGTTTCGGATGCATCAGTGTCTGTGACAGTTCCCCATCATTTGTCAGCAATAACAAACCAGAGGTATCATAGTCCAAGCGCCCGACGGGATACACCCGTTCAGGAACTTCAGCAAAATAATCCAAAACGACTTTGCGCTTTTTATCATCCGTTACAGCTGAGATCACACCACGAGGTTTGTAGAATAGATAATAGACGTGTTGTTCTTGTTCGATTGGTACACCATCGACTTCAACAACATCTTTTGAGCTAACTTGGACCCCTAATTCTTTGATCACTTGCCCGTTGACACGCACTCGGCCTTCGGTTATCAATCCTTCAGCTTTTCTTCTTGAGGTGATGCCAGCATGGGCAATCACTTTTTGCAAACGTTCCATCTTCATTCTCCTTCTGTTTCTGCTTGTTTGTAGCGGTCGTAAAAAAGATCAAACGGTGCATCTTCTTCAAGTTCATCTTCCATGGATTGGATATCGGGTAATTCAGCCAAACTTTTTAAGCCAAAATAATCCATAAAGTATTCCGTCGTACCATATAGGATCGCTCGTCCTGGTCCGTCAACGCGGCCTTTTTCTTCAATCAGTCGTTTTGCCACCAATTTTTGAACCGATCCGCTAGATTGGACGCCGCGGATCTCTTCTACTTCCATCCGAGTGATCGGCTGCTTGTAAGCAATAATCGACAACGTTTCTAAAGCGGCCTGAGACAACGAGCTGCCCATCGGTGATTCAGCATATTTCTTCAATAAAGGGGCAAATTGTTTCTTGGTGGTCAAAATAAAATGATTGCCCACTTCAAGAATATGCAACGCAGTATGTTCATTTTCTTCATATTGCTGATTTAGTTCCTGCAAATGCTGATAGACACTGGCAGTATTGCTTTTGACTAAGTAACTCAATTCTTCAAGTCCGATCCCCTCATCACCGACGACGAATAAGATCGCTTCTAATTCACTATATTTACTCATCTTCTTTACCTGTTGGATAGAGCAGAATCGACGCATAATTGTCTGTTTGCTCTACTCGAATCGTTCCTTTTTTCATTAATTCTAACAGTGCCATAAAAGTTACCACAACTTCTGTTTTATTGTAGGTCGTAAAAAACGAATCAAAGCTGCGGCCTTTTTTAGCACTGACATGTTGCATCTCCAGCTGAATCGCCGCCATCTTTTCATCGATGGTGCTTTCATCAGGAGAAATTTTGGTTTCTAGTACTTGGCGATTTTTCTTTTTCTCGATCATTTTTTGAAAAGCCAAAAAGAGATCGATCGTATTGAATTGATTGGCTCTTAACTGATCTTCTTCCTCTTTGTATTCATCGACATCCATCGGATCTTTCGTATAATACAAACTTCGCTCTTCCGCTTTTTCGGAAAGCTGCTCGGCTGCATACTTAAATTTGCGGTATTCTAGCAGCTGTGCCACCAGCATATCCCGTGGATCTTCTTCGTACTCTTCCACTTCAGCAATCAGCTCTTGTTTCGGTAACAGCATCTGACTTTTGATCGCCATCAGAGTTGCCGCCATGACTAAATATTCACCAGCGACTTCTAATTCTAAAATTTTCATGGCATGGATATACTGCATGTATTGTTCGGTGATGGTTGCAACTGGAATGTCATAAACATCGATTTCCAGTTTTTTGATCAAATGAAGCAGCAAATCCAACGGTCCTTCAAAGACAGCTAATTTTATTTTGATTTCTTCCATTCCATCCTCGATTTCTAGGCGCGCGGAAAGTGCTGCTTGTACACTTCCGTCATCCGTTTCTTCGTTATATGCGTGTAAATCTGAGTGGTCGAGATATCTGCGTGTCCTAACAGCTCTTGAACCGTTCGCAGATCTGCCCCGTTTTCTAATAGATGGGTCGCAAAACTATGGCGCAACGTATGGGGAGTCACATTTTTGGTGATCCCAGCTTGTCGAACCAAGGCTTTTAAATTTTTCCAGATTCCTTGACGAGACAGCTGCGTGCCATGGTTGTTTACAAACAGGTGGCTTTCATCCGGTGTTTTTCTCGTCAAATACGGACGTGCATCGCTGAGATACGTTTCGATCCATTGAATCGCTAGATCCCCTAATGGGACGATCCGTTCTTTGTCGCCTTTCCCAGTTGTTTGCAACAAGCCCATACTTAAATGCAAATCATTCAATTTCAAACCGATCAACTCGCTGACGCGCAAACCTGTCGCATACATCACTTCCAAAATCGCTCGATCGCGAATGCCCAACACCGCTCGAGTATCTGGTGTTTCGATCAAGCGCTCCACTTCCTGCAAACTCAAAGTGTCAGGTAGCTTCTGCTGTTTTTTCGGCGAATCAATATGTTGCATCGGATCATGATCTGTCAACCGTTCTTGACGCAAATATTGATGGAATCTTCGCAAACTGGAAACCATCCGAATCACGGTTGCCGAGGATTTTCCCGCCTCTTGCAAACTTTGCAAAAAAGACAAAACGATCACTCGGTCGATCTGTTGCCACTGCGTCACTTGTTTTTTTTGTAAAAACGCAAGATACTGTTGCAGATCCCGCTGGTAGCTGGCACGGGTATTTTGGGATAGCCCGCGCTCAATGGTCAAATAATGAAGATAATCAATAATTTGTTCGTTCATGGGGCTTCCTCTACTTTCAGCTTTTTTATCATATCAAATTCTGGCTCGTTTAGATAGTAGCTTGCCAACAAAAAAGAGGCATCTACCCGTATCTTTTGCCCAAGGAAACACCCGAATCATAGCAGATTTTTTGGTTTCTTTCAAATTGGAAAAAAGAGCACTCTTCCTATCGAAACCATCTGACTATCATTCGGGTGATAACAAATTTTTTTCAAATTACCCAGCTACAGACACTAGGCTTTGTTTTGGCATTTTTGGCAGACACCATGAAATGTCAACCGATGATCCTTTACTAAAAAATGGTACTTTTGTTCGACGATCTCTTCGACTGTGCCCAACAGATCCTCTTCAACCTCTTCGATATTGCCGCATTCCAAACACAACAAGTGATGATGGAAATGTTTGGCGCCTTCTTTACGTAGGTCATAACGAGCGACACCGTCATTAAAACTGACTTTATCGACGATTTTCAAATCCGTCAAAATCTCCAATGTTCGATAGACGGTTGCTAAGCCAATCTCAGAATTTTTTTTGCGCACAAAGAAGAAAATCTCTTCGGCGGATAAATGATCTTTCTCATTTTCTAATAAGACCAACAACGTCGCTTCTCGCTGAGGAGTTAATTTGAACCCCGACTCGTGCAATTGTTTCTTGGTCTTTTTTAACGCTGCTGTTGTGTTCATAGTTGCCTCCGTATGCCGCTAATTTATAACGATTCTAATTTGAGTGAGAATCACCCAAGACAAACATTGTAATCATTATAAATTAGAACAGCAAAAGAAACAAGTATTCTCAATTAGGTTTTTTAACAAGAATCGTAAAGCCATCTTTTTGCTCAATCAAACGCTGTTTCATCAAGGTTCCTAACGCCCGTTTAAATTGGCCTTTACTAATACCAAACGTTTGTAAAATCTCTTCTGGTGCTGATTTATCGGTAAAAGGAATTTTATTTTCTGGTGCTCGTTCTAAAAAGGTTAGGACCATGGCGGCATCATTTGAAATCGCCTCGTGAGCTCTTGGTTTCAACGAAAGGTTCAAGACCCCATCTGGACGAACCCCAATCACTCGTCCTTTGACAACTTCCCCAAGACGCGGCTCTTGATAGCGCTCTGATGGGTGGACGAAGCCAATATAAAAATCATCCGTCAATAAGTAGGTTCCCGCTAGTTTTAAGCGATACACGGTACCTGTAACATCTTGATTCTTCATCTGTTCCGTACCATTCTTACTCAGTGCCTTGAAGATTTTCTCATCTGCTAACGAAGCCCATATACGCTCTTTGTCGTCGACGCGCAAGCTGACCATCAAACGATCGCCTTTTTTGGGCCAAAGTTCCCGCATTGTTGGCAATTCATCTAATGAGACCACCATGTCCTTGTCTTTTAAACCGATATCGACGAAAACGCCTAAGTCGCGACGGCTTCCTGTGACTGTACCAAAGGCATAATGCCCTTTGCGGCTTTTCGGAATATTCGTAGTGAGTACATTTTCTTGCTTTTGGTTTTGATAGCCAAACCCTTCGACGGCTTCACCTAAATGATGTTCACCTTCTTCCTTGGCTAGTCGGAAGGTAACCCCGCCTTTTTGAACAAAATAATTCTGTTCATTTTCATCAATGATCAATCCGCTAAATACGGATGCTAATAAGTCTTTCATCTATTCTCTCCTTCTTCATAAAAACTGCCCGTTGCTAGAAAAAGAAACGCAGCAGTGCCATAGCAATAACGCCTGTGATAACGATCTTCATCAAATCTTTTGTATAATACCCCACCAACAATGCTGGGATACAGGCAATAGTTTCTTTGACTTTCAAGATGGGAAATTGCCCTTCTCGAAAGATCAGCAAATTTTGAACCAACAATGCCGCCAAAATACACAACGGCAAGTAACTCAAAAAGATGGTGAAAGGTTTCGGAAATACGAGCTTTTTAGAAAATAAAAAAGGAACGATCCGCGGAATCCAAGTAACCAACCCACATGCTAGCATTAGTATAACAAAATTAGTCATGATGTGTCACCGTCCCAACCAAACATCCTGCCAATGTCGCAGCAATTACCGCGATCTCAGCAGTAGAAAAACGCATAAATAAAATCAATGTCCCCACAACTGCCCCGAGTACTAAGAGCGTTTGCTGGGTTTTCTTCTTGAGGGGTCGCTCTACTTGAAATAAAAAAAGACCAACAAACATGGCTACCAAGGCAAAATCTAAGCCTAACGCTTCTGGATCTGGAATAAACGAGCCTAATAGTCCGCCCAAAAAGGTTGCGAAGATCCAACTCAAATACGCCATCACGTTCAACCCATGGGTCCATTTCGCTGTGACTGGTTTGTCTTGTTGCAGTGCCGTCGTCAAAACGCCATAGGACTCATCAGTCAAAAGCGTCCCAATCCCAATAGCAGAAAGCAAAGGAGTCTTTTTAAAATAGGAAGCCACTGATAAGCTCATTAAGAAATGTCGTAAATTCACTAAAAAGACGGTTGCGACGATCGTCATGAAAGGTGCTTGAATCGCGAGTAATGCACAAATAATAAATTGAGCACTGCCTGCATAGACAATAATAGACATTAAAATAATTTCAAGAATCGACAACCCAACACCTTTTCCTACGACCCCCATCGCAAAACCAATCCCTAAGTACCCAAGAATCGTTGGTACACAAGCAATGACCCCATCTTCAAAGCGATCATATCTTTCTATTTTCTGCACAAAAAACCCTCCCTGTGTGAACGATTATCTTTCATCATATCGAAAACAGGGAGGGGAAACAAGTATTTTTCACATGTGCATGTAATAACTCTGAAAGTTTTCTAGTGACTCAGGAGACTTAGCGAACGGTGTGATCGTTCCCATTGCCTCTGAAATAGCCAGTTTTGGCGTTTACCGTAAATAAGTATAGCGGGAACGCTGAATCATCCGTTCCTTTAAGCAAGCTGCCTTGGGCATTTGTCGCATAAAAATTGTAATAGCCTTCGCCGTTGACGATCCGCACGCGTTCAAAAGTATAACCACCATCAACCACGTAACCACGGGCAATCGCTGTGGCAATGATTTTTTCTTGGACACCATCTGCCCACACCCAAGCGCTATTGTTTACATCATTCAAATCACTTTGACGGGCTGGAATAATTGGCTGATTATTGGTATTTGTTGGCGTATTTGGCGAAAGCACATACTCTTCTTCAGACGTGCTTTGTGCAGGCGTCGCAGCGCTTGTAGAACCGCCGCTCGAAGCGGAAGCGTTGTTCTCAGAAGCCGCCGCTTGTGCTGCTTCTTGGGCCGCTTGTTGTTGTGCCGCTGCTTCTTGCGTAGCGGTTTCACGCTTCGTCAACGCAGTATCGACTTTGCGCAGATCAGCAGTGAGACTTTCCACCAATGAATCGATCGGTAAAGCTTGAACTTTTTTCATCAAGGCATTGTAGTTCTCACGGGTGACACTTGCAGGTGCTTCACCATCACCACTTAAAGCCACCATGCTCTTCACCGCATTTTGAACTTCCTCGATCGCACTGAACTCTTTTTGTCCCATGTCGATGGCTTGATTGATCAACTCATCAAAGGCATCCCCGTTCTCACGCTTCGCCATTGTGACGGCAGCCGCTTCTTTCAATGAGACTTCTTCCAATTGATCTTCCACAACGGCAGGACTGCTAAAATAGCTGTTGATCTCGGTCAAAGTTGCTAGTTTGTCAGCGATCGTCGCAGCTTCTTGTGACAAGGCATCGTACCGTTCATGGTCTTGAAACTCTGCCAACTGATTCGTCACAGCCGTCAGCTGTTCTGATGTTTTGTCGTTTTTAATGAACACTCGTTCATCATTTGTATAAAAATCATTCAGCTCATTTTCAATTTGATCGAGTGTACGGTTTTCCTGCGCCAGTTGCGTTTCTCGGGCTGTTTCTTGTTGCTGCTGTTGATAGTAATACGCCCAACCGCCACCAGCTGCCACTAATAAACAAGCCGCTGTAATATAGAGTGCTTTGCGAGGACTCTTCTTTTTTTCGCTAGGCGTCGACGTTTTTTCTTCAGTAGTCGCCTTTTTCGGTGCTTCATCCGCTGCGGTGATCGGCTCAGGAATTGGATCGATCACTGGTTCTGGCTGCTTCTTCGCTTCTTCAATGACTGGATCCGTCACTGGTTCATCTTCGCTTATCAGTAGAGGTTCCTCACTGGCTTGTTCCTGACTTTCTTCTTCAGTAGCAGACAAATCATCAGTGGCGGCTTCTGCTTCTAGAGCAGCGGCTTTTTCTTCTTCATCAAGTTTGTGTTGGCGGATATAAGCAGCCAAAATATCAGCGTCATGCTGTTCCTCCGTACTTAGTGCATCGGTTTCACTTGCTTCCTCACTGGCTGATGTCGCATGCTCTTGCGTTGCGCTAGAACTTTCTACTTCCGTTTTTTCCTCAGCTTCTTTCTTAGAGGCTGATGTGGGGGTTACATGTTGCTCATCGGAAAAAGTCCCTTGCTGCGCGAGGTCGATCGTTTCTTCATTTGAGGATGGCCGATCACCTAAGTGCTCCTCCATTTTTCCGATCGGGACGTTTTTAAAGTCTGACCAGCGAATATCATCATTTTTATTCTGTGGCTCTTCTGGCGTAACGGAAGAGTCAGATGTTGGTTCCAGTTCATTCTCCTTTGCCTGGTTCCATTGGAACCCGCAATTGGGACAAACGGGTGTTTCTTCTATTGCTTGAAATCCACATTCAGGACATGTCTTCTTCATTGATTCAAACTGACTCCTTTTGTTTTTTGCATTTCCTTTTATGAAGCAGTCGCCTCTTTCATCAGACGCTTGCTGTACCTACTGCTTCTTTTTTTAGACCAGCAAATAATGGGTCTTTTTTGACACTTCGTTGTTTGTTACGTTTTGATGCAGATGCACAAAATTAAATTTATCACATTCTTGGCAATTAGCCAACACTTGCTTGGTTACGTTTTTATTAAGTTCTTTACCAATCTTGTGTCGAGAGGACAGAATCTGAATAAAAAAGACTTTCCAAAGGGTTCCTTTGGAAAGTCGATAAACCTTGATTATTCTAAGAAATCTTTCAATTGTTTTGAACGAGATGGATGGCGTAGTTTCCGTAATGCTTTTGCTTCGATCTGACGAATCCGTTCTCTCGTTACCCCAAAGACTTTGCCGACTTCTTCTAATGTCCGAGTACGACCATCATCGATTCCGAAACGCAAGCGCAGCACGTTTTCTTCACGGTCAGTCAACGTATCCAGTACATCTTCTAGCTGCTCTTTCAACAGCTCATAAGCCGCATGCTCTGCTGGACTTGTGGCATCTTGGTCTTCAATAAAATCACCTAGATGAGAATCGTCTTCTTCACCGATCGGTGTTTCTAATGAAACAGGTTCTTGAGCGATCTTCAAGATTTCACGAACTTTTTCCGTCGGCAGATCCATTTCTGCGCCGATTTCTTCTGGTGTCGGTTCGCGCCCTAAGTCTTGCAGCAATTGCCGTTGAATACGGATCAATTTGTTGATGGTTTCCACCATATGCACAGGAATACGAATGGTTCGCGCTTGGTCAGCGATCGCACGGGTGATCGCTTGACGGATCCACCAGGTCGCATACGTCGAGAATTTGAACCCTTTGCGGTAGTCGAATTTCTCAACGGCTTTCATCAAGCCCATGTTTCCTTCTTGGATCAAATCAAGGAATTGCATTCCTCGACCCACATAACGTTTGGCAATACTAACGACCAAACGTAGGTTGGCTTCTGCCAAACGCTGTTTTGCCTCTTGATCGCCTTCTTCGATTTTCAGTGCGAGCGCCACTTCTTCTTCTGCGGTCAATAACGGCACACGACCGATTTCTTTCAAGTACATCCGAACGGGGTCATTGATTTTCACACCAGTTGGTGCAGACAGATCTTCTTGAGGTTGTGTTTCTTGTCGTTTTTCATTGCTCTTTAGACTATGGACTGAAGGCTCTCCATTTTCATCCACGACACTGATGCCTGAATCCTCCAGTTTTTGAATTAATTTGTCCATTGCATCAGCATCCAAAGTATACGGCGTTGCTAAACGATTCGTAATGTCATCGTAAACAACTTGCCCCTTTGTTTTGTTTTCTCGGATGTATTCGGCAACTGCTTTGTCATACGTTTTTTTTGTTTCTTCTGCCATGAAAGAAAGCCCCTTTCAGTTCGCTATTTAGCTTGTTTCAACCGTTTGGTTAAATCAATGATTTCGATCGCAAGTTCAAGTTCTAATTGCTGGTTTCCTTTTTGTCTTGCTTCTTGCTGCTGGATTCGTTTTTGATTGATTTCTTCAGCAATGCCCGACTTTTGAAATACCTGCAGAATGTCCTGAAATTCTTGTTCAGTCCCTTCCTCAGAAGCTTTAAGATCTGCAATATCGATCACCATTTTTTTCATTGAATCTTCTTTTAAAAAATCTAAGAACTTTGCTAAAACAAAGTGTTCTTCTGTTTCCATATACGCATCAAACAGCAGATAAAGCTGTTGGTAACGATCATGGATAAAGGATATGCCACTCGCTCGAAAGCGATGGTTTAACGTACTGTCATGAAACAAACGGTACAATAATAATTCTTGTGCTTTTTCTACCTGTGTTTTGGGCTGCTGCCGCGTTGGCGGCGTAAAGACCATAGGATTATTGGTTGTTGGCGCTGGCGGCGGTGCATCTTGCCGCGGCTGCTGCTCTTGCCGGTTTTGCTTGAGCTGCTGCTGCAAGGTCTCACGGCTCAAGTTGAACTCTGTGGACAACTGAGTCAAATAACGGTCTTGCTCCAGCAAAGAATCCACCCGCTGTAATTCCTTTAAAACGACTTGGACATAATCTAGCTGCTCTTTCTCATTGGCCAAATTTCGATTTGCTCGATGGTAATCCATTTTGAAAGCAAAGACGGTTTCTTTCCCATGTACAGCTAATTTATAAAAAGCTTCTGTCCCATATTTGCGCAAATAGTCATCTGGGTCCATCCGTTCCGGCACTCGAACCACAGATAATTTCAAGCGGCTATTGTTTTGCAAAAGATCGATCCCACGGTTCGTGGCTTCAACCCCTGCACTATCTCCATCGTAACAAAGAATCACTTCTTGTGCCACTCGCTCGATGTGAGCGATCTGCTGATTGGTCAGGCTGGTCCCCATCGAGGCGATCCCATTTTCGATCCCTGCTTGCCAAGCGGCGATCACGTCCATAAATCCTTCAAATAAATACACTTGGCCATCTTTACGCATCGCTCGTCGCGCTTTGTCAAAGTTGAAAAGAACCTCGCGTTTATTGAAAAGAATCGTTTCAGGACTATTTAAATATTTTGGTTGGTCTTGATCACCGACTTTTTCGCTTGCTAACCACCGACCAGAAAAACCAATCGTTTTCCCCTGAGGATTGCGGATCGGAAACATGATTCGCTGGTAAAAGCGATCCGCCAGTGAGCCATCGTTGCGCTGAACAAAGAGTCCTGTATCAGGAAAAAACTCTGCTTTGGCTTTTTCATTCAAAAAAACTTTCTCCAAAAACGAGCGTTCATTCGGTGCAAAGCCAATATTGAACTCTTCGATCAGTGCCATCGTCAATCCACGATCTAATAAATAATCAAGCGCTTCTTGTCCAGCAGCCGTATTCACCAACATGTGATGATAGACTTCGGCGGCTTTTTCATGTAACGCAATCAATTGACTCGTTTGTGAGGTCGCTTCATTGATGCCTTCAGACTGCTGATATTGCGGATCAAGAGGAATATCATTCATTTCTGCTACTTTGACGACTGCTTCTGGAAAACTGATCCCTTCAAGCTCCTGCAAGAAACCATACACATTTCCACCACGACCACAACCAAAGCAATGAAAAATTTGTTTGTCCTCTGCAACGGAAAAAGAAGGTGATTTTTCATTATGGAACGGACACAAACCAAAATAATTTTTTCCAGACTTCTTTAACTGGACATACTGTCCCACGATATCGACGATATTGCTACGTTCGCGAATGTCGTCAATGACTGTTTGAGGAATTCGTGCCATCCACTCACCTCCATTTGGTAAGTATTCATCGGTTTACTAGGTAAAAAAACGCACTAATAGATATCAGTGCGAAGAATAATTAGACAGAATCACTCATAATGATTTTACCATATTTTATTTGTATTTCAAGCTTTTTTGTTTCAGTTATTTTACAACGCTTATGAAAAGAAACGCGCCGTAACATTGATCTTCCATTGATTCATTTTTATTAAATCAGCGTAGAATAAATTGCCGCCGTTATGATACAGGTGACCACCATTATAAAAAACGGATTGGATGCCCCAGTAACGATAGGTTTGTTCCGTATCATTGCCTAACAATGGAGATAAAACCTCTCTGGAATATGTTTCTGCTAACTCTAAGGTGTTCACTCCCCCTCGGGCAGCGACATAATCAATATAATCTGTACCAAAATTATACGCCTGTACGGCGGTCCAAAGATCACAGTTCATTTGCTCGGCTTTTTCAATCAACTCAGCTAAATAGGAAACACCTTGTTCGATGCTTTGTTCTGGCGTATCGAACTGATTTTGTTTTCCATAAACACTTTCAGAACTTTGCATCGGGTCGTTGCCTTGTCCTTTTGACTCCGTCAGCATGATGCTCATGGCTAATGACTGATATTCAGAGATGTCGTGGGCTTGCGTCTGTTGCGCGATTGCTTCTTCATACGCATAGACAGCTTTCAATGCCGTGTAGTTTCGATAGACCCAAACCCCTGCCCCGATCAGTAGCAGCACGAGGGCCAGCTTCAGTATAAATCCTAGGAAACGTCGAATTTTTCTCATCAAATACATCCCATCTTTTCTAAGTCAGAATCTATCGTACTATGAAATGGACGGGCTGACTAGAATTTTTTCTCTCCTAAAAAATCCTTAATAAAATCACAAGATTATTTAGAAAAAAACAAGCAATCTTAAGCTGACCGAGGGATTGGCGATCTTTCGACAAGAAAAAGGAAACAGCGCTTCTTCAAAAGGAAGCACTGTTTCACTCATCATTATTTTTCGATCGTGGTAACAATACCAGAACCGACTGTTCGTCCACCTTCACGAATCGAGAAGGTCGTTCCATTTTCTACAGCGATCGGATGGATCAATTCCACATCGATCGTTACGTTGTCACCAGGCATCACCATTTCCGTTCCTTCTGGTAAAACGATATTCCCAGTTACGTCCGTTGTACGGAAGTAAAATTGTGGGCGATAGTTATTAAAGAATGGGGTATGGCGACCGCCTTCTTCTTTTGTCAACACATAGACTTCCGCTTGGAATTTCGTATGCGGTGTGATAGAACCTGGTTTTGCTAACACTTGGCCACGTTCAATTTCATCACGGGTGATGCCCCGTAACAATACCCCTACGTTATCGCCAGCTTCTCCGAAGTCCATCGTTTTGCGGAACATTTCTACCCCTGTCACGACTGCTTTTTGTGTTTCAGGTTTGATTCCGACGATTTCTACTTCATCCCCGACTTTTACCATGCCGCGATCGATCCGACCAGAAGCAACGGTTCCCCGTCCTGTGATCGAAAAGACATCTTCGATCGGTAACAACAATGGTTTGTCAGTATCTCGTTCAGGCGTTGGGATATATTCATCTACTGTATCCATCAGCGTTAAGATCGCTGCTTCAGCATCTGGGTCCCCTTCCAAAGCTTTTAACGCAGAGCCCTTGATCACAGGAATGTCGTCGCCAGGAAAATCATATTCAGTCAGCAATTCTCTGACTTCCATTTCAACTAAATCGATCAACTCGTCATCATCGACAAGGTCCGTCTTATTCAAAAAGACGATCAAATGTTTCACACCCACTTGACGAGAAAGCAAAATATGCTCCCGTGTTTGTGGCATTGGGCCATCTGTCGCTGATACGACCAAGATTGCGCCGTCCATTTGAGCAGCCCCTGTAATCATATTTTTCACATAATCCGCGTGTCCCGGTGCATCGATATGGGCATAGTGCCGTTTTTCCGTTTCATATTCCACATGAGCAGTATTGATTGTGATACCACGTTCGCGTTCCTCAGGAGCCGCGTCGATACTTGCGTAATCTTGCGGATTGGCAAGCCCTTTTTTCCCAAGAACTGTCGTAATTGCAGCAGTCAAGGTGGTTTTCCCATGGTCGACGTGTCCAATCGTTCCGATGTTGACATGGGGTTTGCTACGATCATAATGTTGTTTTGCCATATTGTTTCCCTCCTAGAGAAAGTTGAGTCGTTGGTTGACTCGAATCATATTTTTGCGATTTACGCTTCCAAAGAGATAAGGATTAACTTATTTTTTGTAAGTTTAAATCTACCCTTATTATAGGTCAAAATTAGTCAAAGTCAAGCGAGAGGTCTCGGCAGCTAATCCCTAAGAATTTCTTTGCTTTTTGTGATCCATTGGACGCAAGCCTGGTTTTTATGAATAATAGAAGATGAGGTGAGAAATGTGAAGAAAATCATTGCAGCGCTGGTTTTTACAGCAATTTTTCTTGGCGGCTGCTTCCTTACTTATGACTATTACTATGGTGGAAGTGACTACTATACAGTTATCAACGATGCGGGGGAACACGATACCGAAGTCAGTGACGAGGGGGTCGTTGAAAACATCTATCGTTATACACAAACAGCCTACAGCGCCTCTGGTGACGTCAAAACGGTCAAAATGAATGAACACCGTTCCGCTCCTTTGAAAGAAGGCGCCTATTTGAAACTATTGGTCAATCCAAACAAAGGCGTTATAAGCTGGGAAGAAGTTTCTGAAGAAGACGTTCCTCAAGCGGCTCTTGAAAAGTTGACCCCTCAATAATTGCTGCTATCAAGCAAGCGTCTGTAAAAAAGCAGGCCGTCCTCTTTCTAAATGAGGACGCCCTGCTTTTTGTGCTCTATAATTTATGGGCCTGATGAATCAGAATTGATTCTTCAGCCCCATTTTCATTATTGACAAAGAGCCGCTTTTTTGTACTTGTTTTGCCATCGTCTGCTTAGAAACAGCTCTTGTTACATCCGATTAATCACTTCTTCTACATTTTTGATCGTTACGGAAATCGTGCCATCGGGGTTATTGATAAATTCGATCAAATTCGGATCTCGGTAAACATCCAAAGGAACGATCAATTCGATTCCATTCGATAATTTTAGTTTTTGCTTACCAAATTTTTTCTCCGAGATCTCACGAACATCCCGCATCATCGGTGCTTGATTGACGAATCCTTTTTCAACCACTTCTTCTTGAAATGAAAGCTGAGCAGTAATATTGTCTTTAAAGACTTTTTGCGCCACTTCACTCACATCGATATGACCAGACTCTTCGATCGTATCGTAGACCGCTTCTTTCAAATCGGCAACAACGTTATAGGTGGGTGTTTCAAATTTCTGACCAATTTTTTCGGCTACTTTTTTGATGACTTTGACATTTTCTTCTAAAGATGGGATCGGTTCGGCATCAATGACTTTTGTTGAAAAGTAGGCGTATTTTTCACCTGAAAAGCTATATTTCTTTTCAATCAGTTCAAAGTCTAAGCTCTCCACATCGATCGTGATTCCTTCATCTGCCTTTTGGGTTTTACCAGCTAGTAAGGCACGATGCAAAATCAAATTATTTTCGATCCCAGCCTCCCCATTATCAATAAAATGCGTATAGCCATCTTGATAATTGACCTTCAAAAAAGCCAGCTGCATTCTTGTATCTAATTCATATAAGACGACAAACGCATCCGCACTTGGCGCATCTTCACTTTCCTTGTACGCTTCATACCAGCGTTGCACGATCGCTTCACTGGCTGCGATAAAGTCGTCTGGTGCTTGTTTGACCAATTGAGCGATCGTTGAAGTTTCGAGTAAACGACCTGTTTTGGTTTGCGGTGTAGCAAGTTTCTGTATTTTCTTCGTCAAATAATCACGAATGTATTCCGTTGTTAAATCAAGTTCAACTTGAGAAAAAACTGGATCGCCTGTTTGACGGTCCACAATGTGTAAAATCGCATGTTTCAAATAAATATCCATTGGTTACGCTCCTTATCCATTTGTCTAGTGTACAAAATAAATAGGCGAACTGACAAGAGCGAATCGGCATTTTCCTTCAACATTCGCTTTCTTTTTAAAAGGTGCAATCATTGGAAATTCCTGCCTCGTCTGCTAAACTAGAAGTATCACAGAAAACGGAGGAATGAACATGAACAGCTATACGTTATCAAACAATGTGACCATCCCTGAGCTAGGCTTTGGCACATGGCAAACACCAGACGGCGACGTTGCCGTAGCATCAGTCAAAAAAGCACTAGAAGTAGGTTACCGCCATATTGATACAGCACAAGGCTATAAAAATGAAGCCAGTGTTGGTCAAGCGATCAAAGAAAGCGGCATTCCCCGCGAAGAGCTTTTCTTGACTACAAAATTATGGAATGCGAACCATTCTTATGATCTTGTGATGTCCTCTTTTGAAGAATCTTTAGAAAAATTACAAACAGACTATATCGATCTTTTCTTGATCCATTGGCCAAATCCAGTGGCTTTTCGCGACAATTGGCAAACAGCGAACGCAGAAACATGGCGTGCTTTTGAAGAGTTGTATCAAGCAGGCAAAATCAAAGCGATCGGCGTCAGCAACTTCTTACCACATCATTTTGAAGAATTGAAAAAAACAGCGACTATCTTCCCAATGGTCAATCAAATTTTCCTTGCACCTGGCGAGTTACAAGAAGAAGTCGTGACTTATTGCCAAGAACACGATGTATTGCTTGAAGCATACAGCCCATTAGGTACTGGGAAGATCTTTGATGTACCAGAAATGAAAGCATTAGCTGAAAAGCATCAAAAATCAATCGCTCAAGTTGCATTACGCTGGTCTTTACAACATGGTTTCTTGCCATTACCAAAATCAGTCACACCAAGTCGGATCGAAGAAAACATTCACGTCTTTGATTTTGAGCTATCTGAAGAGGACATGAAAACGATCGATCAATTAGATGGTGTGGTTGGGAAAGCGACCAATCCAGATACGACAGGGTTTTAATTTCACTCTCTATAAAGGAGAAGCCTATGAAAAAAACTGATTTGAATCATCTCTCCCCTGCTGTTCAAAAAGCCTTACATGCTGATTTTGTTTTTCTCGTTTGGCCAGACAAAGTCCAACACTTTCCAGCACGTCAATGGACGACCAGCGACTATCAGCAGATGCTGACCGAGAAACTTACTGGGGAACCACGCTTTTTTCTTTGGGAAAACTACTTAGTCGCAACTGGAGAAAATGACCTTTTGGTCCTGATGCCCAAGTACCATCAAATCAATGATCTAGTAGAAACACCAGCGCCGCTTTTTTAGCAGCGTTGGTGTTTTTTCAGGAAGTATATAAATTTTTTTGTATTTTTTCATGAGAATCACTGTTCTTTTCTGCAAATTTTCCTTATAATCGATAGTGATCGAGAGGAGAAGATTATGAAAAAGAAACAATTAGCAAAATTGAAACAACAATTCCGCCCGTCTTATGAAACAGCTCGACAACAGTTGTTTACAGCGATCGAGCGCAAAACAGCAGATAAGTTTGACCTTCCGACGACTGTGTATATCAATCCTAAAAACCAAGAGGAATTATTGATTGAATTGTTGAAGGAAACGCCAAAAGAACAAAAAATCGCTGTTCCTTTAGATGAGAACTTCAAGATCGTCGTGAAACGAATCCAACGCTTAGAAGCTGGTTTGCTTGATCGTTTCAGCGATAACTTAGTCGATGAGATCGCTGCTTACTGGTTGCCGACCAATCCGCAAGAAAGTACGGCACCCGCTCCTGCAAAAGAACCAGCGAAAGTGAAGGAAGAATCAGCACCAGCTGAAGCGGCTGCACCGACTACCTCTTCATCAACTAAAGAAGTAGAAAAAGCAACTGAAACAATGGCTGATACTGCTGACAACACAATGACTTTTTCAGCATTTGCTGAAAAAATCGCAGCATTCCCTAAATTTTCTGCCAAACAATCTTCAGGAGAAACGATCGTGATCGAAGCTTCCCCGAAAGAAGATCGTGTTCTAGCAACGATTTCTGAAACAGAAAGTGATACTTTTACCATCGAAACTGCGCTAGAGCGCAAATACAAAGTAAAATTAGAAGTCATTCCATTGATCGAGGCGTATGCCCACACGGCGATTTCGAAACGATAAACAAAAGGTTCTCTAGACAAATGCCTAGAGAACCTTTTTTAATTGCGTATTTCGGTTAAAAATTTACGGGCTTGCTCTTGGTTCATTTGAGTCGCAGCTCGCAGCTTAGCTGCCAGCTGTTCAATCTCGGTTCCTTTTGCTCCAACTGAAATAGCTAATGAACGGGCTTGCATGCTCATATGGCCTTGCTGGATACCTTCTGAAACCAATGCCCGCAACGCGGCCAGATTTTGAACCAACCCGACACTTGCCGCCAGCGAAGCTAACTCACTCGCCGTTTCAACACCAGTCAATGCCAACGCAGCTTGGGCTTTTGGCAATATTTTTGTGGCACCCCCGACTGTGGCGATCGCCAACGGCAGTGTGATACTACCAATCAAACGGTCTTCTATGATGGTCCAGGAAGTCAACCCTTGCATGCGGCCATTACGGGCAGCATAGCCATGACAAGCGGCAGAAACGGCGCGAGTGTCGTTTCCGGTAGCCAAAATCAGCGCTTCAACCCCATTCATGATCCCTTTGTTATGGGTAGCGGCACGATATGGATCGATCTTGGCAAAATCAGCTGCATGAACAATTTTTTCGGCAACTTGTCTGCCATTTCCGGTCTTGCTCAATTTGTCAAAAGGCACCGAGCAAGTGGCTGTTACTAACGATTCCGTAGCGAGATTGCTTAAAATACTAAAGAGAATTTCTTCTTCTGGGAACCATTTGCGAAAAAGCTCTGCCACTCCTTCTAAAATTGAATTGATGATATTGGCGCCCATCGCATCTTTGACATCAACCATTAAATCGATCGACACATAAGCGGTTGCTAAGTCAGATTCTGCTGGCGAGAAGTTCCGACCGATCACTCTTCGCAATCCACCGCCGCGTTTCACGATGGAAGGATACGTCTCATTCGCCACTGCAAAGATCGTTGCTTGCTCGGATTCAACTTTTGCCAAAATCGCTTCCGGATCCTGAACATCCATAAAGACGATCTGGCCTCGAAGCAAACGTTCTTGACTGGTCGTCGTAATGGGCCCAGCCATTTTTGCTCCATTGCTCATCGCTGCGATCACCGAGGGTTCTTCTGTGGCTAACGGGACAGTGTATGCTTTGCCATTCACTTGCAGGTTCAGCCCTACGCCTAACGGGATCTCTACTTCACTGATTTGGTTTTCGATCAAGTGATTAGCAGTTTCCTTGTTTAGCGTCATTTCTTGAAAAACCAAGGATTCTGCTGCTGTGATCGCTCCTTGTGCTTCAAGAAAGGCTAATCGTTCATTAGGCGCGAGGGCGTAAAACTTTTTTTTTTCTGTTTTTTCTGATGCCGTCTCTTCATCAAAATTCGTTTGACTTGCTGTCGCCGAAGGATTTTCTAACAGCATCGCTAGCCCTAATCCGCCACCGACACACAAAGAGGCGATTCCATAGCGCTCTTGGGTGTCTTTTAGCTGATAAGCGACGGTCGTTGCGATCCGCGCGCCAGTCGCTCCAATGGCATGTCCCAGTGAAATGCCCCCGCCGTAACGGTTGACTTTCTTCGGATCCAAACCAAGTTCACGTTCTACTACGATCGAAGAAGCTGCAAAGGCTTCATTGATCTCAAAAATACCGATATCTTCAATCGTCAGTGCTTGCTTTTTCAGTAACGTATCGATTGCTTTGATTGGTGAGATTCCCATGATCTCTGGGGCGAAACCGACTTCGATGATCTCTTTGATCACTGCCAGATAAGGAATCTGATGCTCTTCACAATAGCTTTTTGACGCGATCAAGACCATGGCCGCCCCATCATTGATGGTTGAGGCGTTCCCAGCAGTCACCGTACCGTCTTTTTTGAAAACTGTTTTTAATTCAGCTAATTTTTCGACTGTCGTAGCGGCGCGAATGCCTTCGTCCTGTAAAACGGTTCTTGATTTTTCAGTCAACGGCACGATCTCTTGATCAAATTTCTTTGCTGCTTGCGCTTTGGCAGCTTTCATTTGTGAGTGGTAGGCAAACTCATCTTGCTCTTTGCGAGTGATCCCGTATCTTTCTGCTACCGTCTCAGCCGTCAGTCCCATTGGCTTGCTACTGAATGCATCTGTTAATCCGTCATGCATCATTGTTGACACCGGAGCTGAATACTGATCTTCCGCCTTGTTATAATAACTAAAGAGCGGCGCATTCGTCATACTTTCAATCCCACCAGTCAATACGACGGATGCCTTGTTCAATTGAATTTGCTCCATCCCCATTAGAATCGCTTTCATTCCCGAACCACATACTTCGTTGATCGTTGAGGCTGGAATATCTGAGGAAAGCCCACTTTGCAAGGAAACTTGGCGTCCTGGATTTTGACCACTGCCTGCTTGTAGCACATTTCCGATAATCACTTGTGCGATATGTTCTTTTGCTTGTTGGTTTCTTGCCAACAAGGCTTTTGCAGCGACTGTTCCTAATTCTACCGCTGTATATTCTTTTAATGACCCATGGTATTTGCCAATTGGCGTTCTTAGTGCGTCGATAATGACAACTTCTTCCACGTACGTCACCTCCTCTTGAAATATATCATTAAATCCTCCAAAAAAGAATACCCCACATTCGGTTGTCGCACCCTTTTCTACTTTCTTTAATAAAGTTTAAATTCTAATCAATTCTTTTTCATTTTTTTCAAAAAATATGATACCTTAGAACGTGTAGCCTACTAAGTATGTAGAACATAAAGGAGCGACGGAATGAACGTTGGTATTGATAAAATAAATTTTTTTGTCCCCCCCTATTTTATAGATATGGTTGATCTAGCTCACGCCCGAGAGGTAGACCCGAATAAATTTACGATCGGGATCGGTCAAGATCAAATGGCGGTCAATAAAAAAACACAAGATATCGTCACCTTTGCCATGCACGCGGCAAAAGATATCCTTACGAAAGAAGATTTACAAGCAATTGATATGGTGATCGTCGGAACAGAATCTGGCATCGATGAATCAAAAGCTTCGGCAGTGGTTTTGCATCGCCTATTAGGTATCCAGCCATTTGCACGGTCCTTTGAAATCAAAGAGGCGTGTTACGGCGCAACGGCGGGCTTACAATTTGCCAAAGCCCATGTACAAGCCAATCCACAAAGCAAAGTTTTGGTCGTGGCTTCAGATATCGCCCGTTATGGCTTAGCTTCTGGTGGCGAGCCCACTCAAGGTGTGGGCGCTGTTGCTATGTTGATCTCGGCGGATCCAGCAATTTTGCAGCTTGAAAATGATAATTTGATGTTGACGCAAGATATTTATGATTTTTGGCGTCCAGTAGGACATCAATATCCAATGGTAGATGGTCATTTGTCAAATGCCGTTTATATCGATTCTTTCAAACAAGTTTGGCAAGCCCATTGCGAAAAAAATCAGCGGACAGCAAAAGATTATGCGGCTTTGAGCTTCCATATCCCTTATACAAAAATGGGTAAAAAAGCCTTGTTGGCTGTTTTTGCCGAAGAAGATGAAACAGAACAAAAACGCCTGATGGCTCGCTATGAAGAATCGATCGTTTACAGCCGTCGTACCGGTAACTTGTATACTGGTTCACTGTATCTGGGCTTGATCTCTTTATTGGAAAATTCCTCTAGCCTGCAAGCAAATGATCGAATCGGATTATTTAGCTACGGATCAGGAGCGGTTGCTGAATTTTTCAGCGGCTTGTTGGTACCCGGCTATGAAAAACAGTTGGCGCAAGCGGCACACCAAGCGTTGCTCGATGACCGTCAAAAGCTAACGATCGCTGAATACGAAGCGATGTTCAATGAGACGATCGATATCGATCAAGATCAATCCTTCGAAGATGATCTGCTTTATAGTATTCGTGAAATCAAAAATACCATTCGTTATTATAAAGAAGAAAACGAGTGACCCTGAAAAAAACTTTGCTTCTTTTTTAGCTAAAAAGCTTGAAGGAACAAAGTTTTTTTCTTTTTTTGAAAATGATTGAAACGAAACTTGTTTTCCAAACATTTTCTGCATGTTATTCAAAAATTTTCAGATAATTCAGGAAAAACATTTGACAGTCCGCTTTTTTTTGTCTATACTAAAATCAATTCAAGTTTGGAGGAACTTTTTATGTTAAACACGACCGTATCCCCACAACTGAATACCTTTTACTTTAGCTACTTTAGATAGTTTGTATTCATATCACATTATGGATGCAAACCAAAAACGAGTTTTGTTTGTATCTATGATGGCTAAAGCATTTTAACTTGAACTTGCAGCCATGTAGAAAATCTTCTAAATGGTTGCCAATATACGTTTACGCTTGGTATAGGATCGAATCCATTTAGACGATTGTCTGAATGGATTTTTTTGTTCAGGTAAACCCCCATAAAAAAAGAGACGATCATAGGAGGAATTACAATGAAAATGAAAAAATGGATCACGACTGGGTTACTGACAGCTTCACTACTGGCATTGGCAGCTTGCGGAGAATCAAGCAACACTTCGGAAGAAAACGACGGAACAAAAACAGTCGGTGTCTTACAATTGGTCGAACATGGCTCCTTGAATGCAGCCTATGAAGGGTTCAAAGAAGGCTTAGCAGAAGCGGGCTACACGGAAGGTGAAAACCTAACGATTGAATACCAAAATGCGCAAAACAGTCAAGACAATTTAAAAAGTATGAGCGAACGCCTAGTGAATGCCTCACCAGATCTTTTATTAGGCATTGCCACTCCTGCTGCTGTATCTTTAGCAAATGAAACCACCGATACCCCAATCGTAGTTACCGCAGTCACTGACTTAGTTGGAGCGAAATTGGCCGATTCAAATGAAGAACCTGGTCGCAACATCACCGGTACTTCAGACATGGTGCCGATTGAGCAACAGATCAACTTGCTGTTAAGCATCGTGCCTGATGCCAAAACGATCGGCATTATGTATAACGCAGGTGAAGCCAATTCAAAAATCCAAGCTGACTTGGCAGAAGAAGCCTTAAAAGCTGCGGGCGTTGATGTAAAAGTATTGACCGCCAATACAACCAATGATGTGCAACAAGTAACCACCAGCCTTGCAAAAGATGTTGACGGCATTTATGTTCCAACAGATAATACCTTTGCCTCTGCTGCTGCAATCGTCGGCGAAGTGGCCAAAGAAACCAAAACACCGATCGTCGCTGGTTCCGTAGAACAAGTCGATGATGGTGCCCTAGCAACTTACGGTATTGATTATAAATCCCTTGGCATTCAAACAGGGAAACTAGCGGCGAAAATTTTGGATGGCGATGCAGAGCCAGCAACGACGCCCGTTGAAACAGCGGATAATTTAGAGTTAGTCGTCAATGAAGAGATGGCTGCTGCTTTAGGGATTGATCCTGCCAGCATCACTGCACCAGAATAACCATACTAACTTAGATTTGAGGAAATCATATGAATTTAGTCGACACATTCTTGCTCTTACTACAATCTGCCACCTCTCAAGGGATCCTTTGGGCATTGCTGGCGATTGGTGTATTTTTAACCTTTCGTATTTTAGATATCGCTGATTTAACTGCAGAAGGGAGTTTCCCCTTAGGCGCTGGGATCGCAGCAATCAGTATTACGAATGGTCTCTCGCCTATTTTAGCGAGTCTGATGGGCTTTGGCGGCGGCATGGTAGCCGGCTTAGTATCTGGTCTGCTGCACACAAAACTAAAAATCCCTGCCTTATTGGCGGGGATCATCACGATGACTGGACTGTATTCCATCACAAATCGTGTGATGGGTGCTCCCAACATCGCCTTGCTGGGGCAAGACACGGTCTTCACCCAATTTCAAGCCATGGGACTGACCAAAAACAATGCCGTGATTCTTGCAGGCTTTCTCTTCGCGGCAATCGTCATTTTGTGCTTGTTCCTCTTTTTCCGTACAGAGATCGGCTTAGCATTGCGAGCGACGGGCGACAATTTAGCTATGAGCGAGGCCAACGGCATCAACACTGATAACATGAAGATTATCGGCTATATGATCTCTAATGGCTGTATCGCCCTCTCTGGTGCCCTCTTAGCCCAAAACAATGGCTTCGCTGATTTGAACTCAGGGATCGGTACGATCGTGATCGGTTTAGCATCGATCATTATTGCAGAAGTTTTATTTGCCAATAAATCTTTGCTTTTGCGATTGATCACCATCGTGATCGGGGCAATCGTTTATCGCTTTATCTTGGCCGTCGTATTCGAATTCAATGTCGAGGCCAACGATATCAAATTGGCATCTGCAATCGTCTTAGTCATCTGCCTCTCCTTACCGCAGCTTCGTTCAAAACTAGGACTTAAAAAGATGCTGCCAAAAACCAAAGGAGGCCAATCCTAATGACTTCAGTCTTAACAATCGAGAATCTACACCAAACCTTTGAAAAAGGAACGATCAATGAAAACCATGTCTTGCGAGGCATTGACCTGACAATGAATACCGGTGATTTTATTACGATCATCGGTGGGAATGGTGCTGGAAAATCGACCCTCTTAAACAGTATCGCAGGAACGATCCCAACAGAACAAGGAAAAATCACCTTAGATGGGAAAGACATTACCCGTTTATCCGTGACCAAACGGTCAAAAGATATTAGTCGGGTCTTTCAAGATCCACGTATGGGGACCGCGGTTCGTTTGACCGTTGAAGAAAATTTAGCATTGGCTTACAAACGCGGCCAAGTCCGCGGATTTGCAACAGGCGTCAAAGCGAAAAACCGCGCGTTTTTCCAAGAGAAGTTAGCCAGCTTAAACTTAGGCTTAGAAAATCGCCTTTCTGCTGAGATCGGTTTGCTATCAGGCGGACAGCGGCAAGCCATCACCCTCTTGATGGCAACGTTGCAGCAGCCTAAATTGATTTTATTAGATGAACATACCGCGGCCCTTGATCCTAAAACCTCATTGACGGTCATGGCATTGACCGATCAGTTGATTCGGTCCCAACAGTTGACGGCTTTCATGGTCACTCATGACATGGAAGATGCCATTCGTTATGGCAATCGCCTGATCATGCTTCATCAAGGCAAGATCGTCGTAGACATTGCCGGTGAGCAAAAGCAGCATTTGACGGTCCCTGAATTGATGGAAATGTTCCATCAAAATAGTGGTGCTGAGTTGAAAGATGACCAACTGCTCTTACGCTCTTAACAAGCAAAAAAGGCACGTAGAAAGAATCCTCCTTTTGTAGTGACCCCAAAAAGTTAGACTTTTATGGAGTGGAGAAATCCACTCCTTTTTTGTACGATAAAATTAACTGTTAGACAGCTGTTTTTACAGCTTCTCGAAACTGAACCGGACTTCGCCAATTTAATTTCTTTTTGATGCGTTTATGGTTGTAATAATAGATATATTGGTCAATTTTTGTTTTCAATTCATCTAAACTCCGATAGACTTCTCCATGAAAAATCTCTTGCTTTAATAAACCAAAGAAGTTTTCCATAGGTGAGTTATCTAAACAATTCCCTTTACGAGACATACTCTGGAAGATTTTATGCTGCTTCAATTTATTCTTATAAGCATTCATTTGATAGGCCCATCCTTGATCTGAATGGAAGGTTCTACGAAATGGACAATCATTTGTCATCTGGATTGCTTCTTCTAATCCTTCCATTATGGCTAGTGCGTTTGGTTTTTCAGAAATCCGATAAGATAGAATTTCACTATTGTAGAAATCCATGAAAGGATCTAAATACAGCTTTTTCTGACGAACGACACCTGTGGTGTCTACTTCATAATACTTAAACTCTGTGGTATCAGTTGTAATTTTTTGGTGACAGATATTTGTATAAAACCGACGATGAATACGATTTTTGGCGACAGTGCCAACCTTCCCACGATAAGAATTGTACCGTCGAGATTTTCGAGTGTAAGACTTTACTTCGATACCTAGTTTTTTTATCAGACGTTGAATCTTCTTTTTATTGACATGAATCCCTTGATTCTCTAATTCTTTTTTTAGTCGCAGACAGCCATAATCTTTATGATCTTTGCGAATTTCAAGCATTTTTTCTTCAATTTCTTGGTCTGGGTTTGGTCTGTCAAACCGTTTCTGCCAATACATATAGGTTGCTTTAGGAAATTTCAATGTTTCAAGAAGCTCAACTAGTTTGAATGATCCTCGGAGGCTGGCGATGATTCGTGCGATTGATTCTTGCGTCTTTGCTGGGCTTCCTGTTTTCGCAGCTTCCTCAACTCTTTTAAAAAGGCATTCTCAATTTGAAGGGATCGGACTTGCTTTTCTAATGCCTTGATACGATCGCGTTCTTTAGTTGTTGTATTTTCTTTTTTGTTTTCTTTTTTTCTAGTCAAAGTAAGTGGTCGCCCTTTCTCTTTTGAGAGCCCCTCAATACCTGCTTCTCTGAAACTACGCATCCAATTGGCAATAAGCGCAGGGTTGTTCATTTCTAAAGTGCTAGCAACTTCTCGGTAGGACATCTCACTTGTTTGATATAACTCTAGCGCATTTAACTTAAATTGAACAGAATATTTCTGATTTTGATGTTTTCTCAATAGACCTTCCTCTCCGTATTCACGATAGGCATTCACCCAATTACTTACTTGAGACTTGCTTGAAATACCGTATTTGTTGGCAAGATACCGATATCCGCCCACGCCACTAAGATATTCTTTAACGATTTTTAGTTTTAATTCAAAAGGATATTTTGCCATACAAATAACGACCCCCAAAAGTTAGATTTTTGGTCTAACTTTTGGGGGTCGCTTCATTTCTACGTGCCTTTTGCTGTAATCACACTGCTTGCAAAAGCCTTACTTCGCTTCATTTTCTGCAATGATGTCCGTTACCTTCATCAAGCGAGTCAATGTTGCTCGTTCGTCTTCTGCCAGATTGCTTTCGATGTATTGAATGGTTTCTGTCAGCTTGGGAATCGTCATATACTCTAACGCATTGACTCTTCGTCTCGTCCGTTCGATCTCATTGGCCATCAGTTGACAGGTTTTCTCGATCTCGGCCAACTGCAGCATCACTGGTAGCATTTGATCCAGATGGGACAACGAGAGATCCAGCTCACTGGTGGTACTCACAAAACCGTAGGAAAAATCATCATCCGAGCTTTCTTCTTCGTAAACAGGGTTCAACACTGGCACATCCATATTCATGATGGTTCGGCTTTGCACATCTAAGGTCACTTTATTCAAAGGGATCATAAAGGCTTCTTGCAAAACGACATCGGGAATACTACTAGAAGCCAGCACATACTCTTCCATTCCTGCTTGCAATGCGGTCTCCATCTTTTTACGAAGTTCCTGGTTTTTCTTTACTAGCTGAATGAACTGACGTACTAGCTCATCTTGCTTGTCTTTCAATAATTTGTGACCACGGGTTGCCGTCGTCAGCCGCTTTTTCAAACGACTTAGTTCCATCCGTGTCGGATTGACATTTAAGATCGCCATTAAGAACTCACATCCTCGTCCGTTGGGTAATAGGCGTCGATAAATTCTTCTTTGATACGGCTCAACTCTTGTTTTGGCAAGGTAGCTAATAGCTTCCAGCCTAAATCTAACGTTTCTTCAATCGTCCGATTGGTTTCAAATCCTTGATTGACGTACTCTTTTTCAAAAAGATCAGCAAAGCGCGCGTACTTTTTATCAAGGTCAGATAAGGCAGACTCCCCTAAAACGATCGATAGCTCTTTGGCAGCTTTCCCATCGGAATAGGCGGCATAGATTTGATTCATCGTTGCCGCATGATCGGCACGGGTCTTACCTTCTCCCGTTCCTTTGTCCTTCAACCGTGAAAGACTTGGTAAAATATCCACTGGCGGGTTGATATTACGCTTGTAAAGGTCCCGCGACAAAATAATTTGTCCTTCCGTGATATAGCCGGTCAAATCAGGAATCGGGTGGGTTTTATCGCCATCTGGCATCGTTAAGATCGGTATTTGTGTGACCGATCCTTCTTTGCCCATCAAACGTCCTGCCCGTTCATACAGCGTCGCTAAATTGGTGTATAGATACCCTGGATAGCCTCGACGTCCTGGAACTTCTCGGCGGGCAGCGGAGATTTCTCGCAACGCTTCACAGTAATTCGTCATATCGGTCATGATCACTAAGACGTGCATGCCTTTTTCAAAAGCCAAATACTCTGCTGCGGTCAATGCCATCTTAGGTGTAGCGATCCGTTCGATTGCTGGATCATTGGCAAGGTTCATAAACAAAACAGAACGATCTAACGCACCGGTTTTGCGGAATTCATCCACGAAAAATTCAGCTTCTTCAAAAGGGATCCCAATTGCTGCGAAGACGATCGCGAAATTGCCTTCTTGGCTAGGTACTGTTGCTTGTCGTGCGATTTGAGCAGCGATCTCTTTATGAGGCAAACCAGACGCAGAAAAAATTGGTAGTTTTTGTCCACGAACTAATGTATTTAAATGATCGATCGTTGAGATCCCCGTTTGGATAAATTCATCTGGGAAGTCCCTCGCCATCGGATTGATGGCTTCACCGTTTACATCGATGCGTTTTTCTGGCAAGATTCTCGGGCCATTATCTTTTGGTTTTCCTAAACCGTCAAACACCCGGCCCATCATATCTAGAGAAACTCCTAGCGTCAAACCAGTCCCTAGAAATCTTGCTTTGCTTTCTTCTGCACTCAAATTACTGGTACCTTCAAAGACTTGGACAACAGCATTGTCATCACTGACTTCCAGTACTTGTCCTTGACGGATCTCGCCTGTGTCCATGCGGACCTCAACGAGTTCGTCGAATTTCACGCCTCGAACATTTTCGACCACCATTAAGGGGCCAGCAATTTCGGAAACTGTACGATATTCTTTCAACATCAATGAACACCTCCAGTTTCAATGATTCGTTGTAACATTTCTTTGATGTCATGCTTGATCGTATCCAAGCGAGTCAATTCTTCTTCAGGAATGTATTTGCTGCGGGCGATGCGCTCACGCAGATCAACCGTTCCTTTGGTGATCTCATCTAAGTAAGCACCTAGCTGCAATGCACGCTGTGCTTGTTCATTAAAGTAGAGAATGTTTTCCAGCATCTTGAACTGCTTGTTGCGGGAAGTGTACGTATCAACGTCATCGAAGGCGTTTTGCTGCAAGTAGTCTTGTCTTAAAGAACGAGCAGTCATCATCGTCAAGCGGTCTTTCTGGGAAAGAGAGTCCATCCCTACCAGCTGAACGATTTCTTCTAATCGGCTTTCCTCTTGGAGAATCGCCATGGATTCATTGACTAGCTCCGACCAGCGATCACCTAATAATTGATCCAAATAAGAATTGATTTGATCCTCATAAAGGGAATAGGAATTCATCCAGTTGATGGATGGAAAATGCCGCTTTTGCGCCAACATACTATCCAATGCCCAAAAGACTTTCACGATTCGCAAGGTATTTTGAGTGACCGGTTCTGAGATGTCTCCTCCAGCAGGTGAAACCGCACCAATTGCGGTAATGCTTCCTTCTCGAGGCTGCGTGCCTAATGAATGGAAACGCCCTGCTCGCTCATAGTATTCCGCAATTCGACTTCCAAGGTAAGCCGGATAGCCTTCATCTCCTGGGATCTCTTGCAAGCGCCCACTCATTTCCCGCAGTGCTTCTGCCCAACGAGAAGTTGAGTCTGCCATGATGGCAACACTATAGCCCATGTCACGGTAATATTCCGCGATCGTGATTCCTGTATAGATCGAGGCTTCCCGAGCAGCAACTGGCATATTCGACGTATTGGCGATCAATACCGTTCGTTCCATGATCGACTTGCCGGTATTCGGATCGATCAACTCAGGAAATTCGTTCATGACATCCCGCATTTCGTTGCCCCGCTCACCGCAACCGACATAGACCACGATATCCACATCTGACCATTTAGCGATCTGATGCTGAACGACTGTTTTTCCAGCACCAAAAGGTCCAGGAACAGCAGCTGAGCCGCCTTTTGCCACTGGAAAATAGGTGTCGATGACTCGCTGTCCAGTGACTAGCGGTTCGCCTGGATTTAATTTAGCAGTAACTGGCCGCGGTTGACGCACTGGCCATTTCTGAACCATCGTCAAGGATTTTTCACCATCGATGGTTTCTAAAACACAGATCACTTCAGTAATCGCAAAATTTCCCACCATGATTTCTTTGACGGTTCCTTCATAGTTTGGTGGCACCATGATCTTATGCTCGATCACCGAAGTTTCTTGTACTGAACCTAAAATATCACCGGCTTGTACAGTATCGCCGACTTGTACTTGTGGGACGAAGGTCCATTTCTTTTGGCGATTCAGTGGATCGATGGTGACCCCCCGCTCCAAAAAATCACTCTCTGTTTGCGACATAAATGTATCTAATGGTCGTTGGATCCCATCAAACATCTGAGTCAACAAACCTGGTGCTAGTTCGACAGACAATGGTGCGCCTGTCGTTTCTACGGGCTCGCCTGGTCCGATCCCCGCTGTTTCTTCGTATACTTGGATCGAAACCAGCCCTTTTTTGATCTCAATGATCTCACCGATAAGGCCCTTGTCACTGACTTTGCAGATTTCGTGGATTTTTGCGCCACTTAATCCTGAGGCGGTGACCAGTGGTCCCGATACTTTTTCAATTGTGCCAAATGCCACATTTATTCCTCCTAGCTGGCTGACTTGTCTGTTATGAATCTAATATATTCATTCCTACCGCTTTTTCCACATTTTGCTGAATGCGTGCCATGCCGATCCCTAAACTACCCGTACTACTTGGAATCGGAATGATCGCTGGTGTCGGTAGTTCTTCGTAACGACGAACGATCGGTTCTAATTGCTCGATCAACCGCTCGGTCAAAAAGATCACACCATACGCTTCAGCCATCTCTTCTAATTGTTGGGCGGCTTCATCCAAATCGCTGACTGGAAAGATATCGATCCCCAGCCCTTTGAAAGGCAAGATCGAGTTCTTACCACCCATCATTGCTATTTTTTTATGCATAACTATCACGCACCCGACTTCTTAAAATCTCTTCTGGCACCTTATTGATTTTACCAATCAAGAGAATACGCAAATTCTTGCTTTCAATTTCCTTGGCATACAGATACCCTGCCAATGCTGACGGCCCAAAAGGCACGATTTTTTGTTCTTTGAGCTTCGCCATTAGAAAATTGTCTTTGCGTATATCAAAGGTATTCAAGGTCTTCTTTTCTACCAATTCTTCATAACTATGATTGATCAGCTCTTTATAAGGGGTTCCTTGCAAGTATCCCACAAACGCCTCAAGAGAAGTTGTGATTTCTGCTAACAACTCACTTGCAGGTAAATTCCCATGGTCGGCTAAAACTGCGCTGATAAAGCCGCGCTTGCGTTTCATCGCGTAACTGCGCAACGTTGTTGAAATATTGAAGATATCGATTTGACGGCGAATCAAGCTTTGCAGCAACTCGTCTTGGTATTCTTTACCGATCGTCCATAATTGCTCCCAATAATGGTTGTCAAAGATGATATCGATGGACTGGACTTCATGATAGTTCTCAATATAAGAAAAGACTTCTTCCACACAGGCAACCATCTCTTGCGCGACCTGAGTACTTTTTCTGGTCTTGACCAGATCTTTAAGGACGGAAAGTGGCTGGGTGCCGATTGGGACGAGATACGCCGAAAAATCTTCTTGCATATATGCCGCTTTTACTAAAACTTTCAGATTTTGATAGTCATATTTCAAAGCAAAGAAATCAACGATCGCTTTTTCTGGTGTCAACTGATACATCGTTTCGTATACCCGTTTCAACTCAGCCATCAGGACTTGTTCAAAATCGTGTACACGATCATCTTCATTGATGAAGTCACCATAAACCGTTTCTTGCAGCATCCCATAGATTTCCTCTGCGCTGGCAGCTGAGAGCATTCGCTCATAGCGACTACGATCGAATAATTGCGATTCATACGTCCGAATTCTCGTATTCAACGTATTATATTTGATGTCATTCATCTGTTTGCACCTGCTTACTGTTCAAAAATCAATTGCAGTAACGTATTGCTTAACTCTTCTTTGTTGGCTTCTAGTAGCGCATCAAAGGTAAAATTCAACTCAATTGCTTCTTGTCGCAACAAAAAGCCACCCTTACGAGGGATCGTTTTATTTACCAGTTTCAACTGAACCTCTGGGACCGATGCTTGCAACTTAGTAAGGAATTCCTCATCAACGAAATGACGGGACTTCTCGCCTAAAAGCAACTCGACCTCACCAGTTAACCGTGCATTCGCCAAGCCTTTCGCGATAAACGTATAAAATGCTGCCTGATCCATCGTGTTCAAACGGGTCAGAGCCTCAGAAAACAGCTCATCTAAGACGGACTGCTTTGCTGCCAAGACCTTGTTTCTTGATTGGATATGCACATCTGAGATTTCCAAATACATCGCAGCGCGTTTTTCTTTTTCATAAAAAGCTAACCGTTCATTAAGCTCTTTTTCTAACTGTGCTCGTTTTAAATTTTCTTGGTTTTCACTTTCTTTTTGTGCTTCTTTGATTTGAAGCTGGTATTTCTTTTCCGCATCAGCGGTTATTTTGTCAGTTAAACGTGTAATATCAGACATTCACTTTTCCCTCCTCTTAATTCAAGACAAGCAAGAAGGAAATCACGAACCCTAAAATACAATACGTTTCCATCATCGCTACCAAGATAATTCCTTTGGTCACATGTTCTGGTTTTTTTGCTAAAATCTGCATCGCAGCACTTGCGGCACGTCCTTGCCATTTACCGGCGATAATTGCTGTTAACGCGATCGGTAATGAAGCGATAAACAAATACAACCCGCGATCGAATGAGATCGAACCACTGATCTGACCAAAAATCATAAAGGAGATTACAAAGCCGTATAGCCCCTGGGTACTAGAAAGCAATTCCAAAATCAACGCTTGCCCGAATTTCTCTGGCTGCTCTGAGATCAAGCCTGATGCTGCTTCACTGGTCATCCCCACACCGATCGTTGATCCGATACCACCACAAATCGTTGCGGTCGCTACACCTAAAGCTGCAAAAACAATTCCACCATTTTCGTAAAAGAAACTAATCCAATTTTCCATTATTATCCTCCTGTAACTTTTCTTCTGAGATGATCTCTACATAATTTTCATTTGATTTGAACGGGTCAAAGGCACGTCCGCCCCCCGTAAAGAATTTTCCAAAATACTCCAAATACTGCAAGCGAATACCATGAACATACGCACTAAGGTAACTTAAGAAAATATTCAGGCCATGTAGCGCCACAAATAATAAGATACCGACGGTGAACCGGGCTGCTGGCGGCAAGTAGCTAATGATCAAGTTGAAGGCTGAGGCGATACTTCCGCCGGCAACCCCTAACGCCATCAGACGGGTGTAACTGATCAAGTCACCAACATAATTGGTCACATCCATCAATCCGTACAATCCAGAACCGATTTTTCCTGCCAACGTTTTTCCTTCTAAACTGCCTCCGATTGCCACTGCTAAAAGACTGGCAGCGATCATTACGATCCCAATCATTTGTAACGGGGTGTCAGGGAAAAGCAGCATTCCTGCGGCGACAAAAACGACACTGATCAAAAAGACGATCCACGAACCGGCTTGGAACATCGCAGCCAGTTTCTGGTCTTTTTTCTTCCATAAAATATAGAATTTCAGCGCCAAGCCAAACATGATCTGAATATACCCAAAGATCACGGATAAGACTAAGATCTGATTGACATCATCCTGGGCAGACAACAGTTGGAATGAGAATTCAAATCCAAAGAAGTTGCCATAGATCAAGCCCCAAATAATCGTAGGGATCGAGCACAACTGAAAGAGGGTCAAATTTTGTTCCAGCCCTTTGCTGAGGTGGAACAGCTTTTTCCCCAGGAATGTCGCCAGAAACAAGAGCAACCCATAGCCAAAATCGGCAACCATCATCCCGAATGCCACCATGTAAAAAGGCGCCATAAATGGTGTCGGATCTAACTCGTCATATTGCGGCAAGCTGTACATCCGAACAAGTCCTTCAAAAGGTTTGATCCAACGTGCGTTTTCTAATAAAATCGGCACATCAGCCAGCTCTTTTTCCGTCACTTCTTGGTATTCGAGGTAATAGTTATCCGTGGTCCCTTTTTTGATACGTTTTTCTAATTCGGCCGCCCCATCAACAGGAACCCAGCCAGAAATCGATACCGCATGAGTCGAACGCAAAAGCATTTTACTGCTTTTTAAGCGGGTGATCGCTCCATCTAAATACTCGGCAACGATCCGCAAGGTTTCTTGCTCTTTTGTCATCGCACCAAGAGAAGCTTTGATTTCTTTTTCTTCATCAATTAGACGTTGGGATTTTTCTTTCATCGTTTGCAGATCTTCTTCTGGAATCCCCTCATAAGGGTAGATGTATTGCTCGAAGGCTGCTTTCTTTAGAAGAGTAGTTACTTTTTCTTTTACATCTTTATGGAAAAGTACCAATAAGTAAGTTGTCGTTTGTGATTGATAAATGGTTTCGACATAGACAAGCGGCAGCTTTTCACTGTTGGTCGTAAAGTCAGCCATTTCAGAAGTAGGAATCGATCCTAACAAGCCACCTGATTTTTTTAATTCTTTTAAAACAGCTGGTCGTTCTTTGAAATACTTCCAGATCGACAGTTCTGCTTCTTGTGCTAATACATCGCGTTTTTCTTGATCAATCAAGCGAAGACGTTTGTCTTGTTTACGAAGGGTTTGGCATAATTCTTGCCAAGGATAGGTGTGGGCTGTTTCAGCCAATTCTTGAAGGGTATATTTTTTGATTGGTTGCCGCAGTTGTGCCAGCATTCCTTTTTTGGGTACATATTCTTCTAAAAAATTTAAGCTCCAGTTGACTTGACCAAACTGGTTCTCCATTTCTTCTTCAGACTGTTCCTCGCGAACCGGTGTCAAAACACCCGTCGTTTCTTCAGAATCATAATATTTTTCCGAAGAAAGCAGTTCTACGCCTTGAAAGTCTTGCAGCTGCTCTAAAACAGCTTCTTTCTGATCGTAAAAGGTCAACAGACTGAACTTTTGCATTTTTGCAATTGCCATTTATGTCACAACCTTATTTATTATTATTGCTAATGCTTCTTCTTTCAATTCATTAGGGATCGTTCGCAGTGTTTCCACTTCTGCTTGGGTCTTAGCCAAGAGTGGTTCCTTAGACTGTACCAACTCAGCTGCGATTTTTTGGTTGATTGCTTCTTTTTGTTGGGCTTCTTTTTCTGCCAACTCTTTTTTAAACGCCTTCAACCGTTCTTCTCTTGCTTGTGCCAATTGTTTTTTTTCTGCTTCTGCTTCTTTATTTTTATTTTCCGCAAATTGCTCTGCTTCTTGTAATAATCGAATGGCATCTACTGTCATTTTCTCACCTGCTTTCACTTTTTTTCCGCAAAAAAAACCACTACAAATCAAGCATATGGCATTCGCTGATCGTAGGGTGTCAAAAATCAATAAGTGGCAAATACCTTCACCTATTTCCGTTTTCTAATATAACCGTAACATAAATTTTGCGATAGAACAAGGTTCCTAGCGTTTTTTTATAGTCTTTACATATAAAAGTCACAAAAATTACACATTTTCACAAAAAGAAATCCTTTTCATTTTATTGGAGGTTAAATGATGACAAAAAAGAAAGATTAGAAACAAAATGATGTTTCAAATCTTTCTTTTAGTTTTTTCTCGTCTTTTTCTTAACTTAAATGCTTCTAAAGAAAAGACAAGCATTTAAAATAACAAATAATTGTCCTACTCACGTATAAACGGCATACTCATACAGCGGGGGCCCCCGCGTCCGCGAACCAATTCGCTGCCCGAGATTTCATTCAAAATGACTCCTGCCTCTTTTAACAGCCCATTGGTAATGGTGTTGCGGTCATAGACCACGACTTCTCCAGGTGCAATCGCCAAGGTATTAGACCCATCATTCCATTGCTCTCTAGCTGCCGCTGCTAAATCGTCGCCACCACAGCGGATCAAGTGTACTTCAGGCAAATCTAAATAACGGCAAAGAATGTTTTCCAACGTATCTTTTTCCTCATATACTCGCACACCGTCCTTGTGTTTAGTGATTGAATACAGCGAAAGTTCTCCCTCGATTTCTGGATGGATCGTGAACTTATCATGATCCACCATCGTGAAGACCGTATCTAAATGCATAAATTTTCGTTCCTCGCCGATATTAAATGCCAAGATATGTTCGAAACTCGGTTCTGTGGCAAAAATCGTTTCGGCAATTTTTTCAATTGAGGCAACTTCTGTTCGTTGAGAGATCCCGATCGCCACGATTTTATCTGATAAAATCAGCTGATCCCCGCCTTCCATCCGCGTCGTTTCGTCCCGATGATACAAAAAGTTCGTCTCATTGCGGGCAAACATCGGATGGTGCGTAAAAATTTGTTTTCCGTAGAGGGTTTCCCGTCTTCTCGTTGCAGAATACATTCGATTCAAGGAAACACTGTGACCAATCGTCGCAAACGGATCTCGCGTGAAATACAAGTTTGGCATTGGATCGATCAAGAAAGGATATTCTGTTTCAACAATTGCCGTTAAGTTACTGGCTTTTGAAATTTCTACCTCACTTTTTTTCAAGCCCGCCATCGTATGATCGATAAAGGCGCGATTGTCTTTAATCGACAGGAAAAAGTTGCGCACTTCGTTGCGAATCTCTTCATCAAGGATCGTTGTTTCATTTAAATAGTCTTCTAAAAAGGCCTCTTTGGCACCAGTTGTTGTCAATGTTTCAGCAGCTAGATCCTCCAAATAAAGGACTTCCACCCCTTTGCTTCTTAACGTATCCGCAAAAAAATCATGTTCTTTTTGCGCTTGGGTTAAAAAAGGAATATCATCAAACAACAATCGATCAAGATAATCCGGCATCAAGTTTTCTAATTCTGCGCCTGGACGATGCAGCAGCACCCGTTTTAAAGGGGCAATCTCAGAAAAAATCTGTATTGGCTGGTTCATGAGCTTGTCTCTCCTTCTTGGCAATTTTATTGAATAACTTATGTCATTCATTTTTTTGATTCCTCATCACATAATTATTCATTTCTCTGACTCATCGTGTTTTTTCTACTCGTAATTCAAAGTTTTTTTGGATCCTATAGTTATAAACATGCATTTCAGCAAAAAGAAACCTCCGATAAAAAAACAACTTTCTAAGAATGTAAATTCTAGATACTTTAATTTACCGCCTTTTTCAATTGTATATTTTTGTTAAAAAAACAGCAAGGCAAAAGAACTGATGGACGATAGTCCTAGCTGCGAAACCAGATTGAATTATTTTTGTTTTTTTGGATCATTTCATGATTTTCAAATGATACCGCTATCAAACTGATAAATATTTGCTATGATTCAAGTATCTTGATGCTAAAGAAACGTCTATAAAGGAGCGATTTGATGAAAACGCAACGTCAACTTTACTATGGTGCCGACTACAATCCTGAACAATGGTCTAAAGAAGTCATTCTTGAAGATATGCGCTTAATGAAAGAAGCAGGTGTGAACTATGTAAGTATAAATATTTTTGGCTGGGTCAATCTGCAGCCAGATGAATCCACCTATGATTTTGACTTTCTGGACTGGTTGATGAATCTTTTATATGAAAACAATATCATGATCGACCTAGCCAATGGAACGGCTTCGCCTCCCGCTTGGCTTGTTCAAAAACATCCTGAGATGCTGCCTGTGACCATTCATGGCAATCGACTGGTTCATGGGGCGCGCCAGCACTACTGTCCGACTTCCCCTATCTATCGTCAATATGCCACCGATTTGTCGGAAGCAGTCGCAAACCGTTATGCCAATCATCCAGGGCTAGTCATGTGGCATATCAATAACGAATATACCTGTCACATCCACGAGTGTTATTGCGATCATTGTCGGAAAAGATTTCAGACATGGTTAGCAGAGAAATATCAGACCATCGCTGGATTGAATGATGCTTGGTCAACCAAGTTTTGGAGTCAATCATATGGCAGCTGGGAGGAAATTTTTCTACCTGAAGCGATGCCGACCTTCAAAAATCCTGCGCAGCAGTTAGACTATCGCCGTTTTCTTTCCGACATGAATCTGGAGCTCTATCAACTCGAAAAGGCGGCGATCGCAAAATATTCACAAGGAATCCCTTACATGACCAATCTGATGGGCTTGCACAAATACGTGGATGGGTTTAAATGGGCACCCGAAATGGATGTAGTTAGCTGGAATTCGTACCCGAATCCCTTTGAAAAGATCCCTTACCCGCAATTTCTTGCTAACGATCTAACTCGTAGTTTAAAGAAAAAACCTTTTTTGATCATGGAACAAGCCACCAGCGCCGTTAATTGGCGGCAAATCAATGGTGCCAAGACACCCAACCAGCTGCGTCTTTGGAGTTATGAAGCGCTCGCTCATGGCGCTGATGGCATCATGTTCTTCCAATGGCGGCAGTCTCGTGGCGGTGCGGAAAAATTTCATAGTGCGATGGTGCCTCACGGAGATCCTCATTCAAGCCGTATCTTTCGTGAATGTGCGCAATTAGGTAACGAATTTTCGCAACTGTCGGATATCGTTGGGACGCGCTTCTTGGCTGATGTCGCGGTTGTCTTTGACTGGGAAAATTGGTGGGCGCTGGAATTGGATGCCAAACCAAGCACCTTAAAGTACATTCATCAGTTACGCAGCCTGTATGGCGCGCTAAGGGCGTTAAATCTGAGCGTAGACTTTGTCCATCCTTCCGAATCCCTAGACGGCTATCCTTTAGTGATTGCCCCAAATCTCTATTCAGCACCAGAAGCCTTCGGTAAGAAAATCAATGATTACGTGCGACAAGGCGGCATCTTCTTGACGAATTTCTTTAGTGGGATCGTCAATGAATATGACCAAGTCTATCTTGGGGGCTATCCAGGACTGTTTAGGGACACCTTAGGGATCATTGTAGAAGAGTTTTACCCAATGAAAGCAGCTACCCATCACCAAATTGACTTCCAAGGTCGTCGGTACGACAATTCTCTATGGGAGGAAGTCATTCATCTAAATGGTGCTGAATCTTTGGCAACCTTCCAATCCGGTTATTTGTCCGATAAGCCAGCCATTACTATGAATCAGATCGACGATGGGTATGCGTATTACGTGGGAACAGAATTGTCTCTTGAAGGGCTAACTACATTTTTAGCGACCATTCTGGAAAATCATAAATTAGCGACTCATGCCCAGCACTTCTTGGCTGCTCCTACTGAAGTCTCCGTTACCTGTCGCAAAGGTGCTGGCTATACACTTGTCTTTTTCTTAAACCATACCGAGCAGACAACCAAAGTGAAGCTGAAAGCCCCTGGAGCAGACCTTCTAACCAAAGAAACCAGACAGTTGGTAGTTCTGAAGCCAAAAGAAGTCGCAGTTCTTAAGTATGTTGACTGATCTAAGGAAAAAGAACCTCCATGAAGCGATCGCTTCATGGAGGTTCTTTTATAGACGTTACTAGATTCAGGGAGATTCTTTAGACTAGCGATA
>NZ_JBIOMH010000001.1:2665000-3452500 GCF_051711285.1 Enterococcus sp. DIV0213h
AACTCGGTGTGTGTTACTTGTTTTGATTATTTCTTCGATATCCAGTTTTCAATGAACAAAGCTTAACGACCATTGTCGTTAATGGAGCCTAGCGGGATCGAACCGCTGACCTCCTGCGTGCAAAGCAGGCGCTCTCCCAGCTGAGCTAAGGCCCCGGGTATTTACTTGAGAGTAGACCTCTCAAAACTGAACAAAGGCAAACGATGTGTAGTCTTCCGAAATATTCCTTAGAAAGGAGGTGATCCAGCCGCACCTTCCGATACGGCTACCTTGTTACGACTTCACCCCAATCATCTATCCCACCTTAGGCGGCTGGCTCCAAAAAGGTTACCTCACCGACTTCGGGTGTTACAAACTCTCGTGGTGTGACGGGCGGTGTGTACAAGGCCCGGGAACGTATTCACCGCGGCGTGCTGATCCGCGATTACTAGCGATTCCGGCTTCATGTAGGCGAGTTGCAGCCTACAATCCGAACTGAGAGAAGCTTTAAGAGATTAGCTTAGCCTCGCGACTTCGCAACTCGTTGTACTTCCCATTGTAGCACGTGTGTAGCCCAGGTCATAAGGGGCATGATGATTTGACGTCATCCCCACCTTCCTCCGGTTTGTCACCGGCAGTCTCGCTAGAGTGCCCAACTAAATGATGGCAACTAACAATAAGGGTTGCGCTCGTTGCGGGACTTAACCCAACATCTCACGACACGAGCTGACGACAACCATGCACCACCTGTCACTTTGCCCCCGAAGGGGAAGCTCTATCTCTAGAGTGGTCAAAGGATGTCAAGACCTGGTAAGGTTCTTCGCGTTGCTTCGAATTAAACCACATGCTCCACCGCTTGTGCGGGCCCCCGTCAATTCCTTTGAGTTTCAACCTTGCGGTCGTACTCCCCAGGCGGAGTGCTTAATGCGTTTGCTGCAGCACTGAAGGGCGGAAACCCTCCAACACTTAGCACTCATCGTTTACGGCGTGGACTACCAGGGTATCTAATCCTGTTCGCTCCCCACGCTTTCGAGCCTCAGCGTCAGTTACAGACCAGAGAGCCGCCTTCGCCACTGGTGTTCCTCCATATATCTACGCATTTCACCGCTACACATGGAATTCCACTCTCCTCTTCTGCACTCAAGTCTCCCAGTTTCCAATGACCCTCCCCGGTTGAGCCGGGGGCTTTCACATCAGACTTAAGAAACCGCCTGCGCTCGCTTTACGCCCAATAAATCCGGACAACGCTTGCCACCTACGTATTACCGCGGCTGCTGGCACGTAGTTAGCCGTGGCTTTCTGGTTAGATACCGTCAAGGGATGAACATTTTACTCTCATCCTTGTTCTTCTCTAACAACAGAGTTTTACGATCCGAAAACCTTCTTCACTCACGCGGCGTTGCTCGGTCAGACTTTCGTCCATTGCCGAAGATTCCCTACTGCTGCCTCCCGTAGGAGTCTGGGCCGTGTCTCAGTCCCAGTGTGGCCGATCACCCTCTCAGGTCGGCTATGCATCGTTGCCTTGGTGAGCCGTTACCTCACCAACTAGCTAATGCACCGCGGGTCCATCCATCAGTGACGCAAAAGCGCCTTTCAACTTTCTTCCATGCGGAAAATAGTGTTATACGGTATTAGCACCTGTTTCCAAGTGTTATCCCCTTCTGATGGGCAGGTTACCCACGTGTTACTCACCCGTTCGCCACTCTTTTTCTTTCGGTGGAGCAAGCTCCGGTGAAAGAAAAAGCGTTCGACTTGCATGTATTAGGCACGCCGCCAGCGTTCGTCCTGAGCCAGGATCAAACTCTCATAATGATTTGTTTGAATGACCATACGGTCATTAAGCTCATAAAAATTAACTTTGCTAGCTATTGCTTGCATGTATTTGTTTCAATAAATTGAAACGTCCTACACATTGGTTCGTTTGCTTGCTTTGTTCAGTTTTCAAAGGTCTACCGTGCTGTGTTAGCAACTTTCATATCATATCAGAGCGACGTTTATTTGTCAACTCTTTTTTAAAAGTTTTTTTCAAGAAGTTGTTATTTAACTTCTTTCTTAACCTCAGCGACTTTTTTATCTTACCATCTCAACCGTTATATGTCAAACACTTTTTTTGAAAAGTTTTTTTGATTTATTAGGTTTTTCAGAGATGATATTTTTTCGACTTTGTTATAATAACACTTGTAAAATGTTTCGTCAACAACTAATTTCAAAAAAGATCAATCAGTGTTTGTTACAAATGCCTTAACAAGGACAAGTAATAATATAGCAATTCTTAAAGGAAAAATCAACTAAAAAAATAGGCTTTTTGGCAACTATTTTTATAAGCGAATTATTCATTGTCAAACGATTCGAACGTTCGTTTATAAGAAGTATTTTGCGGCTAAATCTATCATTAATGGATAAAAAAAGAGAACTTAAGCTTTTCGCCTAACGTTCTCTTTTCGTCCGATCTTCTGATTGAACGATCGGTATATAGATTCGAAAGATCGTTCCTTGACCGATGACACTCTCTGCTGAAATTTTTCCTTTATAGCTTTCCAATAACTGTTTCGCAATAGAGAGCCCTAGCCCGTTTCCGCCTTTGGTTCTAGCACGGGCTTTATCTACCCGATAGAAACGATTAAAGATCTTGTCGAGGTCTTCTTTGGAGATTCCCTCACCAAAGTCTTGAATGGCAATTTCAAAGGATTGTCGATCCAACGAAATGGATAGATGAACTTCTTTTCGATCAGTGGAATATTTCACTGCGTTATCCAAGACAATAATAATGATCTGTTCAAAATGATTGCGATAGATTTTCAGCTTCAACTCATGGTATAAGTCATCATCCAATGTAAAAACAAAATCCGGATACAGTATTTTAAAGTTATTGAAGACTTGATAGACAACTTCTTTTGCATTGGTTGTTTCATTTGCATAATGAACATCCACTTGTTCCGCTCTTGAGAGATCCAACATTTCCTGTACTAGCGTCTTCATCCGACTGATCTCTTGCATACTGGCTGCCAGAGACTCATCCAAAATCTCTGGATCGTCTTTTCCCCAACGCTGCAACAGATTCATATGTCCTTCAATGATCGCCACAGGCGTTCGCAACTCATGAGAAACGTCTTCGACGAATCGCTCTTGCTGTTCAATGTATAGGCGCATGCGATCCAGCATTTCGTTAAAGATATCTGCTAAATCAGACAGTTCATCGTTCGTATTTAATTCTGGCATATGCACCGTTGACTGTGGGTTTTTCCGAACGGTTTCCATCGTATCTCGCAAGACCTTTAACGGCTGAAGGAAATACGCTGATAAAAAGAATCCAAGCACACTACTAAGAATCAGAGAAACGACTTCTAAGATAATCAAAGTCAGCAGCAGTTTGCTGCGTATTTCGTAAAAAGAAGTCAATTCATAAAATGTTTGTGCATAGCCAATCCGCTCTCTGGTGCCTTTTGAATAGATGGGTTGGATCGAGAGAAAGCCTGTGATACCATCCAGCGTTACGATGGTTGGCGCTTTGCGCTGCGTGTCGATCAGTGCTAAATCATTCTCATGGGTTTTAAACACAAGATCCTCATTCAAATTATAAACAAACAAGCTCAACGGCGCTTGGCCTAATTCCGAAATAAAGGAATCGATTTTCATTAAGTTGCCATCGATCGTTGAAGTGCGATCATAAATGCTCGTCGTCCCCGCATCATTTTTGGTTAAATTACGATACGTCCGAACCAATGTTAGTTCTTGATCCGAATTGGCTAAACGAGAAGCAACCTCTGACATCGTCCGCTCCACATTGTTTTCTTCTTTAGCGACGATCAAATTCACCGATGTTTTATAGGTGATCACAGCAAAGATCGTAAATACGACGAATATAAAGAAAGAACTTGCGAAGGCCCACTTTACAGTTAAAGAAGGCCCCTTCAGTTCTTTTAATTTTTTCATTCTTTTTTTAAGGTTCACGACCGCATCACATAACCTGTACCACGAACGGTTTGGATATAGCTTTCCTCCCCTGGCACATCAATTTTATTTCGTAAGTAGCGGATGTAAACATCGACAACGTTGGTTTCAACTTCTGTCTCATAGCCCCAGACTTTGTTTAATAAAACATCTCTGGCTAAAACGACATTGACGTTTTCCATTAAAGTCAACAATAGCTCATATTCGCGTTTTGTTAGTTCAATGACATCTGTTCCACGTCGAACGACACGGTTTTCTTTTTCAATCGTTAGATCGCGGTAAGTGATCGTGGTTTGTTTTGCGACGTTTTTGTCCCCTTCAATATCGATACGGCGAAGCAACGCACGTAAGCGTGCCAGCAATTCTTCAATTGCAAAAGGCTTCACAATATAATCATCAGCACCATGATCCAAACCTGATACTCGATCAATCACAGAATCTCTCGCGGTCATCATGATGATCGGGGTGTTCTTCGATTGACGCACACGTCGGCAAACTTCTAACCCATTTAGCTCTGGAAGCATTAGATCCAATAAGATTGCATCCCATTCATTATTCAGCGCAGCATCCAGTCCCGTCCGTCCGTTGTAATGAACTTCGGTATTATACCCTTCATGCTTCAATTCTAATTCCACAAATCGAGCTAAGTTCTTTTCATCTTCAATGATTAGAATATTACTCATTATTGATAGCCCCTTTATTGATTATTCTGCCTTTAAAATAGACATTATCTGTCTTATTTTATCATGTATCTAAAAAATAAAAAAGAGATTGACCGAAAGTTCTCACTTTCGGCCTTTCTCTTTTGGATTCTCTTAAAGCTTACGCTTCGTCATACCATGAATAATGGAAAATTCCCTCTTTATCTGTCCGTTCATACGTATGCGCGCCGAAGTAATCCCGTTGTGCTTGGATCAAGTTCGCTGGCAAACGATCAGAACGATACGAATCAAAGTACGCGATCGCAGAGGAGAACGTCGGCACAGGGACACCCGCTTGGACAGCTAGCGCAACTACTTCACGTACAGAAGATTGATAGCGTTTCGTGATGTCTTTGAAGTAATCATCTAATAATAAGTTTTCGATGTCAGCATTCTTGTCATAAGCATCCGTGATTTTTTGTAAAAATTGCGCACGGATGATACAGCCTGCACGCCAAATTTTGGCAATCTCACCAAAAGGAAGATCCCAATCGTACTCTTTTGATGCTGTACGTAATTGCGCGAAACCTTGTGCATAGCTCATGATTTTACTGAAGTATAAGGCTTCACGGATCTTATTGATAAATTCTTCTTTGTTCCCTTCAAAAGCAACCGCTTCTGGTTTCGGTAATACTTTGCTGGCATTGACCCGTTCTTCTTTGTAAGCTGAGATATAGCGAGCAAAAACAGATTCAGTGATCAATGGTAATGGAACACCTAGGTCTAAGGCACTTTGGCTCGTCCATTTCCCAGTTCCTTTATTGCCTGCAGCATCTAAGATCACATCAACGATCGGTTTGCCTGTTCCTTGATCATCTTTACGTGTCAAGATATCCGCTGTGATCTCAATTAGGTAGCTATCCAATTCACCTTTGTTCCATTCGGCAAAGATATCAGCCATTTCATCAACAGATAGACCTAAAATGTTTTGCATCAAGTCATAAGACTCCGCAATCAGCTGCATGTCGCCATACTCGATCCCATTATGAACCATTTTTACGTAATGGCCTGCACCATTTGGTCCAATATAAGTTACACAAGGTGTACCATCTTCAGCTTTTGCTGAAATTTGTTCCAAGATCGGTGCAACCAATTCATATGCTTCTTTTTGACCACCAGGCATGATTGAAGGACCTTTCAAGGCGCCTTCTTCCCCACCAGAAACACCCGTACCGATAAAGTTGATTCCTGAGTTTGCCAACTCTTCGTTACGACGAACGGTATCTTTAAAGAAGGTATTTCCGCCATCGATCAAAATATCGCCTTTGTCTAGATGAGGCAATAGTTCTTGGATCGTAGCATCCGTCGCAAATCCTGCTTTTACCATTAATAAAATACGACGTGGCTTTTCAATTGATTGAACAAATTCTTCTATCGTATAAGTTGCTTTAAAATTTTTATCTGGATGTTCTTTTACTACTTCTTCTGTCTTTGAACCAGTACGGTTAAATAAGGCAACTGAATAACCGCGGCTTTCGATGTTCAACGCTAAGTTTTTGCCCATAACAGCCATACCGACAACGCCGATTTGTTGTTTTGTCATCTTTCATCCTCCTAAGATTCAATTATCTTTTTCATTATAGCGCAAATGTACCTGCTTTTGAACTATTCTCTTTCGATGGACAAAAAATATTTCTGAAAAGTTCCATCTTTTCCAAAAAAAACAAAAAAACCTCAGGCTCCATGGTTAGCCTAAGGTTTTAGAATCCTCTTTCTGAAAAAAAGGAATTATGCTTCTTTTGTTGCTACGTCTTTGCCATCGTAATGACCACAGTTAGAGCAGACATGGTGGCTTTTTTTCATTTCACCACAGTTTGCACATTCGTTCAAACCGTTGATTGTCAATTTGTAATGTGTACGACGTTTTGCTTTCTTCGCTTTCGAAGTTTTTCTAGCTGGTACTGCCATTTTGCTACACCTCCTTGTTAATGAACGCAACCTTGAGGCTGCAATTTATTCCAATCCTACGCGTTATCGTCATCTGATTCATTGAATAATTCGGATAATTTTGCAAGACGAGGATCAACTTGTTGAGCTTGCGCTTCTTTTTGATTTGCAAAGTCTTCTTCTGACAAAACAGCCCAATCGTTGCCAGATGGCATTGCTGAACCTTGTTTTTCTTCTTCTGTCAGGACTTGCAAAGGAATCGCAAGTAATAGGTTATCAGCGACCGATTCATCTAAGCTGATGGTTTGACCTTCAATGATCAAAACTTCTTCTTCGACGATCGTTTCATCGCGACGCTGAAATTGCTCTGGTGTCATGAATTGTTCATCCACTGAAAAATCAAAAGGAATCGCTACAGGTGTCAAAGAACGAGTAGATGGCAATGTCATCGTCGTTTCCACTTGATAGTGCAGCAAGTATCCTTGCTTATCAACACTCATCAGCCCTTTTACTTTTACAGGAGACAAATCAATGATCTGTCCATCGCGTTTTATCAGTTGACTTTTTAGGTCAAGTGTTTCTTCAAACATCAGCGGTGTCTCTTGGTATTTTTTTAATTCCAATAAAGACCATTTCATTTTTATCACCCCTAAGCAACAAAAGCAATTATACAGGGCTTCTGAGGCTTTGTCAATGAAATTTTCTTGACACCTTTTTCATTTTTGATCGTGTCATTTTAATGCCTTTTCTCAAGGGATTTCGACACTCTCAAAAAAACAACAGGAAGCGCACAACGTGCACTTGCCTGTTGCTTGATCAATCGTTAAAAATCATTAGATCGCTGTTGTTTCTCCACGATAAACGATACCGCGACGAGAATCAAGAGTAACCAATTCGCCATCTTTGATGGTTGTTGTTGCGTCTTTGGCACCAACGATCACTGGTAGATCTTTCGCGATTCCGACAACTGCTGCATGAGAAGTCAAGCCGCCATCTTCAACAACTAAAGCTGCTGCTTTTTCGATTGCTGGCATATATTCTTTATCTGTTGTTGGTACAACTAAAATCATGCCATCTTTTGCTTTCGCAATTGCTTCTTCGGCACTGTGAGCGATCACGGCATTGGCAACAACTGATTTTTCACCAATTCCTTGCGCTTCAAGCAATTTTGATCCGATCAATTGGATCTTCATTACGTTGGTTGTTCCGCGTTCACCAACAGGAACACCGGCTGTGATCAAGATTAGATCGCCTTCTTTAGCAAAGCCTAAATCCACTGCTTGTTTTGCTGCTAATTCAAACATTTCATCAGTTGTTGATGGTTTTTCAGCAACGGTTGGGTACACACCCCAGTTAAGCATCAAGCCGCGTTTTGTGCGTTCGTCAAATGTAACAGCTAAAATGTCAGCATCTGGACGATATTTAGAAATCATTTTCGCAGTGTAGCCAGATTCAGTGGCAGCAACGATTGTTTTAACCCCTAAGTTTTTCGCTGCACGCGCAACAGATAAACCGATTGTTTCCGTTACATCTGTTTTATCAAATTGGTTGATTTGGAAAGTGCTGTTTTCTGATAAAGCTTTTTCTGCTTCCACGTCGATACGTGCCATTGTTGCTACTGCTTCAACAGGGTAGTCACCGTTTGCTGACTCACCAGAAAGCATTGTTGCATCAGTACCGTCAAAGACAGCATTGGCAACGTCAGAAGCTTCTGCACGAGTTGGACGTGGGTTTTGTTGCATTGATTCTAACATTTGTGTTGCTGTGATAACTGATTTACCAGCAGCGTTACATTTTTTAATGATGCTCTTTTGAACCATTGGTACTTCTTCAGCAGGGATCTCAACACCCATGTCACCACGGGCAACCATGATACCATCAGAAACTTTGATGATTTCATCGATATTATCGATACCTTCTTGTGATTCGATTTTAGAGAAGATTTGCACATGAGTCATGTCTTTTTCTTCTAAAATTTCACGAATTTCTAAAACGTCTTGCGCTTTACGTACAAATGAAGCGGCAATGAAGTCGATATCGTTATCAAGACCAAAACGGATATCTTCTGCATCTTTTTCAGTAATACCAGGTAAGCTGATTGATACGCCAGGAGCATTGACCCCTTTACGTGATCCTAACATTCCAGCATTTTTAACGACAACCACTAATTCACGAGTTGCTTCGTCTTTTTCTTTGATTTCCATGTCGATCAAGCCATCATCAAACAAGATGTGTCCGCCCACATGAACATCTTCAAATAAACCAGGATAAGTTACAGCAATTTTTTCTTTTGTTCCTTTGTGTTCTGGATCCATTGAAATACGTGTTTCATCGCCAACGTTGAATTGGATGTATCCAGCACGACCAAAGTCTGCTTCTGTCGTATTTTGTACAGTTGTACGGATTTCAGCACCTTTTGTATCTAAAAGGATACCGACATCTTTACCAGTTTTCTTTACGGCTTCACGAACCATTGTCATACGCGCTAATTGTTCTTCATGATCTCCATGAGAGAAGTTAAAGCGGAAGACATTCGCACCGGCTTCAATCAGTTGAGAAATAATTTCCACACTGTTACTTGCTGGTCCTAATGTACTTACGATCTTTGTTTTTTTCATTACTAAACGCTCCTATTCATTTATTTAAAATAGCTAATAAGCTTTTTTTACAAAATTACTGTTGCGTTGCTTTAAAAATCTCTTTAGAATGAGATTTCTTTGTTCAAGTTATACAAGCTAAGATCTGGTTTGTGACGATTGTTTTCAAGGGTATCGATGATATCAGAAGCAATCATTTCATTGTTTTCGATACCGATACATAGACCGCCTTTGCCTTGTTGCAATAATTCAACGGCATATGAACCAAATTTACTTGCTAACACACGGTCACGAGCGCTTGGTGAACCACCACGGACAACGTGTCCTAGAATTGATACACGGGTATGGAAATCGCCGTATTCAGAAAGTTTGTCAGCAAAATCATTTCCGCCCATCACACCTTCGGCTAAAACGATCAAGCAATGTTTTTTCCCGCGGTCGCGTCCTTCACGGATACGATCAGCAACAACTTGCATGTCAAAATCATGTTCTGGGATGATGATTTCATCCGCACCACCGGCCACACCTGACCATAAAGCGATATCGCCAGCACCACGACCCATTACTTCGATCACGAATGTGCGGACATGTGATGTCGCTGTATCACGGATACGGTCAATCGATTCCAAGACAGTATTGATCGCTGTATCAAAACCAATCGTGAAATCTGTTCCTGGAATGTCATTATCGATCGTTCCTGGAATCCCGATCGCTGGGAAACCGTGACGAGTAAGTGCCATCGCACCATGGTAAGATCCATCTCCACCAATCACGACTAGCCCTTCGATGCCAAATTTCTTTAATTGTTCGATTCCTTTTAATTGTCCTTCTTGTGTCGCAAATTCTGGATAACGTGCTGAATATAAGAATGTTCCACCACGTTGAATTTTGTCACCAACATCAGCAACATCTAAGCGACGAATGTCGCCTGCGACTAGTCCGGCATAGCCATAGTTGATTCCGTATACTTCAAGTCCGTCAAAAATACCCTTTCTGACAACTGCGCGAATCGCTGCGTTCATTCCTGGTGCATCGCCGCCACTGGTTAGAATTCCAATGCGTTTCATTATTCTTTCACCTCATCAAAAGATTTTGTTTAGGGAAGCCCCTGTTTGCTAGTTTTCAAGTAATAACCACGAGACATATTCTACCATTATTCCATGAAAATGTCTTGAAATAGTGGGAAAAAGTTGAAAAAAGTGTAAGTTGAATTACCGTTTTCGGAAAATTACTTGAAAATTACATTTCCATTTCCTAATAATGCGATCAGTTGTTTGACAAAGTTCGGCTCATCTGTCACCCAATTTTCTTCTGCTAATAACACTTTTTTGCCACTGCTTTCATAGAACATCACCACTGGAATATTTCCGTGGTGCTGCTTCATTTCCTTCGACAATGCTTGCAGGTGCGACGTTTCAGCTTCAGCAGAAATCTTTAAGTAACAAGTTTGTGACGCAATTTTATTTTGAACGTTTTCTGCTAAGTCTATTTTATCAGCAATGAGTTGGATTTCACCATTGTAACGACTTACCTCGACCTTTCCTTCGATGTAGAGAACAGCATTTTCTTCAATCAAGGAACGTACTTGTCGATAAACGATGGGAAAAATCGTTACTGACACTTCTTTGCTGGCATCTGTTCCTTCGACAAACGCCATTTGTTCGCCCTTTTTCGTTCGAATCTCTCGAATCTTGCGCACATATAAAAGGATACGCACCCGTTCATTCGGAACCAGATCAGCAATATCAGTGATTTGTTTTAATTGGTGCAATTTTTGAAACTGTTCCACGGGATGGCCAGACAAATAAACACCTAAGTATTCTTCTTCCAAAGCCAGTTTTTCTTCTAGTTTGTAATCGGCAACGGCTTCTTCTTTTAATGCCATAGTTTCTAAGAGATCCAAACTGCCGCCACTATAAGTAATGTTTTGGATCTTTCCTTCTAGCTGGATCAGCGCTTGTTTTCGATTGGGGGCGATCCCATCGAATACGCCGATGCTCAAAAGCGGCAATAAATAATCCAATTTTAACCATTTGCTGTTACGCTGATTTAAGCGAAGCAAAAATTGATCCATAGACGTGAAATTACCATGCTCTTTTCTTTCTGCCAAAATGTCTTGGATCATGTCGCGTCGGATTCCTCTGATACTGCTGAAACCAAAACGAATTTGTTTTTCATTTTGCAGTTGAAAACTAAACCCACTGGCATTGATCGAAGGCGGCAGTACTTCTACGCCATAACGTGCGGCTTCATTTAAATATTCTTTCATTTTGCTGGCGGTGTTGCGTACCGAGTGTAGGATCGAAGCAAAAAATGGTGCGGGATAGTGTACCTTCAGATAGGCCATTTGAAAGCCGATAAAGGAATAGGCAAACGCATGGGATCGATTAAACCCATAATTGGCGAACCGCTCGATATAGTCATAGACCAAATTGGCGGTCTTTTCATCGTACTGATTGGCTAAGGCGCCTTGCACAAAATGACGACGTTCCTCATCCAAGACGTCTTTTTTCTTTTTACTGATTGCTCGACGCAAAATATCTGCTTGTCCTAAGCTGAAACCAGCCATTTTGGAAGCTACCTGCATGATCTGCTCTTGGTAGACAATGATTCCGTAAGTGTTTTGCAAAATCGGAATCAAGCTGTCATCTGGATAAGAGACACGCTCTTGTCCTTTTTTCCGCTTAATAAAGGTATCGATATTTTGCATCGGTCCTGGACGATACAAGGCATTGACTGCGGCAATATCCTCGATGCTTTCTGGTCCTAACTTACGCAGCACATTGCGTATCCCCGCTGATTCAAATTGGAAGATCCCTGCGGTCTCGCCTTTTTGAAACAAGCGCAATGTTGCTGGATCATCAAGAGGAATCTCCTTTTGGGTAACGATTTGTTGGCTGATTCGTTTAATGCCTTTCAAGGTATTATCAATGATCGATAAGTTTCTCAAGCCTAAAAAGTCCATCTTCAATAGGCCGATGGCTTCTACGTCATTCATGGTAAATTGGGTCAGCCAGATCCCATCGCTGCCTTCTTGTAAGGGAACCAAATCAAGCAAATTCTTGTCACTGATCACCACACCAGCGGCATGAGTCGATACGTGACGTGGCAAGCCTTCTAAAATTTTGGCGACTTGAAACATTACTTGGTTTCGCTCATTAAACGACACCAATTCTCGCAGCTGATTGGATTGTTCATAAGCAAGATCTAAGGTCATTTTCAAGGCATTGGGGATGGCTTTTGACCAGCGATTGGCTTCACTTTGCGAAAGACCAAAGACACGAGAAACATCTCGCAGAACCATTTTGGCCGCCATAGTGCCAAACGTCGCAATCTGTGCCATATATTCTTGCCCGTATTTTTGGCGCACATACTGTAAAATCTCGTCTCTGCGATTGTCAGGAATGTCTAAATCAATATCAGGCATCGTGTAACGTTCTGGATTCAAGAATCGTTCAAACAAAAGATCGTATTTGATTGGATCTACGTCGGTGATCGATAAAACATATGCCACCAGTGCGCCAGCAGCCGATCCCCGTCCAGCGCCGGTAACGATCTCTTGTTGGTGGGCAAAGTCCATGACGTCCCAAATAATCAAGAAATAGTCATCAAAGCCCATCTTATGGATGACGGACAACTCATAATCCAAACGCTGTTCGTACGCCGATGTAACGTGGGCAACACGCTGAGGCAGACGCTCAAAACAAATTTTCCGCAAATAGTCCGCAGCGCTTTCTTCGGCTGGTAGCGGGTAATGAGGCAACAGCCGCTGATGCAGCGGCAGCTCGACGGCGCATTCAGCTGCAATCCGCTGATTATTCATCAATGCCTGCGACCATTCTTCAAATGCCGCGGTCAGTTGGTCTGCTGGTTGTAGAAAAAGCTGCGCAGCCCCTTGCTCTTTAGCCTGACGAAAGTCTTCAATTTGCGAGCCCTCTTTGATATGCGTCATCACTTTGACTGCAAAGGTTTCTTCTTGTGCTAAAGCCGCGATTGGTTGATAGGCACATGGTGCAATGTTTTGCTCGTTAAACCAAGCGATCGTTTCTGGATCTAGCCCTTTGCTAGTAATACCTAAAAACAAGCTCTCAGAATCAAATTTATGGCTGATTGCTCGCAGTGCTTCTTGATTGGCTTCTAGATCATCGTGCTGAGAAGGCAGAAACCCCTCGCCTTCAGGCAGCAAACCAAAGAGGTCCTGCAAAGAATCACAAGCAGCTAAATTCAACTGCTCGGTGATCATTTTTTCACTTGATAAACGCATCAAGGTTTGATAGCCCTTGAGGTTTTTTGCAAATACGTACAACGGAAAGGACATTGATCCCTCTCCGAAGGTACAGTCGAACAAAGCGCCAAAAATCGGCTTGATGCCCTGTGCTAGGCATTGCTGATAAAACTCGACCGCGCCATAGAGAACATTATGATCGGTCAGACCCAACGTCTGATAGCCCATCTTTTTGGCTTGCTCTATATAGTGAGGAATTTTGATCGTACTTTGCAGCAACGAATAGGCGCTTAAGGTGGTGAGCTGTGAATACATTGAAATCCCTCCAAAAATGAAAATTCTCTTTCTTTCTGCTAGTAATTAGATTTGAAAAACAAAATGAAAAAGTGAAAATCTTTACAATAAATATTTTTGTGATAAACTAAAGTCGAAATGGAAGATACGCAGAAAAGAGGTGTCGTCATGCGTTACTTAGTCACTTTATTTTGGACTTTTGTATTAGGTCAAGTCGTTGGCTATCTAGGCAGCTCACTTGCTGGAGCAACTTATGATTTTCAATTAACTTCAATCATCTCTTTGGTCACAGGTGTGGTGATCATTCTTGTTGGTATTATCGCACCAGCGCCTGAAAAGACAAGCCATTAAAAAAAAACCAGTTACCTTTATTGTAACTGGTTTTTTTTTCTTTTCAACTATTCACTGATGTCCTTTTTACGCAAGCTTTTACGGAAATTAAATCCTGAGATAAAAATATTGATCAGTACAAACCCGCTAGTTACCCAAAAGACGGCGGGATAACCAAAGCCAGCTGCCACCGTTGAGCCGACCATCGGACCTAACACTTGTCCAAAGTTAGAGAACATTTGGTTGTAGCTGTAGATACGGCTGACCCCTTCCATCGGGGTGATCTTGCTGATCAGTGTGTTGATCGACGGCATCAACGCACCTGTCGAAAAACCAAGCAAGAAGCGCAGCACGCCCAACTGAAACGGTGTGGAGACAAAGCCCATCGGAATGAAACAGAAAAATGACAGCAATAAACCGCCTAACAATACCTTGTGATTGCCGTAACGATCACCGATTTTGCCTAAAAATGGCGAAGAGATGATTGCCGAAACACCAGCAACAGAGACGATCAATCCGCTGACAAACAAAATATTGCCACTGTTCCCGCTTAGATCACGAATATACAATGTAAGGATCGGGCTGATACTCGTTACACCTAGCTGTAAAATCAGTGACGTAATAAACAAACCGACAAGCAACTGCATATTTTTGATTTGACCAAAAATTTCTTTGATGGACAGCAAATCGCCCTTTTCAACCGGCTCAAAATCTTCTTGAACGAGAAAAATCGTAAGCAAGAGCGTAATTAGCAGCACAACACCAGTAATGATAAAAACATTTTTCATGCCGAACCATTGCGCCAACGCCCCACCCATCGATGGACCGATCAAATTCCCTGCGATGGCTCCTGTAGCCAATGTCCCAAGCGCCCAACCGCTTTTTTCTCGAGGCGCCTGCGAAGCAATCAATGCAGTCGCATTGGGAATATACCCCGATAAAATTCCGGTAAAGAAACGCATGATCAACAACCAATAGACATTCGGTACAAAAGCCAAAGACCCCATCGTCACTGTCATCCCCGCAGCCGCGCGAATCATCATTAAGCGACGACCTTTTTGATCTGCTAGATTTCCCCATACTGGAGCAATGATAGCCGCCGCAAACGCCGTTACTGAGATTGCTAATCCAGAAAACAACTCAATTTGACTCTCTGGAGCGCCTAACTCTTCTATATATAAGGGAATGAATGGCATGACAAGACTAAAACTGGCTCCCGTAAAAAAACAACCTACCCATGAAATCAGTAGATTTCGTTTCCAATCAATCTTCATTTACAAACCTTCTTTCACAAATACTATACCGTATCGTGAGTAATAATCAAATAAAAAAATCTTTCTGCAGGTAACATACAGAAAGATTTTCTTCATTAAACTTAACTGATCAAAGCCAAAATGACAAAGTTTAGGATAAACAACGCATTGACGACCCAGATGATCGGAGACACTTCGTTGGCTTTTCCTTTCACTACTTTCACTAATGCGTAGAAAATGAAACCAACAGCGATCCCATTGGAAATACTGTAAGACAAGCCCATAAAAATAGACGCGAAGAAAGCGGGAACTGCTTCTTCTAGATCGGTCCACTTGATGTCTGCAAACGAAGCCATCATCATTACCCCAACTAAGATCAACGCTGGTGCTGTCGCTTGTGCGGGAACGATTGAGATCAGTGGAGAAAAGATACTGCTGATCGCAAAGAGTGCTGCCACTACAACAGAAGTCAAGCCCGTGCGTCCACCAGCACCGATACCAGCTGCTGATTCCACATAAGTCGTTGTATTTGAGGTCCCTACGATGGCACCTACAGAAGTGGCTACGGCATCTGCAAAAAGGGCTTTATCCATCTTCGTGTTCAACCCGTTACTGTTTTCAACCGCTTCTTCATCTTTTTTCGAAAAGATCCCTGTACGACGTCCAGTCCCGATAAAGGTACCGATCGTATCAAAGACATCTGATAAGCTAAACGCTAAAATCGTCATGATTACTTGAGGGATTTTGGCAGAATCACTGAATAGTGAGCCCATTCCTTCAGAGCCAAACGCAGCGCCAAATGTGATGCCTAGTTCGCTGATGGAACTTCCTAATGAATTCCCGTGCCAATCAATGGCACTTAAATCCACCACACCCATCAAAATACCGATGATCGTCGTTCCTAAAATACCAAAAATAATTGCCCCACGAACATTTTTCACCACTAATAAAGTAGTCACTACTAAACCAATCACTGCTAACAAAACAGGTGCATTATTGAAATTCGCCAAAGCTGGGACGATCCCCCCATTAAAATTGGCACTCACGATCGTCTCACCGTCGACAACTGAACCCGTCACTGCCGCAGTGTCTGCACTGAAGTTTAGCAAGTTGGCATTTTTGATCCCTACATAAGCCACAAAGATCCCGATCCCGCCGCCAATTGCATGCTGCATGCTTTCTGGAATCGCATGGATGATCATTTTTCTGATACGAGTGACCGTGATAAAAATGTTGATCAAGCCGCAGATGAAAACCATCGCTAATGCTTGCTGCCACGTATACCCCAAACCAAAAACGACGGTAAAGGTGAAGAATGCATTAAGGCCCATTCCAGGTGCTTGCGCGTAAGGCACATTTGCAAATAAGCCCATGATCAGGGTACCAATCACTGAAGCGATGATCGTTGCTAAGAAAACAGCTTGAAACGGCATGCCTGCAGCAGATAAAATCGTCGGATTCACAAACAAAATATAACTCATCGCGAAGAAGGTGGTGACCCCAGCCATCACTTCTGTGGAAACCGTCGTTTTATTCTCCTTTAATTTGAAAAACTTTTCCATGTTATGTTTCACTCCTGAACTTTAATCGTTTCTATGAAAAGAAAAAATGAATAATTGCGCTTTTCATCGAACAATTACAAATTATAAGGGAATAATTTTCGCTTTTCAAACCTTTTTCCGAATAAAACGAACCAAAAACGTTTAATGTTCGTGTTTTGCTTTGTAAATATTATGAAAACTTATCGAAAACTTACTTGTATTGTGAAATGACAGAAATATGTTACACTTAAGCCACTACCATAAGAGAATGGAGCGAGTCTTTTGAAACCAAAAATCATCGCCATTGATTTAGATGGCACAACCTTAAATACTGAATCCCAACTTTCCCCTCGCACACGTGAGGTACTGGTTCGCGCCACCAAAGCGGGACACTTTGTTACCATCGCTACAGGAAGACCTTTTCGTATGAGCGATCAATTCTATAAAGAATTAGCGCTCACAACACCAATGGTCAATTTTAACGGTGGGTTAGTCCATAAACCTCGACAAGTCTGGGCAAATGAAATGGAGCACTCGATCTCTCGAGAAATTGCGTTTGAGCTCATGGCGCAAAAAGAGCAGCTGGGGCTGACGTTTGTGGCAGCAGAAAATCGCGAAACCTTTTTCATCGATGACCTAAGCGGATTTGATCAGCACTTTTTCTTTTCGGGCAATGCTTCCGAAAAAAATCTATTAGCAAATTTAAAAACGGACCCCACTTCATTACTGGTGAAAACCGAAAATGAATTAGCAGAATCTGTTTCTTTACGTATCAAGGATCAATTCGACGATGCGGTCGATGTTCGAACATGGGGCGGACCTCAAGCTATCTTAGAGATCGTATCAAAAGGGGTCCATAAAGCACTTGGTCTTTCGGTGATCGCGGATTCTTTGTCTTTGGATCGACAAGATATCATCGCTTTTGGTGATGAACACAACGATTTGGAGATGCTGGATTATGCGGGTTGGGGCGTTGCCATGGCGAATGGCACGCAACAATTAAAATCGATCGCCAATGATGTTACCGACAAAACCAATGCGGAAGATGGCATGGTCGATTACTTGGAAAAATATTTAGGTCTATAAAAAAAGCCGATGCGGGATGTCCGCATCAGCTTTTTTTTGCTGCCATATTCAAATCAAAGTGTTTCATAAACGATTTCTTTGGCTTCTGGAATCGATTCATCAATAAAGAATACTTTATACCAGGTCAAGAACGTAAAGATCGTCCAGATTTTTCGCTGAAGATTCGGTTTTCCTTGGCGATGGTCTTCAAGCATTTGTAAAATTGCTGTTTGATCGAAGAAGGTTGCCGCAAAGTCTGACTCAAAAAGGCTCTTGACTGCTTCATACCCTGTTCCTTCTTTCAGCCATGCCTTGATAGGTACAGGAAAGCCGAGTTTTTCACGGTTTGCCCACTCTTTTGGCAAATGACGGTTTGACGCTTGTCGAAACACATCTTTGGTGTTGTTTTGATTGATCAAATATTTCGTCGGGATCGTTTGCGACAGCTTTTGCATCTCAATATCCAATAAAGGAACGCGTAATTCCAAGGAACTCGCCATGGACATTTTGTCTGCTTTTAACAAGATATCCTTCGGCATCCACTGATGAAGATCCAAATATTGCATCTTATTGACCTCGTCTTTGAGACCATTGACTTTCTCGTAATGAGGCGCAACGATTTCAGCAACAGAGGGTCCTTTTTGATACGTTGGTTTTAAAAGCTGCAGTGCTTCCTCTTCTTCAAAGACCAGTGCTTGCCCGATAAAGAAGTCTTGGGCAGGTGCCGTGGCTTCATAAAGATGGATTCGACCATGGAAGTTTTTCATTTTGCCGATTTGACGTCCCAAACGAAAGCGGATGTTTTGTGGCAATTTTTTCAACCCTTGGGCAAAAACGCGCACCGCTTTAGAGTTTGTGTGGAATCCATAAGCAGCATAACCGGCAAATAATTCATCTGCCCCTTCCCCAGATTGAACGACTCGCACTTGCTGTGCTGCCAGATTGGCTAAAAAGTACAAAGGGACACAGCTTGGGTTAGAATCTGGTTCGTCCAAGTGATACTGAATCAAGGGAAATGCCTCAAAGGACATTTCACCATCGATGACCGCTGCTGTGTTGTTCAAACCGAGTTTTTCCGTCAATTTGCGGGCTTCGATCGCTTCGTTGTAGGTTTTGTCATCGAACCCGATTGAAAACGAGCGATCTGGTCGCAAGACAGAAGCTACGTAACTTGAATCGACACCACTGGATAAAAATGAGCCGACTTCAACATCACTGATTTGATGAGCGGCAATTGATTCCTGGACTGCTTGATCGATTTTGTCGACCCATTCTTCTCTTGAATGATTTTCTTTCACTGAAAAATCTGCATCCCAATACTGCTTGATCGTCAATCCCTGTTCATTAAACAAATAATAATGCCCTTCTTGCAAACGATGAACGCCTTTAAAGAAGGTTTCTCCGTTCAAAGGCGAGTATTGAAACGTCAAATAAGGTTTCAATGCCTCTTGGTTCAACTCTTTCTTGAAATCTGGATGAGGCAAAAAGCTCTTGATTTCAGAACCAAACATAAAACTGCCATTCATTTGCGCATAGTAATATGGTTTGATCCCAAAGTGATCCCGTGCGCCGAAAAGCTCTTGTTTTTGAGTATCCCAGATGGCAAAAGCAAACATTCCCCGCAGGCGCTGCAAAACATCAATGCCCCACTCCTCATAGCCATGTAAGACTACTTCGGTATCCGCATGGGTAGAAAAAACATGACCCGCTTGGATCAATTCTTCCCGCAACACTTGAAAATTATAGATTTCCCCATTAAAAATAATGACTTTTGTTCGATCCTCGTTAAAAATCGGTTGTGAGCCACCTTCTAAGTCGATGATCGATAAACGACGAAACCCTAACGCTACTTGGTCGTCGGTAAATTTTCCTGAACTGTTTGGTCCGCGATGAACGATCCGGTCCATCATGCGTTCAATAATGATTTCTTTTTGGTCTTTTGAATTGACAAAGCCGACAATTCCGCACATATTTTCACATCCGTTTTCATAATCCATTTTCATTTTTCTAAAGTAAATCATACCATAGAATTCAAGAGATACGATCTCTTTTTCAAAAAAATACAATCAATATATTTTTGCACAAAACATAATTTGGAGATAAACCTTATGATATCAAGGTTTCCAACCAACTCATACTCTCAATCTTACAAATTTGTTATCTAAGAAAATAGCTATCCTCAAAATTCTTAAGAAATTTTTTATGAATTCTATTTTTCTGAAAATATACAAAGATACTTTTCCCGAATTTACTGACTCCAGGAAACTTCTTTTGCTGCCATTCTCAGGCATTGACTTCTTGAAAAGGATCAGTCAGATTCGTTCGTTTGATAGTTTTATTGGACGAATGTGAAAAAAAGTGTTATTCTAACTATGGAATTTCGTTATCAACTAACCGTTGCCTTTCAATGACAAGTTTTAAGAAAGGAGAATGACTATGACATTCTATAACACAGATCTACAATATCGTGTAACTCTGGATACCAAATTGAATTTATTTATCGTTTTCGATAAAAAAGATGCGAATCATTTTGCGACTGGAATTACGATCGAGCAAGCTGTACAAGAATTGAAAAAAACTGCATAAGGAGTTTATCCAAATGAAGGATACCGATTCGTACTGAAAGCACCTCGCTAAGGAAAAAATTAGCTAGGTGCTTTCTTGTTTTTTGGCTCGCTTTTGTCTTTTGCAGTATCCGCTTCTTGCTTCTGTCCACTTTGCTGTTCATCCAGCTGTAAGATTTCATCAACAGATCCTTGCGTAATAAATTTGCTCAATCCCTGTGCCGCAATTTTTGTGTAACGCATAAAATAATCTTTTTCTTCAAAATCCATCTTCTTCCCTCCTACTGATACAACTGTACTTTCATTTCGTTTACCAGCGATTTCACCAGTAATTCTTGAGCGTCACTTCTTTAATACATATGAATGATCCATTAATGGCATACACGTTACATTTGTCAAATCATTCTTTTCCTCTATTCATGAAAAGACAAATCTGTTTTCTGATTCCAGACATAGTACTATTAACTTTAGGAAACTGTTTTCTTAGGAGGGATGCTTATGGCTACATTTTTCGCTGGTTTGTTTTTTATCGGTTTGATCGGTTTCATTTTTGGCATTATCTTATTTTATATTGGGTTGATAACTCAAAAAAACAAACGAGATCGAAATGTTTTTCTCATTGTCGCTTCCGCCTTTATTGTCTTGTTTTCGTATGGTGGCTTGTCCTTCTACCAAGATGTGACGTCTTTCGATAGCATCACTGCGCAATTAAGCCTTTCTTTACGTAACGAAGCAAGGAAAAATGAATCCTTTGGCGATGCCACTGCTTCCATGGAACAACCACAAGGAGAACAAACAGCTGGCAACAACGAAGCAAGCAGCGCGCAACAAGAAGAACCCGCAAACAACGAGCAACATACACCTCAACTTTCTCGTGAAGAAAGAAATGCACTGAATCGTGCAGAAAGATACTTATCCAGCAATGCGTTTTCTCAGTCGAGCTTGAAACGTCAATTACTCTATGAAGATTTTTCTGAGAGCGCAGCAGACTTTGCCGTAGCCACCGTGGATGCCGATTGGAACGAGCAAGCTTTGAAAAAAGCAATTCGCTACTCGCAAAATTTATCCTTATCAGATGAGCGTGTGGCGAGCCAACTTTCTTTTGAAGGCTTTACTTCTGAACAAATTGAATACGCCTTAGCGCGTTTGCCCGATTGATTCTTTTCGTTTGTTGCAGGACCACAAGCAAAAAAGGGTTCGACGAATTAGTGTACATTTCTGTTGATTTCCAGATCGAGTCTAGGCTGAGGGTTTTTCAGATGGTCATCGATCAAGCTCGGCAGTCAGTTAGCTTCTCTGCCCATTTTTCTGCCCACAACAAACAAAAAAGCCTATCTCAAAAGATAGGCTAAACGCTCCAAAGCGTTGATATAAGGAGAGTACAAGCCTAAAACCCCCATTACAAACATTGATTTATAAGCTATTTTTCAAAGTTAATGCAAAATTGATGCAAAATAAATTTTCTTAGTGAGAACTGTTTTTTTCAAATTATTATTAGTCACTCTTTACATAAAGAACATTTGTTCGTATAATTCTTGCAAGGAGTGATTGATATGCAAATACCACTTGCGCACCAACGAACCTATGCATTAGAAAGATACTACTATGAATTTATCGAAAGAATGGGTCCTGCACACTTATTGTACGATCAATTTGTTAGAACTATGGAGAACTTCGGCAAACCCTATTTCACCATCCCCAGCAGTTACAGCGGATATCCGGAAGAGTTGGCGTTTGTATTTAAAAAAGATGGTGACAACTACCTGTTTGATCATGTTAGGACGCAAGACAAGATTCTTCGAAAATATGATCCTAACACAAAGTATAAGCCCGGCGGCAACTGATATGAACATAATCAGTCAATACGAGCAGGGCTACCTATCTCTTTCTGAGTTTATAAATGAATTTCCGAACTCGATTTCTGAATCTCAGGAAGATTTATACGGCTCAAAATGTATCGAGTTTTATGTTTCTGTCACTTTAGGTAAAACGGATTGTCGCTATTATGTACGAGCTTATGGAGGCGATTGTTATGAAATCGATGAAAGGTGTAGTTTCGAAGATACGTGTCTTGAAGATGAGCAAGACCCCTTTGGTGCGGTTCTCGCTTGATGGAGTGAACTGTTTAATTGCAGCGCATAGTTTAAACTTTCTAGCGGATGTGGACGAAGGGATGCAGATCGTAGTCGCTGGTGAGTATAACGATCGGAAACAATTTGTTGTGAAGAAGTACACTGTTATTGGCAAAACTAAGATTATGATTGAGTTTGAAGCAATGAAAAAAGACCTTAACTTTCGTTAAGATCTTTTTTACGCCTAACATAAATAAAATTCAAAAAAGATTATTTTTTAGCGTTTTTATTCGATGGTTTTTTTTCCATTTCTTTATTATTATTATTCAGCATAGTAATCTCTCCTTCTGATTCCTTTACAAATACATTGTACTTTGTTTCATTGGAATAATCAATAAAATTCTCTTCATCTGATATGAGTCTAAACATAGGCCACTCTAATGTTCTTAATAAACTGACTTTTCCTACTTGCTCCATTTCTCTACAATACCTTATCGCTTTGTTTGCAAATTCTTTTCTGGAGTCAGTAAGTGATGAAATCCCTAACTGGATTTGTTCATCTTGCTTAAACCATTCTTTACCCTTATTTTTATTAATATATTTTTGTATATCTCTCTGAGGGATACTTTCTAATCCCTCCAGATAATAGCTGAGCCAATAATTATATCGATGAATAAAGTCAGAAACTGCTTTACGTTTTATTTCAATATCACTTAACCAAGTATCGTCTTCCTGAAAGTCGACTTTCTTTCTTAAAATATTTGTGATTAACCTGGTTTCTGCGAATCTATCGTTATTTAATAATTCTAAACATATTGTTTCAAGGCTATCGTACAGTTCTCTATTTTTAAGCATTTTTTTATTTTTAATATGCTGTGTTATCATATAATTTCCCATAATGCTAACTTTGAGAGTAAGTTCTTCTAAGTATTCGTCTGTGATTTTTATTCTTTCCCCTAATTCGTAGGGAGTATCTGGAACTTTAGTTTTGTAAACCTGGTTCACAATTCCATTATTATGAATAATAATATTTCTCCTCTGATACATTTCACTAATACTTTTCTTCAAAGGAATTATATACGAGTCTCTTGAAATATCGTATTTTTTATCGCAACAAATTTTAAAAAATTCTTCTATCCAATCATCAAATGATTTGTACATTATTGATTCAATGAATGAATCCGCAAATTTCTTTTTTATATCTACACTTTCAAGATTATAAATCTCAGAATACTTAATTTGCTTTTCTCCTAAGCTACCTGGTCCTTTTTCCACATAAAGTAAATGATATTCTAATAGCTTATTAACCAAAACTTCAAAGATAGAGGCGAGACTCAATAAAGTTAAATATAAATCTTGAGTTCTTTCACCTTCAATTTTCTCTTCATGTTGTCTAAACTGTTGATATATTAGTCTAGTAGTAGTATCTGAAATAAATATCTTATTTCCTTTAATTTCTATCGTTTTTTTAAAATGATCAATTTTAGTTTGATCATGTTCTCCTTTTATATTTACAAGGTCTTTTCCTTCAATTTTACTAACATACACTAAGTAAAACTCTCTTAATTCTTCTGGAATTTTGTACCTTCTCATTGCCAAAGAAGGCTTATTTTCACTTGATATTCTAAAATTTAATATACTCTGTAAAGAAGTTTGAAAAGTTTTAATTGTTTGGATATATTCCATAATGGGACTATCTTCTTTAATCTCTTCCTCGGGTTGTTTTATCATCTTATCCACCCAATCCCCAATTGAGTAAGGGTATTGTGTATTATTCAGAGCCAATTAATTCATCCTCTCTATTTATTTAATTACTATCATTAAACCAAAAGGAAGCCTCGAAAACAAGCGTTTTCCAAGACTTCCATAGCAGATATAATCTATTGAGGATTATGAGTTAATTATACCAAACGTCAGTTTGCATTTCACCAAAAAAACCACTCCCGGGGAGGAGTGGCACAATTAGATGAAAAAGTTTTTATAAGGTAAATTAATTATATCAGCTATTTCCAAATCGTTCAAACCATTGGCAAAAAATAACCCACCCTCAAGGAGAGTGGGCCTGAAAAAAGATATAAAATGAAATAGCCCCGGTCAAGGCTATGATTTCATTCTACAAGAACATAGTTTTTATTTCAACAAAAAGTCCACCCTAGTTATGATAGAGTGGACTAAAAGAAGAGTAAACAAATGAAAAATTGGATTGGTTGGTATGAGTCTACATTACAACTTTTATTAATTAAACTCAACCAATTTATGACGATTTTCTAATCAAGAATATCTATTACATTGAAATAATGCTAAAATAAAAAAATCGAGGAGTACTAGGCACACTTCCCCAAGCATTACCGCCTAATACTCCTCGTAGAGTATTGCACGCACCTACTAATCTATAGGATAAAGTTGGTTACTGCAAGTAAAACGAATATGATTTATGTAAAAGCCCGCCGTAGCGGGCTATTTTTTAAACTACTGTTTTTTGAAGCTCTGTAAAACTTTCTACAGTTTTGATTTGTTCACTCCCACGAGGCCAACGATATTCCCTGCAAGCTGCACCTGTTGCATTACGCACCATCGCTCTAAAGTGTTTGACTTTTTCATCATTGTTCAGATGAAATCGTTTATTCCCCCATACTCCATATCCATCACTGATATTTCCTTTTGCTTGTGGTTGCCAGTAAATAAACATACCAATTCCTCCTAAGATTTTTTCGATTTCTGGTGTATCTTTGATTACTGATTCTTGATTATTTGAATTGATCGTATATCCAAATAATTTAACAACTTCTTGAACTGCCTTATCAAGATTTGGAAGCAACTTATTCATGTCGCCCTGATTATCAATAAAGCCCCATTCAATAAGCAATGTGCGCCCATTTGAGTTACGAATAACATACAAGCTAGTAGTTGCTTTTGCACCTCGGTTAAATAGCCCAGTTACTTTGGCGATAGTAGCAGAGACTTTTTCTGCCATTTGTCTAGCCGATTCATCGCCCGCCCAATACCAAACTTCGACACCGTTCGCAATACCATTAAAAGCATTCAAGTGATTGCTAATATGATAATCTCCCGGAAAGTTGTTCATATTCGTCACAATATTACCTAAGTTTTGATTGACTGAGGTCGCTTTATAATCTGAAGTATCAGGTACCCCCGTATAAGAGCGCATTAGCTCATTTATTTTATGTGCGATTTCAGCTTCTTTATATCCGCAGCCTAAAGCACCAGGATCCATCATATTTAATCCCCAATGACCACCATGCGAATCTTTAAACGCCATTCTATTCACCTCTTCCTACATAAAAATAATCTTCTAATACTTCGCCTAAATCAGAACCCGTCTTTTCACGCAGATTCTTCGCGAAAATGAAGGATTCATCCTTACCTGTTTTGCTGAGCACATTTGGAAGTACATATTTAAGTTCATTTGATTGATTCATTGCATGTGAAGCATCTTCTACTGGATCAACCGTTTGAAGTGTTTGTTCGTTAGCAACTTTTTCAAAGTCACTAATAAAATTCTCTTTGTTTCTCATGTTCATCATCCCTTCAAGTTAAAAAGAGCAACTTATAGGCTACTCTTTCTTTTCTGTGAACTCCTGACCATCGCCATAGTCTGGTTTTTCTTCAGTCGGAATTTCATTATTTACTTTTAATCGTTTCATAATAGGATCAAAGATATTTGTGCCAACACCTAGCTTGTTTAAATTCTCTAAGATACTGATCAATTCATTTACCATTTCTAAGGTGTAAACACTAATAATCACGGTGACAGAAACAATACCAGGCAACACCACTGTTAAAGGAACGATTGCTACCATAACCAAGAGCAAGGCGAATTTCTTCAACAAACCAGTACTCATCTTTCCAGACTTCAAGTCATGATTGGTATAAGCTTGGATAAAACCAGTTAATACATCAATCGCCATTAGAACCAAAATAAATACCAGCCAAATCACAATTTTCCCATATTCATCCTTCATCATTTCCTGTGCCCATAACAACATTTTCATATCCATATATCTCACTTTCCTTTTCTATTTTTGACAATTAGCAACATAAAAAGAGCAAGCACTATGCTTGCTCCTCTGTTAACATTTCAATGAGTTTTTCTTTAGAAACACGATTGATTTCACTTAGATCAAGATCTTCTGGTTTAACAGTAATTTGTCCATACGCAGATTCCCTTTGATCATTTTGTGCATCTACAGCAATGTTGTATTCCAAAATTGTCCCGTCAGCTGAGTAAACGGGGGTAATGCTGGTCCAGCGAAACATAGTCTCTCCTCCTCTACAATGCAATCCTTATCCCACCAAAGGAAACATAGTTCCCTCCATTTGGTGTATTGATTTGAATTTCCCCTGTTGACAAAACAACTACCCTCGCACCTTTTTTGGTGCTATCTGCAGCGGGTACCAGTTCATTCCTTGTTGGTCTAAATCCAGCAGGTAATATTCCTCCTGTTGGTGAGGCTGATGTACTAAAATCACCAGAAGTCGGCTTAATCTGGCCTCTAAGTTGCAACTCCCACGATCCGTCAACTAATTGAACTTTTCGATACTGACATGGGTTATTTTCTGCTGTTGTAAATCCTGATGCGTAAGATAAATTTGTCCAACTTGCAGGATTTAAAGCTGCTGCAGGCAGGTAGCCACCCACACCAGATTCCACCATATATAATTTCCCTTGCCCTAATTGAGTAACTCTTGAAGGTGCTGAGGGACCAGATTTGTAGGTATCAACGAACCCTTGTACACGATCCATTGTGGTTGTCCAAGTTGATCCGTCTGAACCTGTTCGTGAGATAGTCACATTCCCATCTTTCATAGTAGTAGTTCCAGTATAAGTTACACCAGAATCTGTATAGGAAAATGTATTTACAATCTCGGCCCCTTCTAACCTTTTGAACAACCCATTCTCAGAAAGAATGTTGGTAGCAAGCAAGTTATCAATAGGCATCCCCCACATACTCCAAGCAGTGCCGTCAAATACTTTAATGATCTGAGGAACAACGCTGCTATCTTGCCATAAAGTTCCTTTTGTTGGATTGGCAGGTGCTGTATCAGAGATAACGATCGCATCGTTCCCCTGTTGAGCGACAAGATAGAAATAAGCACTGTAGGTATTGTCCGTGTATTTGAATCTGGTACGTGTCCACATATACCAGCCCGCTTTAGGTGTAGGTCTAGTCCCTGACCATCCAGAGGTCGGTGGATTTACTCCATCTTGAGAAATGGAATAGCTTATTTCTTCGGCAGCAACCCCTTTACCGGTATCTCCTGTATCACCTTTTCCACCTTGAAAAGAAATTGAATAGGCAAACTGCTTCGTGAATGTTTTGCCATCAGCTGTGATTGTGATTGGCACGGTACCGCTTTTTGATACTAATGCAGTTGTAGCGGTTAATGTGATTATTGATCCACTCACACTAGAGGAGAGTCCTGTCGGCTTAGTTCCTACGGTAATGCTAGTAGGCGTGATTTTGTTGATGCCTTTATATACGATCACTTCTGTTGTTGTTGATCCAGCCAATGCTGCAGTTGTTGATCCCGCAAAGGTGTAGGATTCGTTCGTAAGAAACACAGTATAAGCATCTGCGCCAGGGGTCCCTTCTCCACCGTCTTTGATTCTAGAAATGGTGAATACATCGCTCACTGTCGCATCTGCCGCCTTGATGGTTAGTTGATCAAATGTCGCAGTAACTGGATTAATCGTAACCGTATTACCTGATCGTGTGACTCCTGTCGGAACAGCTGAACCAAAATTGCCACCGTTTAGACTATACGTCCAATTTGAGATAACTGTGTTCACTGCAGTTCCGTTCACCGCAAAACTAGAAGCTGGAGTGATCTTTCCATCTTTATCAACTGTGATCGCTTGTGTTGCTCCTGATAAAGAAATGAGTGGTGCTGAATCTCCTTTGGGACCTTGTCCCCCTTGCGGTCCCATGAATGGAGTCCATGGTTTGTACTTGTCTGGATCAGTTGAATGTGCTTGATTAGTATCTGAATAGAAACCTTCATACTTAGGATATGCATTCTCGTAGTCTACATTTGGCGGAGTTGTGTAGTAACTAGGTTCTTGACCTGGTTCAAGGATCTCAACTTTCCAATCTCTCATATCTAAATAGAATTTACTTAGGTCTGGAACTGGGTTTATAATTGATAATGGATTGAACCGTAGTAAATCGATATTAGCAGGAAACGATTCAACCACAAATTTAACTTGAGTCCAATAGGTTCTTACATCTACTCGTTCATTAGCTTCCCCTGGAAATATACTGCTTTCACCCCCAGCAATACGATATCTTGCCATAAGCATCATATTAACTGGTGAACTACCTCTAACCATCACACTTAAACCAACACGTTTACCAGATAACTTAGCAGCAAATGCAGTAATATCGATAGCTGTAAAGATACTAAATATTCCTGGTTGTGAGGTTGGATTGGTACGCATAGTTCTATTAAACTGTTTTCCGTCTTCAACCATAGTGGTATTGGAGATTGGATATGCTGTAGCATTATTAGAACTTGGATATACTAATCTAGCATTCAGTAAGTTCTCATTAGGAACCTGATTGACAAGCGTACCATCAGCCATCAAATATCCACGATGTGGATAGTATGTTTCGCCTGGTTCCCCTTTTTTTCCATCGTCAACATTCGTGACTGTCACCTCAGCGCCACCACGCACATTCCCCGAATCGTCTGCTACTTCAAAACGAAAGACTGCTTTTTCTTCGATATCTGCAGCATTGATCGTCACTGTCTTGGTGTTTGAAAACAAGGTGCCATCTTTATACCATTTCAGACTAAAGGTATCTGTTACATCATTGATACCATCTCTAACACGAGCAGTTAATGTGGTACTGCCGAATCCATTCTTAAATACGATTCCACTGCTTGTAAGGATTTCGAAGTTGTATGTTTTGTTCGCTTCAATTAAAGCTTGAACCTGTGCTAACAGCGAAGCATCGATTTCAGAGCTTAATTCTTTTACATTTGAAATAACTGCTTTACGGATAGATGGATTGGAGAGACTCTTTTCAGTTTCGGCCACACGTACAGATAAATATAATGTAGGATTATAGCCGTCATCCTCAACTATGATCGTATCCCCTACATCCACATCGAATTTGCCATCAATTTCATAAGTTACTTCTGGCGCACTTAGCTTTTTGAGTTCAGAAAGCATATATCCTAGTAAAGCTTCTTGCGAAGTATACTCGGTATCTTCTGCTACATAACCTGTATATCGCTCGTTTTCTGGTGCCAAAATGTTAGATGGGAAATTATCTCTTGCCAGTGGTGCATAGATTCTAGGCTGTCCTTTACGTGTGAAGTATTCCAGATTTCCAGATGCATCATACCAGTTACGCTCAATGCTGCTAATTGACAAACCATCTTTCCCATACGCCAAAATTGCTGTATAGATCCCTTTGGTAATATCTGTTGTTTTTGTGATTCCAGAAATTCCTTTACCATATTTCAGTATAAGGTCTGAGCGATTCTGACCGATGCCCTGATTGATTCCATCAGAATACTGTTTGTAAATATTCATTGTGATTTGCTTCAAGCTATAATCATCATTCAACTCAGTCACAAACTCAATTTCCGCTGAAAAGACAGAAGCTAATGAAAAGTAACGGGCAAGCATGGTTTGTTTGCCTTCCCATTTATTTGATATTTTCACATTCGAAACTTCATTGATCCCAATAACTAATACTTTTTCTGGATCAAATACGTTGTGATATTGCTCAAATGTCATCGCTGATCCGCTATACTCTCCTCTTGTTTCATAAAGTAACTCAAACATAGTCGAATAAGCAGTAATTTCAACCGTCATCTCGTTTCTAACGACTTTAACAATATTCAGGTCAAAGTCTTTGTTTTTCCATCGAAAAGCCAGCTTATTGCCTTCGATAAGATATTGAGAATCCGGATGTTTTGCTGCAGTTTTAAATGTGAACTGACTAGCATTTCCTTTTACGTATTCATGGAGACGATCGTTTTTGAAATGCATCGCCTTTGGTGCTGCATTATTAAAAAAAGCCAGTACTTGATCGTACTGACTCTTTACCGCTATGATTGGAATCTCTGTCATCATCCATACACCTCTCGCATACTTACTACAATATCAGGTCTTGGATCGCTGAAGTCTGAATAAGAAAACTGAATCTTTGTTTCTCCTGGCGGTACAAGAAAGAAATTACTACCGATTACATGTGCAATTGGTTTCTCATTCTCATAAGCCTTTCCCGCTTCACCATCAATATAAACATCCGTTGACTTTGCAAAACGGTTTGGAACATCTTTGTCATAATACACGTTATCTTTTCTTAACTTGACATAAAGCCACCCCATATTTCGTAAAGGAGTGCTGCTTCCATGTGCAGCAGACATGATTGTCACATTTGTATAGTCGATCGAATCATCGGAATCATTAATTGTATGTGTGCCTCCATCTGGAAACTTAATAACAATTTGCTTTCCTTTTTTGGAAATTTCGAACATACCGCTATCCCAAGCCGTGAATTTATTCTTAGATTCTGCTAAATCAAAATACTTGGAAGTAAATTTGGTAGTTGCGGCTCCTTCATTTGATAGACCACCATCAAACACAATCATTTTGAAGTTATTATTCCATCGGCGATCTTTTTGAATCATAATGCCTGTTCGATAGTTGCCATCTGCAGTAGCCAAGATAATTGCCTGAACTCCTCCACCCTCGATTTGTGTATTCGCAAACCAAGGTTTAAATTGAAGGGCCCACTTGTCACTAACTCCGACCTCTCCATGACTATCGGCAGGCAGTTGTAATTGTTTGGTTACGCCATGATATTTTGTCCCTGTTCCAAGATTTGCCCAATTAAGATAGGTTTGTCCTTTGTTAATCTCTGATTTCCAAGAACCGCCTTTGACAAAATCTGATGGTTTAAATGGTACGAAACCAGCATTTGTTGTCCAAGTATTCAATGCCTCAAAACCAATTGCATTAACCAACCACTCCGACTTCTCAGCCGGTACAGTATCCGTTTCATCAACTTTTCCAAGCTGAATAGCACCATACTCAGAAGCAATACCAATATAACCATTTTCATGGTTCATATGAATATCATAGTCTAACCAAGCGGATTCTGATCCGTTGTTCGTTACAATTGCCTCTAAAATACCCGATGCATTCAATGTTGCTGGAAATTGCCGAATGATTGTTGATCGAGCAATACTTTCTGGAATGACCCAATTAATAGTACCTTTTCCTGAAGAAATCCATTCTTTAAAATCAAGATGCCCTTCAGGAATTGCATAGTATACACGATTAGGCAAATTACCAAAAATTAACGCTTTGGGTTCATCGACATTAAGAATTTTTTGCAATTCATCGTATTTTTCTGGTAACTGAGTTTTGATATAAAAAGGCATGGGAATCGTCTTTGATTTGTATGTTGTGTATTCGAATTCCGCCCCTCTGGGAGTTCCATCGGTTTCCGAAAGTGAAGGTTTCCAATCGGATCCAACAAATTGAGTGAAACCATCTAAAACGACAATGAATTCGCTTAAATCATGTCCATTAAATTCAACTGATAATTTCATCGTTTTGGACTCACTCCATTCATAATATTTTTAAAGGTCTCGATTGCAGCTTGTTCTTGTGCAATAGGTTCAGCAAAAATCCTTACAATTTCATTATAGTCAGCTTCAACGCTAACAAGCACAGGTCTACTTGCAAGTTTCTCAATTGCTTCGACCATCAGTCGGTATACTGTATTATTTTCAGGATAATTTGAATTATTAGTCATCTGATTAGGTGCGATATTGCCATTAGTAATTGTTTTAGCAATACTCATTTGATAATTTTTATCATTCATCTTACTTACTTCATCTACTACAAAGCTATTAGCAACACCGGCCGCCATACCTTTTACTGTTTCCTGAACATCTTTAAATTTATCTTTTAATGACTCGTTAAACCCTCCCATTATTGCTTTACCAGCTGGTACTAACAATTTTCGGTCATAAGAAATCGGTCCTTTGTGTTCTTTGATCCAATCTGCAATGCCTCCAACAAAATTTTTTACACCTTCCCAAGCCGATTGCAATCCTCCTAAAAATCCATTCATTATAGCTGCACCAGCACCACTGATATCAATATTAGCAAGACCACTAATAACATTTTTTACATTATTGATAATACCTGTTACTTGAGATCCAACACTTGAAAAAATACTTCCCATTGCACTAAATCCGCTACTAACAGTTGATATCACAGTTTTGATAATACTTCCTGCAGCTGAAATGACTGATCGAATTGCGCCCCATATACTAGACATAACACCACTTAAAGCACTACCAGCGCTTCCTAAGCTACTAAATACGACACGAATGCCACTAATTGCACCTGATATTAAACTTCCAGCTGTTGATACCGCAGTTTTAATATTGCTCCAAGCGCTGCTTAGTATGCCACTTAACGATCCTCCTGCACTGCCTAAATTTGTAAAGTACCCAATAACAGTTCCAACCCACTCAGCAACAGTTGTTAATGCAGGTACACAGGCTTTGAACGCTTCAACTAGCCACGTAATAACTGGCGTTAAAAATCCGATTGCACTTGTGATCATGTCGAATGTCGCAGAAACACCCATTAGAATTCCTTTGAAAACTCCTCCTAAAAATGCACCTACAACTTGTAAAACAGGCATCAGCGCACTAGCCAACACAGTGACGATAGGCTGAGCTGCATTCCACATTTTTACAAAAGAATTGACGACCATATCAATAGCAGGACTAACAATTGTCATCATCGTACTGAAAGCATTCGTTATAGCAGGAATGATTGCAGAGATTACTGCTTGAAGCCCACTAAAATCAAGCTTAGTAAAGGCAGTAGCAATTGTGTTAATTATTGGCGTAAGTGTAGATACCACTGTTTGAAATAGCTGTGGAAGTTGACCAAAGGCTGTTTTAAATGCTTGAATTATTGGATCGATTGCGCTTCGAACGTTTCCTAACAACGTTGATAAACCTCCATCGATCCCAATTCCTAACTGTGACAACAATGCTTCCCCACCTTCGAGAAACCTTGGACCAGCTTCTTGAAATAGTGTAGAAAACACTACCGGCAGACCTTTCAATATATTACCGACCATTGGAATGAAGTTGTCGAATAAAAACGTTGAAGTGGTTTGTGCTAATGCTTGAAGAGAAGGAACTATATCACGTCCCAATGAAAGATTTCCAAGCACATTAGAAAACGCTGATTTCATTGAAGTAAAAGACCCGCTGAATGTTTCTGCAGCTTCTTTAGCTGTAGTTCCAGTAATTCCTAATTCTTCTTGAACAGCATGAATCGCAGTGTACACATCACTCAAATTGTTAATATCATATTTAACGCCGGTTAATTTTGTAGCATCTGCTAAAAGTCTTTCCATTTCTGTTTTAGTTCCGCCGTAACCAAGTTTTAAGTTGTCAAGCATAGTATAGTTTTGTTTCGCAAATCCCTGATAGGCATTTTGAATATCACCCATATTTGTGCCCATTTTATTAGCATTGTCGGACATATCAACCATCGCCATGTTCGCTTTATCGGCAGCCTTTTCAGTATCTCCGCCCATAGACTGCAACAAACTTGCACTGAAACTAGTAACATTCTCCATATAATCGTTTGCCGATAATCCAGCCGTTTTATATGCTTCATTGGCGTACTGCTTGACCTTATCCGCACTGCCCTTGAAAAGAGTCTCAATCCCTCCTAATGACTGTTGCAAAGCGGCACCCTCTGACAAAGAAGCAGAAATACCTTTAGTTATAAGTTCGCCAATTTTAGCAGCTGCAATAATTCCCCCAATCGCCGCAACTAACTTACCGCCAATTAAATTCCCAGCATTTGTTCCTGCTGCATCAGCTTCACCAGACAATTGTTTTGTTATGGATCCACTAATTCCCTTGGCAGAGGGCATGATTTGTACAAAAGCTTGTCCTAATTCTGTTGCCATTATTCTTCACCCCCATTCGTTGAATCTCCAATCAGTTGTTTTCTCATACGAGTAAAATCCTCACCAGAATCAAATACAACTTCCTCTCTTTCGTTCATGTTATTTCCGACTAATTTAGAAAGAATCGATTCAGGCTGTTTTTTTCCTTTTTGGCCATCTTTTGTTTTTGCCCAAACCAAAAGTCTTAAGTTATCGTTTATTCCCGCTAATAAAAGAGTATTCAGCGGAATTTTTTGCCCACTAAGCTTTTGCTTTATTCTAGATTCATCTCTAAGTCCACATGAAAAAACAGCTACCTTAGAAGCTGGCAGCTGTTTGTAGTCATATATTTTATAGGTTTCGGCTAGATCGCATATCAATGAACTCTCATCGATATTGATCATTCCGGCGAGGATTAGGAGTTTTTTGTTTGATCTTGATTTTGAAAAATATTTCCAAGTTCTTCAACCATTTTAGCAGCAGGAACAATTCCATCTTCATCTCGAACGTGTTCTTTCAAAGCTGCTGCCTGTTCTTTTCCTAAAAGAAGATTTAAAGCTTTCGGCGCAACCACAGGATTTTCATCTATTTCACCAATAACTTCTAAGAGTTCATAATTATCTAATCGTTTTTCTTCGATAGAATACTTGAATCCTGAATTTGTTTCCCCTTTAATCATTGTCCTGAACCTCCTGTGCTAGCTGCTGGTTTCTGAATGTATTCGAAGTGAGTATTTCCTTCATCATCAGACGGAATAGCAGTAATAGTTGTTTCATAACCTACTGCATCAGCATCAGTGTAACTAATTTCTCCGATTTCCGTTACTTTTCCGTTTGGGATAACAATTCTTTTAAGAATCCCGCCTTTTAGAATCATGTCTGCAACTAAGACGTGTTCTTCAAGTTCTTTTGCATTTGCTTTAATTTCAATTCCAGTATCAATTGTGCCCGTTACGTTTGTCGATCCATAGACTTCTTTCAAGACTTCTGGATTTAACGCTTCAATCAAAGTGTAAGTAAAGGTATCTTCTTTCTCTGTTTGAGGACTTGCAACAGTATCCCCACCCCATGCTTTAATATTCTCAGAAGACGGTGTGTTTGAGTTCGTCATACCATCTTCTGAAATATACCCTAAGCTTTTGAATGCAGCGTTTAACTCAGTTGTTGCATTTTGGGGCAATGTAGTTCCCAATGGTGCCGAATAAATAGCTCCACCTACCTTGGGTTTAGCTGTTGATACATTTTTTGCATCTGACATTTTGTTAACCTCCTAATAATGAGTGATATCAAATACTGCTTGATATCTGTACTCTTTTGTTGTTGTGTCCGTGTAGTTATAATCACTATTCAACTTAATCTTACTGATTTCATCCAGTTTGATCAGATTTTTTAAAACTTCTTTCAACTCAGCATTTAGCAATGCAGCTTTATACAAAGTAGGTGCATAGCTTTGAAAAGCATATGTTGAAGTCGAAATAAGATTGTTTTCACCGCTACCAGTCTTTTCGAAAAGAACATAGCTTTCTGGCATTTTCCCTTGTTTTTCTAAAAAGGAAGTTACAGATAAATGACTATCGAGAAAATTCTTGATCACAATTTCAATCATTTATCGCACCGCCTTTAAGAGGGTATTATTTTTCATATTGTCTTTTTTTGCTTGGTATGTATCCGCATATACCATCGCATTTGCTCTCGTTTTACCTACATAAATATCTTGTTTGTAACCTTCGCCAGCTCTATTTCTCACACCAGTTGCTTTCTCTTCTAATACACCTTGCATCTGATTGGACTTCATTAGAGCTGCTACTCCACTCCGGTTCAACTTGAATTTCATCTTAGCTATAACGTTCCACCATCACTTTCTTATTCCAATCAAGTGGGATTAAGTCTTCGATACCCTCTGTAGGAAAGCCAAAGGTGCGCCATCGTTTACCAAAGAATTTTACTTCTTTGTCTTCCCAATCATTAGTATCTCCTTTCGGGATTGCTAACGTATATACAGCTTTTTTTCCAGTTAAAGTAAGTTGGTTGACAATATCATCAGTGGAAGTAGGAGTGACTAAGACATTTTCAACATCAATATCTGCTTCTTCGTAGATTGGATTCCCGAATGGATCAGTTCCCGTTTTGGTCAAACCCACCAATTGAATTGTTATTCCTTTCAAAAGTGCCATAAGGTTCAATCACTCCCATCCGTTGCCGTCTTAAACCAAGACGGCTCAATTCGCTGTTTTTAATAAATAATCCGCCACCTGGCACAAGATACGATCCAGAAACGGAATAACCCAATGCTCCTTCTGCATACTGGGTCATTGGCTCCTGATCAGTTGATGTCATTAGTGTTCTAGCTACAACATCAACAGTTACCGATTTGACAACATTCAAAAAGTAATCAGGCTTCATGCTTATCATGTTATCTAAATCTTTTCCCACCTTATCGGCTTCCATTCGCAAAGAATCAGAAACAATATTAAGCAATTCAGTAGCTCGCGTGATTTCTTCTGGCTTAAGGGCACGCCATAGGTTTGACAAATCATCAATAGTTGCAAAGGCTGCCATGAAATCACTTCCCTTGCATCATCAAATCGTACAATTCTTGCTTTTTAGAGCTAGGGTTATACTTGATGCCAAATGCATCTAATTCCTGCATGATTTGCTTTTTAGTAATGCCTTCTAATCCAGCCACTTGTTCATCTTTTTCATCAGCTTGTTGTTCTGGAACAGCAGTTGGTGTTTCAGCTTCATCGTCAGTATTTTCAATTTCTACTTCATTCAGTGCTTTTGGTTCTTCATCAGTTTTTGGCTCATCTTTCAACAAGACCCAATCACCTCCAGAAACAACGCAAGGGCTACTAAAAGTAACTCCTGTTTTTGTGTTTTTATATTGCATTATTGTCCGCCTCCTGCTGGTTTAATAACACGAGCAAAGCTATTGCCATCCATAATTCCCCAACCCAGGTATGTTTCTGAACGTAAATAAACTTGGTTGTAACCTTTCAAATCTTGTCCGCTATTATCAGGATCACCATACTTGATAACTTCCAATGGGATTTCTTTGGCATATCCCCATTTGAACATGGAAGCAAAGTCACCAATTATAACCAAGTCATTCCCGCCGTTAGATACTGTGCGATTGATATCAGTTGGGATTCCACGAACAGCTCCCGGATTCGCTCCCCATGCTAACTCTGGAAATTGTTTGACACCATTTACTTTGTAAGATGCTAAGGCAGCTGAAAACTGCGGATCCATCGCCATACCCGAAATTACACCTTCCGCACCTTGTACCATTGAAGCAGCCGTTTCAATGTTTACATCTGGATCTGCTTCATTAAAGTCAACTGTTTGCGTTACTTTCCCGTCAAAGTGATTCGTTCCGATAATTGCTGAAGCTGTACCAGTACGTGGATTGATTCCATGGAATGCCATTAAATCTAAACCACGAGCAAGTTTGCGAGCGTAACCTTCATTGAATGCTTTTACAATATCAATTTTTTCTTCATCTGAAGCATACAAGAATTCATCAGAAATACGAGCGCCATATTCGACCTTGATTGGCACGATAGTCAACGGCGCAATAGAAACTCCTCCATGTGTTTTTTTACCGTTTTCAGCAACGATATCGATTTCGGAATCCATAGTGAAAGTGAATTCTTTTTGACCGTTAAATGGAATCGGCTTTTGTTGAGATAAAGCTACTAAAGAACTTTTTCCTTTCACTTTGTTAATAAGGTCTGTAACTAATTCTGGATCAAATAAACTTCCTTTTGATAATGTTGACATAATATTACTCTCCTTCTAAATTAAGATTTTCAATTAGATTTTTATAAGCGCCATCTTTTCCTTCACCTAAATTATTTTCAGTATTTTTCAAAGGTGGCGGCGTTTGTTTCTTACTTACAAAACTCGCTAACCGTTCTGCATCAGCTTTGATACTTTCTTCATCATCTCCAACCAAGCGATCTGCTAAATCAATTGGCAATCCGTTTTGCAACGCAATTCTAGTGCGCAAATTCACTGTTTCTTTCTCAGCGATTTGTTTATTTAGATCAGCTATTGTTTGCTCATGAGTCTTAGCGGCATTGCTTGATTCTTCGATTGTTGATTTCAAATCATCTAGTTCTGCTTCTAATGCAGCATTACGCGTTTTGATCTCATCGTAATCAGCGAACTTCCCTTTTTCACGACTCAATCTCTCCTGGATAATACGGTCCAGTTCCTCTTGTGTTTCAATTGCTTTGAATGTCATAATACAAACTTCCTTTCTCCTGCTTGCCCGGCAGTTCGGTAATTTTGTGTATTAAAAAACGACTACCGCTAAATAGTCGTCTAATACCTTTTTTGTTGTTTTTTCTTGGGCTTTTTAATACTACAAGCCCAATGTGCTAATAGTGCACTGTCCATTAAACAGATATCTCTATCTTCAAATTGCGATTTATAACCAAATCCACCGTTGCTACCGATATTGCGCTTCTCACTGTTCGTAACTACTGAACTTAGAGATGGCTGATCTTTGTGGCAAATTGTTTGTTGAAATATCCCTTGTTCCCATAATGAATTGGCAGTAATGATTTCTGATACTTTTGGAAGGATTGGCGCTTTAATTTTAAACTCTTCCATTTCTTTAGTTAGGATATTTTGACCTCCAGCACCGTCAATGACCACTGCATTTACGTTAGCTTTTTTCAAGAAATTAATGATCCATTGATTGCCATTTCTTACAGACACACAATCAATTGCTTCAACGAATATTTTTCCAGATAAAGTTTTAACTGCAATACTCATTGCAACATTCTGTCCATCATTCCCATACTTAATACCAACATACAACGGTCCTTTCAATACAGGCAGAGCTACTACTTTCAACCTTGTCCAATCCTTAGCAGAAATAGCAGATTTTTGATTGTACTTAGGCCAGTATCCTAAACGCTGTACGTTATGATCGAGTTTGTCATCACCAAGTTCCGCTTCAATCTTTCGTTCCGTCAAATGATATCCCAATGAAGGATTGGAATTATACCAAGCCTCGACATCATGGATATCTTTCATATCCTCAACTGACCATTCGGCCCATCCAGAATACTTCGATTTACCGAATAGCGTAGTATCTCGATAACCTGTAAAAACAGTACCACTAGATACAGGAGTTGGTGGCGTACCACACATAATCGTCATAGGGTTTTGACTGTCTGTCACGGTATACTTCAAAGCTGATTCTTGCTCAGTAGTGTATTCTTGAGCTTCATCGATCACAAGCAAGTCAAATCCTTCCCCAAGCCCACCACTAGATGTTCTTGTTCGGAATTGAATCACGCCGCCAGTTGAGTATAGCTCCAATCGTTCTTGACCTTTAGCTTTGATTGAATTGAAGTCCTCGCCCTCAATATATCCCGTGTCTTCAAGTAATTTTTTTACTTGTTCATATGAAGCGTGAGACGTACTGATTCTGTGAGCCGTATGCAAAATACTTAATCCTTCTTCTAAAGCATCTAACTCAATAATGTAAATAACCTCGGTTTTACCGTTTCTTCGTGGAATTGAGAAACCAAACTTTTGATGAACCCATAAATTATCTTCATCAATAGCCAAGATAGGTTCAAGCATACTAATTTGCCAATCATAACAATTGCGACCAGTTCTTTGATATCTTTCAATCGCTCTTTGAGATACAGATCTATCATATGGAATAATTACCGATTGAGTAGGATGTTGATTACCAAATTTCACTTTAGTAGTCATAAACTATCCCCTTTCAATCTCGATCATGCATGATAACCCTGTCGCTGGGAGATATTGGATCACGCATCCTTTCTCAAATTTATATTTTTTCTAGCTTGAATTTTCTGTTCCTTTTGTGGATCAGTCCAAGCTTTTGACCATACATTTTGTTTTCGACCATCACCCGGTTTATATTCAACTATACATTTACACCTTTCATGTCTTCGATAAATATCATCTGGTAAATCATAATAATCAAATGAGCCAGCTAAACTTTTACACCAATCACAAGCATGTCCGACTAAGGTTCTGTTGACTCTTGGCCTTAACCCAGATTTCGCATGAAAATCTACATTTGCTTTAATAACATCATCAACAACACTTTGACTAAAATTTACGATCGGTTCTCCTAATACCCACTTAACAGTATCGAAATCTTCTGCTGCTGATATCTTGTTTACAAGGCCATTCACCCTGTCTTGGTTGAAGTCAGGTTTCTGTCCTTTAATTTTAATTGCCGCTTCTTTGTTTAACTGCTCTTGAACATCAACAGAAAAATTTGAAATCAAATCGTAATTATTTTTCAGCGTTTCATTAAGCAACCGATCAGCAATATTAAAATACATTTTCCCGTCAGGAAGAATGTCAATGTTGATATTGCTGTCTAATACATTTGCTAATATTTCTCCAATTTCAATAGCAAACTCATTTACATTTTTGTATGTGGCCTTACGATTTTTGAGCAAAGAAAAAGCAGACTTCAACTTCTGACTATTGATTGTCTGCTCACTAAATTCATTTTTAATTTTTTCAAGTAATGCGGGAACAATGTCGTTATCCATTACTATCGCCACCTTTTATTCCAGTTAAATCTCTGATTGTTTCACTATTGATATATCCTGGAATCGCTTGATTCAATTTAATCGCACCATCTCCAATTAATGTTAATGAATTGGCATCAGCTTCAAATAATGGTTCCCACTTAGGAATTGTTTTTGCAAACTGATATCTAAAATACGGGTAGTCATCACGTAAACAAGCAGCAATAAATGCTACGTTCAATATTCCAGATCCTAACGATCGTTGTGCTTTACGTCCAGCTAGCCTTAAATTTTCATGACTTGCCCGAATCGCTTCAACCGATGAGGGATTATCGGAAACAAATCCTAAGTCATCCAATGTAAGTCCTGTTTCACCAGCGAATCCAGCAGCTGCAGTTTTTAATTGTTCTGTAAATGGAGTCATACTAGAAGTCGTGAACTGTCCCACTGTTGGAGCATTACCACCTTCTCCAACTGTAAATTCGAGCATCGCTGAAATGGTTGCCTTCCAAGTATCCAATGGTTCTGAATCTTGATCTGTTCCTAAAACATATTTTTGCGGAAATGAGTAAAATTCTGCGGTGATATCTGCACGTTCTAGTGTACGTTTTGCGTATGACTGGTAATACATACCTGATCGTGTAATACGAGAACGACCAAATGGCCGAACTGCATCTGGCCGATGAATTACCGGCACTAATAATGGATAATCAAAACTATGTTCGATAGGTTCATCCGGTATATTTTCATCAGCATAATAGTAATGAGTTATACCAGGCAGAAAATATGCTTCAATAGATGGATTTCCATCTTTATCTCTTTCGAGAACTGCATACCCTTCCGTTAGAAGTCCTGTAATTGGATCAATAATCCCCGTTGCATTGCTTGCTTCAATTATTTGTAATCTAGGTATTTCTCCTTCACCCCTTGAAATATAAACGAAAGAACAAGAAGCAATCAAAGATGACAAAACCAAGCTATCAAAAAATACATCCGGATTATTTGCTTCAAAAATTTCGTTTACCTCAAAGTCATCATGTTCAAATTCACGAAAAACTAAACGATCAGCCAAAGAATCCACCCCTTTGGCACACCATCCTAAAACTGATCGATATCTTTTTCTTATTTCAGGTGGAATTGTGATTCCGAAGCTTGATTCATTCTTCTTCATATCGTATTGTCTATACCTTAAATCAACACGAATTTTATGAGTAGCTAGCTTATTTCTTAGGTACTCAATGCCATAAATTTCCATTATTTCACTCCTTTCAAAAAGTCGCGTGAGAAAAAATGTACAGTGACGGCGTGAAGCTCGGCCGCCAAGGCGGAGGGGTACCTATCCCCCCCTTCTCTTTTCGCTTGTATCAGTTTTTAATTTCTTTTTGGTATGATTGTATCTAAATTTTTTAACCGCCATAAGAAGCCCAATCAGTGCTTTGTGGAAGGTTTCTGTTACCTACAACTTTAGGCGCTTCATCTTTGACCGAGTAAAGTTTGTCAGACTTCTGTCTGTTGCAGGTCCAGTGAGCCAGCTGTAAGTTTTCGATGCTTGATGGATGACCACCTTTATTGATTGGTACAATGTGATCCACTACTGGACTCAAAGGATGTGGTGCCTTTAGTGTTTTATCAATAGGCTTACCGCAAATGCCGCAAGTGTTGTGAGTTTTAAGCAGTACCCTTTTGTTCTTCTCAAAGGCTACTCGATGGGGTCCTTGTCTGTCTGCTCTTAACGCCATTGTATAGGGTCCTTTCTTTAGGAGATGGGGTACTAAAACGATTCAATGTTTAAAGCTTTAAATGCAGCTAACAACTTAGGGAATTGAATTGCAATCCAATCTACTAACTCTTCATCTCTTCCCCATTTACTGTTGTGATCCAAACCCGATTCAAATAAGATTGCATGAATAAGCTCATGTCTTATGGTTCTCTTTTCATAATGCTCCATAGCCTGCATGTTATTAGGATCACCATCATCAAGGGGAGCAATGAATATTTCTTTAGTAGTGAAGTCAGTGATCCCATCAGCTCCACTTATGAAAGGTCTATCGAGTTCTGTTGTATCTTTGTAAATTGTGTACTGCGTTCCTAGCACATTCACTTTGCTAAACTCTTTCATGTGATTTCCTCCTTTAATTTAATTAAATATAAAAAGACAGCACTAGCGAATTTTGATTTGAAGTGATTCACCTCGTTTCAAAATAATGTGCTGTCTTTCTATTTATTCAAAGAAGTTTTGCGATAAGGAGCTTTCCTCCATTCGGTTTATGATTATGTGAGTAGCCATAGACCATCTCTCGTTTCTTCTACGCTATAAATATATTCCATATTAATCAAGTTTAAAACTAGAATTAGTGGTGCAACTTTTGTGCAACTTTTCTCGATGATCTTGCAATGATATCTTCATCTTCAACTTATTTTTGTTTAAAATATACTCATCGACAAAATCAATTGCTTTTCTTAATTCAGTATGTTTCTTTTGAACATACGATGTACTGTAGTTAAGATCTTCGGCAATTTTTTCTAAAGTCATCCCTTCAACATATTTCAAATACATTATTTGATTATCTAATCCCTTAAATGACTTTATCAGTAGAACCATTTCATTTAGTTGATCTTCTAGTAATTCAATTTCTTCTTCAATTATTTGAATATTCTCTTCTAAAGAAGCTGACCTTGAGTTTTTTTCGAGACGGACGTTTGCTAAATCACCACTGACCCATCGTTCCAATTCCAACTTACTTTTGTTAAGATTCCATTTCATGAAGAGAATCTGCTCTTCCAAATCTTGATAATTTTTAAGCCACTGAAATCTCACAAACGCCACTCCTTTTATGGTAAAATAATCATGTCACTGGTCACTTACCCAAAAGGTAGTGGCTTTTTTATTTGCCTTCTTTCTCGTCCATCTTTTTCCCGACAATTACTGCAATGACCATAATCACCACGAATCCCGAAAATCCCAATATAGCAAACGTCATAAGCAATCATCCTTACAGATCAGTTCCCATCTTTCGATTTTGTCTACTGGCAGTGTGAGAATGAATATTTGATTTTCAACTATAAACCGAGCCATCACTTCATTTGATTTTACTGGACTTAGTTCAACTCCACGGATGAGTAATTTTGAACCATTATCAGCATGGAAATAGTATCTACGCCCATACTTTGAATTCTCTAATATTTGTTTTGCATTACGCTGTACAGTCCGTTTTTTCTCTTCCATTTTTAGAACTTCATTTTCTTCACGTTCTAAAGCGGCTTCTCTCATTATTTGCCACATTGGTTTTTGATTTTTCATTCTTTCATCCTCCGTTTAAAATAGCTTTAATCTTTTTGACTTGTTTCTTCTTAATTCTGGATTTATTGGTTCTTCTATAGATAGCATAATATCTTCGTATTCGGTCATCGCCTGATACCTTAGCTAACCTTTCCCAATCCATCCTGTTAATTACTTTAGAAACTGCTGAGATAACATTCGAGAATACCTCTACAACTCCTTGTATTACTAACCCGATTCCATCACTTACTTTTTCAAGTCCGGTTCGTTTGTTTTCCATGTTTTAGCCTCCAAGCTTAAATGAATTAGTTGAAGAATTACAAATCTGATTTGCAATACCACTCGATATATTTATCTCCATTCCGGATTGACTCAGCATATTAGCAGAAATACTTGTTCCAGCTATTAACCCCTTATTCAATTGTCTTCCGGTTATATATGATCTGGCTACCTTATACAATTCGCCTCTAGGTACAAAGTTAAACTTATATATTTCAAAAAAGCGGTCATTGCTCATTTGAAAGAAATCTAACGCTAATTTGAATTTTGAATGCCCTTTATATGTGCCGTATTTTTTAATAAAATATGCCCCACGATCATCATCTGCTTTGATTTTATCTTTCTGGTTGTCATTCATTATTTTGCTGGCTTCTGATTCTGAAACATTCTCAATGGACATGATCCATATTTTTTCTAAGCAAGCTTTCATGACTTCTTCATCGTTCGAATTCATACCATGCAAAGCAATTCGTGCTATTTCTTTTAACATTTGTTTCATCCTCCACTTTCCATCGCATCTCGCACTAGCGGATCATTAATAATAATCTTGTACTTCATCTCCTCATACTGCAGCTGTTCTTGTAACTGCTCAATTTGCTTTGATTGGGACCAAATTACGTACGTTGATCCCCAACAAGACACAGCAAGCATTGCTAACAAGATATAAATCACGTATTTACTTTTCAATTGTTTATTCCCCCAATCCGTAATTGTATAGGATAGCCAACTTAGGCCAAGGATCGTTAGCAGCATTATGATGATTGCTTGGCTAGTTTTCATTGGCTTCCACCAATTCAATTTCTGTTTCAGCTTGCTTTATAACAATATAGTCTCCGACAAGATTTAAATTGTGATCAACGATGATTTCGTAACATTTATTCATTGGAAAATACTGGGCTAATCTCGATTCAGGATAAATTTTATCCGCATTTTTTAATTCAGACATATGCGCGATATCGTATTCTTCGCTATACCAAACTACTTGCCAAAAAATCCCTTTGGTTAATTTTCGTCCAACAACTATGCAATACTTTTCTTCAGTATCTTTGCGAAATACTTCTGTTTCGATTGGCTTATCTGGGGTATAGCCCTCAAAGTAAATATTGTTACCTGCTAAAGTCATCTTCAGTGCTGTACCGTCATGTTCTCCGTTTATAAAAACATCATATGCGTTTTTCATCTTATCCCTCCTGTTTGCTATCGCTGACGATTGCGGAATAGTTATTTAATACTCAAACACACAATCTTTTTGATATGTTATAATTTATTTCTAAGAAAGGAGATTTTTTATGACTGAAAAGATTGCTTCAACTCTTAAAGAGTGTACTCATGATTTTAAAAGAGAAGTTTTACTTGGTATGCCAACTGGTGATTACAAATGCCAAAAATGCGGGCTTGTTACTTCTAAGCCTTCACAGGTTGAAAAATCTCCAATCAAAGAATGAGCCGACCACTTGGTTGGTTCTTTTATTTCTTCGGATAGCTGACTAACCAAATAATGACAGTTGACCGTTTGGCTCAAAATTGCACCAAAGTGTTTCTAGCCTACTTTGACCGGCTTCTGCATTCGCTTGAAATTGTACTTTGTACCATGAACTTAATATGTCATCGTACATTTCACATTGATACCCGCTTAATATCGCTTTGCCTTTAAAATCAGATGAAAGGAAATCCAACAGTTGTTCATGTTGTTTATCTTCAAACTCCGTTTGATAAAGCCTGCCTTTTCTGGTCGCCATCACATACGGTGGATCGATATAGGCAAATACAGTTTTGCGATTGTATCTTTGAAGTAATTCAATTGCATCTTGATTTTCTATTTGAACTTGTTTAAGCCGTTCTGCGACTTCAATTATCCGCTCTGGTATTTCATTCCATTCATGAATCTTGCCGCCTATCTTATCGATATTACTTCTCCATCCAGTTTTATGTTTCTGAATCCCACCAATAGATTGCCAACTCTGAATTAAAAATGTCCTGGCATCTTCTATACTATCGCCCACAGTCTGTCCGCTCAGCTGGTGCTCCAATCTGCTATGAGGTGTTAAATAGACAACCTTTGCTAACTCTTTTGGTTCATCTCTGCACACTTTAAAAAAATTATAAACACGTTGGTCCAAGTCATTTATTGTCTCGACCGCTGATAGTTTTTTGTTAAACAAGACAGCTCCGCTACCGAAAAATGGTTCCACATAAGTCGTATGCTCTGGAATCATATCAACAATTAAATCCGCCATGCGCCATTTACTACCAGGATAATTTAATATTCTTTTCAAAATTAGTTCACCTTCTTCAAAACTGCAGCTGAAACATATTCCTCACTGATACTTGCAATATGCTCGCAAAGCTCTTGGGGAATTCTCGAACGATCAACACTTCCCTTTATCCCTTGTGTACCTGTCTGCGATCCACGAGGTGCAGAAACGTGGCAAGGTGCTCCATTCTTGCACATCGGTTTAAATTTCGGCTCTGGATGATTTGTCCATATATCCGTTGGCTTCATGCGTGTATCGCCGTACTGACAATAAGTTACTGTATATCGTGGTAAGTCTTTCATAAATCGCATCTTCCGCATCCCACCTCTGGGATTCTCGATAAAGAAGAGTTTAGGATTCAAATCTCGAATCAATTTCAGCATATGTTGATTTGTTAAATCACAAAATGATGCATATTCTGATTTCGCGGCTAGATTTCCATCTGGTTCTTTCGTTCGATGATGACTGATTGCAGCGATACTGTATGATGTGCAATCTGGACTGGCCCATATCACATCCGGTTGTCCAAATCTAAGCAAGATATCTTGTGCAGTGATTTTTGAAATATCGGCATACCAGTCAATATTTTCATGCTTTCTATCCCATTCGATAGAAAAGACTTCATGCCCTACTTTCTCAAAAGCTTTTCCGATGGATCTGGTACCGGCAAATAATTCTAATACTTTCAAAGCTTTACCTCCTTCAGTTGGTTATTTTGGTGGATAGCGGAATTATTCTCTTCCTTGCGACATAGCCATCAATGAACCTACTAATGCATTAAACCCATTTTGAGAAAATTCCATAGTAATAATTTGGACTTTCCTTTTTCTTGTAGGAAAAGCACGAGCCGTTACTTGATAATTCCCACTCTCTAGTTTTTCAACATCGATTACTTTTTCAATGTATCCACTCTCTGGGAGTGCTGAGTTTTCTATTTGCATAACGCACCTCCTAGTTTTTTATTTCTGTCACTTACTTCTTTCTTTTGCTATCCCCATATCAATGATTTGCTTAAAAAGATCCCACTCTTCAAATGTCATAGAAATATCATGCTGCTTAATAGCGTGCTGATCCACCGTTGTGAAATAAATGAAGCCTGTGCCTACATCCGCAAACAGTTCATGTGTGTCGTTGGTATGATTATCGACAATAGTCAAATCTTTAACGTCCGCTGATAATGCCATTTCTTTCCATCCTCCTATTCCGTTATCTCTTCCGATTCAGGAATTATTTCAGGTCACTGGATTTAACGAAAACACCATTGACCATCTTTCCAGTCCGTCCTTTGATTTCGTCATAAGCAAAGTTCAAACATTCGTACAAGGCCATATCATTTTGCATTGCCAAGATGATCAAGGTTACTATTACATCGCCAATACCATCTCTTAGTGCATCTTGATCGTTTCTTGCTAATGCAGCTGCAACTTCACCAGTTTCTTCGACAACTTTCAACATTTGTTTGCTAGAATCTGCTTTATCCAATCCTTTTTCTTTAGACCATTGTTCTACTAATTCAACTAACTCATTCATAAATTTCCCTCCAATTATTTTGATTAATCGTAATCAACCACCGCGTCAATGGTTCCACTCCAATCCTTATAGCGGTAAGTCCTTCCTTGTTTATCTTCATGACCATAACGTAATAAATCGTTCATCATTCGATTTGCTTTTTTGCACTTCCGACATACGTCTTTCCGAGTACCTGTGAAAATCACTTCGCCTTTGTATAGAACTTCAACAATTCGCAAATGGGATTGCTCCCCTCTCCATAGTTCAACACGCAATGCTTCCCGCTCTTCCTCAATTAATGGATCAATCTCTCGATCATCAAGGTTAGAAAGGTAAAGCAATCGTTGTAGTTTTAAAGCACGTTCTCTGTGGCGTTTCTTTTTCTCATGTTCTTTCTGCTTCATCGCCTGTTGGTTCTGTTTCATGTTGATCACCTCCTGCATCTGCTGGCTTATACACATATTCATAAGGCTCCCACTTCTTATTTCCGAGAAGGCGATAGTACTTTCCTGAAAGTGTAATAATAAAATGATAGGTATCCGCCTTTTCCGGAACGTAACATCTTGCATAGTATTGACGGTAATTCTTGGGATTGTTAGAAAAATACTCCACCGTCCATCCTCGTATCTTGCAAAACATGGTAAATTCGACACGTGCTACTTTGAAACTTGTTATTCTTTCATCCATAGGATCACCAATTTGTTTTATTTAGAAAATCGATGTAGCCTGGCGTAGCAACCTGATATTCTTCCAACTCTTCTTCAAGAATGTACTGACGGCCATATTTTGCTTTCATGTTCTGCCAATCACTCCATGGGATAAACCCAACGGTCTTTTTGATCATGCAACAAACACCTGCCATCGCTCCTAATTTTTGATGGAGATCCAACAATGCCTCTTGATTGTGTGTGATTACTGATTTCTTTAATCGATCCGTTGTGGTCATCTTTGCTTCAAAAACAATGGCACGTCCATCCCAAAGAGTTCCTTTGTAATCTGGTTGAGCTTTCCCAATCGGATAAACGATCATTCTGCCATCGCCGAGTATCTGCTTCACACGAAACGGTTCAGGTGTTTTTTCAATTAAAGCTATTTCTTTTGTTCTGTAATACCAACATCCTTGATCAATCATTTTTTCAAAGATATCGCCCAAATCATTGTTGACTCTATTTTGGTATTTTCTTGAAGACATCGTTTCTACCTACTTTCTTCATTAGTTCAGTAATAAATCCTTCTTTGTCGTTTTGCCCAAATGTATCTAATGTTCTTCGGTAAATGCGCTCATAATGTGCTTTATCTTCAAAACAAACGAATTGTGAGTACCGATCGCTCTTAACTATTCCTGTGTATGCTGAATGATCATTTAACTTGTTTGATGCAGCATCGCAAATTTGCTGATTTTGAAGAAACCGGATTTCCTTTTCTTCTGATTTGATTTCCAATGTTTTAATACATGGAGAAAATTTCCCTTTGTTTTGATTATCAATGTTTAACATCAAAAAGACTTCCTGCATCATGTCGATACAATCTGATTTATCAAAGCAGGCGACCAGATACGTTTGTTTACTTTCCATTTCTACCTCTTTCTCTATCCATCATAATTTCTGAACAGTTCGATTTTGAAATACCACCCACGATCCTCATCGTAGATTTTCAATATATCTCCTAAAATCCGGTATTGAGGAAACCTCTTGAGAATTTCCTCTGCTCCATCATCATTGGACATACCTAATTTATTTAGTTTTCTAAATGACCAATAATCATCGTTCGTTGTTTCGTGTGGTTCTTTAAGGTTTCGACTCTTGGACCATCGCTTTTGACCTTTCTTCCACTGGCGATTTTCCCATTTCTCTTGACCAGTTAAATAATTGACCAAGCCTTGCATCCCATCTGAATCGTATTGAATGTTTTGCACTTGCCTTCTACCAAGAGGCTGCTTCTTCTTTCCTCGACCTTTAGACCAAACATTCTCAATTGCATCCCTTGATGGTCCATTGTTTAAAACAATATGGTGATGGATTCGAGTGATATAGCCTACTTCCTCATCGTATTGATAAGAGGTAAACCACATGTACTTGAGTTCGAACCCTTCTTTCTCATAGAGTCTTTTTAGTTTTTTCAAAGTGTTTTCTTGATCACGCTTGGCGTCAGCAGGCTTTTCAGGTAGAAACTGATCGGAATAAGTGAAAGTGGCATAGTAATCTTTCTCTCCAAAGTTTGCATATAGGAACAATGCGGCCTTTCTTTTACTTTGGGCTTGATTCCATCTTGCTTGAGATAAGCCAGTTACTTTCTTTCTCCTACCTCTGGGTTCTCTGCATTTTCGTTCTTGCTCGATCGTCCTACTGTAAAGTCGGATTTCTTTATATGGTCCTGCTTCCACTCTGCGTTCTCTAACAAATGATTTCTTCATGACAAACACCCCAGAATTTTCTACGTCCGTTAAGTTAGTATCTAATACAAGGACGATAAAACGCCGAAATAGCAGCGTTTTTTTGCAAAAATAGTCTGAGGATGGTATACTTATCTTGTCGGAGATAAGAAATACCATTCTCAGAAGTCGCCAAATTTGGCGGCTTTTTTTATTGTTCTGAAAACTGGAAAAGAACCTTTTCTTCGGTTTGTTTTCCAAGATGAAAAATATGGTGATAAAGAGTCCTTCCACGTAACTGAAATGTTTCTACTCTACCTCGTTCAGTTTTCGCTTCAATACTGTATACATAATTCTCGCCACGTTTTCTCATACGCACCTGCATCACAATTGCAGGCATCTTTTCCAAATACTCGATCGCCTTCGATAACATTTACATCACCTGCAGCTTTCACTCATACTGGATTCCGCCCTTTTTAACCAGATCCGGTAACAAATTTGGGATGGCCATTTTTAACTTTTGAAACTGGTCATCTGAAACAACGAAATATAAAGCAATCGTTGGTGTCTCATCGCTATCAAATGAACGATCCTCTACTTCACATGTCGATTCAAACTTATTCCAGATAATCGACTTAATTTTTTGAGTGTATGGCTTAACATACATTCGATTAGTAGTGAAAATAATTTCTCTTTCTTTAAACATCTAGTTATCCTCCAATCATTAATAGGAAACAAATAGCTAACAAAATACCGTTTAACAATAAGCTGGCATAAGCAATCCCTTGTAATTGACGTGCTTTATACAATGGATTGTCATGGAGCGTAGCTAACCATTTCTTATTCACAAAATCCCTCCTTTCAATCTGACATGATATTTGCCCAGTTTTCTTGCAAATACTTCGCCATTTCTAAAGCATTGAATTTCCAAGGATTCCCTTTGCCTTTTGAGTAACGAACAAAACCGCCGTTCCTGACATCTAGTATTTCTCTGTTTGGATAAAGGATTTTTTCCTTTATCCAATCTTCGTCAGTAGTTTGCAGCCGTTCCTTAAGATCATCCATTGTCCATGTTTGACCCATCAAATCTTTTTTCTTTAATGATTCATATTCTTCAATTTCCACAACTTTTAAATGCGAAGGTATTAAGATTTGAATCGGTGTATTGATTTCAATGGTTTGAGACATAGTGTTTCTCCCTCCCTAATTTCTTTGTTTGCTTTTGAAGGTCAAAATGATTGATTTCTTTTTATCTTGCTCGTGTACGAAATTTTCGTATTCATTGCCTAAAAAAATTTCATCATACTTGACACCGAAAGCATCAATATATTTCCTAAGCAAACTATCTTTTATTTTGGAAGAGTCTTTTTCCATATTTTGAATAGTTCTTGAAGTAACATCAAAAAGTTCTGCTAGCTCTTCCTGAGTCAAACTATGCATCACTCGCAACTCTTTTAGGGTCTTCATTCAACTTCCTCCTCATAGTTCTGTATTTGATGAGTCAAATATAATACGATTTTTTCGTATTGTCAACAAATAAATTCGTAATTTTCGTACTTATATATTTACTTTGATTCGATTTTTTCGTATAATATGAAATATAAAGAGGTGAAAACATGGATGATAAACAAAGGAATATCATTATTGCAGCAAATATAAAAAGTTTTATTAGAAAAAATAATATAACCCAAAAACAGTTAGCTAAAGAAATTGGGATTTCTCCATCAACTATGAGTGACTATATGAATTTGCGCTCTAATCCATCTCATGGAGTTATTCAAAAAATCGCTGATTATTTTGGGATTATGAAAAGTGATATTGACACTACTTACAAAGAAAGCAAGTCTTCAATAGATTCTATTTACAGCCAGTTGAATATGGATCGCCAAAAAAGAGTATATGATTTTGCTCAAAATGAACTCAAAGAACAGAAGAAAGAATTATTCACAATCGCAGCTCACTCTGACGATCCTAATAGGAAGTTATCTAAGAAAGAATTTGAAGATCTAAATCGATATTTAGATGAAGCAGATAAAAAATTTGATGATAAGTAGGGTTGCAGATGGATGATTTTGAAAATCTTTTAAACAAGGTTACGACTGAAATTCCAGTTATAGAATTACCTTTAGAGCAGGATACTGGATATACAGGTCTTTATAGAAACAATCGGATCTACTTAGATAAAAATAAATCAAGTAGAAAAAAGAAGGTTGTTTTGGCTGAAGAATTTGGTCACCATAAAAGAACTATTGGAAATATTCTTAATTATAAAGATCCCGAGGCTTGGAAAGAAGAATGGAAAGCTAGAAGATATGGTATTGAAATTCTGATCACACTTGATGATCTCTTAGACTGTGCTTTGAATGGATGCAACAACATTTATGAATGCAGCGAACACCTGAACGTAACTCCCGAATTTTTTGAAGATACTCTCATTCACTATTTCAATAAATACGGTAAATACCATTATCATCGCAACTATAAATTTACATTCGACAATGAGTTTATATTCGTGGAACCTATTAAAATTTTTGGATAAACAAAAAATCTTTTGGAAGTTCCCGCTCCCAAAAGATCTGCTCATTTCTGAGACTGTACAAATATATTATATCAAAGAAATGAGGAAAGAAAAATGGCAAAAAGAGTTAGAGGCGAAGATGGTAAAATGTACAAGGTTAAGAAACCATTTTACAAAAGGGTTTGGTTTTGGGTACTAGCTATTATCTTTATAGCAATAGTGGGTAACGGTTTATCTGGTGGTAATAATGATTCTGCTGCCGAAAAATCTTCAAATAGCTCTTCTGTTGCAGATAAATCGACGAGTTCATCAATTAAAGAAGAAAGTTCATCTACAGTTGTTGAAAAAGAGTCTAAGCCAGAAGATAATGTTTCTAGCGAATTTAAATCTGCACTGAATCAAGCGAAATCATATTCAGATACAATGCACATGTCCAAACAAGGAATCTATGATCAGCTAGTATCCGAGTATGGTGGTCAATTTCAACCTGATGCTGCGCAGTATGCAATTGATAATATCCAAGCTGACTGGAATGCTAACGCACTGGCACAAGCTGAATCTTATTCAGATTCGATGCATCTGTCTAAACAAGGAATTTATGACCAACTAATTTCTGAAAATGGCGGTCAATTTACAGCTGAAGAAGCGCAATACGCTATTGATAACATTAAAGCTGATTGGAATGCTAATGCATTGGAACAAGCAAAGAGTTATCAAGAAAGCATGTCAATGTCCCCTGAAGGAATTAGAGATCAATTAGTTTCTGAATACGGAGGTCAGTTCACACAAGAAGAGGCTGATTACGCTGTTAATAATTTAAATTAATAAAAAACACGTCCCTCTTCTTGGCGGTCGAGGACGTGCTGGACCCAAATAAACGTAAGGCTTATTTAGTCATGCCTATTGTAGCAAAACTAAGGAGTTGAATCAATATGGCTAGTATTCAAAAGAAAGATAATGGTTGGCAGTATCGTGTTTCTTATAAGGATACTGATGGTAAATACAAAACAAAAACTAAAGGGAAATTCGCTACAAAAAAAGAAGCTCATTTAGCTGCAGCTGCTATTGAAAAAAAACTAACTGAAGGGTTTAAAATTTCTGATGCTGATCAAGAATTTCCTGTCTATTTTCGAGAATGGTATGAAGTTTATAGAAAAGGCAAATTTTCAAAAGCAAATGATGCTGATATAGAAAAGTCTATAAAATTTGCGGAAGCAAATTTCAAAGGAATAAAACTTAAAGATTTGAATAGGAAAATTTATCAGCAGAAGTTGAATGAATTTGCTAAAACAAGACGATCCTCCACTGTCTCAAAAATTCACATCTATATGAAAGCAGCTATCCAGGATGCACTGCAAGAAGGAATTATTTTTAAAGACCCTACTTATAAGGTTTCATCTCGTGGTGGTATTTCAGATAAATCAGATAGAGATAAATTCCTAAGCTACAATGAAACCAAAAAACTCACAAATTCTTTGATTGATGGCATCAAGCCAACCTACGTATCTAGATATATGATTCTTTTAGGTATTGCTACAGGAATGCGATATGCGGAGATACTTGGATTGACTTGGAACTGTATAGATTTTGAAGATAAAACTGTTAGAGTTGAGAAAACATGGGACTATGTATACAAACAAGACTTTTCAAATACAAAGAATTACCAATCAATGCGCCTTATTACTGTTGACGACTTCACTCTTGACCTTTTAAAACAATTAAAGAAACATCAACGTGAATATTATTTTGGTAGGATACTAAAGAATGAGAAAAATCTAGTTTTCCTAAATGACGATATGGAGTTGATATCAAACTCTGCAGTAAACAAAACGTTGAAGAAACATCAAAAGAAAATTGGAATAGATCAACCGATAAACTTTCATGGACTTCGACATACACATGCATCAATACTTATCTATCAAGGTGTTAATCTAAAATACGTTTCCAGACGTTTGGGCCATAAAAAAATTGAAACGACATTAGGTATTTATCAGCATATTCTTGATGAAATGGAACAAAAAGAGTCTCAAATCGTTAGCACGACAATGAGTGAGCTGTTTGCATGAATTCATAATCTCGTGCAAAATTGGTGCAAAATCATTCTATTTTCTCTAGTTTTCTCCCACTTTCTTATATTTAAAAAAATGCAAGAACCCTTGATATATAAGCATTCCTTATATAGTCAAGGGTTCTTCTGGTTTCTTCATAAGGAGAGTACAGGATTTGAACCTGCGCGCCGGGATGAACCGGGTCGGCGGATTTCGAGTCCGCTGCATTACCACTCTGCCAACTCTCCATAACAGTTATTTTCGCTAGTTTTATTAAAAATGTCAAGAAAAATCTGCACCCAATAAGTAATGGGATGCAGATTTTTTGTTCTTTAATCGAAGATATAGCTATCTTTCTTTTCGATTACGCCTTCAATGGTCTCGTTGATGATTTTGATGATCTGGTCATCGGTGGGTGTGATGATACCCGCCGACATTAAGGAAGCCAAACCAGTCACAACGATCCATGCGCCATTATGTAGTGCATTTACCGCATCTTCTGAAAGATCCGCATATTTTTCTTCTGATTTGATCAAGGATTTGAAATAGGTCGATGAAAAATCATGCATCAATTTCCCACCGCCATAGTCGTCGATAAAAAGGGCAATGTAGAGATTGTGCTGCTCTTGAGCGAAGCGTATATAATTCAGGCCTAAATCAACAAGTTTGTCTCCTGTTCGAACAACTGGAAAAACATTTTCCGATAAATCTTTGAAAACAGCCTCCACCAAGGTATTTTTTAAGTCCTGCATATTTTCGAACTCAAGATAAATCGGTTGAGTAGAAATTCCCATGTGCTTAGCGATATTCCGGGCCGTAAAATTGCCAAAACCTTCTCTATTGATCAGTTCATAAGCGGCCTTCAAAATGTGTTCTCTTGTATAGACCTTCCTTCGCATCAATAAATCCCCCTTTTTATATTTATTTAATTGTAACCGAGATATTCATTTTTTTAAAATAAAACACTCCATCCGTTATCTTATTTCTATTCACTTTGTTCATTAAAAACGAATGTTTACTAATTAAAAGAAGTGCTTCTCCTTTCATTTATCACAAAAAATCCTACGCATTGGCTGCTAGTTATTTTTCAAATCTACTTTTCTTCCTTGTTGAAAACTCGCTGAAATTGTACACTAAGAATGTAGTGCGCAAATTCGATTGAAAAAGGAGTTTGGAAATGGCTGAATCAAAAGAGCTATTATTGGAGACCTGTTTGTTGGCAGGAAAAATCATGATGGAAAACGGCTCGGAAGTCTATCGAGTGGAAGATACAATGAATCGAATTGCAGCAAATGCCGGGGAGCAAGGCAGCATTAGTTATGTAACAGCAACTGGACTTTTTATGGGCTTACGCAGTAGCCACTATGCACAAGTAGAAAATGTTCATGATCGAGTCATCAATCTCGAAAAAATTGTTGCCGTCAACGGATTGTCTCGTGCCTATGCTGAAAAAAAAATCTCGTTAGTGGAACTGCACGAGGCATTAAAAAAGGTCAATCCAACGACACCAAGTTTTCCTTATTGGCTGCAGGTGTTTAGTGCGGGCGTGGTCAGCAGTACTTTAATGATTATTTTCGGCGGTGCTTGGTTTGATTTTCTAGCAACGTTTGTCATTGGCTGTCTGGGATTTTTATGCGCCTATTGGGTCAAAAAAGTCATCGATATCCGCTTTTTGGATATGTTTTGCGCCTCTTTACTGATCGGTACTTTGTCTCTTCTAGCGGTCTCTCTTCATGTCGCACAAAACGTCGATAATTTGATTATCGGTGCCGTCATGCCCTTAGTTCCTGGTGTAGCGATCACCAATTCCTTTCGGGATATTTTGGCAGGCCATCTCATCAGTGGGACTGCTCGGGGAACTGAAGCTATTTTCACAGCTGCCGCGATCGGTGTTGGCATCGCCACGGTCTTCACCTTATTTGGAGGGATCTCATGACGATTTTTATTCACCTTTCCTTTAGCTTTTTCAGCACCGTGACCTTTGGTATCTTGACCAATATTCCTAAAAGAGCCTTAGTTGCAACAGGCATTGCTGGAACGGTTGGCTGGATGATCTATTGGTCATTGAAAACGATTGGCTACGGTCTAGGCAGCGCCAACTTCTTAGCCGCATTTGCCGTCGGTTGCGTCAGCATCTTTTTTTCCCGCAGAAAAAAAATGCCCATGATCATTTTTAACATTCCTAGCCTCGTTCCTCTCGTACCGGGTGGTCCTGCCTACAAAGCCGTTCGAGAATTCGCTTTGGGCGACAACTTTGTCGGCTTTGAAAATCTGATGATCGTTGTCATCACCGCTGGGGCGATCGCTGGAGGCTTCATGATGACAAGTGTGGTTGAAAAGATCGTTAATCGTTGGCAAATGAAGCGAACGAAAAAACATCCCTCAGATAAAAAAATCTCCTGAAACTATTGGTGCGCAGAAACTATAAATTTTTCTTATTTCAGACTTTAGTACAATGTTTTCTTTTCGGACTTCTTTTATAATAAAGGCATACCTTACAAAACTGTTTGACGTTTGTCATTTGTTTTACTGGATTTTTCTGGTCTCACCCCGTATAGTGGGATTATGAAACATAAAGGAGATGAAGTCCTGTGAGCATAGCAACTTCTCGTCGTATCATTAATACGATTTCTATTATTGGCTTAGGTTTATCTATCGCATTAACGATCTATTTTATCAATCTAGGTGTTTTCAAAGACATTAATGCACTGCGAGGTCTAGTTGGAAATTCCGTTATCTTAGGACCAATCGTCTTTATCCTTTTGCAGATCTTGCAAGTAGTGATCCCGATCATTCCCGGTGGTGTCTCCAGCGCTGCAGGTGTCTTGATTTTCGGTCCTTATCTAGGATTCGTTTATAACTATGTAGGAATCAGTATTGGTTCTGTCATTATTTTCCTGCTAGGCCGACGATACGGTAAACCATTCATTTTAAGTATGATCAGTGACAAAACTTACGATAAATATATTGGCTGGTTAGATAACCAAAGCCGATTTGAAAAACTTTTCGCCCTTGCAATCTTTCTACCAGTCGCCCCAGATGATGCCCTTTGTCTAATGGCTGGCTTGACCAACATGACAGTGAAGAAATTTACGTTGATTATTTTGTTGGCAAAACCTGCTTCAATTTTCTTGTACAGCATGGCTTTGATTTATGGTGGAACATTCTTAACTGGTTTGTTAGGCGGATAAGAAAAATAGGTAAGAAAAACGATCAATTCATTGAGCCGAACATGAAGGAGCTGCTTTTCATACAGGGATCTATACCTGTGGCGAATGTGCTTCTGAAACTGTTCGACTCTTTTTTTCCGCCTTTTTAGAATAAATAGGAACCAAAATACTTACTTTTGTTAGGATGACGACCATGAATTATTTAAAAAACAGCTTAGTCAACACTTGGGATTTTTTGAAAGACAGCAATGCCTACTTCCGTGATGTGTTACTGATGCACGGTGCTTTGTTGTTCTTAGTGATCCCAATCTTATCGGCTTCCACCAAGTTCGTCTTAAAACGTGGGGGCTTGCCTTACCTTTCTTTTGATAATATTGGCAGTATCTTTACCGACCACCCAGTCGTGCTGCTCTCATTAACACTGATTTTACTTTTGATTTTATTAGCCGTCTTTTTTGAGTTTACTTTTTTGCTGCTAAGTGTCTATTTTATTAAAAAGAAACAGCCGATCAGCTTGCGGCAATTGTTACGGATGACTGTTTTGCAGTTGCGTAAATTACGGCCGATGACCTTTTTATTTTTCCTGTTTTACTTCTTACTGATTTTACCGATCGGTGGGTTGAGTTTTAATTCTGATTTACTCGCAAAAATCAAAATTCCCGCATTTATCATGGATTTCATTTTTGCCAACCGTGTCTTGATCATCGGGGCAGTGCTGTTGGTTTATGTTTTGTTGATTTACTTGGGGATTCGCGTGATCTTTGCCTTGCCAGAAATGATATTACGTGATCTGCCCTTTCGAAAAGCGATCAAAGAAAGCCTCCAAGTAACAAAACGCCGTTTTTTTGCCATCGTTGGACAATTTGTCTTTATCGGTGGCAGCATCTTGTTGATTTCGACACTGGGCTTCACTTTGCTGATTACCATTCAGGCGGTGATTGAAGTTGTTACACCGGACTATGCGTTGTATAGTGCTGTTTTTATTATGACTTTCTTGCAGTTTATCTTGTTACTGAATGTCATTTTATCGACGGTAGCCATTTTTTACATCATCGTTGATTTCATGGATGATGAAGGCTTTTTACCAGAGATTCCTTCATGGTTCCACCAAGAGCCATTGAACCAGCGTCATTTCTTAGGTCTAAAAAGTTCGTTGTTTACCTTGGTAACGGTGCTTTTCGGTGTCGGTGTTAGTCTATATAATATGAACTATCTGACTTCAGCTGCTTCGATCCATCCGGTAACGATCTCCCATCGAGGGGTCAGCGACGGACAAGGGGTCCAAAATTCTCTTGAAGCACTACGCTTTACTAGCGAGAAGTACCACCCAGATTATGTTGAAATGGACGTCCAGCAAACCAGTGATGGTCATTTTATTGTCTATCATGATTTTTCTTACCGTCCATTGACAGGTGGTCAGGGCAAACCAGAGCAATTGCCTTTGAGTTACGCCGAATCACTGACAGTTTCGGAAAACAACCAGACAGCGCGTATTCCAACCTTTGATGAGTACTTGGCACTTGCCAACCAATTGGACCAAAAACTGCTGGTGGAGATCAAAACGCAGCGAAAAGATACCGCGGAACTTGTAAATGCCTTTTTAGCAAGATATCAAGAGGACCTCCTTGCAAATGGTCATATTATGCAAAGTCTCTCCTATACAGTTGTTGAGGAGTTAAAGGCTCAGGCGCCTCAATTGATTTCAGGATACATCATGCCCTTCAATGTCGTGGGGCCACCACTGACCAGTGCTGATTTTCTGACAATGGAATACAGTACGATCAACCGCAACTTCATCGCTTCTGCCCGAACCGATGGCAAGGAAGTGTTCGTTTGGACCCCCAATGATGCGGATACTATCAGTCGGATGCGTTTTTACGGGGTGGACGGGATCATTACTGACCAGATGGGGATCTTAAATGAAGAGTTGAGTGTGACGGAAGAAGATATGACTTATTCAGACAAACTATTGAATTTTGTGATCGGCGTTGGCTGATCTCCTTCTAAAATTGCGGTCAAAAGATCTTTTTGATCTATAAGGACTTAAAGAGCCATTTCAGCTAGAACAATTGAGAAATCCAAGGATCCCGTCATTTGCTTGAATGACGGGATCCTTGTGTAAATGCGGATTATGGTGAGTTGGAGAATAAATGTCACGTGACCAGTTCAACTAAATTTGAACATTTAATTGAACCGTTGCAGAGCCACCCATCCCACTTATATAAACGGTGACAAAACTTCTTCCCCCTGTAAAGCTCACTACCCCTGATGGGTAGTATTGAGAGTAACCAAATCCTGTATCGTAAGAAAACGTATTAGAAGTTGGATACCATGTCTTGCTAGGACCTGATAATACCGATGCTACTTGGGCAACGACTTGACGATTACTCAACACATACAATGTTGAACTTCTTGACCATGAACCATTCACCCTAGATAATTTAACAGAATCCGATGATCTAAAATCATATGTTACAGTAAGATATGCTGTTATTCCTTGTTGTGTAGTGCTTCCGCTATTACTCGCTCGTGAAGCATCAGACAACGGGATAGAGAAATCAGCCTTAAATGTTTTCGTTTCTTCGCTTGGATTCAAGATATTTTTAGGAGTTATTGTTGGTATTTCGGTAATATCTACATCAAAGTCAATAGATAAATCACTATCTACAATTGCCTCAACACTAACCTCTCCAAACTTTACTGTCTTAACAACCTCATCTGCATTAGAAACAGTTGGGAAAATAACAAGCATCAAACAACAAAATACTAAACTGGCAAACAACTTTTTCATGAATAGTTCCCTCTTTAACATTTTTAGTAAGCGCTTACGTATTTATTTCAAATCATTTTTGAGTTAAAATAAATAGTATATAAATAAAGAAAGGTTGTTATTTTTATGCTTGCTAAACTACTTAAGATCTTAAAAAAAAAGAAACACCCACAAGAAGTTAGTTCGCCACTGAATCAATTTCAATCAAATGCGGAAATTTCAAAAAAACTTAAAGAGTTAAAACGAAACGAGAAAAAAAGGAATAAAAAGTAATTTAACACTTAAGGAAGACTGGTCCTACTTACCTCACGATTTTTTATGCTAAGGTGTCTTTAAAATACCGAAGGCGCACTCTTGAAAGGCTAATCGTTTGATCTCACGATTTTGGCTGCACCGGTTACTTTCTTTGCGATTATAGTAATCGGTACCTCCATGACACTTTATTGAGCCTTCTCCCCTCTCAATGTTTTAAAAAAAATTCCTCAAGCGAAGCCAAAAGATATTTTTCTTGAAAGAGCATACGGGAAATATGACCTAAAGTCACGAAAGTTCCATAGCACCAAATAATTTTAGCAAGCAAAAGAATTTGGCGTATAATACTACATCACCGTTACTTTCCTATCAGGAAAGCGTATCTTAAAGTCACAGAATTTTATGAAGCGACAGCAAGAAACAAATCATGGTTACACCAAAGAGCCCTCCTACTGTGAGTAAGTGGGCTTCTTGGTGCTGTTGCGACTCAGCGTTATATTGGTGCCAGAGATCAATTGCTTCGGTTGTTGGCTTATGGTCTAACCAACGATCCATCAGCAAGTACACTCCCCCTAAAAAAGGGATTTATAGTTTATCGTTCGAATGAATTATGTCTGATTTTACTTAACACATCAGACCTTATTTCCAAAGAGCTCGTTTTTCTTGCGAGTTCTTCAGGCAACGTTCGTTTGCGTACAAATTTTATTGAAACTGACGATCATCCGACGATTACAAGCTTCTACTTGTGCTTGATCTTCTTCTTCATAACTTGAAACGACGATCAACGCCGTATTTACGTATAGTTTTTCAACCACACCAATCACAGGCTTGCTCGCCCCGACAGGTTGGCAGACATATTTTTCACCAATCGTAATATTCTCCATATCCTCACCTCAACCGTTTTCTTTCTTAAAGATATAATAACAAAAAAGCATCAAATTGAAAACGTTTTATTTCAATTCATCACGCATTTGTCACCAAGAAATGACAGTTTCGTTCGTTGAAACGCATTGGTTTGTTCGTGCCACTTCTTAAAAAGCATTTTATACTAAAGGAAATCAAAAGGAGATGAGCCAAATGCCAATTATTCAAACCTGTATCTTTGGACTATTGTCTGCTGCGTTGCTTTGGGGATTAAAAGAAGACCGCTGATTTATTGGCCCGACGATCTAGTAACACAACAAATACGAAAATAAAACAACGCCTTGAGCCAATCAGACTGGCTCAAGGCGTTTCTTTATCGAATTATAGACGTTCGTTCAATTCTTTTGCAAGATCTTCAAAACCTGGTTTGCCAAGTAAGGCGAACATGTTTTTCTTGTACGCTTCAACCCCTGGTTGGTCAAATGGGTTCACGCCATTTAAGTAGCCAGAGATACCCACAGCGATCTCAAAGAAGTACATGGTGTAACCTAACGTGTATGCATCCATTGTAGGGATTTTTACTAACAGATTTGGTACATCCCCATCTGTATGTGCAAGTAATGTTCCTTCAAAGGCTTTCGTATTAACAAAATCAACTTCTTTTCCTTCTAAGTAGCCAAGACCATCAAGATCTGCTTCTTGTGTAGGGATCGCAATTGATTTGCGTGGTTTTTCAACTTTAACAACTGTTTCAAAGATATTGCGACGGCCTTCTTGGATGTATTGACCAAGAGAATGCAAGTCTGTCGAGAAGTTTGCACTTGAAGGATAGATCCCTTTTTGGTCTTTTCCTTCAGACTCGCCGAATAATTGTTTCCACCATTCTGAGAAGTATTGCATGCCTGGTTCGTAGTTGATCAGCAATTCGGTTACTTTGCCTTTACGATAAAGGATGTTACGCATTGCTGCATATTGATACGCTTCATTTTTTTCAAGGTCGTCACTTGCGTAAGCATCGCTAGCATCTGCTGCCCCTTGCATCAAGGCATCGATATCCGCTCCGCTGGCAGCGATTGGTAATAAACCAACAGCAGTCAATACAGAGAAACGGCCGCCGACGTCATCTGGAATCACAAAGGTTTCCCAGTTTTCAGCATCTGCTTCAACTTTTACTGCACCTTTCGCTTTATCCGTTGTTGCGTAGATCCGTTTGTTGGCTTCTTCTTTGCCGTATTTTTCAATCAAACGTTCTTTGAAAACACGAAAAGCGATCGCTGGCTCAGTAGTTGTTCCTGATTTTGAGATCACATTCACAGAGAAGTCACGGTCACCGATGATTTCGATCAAATCTGCTAAGTATGTTGAAGAAATCGAATTACCTGCAAAAAAGATTTGTGGTGCTTTGCGTTCTTCATTTGGTAGCAAGTTAAAGAAAGAGTGATTTAAGAAATCAATCGCTGCTTTCGCTCCTAAATAAGATCCGCCGATCCCGATCACGACTAATACTTCAGAATCAGATTGAATTTTTTCAGCCGCTTTTTTGATACGCGCAAATTCATCTTTGTCATAGTTTTTAGGAAGGTCGATCCAACCTAAAAAGTCGCTACCAGCACCTGTTCCTTCGCGTAATTGTTTGTCTGCTGCTGTAACTTGACTTTGCATGTAGCTCAATTCGTATTCGTTCACGAATGGTGCTACTTTTGAATAGTCAAACTTGATGTGTGACATGATTTGTCCTCCTTGAAAAAATAGTTTTTCATACACTACCTACTTTACGTTTTTTTTTAACTTTTTTCAAGTAATTCCTGATAGGTAGCCTGTTGGGTGATTTTAGACAAGTCCTTGAGCAAACATTGCTTTAGCAACTTTTTCAAAGCCTGCGACGTTCGCACCTAACATAAAATTATTTTTTTGATCGAAGGTTTCAGCAGTATCACGGCATGCTTCATAGATCGACTTCATGATATCGTCCAATTTGGCATCGACTTCAGATTTTTCCCATTGCAGTCGTTGGGAGTTTTGACTCATTTCTAACGCAGAAACGGCTACGCCGCCAGCATTGGCTGCTTTTCCTGGGCAGTAGAAAATTCCTTCTTCAATAAAATATTCTGCTGCTTCTAATGAGCTAGGCATATTCGCGCCTTCAGAAACGACCCGGACACCATTGGCTTTTGCACGTTTGGCTTGTGAGAGATCAATCTCGTTTTGGGTCGCGCAAGGAAAGGCTAATTCCGCTGGTGTATCAAAATCCCAGACAGATGCCCCTTCATGATATTCGGCTGATGGACGTTCCTTGGCGTAAGCCGTCAACCGTTCACGCTTCACTTCTTTGATCTCTTTTAACAAGGCCAGATCAATGCCGTCTTTGTCATAGATAAAACCAGAGGAATCAGAACACGTGACAGGGATCGCACCTAATTCTTGCAATTTCTCAATTGCATAGATCGCAACATTGCCGCTTCCAGAAACGATCGCTTTTTTGCCTGCAAAGGTTTCACCTAGGTCTGTCAATAAATGCTTAACGAAATAAACGGCGCCATAACCCGTTGCTTCTGTGCGGTTTTTACTGCCCCAGAAGTCTAATGGCTTACCAGTTAAAATACCAGCATCGTATTGTTTCAATCGTTTGTAGGCACCAAACAAATAGCCGATTTCTCGGCCTCCGACACCAATGTCGCCAGCTGGAACATCTAAGTCAGGTCCGATATGTTTTGACAGCTCCGTCATAAAGCTTTGGCAAAAACGCATCACTTCAGCATCTGATTTGCCTTTTGGATCAAAATCACTTCCGCCTTTGCCGCCGCCGATCGGCAGACCTGTCAAGCTGTTTTTGAAGATTTGCTCAAACGCCAAAAACTTCAAGATACTCAAGTTTACACTTGGGTGAAAACGCAAGCCGCCTTTGTAAGGCCCCATTGCCGAGTTGAATTGAATCCGATAGCCACGGTTTACTTGCCAGTTGCCTTGATCATCTTGCCACGGGACTCTGAATTGGATAAAACGTTCTGGTTCAGTTAAGAGTGCAAGGATATTTGATTCAATATATTCTGGATGCTCCTCTAAAAAGGGAACGATCGTAGGCAAAAATTCATCAATTGCTTGAAGAAATTCCGGTTGGTGTTGGTCTTTCTCATGAATCTTCGCTTGAATTTCTTTCACGTAAGCTGAAGCTTTGGTCATAGTGCATTACCTCCTTTAAGATATTTTCTATTTTAAAGAAATTTTCTGAAATTGCACGCTTTTTTTTAGAATTGTCAGAATTTTTTATTATTCGAAAAAAATCGACCAATCCTTTCAGCACTCATAGCCGATGTGTTACAATCCCAAAGAGGTGAAAAGAATGGAAAAAACCTATGATGTCATTGTTGTTGGTGCAGGTACGAGCGGCATGATGGCTGCGATCACTGCTGCCAAACAAGGTGCGCGGGTGTTATTAATCGAAAAAAACAAAAAAATCGGCAAGAAATTATTGATGACTGGCGGCGGACGCTGCAATGTAACCAATAATCGGCCGGTAGATGATTTAGTTGCTCATATTCCAGGAAACGGCAAGTTTTTGTATAGCACGTTTTCTCAATTCAATAATTATGATGTAATGGCGTTTTTCGCAGACTTAGGTGTCGTCTTAAAAGAAGAAGACCACGGACGGATGTTCCCTGTGACGAACAAATCAAAAACCATCGTCGAAGCGTTGCTTCAAGCAATCAACGATCATCACGTCACCCTATTGACGAACACGGTCGTCACAAAGCTGATCCATGACGGCAGTCAAATTCGCGGCGTGCGAACCGAAACCGATGAGTTCTCTGCCCCTAGTGTGATTTTGACGACAGGTGGCCGCACCTATCCTTCCACGGGCGCAACGGGGGACGGCTATAAGATGGCAAAAAAAGTCGGCCATACCATTACGCCACTTTATCCAACCGAATCGCCGCTTGTTTCAGAAGACTCCTTTATTCAAGAGCGGACGTTGCAAGGCATTTCCTTGCAAGACATCACGTTGAGTGTCTTGGATCAAAAAGGAAAGCCCATCGTCGCCCATACGATGGATCTTTTGTTTACCCACTTTGGGTTATCTGGTCCAGCTGCTTTACGCTGTTCCTCTTTTGTGAACCAAGAATTGAAAAAGCAACAACCCGTGACGGTTGTTCTGGATTGTCTGCCGGCAAAATCCCATGAAGCCTTGACCCAAGAATTGATTCAGTCTGCGGCTTCGAAGAAACAATTGCCGAATGCTTTAGCTGGCTTTTTGCCTGAGCGCTTGATGACCTTCTTTTTGCAGCAGCTAGACCTGCATGAGCTGGTTGCTGAAAAAGCCTCACCAGAACAGTTGGCTGTGCTGGCTTCCTTGATCAAAGGCTTTTCAGTCACTATCGTTCGCACGTTCCCGTTAGAAAAGTCTTTCGTGACTGGTGGCGGGGTCCATCTGAAAGAAATCAATCCAAAAACCATGGAGAGCAAGAAAATCAACGGCTTGTATTTTGCTGGTGAGTTATTGGATATCAATGGGTATACAGGTGGTTTCAACATTACAGCAGCGTTTTGTACTGGACATGTTTCAGGGAAAAACGCAGCAGAAACAGCTAGTTATTTCAGTTATTGATCGATGACCCAGGTGTTGGCAGCAATATCCTTGCCGTTGCTACCAACACCTGGGTCTCCTCTCTTTTTGCTTATTAGTTGGGTTTTTCTCAAAGTAGGCGTAGACTAAAGATAGCAAGATCGAGGGAGGTTTTTTTAATGAAACGAATTTCAAGAGGTAAATTTGAACGAATGCAAAAACTTTCAAATGAGGATGGTGTGATTGCCGCACTAGCGATCGACCAACGTGGTTCCATGAAAAAAATGATGAAGGCGGCAACTGGACCGGATGACTTTACGATGGAACACATTTATGAATTCAAGCAGTTGGTTTCCCAAGAATTGACCAAATATGTCAGCAGTATTTTGTTAGATGAGGAATATGGCTTCTTAGGGATCGAAGCAAAGAATCCCAATGCTGGCTTGATCCTTTCCTATGAAAAAACAGGGTATGATGTCAATACGCCGGGTCGTTTGCCAGAAATTCTACCCAATGAATCGCTGCAGCGCTTAGTGAAAAAAGGGGCAGATGCTGCGAAAGTCTTGGTTTATTATAATCCAGATGAACCGCAAGAGATTTTAGATACCAAACATGCATTTTTAGAACGTTTAGGTACGGAGGCACAAGCGGCCGATATTCCGTTATTTGTAGAGCCAATCGTTTACGACGATGAGATCACAGATGACAAATCACCTGCTTTTGCCAAGATCAAACCGAGTAAGGTCATCCGAACCATTCAGGAATTGACAAAAGATCACTACCATATCGATATTTTGAAAGTCGAAGTACCGGTTCAGTTCGACTTAGTTGAAGGTTTCCAAAAAGAAGGCTTAGAGGCCGTCTATACGCAAGAAGAAGCCGCCAATTACTTCAAAGAAGCTAGTGACGCTGCGACGCGACCATTTATCTATTTGAGTGCGGGTGTCCCAGCGAATGTCTTTCGCGATGAATTGACCTTTGCTGGTCAACATGGTGCTAAATTCTCAGGAATCTTAGGTGGGCGAGCAACTTGGCGCGATAGTGTGGAAATCTATGGGAAGCAAGGCGCCAAAGCATTACTGGAATGGCTGGACACCCAAGGGAAAGAAAATGTTGAAGAATTAAACGCCATTCTAAAACAATATGCCACTCCGTGGTTTGCCTTTTATGGTGGTTTAGAAAATATTGAGGTTTTCGATATTGAAGTAATGGAATAAAATAGTACAAAATAATCCCCGTGAACGGCATTTCAAGATGGTTCACGGGGATTTTTTATTCGTGTTCAGGTGCCAACAAATCGGCAAAGACCGCCCTAGTCAATTGTTGCAACGCTTGGGGGGCAAGCCCCATCTGCAACCCGCGCTTTCCTGCAGAAACCACGATTTCTTCCAGTGCCTCTGCCTTATGATCAATATAAGTAGGAAAGAGCTTTTTCATCCCGATCGGCGAACAGCCGCCGCGAATATAGCCAGTCGTTTCTTCTAAATCTCTCAGATGCAGCATCTCTACTTTTTTGTTTCCACTGACTTTTGCTAACTTTTTCAGATCCACTTCTCTGTTTCCAGGAATCACAGCCACCAACGGACCTGTTTTGTTGCCCACTGCCACCAGCGTTTTGTAGATGGCTTGCGGGCGTGCTAGTTGCACAGCGACGGATTGCGCATCGAGATGGTCTTCCGACCACTCATAGGTGTATTCGTTATAAGCGATTTTCTGTTGTTCTACTTGACGGATCGCATTGGTTTTTTGTTTCTTCTTCGCCATTTTATCCCTCTTTTGTTTTGGTTTCTTTTAAGAGAAGGCCTTGGCTGGTCTTACTCATTGAGTGAAAATTCTTGTAAGTAGTTGGTCATTCGTTCGATCGGTATTTGTCCAGGTGCTGAAGCACCTTGCAACGAAGCAAAAGTAAAGACCGAACCAGTCAATGCCCCACTAACCCGGCTGATTTTCCCCAGCTCCCCCATCGACATGATCGCCAACGGCAGTTGGTTGAAGCCACGCGCTTTAGTAATGATCCCCATCAAACGCAAAACATCTTGGACTTGCTTGGGCATCATCGCTAACTTGCCAACATCGGCACCAAATTGATTCATTACGCCGATCTTTAAAATCAACACAGCATCTTCTGGCGTTTTCTCAAAATCATGATTGCTCAATATCAGCTTTACCTGTGCCTTTTTGATTTCTTGAATAAAGGCTCGACCTAAAAATTCAGCTTTCTCTAATTCGACATCGATCCAATCGATCAAGCCTGAATCAGCAGCAGCTAAACACAATTCTTTGTACTGGGTCAATGTGAACGCCCGCTCGCCCCCTTCTTCCAAGGTTCGAAAAGTGAAGAGCAGCTCTTTGTGCTTTAATGTCGTGCGAATATGTGATAACGCATCTAAGACCGCTTGCTGGTCTTCGACATGTTTGTAATGATCAACACGCCATTCGACGATCTGTGCCTCTGATTCCTCAGCAGCAATGGCTTGTTTCAAGATCTCTTCATTGGTTTTCCCAATCAATGGCACACAAATCAACGGTGATTTCCCGTCTAACGTTACTGGTTTTGATCGGCTCATCTACTTCACTCCTTTTTCATTTGATAAAAGAATACTTTCAGATAGTTCCCTTCGGAAAAATGCTTATCTACCGCAAAATCAGCTGGTAGACGATAACTTTGAATACATTCATAAGCAACGTGTGCTTTCTCTAAGGATGCTTCGATCATTTCTTGAAACTTCCTCGGTGAAAGATTGGCTGCATTCGTTGAGGCGATCAACAAGCCATCAGGCGCTAAAATCGCCAAACTATCAGTGACTAAGTCGCCATAATTTTTCGCAACCGAGAAGACCTTTTTCTTGTTGCGGGCAAAACTCGGCGGATCTAAAACGATCACATCAAAGCGCAAGTCTTTTTTGCTGGCATAATTGAAGTAATTGAAAACATCCATGACATGGATACGCTGGGTATCTGGATCAATGCCGTTGACTGCAAATTGCTCGCGGGTCTTTTCTAGACTGCGTTTTGCCAAATCGACGCTCGTTGTTTGAGCAGCGCCACCGACAGCAGCAGCGACAGAAAACGCCCCCGTATAACTGAACATATTTAAAACCGACTTGCCAGCTGCCAAGCCATCAACAAGTTGCCCACGAACTTCTTTTTGATCCAAAAAGATGCCCGTCATTAATCCTTCGTTCAAATACGTCGCATACGTGACGCCATTTTCCTTCACCAGCAAGGGTTCAGGTGCCGTTTTTCCATAGACCCATGCTGATTCAGGCAGTTCAGACGTAAAGCGGATTTTTTCATAAGCCCCTTTGATCTCGGGAAAGATTTGACGAAAAGCCGCCACGATCGCTTTTTTATGTTGATAAAGGGTGGCATTGTACCAAGAAAAAACGACATACTCGCCATACAAATCTACGGTAAGCCCCCCCAATTGATCCCCCTCGCCATTAAACAGACGAAAGGCATCTGTCAGGTCATCTTGATAGTAAGCAATGCGTTTGCCTTTTGCTTTCGCAAAGCGTTGCGCAAAGAATGCTTGGTCGATCACTGTTTCTTCAAAGGATACGACCCATCCGATTCCTTTATTTTGTTCCCCAAGATAGCCGACACCTAAGAAATGGTTGGCCTGATCAATAAAGGTGACCCACTCCTTCGTCTCGATTGCTTGTTGAAGATCTTCTCGTTGGATCAACGGATTCTTTTTGCGAAGCTTCGCTGATCCTTGCTTCGTTAGTTTTATTTTCATGTTCATCTGCTCCATTCATTCTCCTTTTTAGTATAGCAAAAAGCGACTGTATTGTCTGTATCCTTGAAAGTAAAGAAATACTTAATTCCGCGTCATGACAAGGAATTCATTTGACACGTCTTTCACAGCCTAGTAAAATGTACTGTGATGTAAAATCGTAATTTACCGGTTATACTGGAAAAAGAGAGGACGATTCCTTTGAAAAAAAATAAAGTATCCACCTTTGTGAATACAAGAATGGGCTTTTTTTTCCTATTAGCCCTATTATTTTGGCTAAAAAATATCTTTGCCTATATGGTGGACTTCCACCTAGGTATTGAAAGCAGCATTCAGTACTTCATCTTATTCATCAATCCGATCGCAACGACTTTGTTGTTGCTGTCGATCGCATTGTACGTAAGAAGAACCAAAGCAGCTTATATCACGATGCTTGTGATCTATTTCTTGATGACTCTGCTGTTGTTCTCTAATGTTTCGTACTATCGAGAATTCACTGACTTTATCACCATCAACACGATGCTCGGTGTAGGAAAAGTAGCAAGTGGTCTAGGAGAAAGCGCAATTCGCTTGTTCCGTCCCTACGATGTGTTGTATTTCATTGACTTTATCGTGCTGATTGCAGCCTTTTCAATGAAAAAAATCAAAATGGACACTCGTCCTGTGCGGGCACGGATGGCTTTTGCGATTTCAACCTTAGCTGTCATGGTCTTTTCTGCCAATCTTTTCTTAGCAGAAGCGGATCGTCCTGAACTGCTTACTCGAACGTTTTCTCGTGACTATTTAGTGAAATACCTTGGGATCAACGCCTTTACGGTTTATGATGGCGTGCAAACCTATCAAGCTTCGCAAGTACGTGCCGAAGCAAGTCCCAACGACATGAACGAAGTAGAAAGCTATGTCAGAGAACATTACGCTGAACCGAATGATGATCTGTTCGGTATCGCAAAAGGCAAGAACGTCATTTATATTCATTTAGAAAGTGTTCAGCAATTCTTGATCGATTATAAATTAAAAGATGAAGATGGTGTTGAACATGAAGTTATGCCATTTATCAATAGTTTGTATCATAGCGATAGCACCTTTAGTTTCGATAACTTCTTCCATCAAGTAAAAGCTGGGAAGACCAGTGATGCGGAAACGTTATTCGAAAATTCCTTGTTCGGATTGAATCAGGGGGCATTATTCACTCAACTGGGTGGGAAAAATACCTTTGAGGCAGCGCCAGATATTTTAGGTCAAACCCAAGGCTATACCAGTGCGGTTTTCCACGGAAATACGGGTACCTTCTGGAACCGAAATGAAACCTACAAACGGTTTGGCTATGATTATTTCTTCGACGCATCGTATTATGATGTCAATGATGAAAATTCATTCCAATACGGTTTACATGACAAACCGTTCTTTGAACAATCGGTACAATACTTAGAACGTCTGCAACAACCGTTCTATTCAAAATTCATTGCAGTTTCTAACCACTACCCATATTCTGAATTTACCAATGAAGAAGGCGGCTTCCCACTAGCGAATACTTCTGATCAAACGATCAATGGGTATTTCGCAACCGCGAATTATTTAGATAAAGCCGTAGAAGAGTTCTTTAATTACTTGAAAGAAAGCGGCTTGTACGAAAACTCAGTCATCGTTTTATATGGTGACCATTACGGAATTTCCAATTCTCGGAACCGCAACTTAGCAGAATTGCTTGGAAAAACAAGTTCGACTTGGACAAACTTTGACAATGCTTCATTGCAACGTGTCCCTTATATGATCCATATTCCAGGACAATCAAACGGCGGCATCAATCATACGTATGGTGGCCAAGTTGATGCGTTGCCAACCCTCTTGCACTTACTCGGTGTAGATACATCGAACTATATTCAATTGGGACAAGATTTATTCTCTGATCAAAATGAACAACTGGTTGCCTTCCGCGATGGCGACTTTGTGACACCAGACTACACTTACTATAGCAGTACATTGTATGACAATCGTACCGGCATGCCGATCAACGATCCATCCGATGAACTGCAAGCGAAAGTCGATGAGTGGAAAGCCAAAGTTGACAAACAGCTGTCGGTTTCTGATCAGATCAACAATGGTGATCTCTTACGTTTCTATGCGAAGAGCGGTTTAGAAGAAGTCGATCCTTCGACCTATAATTACAAAGACGCCCTTCAGCAAATGATGGATATCGAAAAGAATCTAGGCAGTGATTCAACCAGCGCCTTTTCTCAAAACGGTAATCAATCGACCGTCGATCTGTACCAAACAAAAACCTTCCAAGAATACCAGCAGATGACGGAACAAGATAGCGGAGAATAACCTATAAGTACTACAAGATCGATCCAGCAAGGCGGATGCTTTGCTGGATTTTTTTCGGCTGTTTTGTTCGTAAAAACCCGATTTTTTCTATTGCTTTTTTAGCTTCGATATTTTACTACAAGAACTTCATACTTTATTCAAACTCCCCTTTTATACTATGAAATAGGATGAGGTGAACTAGATGAAAACTATACATTTTGCGATTGCCAGCATATTTTATCATAAAAAAGCCATGGTGCTTTATACGCTTGTATCCTTCTTTGCCGTGATTGGCTTGATCGTGACCTTCGCCTTGATCTACTCAATGGATCAAGTGATCGCTCAAACCAGAGATCTCTTAACAACAGAAGATTTGCAAACGAAAGTAGCAGAAGAGATCCAACCAGTCACGACGATCTATCATCAACTGTTCTATTTGATTTTTAGTGCCTTTACACTGGTCTTTATCGGCTTTCAAGTTTATTACCAATTATCGAAACGCTCAGAGTACACTGCCTGGTTAGCAAGCGGTGCCACCACCAGACAATGGGTGGCGATGCAGTTGCTTGAAATGCTCTTGCCGCTTTTAGCAGCTGCCGTGATCGCCTTTGTGTTGTTGCTGCTCTTCCAGCCTTATTTCCAGCGAGAATTGCTTAGCGGGCATATCATCGCTCTTGATCGTGAGCGTGCTTCGGATCACTTTTGGGAGGCTGTTCAAAGTCTTCCTGGTCAAGAATTCGCCATTACGATCCCGCAAAACAGTCAAATTCTTGTCCAAAATGTTGACTTGAACAGCACCACTTGGCTGGCTATTTTATTTGAGAGTACGCGCCACACACTTATCGTATTGCTTGCTGCTGTTACCAGCTTTACTGGTCTGATTGCTAGCGGACATAGTCTGTATTGGAGGAAAAAACAATGGAAAAACCAACTCAGCTAACGAAATCAATTGGTTTCTTTTATGTTGCGAAAGACAATGAAACAAAAACATCTGAATTAAGCTTGCTGCTTTCACAAAAAAAAGCAATCTTGATTCGCGCACAGTGGCCCTCCGTCCCCTTTTTATCGGTCATGGACAATGTATCTCTTGCAAATAAAAAAGGGGGCGATTTAGAGGAAGTGCTGCCTTATGTACAGCTTCCCTTATCGGCTTTGAAAAAAGATCGAACAGAGTTAACACCCTTTGAGGAGCTCAAAATTCAACTGCTCTTAGCTTTACTTTCAGAAAGAGAAACCCTTTTAATCGAAAATGTCTTGAGCACATTAACAACGAAAGAGGTTCAAACCCTGCTGCCCTTGTGTCAAGAAATCGCCGAACAATTTGCTGTTGCCATCTATTTGATTCATGAAGACGAATGCTTTGCCCATACCCCTTATACTACTTATCTATAGTTTACATAGCCCCCAAACAAGAAGGCTTGCTTGCAAAAGCAGGTCTTTTTGTTTGGACTGCTGCCACTGAACCGCAAAAAAATCGACCGGCTAAGCGAATTGCTGCCGGTCGATTGCTATTCTTCATTTAAGTCGATATCAGGAAAAGAGATTTTAAACGTCGTGCCTTTGCCAAGTTCACTTTCTACACTGATCTTTCCTTTGTGCAGGCGTACGAGCTGTTCAACGATCGATAGGCCCAAACCTGATTCACCAAATTGACGGTTTTTACGGGAAGGATCGACTTTGTAATAACGATCCCAAATATTCTTGACTTGTTCTTCAGACATGCCGATTCCCGTATCACTGATTTCGATGATCGTTTCCAAGTAGCCTTTTTCGATTCGAACCCGAATTTCTCCATCTTCCGTAAACTGGATCGCATTTTGTAAAATATTGACCATGATTTGGACGAAACGATCGTAGTCGGCATAGACGTCAATTGGCTCTGTTGTTTCTAAAATCAACACATCTTTGGCGATTTCAGCCTTGCTCTCAAGTTGCGTCAGCAGATTTTTAATGGTTTGCGTTGCATCGAATTTTTTGATGACCATCGAGATTTGATTGGTTCGGATTTTTTCGTAGTCAAGGTTTTCGTTGACTAATCGAATCAAGCGATTGGTTTCATTTTTCATCAAACGGATCGCATTGTCCTTTTGATTTTCAGGAATCGCGTTGTACTCTAACCCTTCCAATAAGCCATTGATGGTCGTCAAAGGCGTACGCATCTCATGCGAAGCGTCTGCCATAAATTGTCGACGACGTTCTTCTTGTCGTTCAATTTCCTCTTGCGACTCTTTTAAGGATTTCGTCATTAAATTAAAATCTTCGGCTAACTCATCAAATTCATCCCGATTATGCACTGGCAAGAAGATATCAAAATTGCCATTGGTGATCTCCTTGGTTGCTCGTTTCATGCGATTGATCCGCCTTACTTGGAACGTAGCAAATAGGTAACTGATCAATAAGGAAACGACGATCGAGATCAAACATACTTTAAACAAGTTTTGGTTAAAAGCACTGACAAGATTCAAGATGCTGCTTGCCGATTGCGAAACCACCATCACCCCGTAAAAATCCGTTCGGTTGACAGAAAAAGGAATCAAAACATAGGAAGTCAGTTCTTTTTCCCCATATAGATTCGTGGGTGATGTCAGTTGCAGACGCGCCCCGTTTTCTAAGGATTGCCAGTCTTTTTCAGAAATTGGAAAATCCACCGCACGAGTCGTATCTAATGGATAAATGATGTCATCGGGGCTTTTAAAGAAAGCAAAAGAAATGTCTTGGTTGCTCAAAATATTTTCAGCCAAATGCAGAGAATATTGCAGATAGCCATCTCGCGTCATATTTTGCTGCAAATATTCTGAATCGCTGATTTGCGAAATCGTCGCGACCGACGAAGCATACCCCATTAACTGCTCATAATTTCGTTCTTGTAATGTTTGGCGCGTCATTTGTGTAAACGCAATACCAATCGTCATCAAAATCACGAAAATCACGACAAAAAACGCAATCAGCTGTTGATACAAGTAGCGCATTAAGCAGCACCTGCATCGTCAAATTTATACCCCACACCCCAGACGGTTTGAATGATCTGAGGTCCCACTTTTTCTATTTTTTGTCTTAGTTTTTTGATGTGCGCATCAACCGTCCGTTCATCACCAAAATATTGGTAATCCCAAACTAGTTCTAACAATTGCTCTCGTGAAAAGACTTGCCGCGGTTTTTTCGCTAACGTATAAAGCAAATCAAATTCCTTCGGCGTCAACCCATCGATGGGTTTGCCATTTAAATAGGCTTCCCGTGTTTTTGTGTTCATTTTGAAATGATCGGTCACAACATCAAAAGTTGCATCGGAAGCTTCAGGCGTTGTTTTTTCAACCAACTCACTGCGGCGGTGTAAGGCTTTGATCCGCGCGATCAAGGTCAGTGGACTAAAAGGTTTCGTCACATAGTCATCTGCCCCCATCTCCAACCCGATGACTTGATCGCTTTCTGAATCACGGGCCGTCAACATAATAATAGGTACTGTACTGGAGATTTTGCGAATTTCGCGCGCCACCATCATGCCATCCATGGAAGGAAGGTTCAAGTCAAGGGTGATCATGTCCCATTTGTCTGGTTCAGCAGCAAAGGCTTCCAGCCCTTCTTTGCCGTCGTACTTAAAAGCCGCTTCCCATCCTTCATTCAAGAAAAACATTTGCATCATTTCAGAAACAGATTCGTTGTCTTCAATCATTAATATATTCATTTTCTTCACCTCTATGTTCTTTATCAAATCGTTGCAGATTCTCTTCGATCAGGCCAAAGATCGGCACGATGAACCAAGGGATCGCGATCATTTCAACTAGGAAAAAATTGGTCCATTCTTGCCATTTCAAGACAAACCCAATGACCGCCATGATTCCGCCAAAAAGCAGAAAATAACGGGCGCATAGTTTCTGAGCATGCCGCCAGTTGCGTTCATTTTGTTTTGCTAAATAGGAACGGTAGCCATAAATAAGGTTCATTTTTTTTGATGGAAAAAGAAAAAAAGTGAGACCAATCAAGAAAAAAATGATGCCAATTACTAAAAAAATCATCGTTTCACTCCATTCTTCCTATAGTATACTCGAATTTCTTTCTTCTACCAACAACTTCACCGATTATTCATAAAGGTTTGCCTTTTTTTCAATCTTTGATAAGATTGTGAGTGGACTATGACTATAAACCTTAGGAGTAAGATACATGACCTATAAAGCATTAACTTTTTTTGATCTTGACGGTACGCTTTTAGATGAACACTCGCAAATCACATCCGAAATCGCTGAAGCGATGGCGATGTTGCGAAAAAACCAAGTACTGCCGATCATTGCAACAGGAAGAACCGAACCTGAAGTTACCGCCATTCGTGAAGCAGCTGGGATCACCTCGAACATCGTCATGAACGGCGCCTTTATCCGTATTGACGGCAAAGAAGTTTTTTCCGATACCCTTGAACCTGAACTTTGCGCACGGATGTTCCAAGCAGTCAAAGACAATGGCGATGAACTGTGCTATTACAATGAGAAAGGCTATTGGGCGACTGGACATACCGAGGAAATGATTGGTGCGTACAACTATGTCCGCAGCCCTTTACCAGAAATCGATCCTCTGCATTATGAAACAGATCGGACCAATATGTTGTTGGTTTTAGGTGTCGGCAACGATGCTTATTATCATGAGCGTTTTCCAGAATTAACTTTTTATCGTAATACCCCCTTTTCCATCGATGTCGTAAAATCTGGCACCTCTAAAGGGACGGGCGTAAAAACCTTGGTAGAATTGTTGGGTCTAGAAGATGTACCTACCTTCGGCTTTGGTGACGGCAGCAACGATTTCGCTCTTTTAGAAGCCTGCGACCACAAAATCGCAATGGGAAATGGAATTCAAGAGTTGAAAGAGTTGGCAGACTTCGTGACCCTGAAAAATACCGAAGGAGGTATCGTGCACGCCCTGAAACACTTTGACTTAATCTGATTCTTTGCATACAGGCAAAACTATGGTATACTAATGAATGGTAGCGATACCCCTTTTATCAAGGGGATGTTACGGATTCGACAGGCATAGTTGAGCCTGAATTGCGCTTCGTAGGTTACGTCTACGTTAAAACGTTACAGTTAAATATAACTGCTAAAAACGAAAACTCTTACGCTTTAGCTGCCTAAAAACAGTTAGCGTAGATCCTCTCGGCATCGCCCATGTGCTCGAGTAAGGGTCCTATTCTAAGTGGGATACGTTTTATCTTTCCGTCTGTAAGATAAAAAAGAGAGCATCAGACTAGCGATACAGACTGCCTGTCACTCGGCAAGCTGTAAAGCGAACCTTCAAATGAGTTGACTATGAGCGTAGATTTTTAGGTAGCAATATGTTTGGACGCGGGTTCGACTCCCGCCATCTCCATAATGAGTTAAGCCGGATGAACGTATAGACACGTTTATCCGGCTTTTTTTATTGATACATAAAAGGGCACTTACCCTTTATTTTAAAGATAATTGTTCTATCTCCTATCAGACTGGACATAAAAAAATTACTTCAGCTACCTAAACTATCTATGTAATGGAATATCTCTTAAGAAAGTTTCTATCTTCATTTATAAATCAGAAAACTCTCTACTTCGTTTACTGATATTGGAATTACCACAAAGGTCTAGATAGCGTATGGGCTTATCTAGGACATTCATCGGATGCCATGTTTGTTTCCTCTCTTAACACCTTTATATATTATTCAATGCAAGTGTTTTCACTCTTATTTTTTTAAGAATATTGACATTAATTCAGCGGAATGTTAAACTCATTCCGATGTTAATACGTCCTAAAACTGTCATTTTATAGCTTTCGTGTTAGCCATCCTGCATAAATCCAGCTACCCAACCCATTTTATTATGTTTTTTAGATAAAAGGGACTCCAAGCACTCTTTTGTACAACATACAGATCCTTACAAAAGAAAAGCAGTCCAAGGACCTTTATAAGTGTATCAAGTTGATATCAACGAATCCTCTTCGTTTGATCCAAATTGAGCTTCAGCAAATACATCTAAGCTCTTTTTAACAAAAATTTATCTATATAGGAAAGGAAAAAAGATATTGAATATTTTTACTGCTAAGAAATATGAGACACAAATAAAATCAATCATAACTACTTCAGAAATCTATTCCTTAGAGGAAATCTCTGAAATAACTCGTCTTGACCTTCATGAAGTGATAAATTTAGTTGAAAAAATGATAAAAAAAGGGAATAACTCGAATTGGGAATTTCTACTTTTTAAAAATGCCCACATTGATTATCGAAGCAATCAGCTTATTTTGGATGAAACGAAGAAAAATGGGATCGGTAAAAAATTCGGCAAGATGACTATGTCTTTATTGGATAAATTTACACCTAAAGAAGAGGTTGTAAAACAAGAATGGAAATGCCTTTATTGTAATAGTACGAATGCTCCCGAAGAATACAAGTGTAACAGTTGTGGTGCTGAAAAAGAATAAATGGTATGCTCCTTTCTTAGAGTGCAAACTAAAGAAGGAAAATGGGATTAGTCCAACTGCTTTCTGTTCTTTACTCATGCCAGTATTTGATACCCGTTAACTATCATATTAAAGAACTTTATCGGTTGTATATACTTACTGCTTGTGGTGATGCTTTTCCCCAAATTGATGGGCTTGAGGTGATGCGGTCTTGATGGTTAACGATCCTTCTTAGTCGTCTTCTTCCCTCTCTAAAGAATATAAAAATAAAGAGAACCTTAGAGTAGTCACGTTGTACAGTGTTGCTATTCTAAGTGTTCTCTTTTTGTCTTGTCCTACTTTTCAAAAGTTATTTTTTTGTGAGTCTGATAATTTCTGAAATATCGTCAATTTCCAATGCATTAGCGATTCTTTCAATATGTTGAAGGTAAACTTTTTCTCGTTTGCCATTTGCCAGCTTATTAATAATCGAAGGTTCAATATCAGATAAGCGTGCTAACTCTCTTAGAGAAATTCCTCGGCTTTTTACAAGCTCTTTTAAGCCTATTTCTATTTTTCTGTTCATGTATTAGCCACCTTTTTCTGCAAGCAGATGTTGTTCATAAGGACATCATATAGTAAAATAGAACCTAAGGTGGTGTCTATAAGAACACCAATAAAAACAGAATGGAGGCGTTACTTTGAAAGAAATAGAAAAGATTGGCATTAAGACAAGTAATAAGCAGCCGGTAAAAGAAATTAGCTACCAGGACATATATGGTTTAGGAGATACTTTGGAGCAATTAAAATCTTGGCAAGAACCACTCTGTGTATTAGAAAAATTTTTCAGTGACAAAAAAAGACCAGCTAATAAGCAGAAAATCATCCGAGATTATCATGCCTGCTCCTTATTATTTCATGTCTTTCTCACAGACTTTGGTAGCTCCCTCGAAAAACTGGAACTCCAGATTGGTGATTTAAAAACTCGAAGAAAAGTTTAATGGCAAAACGATAGCTTGAGCTCACATCAAGCGATAAATGATCGCTTACTTTGCTTATTGATTCTAATAATGGAACATTTTTAACCGCTTATTTTCTTCTGTATAGAATCTACCCGTCTGTTACGTCTCACAGAAACGACACAACGCTTAGAATCATACGTGATCAAATGATAATCGCCTTCCCTTCTTTCTTATCCTTTGATATGATGATTGCATCAAACGAAGGACGTGATTAAATGAAACTGACCTTATTGGCACCCTCTTTTTCTGTCATCCAAGTAGAGCGTATTGATCCTTCGATACTGAAGATCGTTCCTCTATTTTTTGCCCATACGTCAGAAGAACTTTCTTTGGTGTTACCAACGGCAAACGTTCCATCTGAAACACTAAACAGAGAAGATGGATGGAAAGCGATGAAAATAATTGGTGTGCTGGATTTTAGCTTAATTGGCATTATTGCAAAAATCTCTTCCCTTCTAGCCGAGGAGTCAATCAGTATTTTTGCTGTTTCTACCTTCAATACTGATTATATTTTAATCAAGGAGCATCAGGTAGAACAAGCTCGTACTGTTTTAACCGCCAATGATTATTCCTTTGTCAATTGAGAAAAAACTTTTTCTTCCTTACGACAAGTTACTCTCGCTCGCTTTTTGAAATACAAAAGAACGACTGAACCAAAGAAGTTCAGTCGTTCTTTTGTATTTCACTTGTCGTTTAACAAAGATAAGAGTACTAGGTATCCCAAATAAAAGACTTCCCCAAGCTTTCATTTGCCCCAGTACTCTTCATTGCTCGTTGTTAAGATAATCATAATACAAAAATGATTTTTATTCAATAACTATGCTTTAAAAATAAACAAAATGCTATTTTGTGACAATTTATAGAGGTTTCACTTCATTTCTAGCTAATATTCCCTATATCTGTTTATATTCTAAATGGTTCCGTGAAGCATCAGTTGAAGAGATGCGATCCCTTCGTTAGTGATCCACCTTCTTTTAAAGTTTTGAATTTGATAAAATTCAGCCTTGTCAATCTCGCCTTCCCATGCTACCATGGTTATGCAAACGTTAACATTAAAATGCACACGTGAACATTAATTTGAGGAGGATTTTTAATGGCAAAAATTACAGATGTACAAACAGCGTATTATCGGATACCTCTTCCAGAAATCATGGAAGATGCGAAGCATGGCTTACACACCCACTTTGAAGTGCCTATCGTCAAGATCGTTACTGATGATGGACGTGAAGGGGTCGGCTATACGTATACTGGTGGCTTCGGTGGCGAATCGATCGCCAAACTGATCGATAAAGAACTAAAAGCGATCCTTTTAGGGAAAGATCCAGCATGTGTGGAAGCCTTGTGGGATCAGATGAACTGGGGAATCCACTATGTTGCCAGAGGCGGTTTAGCAAGTTTTGCCATTGCGGCTTGTGATATCGCCTTGTGGGACTTACGTGCGAAAAAAGCACAAGAACCCCTCTACAAACTTTTAGGCGGCGCAAGCAACAAAGTAAAATGCTATGGTGGTGCGATTGATCTAAACTTTCCTCTTGAAAAACTCTTAGCCAATAATCAAAAATATTTAGACATGGGATTAAAAGCGGTCAAAATCAAATTGGGACAAAAAACACTTGCCGAAGATATTGCTCGAATAAAAGCGGTCAGAGAATTGATTGGTCCCGATGTTGTCTTTATGGTGGATGCCAACATGAGCTGGTCTGTTGAAAAAGCGATCAAAGCCGCCAAACTGATGGCGCCTTATGACATTTTGTTCCTTGAAGAACCAACGATCCCCGAAGATTACGAAGGCTACGCTCGTATCGCTAAAGAAGGGCAAATTGCGGTGGCAGGCGGAGAAAACTTGCGCACCCCTATCGAATTTGCTCATATGATCAAATATGGCAATGTCGATTTTCCGCAACCCGACGCTTCCAATTGCGGTGGGATCACCGGCTGGTTGAAAATTGCTGCCTTAACACAAACAAGTAACTTATCTGTTTCTACCCATGGCATGCAAGAATTGCACGTTAGTCTACTAGCAGCGATGCCTAATGCTGGGTATCTCGAAATGCACAGTTTCCCAATCGATCAATACACCACGAGACCGTTAGTGATCGATCCATCCGATGGCTGTGCGATTGCCCCAGAAGAACCAGGGATTGGCGTCACCTTTGACTGGGAGAAACTTGCTCCTCATAAACAACCCTTTTAACTGAAAACCCACGCTGATTTCCTTTAGGATGAGGAAATCAACGTGGGTTTTTATTACAGAATCAATGGTTTTTCTTCAAATGGAAGCCACCGTTCATCAATCAGGGAACGATACCAAGCGGCTGATTTTTTTAATGACCGAGTCCGTTCTTCATTTAGCTCGATTCGTACGAGACCATAGCGATTTTTGAACGCATTCATAGGTGAAACACAATCGGTAAATGCCCAAAGCATATAGCCTTCGCAGTTGGCGCCTTCCTCGACGGCTTTTAGCAGCCAGTAAAGATGTTCGGTAATAAACTGAATCCGATAATCATCTTGGACTTGACCTGTGGCATCCATATACTGTTCTTCATTTTCCCGCCCCATACCATTTTCAGTGATCAGCCATGGAATATTGCCATAATTTTCTTTAAGATAATTAGCCATATCGTACATGACCTTCGGATAGATTTCCCAGCCACGGGAGTTATTCATTTGTTTTCCTGGCAAATCAAAGGTCTCATAAAACATTTCTGGATGAAATGGTGCATCCGAATGCCATTGATATCGTGGTGCCCGCACGCGTTTCGGGTAGTACTGATTGACACCTAAGAAATCCACCGTATGGGTGCGGATCGTTTCCAAATCTTCTTCTGTCGGATCAAAGTAGATGTCATAGGTTTGGCAAAGCGTGATAAGTTCATCTGGATAATGCCCCTTAACCATTGGATCAAAAAAGATTCGGTTGAAAAAAAGATCGTACATTTTTTGCGCGTTTTGATCCTCTGGTGAGGAAGAGCGTGCGTAAACCATTTCTGGATTTAGCACACAACCGATGCGCCCCTCATAGCCCTTTTCATGATAGACAGCCACCGCTTGGGCGGACGCCAATACTTTGTGATAGTTCCAAAGCATCCATTTTTTTGTGTTTTGCTCATGGGGCCAGCGGATCGCATCGAGATAGCAACGAGTCTGAATAACGATCGGCTCATTGAAGGTAAACCACTGTTTGACTCGATCACCGTAACGCTCGAAGGCGATTTCGGCATAACGGGTATATAGATCGACCACTTTCCGCGAGCTCCAGCCATCATAGGCATCCATCAAACTAGCTGGCAGTTCATAATGTTCCAAACAAAGCATCGGTTCGACCCCAGCAGCAAGCAATTGGTCGATAAGCTGATCGATATGAGCAGCATAATCTTCATCAACGATCAGCTGTTCATGGTCGGTAAAGAAGCGCGCCCAGTTGATCGATGTTCGGTAATGGGTCAAATGAACCTCCTGCATCAGTTCAACATCCTCTGAAAACTTTTCCATAAAATTCGTCGCAACAGCCGGCCCGTAGCCATTATGCCAGACAAAGCGTTCTTCTTTGTACCAGCGGTCGAGATACGAATCTTGCCCTTCTTTCTTTCCTTGCCAGCCTTCTGTCTGCCAAGCAGACGAAGCAGCCCCTAAAATAAATGTTTCAGGTATTTTTACCATTTTTTTAAAACTCCTTTATGCAACTTCATTGGTCGTACGATTCATTACCAAAACAAAAGGTAGATAGATCAAAATTGCCACGACAATACAGATAACTTGCGTGATCACAGCCCCGATATCCCCAGCAGTAGCTAGATAAGCATTGACGATCGGTGGCATCGGCCATGGGACCATTACCACGGCTTTAGCGGCAAAGCCTAGACTTGTCGCCACGTACCCAATCGTTCCTGTTACTAACGGTGTCAGGATAAAGGGAATCGCCAAAATGGGATTCAGCATAATTGGCATTCCGAAGATCACTGGCTCATTGATATTGAAAATCCCAGGTGCTAATGACAATTTAGTGATTTGGCGCATGTCCTCCCGCTTGCCGACGATCAAAATCGCAATCAGCAACCCAATCGTAACCCCAGAGCCGCCCATACTCATATACATATCCCAAAACGGCATCGTAATAATATTGGGTACTTCTTTTCCAGCTTCAAAAGCTTCCGTATTGACAGCGATCGCTGCCAGCAACAATGGTTCGCGAATGGGTTTGACCATCTGGTTCCCATGAATCCCGATGACCCAAAAAACTTGTGCGATAAACATCAACAACAAGATACCTGGCAATCCTTGGACGATCCCTTCCAGTGGTCGTTGGACGACATTGTAGATGATATCGTAAGCATACATCCCTGTGAGTGCTTTGATAGCAAAACCAGCGGTGGCGATGATGGTCACGGTGAAAATCGTTGGAAACAATGCCGAAAAACTTGCCGAAACATTCCCAGGAACACTATCAGGCATCGTGATCTGCAGCCGTTTTTGTCTTCCTAACCACGCATAAAGCTCGATGGAAACGATCGCAACGAACATGCCTAAAAATAGGCCTTTCGTGTCAGTATATTGCTTAGCCAGCACGTTTTCGGCAACCACCGTCGCATCTTCGTGCAAAAATTCAAAGATCATTGGATTAACAGAAAGATAAGACATCACTGCGATGATTCCTGGAAAGACCCCAGAAATCTTATTTAATTTTGCTAGCTCAATCCCAATCAGAAACACTGCATAGATCGTTAAGAAACTCAACGTCACATAACTGACCGCAGATGAGATCGGTTTTAAACTTTCTAAAAAGCGCAGTGCCTCGATTTGTGCCAATCCATTTTCAGCATCAAAAACCATTGCTGAAAACAATGTACCAAACGCCCCTGTAATGATTACTGGAATCAAAGCAGCAAAGGCATTTTTAATGACCATGATGTAGCGTAAATTATTGATCCTATTGGCAAACTTTCCTAAAACGTCAGCGAGTCGATCCATAAATCCTTGCATAAAACTCCCTCCTATACCCCTATTCTTCAATTGTTAGAAAACGATTACATTACAAATGTAATTCATTTCCTGAAGAATGTAAACGCAGGAAAAGCCTTCAAAACAGGGTATGTAAAGCTCCAAGTTTACATACTTCGTTTTATCACTTATTATTATTTTGAGGTGAAGCAAATGGCGAACTACCATGACATCGCTGCCGATTTACGGAGCAAAATCAATCACGGGTTTTACGAAGAAGAGAAAAAATTGCCGAAGCAATCCGAACTGGCTGCGGATTATCAAACGAGCCGCGTGACGATTCAAAAAGCATTGAATATTTTACAAATGGAAGGCATTATTTACGGTAAAAAAGGCACGGGTACGTTTATCAGTGATTCCTATTCAACCTTCGATTACAACGCCAAGATCAATCGCGGGCTGACGAAGCGCCTTGGAGAGACAGGAAAAATCACCAGCAAGATCATTTCTTTTGCCATTCTTTTTCCCGATGAGAAAGAACAAGAAAAACTAAAAATTCGCAGTGACCAGCAAATTTATGATATCGTTCGTCTGCGTCTATTTGACGATGTACCCGTTGTTTTAGAGTATACCATCATGCCGCTTCATGTCATTCCTGGCATTACCGAAGAAGTCTTATCCTCTTCAGTCTATAGCTACATCACGAACCAACTCCACTCTTCGATTGGAACATCTGTCCGTCGTATCAAAGCGGATCGTGCAGACACCTATGACCAGCAATACTTAGCTTGTGCTGCCACCGATCCCATTTTAGAAGTTGAGCAAACGGTTTACCTCGGCGATGGGACGCCTTTTGAATTTTCCCAATCACGGCACCGCTATGATATGGGGGATTTTATTGTTGTAAATAATTAATACGCTGCGGATCAAGTGCCTCTAAGTGAGGAGCGATACGCAGCGCATTTTACTTAAAAATATTGCTGATAGACTGTTTGACCAATTTCTCTTAGCCAACTGATCCCTTGACCACTACCGGTTTTATCATAGGAAAATGCCGCAATGATGATCGTCGTTTCATTGGCTTGTAAATACGCTACATCGTGTTCGATGCGGTCAAGACGGCCTGTCTTATTAAAAATGCGGCAAGCAGGATACGCAGTTTCCGCAAAATTTCCCGCTAATCCTTCTTGAAATTGCTGCTGATTTAAGGGTGAAAACCCTAGTGCAGCTTCTTCTCGTTTAACACACCTTAGTAGTAGTTTAGCAGCCGCCGAGGGGGTCAAGCGGTTCTCTTTGTCTTTGATCGGTCGCATCATATACCGTTCAAATTGAATCTCTGGCTCCTGAATCCAGGCCTGAAGCGTGGGCAACCCTACTAAGTCCAATAGTACATTGGTCGCAGTATTATCAGATACGGCGATCATCGCCGTGAGAAGCTCACTGATGGTCCAACCTTTCTTCTGAGGAAAAAGACGGATCACCCCAGCACCCTCTGTCAGATCAACGGCGTTCACACCGATCAGCTGTTGCGGATCGATTTTTTCTTCGATAATCTGTTCAAGATAATAGGCATACAAAACAAGCTTACTGATACTCGCTGCCGAAAACGACTTTTGACTCTGATAGTCAATGAGACATTCCGTTGGCGTACCGATCCATAAACCCATTTCCAAGGTTGTCTGATAGTTTTCTAGAATAGGCTTAATTGCTACACGCAAGTCATCTTTTCCCATCAAATGCCCCTTTCCTTACGATCATGAAAAGAATGTTCATGAGCATTCCTGTGATGCATTCGGCTGGTTTTGCCAATAACGCGCCACAACTGCGAGTTCTGGTTCATAATTAGAGCCAGTGATTTTGGTTTTCATGACCCGTGACCCAGGTGTTCTTGAATGAATCATTTCGTCATCCCCCAAATATAGACCGACATGATGGACTTCGCCTTTTCCTTCTTCATAAGCAAACAGCAGCAGATCCCCTGGTTGTGCCTGACCGTAAGGTACGTTGTTTGCTTGTTGTGCTTGCTCGATCGTATCTCGGGGGATTAAAATACCATGAAGTCGATGCAGCGAATACATGAATCCAGAACAATCAAAGCCACTGCCGCTAATGCCTGCCCAGACATAGGGCTGGTTTATAAATTGTTCTGCTAAGGCTATTATTTTTTCTGGGAGCTTTGCCCATGTGTCCGATAGGACGTGAGCAAAAGCTTTAGCGATCGTTGCTGGTCCATTAGGCGTAGCCACTTGATAGGAATCTGCGGTTTCCCCAACAAGTGGTAAAACTGTTCCAAAAGAAACAAGTCGTGTGGTCGAGTCAAAAACAAGCACGGCTTCTTTTGCAATCACCCCAATCCTTCTTTTAGCTGGTGCATAATCTGGTGGCAATGGCTTCAATACCTCGTTCGGCAGATAACCGGGATACCCGAGTGGGTGTTTATTGCTTTTTTGATCCAAGACGATCACATGGGACCAACCATCCGTTTGGGTGATGACTTCTACTATCGTCCCATATAATACTTCGGAGTCCACTAAGCTTTCCTGATAAAGCCGCATCGTATCTTCATCAGTCAAAAAAGTGTGCAGCGCTTCTAAAGGAAATGCTTTGATTTTTGCTAGTACTTTGTTTTCTTTGGGTTCCTTCCATAAGAAGGAAGAGCCAGCCTGAACAATTTGTTTCATCTTTGCTCCTCTCATAACTATTTATTCGTTGATTCCTAGACCGATGCGTTCGGTGACCCTCAAGCTTCCTGGAGGCTGAAGAATCCCTTGCATTTCAGGGGAAGTCGTTTGGGTCTCCCACATAAAAGGAACGTCCAGATCATAAAATTGGACGTCGGCCATCCCCAAGGCAAAATGGGCGGCTGCCGCCATTCCCCCATACCCTTCAATCATCGAACCGACCATCACTGGCATTTGATGCTCTTTTGCCAAGTGATAAATTTTTTGTCCCTCTTTGATCCCGCCGCTTTTCATCAATTTAATGTTCAAATAATTGCAGCAGTTTTCAGCAATCAAACGCTTGGCATCCTCATAGGAAAAAAGACTTTCATCGGCCATGATTGGAATCGTCGTACGAGCAGTCACATAGCTGAGTCCAGCAAAATCATGGGCTTTTACTGGCTGTTCAACAAACTCGATCGGAATGTCTTGCCATTGGTCTAAAATCTGCACCGCTTCTTCTTTGGTCCAGCCTTGATTTGCATCAATTCGAAAGGGAATCTTTCCTGCCAAGCGTTCATTGATGCGGCGAATTTTCGCAACTTCCTCTTCGATCGTTCCTGCCCCTAGTTTGATTTTCAAGGAGCGAAATCCCGCCTGGACTTTCGCTTGGGCATCATGCAGCATCTGCTCCTGTGAGCCAACACTGATCGTATAGTCGGTTGTCAATGTATTGGCAGAACCACCTAAATAGCGGTAAAGAGGCAAGTTGGCCGCTTTTGCCAGTGCATCATGCAACGCGATATCAATCGCCGCTTTAGGGCTCGTATGATGCTGGATCAACGCATGAAGCTCATCCATTACTAGCAATTGGGCATCTACCTTTCTGCCTAACAGGAACGGGGCAAAGACCGTTTCGATATCTTTTAAAATACTTTCTTTTGTATCACCGGTGATCACTTCGGTAGGTGCTGCTTCTCCGATGCCAACGATCCCATTATCAAAAAAAAGCAGCACTCGAATCACTTCGACGGCGTGCACTTCTCTGAGCGCCGTTTTAAAGGGTGCATTCAGCTGGATCGGAATTCGTTTGGTTTCAACTGCTGTGATTTTCATTGGTGTTCCTCCCAAAAAGAAAAGCAGTTCTTATCTAGCTAAAATGAATACGTCATTGTTCGCTGCTAGAAAAAGAACTGCTTTATTCCTTGTTATCAAGTTGCTAAACATTCTAGTAACGTTTTTCTCGTCTGCTGCCCTCTTTGGCGAAGTCAGACAATGAATAGACAAAAGGAGCTTTTTTCTCCTTATTCTTCGACAAAGACATTTTTATAATCATAGGCCGCGCCAACACTATGAACGATGAGGCCTTTGATTTTTGGCGACCGTAGATGTGCTTCAGCACTTTGGAAGAGTGGAATAACGCCTAAGTCGTCGGTTAAGATTTTTTCTGCTGCTACCATATTTTCCCAACGGGCTTCTGGATCGTTAGCATTTTCATTGGAGGCTTGTTCGATCAATTGATTGTAGTCATCATTTAGCCATTTTCCACGATTATAGGAACTGTCTTTTTTGAACAATTCCAAAAAGTTGATTGGATCTGCATAATCCCCGATCCAGTTGTTCATGACCATCTCAAAATCGCCGCTATTTGAACGATCCAAGCGCACAGAAAATGGAACGTTTGTGACTTCGACAGTCAGCCCATCCAGTGTTTGCTGCAAGGTACCTTGAATGTATTCTGCCATTTTTTTCGATTGATCGGTATCTGATGTCAACAGTTCAAAAGACAATGTATCGATACCCAGTTCAGCTTTTGCCTTTTCCCAATATTCTTGGGCTTTTTCTTCGTCAAAGGCTAACGTGGTTGCCGCATCCTCGACAAAATCAGCCTTTGTCTCTGGATTAAACGCTAGGTCAGAAGGAACAAAACCGACCGCCGGTAAGGAGCCGTTGCCTAAAATATTGTCAACGATTTGTTGTCGATTCATACTATACGAAATGGCTTGGCGCAGATTTGCATTTCGAAAAGGCGAATCTTCTGGTGCTTGATTCATTTCTAAATACTGAGTGGTTGCACTAGGCTGAACAATGTAATCAGGATGATTCACATTCTGCATCGCCAATTCACCGCTTAAAATAATGTCATCGGCTTGTCCGCTTTCGTACAAGTTATAAGCGGTCGATGAGTCTTTCACGACATCAAAGTTAATTGTTTCAAGTTTGACCGAATCAGCATCCCAATAATCGGGATTTTTCGCCAATGTCCATTGGATGTCGGTGCCTGGTCCAGCATAATTGGTCAATAGGAATGGTCCATTGTACGCCGCGTTTTCACTGGTTAAGGCATATTGGTCACCGAACTCTTCCACGACACGCTCGTTTTGTGGGAAGAAAGTTGGAAAAGCCAGTAAAGATAAAAAGTAAGGCGTCGGTTTTTCTAACGTGATTTTTAATTGATGATCATTGACTGCTTCGATCCCTAACTCGCTTTTATCTAGCGTACCATCTGAAATAGCGGCAGCGTTTTTAACGGGTGCCAGCATATAAGCATAATTGGAAGCAGTGGCTGGATCAACGGTTCGCTGCCAGCTAAAAACATAATCAGCTGCAGTAACTGGATCGCCATTGGACCATTTTGCCTCTTCCCGCAGTGAAATGGTGTAAGAAAGCCCATCTTCACTAACTTCAGCGTCTTCGCTTGCACCAGCGATCACAGGAACATTGTTTTCATCTAAGCGATAAAGACCTTCATAGGCGTTGTTTAACGTGATAAAGCTGTAAGAGTCGGTTGCTAAAGAAATATCTGCACTGCCCATCTCTGCCGAAAATTGCACATTGATCACTTGCTCTGCAGAAGAAGCGGCTGATGAATCCGTCTCGTTATCTTCATTGCCATTTTGACAAGCTGCTAAAAATAAGCTGCCTAGTAACACAAGCGATACTGCATATTTGCTACGTTTCCCCATTTCTACTCATCCCCTTCTAACATTCAGATAATTCAAAAAATTCTGTTTGTTGTACCGAGTTTACCGCATGTTTATGCAGCCTGTCAATTTAACACGACCAAAAAATGTAAGAGGTTACATGATTGTGTCAGAAACGCTCTTCTGAATGTAAAAAGTAGAAAAGAGCGACTTTATGCTGAATATCGTTGAAAGGAGTCGTGCCAAGAAAGCATACAAAAAAGTCCTGATCTTCTAGTAATCAGAACTTTTGTTACTTTCTTATACATCATTTCGCAGGTAAAATGGATAAAAAAACTTTCTTAATTTTCCTTTCCTTTCACACAAAAAAAGAAGACATAAATTTCGTCTTCATAGCGCTTTCTCAGAACCTTCCCACTTTTTTGCCTTTCAACTCAAGGAATAAAAGAAATCTCCTCAGAAAGTAAAAAAAACGTATCTATTTTAAAATGGGAGTGGTACACTAAACAAACGAAGAGTATTGCACGTGAGAAAAGAAAGACTTCCCCAAGTATCCATTTTCTCCAATACTCTTCGGACTCTTCAGTACGTATATTAATTATACGTACTTTTTTCATTTGTTCAAGGCTTTTGAAAGATTTAATCAAAAAGTGAAAATCGATAAAAACGTACAAATCCCTTACGCTAATTGACAATGATTCTCAATTAGCGCTATACTAAATGAAATCACTCACAGCAAGGAGGAATTTCATGTATATCCGTACCGTCGCATTTGAAGTCATTCCAGAAGGCAAAGACATCTTTCTAGCTAAAATGAAAAAAGATACCGCCTCAATGAAAACATTTGCTGGCTGTCACTCTGCTGAAGCTTGGTTTTCAGAATCAAAAGACCGCCTAGTTTTCCAGCTGGTGTCAAAATGGACTGAGAAAAAAGCATTTCAAGCTTGGTTAAAACGCCCCGAACATCTGCAAAAGCACCGAGATGCGTATCGAGCTGAAAAGGAAGGAACTGCAAAACCGAGCCTTGTTTTGTCCAAAACTGGTCAAGAATTTGTCTTGATCGATGAAGAGCCTACTCCTAGTTAAACGATACGAGCGATCCACCAAAGCTGATTCCGTTCGCTTTGGTGGATCGCTTTCTTGTTCAGTATCTCTCTATTCTATTCCACCGTTCGCTCGTTCAGGGTTCTTCCTTGCTGATCTTTTAATTGAAGCCAGCCATTGGTCCCCCCATAGTAAAGAAACATGCCGACCTCATTGACACTTTTTAATACGACGTCTGCAATCGTTCGTCCCTCTTTGATCGCTGATTGATTCTCTTGCCGTATCTTTTCTGCTAATCGAGCTGAAAAGCCCACCGAGCCGTCTTTGTTCAAAGGAACCTCTTGACGCAAGGTAGCGCCTTTTTCAATTCGAACCTCGTTGCGTTTCTGCCAATAAACCGTTGCTGTACTTCCTTGATAGTCCACCATAAAGGGTTCATCTTGTAATTCTTTTGACCATTTATGACGAGGCTTGCCCCCTTTTTTCACCGCTTTCGTTTCCTTTTTACTGGTGGATACATACCCCAGAAAATCGATCAAGCAATCAAATGGTTCCGCACAAACAGCGACCCCTTGTTGCAGTTCCTGTGGAATCACGATAGGTGCGTTGGAAGCATTGGACAGTTGATATTTCTCTTGATAATAGGCTGCTAAGTATGGCGCCATGATCTCCCAAGGTGGTGTAAGGATCATTAAGCGATCATATTCTTGCTTGTCATCAAATGTTTTCTCATCTGCTACTGATAGTAATTGGCCTTCTTTTATGGCTAAAAGGACGGTATTGTCTTTTGTTTCAATAAGTTTTCCTTTAACAATTTGCAGTTGCCCTGCTTCCTTCGGCAATTCAAAAAGCATCTGTTTGTCATCAATGACCGTTTTTTCTAATTCCATTTTGCTCCCTGCTTTCTGCTAGTTTCTCGCCCATTATAGCATGTATTTTTCTACGCAGCGGTGTCCAAGAATCAAAAAAAGAGGCTGCTTCCAAGAAACAGCCCCTTTGTTAAGGGAATTGGTTTACGTGCATGGCTTCGTTTGATTGGGATTAACCCTTAGCTAGAAAAGCATTCAACCAATGCTGGTTGATAGATCTCGTTGTATTTTGCCACAACTCGTCCACAACGTTCTTCAAGCTCGTCATGATCAGTCTCTTCATAACGGATCACATGCAAAACGGCACAACGTTCCATTTTTCTGACCACTTCTCCGATAACGCGGCTTTCTAAGCCAACTGGTTTACATTCATATGCTTTACCTAATACAATTGTTTCTGCTTCCATAATGCGCTCCTTACTACTCGTTTCTCTAATTGTATTATCATCTTATCATCTAATTCTAATAAAATAAAGCGATATGCATGTCTATTTAAAACAAAAATGAAAAAAGTGCCCATTATTCAATGAACACTTGCTTTGTAAACGTTATATTGTTTTTTGTTAATTATTAAGAAATGACGATTTATTTACGACTCGCTACTAGGATCGCCGCAAATTCTTCAAGATATTTCTGATCGATCTCATCATAGCTGTTCGTTTTGCCACTATCGATATCCAACACACCAATCAATTGATCATCAGCTATCATAGGAACAACGATTTCAGACATAGCTGCCGAGTCACAAGAGATATAGTTCTCATGTTCTTTGACATTCGGGACGATCAATGTCGTTTGTTTTGCCGCTGACTCTCCACAAACCCCTTTGCCCATAGTGATTCTGGTGCAAGATACTCTTCCTTGGAACGGGCCTAAGATCAGTTCGCCTTCTTCAAACAAATAGTAGCCGGCAAACACCGTATCTTCCAATGTTTCATTTAATAAAGCAGAAGAGTTTGCTAGATTAGCGATCCAATTACTCTCTGCTTCTAGTAATCCTTTTAATTGCAGAAGCATCAATTCATACGCTTCGATTTTTTTATTCATTTTCTCACCTCTGTCCTTGATTATAAGCAAAGACAGAGGATTTGTCTTGTCTAAATTACTGAGTATGGGAAACAATAATGTGAAAAAAGAACTGTTGCCTAAAATAGCCTATCCATCCACTCGTACCAATAGTCAACGCTACTCATAGCATTTCCTTCTCAGTCGTCTTTGAAAACTTACTAGGCATCAATCACAGTAAAGCGAGTGTTTTCATGTTGTACTGTTTCGATCTCATCGATAATTGCCTTAGCTAACGTACCGCTAGATGTCACCGATTCCTTTTGTTCGTTGAATAGTAAGTGATCTTTCCCTAAAATCGCTGGTTTAGCTGGTCCTTCTTGAAAGACATTCCCAGGAGAAATCCCCACCCAAGGGACATTTTTGACTGTTTCTAAAAAGAGATATTCGTCTAGCTGATTTTCTGGAATCGCAATCCAACTTTCGCTTCCTGGTGCTTTTTTCAACTCAGAGAGATTACGTTCCCCCGCTTCATTGAATAAACTGCCGGCTCCTAAGATGAAGAACAAACGAGTGTTTTTTTCTCGAAACAGGTGCACTAATTTTGCTGCCAGATCCACATGCAAGTAAGCTTTGTCAGGACTTGTCGCAAACGCGTCAACAAGCACATCAAAGTCACTGAGCTCTTCTTCTGTGAGAGAAAAAGCATCCTTTGTAAGTGTTTTGACCGTCTCACCAAGTTGTTCTTTGGCCTTCGCTTCATTTCTCACGATAGCAGTCACTTCGTGTCCTCTCTGTACTGCTTCTTGATAAATTGCTGAACCTGCATTCCCTGTTGCGCCAATAATACCGATTTTCATAATGATCATCCTTCCTACTTTTGTTTTTTTCAAAATAAGTTGTTACTAATTAAGTTACAACTAGAGTATAAAAGAAACTTTCTTCCCTGTCAAGAATTTGCCTAGCAGGTGAAAGTTCTTTTTTTACAGCCTTTTATGTGACACTTTTAATGATTGGCTTCTACTTGAATGCCGTCAATGATGGATTGTAGCGAGATAGCGCTCATTTCCTGCTCAATTTTCTTTTGCAGCACATCGTAAGTTTCCTCTAATACCGTTTGGATATTCCCCCCAATCAAGCAATTGGGATTGGTCTTTTTGTCCGCATGTAAAAGATGCTGATCTTTTTCAACACTCGCATAGATGTCCAACAAAGAAATCTCATTTGGTTCCTTCGTTAGTTTAGGGTTTGGTTTTCCTCTTTGGCTTTCGATCAATCCGGCAATACGCAGATCACTCATAATCCGGCGAACATAAGCAGGATTCGTTTCAACACTCTGGGCGATCCGATCACTTGATAGATCAGTTCCTTTAAAGAGGTGGATGTAAGCGAGGATGTGAATGGCGTCGCTGTATTTCGTTGAATATTTCACTTCGTCTCCACTCCTTTTTCTTGTATCATACCTCTTTTTTCAGATTTAGACAAAGGGTACTGACCAATCTTACAAAACTCGAGGATCCCGTCAAGAAAAAGCAGCCCTCAAAAAGTTAGCACAAAAGCCTAACTTCTTGAGGGAACTGCATACTGAACCATTTTTTCCTTTTTATTTAAACGAGCACTTTGCTAATAGCCCTTCATCCAAGCAGACTCAATCTGATTGCCGTCAGGATCAACGATTTCATAGCCGACCATTATGTCCTCTGGAATCCCCATGTCAACTTGGAACGACTGTCCACCATTTTCTTCAGCAATTTTCGCAAAATTCTTTGCTTCTTCTGGTGTGTCAAAACTAAACGCGATCAATGCGCCACTCGTCTTCTTTGTATCTGCAATACTTCTACCATTTAGAAATTGTTGGTAAAACGCATGTTCTAACAGCATTAACCAAATCGATTCACTCCAAACCATTCCACTGCTGGTCTCGTTTGAGAACTCTTCATTTTTTACAAACCCCAGCGCTTCATAAAAGGATGTTGCACGTTTGATATCAGTGACAGGCAAGTTAATAAACACCATTTTGTTCGCCATTTTCTTGCTTCCTTTCTTTGGTAAGCTGCACTGCTGAATCCGTTCTCATTATAGCATTGGTCGATTGAATAAGAGAAACAATTGGCTTCTAGCGAATAAATGACTGATTTATTCTTTTCAAATCATTTTTGTGAAAAAACCTTTACTAAGATCGATAGCAATCACTCCTAATACAGGTCATTGTGGCTATGGCTGATTCATTCCAACTAAATCTCCGATCCTCGAGGAAGCAATATTTAGAAAGTGATTGCTTGTCCAACATGTAAATCAGGCCACTCATTTGGCGAGACGATAATCGCTCCTGGAAGAACTTCATTTTCTCCCTCACGGAAATAGATGGAGATATGCCCCAATTCAGTGAAATTCGCATTTGCTGCCGATCCAACTTCTTGGATCTCATATTCTTTTTCTCCAATACGAAATTTCCCACCAACTTGAATCACATCTTCTGTTGGATCCTCATGCGTATGGATGACCGAAATCGCTCTCAATTCTGGTGTTGCTTTTGGTCCAAAAAGGATCAATAAACTTTCTTCTTTAAATGCTTCCACTAATTCTCCGATTTCTGTGACTGTTGTTTTGTACATCGAACATCCTCCTAGAATTCTTTTCAATTAAATAAATAACGCTTACAATTGGACTGTAAGAAACAGTGCTCTTGAAAGACTACCTGCTTCTATTTTGTTTATTGGTTCTGATCGTTGCAACGCTTTGTGAGCCCTAATAACTTACACTTACGCTTCATGCAACAATTCATTTGCAACTTCATCTGTTGTAACAAGGACATTGATCAGCTGATGCTCTAGTGCAATTTTTATCGGTAAAACTTTTTTTGTTCCATAAGCAATCCCGATGACCGTGGGTATTTTTTTAATATCTTTTAAGTTCACACCGATCACACTCTTATTCAACTGACAATCAACTTCATTCCCTGTTTCATCGAAAAATCGAGAATTTATGTCTCCCTTGATTCCTTTTTCTTTAAGGCTTTTCATATCGGAATCGTCAATATAACCGATTTCTGCCATTGTACTTTCCTCGAAAGGACTTGCTACCCCGACTAAAGCAATGTCGACTTCACGTGCTTCTGCTATGACACTACGAATGGTTGAGTTTTCGGTCAAGTCCTTTTTAATTTGAGGGTTTGAAACTAACGCTGGCGCATACAAGTACTTCGCTCGTCCTCGCATTTTTCTTGCCAGATCATACGATAATTGGTTGGAGTGGATATCTACATGATCATCCCCCATCCCACCAATCAAGGGGTACACGGTAATCTCAGATTGATTGGCAAAAGGATAGTTATCAACTAAATTGCGGAGGGATTTCCCCCAAGACATCCCGATTTTAGCAGCTTTTTTTGATACCTTTTGTAGATACAAAGCACCTTGTCGTCCGACCATTTTGTCCACTTCATGATTTGCCAGATCCATCGTATCCACGACAACTGCACTTTTCAACTGGTATTTTTGTTCCAATTTTCGCTCTAGTGTTGCTGAATAAACACTTTTGCTATTAATAAAAATCTCTACTAAGCCAGCTTCCTTCGCATCAATTAAATTTTTAGAAACCAAAGAACGAGAAACACCAATGATTTTCGCAATCTCCGCTTGGGTTTTTCCTTCTTCATAGTACATCGATGCAATTTTAACTAGCTCTTTTTCATCTGTGCGATCCATCCCGCATCTCTCCCTAAACCCTTTTATTAAAATATACCATACCTATTGTCAAATGACACAGCCAATTCGCGATTTTCTAGAAATATGTTGGCTGATGTCTGCGGATGGATGTTGTTTTCTCCCACGATCTCTTGGAAGAACTAGGCAATGCTCTTCCACAAACGTTTTGCTTCTGTTGCAAATGAGTAGAAATTTTTTTCATTTAGAAAAGTATGATTTCCTCTGCTTTTTTCTCATTAGTACATCCCGATGCTAAAGACCCAAGCAATCAATACTGCAAGCACACCTGTAATGACCCGGCTATACAAGATCGCTGGGACTCCGACTTGTACGGTTTCAGGCTTTGCTTCGCCAAGGGATAGACCAACCGGAATGAAATCACAACCTGCCTGAGCATTGATAGCAAAAAGCGCCGGTAACGCATAAGCAACTGGAATGGTGCCTAAGCCAATTTGTGTTCCGATCAATACACCAACGACTTGCGCAATCACACCACCAGGTCCTAAAATGGGCGATAGAAAAGGCATACTACAAATAAAAGCAATCAAAAGCATACCAATGATCGAATCAGAAAATGGTGCTAAAGCTTGTGCTAGGAGATCACCTACTCCTGTATAATTGATAAATCCGATCAGCATGCTGATAAATGCCATGAAAGGAATAATGTTTTTCAATAGCATATCAACTGCATCGCGTCCTGCTTGGTAAAAAATGCCCATCACTTTGCCTATCCCTCGAGAGAACTTCACGAGAATGCTCTCTTTTTTGGCATTTTGTGCTTGGTGCTGTGCTTTTGCTTGGGCATACTTTTCTTTAAATGACTCTGGGGCATCTGCAGTTTCAGTATCCGCCTGTTTCTCTAGCGTCTTTCCTTCTACAGGCACTGCTCCTTTATTTTCACATAACTCGATATCCTCTGGCGTGACACCAGAAACGAAAACATCTTCTGTAATGAACTTAGCTAAAGGGCCCGAAGGCGAAGATGGCAAAACATCAACTGTTGGGATTTTCTTCATTGGATAAACCCCGATACGTGCTGTTCCACCACAATCGATGACTGCTGCCATGATTTCTTCTTCTGGGATCGCATTTGAGAAACCGTCGACGACTTCAGCCCCACTCAGTTCGCCCATCTTTTTCGCAACAGGATGAATTCCTCCTCCAGTCACAGAGATAATCTTGATTTTTTTCCCTTCAGGCTGAATTTCTAAGCCTTTTCCCCAGCCGTTGCTGCCTTTTTTTACAAAAATCTTTCTGTACATCGCTTTTCCTCCCATATACTCGATTCAACACACTTTAAATCGTTTCAGTTTTTGTGGCAGATTCTCGCTTCATTAAAAATTTTGTGATTTTCTCCGTAATCACACCTCTAACGAAAACCACGACAATCCCACATAAGAAATAACGAACGGCTAAACTTCCTTGATCATACCCTGCCTTCATGACCCCGTTAGCGATCCCCAAGTATACAAAAAGTTCGCCGGCATTCGCATAAGGAAATAACCCTGTTACAGGATGCAAAAATGAAACTACAGCATCATAAAATGCCGGTTTTTCTTCTTCCTCAACGAATTTTCCAAACGTATATGCCATTGGATTCGTTAATAAAAGGACCGATAAAATCGGCATGACTGTGTACCTTAATACAAGATGTTTCGCACTGGCACGAATTGCTTTATTGACTCGCTTCTCTCCAATAATAGCGATCAAAGAATAGGTAAATGTTAGTAAAACGATCAATAGCGGTATAATACCAGTCATAAAACTCATAAATTGTTCTCCACCGGCTTCAAACAAACCAATAAAGTTTTTACCAAACCATTCAATATATTTCATTATTCATTCCTCCTAAAATCAAGTAATCGGTTTCATTTTTTTGTCTAAAAAGGACAAAATCACTTTTTGGTGCAAACACGATTTTTTCGCTTGCCATTCCTTCAATAACTCTTGAGAGGGTTGTTCACCAACTAATGCCTCACAAGATGTAAAACGAGAAAAAATCGTCAAGCCAGAATACGTATACGCCTCAATGATCCTTCCCTGTGTATTTGTTACTACGACTAATACCACCGATGAATACCAATTTTTGGCCACTTCTGTATTTAATTGATATCCACTTTTATTTTTATAGCGTTGGACTACTTGTTTCACAAAGCGCTGATAATACCGAATTTGAAACAAACTAAATATTCCTTGTAAAACGACGATAAGTGTTCCTAACACCACAATTCCTTGCATAAATAACCTCTCCTTTAACTACCACGATTTTTGTAAGTATGTGATATTGATATCTTTTTAGTGTAATTGATTCCTATGTTTGATACAAGCTAACGGTTATTTTATTCCTACTTACCTTATCTGGATCAGCGGCTAAAGGAGAAGCTAACTACTGTTTAATCAAATGTTTCGTCTTGCAATTTGCGTAATTTATATACAGTCGTTGATTCATCTAATTCCACATCATCCACCGTTAAAAAGGCGCCATCTTTGATCGGACGCTTGGCAACTGCGCCAGCAATCAACCCAATCGGAATGTGACTATTTCTTTTCATGTCTTCATGGGTCTCAAGGACACCTCTTACGCAAAAGCCGCCGATTCCATCGATTCGCTCACCCGCTTTTATGGCTTTTTTCGTCACACAAACAGTTTCTGAAACAGGTGCTCCCATAGGTACGATTGCTGTATCTTGCTCTAGTACAGCTCTTGCAATCGTAATTGGTGTTTCTAATGAGCATAGATGAAACGGCCGATAGAGAAGATGATGATCACGCTCGCCTTTTTTCATCAGGTAATCTAATTCATGACTAACGCCTTCGTTTTGCCCTTTCACTATACAAAAGATACCCGGGGCAATTCCGTCAACATATTCCACCACACCAAATTTATTTAATATCCCACCGTTTTCTTTGGTCGTCAGTTGTTCGAGCGTACCATCTAAATCAGCACTGATGCCATGCATGCCAACAACATCAGGGACAAACCCCATTGCATTAGAGAGCAAGTTCATTTCCCCCATCGTCTTTGTTCCATCTTGAAATGACGCTAGAATTTTCGGGCTCATTTTTTGGGCTTTAGCTTTTGCAGCTGCCGTATCTGGATTGGCATGGACCATCAATTGATTATTTTTTCCTTTACCAGCGACTAACACTTCCATCCCCATACTTTTAGCAAATTCATACATCTGCATCGTAGCCGCTGGCTCATCACCATCTGATCCAGTATAAATCAAGTCGGTTGCTCCATATAGCTTATTCATCAGCGGTCCGATCGTAATATCGATTTCAACATTCAAAAGTACAAGATGCTTTTTCGCCATTAGTGATTCAAGAGAAATTTGTGCACCTGCCTCTGGGACACCGGTTGCGTCAACGATTATCTCTACTTTATCGGAATGAATAATATCTTTAAAATCTTGGCTGATCAAAATGTCGATTTTCTCATGGGCTGTCGCATTGTAAGCAGCAGCTGCACGATCGGCAGCTTCTAAATTGATATCGCTTATCCCACTGACGATCATTCCTGGAATCGTTGAAATTTGTGAAATCATACCAAAGCCCATTTGTCCTGCCCCAATCACACCTACCTTGATCGGGTTTCCTTCTTTTTCACGATGTAACAACTTTGTATAAAGCGTCATTGCTTCTTCCTCCTTTTTGTCAAACGACACGGTATTTGTCATTTGCTATTACATCTGTATTTTGCCATCTATTTTGTCATATGTCAACACCATTATCAAATGACATAATAATAGACGTCTCATTTTCCTTTTTTCTTCCTGTCTATTTGCTATCCTTTCTTTATTCAGTCATTCGTTCTTTTCATCCGTAGAATTGACCGAATCGACCATAATTGATTTTATAGTCATAAAAATTTTCAAAAAAGAATTAATAAATCACCTAAGAATCTGAGCTATAAAAAGCTAGGTTCTCCTCTCAAGAAAAAAGAAGGACTCGAAAATCGTTTATCATTTTCGAGTCCTCCTTTTTTTGTTCAAATTTCATGGTTCAAGTGCCCTTTAGAGTTAGCCATGCTGCTTCACTGATGATTCAATTGAAGTAACGACAAAAAAGAAGAAATTCTTTCTTAACCTCTGCCATAAATCAGGATGTAACGAATTTGTTGATATAAATTTTAAGAGAACGTCATTTCTTGATGTGTCTTTTTCTTGACCTAAAGTTAACTTCAGCATTTATACTAACAATACTAACTTAAGAAAGAAGGATTTATATGAGAGCAGCAATTTTTGAAAAAGCAGGATTAGTTAAAGTGGAAGAAGTAAAAAAGCCAACTTTGCAAGCAGCCGATGATGTTATTATTAAAGTTGTCCGAGCATGTGTTTGCGGTTCTGATCTTTGGTCGTATGCCCATGGCGATAGTAAAGAACCTCATTCAGTTAATGATGGTCATGAGGCATTAGGCATCGTTGAAGAAATCGGTCCAGACATTACGACTGTGAAACCTGGAGATTTTGTCATCGTCCCCTTCACCCATGGTTGTGGTGAATGTGATGCTTGCCGTGCCGGCTTTGATGGCACATGCGACCGTCATCAAGGTACAACGAATTGGTCTAACGGTTTCCAATCTGAGTATATCAACTTCCATTACGGCAACTGGGCCCTTGTAAAAGTTCCAGGTCAGCCAGCTGATTATACGGAAGGTATGATCAAGTCTCTTTTAACTTTGGCAGATGTTATGCCCACAGGATATCATGCGGCACGTTGTGCACATGTAGAAAAAGGGGATAAAGTCGTCGTGATTGGCGATGGTGCCGTAGGACAATGTGCTGTCATCGCGGCAAAAATGCGTGGGGCTTCCCAAATTATTTTAATGAGCCGTCATAAAGATCGACAAGAAATGGCTCTTCAATCAGGTGCTACAGCTGTTGTGGCTGAGCGTGGTGAAGAGGGAATCGCGAAGGTACGCGAGATCCTTGGCGGAGGCGCGGATGCTGCTCTTGAATGTGTTGGTACAGAAGCTGCCATTACACAAGCCCTTGGTGTATTGCATAATGGTGGTCGTGTAGGTTATGTCGGCGTCCCTCACTATGACGATCGACCAATCGGTTCCACTTTTGCTCAAAACATTTCCATTGCGGGAGGATCTGCATCGGTCACAACATATGATAAGGAAACCCTGTTAAAAGCGGTGCTTGATGGTACTATCAATCCAGGCCGCGTTTTCACCCAAACCTATGATTTAGATGATATCAACCAAGCCTATGCCGATATGCAGGAACGAAAAACGATCAAATCTATGGTTGTTGTTTCAAGGGATGAATAGACAAAGCTAATTAAAAAACGCTCGTCCGAACAATGGACAGCCTCTCGATAGACAAAGTACTATAACCAGTACTTTGTCTTTTTATCTATGAAGAAAGAAAACACTGTAACAGCCTCCCCTTTTTCCACAATTAATCAATTCTAGAACTTTAAAATGATAGAACATAACGCCAAACAAAAGAAAAAAGCCCTTGAAATCAAGGGCTTTTGCTTCATCTGATAATAAATGATTAACGACGAATTTCTTTGATACGAGCTGCTTTTCCGTGTAATGCACGCAAGTAGTACAATTTTGCACGACGTACTTTACCGTAACGAACAACTTCGATTTGTGCAACACGTGGTGTGTGCAATGGGAAGGTACGTTCAACACCTACACCGTTTGATACTTTACGAACTGTATAAGTTTCGCTGATACCAGCACCGCGGCGTTTGATGACAACACCTTCAAATAACTGGATACGTTCGCGAGTTCCTTCGACAACTTTCGCGTGAACGCGAACAGTGTCCCCAGGACGGAAAGCTGGGATGTCAGTACGTAATTGTTCTTGAGTTAGTTCTTGAATCAATGGATTCATGTTTATCATTCTCCTTATTCCCAAACATTCTTAAAGCATGAAAGCTCCAGCGGAACATCGTAATAGTTGAGTTTACACTCACTGAAATATCTTACCACAGTCGACCATAGGCTGTAAAGAGAATTTTCTTGTCATGGCACAGAATATCAAAAAAACTGGCACTATTTTACTTGCCAGTCTTCGATTCGTCTTCAATTTCTTTTAAAAGCTTCTGCATTTCAGCGGTCAGCGGATAAGTTTCCAGCATATCTGGACGTCGCTGATACGTTCGGCGCAAGGATTCTTTTAATTGCCACTGCTCGATCAATTTATGATTGCCATTCATCAAAACTTCCGGCACTTTCATGCCTTTGAACTCTGCCGGGCGTGTATATTGCGGATGCTCTAATAAACCAGTGGAATGAGAATCAGTTTGTGCGGAGGTTTGATTGCCCAAAACTTCTGGTAATAGCCTGACCGTCGCATCGATCATGACCATTGCCCCCAATTCGCCGCCAGTCAAGACGTAATCGCCCAGTGACACTTCATCAGTGACCAATGAACGGATTCGTTCATCATAGCCTTCATAGTGACCGCAAATAAAAACAAGGTGCTCTTCGGTAGAGAATTCTTCCGCCATCTTTTGATCAAAGGGTTTTCCCGCTGGGTCTAATAGGATCACCCGCTTTTTCGTTTCTGGTGTCGCTTCTTCGATCGCTTTGATATTGTCATAGACAGGTTGGACTTTTAATAACATTCCTGCTCCGCCACCATAAGGATAGTCATCCACTGTTTGATGTTTGTTGTCAGAATAATCACGGAAATTAGAGACATTGATTTCTAACAATCCCTTTTCCCGTGCTTTACCGATGATCGATTCTCCAAGAGGGCCTTCAAACATTCGTGGAAATAGTGTCAACACATCAATTCTCATCGTCTAACAACCCTTCTGGGATCTCAACGATGACCTGACCATTTTCAAGATCGATGGTATGAACAACAGATTCGATATAAGGAATCAAGGCATCCTTCTTCCCTTTTCGCTGTACCACCCAAACATCATTGGCTCCTGGTGAAAGGATCTCTTTGACTTTACCAATGACTGTGCCATCTTCTTCGACGACTTCCAGACCAATAATTTCATGGTAGTAAAACTCATTTTCTGCTAGATCCACCAAATCATCCTTGGTAACTTTTAAAATGCCGTTACGAAACGGTTCAACGTCGTTGATGTTAGGATAGCCCTCAAACGTTAACAAATCAAAATTTTTATGTTTGCGATGACCTGAAACAATCAATGGTAATGGCTCTTTATTTTCACGAAAAAGTGTCAATTCAGCCCCTTTACGGTAGCGTTCTTCTGGAAAATCCGTTTGTGATATCACTCGTACTTCTCCACGGATCCCATGTGTATTGACGATTTTCCCTACGTTTAAATATTCTGTCACGTTCGTTCCCCATTTCTTCTAACTTCTGTTCTATTTTAGCATAGCAAAGTAGCGAATTCTAGCCGTTTCCTAGCGCCCCCTGTTTTCCTCAAAATCATCGCGCGAAAAACACCCCTTCGACGCTTGATCAAAGGGGCAATGTCCTAATCTGAAACTTATTGATTCATTGAAACGGCCATTTCCAATGCTGAACGTGCATCTTGATGTTGCACCGTTCGAAGCATCTTTTCTTGTTGCCAGACCACGGTAGTTGCTGTATGGTCATTTTTTCCCATATCGATAGTGATTTGACCGACCTCAGGTGCTGGAAGCATGGCTTCTTCTAGATACGCTACCACTTCTTTGGCAACCGGCACAGGATCTTGTTCCTCTTGGTTGACTGCTCGAACAGTCAATGACCAATTTCCTTCTTGCCAACTCAAATAACTGGAGCCAGCAGCTCCTTGCATATGCCCAGTAACCCCATATCCGAGATCGACGGCTTGTCCGCCATCATCCGCTGTTACATTGACCGCTGCAGCCGCTTCATCCGCTGATTGATACTCTTTTGATTGAAAAGCAGCAAGCGGTGTTTCTTCGTTCAAAGCCTTGTCATTGAGAGACAATTGCTGATCAAGTCCATAATAAAGAATCGAGGCATCGGATTGACTGCCAGCTGTGGCCGCATTCAACACTTTACCCGAAGCAAGCGGAACGTCCTTTGGCAAGACAAGATCAGGGAATACCGCTTGTATTTGGCTATAGATGTCTGTGGTGCTACTCGTATTTGAAGAATCCTCAGAAACCGCCTGACTAGTCGATGCAGTTGATTGACTGTTTTCTGACTGACTACTTTTTTGTGTTTGGGTACTTTCCACCATAGTCGTTGCTGTTGTTTCAGCTGTACTGGCTTGACTGGTTTCTTGGTCTTTTTGATTAGTACAGCCAGCCAAGGTTCCGATCGTTAGCAGTGTAACAAATAATCCTAGTTCTTTTTTCATGATGTTCCCCTCCTTATACAAAGGATACCCCTCAATAAAAAAAATGACAAACAAGTCAGATTGTCTGTCATTTTTTTGTCGATTTTTTAAAGATTAGTGACCCAATTTTGCAGTGATTGGAAGCCGTCCTTGATCCATTGCCAAACTTGATTGGCGATCGTCGATAGGTCGCCCCAACGAAAGTTTTGTGTCCATTGGTTCAATTGGGTCATGATCTCCTCACGATAGACCCAAATCAAAAAAAGTAGTAGCAAGATCCCTAGCGTTCGCCAAAGAAAAGAACCGATTTTATAAATAAAGACGAGAATCAAAAGAACGACGATCCATGCGATTAGTTGAGACATACAAGCACCTCCTCATTTTTGATTATCTCAAAACCATCCTTTTTTGTCCTCCATCTTAAGCATGAATTTTACAAAAAAAAGCATTTCTCTTTGAGAAATGCTTTACACTCTTGCTTATTTACCATCAATGATATTCAAACGAACTTTTTTCGGTCCATTTGTCCGTACACTGTAAACGATCGTTCGAATTGCTTTGGCAACCCGACCTTGTTTACCGATGATACGACCAATATCTTCTGGTGCCACAGTAAGATTATATTCCAAGAAATCATCTGACTCTACCAGCTCAAGCTTGATATCCTCAGGTTTGGTAACAAGTGGTGAAACGATCGTTAAGACTAATTCTTGCAAATCTTTCATCCAAAGTCACCTTATTTCTTAGTGAATTTTGCTTCGTGGTGTTTTTTCATAACGCCTTCTTTAGAAAGGATGTTACGAACTGTATCTGAAGGTTGCGCACCTTTAGATAACCAATCAAGAACTAGATCTTCTTTGATTGTTACTTCAGCTGGGTCTAGTAAAGGATTGTAAGTACCAACTGTTTCGATGAAACGTCCGTCACGAGGAGAACGTGAATCTGCTACGACGATACGGTAAAAAGGTTTCTTTTTAGAACCCATGCGTTTTAAACGAATTTTTACTGCCATTATTTACACCTCCATTGATTTAATCACAAGAGCTAGTTTAACAGGTTTTTCTGATGGTGTAAAGAGTTTTTTCTTTACAGCTGAAAAAAGTTTTTCTTTCCTGTTTTTTCAGCATGGTTATCTTTTGCCAGAATGAATTTGGACGCGTATCATGAATACTAGAGAAACCTTTTTAAGGCCAAATCGTTTTATTTGCACCATTCACTTACTTTTGGTAAGCTGAATGAGTAGAAAACAACAAGGAGGAATTTTACATGACAAAAAAAATCGGTTTTATCGTCGGCAGCTTGCGGGAAGGTTCTTACAATAAACTCGTAGCGAAAAAATTCGCATCACTATTACCAGAAGGTTTTGAAGCATCTTTCATCGAGATCGGCAACTTGCCTTTTTACAATGAAGATTTGGAAGTTGAAGGAAAAGTTCCTGCTGAATGGACAGCATTTCGTGAAGCATTAAGCGCCGTTGATGGTGTCTTCTTCTTTACACCAGAATACAACCGCTCTGTTCCTGCAGCCTTGAAAAATGCTTTAGATGTTGGTTCTCGTCCTTACGGTGCGAGCAGTTGGGGCGGCAAACCAGCCTTAGTCGTCAGCGTTTCTCCAGGAGCGATCGCTGGATTTGGTGCGAACCATCATTTGCGTCAATCATTAGTCTTTTTGGATATGCCTACTCTGCAACAACCAGAAGCCTACATTGGCGGTATCACAAACTTGATCGATGAAAACAATGAAATCAATCCAGATACAGTAAGCTTCTTCGAAACGATCCTTGCAAAATATATTGAATTCTTTCAACGATTCAACTAATGAAGATTCCATACAAAAAGACCAAGAAACTCGGCACTGAGTTTTGTAGTGACCCCAAAAAGTTAGACTTTTATGGAGTGGAGAAATCCACTCCTTTTTTGTACGATAAAATTAACTGTTAGACAGCTGTTTTTACAGCTTCTCGAAACTGAACCGGACTTCGCCAATTTAATTTCTTTTTGATGCGTTTATGGTTGTAATAATAGATATATTGGTCAATTTTTGTTTTCAATTCATCTAAACTCCGATAGACTTCTCCATGAAAAATCTCTTGCTTTAATAAACCAAAGAAGTTTTCCATAGGTGAGTTATCTAAACAATTCCCTTTACGAGACATACTCTGGAAGATTTTATGCTGCTTCAATTTATTCTTATAAGCATTCATTTGATAGGCCCATCCTTGATCTGAATGGAAGGTTCTACGAAATGGACAATCATTTGTCATCTGGATTGCTTCTTCTAATCCTTCCATTATGGCTAGTGCGTTTGGTTTTTCAGAAATCCGATAAGATAGAATTTCACTATTGTAGAAATCCATGAAAGGATCTAAATACAGCTTTTTCTGACGAACGACACCTGTGGTGTCTACTTCATAATACTTAAACTCTGTGGTATCAGTTGTAATTTTTTGGTGACAGATATTTGTATAAAACCGACGATGAATACGATTTTTGGCGACAGTGCCAACCTTCCCACGATAAGAATTGTACCGTCGAGATTTTCGAGTGTAAGACTTTACTTCGATACCTAGTTTTTTTATCAGACGTTGAATCTTCTTTTTATTGACATGAATCCCTTGATTCTCTAATTCTTTTTTTAGTCGCAGACAGCCATAATCTTTATGATCTTTGCGAATTTCAAGCATTTTTTCTTCAATTTCTTGGTCTGGGTTTGGTCTGTCAAACCGTTTCTGCCAATACATATAGGTTGCTTTAGGAAATTTCAATGTTTCAAGAAGCTCAACTAGTTTGAATGATCCTCGGAGGCTGGCGATGATTCGTGCGATTGATTCTTGCGTCTTTGCTGGGCTTCCTGTTTTCGCAGCTTCCTCAACTCTTTTAAAAAGGCATTCTCAATTTGAAGGGATCGGACTTGCTTTTCTAATGCCTTGATACGATCGCGTTCTTTAGTTGTTGTATTTTCTTTTTTGTTTTCTTTTTTTCTAGTCAAAGTAAGTGGTCGCCCTTTCTCTTTTGAGAGCCCCTCAATACCTGCTTCTCTGAAACTACGCATCCAATTGGCAATAAGCGCAGGGTTGTTCATTTCTAAAGTGCTAGCAACTTCTCGGTAGGACATCTCACTTGTTTGATATAACTCTAGCGCATTTAACTTAAATTGAACAGAATATTTCTGATTTTGATGTTTTCTCAATAGACCTTCCTCTCCGTATTCACGATAGGCATTCACCCAATTACTTACTTGAGACTTGCTTGAAATACCGTATTTGTTGGCAAGATACCGATATCCGCCCACGCCACTAAGATATTCTTTAACGATTTTTAGTTTTAATTCAAAAGGATATTTTGCCATACAAATAACGACCCCCAAAAGTTAGATTTTTGGTCTAACTTTTGGGGGTCGCTTCATTTCTTGGTCTTTTTTACTGTGAAGAATAATCGTTTGCGCTTTTTACTCGCTGCCTGACACAGACTTTCGGACAAAATGGAGTTCTGTCAGTTCCCCCATCTGTTTTGTTTCAACAAACGTCAAGCGTCTCGAGTAATCCCCCGGTTCAAACAGTCGCTTGCCTTCTCCTAAAAACACCGGCGCGATTTGAATAAACCATTCATCGATCAAATCAGCTTCCAGCAATGGTTTTAGTAAGGAACCTCCCCCTACTACCCATACGTTTTCCTCTTGTTTTAATGCTGAAACAAATGCCACTGGATCCGTTGACACTAGCATTGCATCTGGCAACGGTTCTTTTTGTGTTCGGGAAAAAACATAGTTTGTCGTTTCGGGATACAACAGTCCACCATCCATAAGTTTTTTTGCTTCTTGATAGGTCTTTCTCCCCATCACTGTCGCATCGATGGTTGCAAAAAATGCTTCATAAGTCGTGGCGACACCGGTATCGGTTTGAAACAGCCAGTCCAGTTGATCCTTCAGACCTGCTAAATAACCATCGAGGCTGATCGCACCATAGAATATCACTTTTCCCATTATGCTCGCTCCTTTATTCTTTGTTTGCTGCTGATGTTCGACAAACACAAGTGACTAAATGGTCGTTGACCATGCCGACAGCTTCCATAAAGGCGTAAATAATGGTCGTTCCGACAAATTTAAACCCTCGCTTTTTCAAATCTTTCGCTAGCTGATCAGAGATTTCCGAATGGGTCGGTACATCGGATTGCTGCTCAAATTCATTAATGATCGGCTGATGATCGACATATCGCCACAAGAATGCGGAGAAACTACCATATTCTTGCTGGATTTTTAAAACTTCTTGGGCATTACTGATCGCCGCTTCAATCTTTCGCCGATTGCGGATGATTCCTGGATTCATCATCAGTTCTTCCACTTTTTCTTCCGTATAGTTCGCTACTTTGATGATTTCAAACTGATCATATGCCACATCAAAATTCGCCATTTTATTTAAAATCGTTTGCCAGCTCAACCCTGCTTGATTCATATCTAACACCAATTTTCGAAACAACTGCTGATCCTCATACTCAGGTTTCCCCCAGATTGTATCATGATACTCCTGCATCGCTGGTGTACTGTTGGCCCACTCACATCGTTCCATTGTCCTCATCAGCTCCTTTTTGTTTATTTTATCATAAAAGACTTTACTTCCACTAGTGTACTACGTATACTAGTACACATAAATGAAAGGAGCTGATTTTGTGGTTCGCATTAACAAAGCCAGCAGCAAACCTTACTATGAGCAATTGGTTTTAAGTATCAAAGAAGATATTCTGAACGGTGTTCTAACCGCTGGAGACCAAGTGCCTTCGGTTCGTGAAATGGCCAAGCACCTGTTGATGAATCCAAATACCGTCAGCAAAGCCTACAAAGTATTGGAAAATGAGCAAGTGCTTGTCACCATCAAAGGAAAAGGCACCTTTGTGAAAGTTACTGAGGATCTGCCACGCGATGAGATTCGGATCTTACAAGTGAAAGAACGTTTGAAAGAATTGGTGATCGAAGCACGCCATCTACAGATCAGCATGCGCGAGCTGAGCGATTGGATGAATGGCTTTGAACAAGAGTTAGGAGGCGATCCACAGTGAAGATCGAACATGTGACCAAGAAAATGGAACAAACAATTATCTTAGAAAACGTGAACTTCTCTTTGGAAAAAGGAGAACTCGTAGGATTGATCGGCCGCAATGGTTCTGGGAAAACCACGCTGTTTCGGACGGTCGCTGGACATTATTTACTAGATGATGGCGAGATTTCGATCGATAACCAACGCCTGGATCAGCACCCGGAATTAAAAGAACAGCTTTTTTATATCGATGAAAAAGAAAACTTTCTGGCTGCCTACTCGTTAAAAAAAATCAATCAATTTTATCGGCTTGCTTATCCGAATTTTGATCAAAATCTTTATTTAGAATTGATGCAAAGCCATGGTCTGCCGCTAACGCTTTCTTACCGGCGAATGTCAAAAGGAATGCAAGGTCTTTATAAGATGATTCTAGCGATCGCTTCAAATGCGACGTTCTTACTGTTAGACGAACCTTTTGATGGGCTTGATGTGATCGTCCGTAAAAAAGTGATCGGACTATTGCTGGAAAGCCTCAGCGAGTCGAATCGTACCGCATTGATCGCTTCCCATAATCTAAATGAATTAGAGCATATTATTGATCGTGCCTTGTTGATCAAAGGGAAAACGATTGAAGGAGACTACCGTTTGGAAACGATTCGCGAACAATCTCGCAAACTTCAACTCGTCTTTCGCAGCAAGCAGATTCCTCCCCTTATCAAGCAGCGCTCCAAGCTGATTCAAAAACAAGGTCGAGTCTTGACCGCTTTGTTTGACAATTACACAAAAGAGCTGGCGGCTGAGATCCAGCAGCTTGACCCTTTGGTTTTCGAAGAATTGCCCTTGACCTTGGAAGATCTGTTTGAAGCAAATTTACGACAAGAGGCATTAGTGGAAGGATAGAGGTGGAAAACGATGTTAAGCAATATATTTAAAGAACGCTACGGCAAGCTGCTGATCGGCTTTTGTTTTGTCTTACTCTTAATGTATCTTGGTGATGGCTGGCAATCACAAAAAGCCTGGCATCAGCAAGAACGCTATTTGACATCTGAAGAATTTATCAAAGATTTCAACGAAAATCGAGAGTACTATGTCAAAAGCTACAAGGGTGAAACCCCGGTTTACTTTGATTCGGCAACAGAGTACCGCGATGCGGTATTGACGATCAGCAATGAGTCCCCTGATGAGATTTATTACAATCACCCTTATATGACCACCATGAATCAATTTGTGATTGTCTTCCTGTTTATTTGGGGCTTCTTGTCCTTTTTTGTCGATGGCCGCACCAATTTCAATCGCTTTTTATTTGCTTTACCCTTTAGCAGAAAGCACGTCTTTCACAAGAAACTGCTTTTTATCGGCTTACCCTTGACCGCTTGTTTAGTGTTGGGTCTGTTAGGTCATATCCTGATCGAATACACGATGATCCCAGCTCGCTATCTCGCTGTGCCGCTTCAAGACGTGCTGCTTTCTGCCCTTAGTACCTTGGCAACGAATCTGCTAGTATTTGCTGCAGGTCTCTTGTTAGGCGTTTTGCTGGGGAATCTGTTTACTGGCGTGCTCTCGGTCTTCTTCACTATTTCGCTAGGATCAATGGGATATAGCTTTTTCCAATGTACCCGCGAGTTTTTTAGTTTTGTGTTTCTTGGTCATGGGGATTTTCTGATTCCTTTTCAAACCTGGATCGATTGGCCGCAAGGATATGTCTACCCTTGGTGGCTGCTGCTCCTTTACCTCGGCTTGAGCGGCTTGCTGATTCTGGCTGCCGAAAAAGTGTTCTCGAAAATCTCTTTAGAAAATGACGGTGATTATATAACGATCCCTAAATTGCGCGCACCAGTTTATTGGCTGCTTTCTTTGGGAACCTGGTTCTATTTATCCATGATTTCTTATTACCCACTAGAAATTTTTTACCGTAATCTTTATGAGGGGTATGATGTCAGTCTTTGGAACATTGCCCTTCGGCTCGGTTTATTACTGGTTGCCTGCTTATTCATCAGTTTGCTGCTTGTCTATCCTAAAGCGCTGATGAATTGGTGGTACAAACGAAAAAACAAACAAATCAGTGGAATATAAAAAAGCATCCCTGCAACATGTTCTTGTTGCAGGGATGCTTTTAAGTTTAATGTCTAGGTTTGTCGTCGTCTTTTTTGTCAAAGAAGTCATTTACTTTACGAGAAACATCATCCGCAAAATCTTCAACCTTATCTTTGGCTTTCCCATATTTATTTTGGGTTTTGCCTTTTAATTCTTCGGAGTCATCTCCTGTAAGTTTCCCTTTTGTTTCGGTTACTTTTCCTTCAATGCGATCTTTGTTTGTCATCGTAAAAAACTCCTTTCATACTTGCTATAAATTAATAGTAGCACCATTTAACAGAAAGCACGAATGTTCTGCTTCCATCCTATTCTTAGAGTTGTCCGCAACGATAGTTGATCGCTATTTTTGACTCTTGGACGATTTGAGATATTCGGTAGAAAGCTGGCTTTCTCTATAAAAAAGGATGTTCTTTAGATGTTCTATTTGATGTTCTTTGAAGGAGTTCATTTAAAGAGGACGCTGTGAGCATAAAAAAGCATGACCTGAAGAAGGCAATCTGAGGCGCTGCAGTTGCTAGAATCAGCAGGTACAGCTTCTCGATTTGGTGCCTTTTCAGATCATGTTTTTTTAATTACACGAAGATAAGGTTCAGTTCTCAGTTCCTATCAGTGTTAAACGATTATTTGCGTTTTTTCTTTTTCTTCTTTTGTTTCTTGACCATGCGGTTCATGGCCATTTTTCCAAGTTTCCCTTTGACCCCACCGCCAAACATTTGATCCATGCCAGGAATGTTCATATTCCCTTTACTCATTTGCTGCATCATTTTGCGAGATTCTTTGAATTGTTTGATCATACGGTTGACTTCGACGACACTGTTTCCAGAACCAGCAGCAATACGGCGGCGACGGCTTGGATTTAACAAATCAGGATTTTCCCGTTCAGCTGGTGTCATAGAATAAACCATGGCTTTTTGTCGAGCAATTTGTTTCGGATCAACTTTGACATTTTCGATACCAGGCATTTGACTCATTCCCGGAATCATTTTTAAGAGATCTTCAATTGGGCCCATGCCCATAACTTGATCGATCTGTTCGACAAAGTCATTGAAGTCGAAGGAGTTTTCCTTCATTTTTTGAGCAAGTTCTTCTGCTTTTTTCTCGTCGTAATCTTGCTGTGCTTTTTCGATCAAAGTCAGCATATCACCCATACCGAGAATCCGACTAGACATCCGATCTGGATGGAATACTTCAAGGTCGGTCAATTTTTCACCGGTACCAGTGAACTTGATTGGAGCGCCCGTAACTTGACGAATCGACAATGCCGCCCCGCCACGAGTATCGCCATCTAGCTTGGTGATGACTACCCCTGTGATCCCCAGTTGTTGATTGAAGCTTTCCGCCACGTTGACAGCATCTTGTCCTGTCATCGCATCTACTACCAGTAAAATTTCATTTGGCTGTGCCAAGTCCTTGATTTGTTTTAGCTCTTCCATCAAGTTTTCGTCGATATGCAAACGACCCGCCGTATCGATCAAAACGTAGTCATTTTTCTTTTCCCGAGCCAAAGCCAATCCTTGGCGGACGATTTCAACTGGGCTGACATCAGTTCCCATATCAAAAACAGGTACATCCAATTGCTGCCCTAATACTTTCAACTGGTCGATCGCAGCTGGTCGGTACACGTCACCAGCGATCATTAATGGACGTGCGTTTTCGGTTTTGATCAAATGGTTGGCTAATTTCCCAGCAAAGGTGGTTTTCCCTGCCCCTTGCAAACCAGCCATCATGATGATCGTTGGGATCTTCGGTGATTTTTCGATCCCAACTGTTTCTGATCCTAATGTTTTGGTTAATTCTTCATCAACGATCTTAACGATTTGTTGCGCTGGAGATAGGCTTTCTAATACTTCTACTCCCACTGCCCGTTCACGGACATTTTTGGTAAACTCTTTTACAACTTGCAGATTGACGTCGGCTTCTAATAAAGCTAGACGAATCTCACGCATCATTTCTTTTACATCTGCTTCAGATACTTTTCCTTTTCTGCGCAGTTTGCTCATTGCCTGCTGGAGGCGTTCAGTTAAACTTTCAAATGCCATTTTTTTTCATTCCTTTATTCTTCAATTTCTTGGAGCTGTTGAATAAACCCCTGTAAGGTTTCGTCTTTTGGATAGTGGGTTTTCGTATACTCGCTTAGCTGATCCAGCAAGTCTTCCCGCATGATATAATCCGAAAACATATGTAGTTTTTTTTCATAGTCTTCTAAAATACGTTCGGTGCGTTTGATGTTGTCATAGACTGCTTGACGGCTAACTTGATACTCTTCAGCGATTTCTCCTAGAGAAAAATCATCTGCGTAATACAATTCCATGTAATTCATCTGTTTTTCCGTCAATAACGTGGAATAAAACTCAAACAACGCATTCATGCGATTGGTCTTTTCAATTTCCATTTGCTTCCTCCTGTTTTGCAAGCCATTCGACATCGGACAAAACAGTCATGCCTTGTTGTCGAAAATAGGCACAAGCGACACCGACCCCTGTTTTTTTGATTCCAGAAAAATTGCCATCATAAATCGTCTGACTGCCACAAGAGGGACTTTTCTCTTTTAAGATCAGTTGGGTGATGCCTTGCTCTTGCAATTTTTGATAAGCAATTTTCGCGCCTTTAGTAAATTGTTCCGTCACGTCTTCTCCTGAAATGGTGACGACCTTCGCTCGTTGCGCCCAAACATCCACCCCATCGCCACCGACGATTTCGGCCGGTTCGCGTGGAATCGGCAAGCCGCCAAGAACTTCTGGACAGACCATCATTGCTTGACCCGCACGAACAAGTTCGATCAATTGTGGTACTGCTTGATGTTTTCCATCGTAGCGGCAAAGGGCACCGCCTAGACACGCACTGATTCCAATCATTTAGCACCCTCAGCTTTCCTATGAAATCGTCCTTTATTATAGCATTTATTTAGTGGTTGCAATAGTACCAATTGTCTATTCATGCTAAAATAGGACTTGTTCGTTGAAATTTAATCGTTTCTTGAAAAAAAGAAACGAAAGGAGTCTATCATGAAAAAAATACTCGTTGTCGATGATGAACCTTCAATCGTCACACTTTTAACCTTTAATTTAGAAAAAGAGGGCTACCAAGTCGTTTCCGCCTCAGATGGTCAAAAAGCCTTCGACTTGGCGTTGTCAAAACCTTTTGACTTTATCATCTTGGATGTCATGCTGCCGAATTTAGACGGCATCGAAATCACAAAGAAATTACGGCAAGAAAAAATCGAGACACCGATCCTCGTCTTGACCGCAAAAGATGATCCGATCGACCGGATTTTGGGTTTAGAGATCGGGGCTGACGACTACTTGACGAAACCCTTCAGCCCTCGAGAAGTATTGGCTCGAATGAAGGCCATCTTCCGTCGCTTAGAACCTCGTCAACAAGCACGAGAAGAAGATCAACCTGCAGAAATCTTGCAAATCGGCGGAATTCAAGCCGATCTGACCAATTTCCAGGTCAGTGTGGATGGGGAGAAAATCTTCCTGACCCCGAAAGAGTTCGAGCTGCTGGTTTACTTTATGAAACGTAAAGGCCGCGTGATCGATCGCGATACCTTACTCAATCGTATTTGGAATTTTGACTTTGATGGACAAAGTCGCATCGTGGATGTTCACATCAGTCATTTAAGAGAAAAATTGGAAGCTGATCCCAAGCGTCCAGAATACTTGGTGACCGTTCGAGGATTTGGGTATAAATTTCAGGAGCCGACCCAATGAAAAAACGCTATGGCTATGGTTTATGGTCAATCGGTCTATTGCTGATTTTTTTCCTGTGTTGGCAAGTTCTAAGCAGTTTTTACCGTCAGCAAGTCATCGCCCAGCAAGTGGATTTTCTGAAAGAGAAAGCCGCTGTGTTTTTGAATCTCTCAGATAACCAAACCGCAGCGCTCGAACAATTTGCCGATGCCTATGTTCAAGACAGCAATAGCCGCATCACTTTGTTAGATGATCAAGGCCAAATCATTTTCGATACTTATGATCATACCCTCCATGAAAACCGCTCCGATCGTCCAGAAGTTCAAGCCGTTTTGCGCGGAAGCGCCGTTGGTCAATCGTTGCGGGAAAGCGACACCTTGCATGAAGAATTGCTTTACGTGGCGATTCCTGTCAAAGAAGATGGAAACTTAACTCAAATCTTGCGGATCGCAGAACCGACTGCTGCTTTTTTTGCGAAAAACCAAGGAATCAAGCAATCGATCTTGATTGTCTATCTTGTCTTTTGTTTCTTGATCAGCCTGCTGATTTTTCACACGCTGCGTCAGCGGAATCGTCCAATCCAAACGATTCTGCCCGTCGTAAAAAAAATGATCACCTCGCCCGATCAACAAGCAATCATTATGCAAGAAACCCCTGAACATGATGAGTTGTATCAACTGATCAATCAGCTGAGCGAACAAATGAGCCAGACCTATCGTGCCTATGCGGCATCTGAACAACAGCTGTACGGCTTGCTCAGTGAACTGATGATCGGTGTCTTTATCATTAATGAAGAAAATCAACTGCTGCTGTTGAATCCGACGATGCAAGAACAGTTGGGGATGGAAACTGCGCCAACCTTGCCGCAGCCCTTCACTGAAGTGATTCATGACACACAACTGATCCAATTGATCTATCAATTTAACGACGAGACCCCTATTTTCCATGCGGAAACCACCCTTAGCGGGGAACGTTCAAAAGTCTTGGATGTTACCTTGCGAAGCTTCCAAGAAAACCAGTTGATTGGTATTTCTTATGACTTGACGCGCATCCGACAATTAGAAAAAATGCAAAAAGATTTTGTCGGCAATGTTTCCCATGAATTAAAAACGCCGGTAACTTCCTTGATTGGGTTTACCGAAACACTGCTGGACGGCGCCAAAGAAGACCCAGAAACATTGCAGACCTTTTTAGAGATCATTCAAAAAGATGCTTATCGCTTGAAAAATCTAATACAAGATATCATCCAACTGTCTCAAGACAGTGATTCTTTCCAGTATGTCGACCAACCGATCAACTTTTCTGAGCTGCTGCAACAAGTCGTTCAAACCTATGGTCCCGCAGCTGCTAAGAAGCAATTGACCTTTCAATTTGAAGGACCCGAACCCTTCATTTTATCTACCAAAAAAGAGCTGCTGCAGCCCATCGTAAAAAATCTGGTAGAAAATGCTGTCACCTATTCAAAACCTGGTGGTGTCATCACATTATCCTATTCAGAGCAAGATGACCAGCTGTTATTTCAAGTGCAGGATCAAGGCATCGGCATCGATGAAGAAGATCAGGAACGGATTTTTGAGCGGTTTTATCGGGTGGACAAAGCCCGCGCCCGCAATTCTGGCGGCACTGGACTTGGGCTGGCTATCGTTAAAGACTATACCAAATTATTAGGTGGCAGCATCAAGGTTGACAGTTTCCCCAAAATTGGTTCTACCTTTACGGTGACTTTGCCGCTTCATGAAAAAGATGATTATTAATAAAAAACAGCCGATAACAGGTGAATAATTGTTATCGGTTGTTTTTTAGTTGTTTTTCATTACCAAACGAACCACCAGCCAGTAGCATCTTCTTAATGCTTAAACACAAAAAAAGAAGGAGCATTCTCCTTCTTCGGTCATTTCACTATTCAACATTCGTTACTTCGCCGTCTACACTGCGTTCTACTTTCATATCAGTGATTGGCAAGTAACCTAATTCAATAACGATTCCTTGTTGGACATCGTCTGTCATGATGTAATCAAGAAAGGCTTTGACGTTTGCATCTGGCTCGCCGTTCGTGTACATATGCTCGTAAGACCAGATTGGCCATTTGTTATCTGCAATATTTTCAGGAGTCGCTTCTACCCCATCAAGAGATAGCGCTTGGATCGAATCGTCCAAATAGGATAAAGCAAGGTAGCTGATTGCTCCTGGTGTTTCAGCAACGATTTTACGGACTGTTCCAGAAGAATCTTGCTCTTGTGTTTGGATCGTCTCTGCACCATCCAAGCCCCATTTTTCAAAGGTCGCTCTCGTACCGCTGCCTGATGCGCGGTTGATTACAGAGATTTCTTGATCTGCTCCGCCTAGTTCAGACCAATTCTTCACTTTGCCTGTAAAAATATCGATTAAATCTTGTTGGCTAAGGTCCGTAACGCCTGCGTCTTTATTTACCACTGGTGCCATACCAACTACGGCTACTTTATGGTCAACTAATTTGCTAGCATCCACACCATCTTTTTCATCCGCAAACACATCGGAATTGCCGATCGTCACAGCGCCTGCTTCTACTTGACTTAAGCCAGTTCCGCTACCGCCACCTTGAACCGTAATTGTATAATTGGGATTGTCTGCTGAGAAGCTTTCACCTGCTGCTTCAACCAAGGGTTGCAATGCCGTTGAGCCCACAGCTAAAATTTCTACATTTTCATTTGATGCGGCACCTGATGAAGATCCGCCTGATGCTTGACTGCTCTCAGTGCTTGCGCCACCGCTCCCACAGCCAGCTAATAATAATCCAGTTGCAAAAAATAAAAGTCCCAATTTTTTCATTTAGTAAATCTCCTTTCGTTATATGCTTAGTTTAGCAAGGCGGTGTAAACCCTTGATGGATTTCATGTAAAGAATCGATAAAGCGATGTAAATCTTTTGTAAAGTTCGTCGATTGCCTAAAAAAGCCCCCGCTGCATCCATCAGAGGGGGCTTACTTTATCTAACACTTATGAACGAAAGAAACGTTTGTAGAATCAATTGCTTTGCATATAGCGTGTCAAGCGATCCATCGCTTCCACCAAGTTTTCCATACTTGCCGCATAGCTTAAACGAACATAGCCTTCTGCTTCGGGACCAAAGGCGATCCCTGGAATGATTGCTAATTGATTCTTTTCGGCTAAGTCGACACAAAAAGCCATGGAATCTTGGTTGAAACCTGCTGGTATTTTGGCAAAAATGTAGAATGCACCAGATGGCTTCGCCATTTCAAAACCAAGGGCAGTCATCTTTTCAAACAAGTAATCTCTGCGTTCACGGTAATCGGCTTTCATGACTTCTGCATCGTTGATGCCTTCGATCAATGCCCGCACTGCGGCTTTTTGAGAAATCGTTGATGCCGCGGTCACTAAGTATTGGTGGACCTTAATGATCTGAGCAGTCAACGCTGCTGGTGCAAAAATGAAGCCGACGCGCCAACCAGTCATCGCGTGTGATTTCGACAAGCCGTTGATTACAATCGTTTGATCCCGCAAGTATTCAGCAATGGATACGTGGGTTTCATCATAAGTCAACTCACTATAAATTTCATCGCTAATAACAAAAACGGGGTATTTTTCTAAAACTTCTGCCAATGCTTTGACTTGTTCTCGGGTATAAACGACCCCTGTTGGATTGCTAGGATAATTTAAAATGACTGCCTTGACTTGCTCCCCATGTTCTTTTAAGGCTGCTTCCAAAACTTCTGGCGCTAAAACAAAGTCATTATCCGTCGTATCAAGATAAATCGGTTTGGCATGAGCTAAATGGATGACTGGTTCATAGCCTGGATAAATTGGTGCTGGTAGAATCACTTTATCACCAGGTTCTAACGTGGCTAATAAAGAAGCTGAGATTGCTTCCGTTGCACCGATCGTCACTAATACTTCTGATTGAAAGTCGTAATCAAGCTGATATTTATTTTTCAAAAAGAGACTGGCTGCTTGCCGAACATCTGCTAAGCCTGCCATTCCAGAATAGTGGCTGAAATTTTGTTCGATTGCTTGGACACCCGATTTTTTCACGTGCTCCGGTGTGTTGAAATCCGGCTCGCCTAACGTTAACTTTAAAATATCAGGAATTGAAGAAACCCGTTCATCAAATTTACGAATCAATGAAACAGCTATATTGTACACTTCGTGATTGAAGCGTTGGCTTACGTCTGCCATAGTATCACTCCTTTGAATTAAGCAAATTCATTCGCTATTGTTGTTAATCCTAACACAAAAAGGCGACGATTTTAAGCAACGGATGAAATTAATCTAATAACGATAAATCTGTTTGTCTATTTACAAACAAATTCAACTTATGTTAGTATATACCTAAACAATAAAAGGAGAACCCAAAATGAAACCTTATCAAGAGTTTACCATTTCTGATTATCAGCAAGGATATGTCGCAACACCAACGGATTATTGTTGCGTCTTTTGTCAGGAGACCTTCGACAAAGAAGAAATCTATCCCGTTGATGGCGCCTTTTTTACAGCAAAAAAACGAATGATGCATCATATCACTGAGCATCACGGAACCGTTTTATCCGCATTGTTGGCTTTACCCAAAGAACAAACAGGCTTATCAGAGAGCCAACAGGAGATTTTACAACTGTTTGCCCAAGATGTTAGCGATACTGTGATTGCCCAACGCTTAGGTATCTCTTCTTCGACCGTCAGGAATCATCGCTTTAAACTAAAAGAAAAACAGCGACAAGCGACTGTTTTTTTAAGTATCATGTCCTTGTTGCAAGATACCCCGTTGCTGCCGCCTCACAAAGGGGCGACGATGCTTGATGATCGCTATGCCATTACGGCTAGTGAAAGAGAAAAGATCATTGCTACTTATTTTGATGAAACGGGGTTTATCAAACAGTTTCCCAGCAAAGAAAAGCGCAAGATCGTTGTCTTGAGTGTACTGGCACAAAAATTTGATCCGAAGAAAAATTATTCAGAAGCTGCCGTCAACGATGTATTAAAGCAAGCGATCACCGATTACGTCACTGTCCGACGTTATTTGATCGAATACGGATTTATGCAACGGACGAAAGACGGGAAAACTTACTGGCTGACTTAAAACCTAGTCTGTAACTGGCTGGAACTTTTGTTGGTTGGATGAGCAGTATCTTTCACAGTTTAAAAAAAGTTAACAAGTTCCACTTTTTTACAACAAAAAAAGACAAAGTACGAACACATCCGTACTTTGTCTACCGTCTGAAACGCTGGGACAAGTTCCAGCGTTTATTTTTCTTTTAGAAAGATTTTTTTGATGATCAATTTATCAAATAATTGCGTTTGATTGTCTTGTTCTCCAATGACTTCAGCGGTCACCGATTTACCATCTTGTTTTTTACGTAGCTGGTAAACGATCTTGCCTGTTTCTTTCAATTCGTTCACCATGTCAACGACACCGCCAAAACCAGTTTTACGAGTGATGAACCCTAACGCCACCATTCGCTCATCTAAATTTTTTGCCGAGATGCTCGCACCGGTGATCAGCGCTTGCCGCATGATTTGTAAGAATTCCTCTAGCCCTGCCACTGGCGGCTGTTCGGGTTCTTCTTCCATCATCGGTCGCTGACGCAAATAATCTAATTCCTGCAATAACGTTTCATACTGCTCTTGTGTCAACATGACCCCCGCCACTTTTTCACGATTGAATACATATACTGCTGTTCCTGCTTCTCGCGCTTGATTAAATACATCCATCGGAGATTTTTTTACTTCAGTAATTGAAGTAGTGGGAACATCCAATTTCTTCAGTTCCATAATCAACGTCCTCCTTGTCTCAACGAACACATTATAGCATAAATCAAGAAGCAGATTATAGAGGTATTTCACTGCTCCTAGGAAAAGAAACAAAAAAGCGGCTAATCGCCGCTTTTTTCGATTGATAAGGTCATTGCATTGATGGCAACGATGATCGTGCTCATAGACATCAAGACAGCTCCGACTGCTGGGTTCAAAATGATCCCGATTGGTGCGAGGACGCCAGCTGCCAAAGGAATGGCAAAAATATTGTATCCTGCGCCCCACCAAAGATTTTGAATCATCTTGCGTCTTGTTTTTTTCGCCAAAGTCAAGAAGTGCAAGATATCTTGAGGTTCGCTATTCGTCAAAACGACATCGGCTGAATCGATCGCTACATCGGTACCAGCCCCGATCGCAATCCCGATCGTCGCTCTTGCAAGACTTGGGGCGTCATTGATCCCATCTCCTACCATTACGACGCGCTTGCCCTCTTTGACATAGTCACTGACTAGACGTTCTTTATCGTCTGGCAACATTGCCGCATGGAAGGCTTCGATTCCTAGGTAATCGGCTACGGCTTGCGCCGCTTCTTGGTTGTCTCCAGTAGCCATAACTGGCGTGATGCCTAAGTCTTTCACTTTTTGAATAAATTGACTCGCTTCTGGTTTCACCTTATCCCCTAATGCGACGATTCCTTCTACTTTGCCGTCATGAACCAAATAGCTGATGGTATTGCCCTGTTCTTGATAATTTTCCAAGGAGTTCCCTTGATACTGAATGGCTAATTGCTCCAATCCTTTTTGATTGACGATCACCCACTTCTGTCCATCAATCACGCCTTCCAGACCAATCCCTGTCCTTGTTTGAACATCAGTCGCCTTTTTGGCTGTGATGTTTTCCTTTTCAGCTTGGGCTAAAATACCTTCTGCGATCGGATGATTGGCGGTTTTCTCAAGACCTGCTAGGTAAGCTAGTACTTCTGATGCAGAAAGACTGCCTGTCGCCTCGATGCCAGTTACGGTAAACGTTCCTTCTGTTAACGTACCGGTCTTATCGAGGATCAGATAATCAACATGATGCGCATTCTCCAGTGCGTTGCGATTTTTTAAGAGCAAGCCATTTTTGGCAGCGATCGATGTCGAACGAGCAACTACGAGGGGAATCGCTAGCCCTAACGCATGGGGACAGGCAATGACGAATACCGTGACCATTCGATCAAGAGCAGTCGGTAGATCAGCAACAAACATCCATACAGCAAATGCCAAGACACCAGCAACTAACGCAATATAAAACAGCCATTTTGCCACTTTGTCCGAAAGTGCTTCTAAGCGGGATTTATCTGCTTGGGCTTTTCGCACCATTTCCATGACTTTCGCTAAGTAGCTGTCTTCCCCAGTTCCTGTGACTTCCATCGTGATGGTACCATTGCCGTTGACAGATCCTCCAATGACAGTACTGCCGACGGTTTTAGGTACCCGTCTGGATTCACCAGTCACTGCCGACTCATCGATTGTTGTTTCTCCTTCAAGGATCGTTCCGTCGGTAGGAATCTTATCTCCTGAGCGAACGATCAACTGTGTTTTGTTGGTCACTTCTTCTAATGGAATCTGTTCTTCTGATCCATCCGCATTTTTCCGAATCACTTCTTTTGGCAATAGTTCTGCTAATTTCTGTAATGCATTGCCAGCATTAGAAACGGCATTCATCTCGATCCAATGCCCCAACAACATGATCACGATCAAAGTCGCTAGTTCCCAGAAGAAATCCATTACATGAGGAACAGCAAGAAAATGATTGGCGATAAATGCGTAAAGACTATAAAAATAAGAAACCGTGATCCCCATAGCAATCAACGTCATCATGGCTGGGCTTTTTTGTTTCAATTCCATTTTCGCACCACTTAAAAACGGCTGCCCTCCATAGAAAAACAGGATCGTTCCTAAAAGCAATACGACCCAATCTGAGCCAGGAAACGTGAACTGAAAGGGCAATTCGATGCCCATCATTGGTGATAAAATGACGATTGGAATCGCCAAAACCAAGGATAGCCAAAACTTTTGCTTAAAATTTCCCATATGCATACTATGATCCATGCCACCCATTCCATGATCCATATGACTATGATCCATACCAGACATCTCATGATTCATATGACTATGATTCATACCAGACACCTCATGGTCCTTATGGCCGTGATCCATGCCAGACATCTCATGATCCGTGTGACTATGTTCCATGCCAGACATCTCATGATTCATGTGACTATGGTTCATGCCAGACATCTCGTGGTCCTTGTGGCCGTGATCCATGCCAGACATCTCATGGCCCTTATGGCTATAGTCCATGCTGGACACTTCATGATCCATAGGACCATGGTTACTATCGGAGCTTTCATGCTCCTGCTGTTTTGATGTCGCCTTGTGATGATCCATCCCATTCATCTCATGGCTAGGCTCAGGGACTTCTGTCACTTGTGATTGCGCATGTTGCTCTTTTCCCTGTGTACCATTATCCCGCTCATTCAAAGCAGGTTCATGCCTATGATGGCTTGACGTCTGACTATTACTTGCGGAAGACGTTTTTTTCTGATTCATCCTAGTATTCCCCTTCCTATTTCACTGAATGTGCGTACAGTCTTGCTCCTTCATACAAAAGCTTCAAGCGGCTGGACACTTTTCATTTGTTTTGATTTTTCATTTTCACTTTAGCAATTCCATTGCTTACTCAAATACCCCTTGATAACCCGCTTCGGTGACCGCATTGACTAAGGCTGTTTCTGTCACTTGCGACTCGTCAAACTTGACTGTTCCTCGAGCTTTTTTCAAGTCCACTTTGGCTTTTTTCACACCCGGTACTTCACTAAGCGCTTTTTCAACTTTTGCGGCACAATGGGCACAATTCATTCCGCTGATTTGCATGTTTTTTTTCATTACGATTCCTCATTTCTTTTAACAGTTCGTTGGCTACTTATTTTGTTGCATGGGTTTTGCATTGGCACTGACCAGGAATACAATTACATGAGATCGCTGCTACTGGCACTTTTTGGTCGACTGCTGCTTGGAGCATCGCCAAATCTTCTGCCGTCAATGCTGCTTCTTGGATCATTTCTGCTAATGTCTGCCCAACTTTTTTGGCACAAATATGAGAAAAAAGATTCTCAGCTGCGCTGCGAACGGTTGCTTCTTCGGAAACAAGCGGCGAATAAACAAATTTTTTCCCTTGGCTTTCTGTTTTCAATACGCCTTTTTTGACGAGTCGTCCTAAAAGCGTCTTGACCGTTGCTGCTTTCCAATTTTTATTTTCGCTCAATAAAGCGGTGATCTCTTTCGCGTCGGATTGTCCTAATGTCCAGATCACACGCATGACTTCCCATTCAGAATCGCTGATTTTGATTGGTTCGACCACAGATTGCATTTGTCCACTTCCTTTCACAAGTGATTCACATTTTTAAGTTTACATCTGTAATCGGATTTTGTCAAAAAAAAGCATCGCCAAACTTTCTGCGTTTTGACAATGCTTTTTTCTATTTCATTAAAAATGATTTGGTTCCTATGCTTAAAAGTGGACCTGATACGTCGTCACAGAGTGGAAGGGTTCTTCTGGACGCAACACGATCTCACCAAAGTGGGTAAATTTCTCAGAGCCAGGAACACCTTGTGTTTCGATCGCCATCCCGCCATGATTGGCAAAAGGACCAGTCTTCATTGATGCACCAGCTTCTCCCTCACCCGTTGTGTAAATAACAACGGCAGGACGGTCAGTAGTTACAGTCAGCTGCACTTTTTGATCAGGACTGGTTACTTTTAGATCCCACTCTTGCGTATGGTCTAATAAGAACGGATCATCCAACATCGTCGTTCCCATCGGGCGTTCTTGTCTAAAATCAAACTTTGTGCCTGCGACAGGCGTTTTTTCACCGGTCGTCGTCACATCGTCATTCGTTTCAGCCACATGTTCGGCATTGATTTGAACCAAGTGGTCATCGATCGGCTGTTGGGTATCACCTGTCAAATTGAAATAACCGTGGTTCGTTGGGTTAAATAAAGTCGCTTTGTCAGTGTTGGCATCATAAGCAAGCAATAGTTCATTGTCATTCGTCAACGTATAGGTGACTTGATAACGAACATTCCCAGGAAACCCGCCATCGCCATCTTGCCGTGTGGTAGTAAAAATCACCCCAGCTTTGTCTGCTTCTTCAAAGGTTTCAGTGATCCATGTATCAGTATCCAGCCCCTTTGAACCGCCATGAAGCGTATTGCCGCCATCATTGTCTTCCGTTTGGTATTCTTGTCCGTCGATCTCAAAGCGAGTACCTGCGATCCTTCCCGCCACAGGGCCGATCGTTGCGCCATAATAACGTGCTTGGCGATGTCCTTCGATCGTGTCATAACCGACCACAATGTCGCGACCTTCTTCTACTGGAACGACCCAATCCAATAAGCGTGCGCCTTCAGGACTTAGCCTTACGATGGTACCGCTATCATTGGAAAGCTCATAAATTGTTCCCATTCTTTCTGACGTCAGTTGTTTCACATTTGGCATTCGTTCATATCCTTCTTTCTTTGATTAGTCTGCTGCTCTTTTTAAGTATAGACGTTTAGGGCTAGATCCGTCAATTCAAGACGGAAGAATTCGACAGGAAATACTGTTTGTCTGACCATTTTCAAACAAACAAAAAGCGGCAAGCATCGCCAACGGATTGATCGAATCATCGACAGCTGATCGTAAGAGAACGCGCTAGAAGAAGCACTGACTCCTCCTGACCTTCAACGATCACTCGTATTCATCTCACCTGTTGGACACCTTTGCCGCAACTGTATCGTTTATTTTTTGTGTTTTGCTTGGTAATGTTTTCTCTTTCGTCGCTTTTCCTTAGTCCGAGAAACATTAGCAGCCAAATCTTTGTTTTCTTTTTCTTGATCAGCATTTCTTCTTTCAGCACGTTCAGTTAGTACACTTTGTCTGAATCGCCGATTTCCCAGAAACTTTAACGCACACATGAGTGGTTGACGATTTTCACCGACTAATCCAATCAGCTCAATAAACAGCTCAATTCCAAATCCTGTGCTAATGATTAATAAAACAATCGCTGTATTGCTCGCGTAATTCATTAGTAAAGCAATAAAAGAAAAGACTAATGCTAAGGCATAGATCGTTAACACTGTGCCGCGATGAGAAAACCCTAACGACAACAATCGATGATGCAAGTGCATTTTGTCGGCAGAGGAAATCTTCTGTTTATTAAACTTTCTTCGGATCATCGCATAAACGGTATCCGTGATCGGTACACCGAGAATAAACATGGGCGTCAGAACAGAAATAAAAGTTGCGTTTTTCAATCCTTGTAGTGAGAGCACAGAGATCATAAATCCTAAAAACAATGCTCCCGTATCTCCTAGAAAAATGGTTGCGGGATAAAAATTATATGGAAAGAAACCGATGATTGCTGCGATCAAAGTAAAAATGACCATTGGTACTTCCACAAAATTCGGCAGAAAGAAATAGCTGATAATCCCTATCGTCGTCAAACTGATAATAGAGACGCCGCTCGCCAACCCATCGAGACCATCGATCAAGTTCACCGCATTGGTAATTGCCAGTATCCAAACCAAAGTCATAGGCAAGGCAAACCATCCCAGATCAATAAAGCCAAAATAAGGAATCGTGACTGTGCTGATTTTTATTCCAGCAACGAAATAAATTTCCAGCGCTGCGAATGTCAGACCTATTAATTTTTGCATTGGCGACAGTTCAAATATATCATCCAACAATCCTGTAATCACCACTATTGTTGCACCTAAAAGAATCGGCCAAACGAAGTTGAAAGGAATCATTGTTCGAAATTCCCAAAGCAGCGCAAAGGAAAAGGCTAAAAAAATACTTAATCCCCCAGCTGAAGGCATGGTCTTCGTATTGATCCGACGCTCTCCTGGACGATCAACTGCACCAATCTTGCAAGATATCAATTTGATGACTGGTGTCAATAATAAAGACACGATCATTGTTATAAATAAGCGCATTACAAATTTGAATGCAAAATCCATCGTTTATTCTCGCTTTCCGTTATTTCTCTTTATTGGTAAATGTATCTTCGATTTTCGAAGAAATCCGCTGAACAGGATCTGTTCGTTCTTTGATCTCTTGTCCCGACACATACTCTTCTACCACTGCGTTGATGATTCCACCCAAGATAATAATCGTCGCAGCAAGATTCAACCAGATCATTAAAACAATAAAACTTCCAATAATTTGATAGCCAATGATTTTCGCAGCAAAGTAACGGGCGTATAAGCCAAACACTTGTGACAGCAACATCCAGCCAATCGTTGCAAAGATCGCCCCTGGCAAAGTCGAACGCAACTTGACCTTTGCATTCGGCACTAACCAATAGATCAGCATCATGATAAACAGCAAAGCAACGATCGTGACTGGCCATTTGACTGTTTGGAACGTATCGATCAGATTGTCTTGAAACTTAAAAATCGGCTGCAAAAAATCAAGAATGATTTTTCCAAGCCCAAATACCATCGTAACACCAACGATCGCAATCATAAAGAGCAGGATGATCACAAATGATACTGCGCGCACCACGATAAAATTGGAACGTTGGTCCACACCGAAGGCTTTGTTCATCGCAATTTGCAAGGCATTGATACTTTGACTCGCAGACCACAACGCAGCCAAGGCGGAAATCGATAACAACCCGCCAGAGCTTGTGGTGAGGAGGTTTTCGATCGCTGGTCCGATAAAGTCATAGATTTGACTAGGGATCAATTCTTGTACATAAGATAAAACCGTGTTCGGATCAATCGATAAATAAGGCAACAGATTTCCCAGCGCAATCATTAACGGGAAAAGTGAAAGCAATAAATAGTAGGCGACGACGACCGATGTGGTCCCCATCTCTGAATCGGTTATTCTATTTTGCGTTGTTTCAATGAAACGCATCAGCTTTTGATTGCTTTTTACTTTATCAACGATTTTCATGTTTCTTCCTCCGCCAGCGAATCATCTGCCTTTTTTTCTTTGTCATACGTAACAATCAGAAGTCTCCTACCGCCAAAATTTAGTAGGTTCCTTCTTCTCCTTGAGAAGTCAAAATGCGTGGCCCTTCTTTGGTGATCGCCAAACTATGTTCGTATTGGCAACTTAAGCCACCATCTAGAGTATAGGCGGTCCAGCCGTTAGGATCCATTTTCATTTTCCACGTCCCTGTATTGATCATAGGTTCGATGGTAATAACCATTCCTTCTTTTAAACGTAACCCTTTGCCGGCTTCTCCGTAGTGAGGAATCATCGGACTTTCATGGATCGTTGGACCAATGCCGTGTCCAACGAAATCGCGCACGACACCGTAGCCTTCTTTTTCCGCATAGGTTTGAATGGCATGACCGATGTCACCGATTCGGTTGCCAACTTGGGCTTGTTCGATTCCTAGATACAACGCTTTTTTGGTTACTTCCATTAAACGATCGATCTCAGGCGTCGAGTTTCCTACCACATAACTCCAGCAAGAATCAGAAATGGCGCCTTTTAAATCAATACACATATCAACTTTGATCAGATCGCCATCTTTCAATGGTTTTTTTCGGGGGAACCCGTGACAAATCTCATCGTTGATACTGCAGCAAGTGGCATATTTGTAATCTTCAAAACCAATTTGGGCGGCAATTCCGCCATGGCTTTCAATATAATCTCTGACAAACACTTCGATATCCCAACTGGTGATACCAGGTTTGATGAAGCTGCGTAATTGTTTGTGGACATCTGCTAACAGCGCGCCGGATTCGGCCATGCGGTCTATTTCTCTGGCAGATTTTAATGTAATCATGTTCTCGTCTCCCTTAATTAAATTCCTCTTATTTTACCATAGAAATCCCTTATTTTACAAAATTCACAGACATTGTAAAGAGTTTTTCAAGTTTTGTTTTCAATCTTTCGTGCATTTGCTATAATCTGTAAGAGAGTTTTCCTTGAGAATAGGAATGAGATTGGAGGAAAAAGCCCATGGCTTTAGCAAAAATCGTCTATGCGAGTATGACGGGGAATACGGAAGAAATTGCAGATATCGTTTCTGAAGCCCTTGAAAATCTTGACATGGAAGTTGAAATGAATGAGTGTACCCAAGTGGATGCCGATGAGTTTGAAGACGCCGATATCTGTATCGTCGCAACCTATACATACGGTGACGGTGAATTGCCTGATGAGATCGTCGATTTTTACGAAGATTTGCAAGAACTTGATTTAAGTGGCAAAATCTTTGGGGTCTGCGGCTCTGGCGATACGTTTTATGATGACTTTTGTAAGTCCGTCGATGACTTTGAAGCCGTCTTTAGTAAGACAGGTGCAACAAAAGGGGCAGATAGCGTCAAGGTCGACTTGGCTGCGGAAGAAGACGATATTCAAAACTTAGAAGCCTTTGCCAAAAAGCTAGCGGAAGCATTTGCAGAATAAAACAAGAAAACCTCTGACAAAATCACTTGATTCTGTCGGAGGTTTTCTTGTTTGCTTAATGATAACTGATATCGATGGGTGTTTCTCTTGCTAAAATATTATCGGTGGTTTCCGTCATCAGCTTAGCAATCTGATCTTCTGTGGGATGAATGATCCCCGAAGACATCAATGCCGCTAAGCCAGTAGCGACGATCCAGACACCAGTATGCAAGGACTGTAATTTCACGTCCGATAGATCTTGATACTTTGGTTCTTTTTTTACTGATTTCACAAAAAGGTCAAATGAAAACTGCTGCATGGAATCCCCACCACCATGCTCTTCTAAGTATAGCGCTCGGTATAATCGTTTTTCTTTATTTGCAAAGCCAATATAATTTAACGTTAAGTCAACGATGACATCTCCCCGTCTTTCAACTGGAAAAACTTCTGTCGCTAAGTAGTCGTAAATCTGATTGATCAATGCATTTTTTAAGTCATCCATATTTTTAAATTCTAAGTAGATCGGTTGCGTTGAACATTTCATCTTCGCTGCGATATTGCGTGCGGTAAAACGTGTAAATCCTTCGGTTGCGACAACTTCATAGGCAGCTTTTAAAATCTGGTCTCTAGTAATAGTTTTCTTTCTTGCCATAATTTTTTAATCTCCTTAATTCTGCTATACATCGCTTTCAGAAATACCTTTTACTTATTGTATCATGTTTTTTTAAGTTTGCAAAAAAACTTTTAAAATTATTGCCCCTAGTGTTTCCAGTTTTTCAATTTGAAGACCTCTGTTTTTTTGCTCTCTTTTTCGTTTGTTTTCAAAAATACTTAGTGCTATCATGAAGACAGTTATAATTTTAGAATAAATGGAGGAATTTTAATGGTTTTACCAAACTTTAATCAGAACCTTGAAAAATATGCCCAACTGATCACAGAAGTTGGTGTAAATGTCCAAAAAGGGCACACCATCGTCATCCAAATCGCCGTGGACCAAGCACCGTTAGCTCGACTATTGACAAAAAAAGCGTATGAGCTAGGCGCTGATGAAGTAATCGTTCAATGGACCGACGATGTGGTTCAAAAAGAATTTCTTGCGCATGCAGCTGAGGATCGTTTGTCTACGATCCCTCAACACAAAATTGATCAAACAGAAGATTGGGTCGAAAAAGGTGCGAGCCGCATCAGTGTCGTTTCTGCCAATCCCGATGCGTTAGCGGGCGTTGACTCAGATCGGGTCGCCGCTTTCCAAGCAGCTTCTGGTAAGGCGATGATGAAACTGCGTCAAGCAACACAAGCCAACAAAGTCAGCTGGACCGTTGTTGCTGCTGCAGGTCAAGATTGGGCACAAAAAGTGTTCCCTGATGCTTCCCCAGAAGAAGCACAAGACAAGCTATGGGATCAAATTTTCAAAACGACGCGTATCTACGAAGAAGATCCTGTTGCTGCTTGGAAAAAACATGATGAAACACTGCAAGTCAAGGCAGAAGAATTGAACAAAGAACAATTCAGCGCATTACACTATACAGCACCGGGTACCGATTTGATCATCGGCCTACCAAAAAATCACTTGTGGGAAGGTGCTGGCAGCTACAACACCCGCAATGAAAAATTCATGGCGAACATGCCGACAGAAGAAGTCTTTACTGCCCCAGATAATCGTCGCATCGATGGCTATATTTCAAGTACGAAACCATTGAGCTACGCAGGAACGATTATTTCTGGCATGAAATTCACCTTCAAAGACGGTAAAGTCGTGGACTTTTCTGCAGAACAAGGCGAAGAAGTGTTAGGCAAATTGCTAGCGATCGATGAAGGAGCGAAATCTTTAGGTGAAGTCGCTTTAGTCCCTGACCCTTCCCCTATCTCACAATCTGGCATCATCTTCTTCAATACGTTGTTTGATGAAAATGCCTCAAACCACTTGGCTTTAGGCTCTGCTTATGCCTTCAGCTTACAAGGCGGCACTGAGATGAGTGAAGAAGAACTGGCAGCGGCTGGTTTAAACCGCAGCCAAACCCACGTAGACTTCATGGTCGGCTCTGACCAAATGTCCATCGATGGCATCAAAGAAGATGGCACCACAGTTCCTGTCTTCCGCAATGGTGATTGGGCTTAATAAAAAAAGGCTGAGGTGGAGTAGCTCCCCTCGGTCTTCTTTTTACATAGAATATTGAGAACCGGCGGCTTTTTTCATAGTAATCAGCTGGCTTTTTTGATAAAATCTACTTTGATAGTCTTTGATAAGAGAGGATGGATCCGATGACACCAAATCGTGAAGATTATTTAAAGCTCATCTTAGAGCTTGGTGGTGACCAAAAGAAGATCAATAACAAACAAATCGTGTCAGGTCTGGACGTCTCAGCAGCTTCAGTAAGTGAAATGATTTCAAAATTATTAAAAGAAGGCTTAGTGGAACATTCACCTTATCAAGGGGTACAGTTGACTGAAACTGGTTTAGCTTCTGCAAGTGCCCTCATTCGTAAGCATCGTTTATGGGAAGTCTTTCTTGTGGAGCACCTGCATTATTCATGGAATGAAGTTCATGATGACGCAGAAGTTTTAGAACATGTCACCTCAGAAACGTTGGCGAGCCGCTTAGAAGCCTACCTTGATCATCCTCGGTATTGCCCACATGGGGGAATGATTCCTGAACAAGGAGAACTCATTCACGAAGGCGAAAAAAACACCATGAGTTCTTATCCGGTAGGAACCAAGATTCGTATCGCCCGTGTCCTTGACGAACGAGAACTGCTGGATTATCTCGTTTCGATCAAATTGAATATTCATGAAGAATACGAGATCATCGATGCGGCAGCATACGAGGGTCCGATTACGATCAAAAATGACACAAAAGAAATTGCTGTCAGCTACAAAGCCGCCAGCACGATTTTTGTCGATAAACTGTAAGGAGTGAAGATGATGGAAAAAAAGGTCCTTTTTACGATTTTTGGCGGTACGGGCGACCTTGCCCAACGCAAACTATATCCTTCTTTGTTTCGGTTGTACAAAAAAGGCGATTTAAAAGAAGATTTTGCAGTCATTGGTACTGCACGCCGTCCTTGGTCGGATGAACACTATCGTGAAGTGGTGATAGGTACAATCAAAGAGTTGAGTGACTCACAAGAACAAGCAGAGACATTCGCTTCTCATTTCTACTACCAATCACATGATGTAACAGATACGAGCCATTATGATTCATTAAAGGATTTGGCGGAAACCTTAGATCAGAAATACCATTTAGAAGGCAATCAGATTTTTTACTTAGCAATGTCCCCTAATTTCTTTGGGACGATCGTTTCTCACTTGAAATCCCAAGGAATGCTGGATACTGACGGCTACCATCGGGTGATCATCGAGAAACCGTTTGGAAGCGACTATAATTCAGCAAAAGAATTGAATGAAGAGATCAATCAAGTCTTTACGGAACAAGAAATCTACCGAATCGATCACTATTTAGGAAAAGAAATGATCCAAAATATTTCTGCGATTCGTTTTGCCAATAACATTTTTGAGTCAATGTGGAACAATCGTTACATTGACAATGTTCAGATCAATATCGCAGAAAACTTAGGCGTAGAAGAACGCGGCGGCTATTATGATAAGAGCGGTGCCTTGAAGGATATGGTCCAAAATCATATTCTGCAGATTCTTTCCCTATTAGCCATGGAACCGCCAGTGGCTTTTTCTGAAAAAGAATTACGGACAGAAAAAATCAAAGCCTTAAATGCGATCCGTATCTACTCCGAAGAAGAAGTGAAACAACACTTCGTTCGTGGGCAATACGATAAAGGACAATTAGAAGACAAGAAATTTGTTGGCTACCGTGAAGAAGCCAATGTGGATGAAGAATCGGCAACGGAAACCTTCGTTGCTGGGAAATTTTTGATCGATAACTTCCGCTGGTCCGGCGTACCATTTTATGTGCGCACTGGGAAACGGTTGACGGAAAAAGGCACTCGCATCAACATTGTCTTTAAACAAGTCCCAGTCAATGTCTTTAAGCAAGACCTGAATGAACAAAAGCAAATCGAGAGTTTGGCACCGAATGTGCTGACGATTTACATTCAACCGACGGAAGGCTTCTCTCTTTCCTTGAACGGAAAAGAAATTGGTCAAGGGTTTGAGACATTGCCAGTGAAGCTCGATTACCGAAATAGTACTGAAATCGTCGAAAACACCCCTGAAGCTTACGAAAAACTGATTCTAGATGCCTTGAACGGTGATGGCACTAACTTTACCCACTGGGATGAAGTTGCCCAATCTTGGCGCATCGTTGATGTGATCCGTCACGCTTGGGACCAAGAAACACCTGATTTTCCAAACTATGCCGCAGGAACGATGGGCCCCCAAGCAGCCTATGATCTCTTAGCTGCCGATGGCTTTGAATGGATCTGGCGTCCCGATGAATGGTATCGTGAGCGAGATTTACTAAATGAGAAATAAGCAAATGGTCAATTGGATGAGAAAAAAACATCCAATTGGCCGTTTTTCTTTTTTACCGACTGTTTATAATAGAAAGAAATGAGAAATGAAAGGAGCAGCAGACATGAAACAAGTCTTATCGATCGCCGGTCTCGACAGTTTGGCAGGTGGCGGCATGACGGCTGATTTGAAAACATTTGAGGAATTCGGGGTGTTTGGCCATTCCCTATTAACATGTGTGGTCGCCATCAAGGATGATCTTATGTTCCATGATCTCCCTGAGCCTGTGATCAAAGCACAGCTGGATTCACTGCGTTCGGTCGTATCCCTAGATGCAATCAAAATCGGGCTGCTTCATCAAACGGCCATCATTGAATTGCTGCGAGATTTTTTACAAACATTTACCGGACCGATCGTGCTCGATCCCGTTCTCGCCTTCAAAGAAGGAGATACTGCCTTTAACCACTCCTATCAAGCAGGATTGATCTCATTGTTTCCTTACACAGCATTAGTGACACCTAATCTGCTCGAAGCACAACACTTATCTGGACAAAGCATTACCTCTTTAGCAGAGATGAAAACGGCGGCAAAAAAAATCCATGCGCTTGGTGCCCCAAATGTTCTGATCAAAGGTGGCAGTCGACTAACTGGGGAAACAGCCTATGATGTTTTGTATCAAGAAGGACAATTTACCGTTTTTGAGGCAGAAAAAAGTACGCGAACCACAACCAACGGTGCTGGCTGTACCCTCTCATCAGCGATTGCCGCAATGCTTGCTAAAGGCACTTCGTTGGAAGCAGCTATCCAAACCGCAAAAGCATTTGTTTGGGCAGGGATTGAAGACGGTCTGCCTTTAGGTACCTCTGGCAACGTCAATCAGCTCGCCTATTTTAAAAAGGAGGAACACCTATGAAAGTAAGAAACCTAACGACGATCGCTATGCTGACGGCACTCACGTGTGCACTTTCTTTGACCTTTATCATTCCTGTTCCGCAAACGAAGGGCTTTGTGACCTTATGTGAAGCAGGGATCTATATCTCGGCCCTTTTGTTCGGACCTAGCGCGGGTGCCTTCGTCGGTGGAATGAGCGGCGGCATCATTGATTTTCTATCAGGTTACCCTGAATGGGCCTTCTTTTCCATCGTGATCCATGGTGTGCAAGGCTGGATCGTAGGTAGAATGAGCCATCGGCCACTAGCAGCCGTCATTGTCGGCAGTTTAATCATGATCGCCGGCTATGCAGCAGCAACGGTTTTGCTATTCGGTTTAGGCGCTGGGATCGCCTCGATCCCAAGTAATTTGATCCAAACGGTCTTTGGCAGCATCGTTGCTTTACCCCTGACGCATGCCTTGCGCCGCACGAAAAAGTTTTCTTTAAATGAAAGGTGATTCTTATGACAGATATCAATCAATTAAAAACGGATTTAACTACGATCGTTGAAGAAGTCATTACGACAGCGAATGTTGGTGAAAATGATCTTTTTGTCCTTGGTTGTTCAACAAGTGAAGTCGTGGGCGGCTTGATTGGCAAAAATTCCAGTCAAGAAGTAGGCATGGTTATCGTTGAAACACTACGAGCGATCTTGCGTCCCAAAAATATTCATTTAGCCGTTCAAGGCTGTGAACATCTCAATCGGGCTTTAGCTGTTGAGCGTGAAACGGCTCGACTATATCAATTAGAAGAAGTCGCAGTAGTGCCCCAGTTGCATGCAGGCGGTGCTTGCTCAGTTGCCGCTTTCCAGCTGTTCGATGAGCCTATTGAAGTGGAGCACATAGTAGCAAAAGCTGGCATCGATATTGGCGACACAGCAATCGGCATGCATGTCAAACATGTTCAAATCCCGATCCGTCCCTCTATCAAGTCCCTCGGCGCTGCCCATGTCACAGCTCTGGGATCACGGCCCAAATATATTGGTGGTCCTCGTGCGCATTACGCACAATAAGCGAATCGTATAATAATCGAAAAGCCCTCATCAAAAAGAAAAAGCATGCTTTGGCGTGCTTTTTTTGTGTCAACGTTCCTGCTATTGCCTCCCCCTTTCCTTCAGAGTGCTCTTTTTTCACTATTTTTTCCACTCCATCTTATGGCAGCTTTTTCTACTTCAAAGGCAAGTTTCTTTCTGGTGTAAAAGGAGCGGCAGCTGTCGCTTTCCTTTTGTCATAAATTCGTCAGAATTTCATCACAAAAAGAAAAGAAAGATACCAGTAAGCCCGCAAATTTCTTTTTTCTTTCCTTGATAGACTGAATGTAGTAAGAATCGAAAAGCGGAAGGAAGAAAAACATGAAAAAAATCGCCATTATTTTTGGAGGCAATTCACCGGAATACACCGTTTCTTTAGCTTCAGCAACTAGCGCAATCGAAGCACTCCAATCATCTCCCTATGACTACGACCTCTCTTTGATCGGGATCGCCCCAGATGCTATGGATTGGTACTTGTATACAGGAGAACTGGAAAACATCCGACAAGACACGTGGTTGTTGGATACGAAACATAAACAGAAAATACAGCCGCTATTCGAAGGAAACGGCTTTTGGCTAAGTGAAGAGCAGCAAACGTTGGTACCTGATGTTTTATTTCCCATTATGCATGGCAAATATGGGGAAGATGGCAGTATCCAAGGATTGTTTGAATTGATGAAGCTGCCTTATGTAGGTTGCGGGGTGGCAGGTTCTGCCTTATGTATGAACAAATGGCTGCTACATCAAGCTGCAGCAGCCATTGGCGTACAAAGTGCTCCTACGATTCTCTTGACAAATCAAGCCAACCAGCAAGAACAAATCGAAGCTTTTATCCAGACCCATGGCTTTCCAGTTTTCTTTAAGCCTAATGAAGCGGGCTCCTCAAAAGGGATCACTAAAGTCACCTGCGTTGAAGAAATCGCTTCTGCCTTAAAAGAAGCCTTTACTTATTGTTCCGCAGTGCTCCTACAAAAAAATATTGCCGGTGTTGAGATCGGTTGCGGTATTTTGGGCAACGACTCTTTGACTGTCGGTGCTTGTGACGCCATTTCATTAGTAGACGGCTTTTTCGATTTTGAAGAAAAGTACCAGCTGATCAGCGCCAAAATCACCGTCCCTGCGCCATTGCCTGAAACGATTGAAACCAAGGTCAAAGAACAAGCTCAGCTGCTCTATCGTAGTCTTGGTCTTAAAGGTCTTGCTCGCATCGACTTTTTTGTCACGGATCAAGGAGAACTATACTTGAATGAAATCAATACTATGCCGGGCTTTACGAGTCACTCCCGTTATCCTGCCATGATGGCAGCGGTCGGCTTATCCTATCAAGAACTACTACAAAAACTGCTTGTCTTAGCAAAGGAGGAAGTCAAATGAATCCCTATCTACAGTTAGTTAGCAAAGAATTTCCGTTAGAAAAAAACCAAGAACCCCCTCATTTAGTCCTTGCTGCCTTCAGCGAAGACGAGGTTTACTTGCAGCCAGAAGCAGCCAAACAATGGAAACGGCTCGTCAAAGCCTTAAAGCTTGAAAACGAGATCTGCTTGTTAGATGGCTACCGAACCGAAAAGCAGCAACGGTATTTATGGGAATATTCCTTGAAAGAAAATGGGCTAGCCTATACGAAACAATTTGTGGCATTGCCCGGTTGCAGTGAACATCAGTTAGGCTTAGCGATCGATGTTGGTTTAAAGGGCAGCCAGGATGATTTGATCTGCCCACGATTTCGTGACAGCGCAGCCGCCGATTTATTTACCCAGGAAATGATGAACTATGGGTTTATTTTACGCTATCCCGCAGACAAACAGGAGATTACAGGGATTGGCTATGAACCATGGCATTTTCGTTATGTCGGTCTGCCTCATAGTCAAATCATCGCCAGTCAACAGTGGACCTTGGAAGAATACCATCAATACCTTGAACAAACTGCGAGGCAGTTCGCATGAAGAAGAATCAAGGAATCGAGCAATTCCGGGTGATTTTGGCGATGATGGTGGTGGCGATCCACTGTCTGCCTCTTCACCGCTTATGGCCTGACGGTGATATCCTGATCACGTTGACGTTCTTCAGAATTGCCGTCCCCTTCTTTTTTATGATCAGCGGATATTACGTGTTCAGCGACTTAGCCACCCAAAACAGCTATCCTGCCAGACAGCGTGTCTGGCAGTTTATTAAAAAGCAGCTGCAAGTCTACCTCATAGCCACACTGCTCTTTTTGCCGCTTGCTTGGTACAGCGGCATGCTTGGGTTGAACATGCCGCTGGGCACCTTTATCCAAACATTGTTGGTCACTGGCATTCTTTACCATCTTTGGTATTTTCCTGCGATCATTACCGGCAGTCTACTAGTGATGGGCCTCTTGACACGGCTTTCTTTCAAGCAGGTGTTTTTCATTGCTGTCGGTTTGTATGTGGTTGGTTTAGGTGGGGACAGTTGGTCTGGCCTGGCTGCACAAACAGCCATTACGCCACTCTATTCACTGATTTTTCAACTATTGGATGGAACTCGCAACGGCATTTTCTTTGCTCCTTTGTTTTTGATCTTAGGGGTACTAGCCAGAAGATTTGCCAAGAAACCAGCTTCTCCCCATCACTATAGTTATCTGCTGATCAGTCTGATTTGCTTGCTTTTGGAAAGTTACCTTTTGCATCACTTTACCACGCCGAAACATGACAGCATGTATATTTTTTTGCCCTTCGTCCTGTTGTTTTTATTTCCGATCATCCAGCAATGGCAAGCACCCATAATCTGGAAACAAGCGGGTCGACTGTCCCTTTGGCTCTATTTGCTCCATCCTTATACCATTGCAGTGACCCATTTTCTTAGTCAAAAGCTGCCCTTGCTGCAAAACAATCTGATCAATTTCTTCGTGGTCTTAGGACTGACCATTGGGATGGTGCAAGGTCTCTTTGCTTTGCAAAAGCTGTTCCCGTTTTCGAAAAAAACGCCGCCCATATTGCAGCGAGCAGCCAAAGAATTTTCCGCCCCCGCTTTGTTGCACAACCTGCAGGAAATCAAGCGATTGATCCCAGCAACAACAAAAGTGATGGCGGTGGTTAAAGCGGATGCTTATGGTTGTGATGCGAAGACGGTCGCCAGTACCCTAGAAAGAGCCGGCGTCGATTTCTTTGCCGTTGCTACCCTTGAAGAAGCCATTGAATTACGGCGAGCTGGCATCAAAAGTCCCTTACTGATTTTAGGGTACACTTCTGCCCAACGTGCCAAAGAGCTGAAACAATATTCCTTGATTCAAACCATCGTTAGCGAGGCCCATGGCCATGCTTTAGCCCAAACAAGCATTCCGATCGAATGCCATTTAGCGGTAGATACTGGTATGCACCGCTTAGGCGTTGCACCTGATCTTGAGACAGTTACTGGACTTTACGCCTTGCCATCTCTCAAGATTACGGGCATTTTTTCCCATCTAGGCTCTTCAGATCAGCTGGATACGGCAAGTATCTTGCGGACACAAGCCCAAATCACTTGTTTTGATGATCTGTTGGCTGGCTTATCCGCTAGAAATATCGCCTATGGACTGACACATCTGCAAAGCAGCTACGGAATATTGAATTACCCAGAGAAACACTATGATTATGTACGCCCAGGTATTCTTCTAACTGGTTCATTGAGCGTCCCGAACGAACCAACGAAGCAGAAGATAAACGTACAACCGATTTTGACACTCAAAGCCTTACTGGTAGACAAAAAAACAGTTGCCGCTGGTGAAGCGATCGGCTATGGATTAGGCACTGTTTTTGATCGACCAGCCACCATCGGGATCGTTAGCATCGGCTACTGCGACGGGGTTCCACGTGCCCTATCAAACCAAGGGTTCCAACTTTCTTATCAAGGTGCTTTACTCCCGCAGATTGGGTTGGTTTGTATGGATATGCTCTTGATCGATTTAACGGACTATCCAGAACTGGCGGTCGAAAGTTCGCTCGAAGTAATCAGCGATTGGACGACTACGGCTGATCAAGCACAAACCATTACCAATGAATTGATCAGCCGCCTAGGTTCCCGCATCACCTCTAGTTCAAAGTAGAAAACGAATGCATTCGCTTACCGATTACGGTATGATGGGTGTAGAGTAAATGGTAGTGTAAATGAAAAATGATCGTAGATAGTTGGAGTGAATCAAGGATGGCAGAAAAAATAATTGTTGTGGATGATGAAAAAGAAATCGCGGAGTTAGTCACGACGTTTCTAAGGAATGAAGGCTTCCAAGTAGAACCTTTTTATGATGGAACGAGCGCTTTGGCCTATCTTGAAAAAGAAACGGTCGACGTGGCGGTTTTAGATGTGATGCTGCCGGATATCGACGGCTTCCAGCTGTTGCAGCAAATTCGTAAGACCCACTTTTTCCCAGTCCTGATGCTCACGGCAAAAGGGGAAGACTTGGATAAAATCACCGGTCTAAGCCTTGGGGCAGATGATTATGTGACCAAGCCCTTCAATCCTTTAGAAGTCGTTGCTCGGGTCAAAACGCAGCTGCGGCGATACCAGCGTTACAACCAGTCAGCGAATCCCCAGAAGATTGAAGAATACGAAAAGGAAGGCTTACTGTTGAAAATCAACAGCCACCAATGTTTTCTTTATGGCAAAGAGGTTTTCTTGACCCCCATCGAATTTAAAATCTTGCTTTACTTATTTGAACACCAAGGATCGGTCGTTGCCTCGGAAACCCTTTTTGAAGCAGTTTGGAAAGAAAAGTATTTAGACAACAATAACACAGTGATGGCACATATCGCCCGTTTGCGGGAAAAACTGAACGAACAACCCCGCAAACCGAAATTAATCAAAACCGTATGGGGGGTCGGCTATATCATTGAAAAATAGAAGTCCATTGATCCGCAAGCTCTTGACCCAATACTTTATCACCACGGGCATCTTGATGGCGATCTTGATCATCATTCCTTTCGCAGTACGCTTCGTTGCTGGAATGAGGGTCTGGTATGGCTATGAACCCATTTATCAAATTTTACGACTTTTCGCTGACTATTGGCTTCTTTGCTTAGCCATCGGGGCCTTACTGATTTGGGTGAGCACAACGATTTATTATATGAGTAAAGCTATCAGTTATTTGAATGAAACGATCCAAGCCACAAACCAACTGATTGCCGAACCCACGAAGCGAATCGTTCTTTCCAGCAATATGATTGATGTGCAAGAAGAAATGAACCAGTTGCGAGAGAAAAACTTACAGGATCAACGAGCCGCCAAAGAAGCGGAACAACGAAAAAATGATTTGATCGTCTATCTCGCACATGATTTACGAACGCCTTTGACCAGTGTGATCGGCTATTTGACGCTTTTAGAAGAGGAACCGCAGCTTTCTACCGAACTACGCGCACGCTATACGAAGATCGCCTTGCAAAAAGCCCAACGGCTGGAACTATTGATCAGCGAATTTTTCGAAATTACCCGCTTTAATCTTACAACGATCGCCTTGCAAACTGAAACCACGGATTTGAGCTTGATGCTGGAACAGTTGACGTTTGAATTTTTGCCGCTGTTAGAAGAAAAAAATCTCCATTGGCAACTTCAGCTACAGAAAAAAGTCTTTGCGACCGTTGATACGGAGAAAATGGAACGCGTTTTTGACAACTTGATCCGCAATGCCATCAATTATAGCTATCCTAACTCCCCTTTGCGATTAGCCATCAGCGAGTCTGATGATATCCTGATTCGTTTGACCAATCAAGGAAAAACGATCCCAGCTGAAAAGATCGGCTTGATTTTTGAGCCTTTCTACCGCATGGATGCTTCCCGAGCAACAGCGACGGGTGGGACGGGTCTTGGTTTGCCGATCGCCAAAGAAATCGTTGAAGCATTAGGTGGAAAGATTTGGGCGGAAAGCCGTGATGAAACCATCGTCTTTTCGATTCGCCTACCGAAGGCAGCAATGGAAAAAAATGAACAGCTGTCTAAGCCCCATCCATCTGAACCAACCGCTTAACAGGCAAACAACCTGAGCATTTCGCTGCTCCCCTTCTAATTCAGAAGGAGGAATAGCTGCTCAGGTTGTTTTTTATTGATTGCTTATTGATACACCAACGATCGTAATGCTTGATCGACTTTTTCTGCCGCTAAGCGTCCTTCACGAATCGCCCAGATGACTAAACTCGGTCCTCGTTTGGCATCTCCTGCGACTAACACTCGTTCATTGTTCGTCGTGTAATCATCGTACACTTCTCGCACACCAAAGGCATCGAAGAGTTGGGTCTCTGCACCAACAAAGCCCATTGCTAACAAGACCAAATCCGCCTTGATCACTTGCTCTGTGCCAGGGATCGGCTGAAACTGTTGATCTACTGAGACCGTTTCGATGGCGATCAACTGGCCGCGTTCGGCGCCGATAAAGGCCGTTGTGGACACTCCATGATACGTCACTTGTGTTTGTAGCACTTCAGCCGCTTCTTCTTGCCCATATCCTGTGCGAGCTGTCATTGGGTATTCTGGCCAAGGATTGCTGTCGGTCCGTGTCAATGGCAGTTGGGGCGTGATCTCCAATTGACGCACAGAGGCGGCTCCTTGCCGAATCGCTGAACCAATACAGTCATTTCCAGTGTCGCCGCCACCAATCACGATAACATGTTTGCCAGCAAGTTTTTTACTTGTTGCCGCTTTGCCATGCTTTAACACATCTTTGGTTGCTTCCGTCAGATAATCGACTGCAAATTGCACCCCAGTCAATTCACGACCTGGAATCTTCAAGTCACGAGGAACACTAGCTCCTGTTGCCAAGATGACCCGATCATACTGAGCGGCCAATTCTTCTGCTGACAAGTCACGACCGATCTCCGTATTAGCGACAAAGGTCACGCCTAGCTCTGCCATCAAGTCAATCCGTCGCTGAACGACGTCTTTATCTAATTTCATATTTGGAATACCGTACATCAGTAAACCGCCAAAGCGATCACTGCGTTCATAGACCGTCACTTGATGCCCTAGTTGATTCAAGCGCCATGCAGCGGATAAACCAGCTGGTCCGCTGCCGACGATGGCAACTTTGAACCCAGTCGCTTCTTGAGGCAATCCCGAGGCTTTGACCCAATCATTTTCAAAAGCAGTATCGATAATAAAGCGTTCATTGTCGTGGATCGTGACACCTGAGCCATTCAGTGCTTCGGTACAGCCTTTTTCACAAGGAGCTGGACAAACACGACCAGTCATTTCAGGTAATGGGTTGGTTTTGGCAAGACGCTCAAAAGCGGCTTGGAAACGCCCTTGATAAACCAAGTCATTCCATTCAGGAATCAGGTTGTCATTGGGACAACCTGAAACCGCTCGTTGCCCCCCGTAAAAAGAACCGGTATGACAAAAAGGAATGCCGCAGTTCATACAGCGTGCTGCTTGCTCTTGACGCTCATTTTCAGGCAATGGCGTCTGTAATTCTTGCCAGTCTTCGATTCGTTCTGCCACTGGTCGGGTAGGATTTTCTACTCTTGGGTACTTTAAAAAACCAAATGGATCTGCCATATTAGTCACGCTCCTTTCCTGGGATGGTCAATTGTGGACCGACGACAGCTTCGAAGGCTTTCGTCACAAGTTCATCTCCGACAAACCCTTGGTCCGCCAAGGTCTCCGTCGCTTGGATCATCTGATGGTATTCTGTCGGATAGACTTTGATGAAATGGTGCTGCTGATTTTCCCAATCTTCTAGGATCTCAGCCGCCTTCAATGAATCTGTATAGGCGAAATGCTGCTGGATCATCTCTTTTAGTTGGTGGTCATCGCCGCTTTCGCCAATCCGATATAAATCGACCATTTCCCGATTGCATTTATCGGCAAAGGTTTGATCGGGGTCGTAAACATACGCCACGCCACCGGACATTCCAGCACCGAAGTTGCGGCCGGTTTTTCCTAATATCACCACGACACCGCCAGTCATGTACTCACAGCCATGATCGCCAACACCTTCGACAACGACATTGGCTCCACTGTTACGAACACAAAAGCGTTCGCCAGCAATGCCTCGGAAATAGCCTTCGCCTCGATTTGCCCCGAAGCACGCTACATTACCAACAATTGGTGAATGCTCTGCGTCATAAGCGGCATCTTCAGGTGGCACAATGATCAAGCGGGCACCGCTTAACCCTTTGGCTACATAATCGTTGGCCTCACCGATCAGTTTCAACTGGATGCCCTGGGTGGCAAAAGCCCCAAAGCTTTGTCCAGCAATACCTCGATACGTAAACTGCAACAGACCTGGCGTAACTTCATAATTGCCAAAACGTTCCGCGATCCAGCCTCCTAAACGCGCGCCGACTGAGCGTTGAACATTATTGATCGTATGATTCGTCACGATTTCTTGATTGTTGTCGATAGCAGCTTGTGCAAAAGCATCTAATTCTGGCCATTGACGTTTCTCAAGGAATGGATCGGTCACTTTGCGTTCGATTGGGATCGTCGTCCCAATCATTTTCGAAAAGTCTAATGACTTTGCTTTGCCTTTAGCAACGAAGCGTGGTGTCAACAATTCCGCATGTCCTACCATCTCATCGATGGTACGAAATCCTAACTCAGCCATCGTTTCCCGTAGATCTTCTGCTAAAAAGTACATCGTGTTGATGATGTGCTCAGGTTTTCCAGCAAAAAATTTTCGCAACGCTGGGTTCTGTGTAGCAATGCCGACAGGACATGTATTGATACTGCATACCCGCATCATGACACAACCAATCGCAACTAGCGCTAAAGAGGCAAAGCTATATTCTTCTGCTCCTAAAAGAGCAGCAATGGCGATGTCCCGACCCGTCATCAATTTTCCATCGGTCTCTAAGGTCATTCGCTGCCGCAAATGATTCATAGCTAACGTTTGATGGGCTTCTGCAAGCCCCATCTCCCAAGGCAAGCCGGCATCACGGATCGAATTTCTCGGAGAAGCACCAGTCCCACCGTCATAGCCTGAGATCACGACTACGTCTGCGCCAGCTTTGACGACACCGGTAGCGATCGTACCCACGCCCGTACTAGAAACCAATTTGACATTGATCCGTGCATACGGATTGATGGCTTTTAAGTCATAGATCAGCTGGGCTAGATCTTCAATCGAATAAATGTCGTGATGTGGTGGCGGTGAAATCAATCGAACACCAGGCGTAGACCCTCGAATCTCGGCGACCCACGGGAAGACTTTATTGCCTGGTAATTGGCCGCCTTCTCCAGGTTTCGCCCCTTGCGCCATTTTGATCTGAAGTTCATCTGCACTCATTAAATATTCGGCGTTGACACCAAAACGGCCTGAAGCTACTTGTTTGATGCGACTATTATAATTAATGCCCTCTACTGGTTTGAAACGATTTCGGTTTTCGCCACCTTCTCCACTGTTGGATTTTGCCCCGATCGCATTCATTCCTTCAGCAATACAGCGATGCGCTTCTTCACTTAGTGAGCCGTAGGACATCGCCCCGACTTTAAATCGTTTGACGATCGTTTCGACAGGCTCCACCTCAGCTAACGGAATACTGCGTCTTGTGTTCGCAAAGGTCCACATAGACCGTAAAGTCGTTGGATTGTCCAATGCCTCTTGATTCATTTCCGCCGCATATTCTTTATAAAGCTCATAACTGCCTGTGCGAACGGCTTTTTGGAACCCATAGATCGTTTTTGGATTGAACAAATGATGCTCCCCATCGGCTTTGTACTGGAAACTACCGCCAGAATCAAGATAATCCATTCGTTTTTCACCATATGCGGCCTCATAACGCGTCAGATATTCTTGCTCGATTTGCGCTAACGAGAGACCACCGATACGGGTAACCGTGCCGGTAAAATATTCAGCGATGACTTTCTCAGAGATGCCAACCGCTTCAAACAATTGTGCCCCGTGGTAACCGGCGATCGTTGAGATTCCCATTCGTGACATGATTTTGACAATGCCCTTTTCACATGCCTTGCGGTAACTTTCGATCTTCTCTGAAAGCTCAAAATGCGCCAATGTCTGGTAAGCCCCATAAGGATGGACCCCACTTGCTCCGTAGCCGACTAACATGGCATAATGATGGACCTCACAGACTTCCGCTGTATCCGCAACGATCGATGCCAAGGAACGTTTGCCTTTTCGCACCAAATAATTGTGCAGGCCTGATACCGCCAAGAGAATCGGAATCGCCACTTTTCCTTCTTGCGCTTGGATGACTTCCCGATCACTTAAAATGACGATCGTTGCCCCAGCATCGATTTTTTGCTCCGTTTCTTTAAAAAGCGCTTCTAGCGCTTGTTGCAAAGCTACCCCGTTTTCTGGTACATAATCATAAAGAATCGACTGTAAAACCGCTTTTTGACCATTTTGATTTAACTGTTTGATCTTTTCATATTCACTCGTTTTTAACACAGGACTAGCAATCTTCAGCTTATTACAATTGATTCGGATGTCCTTTGAAACATCCCCATCTCGACCTAAAAACAGCTCGGTACCGATCACTAATTTTTCGCGAATCGCATCAATGGGTGGATTGGTCACTTGGGCGAATTGTTGCTTGAAGTACGTAAACAAAGATTGGGGACGTTCGCTCAAAATAGCTAAGGGTGAATCAAACCCCATGGAGATCACTGGTTCTTCTCCCGTTTGAGCCATTGGTAAAATCAACGTGCGTATGATCTCATCCGTGTAGCCATTCCGTTTCCAAAGGGTCTGGATCGCATCGTCTGCTGTTTCTTCCTGCTTCTTAGTCCCAGGAAGCAGCTCTGGTGTCAATAGGTGTTCCGCTAGCCACTCCTGGTAAGGATGGGCATTCGCATAATGCGCTTTGATTTCTTGATTTCGTAAGATCATCCCTTTTTGGGTATCCACCAAAAACATATTTGCTGGTCCAAGCACCCCTTTTTCAATCACTTCCGACGCTGGTAAATCCACCACTCCTGACTCAGAGGCCACGACAACAAAACCAGCTTTTGTGATCGAGTAGCGAGATGGTCGCAATCCATTACGATCAAGGGCAGCTCCCACCATCTCCCCATCGGTAAAGCATAAAGCTGCTGGTCCATCCCAAGGAGCCATAAAGCTTGCATTGTATTCATTAAAAGCCGTCAGTTCTGGCGTCAAGCCAGCTTCTTTAGACCACGCTTCTGGCACCATCATCAACAGTGCTTGGGGAATGTCTCGACCTTGACGATACAAGTATTCCATACAATTTTCCAGCTTCGCAGAATCGGAGTTTTCGTCATCGTAGACTTCGATCTGATGTCCATGCATCCAATTTTCCGCCCCGCGTAACGTGTTGATTTCGCCATTATGGGCTAAGAAACGAAAAGGTTGCGCCCGACTCCAGCTTGGAAAGGTATTCGTTGAAAAGCGAGAATGGGTCAAAGCAATACTCGAAGTCATTTCTGGGCTTTGAAGATCTTTGAAAAACAAGCCAACTTGATAGGCATGCAGCATCCCTTTATAAACAACTGTCTTACTGGACAAGCTGCAGATAGACAGCTCATCGGTATGATATGTTTTTTCCAGTTTACGCCGTAGCCGATAAAGCTGATCTTCAAAGGGACGGCCAGCTGCTACATCGACAGGCTTTTCAATAAAGACTTGCACAAAAGATGGCATGACTTTTTGCGCCCCTGGCCCACACTGATAATAATCATATGGAACGTCGCGCTGCCATAAAACCGTAAAACCCATTTGTTGAATGTCTTTAGTTACTTCTTCTTGGACCTGTGCTGCTCGGAGCTTTTCTTTCGGTAAAAAAAACATCCCAACAGCATAGGCGTCTTTTTCAGGTAATGGGATTCCTGCCTCTTTTGCCCGCTGCTGAAAAAAAGGATCTGGCATCGCCATCAAGATTCCTGCTCCGTCCCCCGTGTCAGGTTCAGCGCCAGTTCCCCCTCGATGATTCATCCGTTCTAACATCGTTAAGGCATTTTGGACGAGCTCTCGGGAATAATGACCATTTTTCTGAGCAATGAACCCCATCCCACAAGCATCTTTTTCAAAAGCAGCATCGTACATCGTTTGGTTCGTTGTTTTCATCATCTCTAAATCACTCATGGAATCACACTTTCTTTCAATTTTCTGAATATTCCGATTTTTAACAGTTTACAACCTGTTTTTCTATCTGGCAAGTTTTTTTTACTTGATCCGATCTCGTTACTTTCTTCCTTCAAGGGTTACTTACATCCATTGAACAAGTAGTTACTTGTAAATCACAGGCAGGAGTCTTCGTCTAATAAGGTTTTTTTATTATACAATAAACTATCGTAAAATTATTGCAAACAAATGAGAATCGTTATCAATTAACGCGGATTTTCTCATTTGGATGTCACAAACAGCTGCTTATGTCCCATTTTCAAGGAACAAGCTTGATTGATTTCAAAAAAAAGATGACCCACAATGGGATCATCTTTTTCCGTTTTTTTATTTTTCAAAGCCTTCTGCAACCGCTTCAGGATAGTTTTCTTTGACAATGGCTGCGCAATGGCCGCAAAGTGTTGGTAGCTGCTCTTCTACACCGACATCCACACGGACTTGACGACAACGTTCGCAGACTTCACCTACGGCTTTTTCCACTAAGATCGCCACGTCTTCGAATTGATAGGCCGCTTCTGGTGCTGCTTCACCTGCTTCTTTGATCGTTAAGAAGTCCGGTGAAATGATCAGCAACTGAGCGATATCTGAATCAATGGCTTTTAGTAATGCCGCAACCGGTTCGGTTGGATAGACAGTCACTTTTGCTTCAAACGATTTCCCGATCAGTTTTGCATTACGCGCTTCTTCCAATGCTTTTAAGACATTGTCACGGAAATCAAGGAAAGCACGCCATAAATCAAGCAGCTCTTCTTGGTTAGCAAATGTATCATAGCCAGGGAACTCCGCTAATTGGACATATTCCTCTTCTTCTTTCAAATGTGACCAGATTTCTTCTGCCGTATGCGGAATGATCGGCGTTAGTAATTTCGTCAACGCAACCGCTGTTTGATAAAAGACGGTTTGCATAGCGCGACGTTGGAAATCATTTTCAGCTTCGATATAAACGACATCTTTCGCAAAATCCAAATAGAAGGATGACATATCGACTGTCAAGAAGTTGATGACTGTTCGGTAAATATGCAAGAAGTTGTATTTTTCATAACCATCTTCTCGGATCGTTTTGATCGTTTGATTCAAACGAACCATCATGTATTTATCAACAGAACGCAAGTTTTCAAATGGTACGCTGTCTTTTGCTGGATCAAAATCATTCGTGTTAGCCAATAAGAAACGCATGGTATTGCGAATTTTCCGATAGACTTCTGATACTTGATTCAAGATATCCATAGACACTCGAACATCCGCTTCGTAGTCAACACTGCTGACCCAAAGGCGCAAAATATCCGCACCCATTTGGTTGATCACTTTTTCTGGTGCAATGGTATTTCCAAGAGATTTACTCATCTTACGGCCTTCGCCATCTAAGGTGAAGCCTTGAGACAAGACGGCTTTGTATGGTGCGACTTCATTGATCGCCACACTAGTTGTGATACTTGAGTTGAACCACCCGCGATATTGATCAGAACCTTCCAAATACATGTCAGCTGGGAACGTCAATTCTGGACGTTGACGTAACACGGCTTCGTGAGAAGAACCTGAATCAAACCAAACATCCATGATGTCAGTTTCTTTCGAGAATTTACCGTTTGGTGAGCCTGGATGCGTAAAGCCAGCCGGCAGCAATTCTTCGGCTTCTTTTTCAAACCAAATCGTTGAACCATGTTCAGCAAACAAGTTTGCCACATGCTCGATCGTTTCAGGCGTGATGATGGCTTCGCCGTTTTCTGCATAAAAGATTGGCAATGGTACACCCCACGCACGTTGACGAGAGATCACCCAGTCGCCGCGATCGCGAATCATATTGTATAAGCGGGTTTTGCCCCATGGAATGATCCAATCTACTTTTTCGATCTCATCCAAAATGTTTTGACGGAACTTATCAATTGAAGCAAACCATTGTGGCGTTGCCCGATAGATGACTGGTTTTTTCGTCCGCCAATCATGTGGATAGCTGTGAGTAAAGAAGTTTAGTTTTAATAGCGCCCCTTTTTCTTCTAAAAGCTCAGTGATCATTGGATTGGCTTTGTCATAAAAGACCCCTTCAAATCCTGGTGCTTCTTCTGTGAAGACCCCACGGCTATCGACTGGTGATAAGACATCCAGTCCATATTTTTTGCTGACGATGTAGTCATCTTCCCCGTGTCCTGGTGCAGTGTGGACCAAACCAGTACCGGCATCCAATGTCACATGATCCCCTAACATCAACAGAGACGTACGGTCATAGAAAGGATGTTGCGCCGTCATTTTTTCTAATTGATCGCCTGCCAATTCTTGCAATACTTCGACAGATTCCCAACCAATCTCATTCGTCACGGTTTCTAATAAATCTTTTGCCACGACAAATTTACGACCATCAGCCAAGATTTGAACATAGGCAAAGGTTGGATTCACAGAGATTCCTAGATTCGCTGGCAAGGTCCATGGCGTCGTCGTCCAGATAACAAAAGATGTATCTGAATCAAGCAAATCTTTGCCATCTGCGACTGGGAAAGCAACATAGATCGATGGTGATTTCACATCTTTGTATTCGATCTCGGCTTCTGCTAGTGATGATTCACTAGATGGTGACCAGTAGATTGGTTTTAATCCTTTGTAGATATAGCCTTTTTCTGCCATTTTTCCGAAAACGCGAATTTCTGCAGCTTCATAATCGGGCGTCAGTGTGATGTATGGGTGCTCCCAGTCACCAGAAACCCCTAAACGTTTGAAGTCAGCTCTTTGTGTATCCACTTGTGTCAAAGCATATTCTTCACATTTTTTGCGGTATTCTGCCAAGCTCATTTCTTTGCGCTTGATTCCTTTATTTGTCAACACTTGCTCGATCGGCAAACCATGGGTATCCCAACCAGGTACATAAGGGGAACGGAAACCTGACATTGATTTGGAACGTACGATAATGTCTTTACTGATTTTGTTCAATGAGTGTCCGATATGGATGTTCCCATTTGCATAAGGAGGACCATCGTGTAAGACAAAGGTTGGCTTGCCTTCATTTAATTCTTGACGGCGTTGATACAATCGATTTTCTTCCCATTCTTTTTGCCAATCCACTTCGCGGTTCGGCAAGTTGCCTCGCATTGGAAAAGCGGTTTTTCCAAGATGCAGTGTTTCTTTCATTTTCATTCTTGTTTCGCTCCTTTTCGTCTCACTACGTTTCCGTATAATTTCTAAATCCATTGACTCGACCAATCAATTGCTTCTATTGAACGTATCAAAATGGATTGGTTGCCATGACTTCCTTGTGTTTAGGTCTCACTGATTTTAAAAATCAATCCTAGTGATTCCTCGTTTGGTTACTACGCTCCCTATGGTCGCCTAGTACTGTTCATCATCTATTCTGTCTTGCCTCGCAAGCCAATCATAGTGATTCCTAGTAGGGTTACTACGCTCCCTATGGTCGCCTAGTACTGTTCATCATCTATTCTGTCTTGCTTCGCAAGCCAATCATAGTGATTCACAGCAAAAAACACGTCCGTCCCTGGCAAGGGACGAACGTGTTCGTGGTACCACCCAAATTTTTCTTGTCGTTAGACAATTCTTTGATGATCGGTAACGGGATCAGGCGTCGTTCTCTACTTGAGTCTTTGGATAATCGACTCTTTAAAGAACGCAACTCACAGATGATCTGATTTCTTACAGGGTTTTATTTGGCTTCCACTCTCCCAAACTCGCTTGAAAAATATAAGAAATTTTTCTGTTCTGTGTCTTAGTTGTTATCTGTTTTGTTCAATTCGTCTAATAAGTTTCTCGCATCATCTAATGTTTTCACTTCAGGGCTTTCGCTTACATCAACGATTTTTTCATCTGATTCAACAACGTCCACATCAAATGTGTCCACTGCTTCTGAGTTTACTCCAGAACCATTTTCACTGTCAAGTTCTTTTGATAAAACTTCTCTGATTACTTGATGGGAATCTTGCACGTAGCTTGAAAATGGCGCCAAAATCTCTTCCCACTCGGGGCTCTTCACTTGTTCTAATTGGGTTTGTAACATAACCAATAAGTTGTTGTGGAAGACTCTGGTTTTCTTCTTCAAGTCATTTGTTTCTGTTGCCAATTGACGGGCATTGTCTGTTGCATCCGTCAAAATCTCTTTGGCTTTTTCTTCCGCTGAGGTCATCAAGGCATGGGCATGTTTTTCTGCAGTAGCAACCATTTCATCCGCACGGTTTTGGGCAGACGTAACGATCACTTCTGATTCTTTGCTTGCGCTTGTTTTTACTTTATCCGCGGTATCTTGAGCCACGATGATGGATTGGTTCAAAGCGTCTTTCAGTTCATTGAAATACTCTAGTTTTTCTTCGGCGTGTTTCAATGATTTCTCTAACTCGCGATTGCGTTGAACCGCTTCTTCATAATCGCGGACGATCATATCCAAAAAGTCATCGACTTCGTCTTGGTTGTATCCTCTCATTTTTACTGAAAAGTTTTTATTTTGAATGTCTAATGGAGTTAATGCCATATTCTATACACCTCTTTGATTTATTTACGTAATACACCTAATAACAATCTAACTTTTTCTTTTTTCGTGGTTCCTTCTAACCCCTGTATTTGAATCCGACCAAATCCTCTTACTGAAACGATATCCAGTAAATCCAGAACAAAATCTGGTCGTAGTGCTTCTGTCCAGTTTACTTTTACTTTTCCTGATTCGATCAACTGTTTCGAACGCTGACGTGAGATGTTGTATACGGCAGAGATCACTGTATCAAGACGCAATGAACTAACCGTTTCTCTTTCCTCGGTCCAGCCATCTTTAGGAACGATCAACTCGGTGTATTTTGTTTCTTCCAAGCGCACCGAGACGTTTCCGATTTTATCCACTTGGAGTTGGATAAAATGACTGACTTCAGCGGCAACGAATACTTGCCATATTTCACCATCGGAAAGAATGTCTCCAAAGTATTCCCTCTTGACTCCAGTCCCCATTAACGTGCCTAAAACTTTTCCATGACTCAACACCGTAAATTTTTTCGGGTATTGAATCGTAAACAAAGTCATGTCAAACTCATCGGTGGTGGGCTCATAATAATCGGGATAAATCAAACAACGTCGTCTTTCAGCAGCTTCGTAACCACCAAAAAAGCGGAAGCTTAAATCCGTTGATTGACGAATCAAGCTTTCTAAAATATACGCTTGTCTCGGATCTAAAAAATCAGTTAAGTAAGGCGCATACTGCATTTGCACTTGTTCGATCCATCCTTGAGCGGAATCAATAAAAGGGCGTTCATCGTTTCGAAAATGTTGATAGACATTTGCGTTCACCGATAACCACCCCTTACGTTAAAATAAAATTGATTGTAAGATCAATATCAATGCTTGTGATGCTAGCTGTAAGACGATAATTGCAAACGCAATCGTAAAATCAATACCAGCAAAACTTAATTTCAATCGATCAAATAAACTCAAATACGGTTCACACACTTTTGCTAAGAAACGGCCAAAAGCGGATTGATACCCTCCTGGAAACCAAGACAAAAGTGCATAGATCACTAATAAAATGGTATACAGATAAACAGCATCACTTAGTAATTTAACGAATCTCAAAAATAAAATTGGCGTTCCTCCTCACTTTAGATATCAAAAAAATTGGTATCTGCTAATGTTTGGGCAGTGCCTTCAATTTCCATACCCTTAGGCGTGCAAAGAAAAATTTCATCGCCAACACGCTTGATATCACCATCTTCAGCGTACACTGTTCCTGTTAAAAAATCAACTATTCGACGAGCTTGGTACTCTTCAATTAAATGAAAATTAACAAGTACAGCATCCCCATTGATGACCTGCTTGGCAATCCCCATCGCTTCGGAATAGACGCGTGGCTCTACGATCGTTATTTTACCAGCTGCTTGTGCGGGTGTTTCTTTTGCTTTTGTTTCTTTGACTCTCGTATTGCTTCTTTGTTGTGCCATCGGAACGACTTTTTCTTCCGTCTTCGTCACCGGTCTTACCCGTTCAGCCGCAGCTGAGGCTTGTTGATAGACAGCTGCTTGTGGTTGCTGTCTGTATTGATAGGCTTGATTTTGTGGTTGACTTGTTGTACGTGTTGCCGCTTGGCCAGATGCATACGTATTCGTGGTTGCTCTGGGGGCTGTAAAAGCTCCTCCTTGGTTCACAGCTTGTTTAGACGCTGTGCGTGCCGGTTCTTCCGTGGCAAATGTTTCTTCGTAGTAATCTTCTTCGTCAGTCAATCCAAAAAAATTGGTCAGTTTCTCTTTGAGCGACATCGGTCAACCTCCTTTTTTATTGAAATAATGCTGTTCCTACACGAATAAATGTTGCACCTTCTTGAATCGCAATGGGAAAATCATTACTCATTCCCATACTCGTTTCTAAGCAAGGGGCATGTGTAAGATGCAGGTCAGCGATCTGTTGTTGAATCCTTTTTAATTCTTTAAAAATCTGATGCTGCTCGTCTTTGGAAGCAGTGAGCGGGGCCATCGTCATCAATCCAACAACACGAATTTTGTCGAACGAAGCAAGTGCTTCAATAAAAGCCATTACCTCTTCAACAAAAATCCCTTGTTTCGTTGCTTCCTGCGAAACATTCACTTCCACAAAGCAGTTGATCGGATGCTCTGCTCGTTTTTGAATTTCTTGTGCCAGTTTGATTGAATCTAACGCATGGAAAAAATCAATCTCATTTATAATTGATTTTACCTTTCTGCGTTGCAAATTGCCAATAAAATGCCAACGGACATCTGGATAATCCTTTAGTGCTGCCTTCTTTTCAAGTAGTTTTTCTACTCGATTTTCTGCACAATCCCGCACACCATTTTCTAAAAGGACTCTTGTTGTTTCTGTATCGACGGATTTTGTCACAGCTGTCAAACAGACATCATTGGCATTTCTAGAAACAAGAGCACAGGAATCCTGTATCTCTTGCTGAATCTTGTGCAAGTTCTCAGAAATCATGTGCTCTGCCCCCTAGCGTTTACGACGGAAAAATGGTGGTGTGCTTAATTCGTCGTCATCATTCGAACGTACTTCATCACGGCTGAAGGTATCGAATTCTTTCTTTTCTACATTTTCAAATGTGTTTTCTTCTACTTTAGGTCGTACATTTTGTTCTTTGCGGATATCCCAATCACCAAAGCCATTGCTTTCTTCTGCTTGCGCTGGGCGTGCTTGATCCATATCTAATGTTGGTTTTTGAGGGATAGAATGAATTTGACCTTGGCTTTGTCTGCTAGAGCGAGAACCCCGTTCTTTTTTTGAAGGGTCAATGCCGGTTGCAATGACAGTCACACGGATCTCATCGCCTAAGTCTTCATTGATTGATGTACCTAAGATAATGTTTACGTCGCCTGTTGCCGCATGAGCGACGATATCAGAAGCATCTTGTGCTTCAAATAAAGTCATATCCAATCCGCCAGTAATGTTCAATAGCACTTGTTCTGCGCCATCGATTGACGTTTCTAGTAATGGTGAAGAGATCGCTTTTTTCGTTGCTTCGATTACACGTTCTTCCCCGCTAGCAACACCGATTCCCATCAAGGCTGTGCCTTGATTTTCCATTACTGTTTTCACATCAGCGAAGTCTAAGTTGACATAGCCAGGTGCAGTGATCAAGTCTGAGATCCCTTGAACCCCTTGACGCAAGACATTGTCTGCTTCACGGAATGCTTCAAGCATTGGCGTTTTCTTGTCAACAACTTCTAATAAACGGTTGTTTGAGATGATCAATAAGGTATCGACATTCTCTTTTAATTTAGCGATGCCTTCAGCCGCAAAACGGCCACGTTTTGGTCCTTCAAATGTAAACGGACGAGTAACGACACCGACTGTCAACGCGCCGATTTCTTTAGCGATTTTCGCTACGATCGGTGCAGCACCTGTTCCGGTTCCGCCACCCATACCAGCAGTAATGAAAATCATGTCTGCGCCTTCTAATGATTCGCGAATAGAATCTTCACTTTCTTCCGCTGCTTTTTGACCAACTTCTGGTTGAGAGCCAGCACCAAGTCCGCGGGTATATTTAGGGCCTAATTGAATGACTGTTTCTGCTTTTGAGTTTTTTAACGCTTGAACGTCAGTGTTGGCTGCAATAAATTCTACGCCCTTGACATTTTCTTCGATCATACGATTAACTGCGTTGCCGCCACCGCCACCGACTCCGATGACTTTGATCACAGCGCCGTCATTGATGTTATTATCAATTGAAAATTCCATAATTTATCTTCCTCCTGAGAATCGTTTTAGATTATTCAAAGATATTTGAGAAGAAATCTTTTACTCGGTTTGTGATCGACTCACCTTTTTTCTCTTCTTCTGCTTCTTCATAAGTTTCTTCTGGCGCTTCATATTGTTCGTAATGCACTTCTTGTTGTTGAATAGCAACGGGCTGTTGCGCCACTGTTTTTTCACCAGTGATCGCACTTTTGGCAAGCTGGTACACTTCGCTTAAGTTTGCCGAATAGTCAACGATACTGATCACATTCGTGAAAACAGGATTTCTAAGTCCCATATGATTAGGAACGTAAAGCTTGACGTTTGTTTCGAATACTTCTTGAGCAAGATCTACGACACCAGGAAGACTTGCAGCGCCACCAGTCAAGATCACGCCACCCGGTAAATCAAGTCCATCGATTTCGTCTAGGACTTCTTTTGATTTGGTGAAGATTTGTTCCATACGGGCTTCAATGATTTCTGATAAATAGCGTTCATCGATTTTCACTGGTTCTGATTTTCCGATCACATCAACCGGAAATTCTTCGCTGGCTGAAGTGCGTTCAGGATACGCATCCCCATAATTGATCTTCAATGCTTCTGCATTGTTGAAAGAGGTATTTAAAACCGTCGAAATGTCTTTTGTGACAAATTCGCCGCCCTCTTGGTTCACATGGGTGAATTTCAATTGCTTGTCGTGCATCGCTGCTGTGGTTGTTTGGCCGCCACCGATGTCGATGACGATCGTACCAAAATCTTTTTCACCGTCTGATAAAATCGATTCCGTTAGTGCTAATGGCGTAATGACTACTTCATTAACAATCAGACCAGATTTTTCAACACATTTGCGAATGTTGTGAATGATGGTTTTTGGTCCTGTATACACAACACCAAACATTTCTAGGCGAACCCCGATCATGCCACGAGGATCTTTGATTCCTTCAAAACCATCAACGGTAAATTCCTGCGGTAAAATAGCAATGATCTGTCTTTCAGGAGGGGTAGAACGAACGAGTGCTGCGGAGGCAACATTACGCACGTCTTCGTCGGTGATCTCTTTTGATTCACTATTGACAGCGATCATTCCTTGACAATTTTCCACTTCAAGAAGATTGGCTGGTACACCAACACTTACACTGCGAATTTGAATTCCTGCTTTTTCTTCTGCTTGTCTTACTGCTCTTTGAATGGCTTGTACCGTTTTATCGATATCTACAATGATCCCACGGTTGATTCCTTCTGATTTTGCATTACCTACACCAATGATATTCATTTGGCTGTCAACGTATTCGGCTACTACAACTTTTACAGATGTCGTACCGATATCAAGGCCAACATACATTCCCGTTTTTGCCATGGATGGGGTTCCCTCCTACTTAAATTGGATATATAGCGAACCATCACAGTCCGTTTTTAGAGTTCATTCGAATAATTTGTTCACTGTTACCAATTCTACCATATAATGGCGCTTTTTAGAAACAAGTTAATGAAAAAAACTCTTGAATTTTTCCTAAGAATCACTATCAGCTGTTTGATTTTCGTCTGCATCGTCTTCTTGTGTATTTGAAATTGGGTAAGTAAAGATTCCAACTTCCATATCCACAATACTGTCCTCGGTCAAATCTTTGGCAATTTGCGGATAATACTGCATTTGACTCACCATATTCGAAATGTTGACGATCACTTGATTGCCATCATTCATAAAGAGAGTCAGCAGCTCATCATTGCTGTCACGGGGGGTATATTTGATTTGAGAAACGCCATCGCGAATTTCTGAACTTAATTCTTGATAGGCACTAAGTGTTGCTTTGATTTTATCTTCAGCCGAAAAATTTTCTAAAACCGGCAATCCTTCCACTGGCTGCTCACTGATTTCATCTAACACAACGCCATTTTCTAAAACCGGCGCATAGCCACCATCTTGGGCTAGTAAAGCAACTTCTTGAAATTCAGTGACAGTGATATCGAAGCGATTGATACCAGATAGAGAAATTGAGGCATTTTTTATACGTGGCAATTCTTTTTTGATGGCAGACACGCTTTGATTACGTTCGAAAAATTGCGGCCACATCTCTTCATTGACGGTTAGGTCCGAATTTTCGAGAATTGCTTCTGCGGATACTTCATGATTGCCTTTGACGACCACATTCGCCAAACGACTAAGGGGCGAAACGAAATACAAAACAATCAATAAAGGAATCATCAACAATCCAATAATCAAGGCTAAACGGCGAATCAACACTTGGTTGCGGTACGCCTTTAGGTTAGGCAGCCGATCAGCAAAGGAGCGGGCCTTATTTTCTGGCTCTGGCAATGCTTCCTTCTCATCAACAGACTCTTCCATTGCTTCATCTGCTTCAAAAAATGTTTCTTCTTGCTCGTCTTCATGGTCTTTGGACGTATCTTCTGTTTCTTCAGGAGCAGGAGAAGACCAAGCTGGCTGATTGCCTTTTTCTTGCAAATACTTTAGATTTTCTTTTTGCCAAGGGGTCAACTCTTCCGTTGACGAGGGGGTTTGATCATCATGAGGTGTTTTGTCTTTACTAATGATAATCGCTCCTTTCTATCCCACACATTGTACTATTTGATTACCTCTTGCACAAGTCGAAATAATCGTTCTGAGGCATCGCTGATCCCTTGTTCTTTTGAGGCTTTTGCCATCTTACTACGAAGGGCTTCATCTTGCATGATACTGTCTACTGCTTCCACGAGGTTTTGACTGTTTAGTTCATGATCGGCAATCATTTTGACTGCTCCTGCATTGGCTAAACTTTGGGCGTTCTTCGTTTGGTGGTCATTGGTCACATAAGGACTAGGAATCAAAATCGCTGGAATCCCTAATGCAGTGAATTCTGCGATCGATGTGGCTCCTGCTCGTCCAATCAACAAATCACTATTTGCCATCACTTCCGCCATCTGATCAATGTAAGGGCGAATACTGATATTAGGAAAGGCATCTTTTGACATGCCGATTTTTTCTTCGATCTCTTTGTAATACCGTTCACCTGACGCATAGAGAAGCTGATACTCTTTTTGAGCAAACAGCGGCAGCGCATCAATGATCGCTTGATTGATTTTCAGTGCTCCTTGACTCCCACCAAAAACCAAGACCGTCTTTTTCGCCGGATTTAAATCGTAGGAAGACAAGATCGCTGACTTTTGACTGTTGCGTACTTCTTGACCTCTGGGATTCCCCACCAGCACCGTTTTCTTCGCTGGAAAGTACTGGGACGCATCGTGAAAGGCAATGGCGATTTTGTCCACATATTTGGTTAGAAATTTATTCGTGATTCCGGGAACACTATTTTGTTCATGAATAATTGTAGGAATTTTCAACTTCGCTGCAGCAAAGACCACCGCGCCAGAAACGTAGCCGCCGGTGCCGATCACCACATCCGGTTGAAACTCCTTGATGATTTTTTTGGCTGCGTAATAACTTTTCATGAAAAGTTGGATCGTTTTTACATTATCGAAGGACAACTTACGCTTAAAGCCTTGGATTTCTAATGTTTTAAAAGGAATACCTGTTGGAGGGACGATTTTATTTTCCAAGCCCCTTGTTGCACCAATGTATAAAAATTCGGCTGTCGGGTCAATCTCTTTTACATAATCGACAAAAGACAACGCTGGATAAATATGTCCGCCAGTACCGCCGCCAGTCACAAGTATTTTCATATCCGTCACTCATTTCTATTTAAGTTCTGCTACTGCCGCCATAAATTTGTCGCCGCGAACTTCAAAATTAGGGTATTGATCCCAACTTGCATTCGCAGGTGACAATAAAATCGTATCTCCAGCAGCACTTAAAGAAAAGGCTAATGGGACGGCTGTTTCAACATTGTCTGTCATTTCAATTGTTTTTACCCCTGCTGCTTGAGCAGCAGCGGCTAATTTTTCCTTTGTTTCACCAAACAACACGATGGCTTTTAGCCCTTTTAGTGCGGGAACTAAGTCATCAAAGCTGTTCCCCCGATCCAGACCACCTGCCAATAAAATCAGTTTCTCATTATCAAAGCCGCCTAATGCCATTTCTGTGGCTAGAATGTTTGTTGCTTTGGAGTCATTGAAAAATTTCACCTGATTGATGGTGGTGACATACTGAGTCCGATGGGGCACGCCTGTAAAGGTTTGTAACGCTTGCTTAATGGCTTCGTTTGGCATATCGCAAAGTTTACCGACAGCAATCGCTGCTAATGCATTTTCAATATTATGATCTCCTGGCACGCCAAGTTCATCAGCTGCCATAATCACTTCTTCTTTATAATAGAGGATACCGTCAAGCATGTACGCGCCTGCTACTTTTTCCTTGGTGGAAAAAGGAATGATTTGCGCTTTTGATTTTGCCGACAGTGCTTCTAGTTCTGGCTGGTTCCAGTTGATCACCAAATAATCATCTGCAGTCATTCGCTGTTGTAATCGCCACTTTGCTAGGACATACTCTGGACGACTGCCATGGTAATCGATATGGGCTTCATAAATATTGGTGATCACGGCGATTTTTGGTCGCAAAGTATCGATCCCCATCAATTGGAAGCTAGACAATTCCATGACTAATCGGTCTTCCGCTTTGGCCGTTTGAGCAACGGAACTTGCAGGAAACCCAATGTTCCCAGAAAGCAGTGCCTGCCCTTTTTGCATCCCTGCGTTTAAGACATTGGCGATCATGGTCGTTGTGGTGGTTTTTCCGTTCGTACCAGTAATGCCGATAATCGGAGCCTCAGAGATTTGATACGCTAGCTCCACTTCCGTGATTACAGGAATTTTTTTCTCTAAAGCTTTTTGAACAAGGGGCTGTGAATAAGGGATTCCTGGATTTTTCACAACTAACGAAAAGCCTTCATCCAATAATTCGATTGGGTGGCTGCCAGTGATCACTTTGACCCCTAACGCCAAAAGATCTTGTGCTTCGGGATTTTCAGCAAATGGCTTGCCGTCATTAACGGTCACAAGTGCGCCCAAATCATGTAACAATTTGGCCGCACTGAATCCACTACGCGCTAATCCTAGCACAAGAACTTTTTTATTTTGATATGTTTTAATTTTTTTCATTTTCTTCATCTCCTACCATACAAGGGCTATTGTGAGCAACGAGCAACCTAACGCAATACACCAAAAAACAGTGTCGATCTTCCACTCAGACCATCCGCTCATTTCAAAATGATGGTGGATGGGTGACATCTTGAAGATTCGTTTGCCCGTTAATTTGAATGAGGCAACTTGCAGCATCACGCTTGCTGTTTCACAAACATAGACCAGTCCGACAAGCAAGAGGGTCCATTCTTGGTGTAAAAGAATCGAAATTGCTGCCAGCAGACCGCCTAAAGCCAGTGAGCCGACATCCCCCATAAAAATTTTAGCCGGTTTGCGATTGTACGGAAAGAAGCCGATCAATCCGCCAATGATTGCTAGACAAACGATCAATACATCGATTTGATCTTGCCGCCAAGCAATCAGTGCGTAAGTTGAAAAAGAAATCGTGCCCAGTCCTGCGACCAGACCATCGATACCGTCGGTCAAGTTGACTGCATTTGAAAAACCGACCAGCCAAAAGATGACGAACACTCCGTAAAAGATCGACAGTGGCACATCGATCCCAAAGAAATTTAACACGTCTGCATTGCCTTCCGCTCGAAAAACAAAGTAAAAGACGAGTCCGCCTAAAATTTGTCCAATCAATTTTTGCAGCGAGTTTAAGCCCATATTTCTTTTGCGGAAAATCTTGATGAAATCGTCAAGAAATCCTAATGCACCATAAACCAAGGTAATGAACAAAAGAATGAACAATGAAGCAGTCAGTTGATTTTGCCATGCCCCTACCCAAATTGCAGTGATCATTGCAGAAATCAAAAATACAAACCCACCCATCGTTGGTGTACCAGCCTTTACGTTATGCCATTTAGGGCCGTCACCACGTATTTCCTGTCCGTATTTCTTCATTTGAAAATAGCCGATAAACAAAGGCATTGCGGCTGTTACGATCGCAAAGCCGCTTGCCAAAGGTAATATCATCTCTGTCCATTCCATATCGTTCTCTCCTATTATTCTATTCGTTTTCGCTTAGTGTAAACTTGATCGATTGTCCCGATAACTCAGTATAAGGCTCCACGCTCTGTTTGGTACAATAGCCGTCCCCTTCAAAACTGACGTCCACATTCAACAGACTGCCAAATTTGATCAAATCTGCTTTGGACCAGGAGGTCGTATCAGGCATGTAATACTTGTCGCTATCCGTAATCAGCAGTACCCGTCCGCCAGGCATGATCGAAGTGCCGCTGTCAACGGACTGTGCGATGACCTTCTCGCCATCACCGATGACAACAGGGGTCAACCCAGCTTTTTGAACGTCAGTTGCCGCTGATTCTGTATCAAGATTACGATAATCCCCTACAGTCGTTTCACTACCAGAGGTTGTACTATCTTCTAATGCAGAATTTTTCAGATCCATGACTCGTTTCATCAATGGATTGGCAATTTCACCCAACACGGTGCTTTCGTGCTTCTCTGGCAATTTGATCGTCAAATACAAAATATATTCAGGTTCTTCTGAAGGAAACATCAAAACAACAGAATACAGATAATTGGTACCACCAGACAAATACTTACCGGTCGTTGGATCGGCTACTTGGGCTGTCCCCGTTTTCGCGGAAATATTGTAGCCCGGTAGTTCATAGACACCATAAGCACTTCCGTAATTTTCACTTTCGACAACATCACGCATATATTCCCGTACTTTTGTTGCCGCTTCTGCTGTGATGGGATGGCCAACTTCTTCTGGTTGTGTGACCGTTTCTTCTCCTGTATTGCCATCAACGATTTTACTAATAAATTGTGGTTTCAACATCGTTCCGTTATTTGCCACCGACGTAAAGGCCTGCATCATTTGGAAATTCGTCACACCAATCGCTTGACCAAATGACGTCATCGCTTGGCTGACAGGGTTATCCTCTGGTGTGATCCCAGTATTTTCGTTAGGCAATCCTGAATAGGTACTGCGACCAAAACCAAATTCTTTTAAGTATTGCTGCCAACGATCTGCCATTCGCTGTTCCAAGGTCACCATTCCAATATTACTCGACCATGAAAGTGCTTGGCGCATCGTCAGTGTTCCTTTTTGACCGAAGTCCCAGTCGTTGATGGTTGCATCATAAAGTTTCATTCCATCGGGGCTTGGGGTAAAAGTTTCGTTTTCATTAAAGATCCCTTGATCGATCGCTGCTGCCGTCGTCAAGATCTTCATGGTTGATCCTGGCTCGTAGTTGTCCTCAACTAATAGGTTTTGCCAATCATTGATGGAATCCAAATTTTCTGGATTATAGGTTGGTCGTTGCGCCATCGCCACGATTTCACCCGTTTTTGCATCCATTAAGTTCGCTGTTAAGTTTTCTGGTTTGTTTTCTTTAAAGACACTGTCCATCAGCGTTTCCAAGTAGCTTTGGATTCGACTATCAATTGTCGTATAGACGTCTTTTCCATCCACCGCTGCAACAGTTTCGGCTACGGTTCCTGGCAACGGATTTTGATTGTTGTCTTTTTGATAAACGATCTCGCCATCGGTCCCTGAAAGCACGTCATTGTACGCAGCTTCTAGTCCCGTTTTCCCAACTAGACCAGTATCGTCATCATTGGCAACAGCATACCCGATAAAGTGAGAAGAAAAGACACCATTCGGATAAAGACGAGCTGGATGACTGTCAAAATGAAAGCCAGCAATCCCTTCTTTTTCCATTGCATCTTCAATCGCATTCTTTTGTTCTAATGTAATATTGTTCCCTTTGCTTCCAAAAGAAACACGCCATAATTGTTGCTCAAGCCCTTCTTCTAATGTATTGACTGCTGTTTCTTGGTCGATGGACAATACATCCGACAAGATTTTGCCCAATTTATTGAAGTTTGCTTTTTCTGCAAAAAGATTCTTTTTGCCATCTTTGTAATTTTGGTTCAAAACAGCGTAAATTGAATAGGAAGTCACATCTTCAGCAATTGGAATCCCATTGCGGTCATAGATCGTTCCACGTTTCGCTTTGATGACTTCACTGCCTTCATAAAGATTTTTCGTTTTTTCAGCTAAGGAAGTCCCAGCGACATCTCCGACAATGACGATGTAGCTCAAACGCGTGACAAACAAAAAGAACAATCCAATACTCGTAGCAAAGAGAATAATACCTACTTTTTTGCGATTGTTCGTTGTAGTTTGATTGTTCTTTTTTAAGTATTGCTTGAATTTATCTGTTAACTTCATTTAGTCCACTTTCCTTAAATTGCCGTCATCGATCGACAATCCATTATCCTCAGCAATCTTTTGGATGCGCTCGGTTTTAGAAAGTTCATTTTTCTCTTGTTCCAACTGTTCTGCTTGTGTTGTTTTTTCATTGATATCCGATTGGATCAAAGAAATATCGTGTTCGACTTGACTGATATTGGTTCGAATATTGATGGTCAAGATCGCCAACGTCAATACAGAGATGATCACAAAGGCAGCGATCAGTTTTTCCAGAGTAGAAATGCTTTTTAACCGACGAGCCGGAGATGCTGGTACGCGGATGACCTCAGGACGCTGGGGATCAGTAGGCAGTTTTTCAGTTGTCGGTTCAGAGTGTTCCATAGGTTGTGATTCAAGTGGTTCTCTGAATTCATAGTCATGAACTTTTAGTTCTGCCATAGTTGTTACCCTTCGCTTTCCTTGATTTTTTCCGCGATTCGCAGTTTCGCACTGCGAGAACGATTATTTTCAGCTACTTCTTCCTCAGTTGGAAGTAGTGGTTTTCTTGTTATAAGTTTAAGTGTTGGTTGGAATTCTTCTGGTATCATCGGCAAACCTGGCGGCATATCCTTCGGTGTGCTGTATTCCTTGAACATCGATTTCACGATGCGATCTTCTAAAGAGTGAAACGTGATGACACTCACACGTCCGTTGACTGCTAAAAGATGGATCGCTTGTTCAAGTGATTCTTCAATCACACCTAGCTCATCATTGACTGCAATGCGAATGGCTTGGAAAACCCGTTTTGCAGGGTGTCCGCCTTTTCTTCTTGCTGGCGCCGGAATGGCTGTTTTGATGATATCGACCAACTCACCCGTTGTTTCGATTGGATGATCTTGTCGCACCCGCTCGATTTCACGAGCGATTTGTTTCGAGAATTTCTCTTCTCCATAACGGAAGAAGATTTTGACTAATTGGTGGTAGTCGAATTGATTGACTACTTCATAGGCAGTCAATGTTGCAGTTTGATCCATCCGCATATCCAGCGGTGCATCTTGGTGGTAGCTAAAGCCGCGTTCGGCTTCATCTAATTGGGGTGAGGAAACACCTAAATCGTACAAAATCCCATCGACTCGGCTCACACCGTGTTGATGCAATGCTTCCTTTAAATAGCGGAAATTACTTTTAATGAACGTAACCATTCCTTTAGCAACATATGGTGCTAAACGTTCTTTCGCATGATCGATAGCAGTTTGGTCTTGATCAAAAGCAAAGAGATGTCCCTCTTCAGACAGTTGCGACAATAAATATTCACTATGACCGGCTCCACCTAATGTACAATCGACATAGACGCCTTCTGGACGAATCTTTAACCCATCAACGGTCTCCTGTAGCATAACGGTGTAGTGTTGAAAATCTGCCATGTGTTTTTTCCTCTTCCTATCAAGCCTATAAGCCAAAATCAATCATTGTTTCAGCAATTTCATCAAAGTTTTCTTCTGCTTCTTCAGAGAATGCTTGCCAACGCGTTTCATCCCAAATCTCGATTCGGTTTGAAACGCCGATGATCACACAGCTTTTGGTAAGGTCTGCATGATTTCTCAATGTAACAGGGATATTGATTCGTCCTTGTTTATCGATTTCGCACTCTGTTGCAGCAGAATAAAAGAAGCGGACAAATGTCCGAGCGTCCTTTTTCGCTAAAGGCATTTCGTTTAGTTTTTCTTCAAGTTTTTCCCATTCAGATAAGGGGTAGCCAAATAAACAGCCATCTAATCCACGTGTCACAACAAATTTTTCTCCGAGTTTTTCTCGTAGTTTTGAAGGGACGATTAGTCGGCCTTTTGCATCTATCGAATGTTGAAATTCACCCATAAACATCGATAAATAACCCCCGATCTCCACCTGATATTCACAGTCTACCACAATCCCCCACTTTCTACCACAAATTATATGAAATTTGAAAGGGAAGTTGTTTGACTTTTCTTTACCAAATGAGGAAAAAGAGGAAAACCGACTACTTAAAGTTTTTAAAAAAACTTTAAGTGAAAAAATGGGCGTTTATCAAGAGTCAAAACACTATAAGTAACTAACAATATTTAGAATGATCAAAACGACATGAAAAATGATCGTAAATAGAAAAATACTACGCCAATACATCTTTAAATAGCGACCATATTGGATCTCCTCATAGTAATATGCCTGAAAAACTGCCAGCAGAATCCCTAATAAAAAAATGGAGATCAAATAGTACAATGTGATCGCTTGATCAAAAGTATACTTTGATAATTGATGAATCCCGACCATCAAAAACGGTACTGCTAAATCCGGTGCCTTCACGTGGTAACGATCATTCAAGGACAACGCGGAAACAATGAACCGACAGGCGAAATAGACGAGCACAGGGAAGATATACCAAAACAAAACGATTGGATTAAATCCAGACATACAGCAAAATCCTTTCTAACAACTAGTGTCACTATACTTTATTTTCTTTACATCCGTGTTTCAGTTCTTTTAAAAATCTGAGCTGGAATAAGACAGTCATGAAATTTTTTAAGGAGCCTCTTTGTTCACCAGCTGACTTTTGAAAGTCTTGAAGAATGCATTTCTTTACCTATTAAAACAGAAGGGCGTATCTTCAACAAGTCTATCTTGCCATTCTAATGATTTTTTTTGTCCTGAAATTGAAAATTTCTTAATTTCTCCTTGGTTCAACTTGAGTTCTTGTGTATTTGAGGGTAAACTGTCACTAGAATAACTCTAAAAGGTGGATTAGAATGAACGAGAAAAAACCAAAAAGTACCTTTGCAAAAATCACGCAAGTCGTGATCTGGACCATGCTTATTCTCACTGTTGGCTCGATTTTCTTAGCAGCATACACAAGTATTATGGGTTAATCCTATTAAAAAAGTGCCCTTTTCCAAAATGATGGCTTCCATCTTTTGGAAAAGGGCACTTTTTTTACAGCAAGGGTGACACAAGGCGTGCCAAGCCTTCTTTGATTTTGATCGTCAGCTTTCTTTGCTGATACGCTTCGATCGTTAAGTGCTTAGAATCGATCGAATCCGCCAGAAACGCTTCTTTCGTTTGCGTCGCGAGTTGTGCATCGTAGATGATCGTATTGACCTCAAAGTCTAAACGAAACGATCGGACATCGATATTTGCTGAACCAATCGAAACGAGCCCACTGTCAATGATCATCGTTTTTGCATGCATAAACCCTTTCTCATAGGTTTCGATGACTGCCCCAAAATGCAGTAGCTCAGCCGCAAAGGAATAGGTCGCCCAATATACCAAGGGATGATCCGGTTTGTTAGGGATTTGTATATGGACTTTCACCCCAGAAAGCAGTGCCAACTTCAAGGCATTGTGAATGGCTTCATCCGGAATATAATAAGGTGTTTGGATCAAGATTTCCTTTTTGGCTAAGTTGATCATTTTCAGATAGGTCATTTTGATTTCTTCATGTTCCGTATCAGGACCACTCGTGATGACTTGGGCTGCAACTGTCCCGACTTGTTTGATTTCAGGAAACAAGGAAGGATCATATTTGATCTCCAACGCATGTTGTGAATTCCAATCCATCAAAAACCGATTTTGCAGCGAATAGACAGCTGAACCGGCAATTCGCAAGTGATTGTCTCGCCAATAACCGAATTTTTCCACTTGCCCTAGATATTCATCTCCCACATTAAAACCGCCTGTATAGCCAATTTCTCCATCGATCACCACGATTTTCCGATGATTTCGATAATTGATTCGCGGATTGACATAAGGAACGAATAAAGGAAAGAAGAAGGCAATTTGACCGCCATGTAGACGCAACTCATCAAAAAACTTCAATGATACTTGGGTGCTGCCCCAAGCATCTAATAAGACTCTTACTTTTACGCCCCGCTTCGCCGCGCGCACCAGTGCCTCTTTGACTTCATTTCCCAATGTATCACTGCGATAAATGTAATATTCCATATGAATGTGATTTTTTGCCTGTTCGATATCCGCGATCAAGGCATCAAATTTCTGCCGTCCGTCGGTATAAAGCGTCATACTATTCGCTGTCGTATACAGGGATTGCCCAAAGACTGTCAACAGGTAGACCAGCTGCTGCACTTCTACCTGCGCGGTCGGCGGATGCGGAAACAGCTGACGAGCGAGGGCTTGTTTTTGTTCTTCTAATTCAACATTCAGCCCCACCTTTGCCTGTGAGCGCATATCAAAGATCTTTTCTTTAGAGATCCCTCTACCAAAGAAAAAGTAAAGCACAAAGCCAACGATTGGAATGAACATCAAGACCAAAAGCCAGGCCCACGTTTGAGCAGTCTGCCGCCTTTCTCTGAAAATGATAATGATTGATAACAAAATATTGACTATAAATAAAATGGTTACCAAATTATCCATTACAACCATTTCTCCACCTCTTCCCCGATTTCCCGCTACTAAAGCATATCAAAAAATAGTACCTAAAGTAAAGAAACACTGTGATGAAACAAAAAAAGCCGATCTTGACGATCGACTAAAAAAACATCGGTTTAGAATTTTAAGAAACGGCGCATTGATAAGACGGAACCAAGTGAACCGATCACGATCCCAATCAGCGCCATTACACCGCAAACTTGTAATAGAAACATATTTGGTGCAATTAAACTGTAATTTGAACGCAGTAAGGATGGATTGACCATTGCATAAACTTGGTGGTAGCCGAAGTACATTAATGCAATCGGAACGATCGAACCTAAGAGTCCGATCCAGCCGCCTTCAAGGAAGAATGGCCAACGAATGTAGCCGTTTTTCGCCCCCACCAGACGCATGATCTGAATTTCTCTTTGACGAGACAAAATCGTGATCCGAATCGTATTAGAGATCAGGAACATTGCCACAAAAATCAATAAGACAGCAGCAGCTAAGCCCCAAGTCCGCACAGCAGCAGACAATTCAAAGATTCGGTCAGAAGAATCTCCGCCGTAATCGGCTTTGAAAACATTTGGCAATTCGCCAGCTTGCTCAGCGATCTCTGTCGTATACTCTGGATCTGTTGCACTGACGACAAACACATTATACAGCGGATTGCTGTCGCCTTCGAACAAGTTCCATGAATCCCCCATTGCATCTTGGATCTTCTGCAACTCTTCGTCTCGGCTAGAAAATTTCACTTCTGAAACGTTCGGCAGATCATTTAAGGACTGTTCCAAAGCATCCATGTCTTCTTGTTCCGTACCAATATCAACGAAAACCGAAACGTCCACATTCTCGCGAATGTCTTCGGCTAGTTTTGTTGCATTTAAGATTACACCTAGAAAAATACCGACTAATGTCAGTGTGATCGTTACCGCACTCAATGACGCAATAGTCATCCAGCCGTTACGCTTTAAACTTTTGATACTCTCCAGGAGATGACGGAAAAATGTTCTAATCATCGTAACCATATTCTCCTTCCGCTTGGTCGCGAATAATGCGGCCATTTTCAATCGCGATCACGCGATGACGAATCGTATTTACGATCGTACTATTATGGGTCGCCATAACGACCGTTGTTCCTTGGGCATTGATCCGATCAAGCAGCTTCATGATTTCCCATGAGTTTTCAGGATCTAGATTCCCCGTTGGTTCATCCGCAATCAATACTTTCGGCGTATTTACGATGGCACGAGCGATCGACACCCGCTGTTGTTCCCCACCGGAAAGCTCACTTGGAAATACCCGCACCTTATGTTTCAGGCCGACCAAGTCTAACACTTCCATCACCCGTTTTTTGATATCACGAGGTTTGCGGCCGATAACTTGCATTGCATAAGCAACATTTTCAAAGACCGTTTTCCGTGGTAAAAGTTTATAATCCTGAAAGACCACGCCGATTTCCCGACGCATCAATGGGATCTCGCGGTTTTTCATGCCGACCAAATCATATCCTGCGACATTCAAAACGCCTTTAGTTGCTTTTTCTTCCCGATACATCAATTTGATAAAGGTTGATTTACCGGCACCCGATGGGCCCACGACATAAACAAACTCTCCTTGATCAATTGAAATCGAAAGGTTACGGATAGCAGTCGTACCATTAGAGTACTTTTTCATTATATCTTTCATTTCTATCATACAGCTATCTCTCCATCTCAAATTTTCATTCTGGCTTATTATAGCATGAATATATTTCACCTTGCTTGCAACAGATTACAATTATGTTTCAATCTGTTTAAGTCACACAAGGTTATTTTTGATTCAATTTCAGCTTCAAATACGCGTCGATAAAGCCATCCAAATCGCCATCCATGACTGCCTGTACATTCCCAGTTTCGAAATTCGTTCGGTGATCTTTGACCATCGAATAGGGATGGAAGACATAAGAACGGATTTGCGAGCCCCAACCAATTTCTAACTGCTCGCCTCGCAAAGCTGCTGCCTCTTGCTCTTTCTTTTCCACTTCTAATTGATACAGCTTGGCTTTCAACATCCCCATCGCTTGCTCACGGTTTTTCAATTGTGAGCGCTGGGCTTGGCTAGCAACGACCGTTCCTGTCGGAATATGGGTGATCCGCACAGCAGATTCGGTTTTGTTGATGTGCTGTCCACCCGCACCACTTGCGCGGTACGTATCGATTTTCAAATCATCTGAGTTGATTTCCACATCGATCGCCCCATCTAATTCTGGCATCACATCCACCGAGCAAAATGACGTGTGCCGTCTCTTGGCTGAATCAAAAGGTGAGATCCGAACTAAACGATGAACGCCTTTTTCCGATTTCAAATACCCATAGGCGTTGTGGCCTTTTACAAGTAAAGTGACACTTTTGATCCCCGCTTCATCACCAGCTTGATAGTCGAGGGTCTCTACTTGATACCCGTGTTGTTCGCAAAAACGAGTATACATCCGTAACAGCATGCTGCCCCAGTCTTGTGATTCGGTACCGCCTGCACCAGGATGAAGCTCGATGATGGCGTTATTTCGATCATAGGGTTCATCTAACAGCATCGACAATTCATAAGACGCCATTTTCTCGTTTAGCTTCGTGATCCGTGCTTCAAGTTCTGCTTCCATTTCTGGGTCTGCTTCTTCTTGAATCATTTCCAACATCACTTCCAGCTCTTCCAATTCTTCTGCTAACTGATTGAACTGATCGTAGGTCTCTTTGTTGGCATTGTTTGCGTTAATGACTTGTTGAGCTTTTTCTGAGTCATCCCAAAAGGTGGGATCTGCCATTTGGTGTTCCGCTTCCGCAATGTCCTCTTCTAACTGATCTAAGTCAAAGAGACCCCCTAAAACTGATTATTTTTTCATTCATCTGGGTCAATTGATTCCGAATATCTGCGATTTCCATTAAAATTCCTTCTTTCTTTTTTTCTTACAAACGAAAGTAGACTGGACAAAAACGTCTGCCAGCCTACTCTCAACTTTTTCAAAACGTGTTACATATTTTTCCCGTGGCAATTCTTGAATTTTTTCCCGCTGCCGCATGGACAAGGATCGTTACGACCAACGTTTTTGAAACTTGGTGCTTGGGCAGCAGGTGCTTCTTCTACCCCTTGTGCTTCCCCTTGAGCAACTTGTTCCCGTTGAACGTTTTGACGAATCTCTGCCTTCATAAAGAGACGAGTTACTTCATATTCGATCGCTCCAACCATGTTCTCAAACATATTGAATCCTTCTGTTTGGTACTCAACTAATGGATTGTTTTGTCCATAAGCCCGTAACCCAACCGATTGACGCAGCTGATCCATAGCATCGATGTGGTCGGTCCACTTCGTATCGACAACTCGTAAGATGACGACTTTTTCAAATTCCAGTAATTGTTCTGGACTATTAAGTTGTGCTTTCTTTTGTTCAAAGACTTCTTCTGCCCGTTGGTTTAGGTAGTCTTTGATCTCTTGAGCTGATTTGCCCTTGATGTCCTCGATACTGATAGTATCTTCATGAACAAGTGCATTCGCCGCAAAATCAACGATTCCTTCGTAGTTCCAATTGCTTTCTTCTAATTGCGTATGACTGTCGACGACTCGGCTGATGGAACGTTTCACCATATTCATTAATTGTGGTGAAAGATCCGTTTCTTCCATGATCACTTCTTGACGTTGTCCGTAAATAACTTCCCGCTGTTCTCGCATCACGTCATCGTATTGCAAGACGTTTTTCCGAGTATCGTAGTTATTGCCTTCCACTCGTCGTTGGGCAGATTCTACTTGTTTTGAAAGCATCTTGCTTTGGATCACGGCGTCGCCTTCATCGATCTTCATCCGATCCAAGAACACTTTGATTCGTTCAGAACCAAAACGCTTCATTAAATCATCTTCTAACGACAAGTAAAATTGCGACATCCCTGGATCTCCTTGACGTCCCGCACGTCCCCGCAACTGATTATCGATCCGTCGTGATTCATGACGCTCAGTACCGATAACTGCCAAGCCGCCTAGTTCTGCAACACCAAGACCTAACTTGATATCCGTTCCCCGACCAGCCATATTGGTCGCGATCGTTACAGCACCTTTTTGTCCCGCATTCAAAATGATTTCTGCTTCTTTAAAGTGATTCTTGGCATTCAATACTTCATGAGGAACTTTCTCACGATCAAGCATCGATGACAGTAATTCAGAAGTCTCAACAGCGACCGTCCCTACAAGCACGGGTTGTCCTTTGCGGTGACGCTCTTTGATGTCTTGAACGACTGCTTGGAATTTGCTCGTAAGCGTTGGATAAAGCAAGTCCGCACGATCATCCCGTAAGATTGGTTTGTTTGTAGGAATCTGAATGACTTGCATGTTATAGATTTCTCGAAACTCTTCTTCTTCCGTTTTCGCTGTACCAGTCATCCCAGACAGTTTTTTGTACATCCGAAAGTAGTTCTGGAATGTGATCGTCGCCATCGTTTTGGTTTCATCTTCGATTTCGACACTTTCTTTCGCTTCGATCGCTTGATGGAGCCCATCAGAATATCGGCGACCATCCATGATCCGACCTGTAAATTGGTCAACGATCATTACTTTTCCATCTTGCACGACATAATCGATATCGCGAATCATAATGTAATTCGCTCGTAGTGCTTGATCCAAGTGATGGGTCAATGCCGTGTTTTCAATATCATACAAGTTTTCTAAGCCGAAGGTCTCTTCCGCTTTTTCGATCCCACGTTCTGTCAAACCGATCGTTTTTGATTGGATATCGATTTTGTAGTCTTCTTCTTCCGTCAAGCGTTTGACAAAATTGTCGACCCGATTGTATAGCGCAGTTGATTTTTCTGCTTGTCCTGAAATGATCAACGGTGTTCTCGCTTCATCGATCAAGATCGAATCGACCTCATCGACGATGGCATAGTTTAATGGACGCTGTACCATTTGATGACGGTAAACCACCATGTTGTCCCGCAAATAGTCAAACCCTAATTCATTGTTTGTACTATAAGTGATGTCACAAGCATATGCCGCACGTTTTTCTTCTGCTGATTTTGAGTTGATGTTCAAGCCGACCGTCAACCCTAAAAAGTTGTACAGCTCCCCCATCTCAGTCGAGTCACGAGTTGCCAAGTATTCATTGACAGTTACGACGTGGACACCTTGACCGCTCAAAGCATTCAAATAAACAGGTAATGTCGCCGTCAAGGTTTTCCCTTCACCCGTACGCATCTCTGGGATATTCCCATCATGCAAGACGATCCCACCCATTAATTGGACGTGGTAAGGATAAAGGCCCAAAACGCGTTTTGCAGCTTCACGTACTACTGCAAAGGCTTCAGGTAATAATTTATCCAAAGTCTCTCCCTCTTGGAAACGACGACGAAATTCATCGGTTTTCCCGCGTAATTGTTCATCAGATAAAGCGGCCATTTCATCCGCATGTGATTCAACTTGATTCGCAATATGGTCAAGACGTTTTAATTCTTTTTTGTCGTTTTCAATTAATTTTCTAAAAAAATTGGCCATACCTTAATAATTCTCCTTTTACTTCTGCATTATCCTAGCTGGAAACTCTCCTAACTATTTTAGCACTAGTTCACCATAAATGAAATATTTTTCGATAGAACTATCGCATCAATCTTGCGTGATAAACGGATTCTTAACCTTTTTTCACAGATTTTAAAGAAACGCGGGAAAAAAAACACGCAACAAGCCATTGATCGGCGCTGAAAGTCCAGCACACGCCCAAACGTCTTGTTGCGAAGGTTTGCAAATTATGCCGTTTTAAAACGGGTTTTTAAGAAAGCTAAGAAGAGCATCAGTAGCATGCCTAAAGACTGAATCCCGATCATCAAGACGATATCAGCGCCAATAAATCCTGCCAACATCGCAACGAGAGAGCCTGCCCCCAGTGCATTTAAAATCACGTTCGTACTTTCTTTAAAGCTGCCGATTGTCGATAGTCGTGATTTTTTCGTCAACCAGAGGAAAAACGCTGCGCCTATGACTAGAATACTATTCATTGCCACCAATAAAAATGCCACTGTGATCGTCTGACTGAAGAAAATTGCTGTCTCGTTGTTGCGATAGAAGCCGTCTTCGATTGCTTTTTGAAACGAAGCCGCATCATCTACTTGATCAGGTGCCATTTCCGCCGTGTAACGCATTTCATAGTGATAAGTTTGTCCATCGATTTCTTCTTTGATGGTCCAGTCTGTTTCCCGAAAATTGATGGCGTATTTTGCTTTTTCAAGAGCCGCTTCTGAAAGCGCAACGCCTATGATCCCCGCTTCTGTTTGGGAAAAGACTTGTGACTCATCCGCTAAAAGTTTGCCATCTTCCAGCTGCAACTCATTGTATTTTGCTGCCGTTTCTGCCGTCACGAGTGTTTTTGCATGGGGAAAAAATGCCGCAAAGGCTTGATTCGTTTGCTTGCTGATCATTAAGGTCAACGGGATCATCAGCAAGGACATCAAGAAAACATAGACGAACACTTGCTGCCAGCGATTTAATTTTTTACGCCATGCATAGACTTTTGTTGGAGAAAAAATGGCCCCAAAGTACGTTAAGGGAAATCGTTGTTCAGACATCCTATCATTCCTATCCTTTTGTTCCGCCAGAGGTCAAACCTGAAACAAAGTATTTTTGTAAGAAGAAAAACAGTGCAGCGATCGGTACGGCGATCAAAATCGCCCCTGCCGCAAAGAGTGCGACCCGTTGGTTACGGGCATCATTGATAAAGGTTTGCAGCCCGACTGCGACGGTCAAACGCTCTTGTGAGCGAAGCAAGAATCGCGCCAGCAAGAATTCGCCGAATGGTCCCATAAAGGCCCACAATGCTTGGACGGCAACCATTGGTTTTACGAGGGGCAAAACGATTTGCCAAAAGATACGAAAATGCCCTGCACCATCAAGTTTTGCTGATTCATCCAAGTCGATGGGTACCGTATCAAAGTACCCCTTCATCAGCCAAGTATTCATCGGAATCCCACCACCGATATAAATCAGTGTCAAGAACCAGAAGCTATCTAGACCGTTTGCTAATAAGCCCATGACATAAAAAGCGGTCAACGCCGACATTGTCGGTACCATTTGAACGATCAAGAACACCATCAGACTACTTTTACGACCAGCAAAACGGTAACGACTGTAAGTATACCCTGCTAACGTTACGATCATTACTTGAATGATCATCGTCGAAACGGCCACGATCAAGGTGTTTTTATACCATGTCAAATACGGGGTTTCATTGAATAAACGTCGAAAGTTGTTCAATGTCCAATCCGCATCAAAATCTAAGCGAAAAGCGATCATGTTCCCTGCCTTGAAGGCTGAGGTTGCGGTAATCAACAAGGGATAGATGATAATGATCGATAACGCGATCATAAACAAGTAGGTAAATAATTTGCTGAAAGAAAACTTCTTCTTTTTCATCCTCAATCCTCCATATTAAATGCATTCGTCTTTTTAAACACCAGTAATGAAATGGAGATCACCACAAAGGAAATGATCAAGGTCAATGCAGAAGCAATCGAATATTGTGGTGAGCCGCCGGTCGTCAGTTTGTAGATCCATGAAATCAAAATATCTGTCGATCCAGCATTTCCGCCTAAACTCCCTGGTCCACCTTCGTTAAATAGATAGATCATCGAGAAGTTATTAAAGTTCCCTGTATATTGCGTAACGAAGGTTGGGGCTGCTACCAAAAAGATTGCCGGCAGCGTAATGTTCCGAAAACGCTGCAACGCATTGGCTCCATCCATTTTTGCTGCTTCATACAAATCTTCGGAAATGGATTGTAAAATCCCCGAAACCATTACATAGATGTAAGGAAACCCTAACCAACCCTGAATCAAAATAATCGCCGTTTTCGTCCAAAACGGATCAGTCTTCCAAGCAATGTTCCCAATATCCACAAAAGGCAGATTGTTCAATAGCGGGATCACCTGCGTATTGATCGCTCCTGCGGTATCATTAAACATATTTGAAAAACTCATGATTGTGATAAACGCTGGCACCGCCCAAGGAAGCAAGAAAATCACCCCAAAGACGCGACGAAACTTCACAAATTTTTGGTTGGCAACAACTGCTGTCAGTATGCCGAGTGTAATTTGCAAGGTGGTTGCTAAAACGGTCCAAATCACCGTCCAACTGAATACTTTTACAAAGGTGTCGCGGTAAGAACTTAAGGTGAAGATATTCGTGAAATTCGAAAAACCGATCCAGTCGATTAAGTTTGCTGGCGGAATGTGTCGAAAATCATAGTTGGTAAATGCCATAAAGAGCGTCACCATTACTGGAAAAATAATTGCTACGATCATTACCAAGTAGGCAGGGATCGTCAGTAAGTACGCGAACCCATCTTCGTATAATTTTTTGAAAAATTCTTTTCTCGTAACAGCTACCGGGAAGCCTTTTTCAATGCTTTGCCGAACCTGATAAGCATCTTTGATATTTAAAACCCAAAAGATAATGAAAATAACGGTAACGATGACCTGCAGTGTTCCTTCAATCAACAAGAACAAAGAGTTGTCTTCCATCGGTACTGATCCGAGTGTGACAAAGTTATAAAGTGCTTGTCCACCAAACAAAAGCATTTCGACCAGAAAAATCAGAAAGGCTGCAAAAAAGAGACCCGCTTTGAATTTCTGACCATTTTTGAATTGTCCCCCACCAGGGATGATTGAAAGAAGCGCTGTCTGCATGGCTTGTGAATTCGTCCTCATATGTATCCTCCTTAAAATCGAAAGTCTGCCAAGCGGCCGACGATCGATAGAAAACAATCTCGTCAAGCAATTTCTTGCGTGCTACGTTGCAAGGAATCCTTTTGACAAACATCCTCTATAGAATCGTCGACATGAATGACAGACCGTAATCGGCTAATTATTAGTATTTCTGCTCAATCGCTTCTTCGATTGTTTTGGCAGCATTATCCGCTGCTTCTTGAGGAGTCATATTGCCTGAACCTGCATCAAACAGCATGTTTTCAGCCCCTACCCAAACCTCAGACATTTCAGGGATATTTGGCATTGGTTGTGAAACACTGTATTGCTCAATCACTGCTTTTGCTACTGGATCATCAGAAGCAGCGACTGTTTCTTGAGCCATAATGTTCGCTGGAATATCATGACGCATGTCATACAATTTCTCTTGATTGGCTTCGTTGGTCAAATACTCGACAAATTGTTGCGAAACGTCTTTGTTTTGTGAGTAGTTAGATACCACCCACGCTTTTCCGCCGCCAAATGTTTCATAGTCGTTGCCGTTGTTTAGCGTTGGGATTTTCGCTACTCCATAGTTGATGCCTGCTTCTTCAAAGCCGTTCACGCCCCATGGTCCATAAATGATAGCTGCTGTTTTGCCTTGATTGAAGTAATCCAACATCAAGTTTTCGTTGGCTGATACATCAAGCATTCCTTGCGGCCAGACATTTTGGAACCAATCAGTTGCATACGTGATTGCTTCAACAGAACCTTCATTGTTCAGCCCTAGATCAGATGGATCTGTTCCTTCATCACCAAAGACATACCCGCCATGCCCCGCTAATAGACCATACGTATAATAAAAGTCCGTCCAACGAGCTAAGAAACCAACATTGTCATCGCCTTCTGCAAAACGATCATCTTTTGCTAGTTCTTCTAAATCAGAAAAAGTTGCTGGTGCTTCATCGATCAAGTCTTTGTTGTAGAACATGACAACCGCTTCGATCATTGCTGGTGCGCCATAGATCTTATCATCGATGGTCACTTGTTGCTTGTCTGTATCGCTGTACCGTCCATCATCTGGCAAAGTCATTTCTGCCAAATGCCCTTGGGAGCCTACTTGACCCACACGGTCATAAGGAGACATCGTAACATCTGGGCCTTTCCCAGCAGGACCGTCTAGTTGAAGCGCATCCATTTGATCGAACATGTCCATTTCCACAACGTTGATGGTGACATCATTTTCAGATTCAAAGTCAGATTTCACTTCATTGATATAATCAATATAGTCTGCGCCTACAGAGACCGTGATCGTTTTTTCATCGCTACCTGAACCTGCATCTGCATTACTACCATCGGTACTACCGCCGTTGCCGCCACATGCTGCAAGCGCTAACAACGCACTTCCTGAAACTAATCCTAGAGCTGCCTTTTTCCAATTCACTTTCATCCTGTTTACCTCCTGCAATTTGTAACTCTATTATGCAACCGGTTTCTTAAAATGGCAAACATTTTCTAAATGTTAGCGATAACAAAAATTGAAAAAGCCTTTAAATTAAGATATTGAGGAATTGAAAAGAAATTGCGCAACCATTTGCTTAATTTTTCACCTTGTGGATTCACGAACCACGAGTTGCGGTAAAAAGCGCTGTTGTCGCAGGCTCGTATCGTTCTGTTCAATTTTTTGAATCAGTAATTCACCACAAGCTTCGCCCATCTCAACGATGGCTTGCTTCATAGTCGTCAACTTGGGCGAGCTGACCTGATCCAGGAATACCCCATCGTAGCCGACAATCCCAAAATCCTTTGGTATCTGCGCGGCAATCGACTGCAAGCCTTGATTGATGCCTAGTGCCAAACGATCCGTCGCACAAATAAAACAAGTATTTTCCGCAAATTGCTCCTTCTGTGCTGTGATAAAGGTGCGGGCTGCGGAAGAACGGTTCTCAAAACGATGGATTTTTGGTGCTTGTCCTGTTTTTGTGACTGTATCTATGTACCCTTTTTCTCGGCTTTTCGTAAATGCTTCTTCCAACTCTAAACCAATATAGACCAAGTGTTGATAGCCAGTATCGAGGGCGTGTTTACAAGCAGAAACGATCCCTTGGTAGTTGTCACTATCAACAAAGCTGAATCCAGCTTCATTTTCACCAAATAGAACGACGGGTTTCTTTAAATTTTTTATCCAGTCCATATCCTTTTGGCGAAATCCCGTAATGATACAACCATCTGCTGGGCCACGATCCACCCCATCCGTCGTAACCAGCTGCAACGAATAATGCGCTTTGCCGATGGAACGAGCGATCCCCACTAATAAATTCATATAGTATGGCTCCGTCGTGTCCATCTCCTCTAAGATATACACTTTGATGATATGGGAACGCTTGGAAACTAATGATTTGGCAGCAATATTCGGTTGATAATCCAGTTCTAGCATTGCTTGATGAACGAGCTGCTTTAGCTCTTCGGTCACTTTATCTGGATGGTTGATCACTCGAGAAACGGTCATTGCGGAAACATTTGCTTTTTTGGCGACATCTGCTAACGTAGTCATGATTCACTCTCCCTGTATTATTTCATCTATAGTATAACACAATAAAACAAAAGAGAAACAAAGCCAACTTTTATATAGAAAGATTTCTTGCTTCATTCCAAAAGATAAAAAAACAGAGCAGCTTCTCAGCTACTCTGTCAAAAAAGACTTTTTTTGGGGTGTCGCCAAAAGGATCCCACACGTGTTAATCCGTTTCGATCAACCCGTATTTACCATCTTTCCGACGATACACAATGCTCGTTCCATTCGTTTCCGCATCTTCAAAGATAAAGAAGTTGTGTCCAAGCATGTTCATTTGTAAAACAGCTTCTTCACTATCCATTGGTTTTAAAGACAAACGTTTTGTACGTACGATGTCTAAATCAGAACCATTGGTTTCTTCATCGTTTGCTTCAGTTGTGAACAAATCACCATCTGTTGGCGGAACCAACGCTGTCTCACGAGATTTGCGATTGATTTTTGTTTTGAATTTGCGGATTTGGCGTTCCAATTTGTCAACAACCAAATCGATACTAGCATATAGATCAGGTGAAGTTTCTTCCGCACGTAGAACTAGGAATGGTAAAGGAATCGTTACTTCTACTTTTGCAGTTTTTTCTGTATAAACTTTCAAATTAACGTGTGCTGTTGCTTCTGGCACATCATTAAAATAACGTTCTAATTTACCTACTTTTTTCTCGACGTAATCACGGATCGCTTCTGTTACCTCGATATTTTCGCCACGCACATTATATCTAAACATAAAAATTACCCCTTTCGTCTACCAGTAAAGAAGGAAAAGGACCACTCTTTTCTTCTTCTTAACTCTATTATATCGAACTCTTGGTCATTTGCCTAGTAAATCGAACAATTTTCTTTAAGCGTTTTCAAAATAACGTTTCAACGAGCAATAGAAAAAGAACGAATCGACTGGGGGCCAAAGGACTGCAGTGCTTCAGCTGCATGATATAACGTTCTACCGGTAGTATACACATCATCGATCAACAATAATTTTTTCCCTTTGATTTCACACGCTACATCTGGCTTCACTGCAAAGGGTTGCGCCTCTACTAATCGTTGCCTGCGAGAACGTTGTGCCTGTGGTGCGGTATCAACAACTTTCTCCAGTAACTCTTGAAATCTGACTCCGGCGGCTTCCAGCACAGCGGTGACTTGATTAAACCCTCGCTGTTGGTAACGCTCTGCCGATAGTGGGATGGGAATCAAACACTCATAGTCAAACCTGTTGAGTTTCTGTTTGATCACAGGCGCAAACGTCCCCCGCAACTGATAGTTTCCCATCAGTTTGTATTCGTGAAGCCAATCCTTCATTCCTTGATCGTAAGCAAATAGCGCTCGGTGCTGCAATTGTATCATGGGACACGTTTCTTCCCAATAGAGACAATCGCTGCAAAACTCAGTTTCTTTTTTTCCACACGAAGGGCAGCAGGTTCGCCAATCGATCACTGAAAACTGTCGGGCACATTGCGGGCACAATTCATTTTCTGGGATACGCCAAGGAGCCAACACCTCAATGATCGTTCGTTCTCTAGGAAAAGTCCTTTTACACCAACTACACACCATCGGTCAGCCAGCTTTTTGCCAATTGGTTCATTTCCTTGATTTCGTTGAGTGCTTTTCGGATCGCTTCCGTCATTTGGTCGTAGAAAAAAATGACCTCCCCTTCCGTATAGGCCCCTTTACGATCGACACGACCAGCAATTTGCACGAGCGCCGATTTTGTAAAGACTGGATGATTAGCACCCAATACGATGACTGAGACGTTTTCAAACGTCACCCCACGCTCTAAAATCATCGTTGTAAACAACACCTTGTAAATCTGTCGACGAGCAGACGCTACTTTTTCGCTCCGTTTTTGATCTTGCGACGAAACGCTAGTCAAAGACCATGACGTGCCTTGTCGGCGGACAGCCGCTTCTACTTCCTTCATCAGCGCAATGCTTGGACAAAACACCAAGACAAAGTTTTTTTGAAGCAGCCGCTGCAACTGCTGCAGCAATGGTCGCAGCCAACGTTTTCTGCGATAAGCCTGCGCCCAGTGACTATAATGAACAGGTTTTGGAACGATCAATGGACGCTGATGAAACCGCAGCGGCATTCTCAAGACAGCGAATTTTCCACGAATTTCTTGCAGCAGTCGTTCTGAAGGCGTCGCACTTAAATAGATCAGACACCCGTTTTTGGCTAAGGCATTGTATAATCCGTAACGCAGCTGCGCATCGCCCTCGTAGGGAAATGCATCTACCTCATCCACCACGATCAGTTGAAAGCTCCGATAAAAATGCAGTAGCTGATGGGTGGTGGCAATAAGGATGTTTGTGTAGCGATACGGCTCTTCTGATTTTCCATAAAGGAGCAAGCTTTCCTCTTGTGGAAATGCTTGCTGAATCCGCGGAAACAATTCACGACAAACATCGATCCGAGGTGAGACGATCGCCACTCGACCACCTTCTTGCCGAACGTAGCGGATCGTTTCAAAGATCATTTCGGTCTTCCCTGAACCCGTGACCGACCAAACAAGCGAGGATCGCTTTTGTCGACAATTAGACACCAATTGCTGGGAAATTTTTTGCTGAAACTGCGTCAATGCTCCTGGCCAGACGATGTGGTGATCAATGGCTGGACTATCCGTAGGTTGAATCACCAGTCGCCCATTTGATGTGATCCGACCATAGCGAATACAGGTTGGACAATAATAGCTGCCTATCGGTAATTGCACCGACGGCTTGCGGTGGGAAGAACCGCATCGCTGACAAACGATTCTCTGCCCCTGCTCGAGCATTGCCGGTCGAGAATCAAAGGGTTTTCCTACATTCATTGTTTCATCTAAAACAAAAAATTGTCTTCCTTTTTGATTGGTCATAACATACACCTCAGTTTTAAGTACGCAAAAAAATCGGTTCAAGTACTTTTTGAAAAGTACTTGAACCGATTACAGGTTTCTTGTTTGCTTCAACAGCAGGTCTTGCTTATTCGCCGATCAATGTCAAAGCTTGATCTAAGACTTTTTCGCCGTTCATCATGCCGTAATCTGCCATGTTGATTACTTCTAAAGGAATTCCTTTTGGCGCTAGACGTTTCTCAAAATCGCCTTTCATGAAACGAACTTGTGGTCCTAATAATAAAACATTTACGTCTTTGCTTTCTAAATGTTGATCTGCTTCTGAAGCGGAAACTGCAAAAATATCTGCTTCTAATCCTTTTGCTTCAGCTGCTTTTTGCATTTTTGTTACTAATAAGCTTGTACTCATTCCTGCAGAACAAACTAACATAATTGTTTTTTTCGCCATATCGAACACTCCTTGAATTTTAAGAATAAGATAACATTTCCTATCTCTAGTATAGAACAAGTTTGAAATTTGTCAACGCTTTCTATCCAGCAGCCAGTTTGATTTTACTAAACGGTTAAAAACGACATACTCTTTTTTTAAATTGACGTGGACTACCTCATAGCCGGCATTCAGCCACGCATAGGCCCCGTTTTCAGGATGTCGGTAATCATTTGCCCACCAATCCGTACTCGTGCGGGCACTTTTGGGCAAGCCAGATGCTGGGAAAAGAAATTCATCAAACTGGGTAAAGGTTAACGTAATTTGTGAACCGCCGTTGTTTTTTAAATAGTGCGTGATCGTATCGTACTTTTTGCGTCTACCCAAAGCAACTGCCTCCTCTTTTTCAGGTCTGTGTTGGTGCCTTTTTCTTTCTTCTATTTGTAACTTTCCTTCCGATTGCCTATACTAGAAACATAAAGGAGGCGATCGTACGCGTGACTTATCGAACGATCCGACAAGATGGAGAAACGGAAATAGAAATCAAAAAATCGCGTTTCATCTGTTCGTTAAAACGAATCCAATCAGAAGATGAAGCCAAAGCGTTTATACAAGCCCTCAAAAAAGAACATTGGAAGGCGAATCATCATTGCAGCGCCTATGTATTGGGTGAAAACCATGAGATCCAACGCAGCAGTGATGATGGTGAACCTAGCGGCACCGCTGGAGTACCGATTTTAGAAGTATTGAAGAAAAATGACTTGATCAATATGGTCGCTGTCGTTACCCGCTACTTCGGTGGAACAAAACTTGGCGCTGGCGGATTGATCCGCGCTTATTCCAGTTCAGCTTCCGCTGGCATCAAGGCGGTGGGAATCGTCGAAGGCGTTTTGCATCAAGAGCTTGCATTGACCATTGATTATCCCCTTTTAGGTAAACTGCAAAACTATTTAGAACTGCAGAACATCTACGTAAAAGACATTGCTTATACCGAGAAAATCGTTGTTACCTTAATGATTCCCGAAGCAACGCTTGCCGACCAAGAAGCCGCTTTGATTGATTTGCTGCAAGGGCAAGTGCAGCTAAACAAAGGCAAGACCGAATATGTAGAGCGCCTCATCGAGGAGCCAACCGAGTAACTATGCAGGACAAGCACCTGTCAGGTTTGCTCTTTTCCTCAAAGCACGGACTCTAATGCCGCTTGCTGCAGCGAATGCAGGAAGCCCAATCGTTGAAAAACCGAATTGACCGATGCGGAGCAACAGCACGTATGCTCGCAGTGTCCTTTCGGCTTTTTCGCGTCTTTTTTGTTTCCAGCCGTCTCAGGCAGCTTATTTTTCCATATAAAATTCGAAACGATTGCCGACATATTGGGTGCGCACATATTCAAATGGCTGTCCATCTTCAAATGAAGTGATTTGCCGCATACGTAAAATCGCATCGCCGCGTTTGATTTGTAAGTAATCAGCAATTTGCTCGGAAGCGACCATAGCTGAGATCGTTTGCGAAGCGCCGCCGATTTTCCGCTGTCCTTTTTCTTCCAACACTTTATAGAGGGAAGAGATGATTTCCTCCTTGCTAAAGTCATGAATAAACTTTTCAGGGATACTCGCTACTTCAAAACAGATCGGCACATCATCCGCATACCGAATCCGCTCCATCCGTAAAATCGTTTCGTGTCCTTCTAATTGCAGCTTTTCCATCTCACTGGAGCTAGGTGCAGTCAAGAAATAAGCGACCGCTTTGCTGGAAGGCTTACGACCAAGAGAATTCATAATTTCGGTAAAACTCGTCGTGCCCGTCATTTTCTCCTGTACTTTTTGGCGAGCCACATAAGTGCCAGAACCGATTTTGCGCTCAAGAATCCCCTCATCCGCTAAGGTTTGGATCGCTTGCCGCAACGTCATGCGACTCACGCCGAATTGTTTTGACAACTCCCGTTCTGAAGGCAGACGATCCCCGATTTTGTATGTATTGTTTTCGATATTGGCTTTGATTTGATCATGAATCTGGATATAAACAGGTAATTTTTCCACCACTACACATTCCTCCGTTCCCCTCCTATTATAACTGGTATATACCTAAATAGCTAATAAAAAAAGCAAAAACTGCTCAGTTTTTCTCCATTTGTGTGAACTCTTTCCCCATTTTATAGGCAGAAAAAGAAGTTATCACAAATTGTCCAAACAAGAGCAGTCTCTTTGCTTTTAAATTGGTTCGGTCGCTGGCTTGAGAATTTATTCAGCCAACGCTTTATTAGCAGTGGCCATGAGCAAGCGAATGCGATTCAATTGATTGACGATCGAGACACCTGGATCGTAATCAATCGCTGCAATGTTCGCCTGTGGGTATTGGCGACGCAGCTCTTTCATGACGCCTTTTCCTACTACATGGTTAGGCAGACAGCCAAATGGTTGCAGACAAATGATATTGTTGACATTATTTTCCAACAGATCGATCATCTCACCGGTCAAGAACCAGCCTTCTCCCGTATGATTGCCGATGGAAACAATCTCGCTCGCTTGCTCGGCAAGCTGATGGATCGAATGAATGCCCTCAAAGCGCGTTGACGCCCGCAACGCTTTATCCATTGGTTTTTGGAGCCGTTCAATCGCCATGATCGCAAAATCAGCGATCATTTTGCTTTTCTTCGCCATCCCCAAATGCTCGTAGCGCCAAATTTGATTGTAGAGGGAATAATTCATGAAGCCGACAATATCTGGTACGACCGCTTCCGCTCCTTCTGCTTCTAACAGGCGAACGACATCATTATTAGCTGTCGGTGAATACTTCACTAAAATCTCTCCCACGACACCGACACGCGGCTTCTTGATATCTCTTATCGGCACTTGATCAAAGTCTTGAATGATTTTCTTCATATTGCGATTAAAGAGGCTGAAGGAGCCATTGCGGACATTTTTGGCAATTTTTTCCAGCCATTCTTGGTGGAGCCGATCGACAGCCCCTGCTTCTTGCTCATATGGACGGGTGCGATAAACGACTCGTTCAAAGAGATCCCCGTATAAAAATGCCACCGCCAAGCGTTTCATCATCGGCAAGGTAAAGCGAAAGCCCGGATTTGATTCAACACCAGTATTCCCCATCGAAATAGATACCACCGGTACTTGCGGAAATCCTGCATCGTTCAATGCTTTACGTAACAAGGGAATATAGTTCGTTGCGCGACACCCACCGCCCGTCTGGGTCATCAATACGCTGGTGTTTTCGACGTCATATTCCCCGCTTTGTAACGCTTCTACCAGCTGTCCAATGGAAATGATGGCCGGGTAGCAGGCATCGTTATTGACAAAGCGCAAACCGACATTGACTGCTTCTCGATCTTCACTGGGCAGACAGACCACTTGATACCCGGAAGCCTGCAAAGCGACATCTACTAATCCGCTTTGGTGGATGGGACTCAACATCGGCAATAAGAGCGTGTGCTGCTTGCGCATTTCTTTGGTAAAAATAATCTTTGCTGGTTCCTCGTATTGCTTTTTAGGAACAAAGTGCTGTTTATCCCGTTCGTTGACTGCTGCTTTCAAGGAACGCAACCGAATCCGAATCGCCCCAAGGTTTGCACCCTCATCGATTTTCAACACCGTATACAGCTTGCCATATTGCGCCATGATCTCTTCGACTTGATCGGTGGTCACTGCATCGATCCCGCAGCCGAAGGAGTTTAATTGAACCAATTCCAACTGCTTGTTTTTCGCCACCACTCGTGCAGCCGCATACAACCGTGAATGATAGACCCATTGATCCACGACCCGCAGATCGCCGACATTTGCTAAATGAGCAATACTGTCCTCGGTCAGTACATGAAAGCCTTCTTGGGTAATGACTTCCGCTATCCCATGGTTGATTTCAGGGTCCAAATGATACGGTCTTCCAGATAAAACGATCCCTTTTTGGTTGGTCGTCATCAGCATTCGCAGCGTTTCTTCTCCCCGTTGCGCAATATCTGCTTTGAACTGATCTAGTTCCTCGAAGCCGCTGCGCAGCGCTTGGGCAATTTCGTCTTCAGAAAAACCAAAATCTTGAAACGTCCCCATTAAGGTTTTGACCATTGAGGCTTCATCTGCCAGATTTAAAAATGGACAGCGGTAGTCAACCGCCCCTTCACGAATCGCATCGACGTTGTTACGAATCACTTCTGGATAGCTTTGTACGATTGGACAGTTAAAATGATTTTCAGCGGCAGTGTTCTCTACTCGCTCAAAAATGACTCCTGGATAAAAGATCAACGGTATGTTTTGATCGATCAGTGCTTGGATGTGTCCATGGGCTAGTTTGGCTGGGTAACAAACGGTATCGCTAGGAATCGTTTCGATCCCTTGCTCATATAGTTCTTTATTAGAACGCGGCGACAAGGTTACCCGAAACCCTAACTGGGTGAAAAAGGTATGCCACAGCGGATAATTTTCATAAAGATTCAACACTCTTGGTAAGCCGATTTCCCCATGGAGGGCATCTTTTTTACGCAAAGAACGGTACTTGAACAAGCGGCGGTATTTTTCATCCACGAGATTGACTTTGCGGTCTTCTTTTTTGATTTTGATCCGCGCACCACGTTCGCAGCGATTCCCCGTAATGAATTTTCGACCATCCGAAAAGAGGGTCACGGTTAATAAACAATTGTTTTCGCAAAGACCGCAATTTGTAAATTCTTTTTCTGCTTGAAAATCGGCCATTTTTGCAGGAGACAACAACGTACTGACATCGTCGATCGCCGCTTCTTCTAACGCGATCAACGCCGCCCCATAAGCGCCCATCAAGCCAGCGATCGATGGTCGTACGACTTCACGGCCGCTGATCAATTCAAAGGCGCGCAGAACCGCTTCATTATAGAAAGTCCCTCCTTGGCAGACGATTTTCTCGCCAAGATCTTCGGGGCGCCGAACCTTGATCACTTTATAGATAGCATTCTTTATGACCGAGTAAGACAAGCCAGCCGAAATGTCGCCAACAGAGGCTCCTTCTTTTTGGACCTGTTTGACTTTTGAGTTCATAAAGACGGTACAACGCGAACCCAGGTCAACCGGCGCTTGGGCTTTTGTCGCTGCCAGCGCAAATTCTTTGACATCCTGATTCATAGATTTGGCAAAGGTCTCAATGAACGAGCCGCATCCTGACGAACAGGCTTCATTTAGCTGAATCGAAGAAAGTGCACCGTCTTTGACTGTCATCGCCTTCATGTCTTGCCCACCAATGTCCAAGATAAAATCAACCCCTGGCTGGAAATGTTCAGCAGCTTTGTAATGGGCCATCGTTTCGACTTCACCGATATCGACCTTCAGTGCATGTTTGATCAGATGCTCACCGTACCCTGTGATCGTTGACTTTGCGATGTAAACGTCAGAAGGCATCTGACGATAAAGCTCTTGTAAAACCGCCATCGTTGTCGCTAACGGCTCGCCTTCATTGTTGCCATAAAAAGAAAACAACAAATCCCCTGCATCATTGATCAAGACGACTTTCGTTGTCGTTGATCCAGCATCGATACCCAAATAAGCAGCACCTTTATGCTCCGACAAAGGTTTTTCTGTAGCAACCGCTTGGGCATGGCGGGCACGAAAAGCAGCCAGTTCTGCTTCGTCTTTGAATAAAGGATCTAGCGTATCTGTTGGCGCAAGTGTGCCGTCTTCTTCATTGGCTAAGCGGTCGCATAGTACAGAAAGCTGCTGCGCTTCTTCTGCATACAGTGCAGCCCCCATCGCCACAAACAGTTCTGGATTCTCGGGAAAAATGATATCTGCTTCTTGCAGGTTCAACGTATCGATAAATCGTTGACGCAATTCCGACATAAACGTCAGTGGACCGCCTAAGAAGGCTACCTTGCCTTTGATTTTACGACCAGCTGCTAAGCCAGCAATCGTTTGATTGACCACCGCTTGAAAAATACTCGCAGCAATGTCCGCTTTTGCCGCTCCTTCATTGATCAGCGGCTGCACATCAGTTTTGGCAAAGACCCCGCAGCGTGAGGCAATCGGATAAAGGGTTTGGTATCCCTTGGCTAGCTCATTGACCCCATTGGCATCCGTTTTCAATAAAACCGCCATCTGATCAATAAACGCACCGGTCCCACCGGCACAACTGCCATTCATCCGCTGCTCCAACGCACCTTCAAAAAAGGTGATCTTCGCATCTTCACCGCCTAATTCGATCGCCACATCCGTTTCTGGGATCACTGTCTCGACTGTTTTGGTACAAGCGATGACCTCTTGGACAAAAGGGATCCGCAAAACTTCTGCCAGCCCCATTCCGCCTGATCCGGTAATCGCCAGCGCAACTGGCTGATCTTGGATTACTGCTTGCGCTTCTTTAATAATTTTTTCCGCTGCCTTTTGGATGTCTGCATAGTGTCGTTCATACCTTGAAAAACACGTTTGATTGCGTTCATCTAACAGAACCATCTTGACCGTTGTTGAACCGACATCGATGCCCGCCTTATATTTTTTCATTTGTTGCCTCCATCTAAACAACACTTTGTTGATTATCTAACAAGCCGTTTGTTATAATACTTATGTTCATTGTAATTCTTTTAATTGATAATTCAACAAACAATTCCAACGAAGGTGTGGGATAAACAACAATTAGACGTTTTTTGTCGTTTATTTTGAAAGGAAATTCACAATATGAAAAAATTGGATTTACGTGTCAAACGAACCAATAAGTACATTATTGAAGCCTTTATTCGCTTAGTTGAAGAAAAAGGCTTCGAGCAAGTGACTGTCCAAAATATCGCAGACGAAGCCATGATCAACCGCGCGACCTTCTATGCCCATTACAAAGACAAGCAAGACTTGTATGAAAAAATATTTGACTTGGCCGTCGAATCTTTTACCTCGATCCTTGACTTTGAAGATTTCGTCCAAGGCAATCGAATCAAGATCCGTAAAATCGAAGCGGCCATGACCGAACTTTTTTTACACATTCAAAAGAATCGCTCTTTTTATTTGACGATCATGGATGCCTCTGCCATTGAGATCATTCGTAAAAAACTGGGGCTGATTTTAACGGAACGGTATCAAGAGATCTTTTCAACCTTGAAGATCACAGAAGGCGATCTTGAAGTGCCCTTAGACTTCATCATTGATTATATGACCTCAATATTTGTTGGCACGCTGCATTGGTGGCTAACGGCAGAAACAACGATGCACGCCGACCATTTAGCAAAACTCGTCATCAAACTAGTGGCAAACGGTCATCTAACTGTCTTGGGGATTGAAATTGAGGAATAAAAAAAGAAACTGCCTATATGCAGTTTCTCTCATGCTGATTGCCCTTTAATCAATGATTTTTTGCGCGCCATTTGATCGTGTCTTTTGTCTTACGCTGTTTAGTTACTTTGATTCCTTTTGGAGCCACACGAATCGCATAGTCTTCCTTTTTGACAACGTCATAGACATGCTCTGCAACTTCCGTTACTTTTTCTTTTAGATTCAGTTTAAATTTCATGTGTTTTCATCTCCCGAATGCTTTACTATTAGCGTATCGCAAATAAAAAAAATCTTCAACTTATAGCCCTTCCTCAAACCAAAAAAAATAATGGTTAAATAACGAAAAAAACAGCAAAACTATTTGCTGTTTTTTTCTGCGTATTCATCTGACTGGGGTAGCTGGATTCGAACCAACGCATGACGGAGTCAAAGTCCGTTGCCTTACCGCTTGGCTATACCCCAATAATGGTGGAGGAGAGTGGATTCGAACCACTGAACCCTAAGGAACGGATTTACAGTCCGTCGCGTTTAGCCACTTCGCTACTCCTCCAAAAGGTTTTTCTCAAACCTGACAATAGTTATAATACCGAAAAAGATAACAAATTGCAATAGCAAAAAGTAAATTTTTCTAGAAATTATTCATGTAAATTCCATTGGCGAATAATCATCTCGATCGCAGCTTCTAAACTTCTGCTTGAACCTAGATCTTCATCCCCTAAAAAGCTTTGAAATTCTTTCGGTCCAGTCGTTAAAATCTCACCGATACGTTTTTTACCAATAAATAATTCATTGACGGTATAGTCTTTGCCATGAATGGCTTTCGTTGTTTCTTCAATACGGACTTCGATATCTTTATTTTTCTTAGACATGATTGCACCTCTTTCTTTACAGCACCTTCCTATTTTAACAGAAAACCAGCAAAAGAAAAAGAAAATCTCATCTGGAACGAAAAAAAGTAGTCAATCGTTACGATCGACTACTTTTGCTGCTTTGTCTCATTTCTGGTTCGTCAAGACAGCACTGGTTACGGTATACCCCGCATCGCTTAAGATTTTCTCAATCGCTGCGACTTGGCGCGACTCTACTTGGATCTCAACAATCGTTTTTAGCGCCATCCGATTGACTACGATGGTCAAAATACTCATCTGATGATCGGCAAGCAGCTTGGTCACGTCTGCTAACACGCCTACATGGTCATCCGTGATCTCGATGGACACTCGGGTTCCACCATCGTGGTAGCCAGTGATTTTCAAAAAGGCATCGAAAATATCATTGTTGGTAATGATTCCCACTAAGGCATCATCATCCATGACTGGTAAAACCCCCACGTTTTCACTACGCATGACGGAAATGGCGTCCTCTAATAGTGCATCTGGTTCAATCGTGGTCACTTTTTTCAACATGATATCAGCGACAGTCGTTTTATTTAAGAGATAGTTCATTTCATAAACGCTTAAGCTTGTCGCTTTTGAGGGAGTTGCTTCAGCGATCGTTCCTTCTGTGATCAACCCTACTAATTTACCATCGTCAACGACGGGCAGACGGTGGATATCGTGCTGCTTCATTAAATCTACTGCATCAAAGATCGGTGTCTGCGAATCGACGGTGACGACCGTCTTCGTCATAAAATCACTTACACTCATTGTTTAGCCTCCTAGATACGCTTTTCTTACTTCATCACTTGCTAGTAATTCTTCTCCAGTACCTTCTAAAACGATTTTCCCCGTTTCTAATACATAGCCGCGATCGGCAATCGATAAAGCCATTTTTGCATTTTGTTCAATCAGCAGCACAGTCGTTCCTTGCTGCTTGATTTCTTGAATGATTGAAAAAATTTCTTTGATAAAAATCGGTGCCAAGCCCATCGAGGGCTCATCCAGCAAAAGCAAGCGCGGTTTTGACATCAATGCCCGCCCCATTGCCAACATCTGCTGCTCACCGCCAGATAATGTCGACGCATCTTGCGAGAGGCGTTCTTTCAATACAGGAAACTTGCGGTAAACTTGTTCATAGTCTTCTTTGACACCACTGTCTTTACGCAAGAAGGCGCCCATCTCTAAGTTTTCTTGAACCGTCAATCCTGAAAAGACGTGCCGCCCTTCTGGCACTTGCGACAAGCCGTTTGCGACGATTTTTTGCGGTGCTTCTTTCTCAATTCGTTTTCCTTCAAAAGTGACTGAGCCATTTGAGGGGCGGATCAATCCAGAAATCGTCCGTAAAATCGTGGTTTTCCCTGCACCATTGGCACCAATCAGTGAAACGATCTCCCCTTGATTGACGTGGAAGGAAACATCATGGACCGCTTGGATCATGCCGTAGTGTACACTTAAATTTTGAATTTCCAGCATCAGATTTCCCCTCCTAGATAAGCTTCGATCACCCGCGGATTGTTTTTGATCTCTTCTGGTTCACCGTGGGCGATGACTTGGCCGTATTCCAGCACATAGATCCGTTCGCACACTTCCATGACCAAACTCATATCATGCTCAATCAAGAGGATCGTCAATTGAAAATCTTTTTGGATCTTATAGATCAGCTTTGTCAGTTCTGTTGTTTCTTGAGGATTCATCCCCGCAGCCGGCTCGTCAAGAAACAGAATTTTTGGTTCTGTAGCCAATGCGCGTACGATCTCTAACCGACGCTGCTCGCCATAAGGCAAATTTTTCGCTAACGTTTGACTTTTGCCATCCATATCAAAGATCCGTAACAGCTCTAAGGCTTTTTTCTTCATGGACGCTTCGTTTTTGTAGTACTTTGGCAAACGCAGGATGCTAGTCAGCAGTCCTTCTTTATGCTTACTGTTCATAGCGATCAAGACGTTGTCCATCACAGTCAAATTTTTAAACAAGCGAATGTTTTGGAAGGTTCTTGAAAGACCTAAATCCGCAATTTTATAGGGCTTCACGCCATTTAAACGTTTTGGCTTCCCTTGGGTCTCAAAAAGCACTTCCCCTTCACTAGGTTCATACACACCTGTCAGGAGATTAAAGAGCGTTGTCTTGCCAGCACCGTTTGGTCCAATCAATCCGACCAGCTCATTGGTATCTAAATGGAGGTCTACATGAGAAACAGCAGCTAAACCGCCAAAGTTTTTCGTTAAGCTTTTAACTTCTAATAGAGGCATCGTTGTCATCCCCCTTTTTTCTAAATTTATCCAGCAGTCCTTTTACGGAGAATTCCCATGTCCCTAAAAGTCCGCTTGGTTTAAAGATCATGATGATGATCAAAGCCAATGCATAAATGATCATGCGCAAATCAGAGAAGCCTTGCAAGTACATATTTAAGATTCCTAGCACTACTGCCGAGACAACTGCTCCTGTGGTACTCCCAAGCCCTCCAAAAACGACGATGATCAATACATCGATCGATTTCATAAAACCGTAATCTCGTGGGAAAACCGACTGCTGATAGCTGGCATAAAGGGTACCAGCAATGCTTGCCATCACTGCCCCCATTACAAACGCAATTACCTTGTATTTCGTTGTGTTGACCCCCATTGATTCTGCAGCGATCTCATCTTCCCGAATCGCTAAAGTCGCCCGACCTGGTCCGCTATGGATAAAGTTTGACACGACAAGAATCGATAAAACGGCAAAGAGAAAGACGATCTGCCAATTACTGAATTGGGGCAATCCGAAAATTCCTGCAGGACCATTGGTCAAGCCTCGTAGGTTCACCAACAAGATCCGAATGATCTCTGCCACACCTAAGGTAGCGATCGCTAGATAGTCGCCTTTTAAACGGAGGGTCGGAATCCCAACCACTAATGCGACTGCACCTGAAACCAGCATCCCCACCAGTAAACCAGTTAAAAAGCCGCCAAAGGTTGGATTGCTTGCCGACAGGATCGCGCCAGCATAAGCACCGATTGCCATAAATCCAGCATGCCCTAAGGAGAATTGCCCTGAAAAGCCGATGATCAGATTCAAACTGACTGCCAAGATGATATTGATTCCGATATTGACGATGATGGCATCAGAGAACAAATTGATCATTCCGCCATTGTAGGCTGCAAATAATCCAAAATAAAGAATAGCTGCCAGAGCGAGCCAGATTAAGTTGTAACGTAAATTCTTTTTCATTTCTGCCACCTACACTTTCTCTTTGATATTTTTGCCGAGGATCCCAGCTGGACGAACCAACAATATAATTATTAAAATGACATACACTAAAGCATCCTTATAATCAGAAAAACCAAGCGCTGTCGCTGCTGTTTCCACCAAACCGATCACAAAGCCACCTAAGGCTGCTCCAGGAATGATCCCGATCCCGCCGAGAACCGCTGCAACAAAAGATTTCAGACCAGGAACGACGCCCATTGATGGATCAATGGAATTATAATACAAACCGATCAGCATCCCGCCAGCTGCAGCCAAAGCCGAGCCTAAGGCAAAGGTAAAGGAAATCGTTCGATTGACATTGATCCCCATCAAACGCGCTGCATCTGCATCAACACTTACTGCCCGCATCGCTTTTCCCATACGGGTCTTTTTCACGATCAATTGCAAGAGAATCATTAAGGTAACCGAAACAGCCAAGATCAATAACTGGACATTACTTACTTGAACAAACCCGATGGAATAAGTTTGTCGTTCAATCGCTTGCGGAAAGGGGCGCACATTGGCTGAAAAGAAAAAGATCATGACATTTTGCAAAAAATAAGAAACCCCGATTGCCGTGATCAGTGCCGAAATTCGCGTGGAATTGCGTAAGGGACGATACGCTAAAAATTCGATCGTTACCCCAAGAGCTGCACTGGCGATCATTGAAATGAACAACGCGGGGAAAAACCCTAATTGCCATTGATTGATCAAAAAGTAACCGATAAAACTACCGATCATGTAAACTTCTCCGTGGGCGAAGTTGATCAACTTGATGATGCCATACACCATCGTATAACCCAACGCTAACAAGGCATAGATACTGCCTAGAAACAAGCCGTTGATCAATTGTTGGATCATCATTTCCATATACTCACTTCCAATATCATTTATTATGGTCATTCTTTTAGAGAAAAGAAACTGAGACAAACACATCAGGTCTGTCCCAGTTTTCACTGCCAAACAACTGCGGGTTTTTTAAGGTTCCACAGTGTCTGCTGAGGTTTCTTTCCCGTCAGTCAATCCTAAAACAACTGCTGATTTTTCAGGGTTATGATTTTCATCCATCGTGATTTCACCGGTCACACCGACAAAGTCTTTCAGTTCAGACAAACCAGCTGCGATCGCCAATGAATCTGCTGAGTTTTGATCTTCGATCGCTTGTTTGATCATATAAACAGCATCATAGGCTAATGCATTAAAAGCAGAAGGCTCTTTGCCATATTTTTCATTGAAAGCTGCCACAAACGGCTCAACTTTGTCGTTTGCTGGTGCTTTGGTAGAGAAGTGACCTGTATAGTAAACATTGCTGACATTTTCTGCACCAGCTGTTTGAACCATTTTTTCATCACCGAATCCATCCGCACCAATGATTGCTTGATCAATTCCTAATTCTCGCGCTTGCTTGATGATCAAACCAGCTTCTGTGTAGTAGCCTGGAATGAACAAGACATCGAAGTCGACATCTTTGATTCTTGTAAGAACTGCTTGGAAATCTTTGTCGCCTTCAGTAAAGTTATCCTCTAAGACGATTTCGCCTGGGTAGCTTTCTTTAAATGCTTCCGTCAAACCAATTGCGTAGTCACTTGAGTTATCACCCAAGATTACGGCTTTTGAAGCATCCAAATTTTCTGCTGCATATTTTGCCAAGATTGTTCCTTGGAAGCTATCTTGGAAACAAGAACGGAACGCAAATTCTTGGACTTTTCCACTGGTGTAAGTAATCGCATCATCGGTACCTGAAGGAGTGACCATCGGTACTTGGGCTCTCGTCACATTCGGTAAAGCCGCCTTTGTGGCACCTGAAGTTGCTGGTCCAATAATGGCAACGACTTTATCATTGGTTGCTAAGTTGGCTGCTACTGTCGCAGCTTCATTGTTATCTGATTTGTTATCTTTCGAAATGATTTCAATTTGTTTTCCAAGAACGCCGCCGGCAGCATTGATTTCTTCGACTGCTAAGTCGATCCCCTCTTTTTCAGCCGTCCCATAAGCAGCAACTGCTCCAGACAACTCTAAGTTGGCACCAATCTTAATGGTATCTCCCTCTTGTTTATTGCCACCTTCAGCAGCACCACTGCTATCCGTTGGTCCACCTGTTGGTCCTGCACTACAAGCTGTCAATAAAAACAAACTCGCAAACAAAAATGCAAATTTCTTTTTCATAATTTTCCTCTCCTTTACTTCCCCTGAATATGTTATCCAATATACTGAAAAATCTAGGAAATGTCAACGAATTATCAGAATATTTCACCTATTCAGAATTTATTTTTTTCGCCGATAAAAAATGGTGCTTTTAAAACATTGATCCAGCAACAATGGAATCGCTTTTCTAATTTTCGGATAAAAAGAAAAGCAAGCAAAGGTTTTTCCCCTTTGCTTGCTGCCGATACGCTTTGATTTGATACTTTTTTTTTCAAACGGACGTTTGAAAACATTACATCCTCATGTTAGCGGCTATTTCGTGGATACAATGCTTGAAAATTTGCCGCCGCCCCAACTAAATTGGCATCATTGCGATAGTCACATAGCTTGATCAGTGGGACGAAATCATTTAATGCTTGATCCGCCAACATTTTTTTCAAGCGCTGGTCAACTTCTTCTAACAAGCCTTTTTTGGCACTGACACCACCGCCGATAATGATCACTTCAGGATCAAAAGCAAACTGAATACTGAACAGTCCTTGTGCTAAATAGTTGTAAAATTTATTGACTTCCTCGATCGCAATGGCATCGCCATCTTCTGCACGTTGAAAGACCTCTTCACCGGTAATCGTCGTTCGATCCACTCCGATCCGATCACAATACCGCCAGGCCATCTGAACCGCTGTCCCTAGTTGCGAAAATGTTTTGCCTTGATCTAGGATCATCAACCCAAATTCGCCACCGTATAAATGTGCCCCACGGACTAGCTCACCATTTTGAAACAGGGTACCGCCAACGCCTGTTCCGATCACAACGAAGGCTGCTTGCTGATACTCTTTGCCCGCTCCTTGATAAAATTCAGCCATCCCAGCGCAATTGGCATCATTTTCGATGGTTACGGGTACCCCAAACGCTGCTTCGAGTTCTGAGTAAATATCAAACCCATGGATATAAGGGATCGCACTAATGCCGTCGATCCGCCGTTCTTGGGCATTGACCGCACCTGGCGCACTGATTCCAACGCCTTCAATCTCTTCATCTACGCTTGCCCTCACTTGCTGCAGCTGTGCTTTCATTTCCTCCCAAGTATTTGGAGTAGTGAACTTCCCTTTACTCACCAAAGAATCTTGTGCCCAGACGCCATATTTTACTGCTGAACCACCCATATCAAAGACTAAAATCGCCATTTTTTTCCCTCAATCCTTTATTATTCTGATACTGTCTATTTTACCGCAAGTCGGCGCTTGAAGAAAGCGATTTCCGAAGACAAGAAAAAAACAGTCTCATTCACTTAGACTGTCTCTTCATCCATTAGAGTTGTTTTTCCAAAATCACTTGATCGAACAGCTGCTGCCCATTCTCAAAAATCGGTTCGACATAGTGGGTGGTGAAATAATTCTTCACCCGCTCTTTTTCAACATAGCCTTGCTTTTGGTACAAAGTCAAGGCTGCAGAGGGCAGACTACCAGTTTTGATCACTACGATCGGCCGTTTTGCCCCGAGGTGCTGACTGAGGATCGCTTCTTCGGCAGCTTGCAGCAATTGACGACCGATGCCCATTCCTTGCTTTTCTGGCGAAACGGCCACATTCATGATCTCCCAGTTCTTGCCTTGATTTTGATAAACTAGCACACCAATCATTTCTCCAGCTTCTTCATAAACAAGTGTTTGGCTATTATATAGATAGCTTTCTACGACTGCTTTATCAGGATCTGCATCCAGCAGCAACGCCCAAGGATACGCTTCATTAGGGGCGATTGGACGAATCATGGCTTTTTGGCTCCTTTTTTATATTTCTGTTGATTCCTTTTAACTTTTCCGATAACGGTACGTTGGTTTGACTTTGTCTTTCGTATTTCGTTTTAAAGTAAACGTCTGGGGTACGTAATCTATTCCGCCTTTTACAAAGGGATGGCAGCGTAAGATACGAGCTACCCCCATCAAGCCTCCTTTGGCTGCTCCATGGACTTGGATGGCTTGGATCATGTATCCTGAGCAAGTCGGATAATAACGACAGCTAGGAGGAAATAATGGGGAAATAAAACGTTGATAGAAACGAACAAAGCCGATCAAAAGTTTACTCATTCCTTGCCAGCCTTTCTTTTTAGCGTACGATTCAGTAAAGATAGATAGAAAAAACTAGGACTCAGCACGTGGCGTAAGTCCTAGTTATGGTTTATTTCATAAACTCAAAGATATGATTCCAAAGACTTGGAGAGAATACTTTAAAAGGACTGCCGTCACCGATCACTCCATAACCAATCATCGTTCCTGCTAGGAACAATAAAATAGCTAATAAAATGACGATTAAAATTTTTATCAAGCTAGTTAAAATATAACGGTTCAACTTCACTTTTTTTCTCTCCTACTCCTATTAGGCGTTAACTGGTACGACTTCTTCTACTGCGTCAGAAACTCGTTCAACAGATGCCCCTAATTGTTGCAATTTTTCGTGGAATTTGTAGTAGCCGCGATCCAAATATTTTAGATTGCGAACACGCGTCCGTCCCGTTGAACGCAAACCTAATAAAATCAACGCTGCTGCGGCACGTAAATCTGTCGCATAGACCAGCGCACCTTGTAATTCATGACCGCCTTCGATCACTGCAACGTTGCCGTCAATTTTTACATGGGCATTCATGCGACGCATTTCTTCTAAATGTTGGAAACGATTCTCAAATACCGTTTCATTCACAACACTCGTTCCTTGCGCTAATAATTGAATAGCAGACATTTGCGCTTGCATGTCCGTAGGAAAACCTGGATGTGGCATCGTTTTTACATCAGTCGCTTTCAAGCGTTCTGGTCCGACCACACGAATCCCTTCAGCGACTTCAGTCACTTCTGCACCCATTTCGATCAATTTTGAAATCAATGGACGATTGTGCTCTGAGATCGCATCTTTAATAATAACGTCTCCTTGAGTCATCGCTGCTGCAACCATAAAGGTTCCTGCTTCGATACGGTCTTGCACGATCGAATGATCTACTGCATGCAGGTGTTCGACACCTTCAATACGCATCGTTTCGGTTCCTGCACCAAAGACCTTGGCACCCATTTTATTCAAAATGTTTGCTAAATCAACGATTTCTGGCTCACGAGCGACGTTTTCGATGATGGTGATGCCTTTAGCTTTTACGGCAGCCATCATGATATTTTGCGTTGCGCCGACACTTGGGAAATCCAAGTAAATGCTATTGCCTTTTAACTCATCGGCGATCGCTTCTATGTATCCATCTTTTTGGATGATTTGCGCGCCTAGTGCTTGAAATCCCTTCAAATGTAAATCAATTGGTCGTTTGCCGATTGCACAGCCGCCAGGCATTGCCACTTTGGCATGTCCATTACGGGCTAACAAAGGCCCCATGACTACGATTGAAGCGCGCATTTGGCTCACATACTCATACGGTGCTTCGATTGCTAATTCTTGTGACGCATCGATCGTCATTGTGTTGTTTTCTTCTTCAAAATCGATTGCGACATTTAAATGCCGAATCACTTCTTTCATTGTTAATACATCGGAAAGGATCGGTACATTTGTTAATGTCGTTGTTCCTTCTTCCGCTAATAAGCTTGCCGCTAAGATAGGTAGAACAGCATTTTTTGCCCCTTCGATCTTCACTGTTCCAGTTAATCGATTACCACCTTGAACGATCATCTCTTCCATTTATGTTCCCTCCAAATAATGCAGTGACTCACACAAATCTTGCCAATTATAGCATAATATTCGGTGTTTTTGCATATATTAATGAAATTCTTAAAAACCTGTTAAAAATAAATTACGACATAACGCAATCAACTCAAGGAAAAAAGTACTGGCGGTGTAGCCTAATGCAATCGCAAGAAACACCATGACCATTCGTATCTGAGTCGTTCGTAAGGCTTTAAAAAAAGCATCGATCCGCACAGATTGCAATGCCCAAAATGCTAAATAGATGAACGCTAAATGACTCACGATTCGAATGATTGCATCAATTCCATACACTTGCATACTTTCTGCTCCTTTTTTCATAATTGAACATTCCTATCATACCACAAAGATGTCAAGATAAAAAATAATCTTTCTTGAAACCTTCATGAAAAGACTTTAAAAAGTTTTTAAAACGTTTTCTTGGAGAAACAAAAAAACAAAGGCAAGAAGCCCTTGTTTTTTAGGAATGTTTTGACACGTTGATTCGATTGATGGCGCGGTGCAAAGCAACCGTTGCGCGCCGAAGCTGGTCGATATCTTCGACTTGTTTGGCTTCTTCGATTTGGCGTTCTGCACGCTGTTTTGCTCTTTCTGCACGTGAAACGTCGATGTCACGATCACGTTCCGCACTATCGGCTACGATCGAGACAACATTGTCTCGCACTTCTAATATACCGCCGTTGACAGCGACCCAGTCGACATGGGTATCTGAATCGATCCGTTTGACCCGGACTTCATCAATCGTCAATGGAACGATGATTGGGGCATGATGCGGCAAAATACCGATCTCACCATCTGTCGTACGTGCAACCACGATTTTCGCGTGATGATCGTAAACCAAACCAGCAGGTGTCACCACATTGACTGTTAAAAATTGATCCATGAGGTTCCCCTCTTTCTTCAAGGCTGGTTAATTAATAGCCAATTTTTTTCGCTTTTTCAATGACATCTTCAATTCGTCCAACACTGCGGAAGGCTTCTTCTGGAAGATCATCATATTTTCCTTCAAGAATCTCTGCAAATCCTTTGATGGTTTCTTCAACTGGCACATAAGAACCAGGTTGTCCCGTAAACTGTTCCGCTACGTGGAAGTTTTGTGACAAGAAGAATTGAATGCGGCGTGCGCGGGCAACTAAGGTTTTTTCATCATCAGACAGTTCATCCATCCCTAAGATGGCGATGATGTCTTGTAATTCCCGATAACGTTGTAACGCATGCTGTACTTCAGTCGCTACTTCATAATGTTTTTCACCAACGATTTCAGGTGCTAACGCACTAGAAGAAGACGCCAGTGGATCAACGGCAGGATAGATCCCTTGTTCGGTCAATTTACGTTCCAAGTTGGTTGTTGCATCCAAATGGGCAAAAGCAGTCGCAGGTGCTGGGTCAGTGTAGTCATCGGCAGGGACATAGATGGCTTGAATAGACGTAACGGAACCTTTCTTCGTCGATGTGATCCGTTCTTGTAATTGCCCCATCTCAGTTGCTAATGTTGGCTGATACCCAACGGCAGACGGCATCCGACCTAGTAAGGCAGATACTTCAGAACCTGCTTGAGTGAAGCGGAAGATATTATCGATAAACAAGAGCACGTCTTGTCCTTCCACATCACGGAAGTACTCGGCTAATGTCAAACCAGTCAAGGCTACCCGCATCCGAGCACCTGGTGGTTCGTTCATTTGTCCAAACACCATGGCTGTTTTTTCGATAACGCCAGATTCTTTCATTTCATTATAAAGGTCATTTCCTTCACGTGTCCGTTCACCAACACCTGTGAAGACAGAGATCCCACCATGCTCTTGGGCGATGTTGTGGATCAATTCTTGGATCAAGACGGTTTTACCAACACCGGCACCACCGAAAAGTCCAACTTTCCCCCCTTTTAAATAAGGGGCTAACAAATCGATAACTTTGATCCCAGTTTCAAGGATCTCCGTACTTGTTGACAATTCATCAAAGTCAGGTGCTTTTTTGTGAATCCCACTGCGGGGTGCTTCTTCAGGGAACGGCGCTTCTAAATCGATGGTGTCCCCTAAGACATTAAACACCCGTCCTAAGGTTTCTGTCCCAACTGGAACAGAAATGGAGGCGCCTGTATCGATTACTTCCATTCCTCGTTGTAAGCCATCTGTTGATTCCATGGCAATCGTACGGATAACGCCGTCGCCAAGTTCTAAGGCAGCTTCTAACACAACTTTTGTTTTCTGCTCATCTTTTTTGTAAACAATCAACGCATTGTTGATATCTGGTAATGATTGGTCTAGAGAGAATTCCACGTCAACAACGGGACCAATGACTTGAACAATCTTGCCTGAACTCATTCGTATTCCTCCATTCGTTCTTGAAACTATTCTAACGCGGATGCCCCCGCCACAATTTCAGTAATTTCTTGGGTGATCGCTCCTTGGCGCGCTCGGTTGTATGAGATCGTCAAGTCCCCAATAATATTTTTGGCATTATCTGTTGCTGTTTTCATCGCTGTCATTCCGGCAGCATGCTCGGCTGTTTTTGCGTCAACAATCGCACCATAAATCAAGCTTTCAGCGTATTGAGGCAGTAATTGATTCAAAATCGCTTCTCTGGAAGGTTCAAACAAGTATTCTTGTTCATAACTTTCGGCTTCTTCAGGATCTAAATCGGATATCGGCAACATTTTCTCCACACGAAATTGGCTAGTCAATGAATTGATGTGATGGTTATAACACACATATAATTCATCGAAGACCTCGTTTTGGTACATCGTGGTTGCCAATGTTACGATTTTACGTACCTCATCAAAGCTTGGTTGATCCGAAAGGTTTCTTAACTCGTACGCCAAATTGATGCCCCGTGCTTTGAAAAAGTCAGCGCCAGTTGCACCAATGGCAATCATGACATACTCTTCTTCTTTTGCATGGTCTTCATCCAGCATGGTCATCATTTGTTTTAAGATGGAACTATTATAGCCGCCCACTAGACCGCCATCAGAAGTGATGACGATATAGCCTGTGCGTTTGACCGGACGACTAACCAACATACTGTTATAGTTCACACCATCTTTAGGACCAGAACCTGCAAGATCGGAAAGCTGCTGCGCAGTCAAATGCGTAACGATTTCACGTACTTTGTTGGCATACACTTGAAACTGTTTCGAATGAGCTTCAGATTTTGTTAATTTTGCAGCTGAAACCATTTGCATGGCCTTTGTGATTTGGCTGGTTTTCTTTGTTGAGGCAATTCGTTGCTTGATTTCATTTAATGAAGCAGCCATTTTCTCTCACCTCTTTTATGCGTTTTGCATTGTCGATATTTTATCTTGCGGTGTCACCCGAGAACTGTTGGATGCCATGAAAATATCTTTGAATGCTTTAATGGTGTCATCTAACAAGCTTTCTTCTGGCAAGTCTTTCGTTGTCCGAATGGTTTCAAAAATCGTTGCTGCGTTTGCTTCGATATACTCAAATAATTCTGCTTCAAAGTCCAATAGTTTATTGACAGGTACACTATCAATGAATCCATGCGTCAACGCATAAAGAATCACGACTTGTTTTTCGACTGCCAATGGTTCATGTAGTTTTTGCTTTAAGATTTCAACGGTACGACGACCGCGGTTTAATTTGGCTTGTGTCGCAGCATCTAGATCAGACCCAAATTGTGTGAAGGCTTCTAGCTCGCGGTAACTTGCCAAGTCCAAACGCAAGGTTCCAGCAACTTTCTTCATCGCTTTGATCTGTGCAGAACCACCAACCCGTGAAACGGACAATCCAGCCGCTACGGCAGGACGCACACCTGAATAGAATAGGTCATTTTCTAAGAAAATTTGTCCATCTGTGATAGAAATCACGTTGGTTGGGATATAGGCTGAGATATCCCCCGCTTGCGTTTCAACGAACGGCAGTGCCGTCATTGATCCGCCACCTAGTTCATCACTTAATTTCGCTGCACGTTCCAATAAACGAGAGTGCAAGTAGAAGACATCCCCTGGGTATGCTTCACGACCTGGCGGACGGCGTAGAAGGAGAGAAAGTTCACGGTAAGCGACTGCTTGTTTTGATAAGTCATCAAAGACGATCAAAACATGTTTGCCGTTATACATGAATTCTTCTCCCATTGCTGCCCCGGCATAAGGTGCGATGTAAAGCAATGGTGCTGGTTGTGAAGCACCTGCTGAAACAACGATCGTGTAATCAAGTGCACCGTAACGGCGTAATGTTTCTACTTGTGCACGAACCGTTGAGTCTTTTTGACCAATAGCGACATAGATACAGATCATGTCTTGCCCTTTTTGGTTAATGATCGCATCGATCGCAATCGTTGTTTTCCCGGTTTTCCGGTCACCGATGACTAATTCCCGTTGGCCACGACCGATTGGTACTAAAGCATCAATAGCTTTCAACCCTGTTTGCATTGGTTCCGATACGGATTTCCGTTGCATTACACCTGGTGCAGCTGCTTCAACTGGGCGTGATTTGTCTGTTTCGATCGGACCTAAGCCATCGATCGGTTGCCCTAATGGGTTCACTACCCGGCCAATTAATGCATCGCCGACAGGAACTTCCATGATTTTACCGGTTCGTTTTACTTTGTCTCCTTCACGAATGGTTTCAAAATCACCTAGGATGATGATCCCGACGTCGTTTGATTCTAAGTTTTGTGCCATCCCATAAGAACCGTTTGAAAACTCAAGCAGTTCTCCACTCATGGCATTTTCTAAACCGTGAGCACGGGCGATCCCGTCCCCAACATATGTGACAGTACCGATTTCTTCTACAGAAAGTTCGTTCTGATAATTTTTAATTTGCTCTTTGATCAAGGCACTAATTTCTTCTGCTTTGATGGCCATCCGATTCACCTCTTATCTCTTGTTTATCTGCCGATTTTTTGTCGCAGATAATCCAGTTGGCTCTTAATACTACCGTCGATCACTTGATGATTTGCTTCAACGATGACTCCGCCTAAAATCGTTGGATCGACCGTTTCTTTCAATTGTGCCTGCTTGTACCCAAGCTTATCGGCGATTTGCTTTTCGATTTTGCTTTTTTGTTCTGCTGACAAAGCAACAGCCGTTGTGATCGTTCCGAGAACAAGACCTTGATATTCATCGTAACGACGTTCGTATTCGTCAATGATCAGCAATAGATCATCCATGCGATCATATTCATAAACGATCTCTAAGAAATTTCTGACCAAGCCTTCAAAGCCCTTCAGCAATTGATCGACTAATTGTCTTTTTTCATGGAGATCCAAGCGGTTATCCGTCACGATCTGACCGAATGTTGGAATCTCCTGATAAATCTGACGCAAGGTCATTAATTCTTGGTAAACTTCTGTCAAGCGCTGTTCTTCCATCGCCAATTCGAACAAGGCTTTTCCATAGCGTTTTCCCACTGTGAATTTATCGAGTTTCATTAACTGAACCCAATCCTTCGATATATTGATTGATTAGGGATTCATGATTTTCGGGAGTCAATTCGCGTCCTAAGATTTTTTCTGCGATTTGAAGCGAAAGTTCTGCAACATCATCTTTCACTTCTTTTAACGCAGTTTCTTTTTCAAGGGTGATATCTGAGTTTGCTTTTTCTTTCAAACGAGCCACTTCTTCTTTGGTCTCGCTCAAAATATTTTGTCGACTCAATTCCCCGCTATCTTTGGCGCTCTTGATGATCTCCGCAGCTTCAGAATGAGAACGTGCCAATTTTTCTTGGCGTTCTTTTTCTAATTTTGCTGCATTCAAGCGTGATTGTTCCGCTGAATCCAAATCATTGGCGATTTTATCTTCCCGTTTTTGCATCATGCTGCTGATGGCATCCCATGCAAAATGTTTCAATAAGAATAGCAAAAGAAGAATTGATCCGCTGACAACGATAATATTGCCAAGCATTGGATTTTGAACTTCCGCTATAACCAACTGATTTAGCATAACGATTCTTCCTTTCTGAAAGTCATTGTTTCATTAGAAAAAAGCAAAAACGAGTGCAATTGTTCGTTTCTGCCTTTTCGTGCTTGTCTTATCGGAAGACTAATAACAGCGCGATAACTACCCCTAGAATCGGTACAGCTTCGACTAACGCGACCCCGATAAACATTGTTGAACGTAGTTGACCTGACATTTCAGGTTGGCGTGCCATTGATTCGATCGTTTTTGCGATTACTTGTCCGTTACCATACCCTGCACCAATTGCTGCTCCGATAATTGCTAATCCTGCTCCAATAAAGTTCATTCTTTTTTCCTCCTAATTGTATGTCGATTCGATTAATGTTCTGCCACGATTTTGTGGCTCATAAATACCATGGTCAATGTAACAAATACATAAGCTTGGATCGCTCCAATAAAGAGTGAGAAGCCAATCCAGATCATTTCTAGCGGCATCACGATCGGTAATGACCACCAACCAAGACTAATAAACATGTTGGCAATCAATCCCAATAACACTTCCCCTGCGAATATATTTCCATATAAACGCAAGCCTAACGTGATGACATTCGTAAATTCTTCGATGATTTTTAGCGGTAATAAGAACCCCACCGGTTTCAAGTACGAATTGATCAAGTAATTTTTGAAGCCCAACGACTTGATCCCAAAGAAATGTGTCAAGGAAATAACCATAAGTGCGAGTGTCAGTGTAACAAACGGGTCTGCTGTCGGACTTTTCCATAAGGTAATGTCATCTGTCGTCACGATTTTTGTGACTAACCCGATCTCATTTGCCACAAACACAAAAAGAAACATTGTTACACCGAGCAAATGAAAGTTGTTCACTTGAGATCCTGGTAGATTGTCCGCTACGATACCGCGAACAAAGTCAATGACCCATTCAATGAAGTTCTGCTTCCCTTTCGGTTTCATTTGCAGATTACGTGTACAAATAAAGACCACCAAAAAAACAATAATACAAGAAATGATTGTCATCATAGCTACAGTTCCATCAAACCATATAGGACCGATATGAAACATAAGCGATTTATCTTCCAATCTTTCTCACCTCTTTTCCTGTCATCTCCAGAAAAAAATCTGGTGTTACAATGCGTTTCCTCTCATAACAATCGGTATCATACCACCACGAATGGAAAATTTCAAAGCATTTTCAAGAAAATTAGACAAAAAACTCACAATGCCAAAAATCCTAAATTAAATGAAAAATTCCCGTGTCGCTATGTGGAAGAAAAAGCCTGTTATATCAACAGCTTTCCCTTAAATGCTACCAAATTTAGCGCGATTTTCAAAGCAATAACCTCTATCGGATTCTAAAAGAAGTTCTTAGAAAATTAGAAATTTCTAAGAACTCGGTCAATTTGTCTTTCTTGATCTTTGCGTTTCAAGGATTCCCGCTTGTCATATTCGCGTTTTCCTTTCGCTAAACCAATCAAAACTTTGGCATAACCATCCTTGATATACACCTTTAACGGAACGATCGTCATGCCTGTATTTTTTGTTTCGCCAATCAGACGAGCAATCTGCTTTTTATGCAGTAACAGTTTTCTTGTCCGTAGTGGATCATGATTAAAAATGTTTCCTTGCTCGTATGGGCTGATATGCACATTGACTAAGAATGCCTCACCATTGCGAATGCGTACAAAGCCGTCTTTCAAATTGATCCGACTGTTACGGATCGCTTTGATCTCTGTTCCCTGTAAGACGATCCCCGCTTCGATCGTATCGAGGATCGTGTAATCATGGCGGGCCTTTTTGTTTTGGGCGATTAATTTCCCTTCTCCTTTAGGCACGGGCCATCCCTCCAATTATTTTTTCTTGATTCCTTTGTAAAAAGGTTTTTTCTTTTTCACTTTGCCAGCTTTCTTTGACTTGCCTTTACCGGTTTGTTCAAAGCGTTTCCCTTGTTTTTTCTCAGGGTTGTGTTGTTTTTTCCCGCGACGGTTCGCTTCATTTTTTTGATGGTTGTTTCGTTTGTTGGCTTTTGGTGCTTGCAGTTTTTCGACTTCTTCTGCTGCTACCAATTCGAAATCGATCTCTCTTGTTTCAGGATCAGCTTTCACGACTTTGATACGAACTTTTTGACCAATTTTAAAGGTCAAGCCTGTCCGTTCACCTACAAGTGCCAGATGGTTTTCCAAATAATGGAAGTAATCTTGCTTCAGATTATTGATATGGATCAGCCCTTCAATCGTGTTAGGCAATTCAATAAACAAGCCAAACTTAACGACGGAACTGATGATACCGTCAAACTCTTCTCCTACTTTATCGGCCATATACTCAGCTTTTTTAAGCGCATCGACTTCTCTTTCTGCATCGACTGCTCGTCGTTCCATTTGGGAGCTGTGCATTGCGATGTCAGGCAAGATTTCAGCCCATTTGTTTTGGTTGGCTTCAGAGACATCTTCACTGTAAGAACGAATCAAGCGATGCACGATCAAGTCGGGGTACCGACGGATCGGTGACGTGAAGTGGGTATAATCTTCCGCTGCCAAACCATAGTGGCCGACGTTTTCTTCTGAATACTTCGCTTGCTGCATACTTCTGAGCAGCATCGTATTGACAACCATTGCCTCTGGCTTATCTGCGACATCTTCAACCACTTTTTGCAGTTGTTTTGGTGAGATCGAGCCGTTGGTTTGTTTGACTACAATCCCTAAAGCAGAAGCAAAATCAAAGAAGCGACGCATTTTCTCTTCTTTTGGTTCCTCATGGATCCGATAAATAAATGGTAAATGCTTCCGATTGAAATGGCGCGCCACGGTTTCATTGGCTGCCAACATGAAGGACTCGATCAATCGTTCGCCGACGCCACGTTCTCGCAGAACGATTTCTTGCGGGTGTCCTTCTCCATCGACCAAGATTTTCGCTTCGCGGTCTTCAAAAGAAACCGCCCCACGCTTGATCCGCATCGTTTCTAACACGTGGTGCAAGGCGGCCATATCATGGAACATCGGTACTAGTTTCGCATATTCTTTGCTGGTTTCTGGATCATTGTCTTCAATAATTTGATTGACTGCCTGATAAGTCATGCGGGCACTTGTTTGAATAATACTTTGGAAAATATTGTAATCCGTGACGATCCCCTCTTGGTTGATCCACATTTCACAGCTCATGGCCAACCTTGGGACATTCGGATTCAACGAACAGATCCCGTTTGATAAACGTTGTGGGATCATCGGGATCACTCGATCCGTTAGATAGACACTCGTTCCCCGCTCAAAAGCTTCTTTGTCCAACGCACTGTTTTCTGTCACATAATAAGAAACATCTGCGATATGCACGCCCAAATAGAAGCTGCCGTCAGGCAATGCTTTTACCGTCACCGCATCATCCAAATCTTTGGCATCCGCTCCATCGATCGTTACGATCTGTTGATCTCGCAAATCCCGTCGTTCTGGAAAGTCAGCAGGATCGATCGTATCGGGTACTGCATCTGCCGCTGCCAAGGTTTCTTCCTCAAATTTTGTGGGAATCCCATTCGCCACGACGATCGATAAAATATCCATTCCAGGATCGTTTTTATGCCCCACAACTTTTGTGATCAACCCCTCTAAGCTTTTCGAATAGCCTTTTTCTGGATAATGGCTGATTTCAACGATCACGATGCTGCCGTCTACTGGACGAATTCCTTGGGCGCCGATAAACACCTTTAAATCGCTTAGTTTTTTATCTTTAGGTTGAACAACGCCATATAGATCCGATTCTTCGATCTCTTTTTCGTCAAATAATGTAAACTCGCCGACCAACTGACTGATGGCGCGTTGTTTGATTTCTACGACCTTTCCCTCTGCGCCGCGATCTGAAAAAGGATCGGCAACATGCACGATGTCTACAGCAACGGTATCGCCGTCCATGGCATAGCCTGTTGCTTCTTTAGGGATATAAATATCGTCTTCTTCTTCATCCAACGTGACAAAGCCGAAGCCCCGCTCGTTGGCACGAAAGGTTCCTTCCACAAACACTCGTTTCATTGGTAATTTCACTTTGCCTTTTTTGTTAAAAATCACACTGCCTTCTCGTTCCATCGCCGCTACTGTCTGGACAAGATTCTTAAAGTCTGTACTTTTTTGAAGTCCTAGACCTTCAGCAATTTCTTCCATTGAAAAACTTTTTTTACGGCTTTCTTCGAGAAACTGAATAATTTTTGTTTTAATCGTTTCTGTCATAACTCACTCTTTCCAAGCAAGTGTTTCTAAGAAAGCAAACACATCCTGCTCTAATTTTTTCCGTTCTGGTCCAACTGTCACCACATGACCACTTTGAGGATACCATTGAAGCGTATAGGGAACATGGGACAATGCCGCTGCGGTTTTGAAAACCGTCTGTGGATCGATCATTTGGTCCCTTCCTGCTTGCGCCAGGAAGATTGGGCGCTCGATTTTTCCTAAATGCTCGGCTGTGGTTTGTCCGACTGTTTCGATTCCTTGCAGTTGTTCTCTGACCTTACGAGGGACTTCTGCCAATATTTCTTTTTGGGTCGCCTCATCTAAATCAGCGTAGGGTATGACCATTTCAGCATACTTTTCAAAATTGACTGGTACTTCGTTCTTGGTTTCAAATAACGGTGAGCAAAAAAGACCGCCGCCCATCAATGTTGGGTCTTGCGTCAAACGATCCATCGCTAAAATCCCACCCATCGAAAGTCCAAGAACGGCAACTTCCTCATAGCCTTTTTCTTTCACATAAGCAACTGCATCCGCAGCATCCTGCTGCCAAACAGTCATTCCTTGATTTAAGATATCATCTGGATTCGGTGTACCATGTCCAGTAAACATCGGTGTATAAACCGTGTAGTCTTTTTGTTCTAACGAACGACAAAGCATGCGCACATCGTTAGGACTGCCTGAATAGGCATGGAACAAAATGACCGCTCGTTTGCCGTGTTCAGCAAAAACCGGTTTTGGTTGATTAAATGTTTTCATGTTTCCTTTCACCTCACGTCCAATTCTACCATAGTTAGCAAGAATACTTCGACAAATGCGATCAAAATCTTCCCGTTAAAAAGAAAAAAACCTCTCTTTACGAGAGGTTCGCTAACAAAGTGATTAGTTTGATGAAAGAAAAGCCAAAATAAAGAGCAAGACCATCCAAACAAAACCTAAAATGGCCGTTGAACGCTGCATCACCGCTTCAAATCCACGGGCTTTTTGCTTACCAAACAATTGATCTGCACCGCCAGTAAAGGCACTAGCTGCACTATTTTGCTTGCTAGGCTGCATCATGATCGTAATGACCATTAAAATCGAAATAACGATCACAGCAGTTAATAAGATGTTATACACGTTAGCTCCTCCTTGCTTGCTAAAGTCGTCCTTTCCATTTTAGCATTTTCCGCTGGAAATTACTACTCTCTTTTTGTCATTGACCGTTGCATGACGGTTTAAAAAAAAGACTGTCCTTTCTGACAGCCTTTTTCTCATAGATCACTTTCGTTCAAATCAGCGAACGAGTACGTCATCGTATTCTGGTTTTTCTTTGAACTCTTTGACCGCAAAGGAGCAGACAGGCATAATTTTTTTCTCTTCCCGTCTTGCTTTTTCAACAACCGCTTTGAGTAATTTTTGCGCCAATTGCTGGCCGCGATAATCAGGATTGACGAAGGTGTGGTCTACTTCTAGAACATCATCTGGCGTTTCTTGCCATGTGATTTCTCCCACCTCTTTTTCTCCATCATACAAAGCAAAACGTTTATTTTCTTCTTTGATTTCCATTGCTTTCTTCCTTTCTATCAGACGATGTCTGTATTTTGTTTGATATTCTCAATGAATTGCAAAACGGTTGGCCAATATTCTGGTGCATCTTTCACTGCCTGTAAATGTCCCATATTCGCAAAGAGGACTTTTTGTTTCGGTCCAGCCGTTGCTTCCATTAAGGTATTGATCTCTTTTTCCGAAAGAAACGAATCTTTTTCTCCTTGTAAAAACAGCACAGGTAAATGGTTGCTGCCGACTTGTCGGGTCACCGAGATCTGCAAGAAGGGATAACCGACTAATTGTTTGCTATAGCGATTCGCTAAGCGCAAAAAGCGTTTGATCGGTAACCGAGAAAATTGCGGCAAGCTTGATCGGATCGCACTGTAAACGGACGTATAGCTGCTGTCTGAGATCAACCCAGCCACTTGCACCGGCATGACTTCTCCACTAGCCAGCAGCAAGGTCGCAGCCCCCATTCCTAAACCATAGAGGAAGATTTGTGTTTGTGGGTCTTTTTCCAAAATCTTATCGATCCACAAAAGTAGATCCATCCGATCTAGCCACCCTAAGCCGATCTCTTTGCCTTCACTGCGGCCATGTGCACGTAAATCAGGAACTAAAACATTGTAACCAGCAGACCAGAATTTCTCGGCTGCCTCTTGACAATCTGCTTGCCCATCACTGCGATACCCATGCAAGCAGATCACCCACGTTTTTGCACACTGATCAAAGACTTCCGCTGTTAGGATCAGATCATCGGCGGTCGTTACCGTACATTCCGAACCTTGTGTCCAAAAAGCCGAACTCTTTGTTGCGATCCGCTCTTTGTATGGAATCCCCAGTTTCTTTCTGCCTTCTTTTTCATACCATTCATTGTTTCGCATAATGATCGCCGAAACAAAATAGCGTACGCCCTTTTTCAAAACAGACGTGCGATATACATAGTACACCAAAAAACCAAAAATAAGCAGTAGTAGCAATAGCCAAACCATAGGATCCCCCCTTAATTTTAGTTTACCATTTACAATGGATTTCAGCCAAAGTTTTGTCGCACGTCTTAAATAAGTCCTATACTTTAAAAAAACTTTGCCCTGACTTCTAGCAGAGAAGCAGGACAAAGTTTTAATTTATTAACTATGTTTTCGTCGATAAAGTATGCCAGCGCTTGTAACGAGTAAAATACTTCCAAGGATACTCCACTCATAAGAAGAGCGCTCGTTTGTCTTAGGCAATCGTTTTTCAGTAGTCGCATGGTTTGCGTCATTCTTGTTGTCATCTTCCGATTGTTTAGAAGTATCTGGCTTTTTAGGTGACAACGGGACCTGCGGCTTTTTAGGATCACTCGGTGTTTTTGGTGTCTCTGGCCCTGTATAAGTGTTGACTAAGTTATAGCCATTTATTTTGGTGGTGTAATCTGGAACTTTTCCTTCTTGGATCGTGTAGGTATAGGCTTTTCCTTCGGCATCGTATTTTGGCAGCTTATCAAAGCGATAGGACCAGTTGCCTTTTTTATCTGCTTTTACGATTTTTTCTGCGTATTTTTCGCCGTTTCGCATCAGATTGACAGTGATGCTTTCAGGGCGGGTGTTGAATTGGTTGTCGTTGTCATTCCAAGTTTTTCTGCCTGAAACTGTGGTTGTTTCCGTATTGACTAGGTCATAGCCGTTTACTTCACTGATATATCCAGAAACGGTTGCTTCTTGAATCGTGTAGACATAGGCTTTTCCCTTGGAATCATACTTAGGCAGATTCTCGAAGTGATAAGTCCAGTTCCCTTCTTTATCGGCTTTTACGATTTGATTGTCGATCTTTTTACCATTTTGCATCAATTCGACAGTGATACTTTCTGGTCGGATGTTGAGCTGATTGTTGTTATCATTCCATGTTTTCGTACCTGAAACTGTTGTTGTTTCCGTATTGCGGTACGTATTGACTAGATCATAACCGTTGATTTCACTGATGTATTCTGGAACATTTTCTTCTTGGATCTTGTAAGTATAGGCTTTTCCTTCGGCATCATACTTAGGCAGATTGTCAAAGCGATAAGTCCAGTTGCCGTGGTTATCTGATTTTACGACTTGCTTGTCGATTTCCTTATCATTTTGTATCAGTTTGACAGTGATGCTTTCAGGACGGGTATTGAATTTGTTGTCGTAGTCATTCCATGTCTTTGTTCCTGATACTTCTGTCGTTTCAGTATTGCGGTAGGTGTTGACTAGGTCATAGCCATTTACTTTGGTGGTGTATCCTTCAACGGGTGTTTCTTGAATTGCGTAGTCATAGGTCTGACCAGATTTGTCAGTTGTTGGTAGATCGGTAAATTCATAATGCCATTCCCCCTCTTTATTTGGGGTAACCGTTTTTGTTTGGAACACTTCACCGTTTTGCAGTAATTGAACCGTAATGCTTGTCGGACGGGTATTAAATTTGTTGTCATAATCGTCCCACGTTTTGGTTCCGCTGACTGTCGTTGTATCAAGAGACAGCAGGTGATTCATTGCAGCTAGTTTGATTATCGGTACAACCGTTTCATTGGCTTGAAGATCCCAGCGGTGGGTTTCCGCATTGACCAATACCGTATCAGCAATGATACTGCCGTCAACATTTTGGTGGACATCAACTGTATCACCAACAGCCAAAATCGTTCCTTGGAAGGGACTATTAATCGAAATCATTTGATTTTCTGGCTGATTAATAAAATTCCACAGGATAACGGCATCATCAAAATCTTCTGTTTCATGACTATTGCGCGTCGTGCCATCTGTATATTCTAGTTTGATTTGCGACTTGATATTAACGGTACTTGCTCCTTCGGTATCCACATTGATGAGCACAGGAGACGTGCCTTTTGTTAGCCCTTTGATGGTAATAGGTGTATCTTTTTCTAATTCTGTTTTTGAAAGAGTAACGACTACCTTTTGATCTTCTTCATCAATAGTGTCTGCCGAAAAGGAAATTGGTTTCTTATCGATTAGATAACCGTCTGGCGCTTCTGTTTCAACAAAGGAATAGTCCCCTTCTGGAAGATCCGTTTCGATTACTTGTCCATCATCATTTGTGACCTCTTCATCAACCTCTTTATGTGTCTTTTTATTTTGAAGTTCGTAAACACCGTCATCAAGCGGGTTTCCTTGTTCATCCGTTAAGGTCAACACCACCTCTTGCGTATCATTTTCAGCACGGGCGGTATTGATGACCCGCTGATTATTATCAGTAAAGTCTTTGGTTACACCGGGCGTTTGCGGATAGGCTCCTAGCCTTTCTGACGTCGCCTGTAACGTTGAGAATACCTTTTTAAAATCTATATACGGTTCACTTGCGGATTGATCTTGGAAAACTTCGGAAGTTTTCAAGTGATCCATTCTCTGTCCATTTACAAAAACGGCAGGTTGTTGATTTTGATCTGCTAAATCTACTGTGACTGATGGGCCAAAGACAACTTTGTTTTTTCTGCTATCAGTTCCTGACACAAAAGAAGAATTTGCGATAGTATTGACCTTTTGAATATAATTGATTTCTGTTGCCAACGAACCATCCTGAATACTGGTTCCAAAATTGACATTGCCATTTAGTTCTCCCACTGCTAAGTTTCCGTTCGTATGGGTATTTAGCGTCGCATGGTTAGCAAAAATATGAAAATATTGGGCTTCTCCAAGAAGTGCGTTATCAACTTCTGGCACATCATTCTTAAAGCTGCCGCCACTTGATAGTTGTGAAACTGCTGGCGCACTTGCTTGTGTATCAGGTGTTGATTCTATTGCTGTTGATGCGGTAGTTGACTCTGCTTGTGGTTGTGACTCGCTGCTTTTTGTGGCAGGCTGTTTTTCGGAAGCCTCTGTTTGTTCCTGACTGTCAGCAAGCACTGCTTCGGCACTCGTTGCTTCTGTGGATGATTGATTGTCAGGTAAAACAACTGCTACATCTGTTGTGTTGATAATGTCTTCTTTCACTTGTCCATTTTCTTCCTCTGTTTGAAGAAATGCGGATTTGATTGTCAAAGTTTTAAGAGCTTTTGTTTGAAACGTTAGCGTCATTTGGCTAAAGGAGCTGCTAGTAGTTTCTTCCATCAGCTGCTGTCTTTGCGGATCATATGTAAATGGCGTGCCGTTGCTTTGGATTGATTCTGGCAGAACCGTTTGTTCTCCTTCACTCAAGCTGAATGCCAGTTGATTAGCAGCAGACTGCTGATTCTTTTCTACCTCGATCGTCCAAGTGATTTTTCCTGTCGTAGGATCTGGTAATGAGGTCACTTGCGCTGTTCCTTTTTCATTTTGAAATAGAATTATTTTGGTGTTTCCCTCGGTGTCCGCATGAGCTGTAACGACTGATAACAATGGTGTCACATAGGACATCACAAGCAAAGACAACATAACAATCGGGTAAGATATTTTTTTCACATAAGTACGCATTTCTCTTCCTCCAAACAACAAATTTTACTCAGGTGATTATCCTAATCGGAAAGAAGAGAAAAAGCAAAGCTAGTAAAATTTCAATTCTGTGAAAAAAGTGAGAGAAACCATTGATACTTGTCTTTTGATTCCAAGCTAATTTGTGAAAATGAAATAAGATTTCTTTAAAATCAAAATACAAAAGAATAATACTTTCATAAAAAATAGTCAAAATCGATAAAGATTGTTTTGATCGTGACCAAAGTCTTTTTGTTTCAACTCAACTACCCAAAGCCTTTCCCACGCCTTCAACAAAATTTCACTTGTTAGAAACTATCATTTTGAAAATACCGATGAAAACTTTCATAAAACATCCATTTATTTTCATTTTATATTAAAAAAATTTTAGCAGATTCTTTAAAACCTTATGGTTATTTTCTGCCTATTTATAAAATCTCTTAACTTTTATGAAACAAAAAACTCTGATGTCGTGGCAGCTGATAAGAATCAGCCGCCCACAGAACATCAGAGCAAATCAATGAAATTGATTATTTATTTTTCAAGTTGTAGAATGCTTGCAAGCCTTTGTATTCAGCAACTTCACCAAGTTGGTCTTCGATACGTAGCAATTGGTTGTATTTTGCAATACGGTCAGTACGTGAAAGAGAACCAGTTTTGATTTGGCCAGCGTTTGTTGCAACTGCGATATCAGAGATTGTTGAATCTTCTGTTTCACCTGAACGGTGAGAAACGACTGCAGTGTAACCAGCTTCTTTCGCCATTTCGATAGCATTGAATGTTTCAGTCAATGTACCGATTTGGTTAACTTTGATCAGGATTGAGTTACCGATACCGTTTTTGATTCCTTTTTCAAGGATTTCAGTATTTGTAACGAACAAGTCATCCCCTACTAATTGAACTTTGTCGCCTAAGCGTTCAGTTAATAGTTTCCAACCATCCCAGTCGTTTTCATCCATACCGTCTTCGATAGTGATGATTGGGTATTTGTTAACTAATTCTTCTAAGTAGTCAACTTGTTCAGCAGCAGTACGTTTTACGCCGTTTTCGCCTTCAAATTTAGAGTAGTCGTAAACACCGTTTTCGTAAAATTCTGATGATGCACAGTCAAATCCTAGGTATACGTCTTTACCTGGTTCTAAACCAGCAGCTTTGATTGCTTCTAAGATTGTTTCAACACCGTCTTCAGTTCCTTCAAAACGAGGAGCGAAACCACCTTCGTCACCTACTGAAGTTTCTAAACCACGTTTAGACAAGATTGATTTCAAAGCGTGGAATACTTCAGTACCCCAACGTAAGCCTTCTTTGAATGTAGGTGCGCCTACAGGCAAGATCATGAATTCTTGGAAAGCGATTGGTGCGTCAGAGTGAGAACCACCGTTGACGATGTTCATCATAGGAGTTGGCAATACTTTTGTATTGAATCCGCCTAAGTAGTGGTATAAAGGTACTTCTAGGTAATCAGCAGCTGCACGAGCAACAGCGATAGAAACACCAAGAATCGCGTTTGCGCCTAATTTGCCTTTGTTAGGAGTTCCGTCTAAAGCGATCATTGCTTTATCGATAGCCATTTGGTCACGTACATCGTAGCCGATGATAGCTTCTGCAATGATGTTATTTACATTGTCAACTGCTTTCGTTACACCTTTACCGCCATAACGAGCTTTGTCGCCATCACGTAATTCAACTGCTTCGTGTTCACCTGTTGAAGCTCCTGAAGGAACCATTCCGCGGCCGAAAGCACCTGATTCTGTGTAGACTTCTACTTCGATAGTTGGGTTACCACGTGAGTCTAAGACTTCGCGTGCGTAAACATCAGTAATAATTGACATGTTTTGTCTCTCCTTTGAGTTTGTTTTATCTTAAGGGGAAAGCCCCTTGCGAACAACTTAATTGTAGTGAAAAAATCACGATTCTGCAAATGTTATTTTCATGAAAATGAAATTATTTTACAGCATCTAATAATGCTAGGAATGAATCAGCTTGCAAGCTTGCGCCGCCAACTAATGCTCCGTCAACATTTTCTTTTGCCATGTATTCAGCAATGTTTTCAGGTTTTACAGAACCGCCGTATTGGATACGCACGCTATCTGAAACTTCTTTGCCGTATAATTTTTCAACGGTTTTGCGGACAACGCCACAAATTTCGTCTGCGATGTTTGCATCCGCTGATTTACCAGTACCGATCGCCCAGATTGGTTCGTACGCAATCACAAGATTACTTACTTGACCGTCTGTTAAACCGTCTAAGCCAGCAGTGATTTGTCCTTCGATCCACTCCGCTGTTTTGCCAGCTTCATAGGTTTCTAAAGATTCACCACAGCATAGGATTGGGATCATGCCGTTTGAAAAGATTGCTTTGGCTTTTTTGTTGATGTCTTCATCTGTCTCATGGAAGTATTCACGACGTTCTGAATGACCAATGATGACATAGTCAACACCTAGATCTGCTAAAGCTGCTGGTGAAGTTTCACCAGTAAAGGCACCTTCATTTTCCCAGTAGCTGTTTTGAGCAGCAATTTTTAATTCTGTTCCTTCAGCAGCATTCACTAATGTTTCTAAGAATAGAGCTGGCGAACCGATCACAGAGTCAACTGTATCGTTGCTAGGAATTTTTGTTTTGACTGCTTCAGCGAATTCTTTTGCTTCTTTCGCAGTTTTGTTCATTTTCCAGTTTCCGGCAATAATTGGTTTGCGCATGTTCTGGCACTCCTTTTCGTTATCAAGCGTGCAAAGGAGATCCTTTGCACGGCTTGTCATTGATTATTTATCGTTGATCGCCGCTAGGCCAGGAAGTGTTTTTCCTTCTAGCAATTCAAGGCTGGCACCGCCACCTGTTGAGATGTGGGTAAATTTGTCAGCAAAACCTAATTGTTCTGCTGCAGCTGCAGAGTCACCGCCACCGATGATCGTTGTTGCATCTTCAAGGTTGGCAATTGCTTCACAAACACCGATCGTACCGTTTGCGAAGTTAGACATTTCAAACACACCCATAGGTCCGTTCCAAACGACTGTTTTTGCGCCTTTTAATGTTTCAGCAAACAAAGCGATAGTTTCAGGTCCGATATCTAAGCCCATTTGTCCTTCAGGAACATCACCAGTATGTTCTTCTGTTGGGACATCATTTGAAAATTCAGCAGCAGTGATTGAATCAACTGGTAATACTAATTTATCGCCAGCTTTTTCGATCAATTCTTTTGCTAATTCTACTTTGTCTGCTTCCACAAGAGAATTACCGATTTCCATGCCTTTTGCTTTGTAGAACGTATACGTCATTCCGCCGCCGATCAAGATTTTGTCTGCTTTAGGAATCAAGTTTTCGATTACGCCGATTTTGTCAGATACTTTTGCTCCACCAAGAATCGCGATCATTGGACGTTTTGGTTCTTCGACTGCTTCACCGATGAATTTGATTTCTTTTTCCATTAAGAAACCAGCAACTGTTGGGATACCTGTTGAAGCGATCCCTACGTTTGACGCGTGTGCGCGGTGTGCGGTACCAAAGGCATCATTTACAAAAACATCGCCTAAAGAAGCCCAGTATTTACCTAGTTCAGGATCGTTTTTGCTTTCTTTTTTGCCATCGATGTCTTCGAAACGAGTGTTTTCAAAAACAACGACATCGCCATCTTGCATGTTGTTGATCGCTGCTTCTAATTTTTCGCCGCGGGTTTCATCCACGAAAGTTACTTCTTTGCCTAACAATTCGCCTAGACGTTTCGCAACTGGCGCTAAAGATTTTCCAGCTTTATCTGCTTCTTCTTTCACACGACCTAAGTGTGAGAAAAGAATTGCTTTTCCGCCGTTTTCGATCACGTAATTGATTGTTGGTAATGCTGCTTTGATCCGTGTATCGTCTCCGATCACTCCATCTTTCAATGGAACGTTGAAGTCCACACGTACAAGAACTTTTTTATCTTTTAAATCGATATCTTGAACTGTCATTTTCGCCATGAACAGATTCCTCCTAGCATAATTGTTAAAAAAAGCGGAGAAGCGCGATGCTTCCCCGCTTTCTCTTGCGATGGTTTAAATTAAAGTCGTTCGCAACTCTTATAGGTTAGCGAAGTATTCTAAAGTACGTACTAATTGTGCAGTGTATGACATTTCATTGTCGTACCAAGCAACAGTTTTAACTAATTGTTTGTCGCCAACAGTCATAACTTTTGTTTGAGTTGCATCAAATAATGAACCGTAAGTCATACCAACGATATCAGAAGAAACGATTTCGTCTGTGTTGTAACCGTAAGATTCGTTTGAAGCTTCTTTCATTGCTGCATTGATTTCATCAACAGTTACTTCTTTGTCAAGAACAGTAACTAATTCAGTTAATGAACCAGTTGCAACAGGAACACGTTGAGCAGCACCATCTAATTTGCCGTTCAATTCTGGGATTACTAAGCCGATCGCTTTAGCAGCACCAGTTGAGTTAGGCACGATGTTTGCAGCAGCAGCACGGGCACGGCGGAAGTCACCTTTAGGGTGTGGTCCGTCTAGAGTCATTTGGTCACCTGTGTAAGCGTGGATTGTAGTCATTAATCCTTCAATCACACCAAATTTGTCGTTCAATGTTTTCGCCATAGGAGCTAAACAGTTTGTTGTACATGAAGCACCAGAGATAACTGTTTCTTCACCTGTTAAAGTTTCATGGTTTGTGTTGTAAACGATTGTTGGAACATCGTTTCCACCAGGAGCTGAGATAACTACACGTTTTGCACCAGCTGTTAAATGTTTTTCAGCAGCTGCTTTAGAAGTGAAGAATCCAGTACATTCTAACACGATTTCAACACCTAGTTCGCCCCAAGGCAATTCTTCAGGGTTGCGGTTAGCTAAAACTTTGATTTCGTTTCCGTTCACATTGAATGAACCTTCGTGAACTTCAACTGTACCGTTGAAACGTCCTTGTGTTGTATCATATTTTAACAAGTGAGCTAACATTTTAGCATCTGTTAAGTCATTGATAGCCACAACTTCGATTCCTTCTACTTCTTGGATACGACGAAATGCTAAGCGTCCGATACGTCCAAATCCATTAATACCTACTTTAACTGTCATTTAAGATTTCCTCCTTATGAAAATCATAAAAATATTTATTTTAAAGGGTTGCCCCTTTTAAAATCTCATTTGCGCAAGCTTCATCGGTGATGAGCCAGGTTTGTTTTGGTGCATTTTTCATGTATGCATTGACCGCTTTGGCTTTTGATTGTCCGCCAGCGACCGCAAAAATGATTGGGACTTTTTGCAAATCTTTTAATTGAAGTCCGATGCGAGGAACTTTGTAGACGACCTCACCAGCTTCGTTAAAGAAATACCCAAAGGATTCTGCAACTGCATTTTTTTGTTTTAACATCAGAATTTCTTGTTCTGACATTTTTCTTCGAGCCGCCATATGCAACGCCCGTCCAATACTATGAATAACACAATTCGCTTGACTTATCAAGTTTAAGACATCAACGATGGCGGGTTCTTTCAAGAGAAACTCGTAGGTGTTCATGCTTAATTGTTCTGGTACAAACAAGGAGCGATAATCGCCGTTTGTCTGCATCGCCATTACTGAGCTGACTGAGTTTGCTTGCACGTTGACTGATTCTCCGATACCGCCACGGGCTGGAACAAACAAGTTATGACGTTTGGCGGTTTCCAAATTGCCCAATTCCTCGGCAACTTTCGCCATTGTCGTCCCTCCCATCACTGCGATGGTGTTTTTGCCTTCTGGCAATAAGAGATCCAACGATTCATTCAGCAACTGGCCAAATTCAGCAATCACTTTCGGTTGTCGATCACCATCGCCGCTCGCAATCAAACAACGTTCGATGCCAAAGGTCTCTGATAATCGTTTTTCGATTTGGTGCATTCCGAACAGCTGATCCATCAGTGCACCGATCTTCGTGTACACTTCTTCTCCATAGGCGGTCAATTGCATGCCGCTTTTTGAAGAGTCGATCAGTTTTAGCTTTTTAAGGATATCTGTTTCCGTCCTCAACACGCGTTCCGTCATTGATAAACTTTCCGAAAGTGTCCGGCGGCCAACGGGCTGCATCCAATAAATATTTCTTAAGATACGGTAACGTTCCTGGAGTACAGCGAGAATATCCGGGGTGATTGCCTCAATCAATTTTAATTCATCGAGCATTTTATATCCTCCCGTTGGACAATTTTCGTCCTACAATGACTTAAAATGACCCATCGATTGCAAAAAAAATTTAAATTTGTTTCCTACACCAATAATAGTAGCACTTATCGCCTTGATACGCAACTATTTCAGTCACAAAATCTTGCTTTTCATAAAATCGTCATAATTTGAAAAAGAGGAAAGGATCGATAAAAAAAGGAAAGGCTTTGCTGCCTTTCCTACTCGTTAATAGTACGTTTTGCTTTACTCGAATCGTTTCCGCTTGGAAGAACCTGGGATATTCATAGCTTCACGATACTTTGCCACCGTTCGTCTGGAAATATCGATGCCCTGGGCTTTGAGGGCATCTGTCAACTTCTGATCTGACAATGGTTTGTTTTTGTTTTCTTCATCGATCAGTGCCTTTAGCTGCTGTTTGATCGATGCCGTCGTCAGGTCATCACCGCTTTCTTGTGTCGAAACTTTCTGTCCAAAAAATAGTTTTAATTCAAACACCCCAAAGGAGGTTTCCAAGTATTTCCCGTTGACCGCTCGGCTGACCGTTGATTCATGAATCCCTAATTCTTCGGCAACTTCTCTTAAAACCAATGGCTTTAATGGGCGATCTGGTTGAGTGAAAAACTCCTTTTGCCGTGCAACGATCTGCACCCCGACACGATAGATGGTATCCCCTCGTTGCAGCAAGGTCTTTTTCAGCCACTCGAACTCTTGGGCTTTATTGTCTAAATAACTTAAGACCTCTGGATCACCGCTTTGCTTCAATTGATCAAAATATTGCTGCTGAAAGCGAACCTCTGGTAAGGCGCGTTTGTTTGATTTCACGATCGGCTGTCCTTTTTCAACCGTCACCCGCAGGTCAGGAACGATGTAAAGCCCATCGGTTGACCCAAACGCAGCCCCTGGTGTGGGGGTCAATGTTTGAACATAATCAAAGACCTTTTGGATCTCAGTTAATGGAATCTGCAGCGCTTTGCTGATTTTGTCCCACTTGCGCTCTGCCATTTCCGTAAAAAATTCTTCTAAAATGAGATAGGCCATTGGCGGCGCATAGTCATCTCTTTCCGTTTGCAGCATCAAACACTCTCTTAGATCACGAGCACCGACGCCTGCTGGATCTAGCTGCTGGATCAAGGTCAAGGCATCGAGCATTTGGATTGGGGTCCCACCAACAAGTTTTCCAGCTTCTTCCAGATCAATCGTCAAAAAGCCGTTTAAATCAATGTACTCGACTAAAAATAAAACGATCGTCCGCAAGAAGGTATCTCGGTAGTTTAAATGCACTTGATCAATGAGGTATTCGAATAAAGACGTATGCTGGTCAGGGATCTGGCTTAAATAATCCATCAATTGTTCTGATGAGCCATTGCTTTTGCTTGGTGTGATGGGCGAATCATATTCCCCCAGATCAATCAATGGATTTTCTAATGCTTGGTTATCTATGAAGGACAATAATTCGTCTGCAGAAAATTGCAACACTTGGATCGATTGCTGTAATTTCTGCGTCATAGCAAGCTTTTGCGTCTGTTTTTGTTGTTGTGAAAATTGCTGTTGAAATTTCATCATTCTACCTCTTGTTTTTTTCACTGAAATTGGTTAAACTAATATTTGTGCTTCGCGCCTTTAGTGTAGTGGATATCACGTAAGATTCCGGTTCTTGAGACGGGGGTTCGATTCCCTCAAGGCGCGTTTTTTCTTTTCGTTACAAGTATACTCGATTCAAATCAATAATTCAAAAGCACTTAGGGACCGCTGATGCGGTTCCTTTTTTATTTGTATCTATGTAAGAAGGCGAACTCGTCCTTCAACGATTAAAAGCTGCTTGCAGCCATAAGGCGAAAAAAAGAAGAGGATTACTCCTCTTCTTCCTCTTCATCCGCAAAATCATCTTCATCATCGTCATCGATAATGGTTAGATCTTCCTCAATGCTGTCAGGTAATTCTTCTTCATCATCGGTGCTATTGTCGGCGCCGATTTCTTGCAAGTCTGAATTGTATGCCGAGATTTCTTCATCCTCGTCATCATCATCATCAAAGAGATCATCTTCTTCGTCATCTGACAAATCAGTATCCTCAGGATCATCATCGTTATAATCGATTGCGTCTTCATCATCGTTGATAAAGGCATTGACTTTTTTACGTTTGCGACGACGTGGTGTATCTTCATCCTCATCTTCGATGCCATGGTTGACTTCTTCATCGATCGAATCAATGGCGTACCATGAACGTAAGCCCCAACGATTGTCGCCTAAAGAAATAAAACTACCGTCGATATTCAAGTCTGTATAAAACTGCGCCAATGAATCACGAATCTCGCTGTCTGAAGTTTCAAGATAGTTTTGAATTTGGTTGACCAAATCAGAAAAATCCATCACGTCACCGCGCTGCTCTAAAATCGCATGGGCAACTTCAATCATCGACAATTCGTTTTTATTTACACCTTCAAATACATTAATTTCCAAACGGGACACGTCCTTTCACAGTCTACTCCTAATCATACAAAATTACGCCTCAAATTGCAATTTTTTCTTTCAATTTCCCTTTGATCAAGCGGTAAATTCTAAAGATAGTTTGTATTCGCCGACTTTGTCAGCAGCCATGAACAAGTCATAATCGATATCGATCTTTCCCGAGTATGGACGGTCTTTCAAGCTAACGTGCAGGTGATTGGTGAAGGTGTGGAACATCATCAAGCCATACGGGGTTTGGTAGCTCGTCTCTAACCGTTCCTTATAAGAAAATTTCAAACGCATGCGCATTTCCCCTGAGCGAATCAATTGAATCAATCCGTCTGGCATGATTTTCATCGTGACGGGAACGTCGGTACCGTCTGGCTGGATCTCTTTGTAACGGATATATAAGGTATCACCGATCTTGACTGCTTGTCCTTGCAGATCAAACAGAAAGTTCTCTGTTTCCCCTGCTTGACGTACATTGGTTGTTAAATGAATCGAGATTGGGATTCCTTTTGATAATTCTTGCATGTACGTGTGCCTCCTTTGAAGATTTCAGTTTCATTCTTGCTTTTTTTCATTCGTTTGTCAATCATTTCAGTTGATTCTCCTTGGTCTATTTCTTCATTGAAAATAAAAAAGCGAAAACAAAAGCAAGTTTTCATTCTTTTCTCCAAGTAATTTTCCAAGAATCGTATATAATAAGGATAACAAGTATTTTTAAAGGAGTTTAACCGATTTGACTATCTATATAATGGATCAAACCTTACCACGTATCCACAATCCTTATGAGCCGTTTGCTTTTACCGATGTTGCCACCGAAGCTGCTGGCAAACTGGAACAAGTTTATTGTCATTTTTGGCAGTTGTCCGATACGATGATTTTAGGAATGAAAGATACCCGGCTGCCTTTTTTGATAGATGGTCTGCAGGTTTTGAAAGAAGCTGGCTATGCCTCGATCATCCGCAACTCAGGCGGGCTTGGGGTCATCAATGATGCCGGTATTTTGAATGTCTCCCTCATTTTCCCTAAACATTTGGCTGCCACTACGGATGCAGCCTATGAAATGATGGCGACATTGTTGCAAACAGCCTTTCCTGAGCGGACAATTTTGGCTTATGAAATTGCTGACTCGTACTGCCCAGGCACCTATGACCTGAGTATTGACGGAAAAAAAATTGCTGGCACAGCACAACGACGGATCAAAGACGGCGTGGCTGTCATGATGTATCTGAGCATCAATGGCGACCAACCAGCCCGCGGCTCTCTCGTTCGTCGTTTTTACCAAGCAGGTTTAAAAGAGCGCTTTGGTACGGATGGCTATCCAGCCGTCAATCCTGCGAGCATGACCACTTTAGAAGCGGCTCTCGGCCGTAAGTTTACCACACAAGAGGTGATTGACCGCTTGCAAAAAGCCCTGCTTTTCTTGATCACAGACCAATCCCTATATCCGCTTGAGTCACTGGATCAATGGCTTTCAGAAAATGACCTTAGCGAACAAATGCAGCAACGCTTAGCTGGCATGGAAAAGCGAAATCACCCAATAAAGGAGTTTAGCGATGAGCCTACCATATAAATATCAAACCTTAGCGATAGAAAAAGTGTTTCGTGACCCTGTTCACAACTATGTCCATGTGCAGCACCAAGTGATTTTAGACTTGATCAATTCCAAAGAAGTGCAGCGTTTGCGACGAATCAAACAACTAGGGACTGCTTCTTTCACCTTTCACGGAGCAGAACACAGCCGCTTTTCTCACTCCTTGGGGGTTTATGAAATCAGCCGCCGCATTTGCGATATTTTCCAACGCAATTATTCGATTGAAAAAGTTGGACCGAACGGCTGGGATGATAAGGAGCGTTTAGTGACCTTGTGTGCAGCATTGCTTCATGATGTGGGCCATGGTCCATACTCCCACACCTTCGAGCATATTTTCCATACAGACCATGAAGCCATCACAGTGGCGATCATCACTTCTCCTGAAACGGAAGTTCATCAGATATTGAACCGAGTGGAAGCTGGATTTCCTGAGAAAGTGGCAAGTGTCATCACTAAAACCTATCCAAATCCCCAAGTCGTTCAAATGATTTCCAGTCAAATCGATGCTGATCGGATGGACTACTTGCTGCGCGATGCTTATTTTACCGGCACTGAATACGGCACGTTTGATCTGACCAGAATTTTACGAGTGATTCGTCCGTACGAAGGCGGTATTGCTTTTTCTATGAATGGCATGCACGCTGTGGAGGACTACATCGTCAGTCGTTACCAAATGTATGTGCAAGTTTATTTCCATGCGAGTTCTCGAGGGATGGAAGTGATCTTAGCCCATTTGCTGGATCGTGCTGCAGAACTTTATCAAGTGGATCAGGAAATGTTTCAAAGCCATTCGCAACTGCTTCTCCCGTTTTTAAAACAAGAATTCACTTTAGATGAATACTTGAAACTCGACGATGGCGTGTTGAATACCTACTTTACCCAATGGACGGAAGAGAATGATCCGATCCTCAGCGATTTAGCCAAGCGGTTCTTAAATCGTAAACCGCTAAAATCCGCTCGCTTTGACGATGAGACGCAGTTGCCGATGATTGAAGAAATGCAGGGACTGGTGGAAAAAGTCGGCTTCAATCCCCGCTACTATACTGCCATCAATTCAAGCTTCGATCTGCCTTATGATTTTTATCGACCAACTTCTGGTAAGCATCGGACACAGATCGAATTACAGGAAAAAGATGGTTCCCTTGTAGAATTATCCCAAGCCAGTCAACTTGTTGCAGCCTTAGCAGGACAAACCCAAGGTGACCAACGCTTTTATTTTCCAAAAGAAATGATTGACCCCAACATCCAAAATCACTATGATTTATTTGGAGAGACGTATCAAGAGTTTGCCAAGCACATTCGCAATGGTGCTTTGATCAAACCAAGCCACTAGGAGGAACTTATGAGTATCAAACTGATCGCCATCGATATCGATGGCACCCTGCTGAACAACGACCGCAAGATCACTCCAGCAGTTTACAAAGCATTAAAAGACGCAGAAGCACAAGGCGTGCGCATCGTTTTGTGTACGGGACGCCCCTTAACTGGTGTCCAAGATTTATTGAAGGAACTAGACTTATTTACGGACAATGATTTCGTGATTACCTACAATGGCTCTTTGGTTCAAAAAACCAAAAATCAAGAGATCATCTCTGAATTCGGCTTGTCCCAAGATGACTATCTCTTTGTTGAGATGACTGCGAGAAAATTAGGGGTTCACCTTCATGTAGAAACTGAAGATACCATGTATACCGCTAACCGCGATATCAGTCCTTACACGATTTATGAAGCCTTCTTAGTCAACATGCCATTGAAATATCGGACACCAGAAGAAATGACTGCTGACTTGAATATCATCAAAATGATGATGATCGATGATCCCGCAATACTGGATCAGATCATCCCACAATTGCCGAGTAGTTTGACCGACAACTACAATGTGGTTAAAAGTGCTCCTTACTTCTTGGAAGTCCTAAATAAACAAGCCCATAAAGGAGCTGCTGTCAAAAAATTGGCGGAGCACTTAGGCATCAAACAAGAAGAAGTCATGGCGATCGGCGATAATGAAAATGATTTAACCATGGTGGAATATGCTGGTATCGGTGTGGCGATGGCCAATGCTACTGAAAACGTGAAAAATGCCGCAGATGTCCTAACCGCTTCAAATGAAGAAGACGGTGTAGCAGAAGTGATCAACAAGTATGTTTTAACAAATAACTAAGTGCAAAAAAGTCAGGTTTCCTTTTTATCGGAAACCTGACTTTTTTATTTTGCCAACCACTGTTCAACTGCCCATTTATGGCTGCCGCGTTTCAATCGTTGGATCGCTTCTTCTGGCGTGTGCCAAGACAATTGATTGGTTTCTTCTGTCGGTTCACAAACTTTTTTCCACTGTGTCATTAAATAGAAATAGCCCGGATGATGGTAAAATGTATCGCGATGGCGCGAATAGAAGTATTCAACTGCTTCCCCTAGATACTCAGCAATCTCCCCTTCAAATCCAAGTTCTTCAATCAATTCTCGTTGGATCGCTTCTTCTTTGCTCTCATTTGGCTCAATTTCACCACCGGGCAAAAAGTATGCGCCGTTGGGTGCTTGCACCAAGATCACTTCATTTTTTTCGTTTGGAAGAACGACATACGCCCCATATCTTGATTTGTATGGTTTCCCCGCTTCTTTTTCCCCGAACACAATTTCCTTTTCTGGCATGATTCCCTCCACCAACACTTTCTTTCCATTTTACCCTATGCCAATAGTCTGGACAAGCTGGAAATAACGCTCGGTTGTCTTTTATTCGTTACAAAAAGAGAAAATATGTTATCATACAACTATCAAGATCGAAAGGATGATTTACCCATGAAAATGGCTCACACATGTGTCCGCGTCAAAGACTTAACGGCTTCTCTAGATTTTTATCAAACTGCCTTTGGTTTTGAAGAATCTCGCCGTCGTGATTTTCCTGAACATAAATTTACTTTGGTTTACTTAACTTTGCCTGGTGATGATTACGAGCTAGAGTTGACCTATAACTATGACCATCCTGGCTATGAGTTAGGCGACGGCTATGGCCATATCGCCATCAGTACCGATGATCTAGAAGCGCTTCATGAGAAGCACCAAGCGGCTGGATTTGATGTCACTGATCTGAAAGGACTCCCAGGAACTTCTCCTTCTTACTATTTTGTGAAAGATCCTGATGGCTACAAAATCGAAGTTATTCGCGAAAAATAAAGCGAAGGTGATCGAAAAAAGGACCTCGTGTCCTTTTTTCTTTTTCGATTCATTTACTAGTAGAAAGGTTTGATCAAATGAAACCCATTATCGGCATCGCTGCTAATGAACGACCAATGATTGAAGAAGCAGAACATTGGTTGTCCTATACACCCAAAAATTTTGTGACCCATATCCAACAAGCCCAAGGCATTCCCCTATTATTACCAATGGGTGTCGTGGAAGATGCTGCGACTTACATCAGCAAAATCGATAAACTCTTGTTAGCCGGTGGTCACGATGTCTCCCCTGTTCACTATGGCGAAGATCCTCATCCATTGATTCAAGGCATTCATCCTGATCGTGATGTCTTTGAATTGGCATTGATCAAAGAAGCAGTGGCTCAAAACAAACCGATCTTTGGAATCTGCCGCGGCATGCAGTTACTCAATGTCGCATTTGGTGGGAGTTTGTACCAAGATCTCTCTTTGATCGATCACCCAACGATCAAACACGTGCAATTGCCGACGTTCTTTCAATTCCCTACACATCGGGTAAAAATCAAGGCAGACAGTCGTTTGGCTGCTCTTTTAGGCACAACCTATCACGTCAATTCTTTTCATCACCAAGCGGTCAAAACCGTTGCGGATGATTTCAACGTGATTGCCACCGCTCCTGATGGTGTCGTTGAAGCCATTGAATCCACTGCCTATGGCGCACCGATCTTAGGCATTCAGTGGCATCCTGAGCTAGCCGCTCACAAGCTGCCTTCTGAGCAATCGATCTTCAACTTTTTTGTGCAGGAATTCTAAAGGCTTGCATCTTGTTTCTAGATTTTAGCGAATAAAAAACGCCCGATCACGAAAAGGATCGGGCGTTTTGCTTATTTTTCGTTTTTCATTAACACTAATGATTGTTTCAACGTTGCCAAGATACCATTGTCGTTATAGATCAAGACATTTGATTTGTACATTTTTGCAGAAACCAGCATCAGGACGATCGTGGTAACAGCAAGGATCCCTACTGAAATCAATGCACCGCCGATACCCACTGTATCATTAGCAAGCCGTACTGGCATAATGAAGGAAGATAAAAATGGTACATAGGAAGTTACTCGTAAGACCACGTTATGAGGATCCATACCGCCTAGCACGATTCCAAGCATATACCCGCCCAATGAAAGATACGTCACTGGAATGATGGCTTTCGCCGTATCTTCTGCTTTGTTCACTAACGACCCGCAAAGGGCTGACAAGACCGAGTAGATCAAAATTCCTAAGAAGACGAAAACGATCGCAAACACCAGGAAGGGACCAAAAATGCCATCTGTCGAAAAGTTTGCCAACAAGTCTTTTACCATTGGGTTATCCTTGATCCAGAAATAGCTCCCGCCAAAAATCGCAACATAAGCAACTAGCTGGGTCGCTGCAACCATGATTACACCCGTCAATTTGGCATAGTAATGGATTTGCGCCCGTGTACTAGACAAAATGACTTCCATGATGCGTGTGCCTTTTTCAGAAGCGATCTCTTGTGCAATGATCTGTGCGTAAGTAATGATAAAGAAAAAGAGGATGATTGTTGCGATCATACTTACTAGTGATTGCATCGCGGTATTGTCTTCCCCATAAGTCATTTCGCCATCTTCACCGAAGGAAACTTTTTGACGATCAAGCGGTGCGACTTCACTAAGGACTGCCACTTGCTCAGCAGTCAAGCCAAGCTCACTAGCTCTATAGGAAGACTGCAACCCCGTCAATAACTGTTGGATCGTCAGCTCTAAAGCTTGCCCCATCGAGGACTCGCTTAATAATTCCCCTTGCAGCGTATCCCCAGAAGCAGTAATAAGTAACAAAGCATCAGCATCTTTGTCTGCCATCTGTTGCTGCCCTTGTTCTTCGCTGTCAACAATTTCAAATTCAAAATCATCGCCGCTTTGGTCCACAAAGGTCTGCGCAATGGCTGGTTCATTCGCATAAACGGCAATTTTGTCGACACTGTTCATACCATCAGCAAAATAACCAATGAGATAAAATGCCCCCGTTGCAATAAATGGCACGAGAATCATAATCAAAAACGAAATTGATTTGATATTTTTTTTATAAACATCTAATGCGATTACCCAAAACTTACTCATTTATTTTTCCCGCCTTCCGCTTAAAGATTTCTTCTAACGTTGGCGGTTGTTGATTGAACATAGGGATATAACCATCCGCCGTTGCTAAATCAAATAAGGTTTTTCCTACTGCAGGATCAGCAATCGTAATATCATAGCTGCCATCTTCTCTGGCAAGAACTTCCTCGACACCTGCCACTGCCAAGAGCTGTTCTTTCGTCAAGTTGGATTCTAAATAGACTTTCGTCCGCCCAAAGGATTCACGAATTTCATGAACTTTTCCGTTTAAGACGGTTTGACCATCCCGCAGCATAATCAAGTGATCGCAGATTTTTTCCACATTATCCATATTATGACTGGAGAAAATGACACATGAGCCATTTTTTTTCAGTTCAATGATCCCATTTTTCAACAGTTCTGCATTGACGGGGTCTAACCCACTAAATGGTTCATCTAAAATCACCAATTTTGGTTCATGGATCAACGTTGAGATCAGCTGAACTTTTTGCTGATTTCCTTTTGATAGCGATTTGACTTTATCGGTTTTCTTGCCTTTGACTTTAAATTTGTCCATCCAATAGTCGATTTTTGGTACGATGTCTTCTTTCTTCTTGCCTCGTAACCGCGCGAAATAGATCAATTGATCTTCAATCGTTACTTTTGGAAACAAGCCGCGTTCTTCTGGCAGATAACCAATAAGATTGTATTCTTTTTCACTAATTTTGTGGCCATCCCACAATACTTCCCCTTGATCAGCTTTCAAGAAATCCAAGATCAATCGGAATGTCGTCGTTTTACCAGCACCATTTTGACCAATCAAGCCCATGATCTGTCCATCATTGATGGTAAAGGACAATTGATCGACTGCTGTATAATCGCCAAATGTTTTTACTAATTGTTTTGCTTCTAACACATGCTCACCTTCCCTGTCTAATAAAATATATCACTAAAGAAAAAGCCGATACCGGCGCCAATGATCGCTCCGACAAACATCAAGATGACGGTATCGCGGATCACTCGTTGACGCTTCGCCAGTTTCTCTGGTTCATTGTAATAACTTGCTCGATTTTTATATAAGAATTTCATCAGGATCGTGGTTAATCCTACCCCAATCGGGATAAACACCAGCCCCGTAATCAAACCTAGTCCAAAGGACCAAAATGGATTTGTGCGAATATTGAAATAACGGATTAGAAAATAAATTGCTGCTAATATCACTAAACTGATCACCGAAAGTAGAATCGATTTTTTCATTAAATACCGAGTTTCATTATCGATCCGTTCTTGATAGCTTTCTTGGTCACTGAAAATCGCAGGTGTGTCAGGAGACGCTTTAAAATAAAAATAGCGATCTTTATAGTTGCTGATATAAGTCCAGCCTCCTGCTTGATACATCGCTAAGTAATCAACGATCTCAGAGGGCTCTCCTTCGAAAAAGTCTACTGCATATTTGGTCGTTTCTGGGTCTCCTTTGATAAACTTCAAAAACCCTAACCGATTCATCTTCACAAAGTGCCACCCTGACGACGCTTGTTTTTGCAGACGAACCATTTCCTTTTCTGGGTAATAGGCTACACCAAGTGAAAGAAGGTATTTCTTATTGATGCCCATCTTGCTCTCCCCCTAACGCTTCGAAAACCTGTTCTCCGATTTGGTAAAATAATTTGCGCCGTTGAATATCTTTCTCCAGAACTTGTCTTCCTTCTGGTGTAATCTGATAGATTTTTTTTCGGTCAACGCTCTCCTCTAAATCGATCCACCCCTTTTTCGTCAGCTTCTTTAAAATCGTATACATCGTTGCGGGACCAATCTCAAACGTCCCTTGGCTTAGCTCATGGATCTGTTTCATGATGAGATACCCATGTTTCGGCTTTAAAAGCGCTAATAAAATCAAATAGGTTGAATCTGTCAATGCCTCATCCATTTGATTCCTCCGTCCCACTAGCTATATCACTTAATGATATATTATCGAATGATATAACCAGCGTCAATCTTTTTTTTCTGATCTGCTAACATTGCTGGAGAATGACTGCTTTCTTAATGTTCATTCTAACTTTTCTCGTTAGCAATTGAGTGAACCCCAACAGCAGTGCATGGAACAAAGAGTAGAAGTTAGAAACGTCAAAGGCATTCTTCAAAGACTTTGTCCCCAAAATAAAAAAAGCAATAGCCACTTTCGGCTATTGCTTCAAAAACGTTTCTTCTATTACATATGTTCCGCAACTAAAGCTTTCAATTGATCTTTTGTATGCACCCCAATTGCTTTATCAACGACTTGGCCGTCTTTTTTCAACAACAAAGTTGGAATAGACATGATCCCGAATGAAGCTGGTGTTTCAGGATTTTCATCCACATCCATTTTCACGATCTTCAATTCGTCTTCCTCATATTCATTCGCTAATTGTTCCAAGATCGGCGCTTGCATCCGACATGGACCACACCAAGTTGCCCAAAAATCAATAAGGACTAAGCCTTTATCGGTTTCTTCTGAAAAAGTTTTATCAGTAATTTCTTTTGCCATCGTACTTCCCCTCCATTTTTAAAACTAAAAAAAGTATACCACGTATCGGAAGTTTTTTAAAATCGTCTGCTTACAAAAGGTAAGGGTTCTTAAAGGTTAGTTAAACTTCACAATGGTCGCCCCATTGCCCCCTTGATTTGCTGGCGCAAATTCAAAACTTTTCACCGAGCGATGGTTTTTCAAATAATCGGTAATCCCTTGACGCAGCGCACCGGTTCCTTTTCCGTGGACGATCGTCACTTGCGGATAACCTGCCAAAATCGCCGCATCCAAATATTGATCCACTTCATTGAGGGCTTCTTCGTACCGCTTGCCTCGTAAATCCAACTGATTGACCACTGGACTGCTGTCAGCAGAACGAATCGTATTGACGATACGCTGTGTAGGCTCCTTCACTGGCGCTGCTGGTTGGAGATCTGTTTCTGGCAAATTCATTTTCAAAATACCGATTTGGACTTGCCATTGATTTTTGCCTGCTTTTTTCAACAAGACTCCTCGCTGCCCATAAGAAGTTACGAGCACTTCGTCTCCTTCTTTCAGCGTCTTGGCTGCCTTGGCTTTTTGCAGAACCTTGTTTTTTTGCAGATGTTCTTCTTGCTGTAGACCTGATAATTTGGTGCGCGCGTCGATCAGCTCGTGTTCTTTGACCTTCGTTTGACCGCCGGCTAACTGCATTTTACGAATATCGGCAATGATTTTTTCAGATTCTTCTTTGGCTTCTTCAACGATCTGATTGGCTTTTTGACGAGCTTTCGCCAATTCTTTTTCACGTTCTTCAAAGAAATAACTATAGGCTGCTTCTAGCTCTTGGTGCAAGCGGGCCGCTTCTTTTACATGATGACGGACTTCAAGATACTCGGTTTCCGTCATTTTTCTTCGATTTTCTAAATCAGCGATCATTTCATTCAGGTCTTGGCTTTCTCCATCCATGATCTCTTTGGCTTGATCAATGATCGTCTCTGGCAAGCCAAGTCTTTTCGAAATTTCAAACGCATTGCTTCGTCCTGGAACCCCGATCAACAAGCGATAGGTCGGACTTAAGGTATCAACATCAAATTCCATAGAGGCATTGATCGTATTGGATCGGTTATAGCCATAAACCTTCAATTCAGGATAATGGGTCGTCGCCATGACATAAGCCGACTTAGCCCCAAGTTCGTCCAAAATCGCAATCGCTAGTGCCGCCCCTTCTTGAGGATCGGTTCCTGCGCCTAATTCATCAAAGAGAACTAAGCTTGTCTCGTCGACTTTTTTCAACACTTCAACGATCGTTGTCATATGAGAAGAAAAAGTCGATAGACTTTGCTCAATGGATTGTTCATCCCCAATGTCCGCAAAAATCTCATTGAAGACACCCATTTGGCTTTCTTCTTCTGCCAAAATTGGTAAACCAGCTTGGCCCATGATCTGCAATAGCCCTAATGTTTTTAAGGTGATGGTTTTCCCACCGGTATTCGGCCCAGTAATGACAACGGCTTGATAGTCTTTTCCAATCGTAATATCGTTAGGAACGACTTTTTCTTGATCGATCAATGGATGACGTGCTTGCTTAAAAAAGACATGGTTGTCTTGATTGATCGCTGGTACGATTGCCTTCATCTCTTTTCCAAAACGAGCCTTGGCATTCATGAAATCCATGATCCCGATCACATACGCATTATGGAGAATCTCTCTTTGATATGGGGCTAACTCTGCTGACAATTCTGCTAGAATACGTGTAATTTCATCCCGTTCCGCAATTTGATGCTGGCGCAAACGGTTATTTTGTTCCACTACTTGTTTCGGTTCGATAAACAAGGTTTGACCAGAGGAACTTTGGTCGTGGACTACCCCGCCGAAAACACCTCGGTACTCTTGTTTGACTGGAATCACATAACGCTCATTTCGCATGGTTACGATCGTATCACTTAGATACTTTGCATTGCCACCTCGGACGATGCCATCCAATGTCTCGCGAATCGTCCGTTCTGCTCGTCGGATCGATTGGCGAATTCCACGTAGTGCTGGAGAGGCATCATCTGTGACTCGGCCATCCTCATCGATAGCTTCTTTCAAGCGTCGATTCAAGGTTGGCAAAGACACCAACTGTTCTTCCCAGTGATACAAGCGGGAAAATTCAATCTCGCTTTCAGACAAATCAGCAAAAAAGCGTTTCAATTCCTGCGTAGTTGATAAGACACGGGCAACTTGTGCCAACTCAATGCCATTTAAATCGGCGCCAATTTCGATCCGTTTCATTTGGGGACGAATATTCTCAATCTTTGGTACAGGGATTCCGCCTCTTAAACGTTGGATCTTGATCGCGTCTTCTGTTTCTGCTAGCCAAGAGGAAATGACTTGCGCATCACTTGATGGCGCAAGCTTTGCTAAGGCTTCTTTTCCTTGGGCTGTTACAATATACTGACCGATTTGACTCTTTACTTGTTCAAATCCTAAAACATCAAGGATCTTAGTATTCATTCTTTTCTCACCTGCTTTGTTTTAACTTTTTGTTCCTAAGAAAAAGGCAGAATGGCTCTGCAACCATCTGCCTGCTTTTTACCCAATCACATCTGTGATCCACAATCGATAGAAGTAATCTGAGAGAATCGGCGACCGATCAACGATGAAATTCGCAGTTCCGCTCGTTTCAAACAGATTTTGAATCGTGGCAAACGGGATCATTGAGAGAATCATGAAAAACATGTACAAATTGATATACATCAAGATAACATTCAAAACACCCGCAACTGCCCAGTCATAACCACCTAAAAAACGTAGGCGTTTGTAACGCAAACTGTCTGCAAAAATCACTAATAGTTTGGTGATCAGCCAACCAGCAAAGAGCACCATCACAAAAGCGATGGCCGCATAATAGGCTTTGTCTAAATCTAAAGCCAGTTCCATATCGTAGTATTTTAACTTTGAATCCGCCGTTACTGACATATAAGGAACATAGAGCTCAATTTTTTTCGCAATTTCTTGGTAATTCGCAACTGCAAAGAAAAAAGAGATCAAATAGCCCAAAACTGAGACCAATTGTAAACTGGTTCCGCGCCGCGCGCCGCCATAAAAGGCTGCCAACAACAAAACCAAGACAAATAATCCAATCATTTAGGAATCCTTTCTACGCCGCACTACCCATGGGCTGTCTTTTCTTGAATTTTTCGTTTCCTTTGTTCATTTAAGATCTGTTGTGCTTCCACATGATTATGGATCTCCACATCACTGCGACCTGTCTCATCGAGAACTTTCCGTGCTTCGGATTCGATCGCTTCGATCCGCTTGATGCGATTCTCAAGCTCCGTTGCTTTAATGGCTTGTCCCCGCAACTCGTCCACTTTTTTTTGTAGGACCAACAGCTGTTCTTGTTTTTTCAGCTGGTCGGAAACAGCGTTGATCGCTAATAAGATCGACGCTTGTTCTTGATCGGTTTGTGGCGATAATTGCATGATCTCAAGCAGTTGGTCATTGACCAATCTTGTCACCATATCCATGTGTTCTTTGCTTTCGCGTCCAATAATCGTGTAACTTTGATTCGCGATAACTGCTTTATAGCGTTTCTTTTGCTCCGTCATAGGAATATTTCCTCCCATTGCTTACATTCTGCTCTATTCTATCACTTATTGAACATGTGTCGCAAACTCTTAACTATTATACGTGATTTTCTTATGAATTTCCATGCCAATCGTTTGTTTGCTGATCGTCTTAGTAAAAAAGAATAAGAAGTATGGTAAAATCTTAAAGTATCCTTTTGTCTACCTAAAAAAAGACAAAAAATCAGGAGGAATCAAATGAGTACGATCGTTATCAAAGTACCAACTTCAACTATCCAAAAGATGCAGCAATTTTACCAACGAGATTTACTAGCTAAGAAAGTTCCTTATACCGTGTTTGTCGCCAAAAAAGGGCCAACGACGATCACTGCTTATACGTCAGGAAAAGTCATGTTCCAAGGAGCGACTGCTGAAAAAGAAGCTTCCTTATGGGGCGATACGGCAAGTGCTGTACCAGATAAGAAAAAAGCGACTGTTTCATCCACTGCGTTGCCAGCAGGATTTAGCGAAAAAAGCGTCGTCGGCAGTGACGAGGTCGGTAATGGCAGTTATTTCGGTCCTTTGGTGGTCTGTGCCGTCTATGCAAAAAAAGAGCAATTACCACAGCTGAAAGCTTTAGGAGTCAAGGACTCAAAAATGCTGACAGATCCAGAGATCCGTAAGATGGCGCCGAAAATCAAAGAATTGGTTCCTTACCAATTGCTCACTGTCACGCCCAGAAAATACAACGAGATCCAACCAAAATACAACACGGTCCGAATGAAAGTTGCTTTGCATAATCAAGCCATTCGTTTGCTTTTGCAAAAAATTGCTCCTGAGACACCAGATGCCATTTTGATCGATCAGTTCACGAGCGAAAAAAATTATCGCACCTATTTAAAGTCGGAACAAGCAGCGGTCACTGAAAAGCTCTATTTTGCGACGAAAGGGGAACAATATCATCTAGCAGTAGCGGCAGCCTCTATTTTATGCCGTACAGTCTTTTTGGATGAATTAGATGCAGCCTCCAAAGAAGTCGGTATGCGTTTGCCTTCTGGCGCCCACGCAGCTGCTGACCAAGTTGCAGCAAAATTACTGCAGCAAGGTGGCATAGCACTATTAGGCCAATATGCCAAACTGCATTTTGCGAATACCGAAAAAGCACAGAAACTCGCCAAGCTGTGAGTTATCGTATTTTCAAAAAAACTGCCGCTACTTCTGAATAAAGGAAGCAGCGGCAGTTTTTGTCCTCAGTACCAGTTGAATGCTGGGAATCAAAGCCCTAAGCCCGCTGCTTCGATTCCCATCGTGATCAACCCAGCCAAATAATTTTCTGAAAACCGATCGGAAAAGTGTAATTTTGGCAAGACGCCATATTGAAACACTGCTGCCAGCTGCTTTTCCAAAAAGGAGCGCGACACGAGCGCCTGCCATTCAGAGGGCAAAAACAAAATGACTTGATGCGGGTCCGTCACTGCCACGATCGCTTGAAGAGTGGCAGTCACTTGTTCTGGGATCGCCTCTGTTGCCAAAGGGTAAGAAGCCGTGTAGAGATGCGGCAAATGCTTGATTTCGCCACTTAAATGGTTGGCTCCTTTAAAGAGCTGTTGGTCGATGACCAGTCCCGCACCTGGCGGATAATTTTTCGGAAAATAAATGCCAGCCACGATTTTTTTCTCTTCTTTGAAATGGAATACCGCTGCATTCACGTCATTCTCAATAAGCGTTTTTACCGCGATCTCCTTTTCAATCAATTCCCCTAGCGCCATGTCCTTAAATGCTGGAGCATCCATGATCTTCAGTCTTCCAGCAATTTCCACACCAGGAATTCCCACGACTGCCAAGCTGATTTTCGGGTATTCCTGTTTTATCTGACGAATCACTTGCAAGAACTGCGGCAATCGGCCCTCTGCTGACTGCTCATGATGCAAAATGTTCCCGATGAGATCGACGACTGAAAAACGAATCACGATCTGCTGGTCTTCTTCGATAAATTGAATGATCAACAACAGTGTCCGTTGCGCATTGTACTGGTAAGCCGCAGCTTGACGTCCTCCCGTTCGTTGCGGTTGATCCGTCGTCAAAAGCAACTGCTTTTCAATCAATTCAGGAAGCAGCTTGTTGATCGTTACCACGCTTAATTGAGAGGCATCTGCCAGTTGGCGCTTGGTCATAGGCGCTTGCTGCTGTTTTAGCAAATCCAGCAATACTGCCTGATTATGTAATTTAATGGTTGTTGGCTGATAAGCTTTCATTTTTCTCCCCCTCAACGCTCCTATTTTAACAGATAAAAAGCTGGGAATATACCTTTATTAATTTTGTTAACAAAGGTATAATAGAAGCAACTTATTAAACAAAGTTTACTAAGTTCAAAAAAAAACGATTTATGTTGCTTATTAAAGGAGTTGTCGATAATGAAAATTGAACACATCGCACTATATGTCAATGATTTGGAAAAAATGAGGACATTTTATGAAACCTACTTTCAGGCGGTCAGCAACCAAAAATACCATAATCCGAAAACAGGCTTTCAGTCCTATTTTTTGACCTTTGATTCTGGAAGTCGGTTAGAATTAACGACCAAGAAATTTTTAAGCCCTCGTGTCAGCGAGAGCTTAGGCTACACTCACCTTGCGATTGCAGTTGGTGATCAAGCTGACGTCGATCGATATGCTCAACGGTTTGTTGAAGATGGCTACCCTCTTTTAAATGGTCCTCGTACAACAGGCGACGGCTATTATGAAGCAGTTGTCCAAGACCCCGAAGGCAATTTGATTGAATTAACCACCGACGATTTACCGTCTTAGAAAGGATTTTGCAATGAAAGAAGACTTTGATTATCAAGCGATGTTGGCTGGTCAATTGTATCAAGCTGCTGGCATTCTCCCTGAGAATGGCTCAGCAGAGGGAAAAAAACGTGCCCAGGAAATCAACCATTTACCAGTCGATGACCGAGAAGGAATCATCGCCAAAGAAAAAGCACTCTTTGGCAAATTTGGGCAGCATTGCTTTGTCCAACCACCCCTTTTTGTTGATTATGGTCGCCATGTTGAGATTGGTGATCACTTTTATGCCAATATGGATTGCATTTTTTTAGATGTCAATAAGATTCTGATTGGTGATCATGTGATGGTGGGACCACGGGTCAGCTTCTATACCGCCGGTCATCCAATCGATTCTGTGGTCCGCAGTCAAGATTTGGAATTTGGCCTACCGATCACCGTCGAAGATTACGTTTGGATCGGGGGCAATAGTACGATTTTACCAGGTGTCACGATCGGCAAACATGCCATCGTCGCTGCTGGTTCCGTCGTCACAAAAGATGTGCCGCCGAATACGATCGTCGGCGGCAATCCAGCCAGTGTGATCCGTGAGATTCAGCCGGCTGACAAAGAGCATTGGGAAACTGCCGCCCAGCTCTATCATCAAAAACGAGCAGACTGGCAGAAGCAGCAAAAATAACGAAACAAAAGGAGACGCCATGATTTTTACAGACTATCACGTTCATAGTGATTACAGCGATGATTCTTGGTATTTGATGGAAGATGTAGTCAAAGACGCCATTAAACTAGGCTTAGCAGAAATCTGCTTTACCGATCATGTGGATTATGGAGTCAAAGAAGACTGGCAAGCGACGGATACGTACCTCGTCGGAGCCAATAAAGTCGTAAAAAATGTCTACTACGACTTGTATTTTAACGAACTGGCACGATTAAAGGAAACATACAGTGACCAAATCAAGCTAAAAACTGGGCTGGAATTTGGGATGCAAATGCACACGATCCCACAATTTACCCGTCTTTATCATTCGCATCCCTTTGACTTCATTTTACTTTCCGTTCATCAGGTAGACGATCAAGAATTTTGGACTGGAGAATTTCAAAAAGGACGCAGCCAACAGGAATGCTACGAGCGCTATTATGATGAAATGTATCAGCTAGTCACGACATATAAAGAGTATTCCGTCTTAGCCCATATGGATTTGATTCGTCGTTATGTAGATAAAGAGAAGGACGCTTTTGAACAAACGAAAGAACAAATCGCAGAGATCTTGAAAGTCGTGATCAGAAATGGCAAAGGCATTGAACTGAATACCTCTTCCCACCGTTACGGAATCAACGGGTATACGCCATCGATCGAGATCCTCAAGCTTTATCGTGACTTTGGGGGAAGCGTGCTAACCATCGGCAGCGACAGTCATAAACCAGAGCAGCTCGGGTTTCAAATCAAAGAGGGACAAGATCTTTTACGATCATTAGGATTTACTGAACTCTGTACGTTTGAACAGATGCAACCGATTTTTCATCGTTTTGCTTAACCTGCACAAAAGCTCGATCTTTTGCAAAAATCATCCCCTCGTCTTTCGTTATGAACCTAAGTATTTTTAATAACAAAAAGAACGACCGCTTCAATCTGCGGTCGTTCTTTTTTTAGAAATTAGTTCGTCCAAGCAGCAACTTCTTCTGGGTGATTGGCTACCCAATCTTTGGCTGCATCTTCGGCTGACGTTCCGTCATTGATTGCTAACATGACTTCTTCCATGTCTTCTTGTGTCCAGTTGAAACGATCAAGTACTTCGTAGACTTCTGGCATGTCATCTGCTAATCCTTGGCGTACAACAGTGTTGATGCTTTCTGCTTCACCCATTGTTCCTTCTGGATCATCCAGATATTTCAGATCATATTTCGCAAACATCCAATGTGGAGACCAGCCAGTAATAACGATCTCATCTTGGTTCTTGATGGCTTGGCCTAATGCCACTGTCATCGCTCCTGAAGAAGAGGTAGCGACATTCCAATCTGAAAGGTTGTCATACGTTGCAACTGTATTTTCCGCTGCATTTACAACACCAGCGCCTGGTTCGATACCAGTGATGGTTTTTCCAGCTTCGTCAGAAAGGTCTGCGATGGAATCTACATCCATATAACTTGGTACAACGATCCCCAGTTTTGCCCCCTCTAAGTTAGGACCTAAGTTTTCAACTTGGTCTTGGTACTGTTCATACTGGGATTGATGCGTAGATGGCAGCCAAGCAGCGACCATCCCGTCAACTTCCCCTTTTGCCACCGATTCCCACATGATGGCATTATCCAAAGGCGTCGTATTGACTTCGTAGCCCATTTGCGACAAAACTTCTGCCACTACATGGGTAGATGCAACTTCCGTATCCCATTCGACATACGCCAAGTTCACCGTGCCTTTGCTGTCAGAAACATTTCCAAAGGCAAACGATGCTCCAATCAAAGCAACGACTGCCGCTGCAGCAATCCCGCCAAAAAGACGTTTTTGTTTGCGACTTGTCTTGTTGGCTGCTTTTTGATGTGCCGAACGATTCAAATTCTGGGTAAAGCGATCCATGATGATCGCCAAAATAACTAAAGATACCCCACTGACAAATCCGTTACCGACTTGTGCTCGTTGCAAGGCGGACAAGACGCCGCGCCCTAACCCAGGAGCACCGATCATTGACGCGATCACGACCATTGATAATGCCAGCATCGTGGTTTGGTTGACCCCAGCCAAAATAGTGCTTTTGGCTAGTGGCAATTCTAATTTGATCAGTTTTTGCCAGCCAGTCCCACCGAAGGAATCAGAGGCTTCCACCAATTCACGAGAAATTTGGCGAATCCCTAAGTTCGTCATCCGAACGGTTGGTGGTAGAGCAAAGATCACTGAGGCGAAGACCCCAGGAACCATCCCGATCCCAAAGAAAGCAACCGCAGGAATCAAATAAACGAAACCAGGCATCGTTTGCATAAAGTCTAAGATCGGCGTCACGATACTTTGCGCTTTTTCGCTTTTCGCCATTAAGATCCCTAGTGGAATCCCAATGATGATCGAAACCAAACTCGACAATAAGACCAACGTCACGGTGTTCATCAAGTCTGTCCATAACCCTTGGTTATAGATGAACAGCAACCCGACAAAAGTAAAAGCTGGCAAGCCGAATTTTTTGCGTGAAACGAAAAAGGCAGCAGCCGTCAATAAGACGATCATTAATAACGGTGGTACAAACAGTAATACATTTGTAATAGCGTCCATGATAAATTGTCCGAAAGACTGTAAGGCTGAAAACAATCCACTGAAAGTTCCTGTTAGCCAATCAGTAAAGTTTTCGACCCAATCAGCCACCGGAATCGTATGTTGTAAGAAATTATCCATTTGTCACTACCCCTTCCTCTGCTTGAGCGGCTGAATCAGTCTCAGCCAATGCTTCAATCACACTTCCGCGGATCACGACTCCGATCAAACGATCGTTTTCTACCACAGCTAAAGGTGTAGGCGAATCATAGATCAAATTAAAGATATCCGTTACCAGCATATCTTTATCGATCTTTTTAACATTTTTATCAATAACTTCCTTCAAGGTCAGATTGTTTTTCCGTGCCTCACGAGCAGACTCGGCTGTCAGGCTTCCTTTTAGGTGACGACGTTTGTCGACGGCTAACAGCATGCTGACTTCTTCTTTCCGCATCCGGTTCAATGCTACGCTTGGTCCATCGATCTCGATGTTCGTCGTCAATGCTGGGACCATGATGTTTTGCGCAGTCAAGACTTTGGAACGATCGACATCTTCCACGAAATCACGCACGTATTGGTTGGCAGGATTCGTCAAAATATCTTCTCCTGTACCGATCTGCATGATCTGACCATCTTTCATTAAAGCGATCCGGTCACCGATCCGCAAGGCCTCGTTCAAATCATGGGTGATAAAGATAATCGTTTTTTGAACATTGGCTTGCAATTCTAAAAGTTCATCTTGCATTTCACGGCGAATCAGCGGATCTAATGCTGAAAAGGCCTCATCCATCAAGAGGATCTCTGGATCATTGGCTAACGCACGGGCAAGTCCCACACGCTGTTGCATCCCTCCAGACAGCTGGTCAGGGTATTGGTCTTTAAAAGAAAGCAATCCTGAGTTTTCTAACGCTTTTTCCGCTTTCGCTGTTCGTTCTTCTTTCGAGACCCCACGGACTTCTAGTCCGTATTCTGTGTTCTCTAAAATTGTCCGATGAGGGAAAAGGCCAAAGCTTTGGAAAACCATGTTGATTTTGTGACGGCGAACTTCTCGTAGTTCCTCTTTACTCATTTTGGCAACATCCACGCCATCTATGTAAATATCTCCGCCAGACGGCTCGATCAATCGATTCAATAGTCGAATCAATGTTGACTTCCCGCTTCCAGAAAGGCCCATGATGACGAAAATCTCGCCTTCGTTGACTTCAAAGTTCACATCATAGACCCCAACGGTGGCACCCGTTTTTTCTAAAATCTCGTTTTTGCTGCGTTGTTCTTTGACCATGGCAAGAGCTTGCTGCTTTTTCTTACCGAAGATTTTGGTTAAGTGTTCCACTTTAACTTTACTCAAATGATTAATACTCCTTTTTCTGAAAAATTTCACGAAAGTGACCATACTATCTTAACAAGATGTGGTCACTTTGTCAAAAAAAATTTCCCAATGCTTTTTCTTTTGCAAAAAAAGCATGGGAATCAGGAAAAAGAATTACGCTGAATGGTCCGTTGGATAGAAGAAATTGGTCATGCGCTGCAACGCCAATTCATTCCCGACAAAATAAATCGTATTGCCTGCACTGAATTTCGCATAAGGTCCCGGTGACAACAACAATTCTTCGGTTGTTTGGATCGCGATGATCGTCGCCCCTGTTGCCTGCCAAACATTCAATTCGTTGATACTTTTTTCCAAATGCTGCGCCTGTTCCGTCAGCTGAAGCTCAAAGGGCACAAACGGACTCATGTGATGTACCTTTTTGGTTTGCTGCACTAGCGTGTTCAACAAGTCAGAAAAATTATCCAGCTCTTGCTGCTGCCGCTCCACACTGTCTAAAATATCTTGTCTAATTTCTTGGATCGACTGCACATCTTGGTATTGTTCCACAAAGGCCTGTGCTTTTTCCTTTGAAGCAATATAGGCGCCGCTGCCATGACGGACGTCCATGATTTCTAAATCAACTAATACATTGATCGCTTTGCGGGCTGTTTCAGGAGAGACATTGAAATTGCTGGCTAACGTTGAGCGTGCATGGATCTTTTGCCCAACTTGGTAGCGATTTTCAACGATTCGTTCCGCGATCGCTACGGCAATCTGCTGATAACGAGGCAAAGCGACCTTCTTTTTATCTTGAAACTTATTCGTCATGATGAACTTCCTTTACTTTTTTTTCATCATAACAAGAAACATTGTTGGTGGCAACTATTCACTGGTTCGCGAATTTTTGATCAAGCGGGCACGAATGATCGCTGTTTCTTGCTGTATCTGCTGCTGTAGATCTTGCAGCAGTGTTTCATTTGTCTCATCAAGATCAATCAAAGTATAGGCAACTCCGGCTTTTCTCTCACTCGCCAAATTATCGATATCCACGCCTGCTTCAGAAATGATCCGCAATAATGGGGCAAAAGCACCAGGCTTGTCGTGATAAAACAGCGCTAAGCGATACGGTGCCAAAAAAGGCAACTCTGCATGGGGGAAATTGACCGATTCTTGAATCGTCCCAGCGCGTAAATAGGCATGCATGCGATCAAAAACTACGTGGTCCCCCTTTTCCAAGGCATTGGTAGTACTGCCGCCGATATGCGGATAACACAACACTTTCGGTTGTCCGATCAAGCCCGCACTAGGAAAATCAGTGATGTATTGTTTGAGCTGATTTTTGGCTAATGCTTCTAAGACGGCTGCTTCTTCCACGATTTCCCCGCGACCAAAATTCATCAACACTGCATTTTTTTTCATCTGCTGAATCGTTTGTCGATTCAGCATGCCTTTGGTCTCTTGACTTAAAGGGAGCAAGACCACCACAAAATCTGATTCGGTCAACAGCATTTGCAGGTCACTGACTTGCTCGTAATCGTGTGCTGCTTTCTTCGTTCGGGCATAGCCCAAAACCTCCATCCCTAGCTGATGACAGGCTTTTGCCACCCGTTCACCGATCTCTCCTAACCCTAAAATACCGATGGTTTTTCCAGCTAATTCTTCGCCAATCACTTCTTTTCGCCGTTCTTCAGCTACCTTCAACACCTCTTCTGCTTCAATTTGACCGGACGTTAGTTCTTCTTGTAAATCGGCTACCGTCTGGATCGCTTTGAATAAGGGGCGGACGCTGAGAAATAAATTGGATAGCACCAACTCTTTGACTGCATTGGCATTGACACCAGGACTATTGAAAACTACTGTGCCATTTTGAGTACACCGTGCCAAATCGATCGTATTGGTGCCTGTTCCTGAGCGAGCGATCACAGCTAATTCTGGTGTGATCAATTCGTTAGGAACCGTTGAACTGCGCACAAACAGCGCCTCTGGGGCCGCTTGATCTTTTAACGAGTATCCTTTTTTGATTGCTCGCTTAGCTATCGTTTCGGTCATCTTATCTAACTGATAAATCGTCTCCATAAAGCAGACCTCCTTTTGTCTTTAGTGCGTATTAGTCAAATAGTACAAAAAAGTGCGGTAAAATGATAGCAATACGCAAGAGAGGATGATTTCTATGCACCTATCGATCACAAATTTTCCAGATGAACAGCCTATCGTTGGCAAAGACTCGCAGCTTCAAGACACAACTTTAGGAGACTATGTCGAAATTGGCGAAGCCAATCACATTGATCATTCTTCCATCGGCAATTATACCTATACGGGGCAATATTGCTTTATTCAGAACAGCCAATTAGGACGTTTTATCAGTATCGCAGCGATGGTCCGCATCGGCCCTACCAATCATCCCTATGAACGCCCTAGTCAGCATCTTTTTGCCTATAATGGCGAAGGCTATGGATTTGCGCCAAAGGACGAGTCCTTCTTAGAAAAACGCAAAGCAAAAACGACCGTCATTGGCAATGATGTCTGGATCGGCCACGGTGCCGTGATCCAATCTGGTTTGACCGTCGGTGATGGTGCCGTGATCGCCTCAAACGCAGTCGTAACCAAAGATGTGCCGCCTTATGCGATCGTCGGCGGGGTTCCAGCAAAAGTGATCAAATACCGCTTTGATCCAGAAACGATCACTGCTTTGCAAGAAATCGCTTGGTGGAATTGGAATCGTGCAGAATTAAAAGCACGCTATTTAGACTTTCGCCTCCCAATCGAAGATTTTGTAGCAAAATACACCCGTTGATTATGCACTTTTTCCGCTTAGTACGAGGAATGAATGATAACACATCACAGTCATTCATTCTTCGAAAGTCTTTGCCCGGATGATTTTTTAGAAATAAATAAAAAACACAAAATATCTATTGTATCGAGGAATTCCTGTGCTAAAATGGAGAAATCAAATGAAGTTTTTCACGAACTTTTAAAGGAGTGTTCTATTTGTCCATTTTAGACTATCGTCCATTGAATCTATACACCAATTATCGCGAAGCTGCTGAGACGTTTCCTGACACCCCCATCATCCATGATGAAGTGTTGCCAGCATTTCCTGAGCTTGGCTATCGTAGTACCTACCGTTCGAGCCATGAAATGATTTTAAAGCGTGCTTATCAACTTGCCTCACTTGGCGTGCAAGCAGGAGATAAAATCATTCTGTATAAATCTTCAAAATTCGATACGTATTTGTTAGCAACGGCTGCTTCTTACCTTGGTGCCGTTCCTGCTATGATCTCCTATCATTTTCCTGCTGAAACCATCGAAGTGTTTGTGGATCGCTTAGAAGATCCTTACATCTTATTTGATGAAGAAACCGAAGGCCGCGTCGCACAAGTGAAAAATAGCAGTACTGACAAACAGATCGCTGTTCGCCATTTGCTGCAGCAGCCAGCGGAACCAGTGGAACAAACTGAATTACCGGTGGATCAAATTTCCTATATGACCCATACTTCTGGAACGACGGGTATTCCAAAATTGATTTGTCATTCAGCAAACTCCATGGGCTGGCGGACAAAATGGCAAAAAACGATCTTCACCAAGATCGATCGCACCAAAGCTGACTCTGATTTAATTGCGTTCCATATTTCACCGGTGCACTCCCGCTTCAATATCGGTATCTCCTCCTTGATGGCGATGGGCTTTCCGATGATGCCATTAGCCAATGCCAACGGTGCTCATGTCGTAGGCATGTTAAAAGAATACCCACCGATCGCTTTGGAAACTCATCCAAACAATTTTGTCCAATGGAGCTTTGTGGCAAAAGAACAACCAGATGCTTTTGCTAATATTCGTTACTATCACTCAACCTTTGATGCTATCAACAATCAAACAATGGCGACTTTTTTAAATACTTCAGCAACAAAAGAAGCACTCTTTTTACAAGTCTATGGCCAAAGTGAGTGCGGGCCAATGATTCTAAAAGCACATACCTTAGAAAGCATCACTACCAACGATGCCCGTGATATGGGTGTCGGTCTGGAGGACTTAACGAGAGCGCGGATCGCCGATGCCGAGGGCAACGAGCTGCCAGCCAATACCGATGGGCACATCCATTTCCTTTCAAAAGGACGCGCGTTGACCTATTATAAAGAAGATCAGCGTTTTGCTGACAATGTCTATGGCGCTTGGTGGGACAGTGGTGATTACGGCATGATGGATGATCAGGGACATCTTTACTTAAAAGACCGTCAAGTGGACTTGATCAAAAATATTGAAAGCAATCTTGCCTTGGAAGACCTTTTGCTGGATCATTTAGACTTCCTTGCCGAAGTCGTGATCGTTCGCGACAAAGAAAACTCACCGCAACCAATCATTGCTTTAGCACCAAATCGTCAAATGGATTGGGATGCTTGGTGGAAAATGGTGGAAGATCTCCCTCACCTCAATCAGCCAATTTTACGCGACTACGAAGATATCCCACGAACAGCAACCATGAAAGTCCAACGACTACAAATTGAAAAAGAATTCAAAAACGCAGAATAAAGCAAAAGAAACGGCCAGCAGATTTCCCTGCTGGCCATTTCTTTTATTTTTACTGTTTTTTCTTTGCTGATGTTATTCTTTCGCTGATCGTTTTCTTGAGTAGATACATTCTTTAGGTTGCCCATACTGACTTAGCTTTGTTTCTGCTAGCGTGATGCCAAAGCCCTTTCCATCAGGTACCAGCAGCTTGCCTTCATGCAAAGTTGCAGGCTGTGTAATGACATCATCATAAAAGTAACGATCAGAAGCGGAAAGATCCCCAGGAAAATGGAAAATATCTTGACTCGCAAATTGCAAATTCATGGCTCGTCCCACACCAGACTCAAACATGCCGCCTAACCAAACGAGTAGTCCATGGGTTTGACATCGATCAAGGATTCGCAAGGCTTCGGTGATCCCACCGACACGGGGGATTTTCAGGTTGATCGCACGGCAGCTGTCCAGGGCTGCGACGGTATCGACGTCTTCTGCCGTTCGAATATCTTCATCCAAACATAGAGGCGTCTTCATCTGCCGCTGTAGCTGACTGTGCCCCACCAGATCTCGTACCTTAAGTGGTTGCTCGATCATCACCAAGCCTAAGTCATCAAGTGCCAAAATGCGTTCTGGCTCTCTCTGATAGGCTCCGTTTGCATCTGCCATCAAAAGCAATTCTGGAAAGGCTTGTCGAATCGCTCGCAAGGGTACCAGATCTTGCCCAGGCTTGATTTTTAATTTGATTCGTTGATACCCTTGGGCGACATAATCGGCAACAAGAGCCACTAGTTTTTCGACAGAGTCTTGTATGCCAAGACTAACGCCAACAGCGACACTCGGTCGGGTTGCGGTATAAAGCTCTTTCACACTTTGATGCGTTTGCTTGCCATATAGATCCCAAATCGCTGTTTCCAAAGCCGATTTTGCCATGTAGTTTCCTTGGACCGTTTGAAACAGCTGCCAAACTTCTTGCGGATGCTCGATCTCTTGGTCAATCAATAATGGGATCAGTGCTGTTTCAATCACTTGTCGAGCAGAAAAGAGGGTTTCTTCAATGTAATCTGGCTGCTCAAAAGCGACCAATTCACCGATGCCCATCGTTTTATCCTCTGTCGTCACCAAATAAAGATCAAAAGCTTTTTCTGTTAATTGTCCATAACTTGTCACAAAGGGTTGTTTGAGGGGCAAGCGACAGGCGATGCGTTCAATTTTTTCAATCTTCATTGCGTTCTCTCCTTGTCAATCAGCTGACTGTGGCCCCGATCCTTTTACAAACCATTGATCGATTTCATGACGAACCTGTGTCGGCTGTTCTAAATGGATACAATGTCCAGCATTAGCAACGACTTTGATGGTCATCTCTGGTTGCAGCTGCTTCATTTGGTGGGCGATTTTACGAAACTTTACATCTTTTTCCCCCGCTAAATAAAGAATTTCACAAGCTAGCTGCGGAAGTGCCGACCAACAGCTTGGCTGTTTGCCAGTACCACCGTAAACCAAGCTTACTGCCAAGCCAAATTTGTTTTGCTGCAAGCGTCCTTGCCGTACAGCAGCCTGCTGCGCTAAAGGTAGCTCCTTTTGACTAGCAAACAACGGCAGTTCTTGCCAGTAATCGACAAAATCGACCAAAGGCTCCCTTAGTAAGCGCAACGCTAAGCGACGATCGTGCCGCTGACGAGCGAGTCGTTCTGCTGGATCAGCTAACCCGGGTGAACCACTCTCAAGCAAAAGATGGGTCACTGCCGTTGGTTCCATGACCGCCCAGACAAGTGCGATTCGCGCCCCCATCGAGTAGCCATACAGGCCATAACGTTCAATCCCTAACTTCGCTAAAAGGTGTGCGAGATCCTCCACCAGTAAAGGAAGTTCATAACGCATGGGATGGACATAAATCGATGAGCGTCCATGTCCAATCAAATCGATTGCCAATACATTGTAAGAACCTTCCTCTGCAAAAACCGGTCGAAAGCTTTCCGAAGAACCCGTGAAGCCATGCAATGCCACAAGGGTTGGTAAGGATGATCGATACGGCTGCAGCCACTGATAAAAATAACTGACGCCATTTATCGTGTCCTTCATTGCTGCGCTCCTGCCTCGCTAAACTGCTGTTGGAGTACTTGCCAAGTGTTGACCGGATCTTTTTGCTCACCCTTCACTTCGATTATTTGAAAGCGCGGCTGTTGACTTGTTTCCGCTAAAATCGTTTGAAACTCTAGCAAAGAGGTCGGTGTGTGCCAATCTGCCTCATATAAGGCCGCCACTTTTTGAAACTCAAGATCTAACGGAGTACCAAAGAGCGGGACAAAGTCGTTTGGTTCTAAGGTATTTTGTGACAGAAAGGAAAAGATCCCACCACCGTTATTATTCAGTAAAATGATCGTTACTGGCAATTGATACTGGCGCAGTAGTTGTAGGCCGTTCATATCATGGTACAACGCTAAATCACCAATCAACAAGTAGGTAGGCTTTTGACTGGCGGAAGCAATCCCAGCCACGGTCGAGACAAGGCCGTCGATTCCATTGACGCCCCGGTTTCCATACACGCGATAAGTGGAGGTAGTTTTGCTGCCGTAGCGATCAAAAAAACGGATCGCATTGCTGTTTGCCAAAAGAATTTGCGCTTCTTCAGGCAAACATTGTTGGAGCATGCGCACAGCGCTGCTCTCATCCCATTGTTGCAACTGGGGACTTGCAGCAATCACCTGATCTGCCCGCGCTTGAAGTGCTTGCCATTGTTGTTGCCACGCCGTATGTTTGACGATCGGCAACTGGGTGATGGCCGCCACGAAGGCGCTGATCGCTGCTTCGATCAAATAGTTTGCCCGATGCAGCTGGTCTTGCCACTGCCCTGATGGATCAACAAAGAGCCACGTCGTCGTATCGGCTGCTTTGTTCAACCATAATAGGACATTTTTGGTGACTGGTAAGCGACCAAAACGCACGACCACTTCTGGTTGGAAGGCAGAAGTCAATTGTGGGAAAACAAGATCGGCTTGACTGATAAATGTTCCTACTTTGGTACCGGCTGTCGCCAGATTGGTCAATGGATCGCCGACGATCGGCCAGCCTAATTTCTCCGAAAAAGCCAGCAACTGCTGCGCTTCTTCGATCGTAAGGCTTTCTCCAGCAATCAGAATACCTTTTTTATCAAAGTAAGGGGCTAGCTGGGTGATCATCTCTGCTGACAGCTCTTGTTGTGGTGCCAGATAGCTCACGTCTTGCTGCATACTGCATTGGCGACTAAAGTCAGGCAACAGCGGCTCCCGTAATGGAAAGTTGATTTGGACAGGGCCTTTCGGCTGTTTTTGCGCTTCGATCGTGCAAGTTGCAGCTTGCCAAAAACTATAACGCAACAAAGCAGGATCGTTTTCTGGCACCGTCATCTCTACCATCTTTTTGACATGAGAGGCATACAAATTCTGTTGATCCATTGCCTGTGGCGCCCCAACGCCCCGCAGTTCTGGTGGGCGATCAGCCGTTAAGACGATCAGTGGCAAGTTGGTAGCTTCTGCTTCACAAACAGCTGGATAATAATTGGCTGCTGCAGTTCCAGAAGTACACAGTAAGATCGTTGGCTGGAGATCAACTTTGGCCATCCCTAAAGCAAAAAAAGCAGCCGAACGTTCATCGACAGCCACCGTACAGGTGATCTCAGGATCACGATGCAATAGTAGCGCCAATGGCGTGGAGCGTGAACCGGGACTAATGACTGCTCGCTTCGCACCCGCTGCTTTTAGTCCTTGGATCGCCGCTAGTAAATAGTCTGTCATGACTGTCTGGTTATTCATCTCCTAAGATCCCTCTCCTCATCGGTTGAAATTTTAACCGTGTTTCTTGACGTTCGGATTCCGCATCTGAATCGGCAACGATCCCACAGCCCGCATACAGCGTTGCTTGATTGCCGCTAAAGAATCCTGAGCGGATCGCCACAGCAAACTCGCCAATATCTTCTTGAATACCCAACCAACCGATCGGTCCACCGTACATCCCTCTGCTGGCTGGTTCATGGGTACGAATCCATGAGACGGCTGCTTCTTTCGGTTCTCCCCCCAATGCTGGGGTCGGGTGTAGTTTTTGCACGGCGGTCAGAAAGTTGACTCCTGCCTTTCTTTGCCCTGCTAAAGGAACAAACAAATGCTGAATGTCACGATTTTTGATCACGGAACGGGCTTCTGATTGAAAGCCGTCAGCTAACAAAGTGGCCAATGCCGTTTCTAAGCGATCGACAACTACTTGATGTTCATGGGTATTTTTTGCGTCCGCTAAGAGGGCTTGTGCCAGTGCCTCATCTTCTTCTTTGGTTTTGCCTCTTGGTGCGGAACCTGCGATACTTACCGTTTCAAACTGATCGACAGTCGCTTTTAGCAAGCGTTCTGGCGTCGCACCAGCAAAAACATGGCCCCCATGTTCGATGGCAAAAAGATAGGTATTCGGCTGCTGTTGCGCCAACCGTTGCAACACCGCAGCACTAATGATCGACTGCTTCGTTTCTACCTTCATTCGTCTTGCCAGAACCACTTTTTTCAACGGTATTTCAGTTGAGCGAATGGCTGCCACTGTCTCTTCGACCGCTTGCAGCCATTGGGGCACATCTAGTTCCTCTTGTGCCTGAAAAGCAGGCGTTTCTGCTACAAGACTCTTGTCCGAATTGGCCTGCAACCAGCTTGCGACTTTTTCCTGTAAGGCAGCGACTTTTTGTTGTCGTTGTTCCTCGGAAGAAGCGGCTACTGTATAAACGACGCCACACTGATCGCCAGTTTTGCTGACCAGTATTTCTGGCAACGCAAAGAGACCAGCACCTAGCTCAGCCCAATCCTGACTGACTTCTGCCTGTTCATCAAAAGCAAAGCCGCCAACTAACTGCGCCTGAAAAGGTGCCTCTGGTTGATAGTGGGCTTGCTTTAAGAGAGAGCGGACTTCTGAAAAGTCTGCAAGTTTGGGTTGCGAAAAAGTGGCTAACCAACCCAACCCTACTATACTGGTCGTTTCATCAGGGGTACGCCAGAAGTAGCGTTCCCCTCGATATTCTTGTGCCGCTGCATAAAGAGCCAGTAAGTCACACTTTTCTATAGGTTGATACTCACTCAAATAGGTTTTCCCGGCAGCGATCGCTGCCTCATAATTACTTGTTGATTTGCTGTTCAATGTAGTTCACTCTTTCTTCACTCAGCAATAGCCTTTTTAAAACTTTACCGCTTGCTGTGCGCGGCATTTCTCGCACGTGATAAAAACGGCGCGGAAATTTATAGTGGGCGATCTGCCCTTCTAACGTATCCAATAAAGCTTGGAAGTGGATCGGTTGATTTAACGTTAAATAAGCCGCGACAGATTGTCCCCACTCCTCGTCTGGTTCCCCCACCACAGCTGCCTCTTTGACCGCTGGATGCTGCAACAAGGCTTGCTCCACTTCTGCGGGATAGATGTTTTCTCCACCAGATATGATCAGTTCGCTTGCACGACTGACTACATACAAAAAGCCCTCTTGATCAAGATAACCTAGATCTCCTGTGGCAAACCAGCCCTCTTGGTCCCACTGCTGTGGACTGCGATCGTTCAAGTAACGAGTCGTGATCGCAGGTCCTTGCAGTTGGATCTCTCCGATCGGCTGGGTATTTTCAGCAGTCTGGTGGTCTGCCATTTTCCCATCAGTCGCAATTCGTAAATGAACACCTTGCAGGGGAACCCCAGAGGCGCCGATTTTTTCAGAAGCTTTTTCTGGCGGCAATGCCACCACTTGTGAACAGGTTTCTGTCATCCCATAGGATTGAATCACAGAAAGCTGTTTTTGCTGGCATTTTTCCAATACACTTTTGGCAATCGGACCGCCGCCTAGCAGGATATAACGCAACGAATCAAAGCCTTGTTGGGGCACCAAGGGCAGCAAATCTGTCAACATTTTTGCCACCAAAGAAACGATCGTCCCTTTCCCTGCTTCAAGGTCTTTTGCCATTTCTCCAGCATCAAAGCGCTCATACAAACGAACGCTCATCCCAAGTCGCAAGGACCGTAAGAGAATTGATAACCCACTGATATGATACAGCGGAACTGCACAAAGCCAACAATCCTCGCTAGTGATGGCTAAGTTTTTTTGAGTCGCTTCGGCACTTGCTAGATGATTCCCAAAGGTTTGGGGCACACCCTTGGGATTGCCAGTCGTACCAGAGGTATACATGATTGAAGCCACTTGCTCTGCTTGATAGATTGCTTCATTAGGAACAAACGAAGGAACAACAGAACCAACAAAAGCCTCCGCCTGTTTGATCGCTTGTCCAAAGGTCAAGCTGCGAACATCCGAAACCGCAGCCTGATCCGCCGTGATCACCCAGTCGCAGTGGGCATCTTGCAATTGGAAGGAGATTTCAGCGGCTGTCAATCGCGTATTCAGCAGCTGGACTTCGATCCCCAACTCCCATAACGCAAGGATCGTAAAGACCATTTCAGGGGCGTTATTGCTAAAAAGAGCTACCCGGTTTGGCTGATCAACGAATTGGGCTTGATAATAAGCAGCGTAAGCATAAACCTCTTTTTGCAAGGCAGCAAACGACCAGCTTTTTTCATGCCAATAAAAAGCTGGTCGTTCTGGATGAAGTTGTGCTTGCCTTTGCAGCCAACTCCCAGTCATTATGGGAATTTAGGGAATTGGTCGAAGTCTGGTTGACGTTTTTCTTTAAACGCGTCACGACCTTCTTTGGCTTCATCCATCGTGTAATACAATAAGGTCGCATCGCCAGCTAATTGCTGAATGCCAGCTAATCCGTCCGTATCGGCGTTCATTGATGCTTTGATCATGCGTAACGCCAACGGGCTCTTTTGCAGCATCGTTTCTGCCCATTCCATCGTTTCATCTTCTACTCGATCAAGAGGAACGACTGTATTGATCCAGTTCATCGCCAATGCTTCTTCGGCGGTATATTGTTTTGTCATGAACCAAACTTCCTTGGCTTTTTTATGACCGATCGTCCGTGCAAGATAGCCCGAACCATAGCCACCATCAAAACTACCGACATTTGGTCCTGTTTGACCAAATTTAGCGTTATCAGCGGCGATCGTTAAATCACAAACCAATTGTAAAACATTTCCGCCACCGATCGACCAGCCTTTGACCATGGCGATCACCGGTTTTGGTAACGTGCGAATCAAGCGCTGCAGATCCAATACATTTAAGCGAGGAACCTGATCTTCCCCAACATAGCCACCGTGACCACGGACTTTTTGGTCTCCGCCTGAACAAAAGGCTTTATCGCCGGCGCCTGTCAAGATAATCACGCCGATGCCTGGTTCATCGCGACTGATCGAAAATGCATCAATCATTTCAAACACCGTTTTTGGTGTAAACGCATTGTGGACTTCTGGGCGGTTAATCGTGATTTTCGCCACTTTTCCATGTTGTTCAAACAAAATTTCATCGTACTCTTTTAAGGTTTTCCATTCTCTCATTACTTGTTCCTCCTCAATTCACATAGCTCTATTATACACATATCTAGTCGCTTTTCGTTAGAAATTGCTTTGGTTAAGGGAATTTCTTAAGACTTCTCCCCCTGTTGCCGACTTTCTGAGATCTTCGGCTATTTCTACCAAAACTCGTGCTATAATCATGATAACTTTCTTAGAAAAAGGAGCAAAAAATGAATTTACTGGAAGCCTTAGAAATCGAAGTAGAAGCAGCAACAGCCGATTTTGTTCGTTTACGGATGCCGATCAAAGCGCAGCACAAACAGCCTTTTGGTCTCGTTCACGGTGGCATTAACGGTGTTTTGATCGAGACCGCCTGCAGCATCGGTGCCAATCAAGCTTTGGCTCAAGAAGAAGCCTTTGCCGCCGGCGTTGACCTGCAAGTCAACCATCTAGCCGCCGCCCAAGAAGGAACCCTGATTGTAGAAGCTAGTCCTGATCGTATCGGCGCTCGTATCCAAACTTGGCAAGCCACTATTTGGTTAGCTAGCGGGTTAAAAACTGCCGTTGGGCGCTGCACCTTAACGACTGTGCGCAAATAATCCTTTACGCTCCTGCATTGTGCTCACGGGAGCGTTTTTTGGTCTGTTTTGAAGAAAGAGGTCACCAGTCAACGCCTTATTAAAGATATTCTTTCATTATAAAGATATTGAGAATGTGAGCGCGGTTTTTTCGAAAGGTACGTTGTTTTTTTACAGAATAGGGGTCTTTCGTTATAATGTAGCTAAGAAAGCGAGGCTTATTATGAAAAATAACCGATTGATCCACTTTTTAGGCGGCAAAACAAGCTATTATGTCTTAGGACTGATTATCTTGTCGGCAGTTGCTGTCTTTTTGCTAAATCAGATTTCTTTTTTATTTACACCCTTTTCAGCCATTCTTACAGCTATTATCCCACCCTTTTTATTTGGGCTGATCCTTTACTATCTGTTTAATCCGGTGGTCGATAAATTGGAAACGAAAAAAATTCCCCGCAGTGCTTCGATTGCTGGGATCTATCTGTTGATTCTTTTGTTGATCGTCTTTGCTGGTTTCCAGCTTTATCCGATTTTGGAGCAGCAAACCACCGATCTGATCAATAGCTTACCAAGTTTGGTCAGTGACTTTGAGAAAAACGCGACCGCCTTTTTAGAAAATACCCCATTTCAAGATGAGATGGCACAAATTACAGACACACTACAAAATATCACCAGTAATATCATGAGTTTTATTGGAGACTATTGGCAAACTGGTGCCGCTGGGCTCAGCAGTTTGTTTTCAACCATTTCGACCTTGTTCATTGCTTTGTTTACTGGACCGATCATTGCCTTTTTCTTATTGCGTAACCCAAACAAGTTTTATTTTTCGGTCCTCTCATTAGTACCACCGCGTTTTCGCAAAGACTTTAATGAAATCGTCAAGATCTCTGACTTACAAGTCGGTGCTTTTTTGAAAGGACAAATCATTTCATCCCTGATTTTAGGGGCGATCTATTGGGTCGTTTTCCTCTTGATCGGCCTAGAGTATGCCAGTATTCTGGCGATCGCTGCTGGTCTGCTTTGCATCATCCCCTATATTGGACCTTTTATCGTCTTTTTCCCAGGGCTTTTCATTGCCGCACAAGACTCTACGGGGATGTTGGTTAAGTTTTTGATTGCTTGGTTTGCTGTACAGCTGCTTCATGGCGATTTAGTCGTGCCCCGTGTGATGGGTGACCGATTGAAAATCCATCCTATTACGATTCTGGTTGTTTTATTAGTGATGGGTGATTTGATGGGGATCGTTGGGGTGATTTTCGGAATCCCGATTTATTGTCTGCTAAAAGTTCTTGTCGTTTACGTGTTCCGCAAATTCAAGCAGCGCTACAACCGCTATTACGGTCAAGACGGCAAATACTTCCACAGTGCCTTCACTAGCAAAGATTACCTAGGTGATGAAGACAAAGGCACCAAGAAAAAAGCCTAAAAAACTGTCGCGAATCGTTGGTTCGCGGCAGTTTTTTTCTATTTTATTTCATCTCATGTTCCAAAAAGAAATGATAGAGCGCCCCTAATAAATTGGCGTCATTTTGAAATTTGCAGGCTTGGATCTCCGGCTTCGTCAAGGTCTGCTGCAAAATCGGTAAACTAGCCAGCAGTTGCTGATACTGACGGTCGATTTCTTCCACCACGATCGCTTGGGCACTGATGCCACCACCAATCACGAAGCGCTCTAAGTCGATCACGGCTTGAACATTGAGTATGACACACGCAATTTCTCGGCAATACGCTGTAAACAGCGCCCAGACCCGTGGCTCTTTTTGATTGATAGCGCCAAAAACTGCTTCGCCATCCGCAAGATCAGCTAAGCCTAGCAGTTGGGCGCTGCGACGGATCATGGCGACCGCTGAACCGCTAAAACCTGCCAATTGCTGCAGGGTCAATCCCTGATTATTTGGTTGCTCAGCGTTTTCTGGAGCACCGCTTCTCTTAGTGGCATTTAGTAGAAAACTTAATTCCCCTGCTTGAAAATGTGCACCTTGGATCAGTTTTCCTTCAACGATCACACCACCACCCAAACCAGTACCTAATGTTATGGCAGCCCCATTTTGAATCCCTTTAAGGTTTCCTAGCCACCATTCAGCTAATGCGGCTGCCTTGCCATCGTTGGTCACAGCCAGCGGCACTTGGTACTTTGCCAGCAGCTGTTTTAAGGAGACTCCATCTAAAAAAGGCAATGCCCCGCCAAACGAGATCGTCCCTGTCTCTGGGTTGACTTTTCCTGGAGTACTAACAGCAATGCCCCGAATGCTCCCATGAACGTCTTCAACGATCGTTTCAATCCCTGTCAGAAATTCCGTAAGATTTTTCGGCGTATCCATCCGTCCTCGTGTCAGAATATTCCCCGAGCGATCAATGACAGCCGATTTGATTTTCGTGCCGCCGATGTCGATGCTTAAATAGTTTTTATTCACTGAATCCCACCCTCTGCTTCTACTGCCCATCGCAGGACGGTTTTGGCTTTATCTGGTGAAACTTTTCGCGGATCAGACAAATAGATTTCTCGATGCTGGAACGTGTCCATCGTTGGACGGATCACTAACTGTTCTTGTTTTAACAGCTCCTTCATTTTCGCAAAGGTTTCCGCTTCAGTGTCAAAAGAGCCTGTATGCATCGCTTGCAGGCACAATCCTTCTTCATAGCGCTCAAAGATGAGCTTTTCTAGATTTGGATTGTCTTTCTTCTCTTTGACGGCCAAGAGCTGTTCTTGAAACAGTGTTTCCGTGACTGGTTCTGGTTGGCGAATCATGATTTTGTAGATCAATTCTTCTTTGTTGACGGCACCGTCTGGCTTTGTCAGAGAGGTCCACACACCTTCTAAAGGAAAGACCGTGTATTCAAAGGGTTCATTGCCAAAAGCCCCTTTTTTTAATCCCATCCTGAGTGAATAAGAAATCGTATATAAAGTGGCGATCTCTTCGCTGAATTCAGGTCGATTCGGATTGCCGCTGCCGCTTAAACTGATAAATTGATACGTTGGCACCTCGATCACTGTTGGTTTTTTGGGAAGATAGAGCTCTTTTTCTAGTTTGCGCCATTCATACTTCATAAGGACCCTCCTCGATTTGCTTTTCTTTATTTTACCATGAATCACTTGAGCCGACCGAATGAAATATAGGCTGTTTAAGTGAAGGAAAATAACTTGGTCAGCACCATTTTCATACTGAAACTAGTTTGACATTACAGAAATTTCTCTATCTTCCTTGCCTTTGCTCATTGTTTTACTATGGCAATCTCCTTTCTTCTATCTTTTCAAATACAAAAACTGCAGAAATCAATTCAAGAAGAGAGTGATTTCTGCAGTGATCGAGCCTCGGCTCTTTTTTTATTGTCTTACAGCCTCATTAGCGGCAAAGCGTTTTGAAAAATGTTGTTCTAATCGCTTTTGCCCGGCTTCAATCAAAATGCACAACAGCCAATAGATGATGGCAACTAGCACATACATGGACATATAATCAAAGGTTCGTCCGCCAACGATCTTAGCTTTTTGAAAAATATCAGGAATCGTGATCATTGCTGCCAAGGAGGTTCCTTTCAACAAATCCATTGCCACATTACTCAATGCCGGTACAGAAATACGAAAGGCTTGCGGCAAAATAATCAGACGCATCGTTTTCGTAAAGGATAACCCTAACGCATAGGCAGCATCAAATTGCCCACGATCCACACCAGCAATTGATCCTCGGTAGATTTCCCCGATAAATGCGCTGCTGGTCAATGTAAAACAGATGATCGCAGCACTGAGCGCCGACAATTGATAAGGCAAGCCAAAATACAGTAGGAACAACAAGACCAACGCTGGGACGCCTCTTAGAAATGAGAGGTAGCCCCGCACGAACCCTCTAATGAATGGATTTTCCAACATCCCTAAGAAGGTGAGTGTGATCCCTAATACGTTGCCTCCTAGAAACGAAACGACAGCAATGCCGACCGTATAGGACAAGCCCGACAGCAAATAGGGCAATGACTCCCACATCAACGGCAAATCAAGGGTTGGAATATACATTAGTCTGTTTCAACCGTTTGGATCGCTTGATCAGATTTTACTGAAATATCGGTTTGAAAATACGTTTCCGCAAGTTCTTTTAAACGGCCGTCTTCTTTCATTTCTGCTAAAACAGCATCCACTTTTTCCTGTAATGCTTGATGATCTTTCACGAATAAGAAGCCCGTTTCATTCGGATTAAAGTAGACATCTTCCAAAATTTTTACAGGGATATCTGGCAAAGCAGCGACTGCCATTTTTTGCAAATAGTAATCATTCAAGATCACATCCGTTCGACCATTCGCAACATCTGTCAAATACTGATCATTCGTTGCGTTGTCGTAAGTCACTAATTCTGCCCCATAGGATTCCGCTAAGCGCATGTAGCTGGTATTCGGTTCACCAGCAGCTTTTTTGCCATCCAAATCTTCTAAAGAAGCAATCCCAGAGTCATCACTTTTTCGCACGATCATACTATCGAACGAGTATTTGATAGGCGTTGAGAGACTGAATTTTTCCGCCCGTTCATCCGTCAAACCAAAATCGTTAGCAGCAAAATCGGCTTCTCCACGTGTTAAAGAAGAAACTTGTCCATCGACATTGTACTCTTTAAATGTGATCTCTACGCCTAATCGTTTGGCGACTTCTTTTGCCACATCGACATCATAGCCCACTAATTCATTTTCATCGTTATAGTAAGACGATGGATACAAGGTTCCCGAAGTAGCAACAACCAATGTTTTGGCTTCTTCTACCTTACTTAGACTGGTGTCTTCTTCCGTTGGTTTGCTGCAGGCACTTAACAGGACCCCCGCAAATAAACCTAAAAAGCCAACCATTGCAACGATTTTCCCTTTTCTAACTTGTTTCATAATATCCTCCTCTTAGTTTCCTTGTTTTGGCAACAGAAATCGTTGCTGTGTTTCAAATAAATAGCCGACTTGGAAAAGTAGGTCTTCTCTGCCTTTAGACGCCATAAATTGGACCCCTAGCGGCAACCCTTCCTCGCTAAGAGCAGTTGGCAAGCTGATGGCTGGCTGCCCCGTTAAATTGGCTAATTGAGTGTAAGGTGTCAGAGCATAGCTCTTGGCAAACATTTCTTCGATCAACTCACCCGCAGCACTTTTTCCAAGCGATTCGATCTCATGCAGTCTTTGGCGAATGCTATCGCTTTGTAAGTCTTCCTCAATCAAAGGGGCTGGATAAGCCGTCGTCGGGGTCAAAAAGAGATCATAGGTTGAAAAGACTTCTTCCATTTTTTCTGCCAATTGATCCCACCACTGCAAGGCAAGAACGTAATCGGCGGCAGGCAGTTTTTTGCCATATTGGTAAAGTGCCCAGGTCATCAATTCCATCTCTTCCCGTCTGACCGGTACTTGACGAGCAGCATTGATCTCAGCAAACATCGCAGCTGTTTCGCCGCCATTCATGGCGTAATAGGTGGTCATCATTTGCTGACCATCCACTGGATAGCCCACTTCAACGACTTCATGCCCCTGCTTTTCTAAAAATGCGGCTGCACTTCGGACTGCTTGGATGGCAGTTTCAGACACTTGGCCACCGGTCGGCGATGCGGTAGTAAAAGCAACCTTCAACCGCGGTTTTTGACTCGCTTGCTGATGATGCCATTCTATTTGCGGTGCCTGGTAAGGGGCTGTCGGCTGTGACGTCCGCAACGCATAAAACAACTGTTCCGTATCACGCATGGAAAGCGTCAACGCAAAGTTGATAGAAGCGCCTTGCCAGCTGCGCCATTCACTAGGACCCACTGGCATCGTGCCACGGGTTGGCTTCAAACCGATCAATCCGCTAAAGGATGCTGGAATGCGGATCGATCCGCCGCCATCACTGGCACCCGCAATCGGAAACATCCCCGAAGCCACTGCCGCTGCCGCACCACCACTGGAACCACCAGCTGAATAGGCAGGATTCCACGGATTACGTGTAGGCCCATACAATGTTGGATCAGTGATATTTTTGAATCCAAATTCTGGTGCATTGGTTTGCCCTAACGGCACAAAGCCTGCCTCTTCTAAACGAGAGACAAAATGTGCCGTGCGGCTGGCTCGTGCTTTAGCAAACAGTTTGGCTCCTGACGTTGCTGGCCACCCTGCTTTGGTTTGGCCGAGTATTTTTAACGGCATGGGTTGTCCCCCAAAAACCGTTTTTTGAAGATGCTGCTCGTAATGCTGGATCGCTGCTTGCGGATCAAATGTTACAAGCGCATTCAAAAGCGGATTTTGTTGATTGACTTTTTCTTCGATCATCGCCACCCGCTCTGCAAAACTGATTTTTCCTTGCCGCAATTGTTCCGCCCAATAGGTCGCATCTTGCATGCTTGCCCCTCCTTTTCCTCAAACCCTCAAACAATTATCTAAACTGTAACACATGAAAAATTCTTCTTTATATAGACTACAATATACCAAACACTAAGAAATCTTTCAACAAAAATAGAACAGTTTTTAAACCTGTATCATATCGTTATCAAACGTTCCCATCTTTTTACTACCAGCTGTCGACCAACGCTTCTTCTTAGCTGCCCGAATCATTACCTAACAAAAACGGCACATCGCCAAACGATGTGCCGTTTTGATTTACTTGTATTTTTCTTCCAGCTTGCTCATCCAAAGACCTAACCAAGCCCCCAAGACAAACAAGATAATTCCGATGACAGCCGTTACCCAAGTAAAGCCGCTATAGTTTGCCACCGGAGGAATCACGATCAATATCGTTGAGGCAATAACGATCCCTAAAATGAAGTGATAGACTTTTGAATGATAATGGGTCAATAGCCACTCCATCAATTTCGAAAACAGCAGCATCACTGCCAAGCCGCCAATGGCGATCGGTAGAAAGACCCCCATGATGTCAAAGCTCTTAAAGCCTTTCAACATCGGATCATAAAGTCCCAAAACGAGCAAAAGGTTTGAAGGACTCAAGCCAGGAACCAAAACACCTAACGCGATCAGACCGCCGGCGATCACGAAACCTATGAAATTGGCAGGGATCGTTCCTAAGATATCGCCCATAAAATAGAGGAACAAGAAGCCGATGACCATACTGCCGAAGAACCAAAGCAGGTCGCCGGTTGTCCGTTTGCTTTTCAAGGTCGATTCTTTAGCAAGTGCTGGTAACGTCCCAATAATTGCCCCCGCAAAGCCCCACAAAACGATGATTTGATAGTTTTGCAGCAGCCACTCTAATGGCTTTGATAAAAGCCCGATCCCTACGATTCCCCCGATCCCTACTGGCAGGAAAAAGAGGAGATTCTCTTTAAAATTCTTCGTCAGATGTGCCATAAAGCGCAGCATCCGCTCATAAATGCCTAAGATGGCTGCCAATACGCCACCTGAAACACCAGGCAAGATAAAGCCCAAGGCAATCACCACGCCTTTAAGAAAACGTGACAAAATACTTTCGTTTCTCTGTTTTTCCATTTACAATTGCTCTCCTTAGCGATGGTTTTCACCAATCGTTCTTTTTTCATCAATCCCTTTAACTATACTTGATTGCCAAAAAAATGGAAAGTAATTTCTAATTCCTCATACAAAGGCAGAATTCAAAGTTCTTTCAGCATCAAGAAATCCGTCTGCTCATCATCCCCCATAAAAAAGGAGTGACTGCCAACTCTTTCAAAGCCCATCGTATGATAAAAAGCCAACGCATTGTCGTTAAATTCCCAAACGCCTAACCAGATCGACTTTTTCTGCAGCTCTTTAGCGGTCTCTTGAGCAAACAGCAGCAGTGTTTTGCCATAGCCTCTGCGCTTATGTTCTTTTTTGATATAGATTCGTTCAATTTCCAACCCCTCTGGGGCAATCGCTTCCGTTTGCGCCTCACCCCAGTTAAGTTTGATATATCCTACGGTTTGATCATTTTCTTGTAAAAAATAAAACGCCGATTGCGGATTTTCTAACTCTCGGGTCAGTTTCGGCAGATTGTAGGCTTCTTCTAGATAGATACGAGTATTTTCCTCCGTATTGAAAGGAGCAAATGTATCGTAATAGGTGGATACGCTGATTTCTCCCAATTCTTCTAAATCTGCCAAAGTACATCGTTTGATAGCCATCAAAACGCCTCCTCATTTTTTCAAGCTATTCTATCACATCTCCATCATCCCTTGCAAAAGCAAAAAGGACGGACAGCTTTCCCCACTGTCCGTCCTTTCATAGACTTACTCTTTTATAACCAAGAGCCAGAAAACTGATGGATCACCATCGTACTCGGATCTTCCTCGACCTCACCAGTGATATAGCTTTTTGGTGAAAACGTCATTTGCGGGAAGATTTCTACACCCTTAACGGTTTGTCGTTGATTATTCAATTCTAATCCGTGGTTTTGCAACAGTTCCGTCACTCGGATCACATTGGTGACGACATCTTCCGTTTTTTCTGCCCGGACAAATTTTCGGTCATCGTAATCGTGGTACCATTCTTCCATAAAGGGATGATGCGGCACCGCTCCAATGATCCCAGTAGAAATCTTGGTTTCGATCTCAAAGCCCATAAATGCCTCCAGTGTCAAGAGCTCATCTAAAGGTTTGACCACCTCGATATCGGTATCCATATAAATACCGCCTTCTGTCACTAACGCATACAAACGAACCACATCTGACACAAAGGCCCATTCTTCTTGGTCATAGGCCTCTTTTAGATAAGGACCGAATTTTGAAAGGTCGATCGTTGATTCATCCCAACGTTTGATCTCATAATCCGGACAATATTTTTTCCAGGTATCCATGTATTTCTTTTCTTGTTCACCTAATGGATTGCCGCCAAACCAGCAATAATGAATAATTTTTGGAATCATCAATCTCTCTCCTTTAGTTTATTGGTCTCTTTTAAGTGTAGCTGATTTTGCAATTGTTTCAAAATCATATACACTTTTTTCAGAGAAAGCAGTTGCTCCTGCTCCTGGGCATGATCAGAAAAATCCATTAAAAAAAGCACCAGAATCAGCGATTCTAGCGCCTTTTTGAGGGATTACTTATAAATAGCGATTGTCCCGTAAAACGGCTTTTTTAATATCTGCCACCGTTTGCGTCCCTGCAAGCTGCATGACCATCTCCAATTCTTTTTTGAAGAAATCAAAGACTTGTTGAACACCGGTAGCACCACCTAGAGCCAACCCATAGATCACTGGGCGGCCGATCGCCACTAGATCTGCTCCGCAAGCAATCGCTTTAAAGACATGCTGTCCTCGCCGTACCCCGCTATCAAAGACGATCGGCGCCCGACCTGCCACTGCTTCAGCCACGATCTGTAAGGAATCAAAGGAAGCTGGACCACCATCCAATTGGCGTCCCCCGTGATTTGAGACCCAAATCCCTTGTGCACCTGCCCCTAAAGCTCGTTCCACATCTTCTTCTGATTGCACCCCTTTGACATAAACTGGCAAGTCAGATTCTTTGGCGATAAAAGCGACATCCTGGGGACTTAATTTTTGTTTTGAGGAGCCGTAAACGGCATCCATCGTTTGTCCGATCCCTGATTGATAGGCCTGAACGATCGGCATTGCCAACGGAAAGGTGAAGCCATTGCGGCGATCCGTTTCTCGATTGCCCCCCACAGTTGCATCTGCGGTCAAAACGATCGCTTTGGCGCCATTGCGTTTTGCCATCGCCAAGATGTCTTTATTGATGCCATCGTCTTTACTCATATAAAATTGGAACCACTGCGGCGCTTCTTGACCACCAGCTGCTCGGATTTCTTCCAACGTACAAGAGGCATACGAACTCGCCGTATAGATCGTGCCAAAACGTGAAACCCCTTTGGCTGACGCTTGTTCTGCCGCAACATTTGCTAAGCCGTGGGCGGCAACAGGCGCCATAATGATTGGCGCTGACAACGTATCACCGCCAAAGGACAACGTTGTGTCCGGTAATTCAATGTCCTTTAAGACATGAGGAATGATCAATTTGTGATTGAAGGCGCGTTCATTTTCTTGATAGGTAAAAGTATCCCCCGCACCACTGCTGATATAGCCATACCCACCTTTAGGAATCACTTCCTCTGCCGCGATCTCCAAATCGCGCATATTGATAAAATCGATTGCTCCTTCTGCGGTACTTGCTTGATAAATTTTTTCCATGCCTTTCCCTACTCTCCAATAAGATAACGTTTACATTTTTATCCTACGCCTGATTGCAGGATCACGCAACTCATTCGCTCACTCCTACTCAACACGCTGCTTTTACTTTTCAACTTAAGACAGCCATCCATTTGAGCTGGCTGAATTATTTTTATGTTCGTGAGAAATATTCTGCCAACAACAACGGCTGAATCGTTGGATATGTCCAGTTGGCAGGCGGCTCTGCCATTACATAGATTGCTTCGATCTCTGAGGTCAATTCATCCTGCAAGTCCGTGATCTGGGCTTCGAACACCAAGCCGTAATCGGTCTCCCCGTCTTTTTCTACCCCATAGATAAATAACGGCTCTAGGGTAAAGTGCTTAGCGCCTGTTTCTTCTTTTAATTCACGGGCAGCACACTCTGTGATGCTTTCTCCTAGTTCTCGCTTGCCTCCAGGGATCTCCAATGTGTCTCGTTCTTTGTGTTTGACATAGACGAACTTTTCTTGGTACTTGCTGATGATCACGGCAAAAACTAGCTGCTCTTCTGCGATCTTTTCAAGCTCGAATATCGTTACGTTACTCATTTTTCTCATTCCTTTCAAAAAAGCAGACATGCTTCTAAAATAAACAGTCGTTAAATCAAAAAAAGTGCTGATCCCTTATGGAAAGGGTCAGCACTTGCAACTTATTACTCTTCTTCTTCCGCCATGAATGTGTTGAAGACTTCTTCAATCATATCCCATTCTGCTTCTGTTTCGATCTGTTCTAATTCACCTTCAGAACCGTCTTCGTTTTCAATATAAGCGTACGCTTGTAATTCAACGTCTTCTTCTTCTGGTACGCCTGCTGGATAAAGCAAGACGTAGTTGCGGCCGAATTCTTCCGTACCGTCAACCGTTAATAGAATTTCGTATAAGGTTTCATTTCCTTGATCATCGATTAAAGTAATGTGTTCATGTCCTTCATGATCGTGATCGTGGTTATGATCGTGTGTATGTTCTGACATTTATTTTCCTCTTTTCTGTAAATTAAAACAGCTGTTTCCCAGCACCATCTAAATAATTCTGCAAAATCATGACTGCTGCTAATTTATCAATCACTTTTTTTCGTTTGGCACGCGATGTATTCGCCTGTTCTACCAGCATTCGTTCTGCTTGAACGGTCGTCAGACGTTCGTCTTGGTAAACGACCGGCAAACCGAATTGCTGTTCGATCGCTGCGCCGTAAGCCATAGAAGCTTCCGCTCTAGGTCCGATCGTATTATTCATATTTTTAGGTAGTCCTACCACAAAACGTGAGACTTCATATTCTTTCACCAATTCAGCAAGTCGATCATAACCGAAATTGCCTTCATCTTCATTGATGCGAATGATCTCGATCCCTTGTGCTGTCCAGCCCATTGGGTCACTGACCGCCACGCCGACTGTCCGCGAACCAACATCCAATCCCATGATTCTCATTATAGGTTGATCCCGTGATTGCCTAAATAATAACGGATCAGAACTTCCATGATCTCATCCCGTTCGTGACGACGAATCAAATTCCGGGCATCCCGATAACGAGGAATGTAAGCCGGGTCGCCAGAAAGGAGATAACCGACGATTTGATTGATCGGATTGTATCCTTTTTCCTCTAATGCTCGGTAGACGATAGCTAATGTTTCGCTGACTTCTTTTTTACGGCTATCATCAAAATCAAAGCGAACTGTTTCATCTGTAAAACCCATTTCACGACACCTCTCTTTTGTATAGATTTTAGCATATGTTCCTACTATATTGTACTAAACGTTTGATAAAACTACAAACATATGCTTAGATTTTCTCCATTATAACAAAGGTTTATGATGTTTTTATGAACTTTCTTAAAAAAAGCTAGAAAGCGCGATAGACATACTGGTTTTCTGGTGCTTCAATCGTCTTCTCTTGGTCTGCTACCACCATCGGCAAGTCCCGTTTGAAGGGTTGATAGTACTTCGATTGGATCGTCCCTTCCACGTGGAGCCACTGGTTATTTTCTGCCGTTGTTTGTTGCGGTAATTCCACTCGCAAGCCAAAAACGCCTGAATCAGCCACACAATGGATAATGCCAAAACGAAACAAAAAGATTTCATTGGCATCATCTTGATCTGCATGGTACACAAATCCATCATAGGTGATTTTCTTGCCAATAAATTCGCTCGGGTACGTATAGATCAACTCCATGACTTCCAAGTAATTTTCTTCCGTTACCGCAATCGTCTCATCTTTGGCGTAACGTGCCAACGCTGCATCCATCTGAGTGTCATAATCTTCTTTGTTAAAATAAAGACTTGTATCGGGTTTCAGATATTGGGTCGTCATTTCTGGATCCCCCACAGATTCTTCACTTAGGGGGAAATTAAACCCTTTTGCTTCAACGATCGTCGTATCCAAGCTAACGGTGGGGAAAAAGAGACCCACGATGATCGGTAAGGCTAATAGAAAATACGCAATCACTCGTTGGTGTTTTTTCTCTAATCCATGCTGGTGCTCATCGTCATGATGATGCTCGGGCTCTTGTTTGACCCAAAAATACTGCTGGACCAAAGCCAATAATAAAGAAATGATCATGGATAAAATAGCGAGATAGCGATAATGAATGTTGATAAACTGATTGAGTTTACCCGTCACTTGCAAATACATCATCAATTCAAAATAGCCTGATAAGATCAAAAAACGAACCATTCTTTACACCACCCATGCATAAATTGAAACGACGATTGCGACTAAACCAACTAAAGAAGCGATAAAACGCCCCGAAAAGTACCGCTTCATCATCAACAGGTTTTTAATATCTACCATTGGACCAAAAACCAGGAAACCGACGACTGGTCCAGTGCCGAATAAACTCAACAACGAAGAGCCGATAAAGGCATCTGCTTCGGAACATAGGGATAACGTTAATGCTAACAGCAGCATGACGAAGACCGCTAACAGCTTCGTGGAGCCTAATGTCAGCATCAAACCAGTTGGCAGATAGGTCTGCATCGCTGAGGCGATCAACGCACCAATGATCAAATAACGCCCAGTATCGAAAAACTCATCCAAACTATGCTGCAGCAAATGACGAATCTGCCGAAGAAGCGGATGACTGCTCTTTTCCGTTTGATGGTGGGCGTGATCATGCCCCTGAAGGTGTGGGTGAGCTACTTGCTCATTCCCACCACTTAATTGATTGGCAAGCCGTGTTTTTAAGATCTCTTGTTTGTTAAAATACGCCAGCCAGATCCCCACGACCATCGCGACCAATAAGCTGCCCAGTACACGCAAAAAGGCGAACTTCGCGGAATTTCCAAAGGCAATGAATGTAGAAAAAATCACGATAGGATTGATGATCGGTGCAGTCAGCATAAAGGCAAACGCCGTATACACTGGCACCTCTTTTTTTACGAACTGATTAACGATCGGTACGATCCCACATTCGCAGGAAGGAAAAAAGACCCCCAGACCACAACCAACTGTGATCGATGCCAATTTGTTTTTTGGTAAGAGTCTCGTGACTCTTTCTGGCGTCAAGAAGACTTGTAAGGCGCCTGAGATCAAGCAGCCCAATAGGACAAACGGCAAGGCTTCAATGACGATAGATAAAAAAATAACACTCATTTGCAGGACAGAATTCGGTAATGCCTGAAACATAACTTTAACCTTCTTTATCAATAAATTCGAAACGCTGGAATTACTATACGTTTTTTCCTTTTTTTATACAACGTTTTTTTTAAAGCAGCCTATTTTTTTAATCGTTGCTTTAGATTTCCCTTATCTTTGAATCCTTCTTACTCACCTAAGCGATCAGCTGCTAGCAGATATTTTGACTTTTCCTCAAGAACAGCGTACATTTTCCATGGAGGAATGACTTATGCAAAAAAATCAACCGATCCAAGAGCAGCTCGCCCAACAACCGTTGGCACTACTCTATCTCTCTCAACCGAATTGCAGTATTTGTGTTGCAGACAAACCACGCATCCAAAAACTGGCACAAACCCAGCAACTCCCCCTATTTACCATCAACACGCTGGCAGAGCCAGAAGCAGCCAGTTTATTTTCGGTCTTGACGGTTCCCGTCGTCCTCTTGTTCGCGAATGGGAAAGAAGTGCATCGTGAAGCCCGCATCATCGATTTCACACGTTTGACTCAACAAATCTTGCGGTATCAAGAAGCGCTCACAAGCGTTGAAGAGCAAGATTCCTACGAATCACTTTTTGACCAGTTAGACGAGTAAGTTCAGTGAATGAAAGCAAAAAACAGCTGTCAGATCCTTGTATATACTACGACCTGGCAGCTGTTTTGCTGATTCCTATTTATGTGATGCGATTATTCGCTTAGTGATGGTTCTTCTACTGGTTCTTCATGGGACAAGACGTTGCCTGAATGCAAGAAATAAATCAATGTTTGCAATTCATTGGTTAAGTCAACGTTTTGAATCAGCACGCCTTTTGGTGCAGTGATCCGTGCAGGTGTAAAGTTCAAGATTCCTTTAATGCCAGCTTTCACAAGCTCGTTCACTAAATCTTGTGAATGTTGTGCGGGAACCGTCAAAATAGCCACATCGATCTGCTGGATCTTCACTTGTTCCTTCATGTCATCCATTGGATAGACCGGCACACCATCTACGATTCGACCAACTAGATCTTCGTTGACATCAAATGCGGCACTGATCCGAATGCTGTTGCTTTGGTGAAATTTGTATTTCAACAAGGCGCTCCCCAAGTTTCCGACACCGACTAAAGCTACATTCGTCATGTGGTCTTCGTTCAATGTCTTCGCAAAGAACTGCATCAAGCTTTCAACGTCATAGCCATAGCCGCGTTTTCCTAATTCACCAAAGTAGGAAAAGTCGCGGCGGATCGTCGCACTATCAACTTGAACAGCTTCACTTAGTTCGGTCGAAGAAACTTTTAATTTGCCAGCTTGGTGCAAAATACGCAAGTAACGATAATATAAAGGCAATCGCTTCGCTGTTGCCTTTGGAATTTGATGATCTTTCAAAGAATACTCCCCCATTGTGAAAAATTCACTTGTGATGAAGCTATCATAACAAATACATTGTTCAAAAATCAATTTGAATGCTCATAATTTGAAATATAAATTTTATAATGGTAAAATCAAACTTTTTCCCAATCGCCGTTTCCCCTAAAATATGATAGACTTGTAGTATTGCAACCTTGATACAGACAAGTTTCTTAAAGATAGGAATGACATACACATGATTTTATTACAAGCCAACCAAATCGCCCGTCTTTTCGGAGCCGAGGTTTTATTTGAAAATATCCAATTAGAGATTGCCAGCAATTCCCGAATCGCGCTTGTTGGGCGCAACGGTGCTGGTAAATCAACGCTACTGAAAATTATTGCTGGACTCGAAAGTCCTGATAAAGGAACGATCGCTAAAAACAAGACCGCTACGATGGGCTACTTAGCTCAAGATACCGGACTTGATAGTCAGGCCACTGTTTGGGAAGAAATGCTGGGAGCTTTTGCAACGGTTCGTGAGATGGAGCAGCGCATGCGTGCCTTAGAGATCGCCATCTCCGAAGCAGATCCTGCTGCTGACTCTGGCAATCTCCTGAAAGAATACGACCAATTGCAACATGAATTTGCAGAAAAAAACGGCTATGGCTATGAAAATGAGATTCGCTCCGTCTTGCACGGTTTTCAGTTTGATCCTTCTTTTTACACGCAAGCCATCAATACCCTTTCTGGTGGTCAAAAAACCCGCTTGGCATTAGCAAAAATGCTACTGCAAAAACCTGATATCTTGATCCTCGATGAACCGACCAACCATTTAGACATCGAAACGTTATCTTGGTTGGAAAACTATCTGCAAGGATATGCCGGTGCGTTGCTGATCGTTTCCCATGACCGTTACTTCTTAGACAAAGTCGTCAACGAAGTCTACGAACTGAGTCGCCAAAAAATGCGCCACTACAAAGGCAATTACAGCCGCTATTTGACCCTGAAAGCGGAACAGCTGCAAAGTGAATGGAAAGCCTTTGAAAAGCAGCAAGAAGAAATCAATAAACTGGAAGACTTTGTTGCCCGCAACCTTGTCCGTGCGTCTACCACCAAACGCGCGCAAAGTCGCCGTAAGCAATTAGAGAAAATGGACCGGCTGGATCGCCCGCAAGGAGATGAAAAATCCGCTCACTTCCTTTTTTCTATTGAAAAGCCTTCAGGAAATGTTGTGATGCAAGTAGAAAATGCCGCTATCGGTTATTCTGAAGAAGAAGTCTTATCGGCGCCCATCGACTTAGATGTTCGGCGCAAAGATGCGATCGCTTTAGTAGGACCGAATGGGATCGGCAAATCAACCTTACTGAAATCGCTGATTCATAAAATCCCCTTTATTCAAGGAAAGGTCCATTTTGGCGCCAATGTCTCAATCGGGTACTATGACCAAACCCAATCCGATCTGCATTCAACCAAAACGATCCTTAATGAGCTTTGGGATGACCACAGTACCACACCTGAAGTCGAGATTCGCAATATATTAGGCAGCTTCTTATTTTCGGGAGAAGATGTTGAAAAGCCGATCACGCTGTTAAGCGGTGGCGAAAAAGCCCGTGTCGCTTTGGCAAAATTAGCCATGGACCATGACAATTTCTTGATTTTGGATGAGCCAACCAACCATTTAGACATCGACAGCAAAGAAGTCTTAGAAAATGCCCTGATCGATTATGAAGGCACTTTGTTCTTCGTATCTCATGACCGCTACTTTATCAATCGAATCGCCACCAAGGTCGTGGAACTGTCTGAAAACGGCAGCAAGCTCTATCTCGGCGATTACGATTATTATTTAGAAAAGAAACAAGAAGAAGCTGAGATCGCAGCGATGTTGGAAGCAAAAACAACCGAAACCACCCTCTCAGCGGGCAAGCAAAACTTTGTCCAAAGCAAGGAACAGCAAAAAGCCGTTAGAACCTTACAGCGAAAAGTCACCCAAATCGAAGAAGAACTTGCCGCAATAGAAGAAACGATCCAACAACTGGAACAAGACATGACCGCACCAGATGCGTTGAATGATCATGTCAAATTGACCGCGTTGAATCAAGCGTTAGAACAAGCCCGCACTGAACAAGAAGCTCTACTAGAAGCATGGGAAAATACTAGCTTAGAACTAGAAGCATTTGACAGCTGATCGAGGAATCGGTCTGTAGGCCGATGACAAGCGCCCCCTCCTTTGTTTTACTTAAAAGAACAGGATGAATACGTACGATTCGTAAAACAAGGAGGGAAAAATGCAAAAACAGACAGATGTTTATCGAAAGCGTCGGCCAATGGTTGTTTTGGCAGGATTGGTGTTGATTTGGATAGGGTTCAATCGAATCTCTCATCACGTGTTGTACGGAGAGGTGTCCGAACACGTGCATACCGTCGTTGCCTATGATGAGAGTTATGACGACGAATATGTTTATTCTCAGGCTATCTTTAGTGATGACATCAATGCTTATTTATGGGAAATGGACATCACGACACCGATTTTCTTGCAGACGAACGAAGATTGGGCCGATAGATCCTATGGCAATGACGGCAGCCAAACCTTAGCAGAAAACGGCTGTGCGATTGCTTCTCTTGCGATGGTTCAATCCTATCTTGAAGGCTATCCCATTTCGCCACTGGAAGTCCTCGATTGGGCAGGAGATCATTATTACGTTGACGGCCAAGGAACGGACTGGCGGATTTTTTCTGATTTTGCCGATGCAAACGGCTACAACTATTATGATCTTGGCACAGATCTAGCCAGCGTTGAAGCTTACTTGCAACAAAATCATCCGGTCATCGTTTCTGTGACTCCAGGGGAATTTACAGATGGCGGCCATATTATGGTCTTAGGTGGAATGATGGACGATCAAGTGTTTGTCTTAGATCCCAATGATGATCCAGAAAAATCCCATTACGCTATCTATTACACACTAGATGAAATCGCTAATCAAAGCTTACGTTTTTGGACCTTCAGCTGATTGATCGAAAAAAGTCCCCTTTCGGGGCTTTTTTCTTTGTCGTGGCGTAGGCAGCAACTGGATCTTACTTTTTTAATAAAAAAACCATTTTATCTCCCCTTGGGAATCCGCTTTCTATTATAATGGAAGAAAGAAAGGTGTGAAGTCTATGAAAATCGGTATCCCAAAAGAAATCAAGAACAATGAAAATCGTGTGGCATTGCCGCCCTCGGGAGTCTATGAGTTAGTCCAAGACGGACACGAAGTCTTCGTTGAACAAGGCGCTGGTGCAGGATCAACCTTTTCTGATCAAGCGTATCAGGAAGTCGGCGCTACGATTACTACCGTTGAAGAGGTTTGGGCCTCTGAATTGGTTATGAAAGTCAAAGAACCTTTACCAGAAGAATACCCCTTTTTGCATGAGGGACTGGTTTTATTCACCTATTTCCACGTAGCCGCCAATCAACAGCTTGCTCAAGCGTTGATCGACAGCAAAGTGATCGCTGTTGCTTATGAAAACGTCCAGCTGGCGAACGGCACCCTGCCTCTGCTATCGCCTATGAGTGAGATCGCTGGAAGAATGTCTGTTCAAATCGGCGCACAATTTCTCGAAAAAATATATGGCGGAAAAGGGATCCTGCTTTCAGGTGTTCCCGGCGTCCGTCAAGGTCGGGTAACGATCATTGGTGGTGGCGTTGCCGGTGAGAATGCCGCGAGAGTCGCCGTAGGTCTGGGCGCACAAGTAACGATTTTAGACGTTTCGATCCCACGCTTACAAGAGCTGGATCGACAGTTTTCTGGTCAAGTCCAAACCTTGTATTCCAATCGCTTGAATATCGAACGAACGATCCAATCCGCAGACTTGGTGGTAGGAGCCGTCTTATTGCCAGGACAAAAAGCTCCGTGCTTAGTGACCCGCGACATGGTGAAACAGATGCCTGAAAAATCCGTGATCGTCGATATTGCCATTGACCAAGGCGGAATTTTTGAGACCGAAGACAAAGTCACCACCCACGACGAGCCAACCTATATCCGGGAAGAAGTTATTCACTATGCAGTGGCGAATATGCCAGGTGCTGTGCCGCAAACGGCAACCATCGCATTGAGCATTGCCACCTTACCGTATGCCCAGCAGCTAGCGAACGATCCTTTAGCAGCGTTGCGAGAAAATCAGGCACTTGCCAAAGGGGTCATCGCTTATGAGGGCGCATTTACTTCAAAAGAAGCCGCTCACGATCTGTCATTGCCTTTTACCGATCTATCGGAATTGATTTGAGCCACTCTCCCACAATAAAACCAGCAGCCGCACAAGTAATTCGCGGCTGCTGTTTTGCTTTCTATGAGAATTTCCTTTTTTGGGTAGCATGGGCTTTGGAAGTATGCTATATTCATACTTAAAAAAATTCGACCTAGACAGGAGGAACACTGTGCTTACTCAACAACAAATCCAAGCATTTCCCAAAGTAGAACTTCACTGCCACCTCGACGGTTCCATTCGTCCAGAAACATTGATCGCCATCGCCAATCAGCAAGAACTACCGATCGAGCAAGACATAGAAGCTGTGAAAGCACAGATGCAAGCCCCCAAAGATTGTCATGACCTGAGGGATTATCTTCGCTGCTTTGATTTCGTTCGGCCGTATTTGCAAACACAAGAAGCGTTAGCAGCTGCCGCCTATGACGTGATGGAACAAGCCGCTCAAGATGGGGTCGCTTATATTGAGATCCGCTTTGCCCCCAGCTTATCGATGGACAAAGGACTCACTTGCAGCCAGACCATCCAAGCCGTGATCGAAGGCATCGCACGAGCAGAAGAGCGCTACCCAATCAAAGGCAATGTTTTGATCATTGGGATGCGTCAAGAAGACCTACCAGCTATTACGGCGATTTTTGATGAAGCGATCGCTCTTACCGATGAAAAAGTCGTCGGCATTGATCTGGCAGGTCCAGAAGAAGACGGGTACGTCCCTGATTTAGCTGCCAGCTATCAAGTGTTCCTCAAGAACCAAAGTGTCCAGCTGACCTTACATGCAGGCGAATGCGGCTGTGTGCAAAACATTTATCAAGCCATCGAAAGCGGTGCGCAACGGATTGGCCACGGCATCGCCTTAAAAGGAGATCACACTGCCCAAGCGTTTGTTCGAGAACAAAATCGCTGTATCGAAGGCTGTCCTACCAGCAATGTTCATACGCGTGCGATTCCCACATACTCGGCATACCCATTAAGAGAATGGCTGGAGGCCAAGGTCCCTTTTTGTTTGAACACCGATAACCGAACGGTCTCAAACACGACATTGACCAATGAATACCTGCAAATGGCTCATCATTGCGACATGTCCGAATCAGAGATGCGCTTCTTAAACGAAACTGCCGCTCAGCATTCCTTTGCGGAAGCTGCCGACAAAGCGGTACTCTTGAAAAAAATTCAAGAATGGCAATTCTAATAAACATGGACGCTAGTGATCCCCACTGGCGTCCATGTTTTATTTCCAAAACGTTCAACTTTCTTTCCTTCACGCAAAGAAGAGCCGATCGATCCGTGTTAACCCCACCTTACCTCACATTTTCTATTTTTATAAAAATAAAAAAGTTGTTTAGATGAAATCTCATCATAAACAACTTTTCTATGCTAGATAAAATTTGCATTCAATGCCAGCGTTTTTTAAGAAAACAAGAAAACTACTCCCGTGTTCTCTTACACAATCATCTACACAAGCCCCCAGCTAATTTTTTAAATCTAAGCCTTCAATCAACGCCACCGCACGATCGATCCCAGCATCTTTTGTTTCTTCTAGCACCACGTAACAGTATGGCTTGTGTTTGATCAGAAGCTGTAAAATTTCTGGATACCGTATTTGTCCTTCGCCTAATGGGACAGGGATCACTTCTTCTCCCGAGAGTTGAAAATCCTTTAGGTGCAAGCAGACGATTTTCTCTCCGAAAAGAGTAAATGCTTCTTCTACCAATGCGACTTGATCAGCAGCCGTTTTTGCGGTGATCAAATTCGTTGGATCGTAAATGATCCCTAAATAATCAGAAGGAACACGTTCAATCAGCTCGGCGATGCGCTGATTCGAATACAGCGGATGATTCAGTCCGGCTTCGATCCCTACCATGATTTGATATTTTTCTCCCACTCGAACGAGTCGCTGGATCACATGGATCAAGTCTTCAAAAACCTCATCCGAAAAATTCTCTTCGCTATATCCCAGCGCGGCAATGACTGAGCCTGTTTCTGAAGCCACCATGCTGGCACCAAAATAACGGGCATGGAATAAATAGCGCTCAAATTTCTGTAAGATTTTTTCTCGTTCCTCTGGTTCGGGATGAATCAAGTTACTATAACAACTTAACAAAGCGATTTGAACGCCTTGTTCTTGGAATTCATTCTTGAAGAAGGTCCCCATACCTGGATTCATCTTTTCAGGAGCACTTAGATCTGGAAAAGACGCATTCAAGGCAAACTGAACGTTTTTTATTTTCTTTGCACCTACCGCTTGTGCTAACTGCTTTGGTGTATATTCTCCTGAAAGGTCATGCCCTCGGATGGCTAAATGAATCATCTGACTCCTCGCTTTCTACTATTTTTTCCCATTCAATAATCAAATTTTCATAAGGTTCTAGCCTATGGTTACCGCGCGCCAGCGCTTCACCTGATAAGCGTTCGAAACCGGGTAGATGTAAGGTAAAATCAGCTGTCGTCAGCCCTAAGTTACTGATCCAGAGTTGGACATGGGTCGCTGACTCTCGACGATACTTCATCACACCTTCCGAACATTTGATCAACTGGCGCTCTGATTCATAAGGGAAAAGTTCTTTGCGACAAAACGACTGCCATATCAAACTGTCTGGTAAATTGCTAGGTAGCGCACCTAAATAGATGATCTCTCCTTGAGCCAGTTGTTTCTTAGCTAGTAGCGTTTGGTCATTCCCTCGTCCGATTGTTTCCCAATCTTCTGGGCAGTGAAAAACTGTGACCAAATGATCCAAAGGTTCTTTTAGGCCGTCATAGGTTAGCTGATAAGTCAGTCCTTTCACCGTAAACTGCTGGATTTGGTCAAACCCGAGCCATTCTCCTAAACGATCTAAGCCATTCGTCGCTGGCCACGCCAGCTCTTTTGTCCGATCCCCCGTCATCGGGCCTAAAATCAGCTTGCCTCCTGCTTCAGTAAAGGCGGCAAATTTTTTCAACAAGGTAGGACTGATCCAACGAACAAATGGGGCAAGAACAACATCATACTCTTCTAACGGACTATTTTCTTGAATGATTTCTACACGAATCCCTTGGCGAATCAGACTGCCGTAAAATTCGGTAAACAGGCTGCGATAATCATAAACACCCCCATGATCGATCGTGTAAAAACGTTTCGAGTAATCCGAGTAGATAATGGCTATTTTTGCCGATACATACTTCGTTTCCGCTAAAAGTGGTGCGATCTGTTGTCTTAGTTCGCCAATCCGAACTACCTCTTCATACCCACGATCTGGCTCTCCCCAAGCAGTTAACACGGCACTATGGGGTTGCTCCACACCATAGCGATGTCCACGAAAATGCCAAAAGCAGAAGGATTTCAAATTACCAGCATAGCCAATGAACGCTTCACTTGTGACAAACCCATGAGGACGAGGTGCCGCATAATTTTCAATATGACCTGCATTGGCAGTACAAGTTTCTAACAATAACATTTCCTTGTTGCGCGGTTTGACATTCCGCCAACGATCCAAGTTCATCGTATACGCTGGATAGTTGTCTGCCGGTGCATACGTATCAAACCCAGCAATATCTAAATCAGCAAATAGCTCATCATTTTGCAAGTTAAACCCAAAAGCGGAGTTATGGGTAATGGGCAACGCGGTCTCCATTCGGATAAAATGACAAAGATCATGCGCAAACTCATTCAACGTATCGGTGGTAAAACGGCGAAAGGCATTTATCAAGGAAGAATTATGCAAAAATGGGGTCGTTAGCGGCAAGACGACATCCTCAAATGCGTCATACCACTCACTCCACACCTTCGTTCCCCAACACTCATTGAGGTTAGTCACGGATTGATAGCTGTCTTTTAAATACGTATGCCAACGCGTTTGGCACGTCGTACAATAACATAGATCGACATGACATTTAAACTCATTGTCCAATTGCAACATAACGACATTTTCATGTTTTTCGGCAATCTCAGCGATTTTTCTCGTCAAACGATAGGCATAACGGCGAAAGTCCTCGTTGTTGGTACAGACATGCTGTCTTGAGCCGTGATGCATCTTCGTTCCATCTTGGTTAGTGACCAATGCTTCTGGGTACTGTTTTGTAAACCAGCGGGGTGGGGTCGGAGTTGGAATACATAAGCAAACATCGATGCCATTTGCTTGGTACTGTTCTAGCGCACGTTCCAACAACGAAAAATCATATTCTCCAGGTTGAGACTCCAAGTCGCGCCACATGAATTCCCCAATTCTAGCAAAATTCATGCCCAACGTTTTCATCGTGTGACTATCACTTTGCATGATTTCTTCCGACCAGACTTCTGGATACATGCAGGCGCCGTAATAAATATCAGGAAACAGTGGTTGCTCATGGAAAAACGCCTGTAGACGAATCGCTACATAGCGAGCGATCATATGCGCCCCGAGCTTTGAAAAGTGGGTATCATCTGCAAGACCTGCAGGATAATTGGGGTGCTCATTCGGTGCTAACCAAACAAAGAGTGCTTTGGAAGCTTCTAGTCCTAATGTGTCATAATAATGATAGGTATAGCGATTTAAATCAAACAAAACTACTTCTTCCGTTCGACTAAGGTCTCTTAAGACAGGTAAAAATGCTGACAACGTATGCGCCAGTCGTCCCTCTTCTCCTACCCGCCGTTCAACAGGTGTACACAGGATCGGGATTCCTGCTTTTTCTTTGATTTGACGGATCATGTCTGTCAAATGAGCAATGTACGCCTCCATCGTGACATGATTTTTCTCTTTTTGGTCATTATGTCCAAATTGCAGTAGGACGACTGTATTCGGTTCGACTTCTTGCAGGAGTTGCTCAAACAACCCTTCTTCGATAAACGAACGAGTCGTACTGCCGTTTTTTGCAAAATTGCGTACGTTTACTTCTGGGGGTAGATAGCTTGGTAAGGCTTGTCCCCAGCCCATCATTGGCTGTTGATCAAGGGGATAATCCGCCATGGTTGAATCTCCGCCTAGAACGATTTTCATTTCTTTTCTTCCTCCATCTATTTACTATCAGATTTCCAACAGCTTTGACAAGTCTGCTGGTTTTCTTGCTGAACTTAAGCTGTATTAGAAATCGCTTTCTTTTCTATTATACAAAACATTGGCTGACGAAAACATAGAAAAATCAGAGCAAAAGCTGCGAAAATACGAGCTTTTCCGCAGCAACCAACAGTGATCAGCTCTGACCTTTTCGATATTGTCCTGGGGTCATTCCCGTGCACTTTTTAAATAAACGATTGAAGTAACTGGGATTATACCCAAGGTTTTCTGCGATTTCATTGATTTGATGATCGGTTTCTAGCAACTGCCGTTTCGCTTCTACGATGCGAACGTTGGTTAAATAATCAATAAAGTTGACCTGCTTGGCACGCTTGAACTCCTTACTCAAAAAGATTGGGTCTACTTCGAAACGATCCGCAACATATTCTAACGAAATTTGTTCATTGCGAAAATCAGATTGGATGTACTCCGCTACTTTTTGGATCATTTCACTATAAGAATTAGCGACATTTTCTTGCCAGAGGATGGAGACGGGCTTTAAGAAATGATGGTACAAAAAGGCTTGAATCTGATTGATGTCCAAAAGTCGTTCGATTCGTTCTAAAACAACCGTTTTCGATACATAATCCGTTCGTGAGACACCATTTTCATTTAAAAGGTAATCGACTTGATCGTACAGTCGATTGACCACATAGATCACCGCAGCCTGTTGATTGTTTTCTGCCACGACCTGTTCCAAAAACCGCTGGACACTTCGTTGCAATTCTTCATGATAGCCACTTTTCAGCGCTGTTAAAATCAAGTTTTCTTGCGAAAGAGAATACTTCGGCAGCGGACGCATTTTCTCTCCTTGAAGCACTTGATTTTCGGGAATCAACCGTTGCAGATGGATTTGCTTTTTGAGACGTTGGGCAACTTCAGGCAACTTGCGAATCTCAGTTTCTTGTTGCGAACTAACGATGGTGACATAACGGCAGACGATCAAATTGATTTGCTTGGTGACCATCGTGAAGTAATCTGTCAGTTGCTGCTCTTGATTGACCACAAAAACCAAAATCCGCCCTTCATTTGACGAAACGATGGTTGATTCTGGGAAAAACATGGCTGTGACATCCGTTATAATGTTTTCTAGCGCAAACAAAATGTGGGTTTCATCTTGTGAATTTGCTTGATTGCTTAATAGATCATTGAGTTGGAAATAAAACAGGCGATACCCTTGGTCACTTAAGCGCCAGTTTTTTTGCTGCAGTAATTGTTGCGATTCTTCCTCTGACAAATAGCCATAATACCCTTCCATCAAATGTTGGATCACTTGCCGCTTCAGCGAATCTTGAAAGCGTTCCGCCTGATTTTGTAGCAATCCTTTTTCCCGACTTAATTGTTGCCAACGGTCCACCAAAAACTCCAGATCGTTTTCTTTTTTCCATTGGGTATTGCCAAAGAGCTGATCCATCGTTTTTTCAAAAGGTTGGTATTGTTTTTTTGCCAAAAAGAGACTCATGACTGCCACACAAGCAATAAAAAGAATACTTACGACGATCAGCACTCTAGCCAAATGAGTGACTGGTTCGGTAATCAATGCTAAGGGAACGACGGTATAAAATGTCCATATTTGGTTGAGTCGCGTACTGTTTACGGCGATCATGCTATAATCATTGCCATTGATCGATTCGACCCAGGTTCCTTGATGCTCCTCACTCAGCGGTTGGATAACATTCGCTAAGTTCTGATCGCCAATAAAACGAAAACTCTCATGATTAAAGGAAATCGCTGCGAGTCCATTTTCAATTTGAGTATCATAAAAATACTTTAACAATGATTGCTCGTCGATCGTTGCAACTAAAAAAATTTTAGGCTGATCTTCACCTTGGCTATCAATGTTTTGTACAAAAAACAATTCATCCTCTTCTTCAATGATCTTCCACTGATACTGCCTACCATTATCGATCCGATAGCGTTCAAATGCTGTTTTGGTTTGCTCGAGCGTTAATTCATACGTGCCGCCACTTTCAATCCCAAAGGGCGCCTCTCCGAGCGAATAAATACCGATTCGATTGACATAATTGGAGCTATTGGTTAAGTAAAACAATTCTTCCGACAGCTGGATCAACGTCTGATAATTCGTCGTTTCCAATAAATCTTCTTGGTAGCGCCTTTGAAACGATTGCCCCCAAACGCTTAAAGTCACTTCCAGCTGCGAGAACTGTTGGTTGATGTTACTAACGATTCCTTCGACTTGGCGATTGTTTAGTTCTTGATACGATCGTTGTAATGGTCCGATCAAATAGGCATGCAAAAAGATTGCAACGGCTAATAGCGGCACGACGATCCATAGACTGGCTAGCTGCAGTTTTCGATGAAAACCGCCTGTTTTAAAGTACTTCATTCCCAAACACCCTTGTAATAGATTTTATGTAACAAATTGTCATGCGAAAAAACGCATGACAACCTATCCACAACTATTGAAGTGTATCATCCTTTGACGGATCCAATCAGCATTCCTTTGGCAAAATGTTTTTGCAAAAACGGATAGAAGATCAAAATTGGCAAAGTCGCCACAATGATGACTGCAAATTTGATTCCTTGTTCAGGCGGCACATAGTTGGGGTCCATACTTGCTAACGCATTGGCACCACTGGAGGCCATCGTGATCTGTCTTAACAATAACTGAATCGGCCATTTTGCTGAATCGTTGATATAGAGCAATCCACTCATGAAGTCGTTCCAGATACCAACGGCGTAAAAAAGGGTGAAGGTCGCGATCACTGGTTTTGATAAAGGCAAAATGATTTTCCATAAGATCCCTAGTTCCGTACAGCCATCCATCTTGGCGGATTCTTCCAATTCGATCGGCATTTCTTGGAAAAAGTTTTTGATGATCATCAAGTTGAACGGATTGATCGCGATTGGCAAAATCAATGCCCAATAAGAATTGATCAGTCCTAAATTTTTCACCACGATAAACGTTGGGATCATCCCACCTGAAAAGAGCATTGCAAAAATCACGAGATTCAACAAGGTGTTCCGTCCTTTTAGGTGCTTGCGTGATAAAGGATAGGCAAAGGTGAAGGTACAGAAAAGCTGCACCAGCGTGCCAACGATGGTAACGCCGACCGTTACAAGCAAACTACGGATAAAGGTGTTGGTTGAAAAAATAAAGCGATAGGAGTCGAGACTGATCTCATTTGGCCATAAGAAAAACGAACGTGTGGTCAATTCTAACTCCGTAGCAAATGAACCTGCGATCACATAAATAAAAGGAATCACCATAAATAACCCAATCAATGCCAAAAATAGCGCATTAAAAATGTCAAATATTTTCCCTGCCTTCGTATTGTGTAAAGTATCCATCTTTTTCCTCCTTAGTATAAGCCGCTTTCGCCAAAGCGTTTCGCTAATTTATTGGTACAAAGTACGAGGATGATCCCAACGATCGATTTAAATAATCCGACGGCTGTTGAGTAACTGTAAGCGCCATTGGTGATCCCCATCATATACACATACGTATCAAAAACATCTGCTACTGTTCGGTTCAACTGATTGGTCATCAAGAAAATCTGATCAAACCCCGTAGACAAAATCGACCCGATCCGCATGATCAGCATAATGATGATCGTCGAACGAATCGCAGGCAAAGTGATATGCCACACACGACGAAAACGTCCTGCACCATCCATGATCGCGGCTTCGTATTGTTCCTGATCCACACCTGATAAGGCAGCTAAATAAATAATGGTCCCCCAACCGATCTCTTTCCAAATCGATTGCATTACGATCATGGGGCGGAACCATTGCGGGTCTGAGAGAAAGTCGATTTCAACGCCTGTCAACGAAGCGATAAATTGAGTGATCGCTCCATGATCGATGTTGAATAAGATATGCCAAAGACTAACGACGATCGTCCATGAAAGAAAATGTGGTACATAGACGAAGGTTTGAATGGTCCGCTGAAACAGCTTGTTGCGCAATTCATTCAGTAACAGTGCCAAAAAGATGGGTGCTGGAAACGAAAAGAAGATGTTTAAAAAGGCAATCATCAACGTGTTCCACAAGATCCGAAAGAAATCAGGATTATTGAAGAAATCCATAAAATTTTGTGTTCCGACCCATGGACTATCTGCGATTCCTAAAAAAGGCACATAATCTTTGAAAGCAATGATCAACCCATACATCGGTGCATAACGAAATACTGCAAAATAGATGATCCCGGGAATCGTCAAAATATAGAGCCATTTATTTTGTTTAAAATGGTTGAGAAAACTCCCCCATTGCTCTTTCGTTTTCGGCACTTTTTTTATTGTTGTTTCCATTCATTCTCCTCCTCTAACTCCGCTCCGATCAATGCTAAACAACAAATCGTATTTAGACCCCACTGTGCCAACACATTGGTCGATACCCACGGCATTTCTTTTATTTTTTTCCACGTTGTCGCTGCTTCAATGGTCGCTTCGATCGGCAACGGAACACCCGATTTGTCATTATCAAGCAATAACTGCCAAGCCCTTTGGCTGATTGCTTGATCGTTACGCACTCGCCCAGCAAAGGCCATCATCGTCGACGCAAACATTGGCCAGGCAAAATGAGGTTCCGTCAGTACTCCGTTTGATTCTTCTGCTTTTCTCTCAGGACTCAAGCTATAAAACCAGCCAAACTCCCCTAACATCTCTGTCCACTCGGGGTCTTCCAGCACTTGAGCAAGTTCTAACCAAACTTGCGGCGCCCCAAAGGAGATGACCATGTGATAGCCGCCAAAATTCCCAGTTCCCATATAAGATAAGGTTTTGTCTTGTGGATCAAATAACACTGTGGGACCAGACAATAGGCGCTGGGGCATGGCTTTGATGCAGGTGATGCCCGTGCGAATTTTTTCAAGGTAAACAGGATCATTCGTCCGTTCCCACTGGGTAAACCAGTTCGAGACTAGCGCAGCCCAATCTGGTCCGATGCGAATCGGTATCCTATTCGTTTCTCGTTCATAAAACTCGCGCATCGGTGGTAACGCATCAAAAGCATAGGTTTCATTGTCTTTGACTTGTTCCATAATCTCCCCAATGCGTTCATCCGCTGTCAAATAGTAGTAGTAGCGATGGAGACCCGCCATTGAAATTCGAACTTCTTTTGCTTGGCAGCCCCAATGAACGACATTATGCCGTGACCCTAATCCTTTGTATTCACCAGCATGATACTGATCGACTTCTGAAGTATGTCTCGTCATGCTTTCAGCCAGATAGTAGACGCTTGGATCACCAGTCCGTAGGAAATCTAGCCAAAGCCACATGTTAGGGACCAATTCAGTGTTTTGCCAAGCGTACCCACCAAGATCGTAGCGCCATTGGTGTCGAAACTGATCATAGGTATGCATGACATCACCATAGTTCCAATAGCCATACCAACTTCTTTGTTGGACTTCTGCTAAATAGAATTGACGCATCTTAGCCAATTGTTGTTCCAGCAACTGTTTCGTTTTCGTTGATTCGTCTGGTAAACTGATCCTGCCAAAAACCTTCGTCTCTTGATAACGCTCTGGCAATGAAACGATCTGGGCAGGTTCTTGGTTTTCTTGAGCTAAGCCCAGCAACACTTCTTCTGACGGGGCTTCTTCATAAAGATCCAACCAACAACGCGTCGTATTTGCTACGCCAACTGCCGTCGAACGAATCTCTTCCATTCCTTCGTATCCGCTAAGCATATGATCACGTTTGGAATAGTGCTGAAAATCCATTGGCTTGGCATTCGGTGACCACTGCCACATCGTGATTTGGGTTGCTTTTTGGGTGATGCCTGTCACCTCGATCGCAGATGGTGCTTTTTCCCAAAATTTCTCCATGCTGCAAGCAACGCCGCCGGTTTCTCCCCCAGCGTAAAAGGTACCTGAATAATGCTCGCCATCCCCAATGGGCAACCAACAGTACCCAGCTTCGGTCTGTTTTTCTAATTCAAATGACCGATGATTGATTTGATTGACCCGAAAATTGTCCCAAATAGCATTTTCCACCGCATGAGACAGCATCGGCTCGTCCGCTGAGGTCAATGAAACGAGCTGTCCACTGGCTTGTTCTTGATAGGGAATGTTTTGCTGATAGTGTCGCCGTGAAAGTAACAATTGTGCCGCTTCATGATACACAGCATCTGCAATAAATTTGACTTGTCGATTCCAATTTTCACCTGTCAACGCATAATCAAATGCTATCCCCATGCCTTCATAAGCAAGTGGTTTGATGATAATGACCGTATGAATGATTTCCAATTTGCTGATTTCGCGAAAGATGCGGAACCGTAAAATAAACTCTTGCACCACTTCTTGATCGATCTCGATGACGCCCGATACTTTGATAACGGCTTTTTCTGAACCATTTTCTTCCAACATCAAGTCCGTTACTTTGGACTGCACCTTTTTGTTTTGGTATTGCAGGATTGCGTGAAGATCTTGCAATTTTTTCTGCCCCTTGACCGCTACCCAGTCCAAAACATTTTTCCCTTCCCCATGTTTCGGGAAGAAGCCTTTGATCGTACCGTTGTCAAAATAAATACCGTTGTAAGCTTCCCTAGCAATCGCCTGTTTCTTCTGGACACGCTGTTTTCTTTGAAAAAGTAACTGCGTCGTTTCTGCCACCAGACCACTGTGTCCTGTCCATTTCACACTGCCATCTGGCCAGTAAGCCAGTACTTTCGTTTGCAGCGGCTCCTCCCCCAGCAAAAACAGTTCCTCACTTAGAACCTCAGGTTGTAAAGCTCCTTTTTCCCATGGATACCCAAAACTCAGCCCACGTTTTCCCTTAGGTTTATTTTTGAGCCATTTCAATGCCATGTTCGATTTCCTCCCCTTCTCTCTCTGCAGGTTGAACTGCATCGTTTTGTTGCTTTAGCTTTTGTTCATTTTCATCAAATAATTTCAAGTAAATCCCCATTGTGCCAATGATCCACATCCCAATACTTAAAAATGGAAGGAGACCGGGGAGAAAAAAGCTGATCGTACTACAAATCCCAAACCAAAGGACGCCTAAAAAGGTGCCAATAGGTTGAAAAAAAAGAAAGCGTAGCGAAGCGCCTAGGTACTTCTTCGTTGGGAGCACATAATATTCGTACATGCTAAGCAATGTATTGATCACAGCGATCGCGACGCATTGGCTAACGATCAATAGGATCAAGCCAGTTTGAGTCAATGCCGCTAAAAATCCTTGCTGGATCACCACCATGGGGCACAAATAAAAGAGAATGATCGGTAAGCCCAAGCGATTCGATCGCCAAAAGTTCCTGCGGTAATACCCAAAGAACGTTTGAAAAAAAGGCGGCGATTCCTGTTTAAGGGTTTTCTTTGCTACGTGGAATCCTGCTTGTACGCTAGGCGCCAGTCCAAAGATGATCCCACCTACTAGTGCACCTATAATAACGGTTACATTTATCAGCAAACAATAAAAGACAAAATCTGCTGCTTGATATGCTTTCTGCCAATTCATCACCGTTCCTCCTCTAAGGAATATACCTTTAAGTCTTTATAGCGGGCCTTCATTGGCGCCATTTGCCGAAATCCGATCGCTCCTTTGGTTAATACGGGACCAAACTGTTCTTCATCAAGGTACCTTAACACCAATAAGTCGTTGATCCAAAAGGAAATCGTTGCACCTACCTTATCGATTTTTAGGTGATAAAACCCTCGGGCATCTGCTACACTCGGAAGTGGATCTGCGCCTTGGGCGACCAGATGAAACCCATGGCTTTTGCGCAAATTACACGTTTCAAACGCCCGTTCCTCCTCATACTTTCTTCGAAAACAAGAAAGGTGGTAAGCATCGATCCCTCCAGAATGATACTCGGGATATGCCCCTGTTCGTTTGGGTACTCCAGAATCGAAGATCGAGCCACCCTTGCGATTGGCTGCTGCAAAAAAGAGCATACATAAGCCTGGTTCAGCCAGTGGTTGAAACTGCCAGGTGATTCGTAGGTCCGCTGGAAATTGTTGAGGCAGCCATAAAACAAAATGTGGTTGTTTGTTTGATTCTTCAGAATACGTATTCGCCAGAATCATCCCGTCTTGGAAAGTAATTTTGGGCTCTCCTTCAGCAATAAAGTGTTGAATATCTGCTGCTTGATTCAGCGGATTTTCATAGATCAATTTCGCTAACATTTCTTCTTCTCCTTTTATGCGTATATGAGCTACTTTTCTCTTTTCATAGTAAACTTGACCTACATTTCTAACAATTGACTTTTTTTGAATTCCTTGATATCAAGCGTTAGATTAGGGTTTTCACTTGTTTTTTTCCATTTTTTCTTTTCTGATTTCTTACTACCTGTCTCATCTCACATGAATAGTAATCCAATCTATTAGCTGAAAAAAATTATTGAAAAAGAAAAAGGTTGAGAGCAAGATCCACTCAACCTTCTTCGACTGTCGTTATTGTGCTTGATGAAGGGCATTCGTTTCTTCCATCAGCTGCGTGCCTCCTTGATTCTTCCAAAGTTCGATCGCAGCTTCCCAACCCGCTTCATCGATTTGTCCTGCAATAAATTGAACCCGCGCATCACTAATGATCTGATCAAGCTGTGCCCCTTTTGTTACATACGTATCTGTATTATAGGAGGCTGCTGGGTTAAAGACAGCGTGCTCTAAATCAGCTTCCATCAATGACAATCGTTTTTCATAGCTTTCAGTAGCCGCTTCTGTATCAGGCTTAGCAATATAGTACAGGGTATCTTCCGTTACATTCATCCCAATTTGTGAGTACCCTTTGACCGCATTGGCTAACGCTTCAGCTTCTGATCCTTCTAGTGCGACGGACATTCCATCCACTACTTCAAAATTGATTCCTTCGATTCCGTTGTTCAGCAATACCTGTGCTTCTTTATCATTTAATTTATCAAGGAACGTCAACACCTCTTTTAGATGTTCCTCTGTCTGGACACTCGACTTAGGAATCGCCAAGAAACCAGAATAGCCATCTGTCGGTAACGCATTCATCGTACCGCTATTATCTTTTAAATTCCCTGTAAAGACGACGAGGTCTTCTTCTCCAGCTTGCAATAATTTATTACTGATTTGTGCTGCTCGTGAATACGTATCAATAATGATCCCACCACGTCCATTGATAAACGGTTCATCCCATTTATCTGCTGCCATGGTTGCAAAATCACGATTGACATAGCCTTGTTCCACCATATCTTTAACAAATTGCATTGATTCTAGGTATTCTGGTTGCATAAAGGATGGCTCTAAAGTGCCGTCTATTTCTTTCCAAGCATTTCCTGCCCCAAACCAAGTAGCTAACACATCGTAAGGACTATTTGAATTGATCGAGCCAGGCCATTGGGGAATAATCAAACCAAACGTATCATTTTCACCATTCCCATCGGGATCGTTCTCAGTAAATGCTTTGGCAACCTCATAAAGATCATCGATCGTTTCTGGCACATCTAAGTTTAAGTTTTCTAACCAATCTTTTCGGATGATCACCGCCGTCCGCATCGCATCACGTTTCCGATAAATTCCGTACACTTTGCCATTCACAGAAGAATTACGCAAAACATCCTCGTTAGATTGAGAGAGATTAGGATAATCAGCTAAATAGTCGGTCAAATCCCAAAAAGCGCCATTTTCTGCTGACTTGATAAATCCTCCTGATTTTCCTTGAATGACCATCACTTCTGGAATATCATCTGAAGCTAACGTAATATTCATTTTATCCTCGTAGGATGTATTGGGTGCCCAGGTAATATCAATGTTTTTGCCAGTGTAAGCTTCTAATTGCTTCAAAATCTCGTTGTCACTTGCAGGTGGTTCAGTTTCAATGTACGGCGATAAAATCGAAATCGTATCATAATCTGTTGTGGAACCTGCTTCCTCCTTCCCACATGCCGACAAAAAGGCGACTGATAGTAACCCCAAACCAAGAATCGTACTTAATTTTTTCACTACTTTTCCTCCTTAGATTTTGTTGTTGAGCCCGATTAAATAAACCGCTTTCAATACCAAAAGCATAACGAAAAGCTCGATTTCCAGCAATTGACATTTTTTGTTAATCGTTGATATATGACTAGGTAGGGGTTTGTTGACAACGATCTGATGAGTCTTCCCTTTCCAAAAAAAGTAAGAACATCTGAAGCACTGGCTCTTTGCTTAAAATCTTCGCTCTCTCTTCTCTATCCGTCTCTAATTTCATGCTATGCTTCTAAATAGATGGACAGATCTTTCTTACTCAAGTAGCACATTCTCTTAAGAAGTTACTTGTGACCAAACCAATTAGGCTGTAAATTTTTCAAATTAAAAAAGACCAATTTCTTGGTCCTTTACAAACTGATTTCAATCTTATTTTTACTCTGATAGTGTTTGCCATCGATCAATACCGTAATGCCTACGCCCTTGCCAAAATGTTCTCCTGATCGATCATACCAGACAGAAATAAAATCACCTTTCATCGGCAAATCCTCAAAAGAAAAATACTCAAGCGTCGTATCTTTAATTGGATCGATCGTCAGCAGTCCCTCATCAGAAAGATGAATACCACAATATCCACGAATGAATAAATCACTGTAAGCAGAATGATTGTAATCTTTTCCACGTTCATAGCCACCTTTTCCTATGGGCCAGTTCTGGTCTTTTAAAATTTTTCTGGAAAGCCATTCTCCTGTATCTGGATCAATATTTTCATCAAGCCAATTGACTTTTGTCCCCTCTGCTTTGTTTCGATAAAAACTATTCGCATAGGTCAGCAATTCTCGTGAAATGTCTGTTGCTTTAAGTGAACTATTTTTGTTTTGCCGTGAGGCTATCATTGCATCGATCGTTTGGGTTGTGGCAAACGGCCAAGATGGTCCATTCCAAAGGCACTCATGATTTTTCTCACTGGGTAAGTTATAACACAGATGATCTCTGGCTGCTGTAGTCAGACCATACTCACCGTGAAAACACATGGGATCACTCAAATAGCGCCAAGCCCTCGCATGAGTATCTTCGGCAATACCAAAGAGCCAAGGGAGATAGCCAATCAATTCTTTTACATTGTGTTGCTTTGGTATTTGTTTAAAATCAAATGTTGCAATTTGCGCATCTTTATCCTCTAAGGGAATCACTTTAAAAAATTCTTCTTCAGAATCCCATAAATACTTTATTATATTTTGTTTTAAAAGTGACGCTTTATTTCGATAGTCTTTAGCAAGTGAAGAATCACCTGCTTGCTCGGCAAAATAGGCAATTCCTAAGGCATTGGCATACATGTAACTATTTAATGTTGGCCTCAATCCGCTACCACTAATAGAACACTCCATGGCATCCCGGTCATCATTTGACCAAAACAAACCATAACGAGTCAGATGATGCGTTTCGATCTCTTGATAAAAGGTTACCAAATGAGGTAATAACTGAACACCATACTCAGCATCTGACCAAAGAATCGCATAATTTTTGATCGCATCAATGATCCAAGACGAATAGGCATACTGATTTCCACTGCCTTTAAACCAAAAATCAACATATTCGTGAATGAGTTCGCGACCACATTTTAACCAACGAGCTTCGGAAAGATGATGTCCAACAGCACAATTGATGGAATTGTATGGTCCTGACCAACGAACGGGTGGTAAAAACTCAGTTATGATCGTTCCCTCTGGTGTGGCTTTCAGATGCTTCCGAAATACCCACCATCGAAAATAATATGCTTCTTCAAATAATGGTTGATTACATGTAAATACTGGGACGTTTTGCATCATCCAGGTTTCTGCGTCAGCATTTGATATACATTGAGAATAAAGTTCTTCATCATTGTGATTAAATGTATCAATATATTTCTTTATAAGATTTTCCCTCATTGTGCCCCTCTCTTTTCCTACTTAGCGATGTACGTTCTCGTTGTCTCTCTACTACCGCTCATACTCATCATTTTGATCCAAGGTCGGCGCTAACGCAGTGACGATCGTTTCCACCATCTTTAAGTTCTCAACCCCTGCAATCTTGCCGAACTCGTCGGCATGGATGGAAAGATTTTTTAATGTTAGATTGCGGATCGGTTCTGCTGGGCTGGCCTCGATGAAAAAAGCACGCACGCTTTGTTGTCCTGTTTTGGTGGCTTGCACGTTTTCAATAGTAATGTCGCAGACCTTTGCTGGACCTACTGGAATAGCTGGTTGTACCATCAATTTGTGCCAATAGTCGGGAATCTCTTCCTCATAATCAGCTGGCAGTTCTGGATAACTATAATCTGGGTACCAATTTGTTTGTAAGAGAAAAGGAAAGCCAACATCCTTCATCGTTAAATCCGAAGCAGTGACCTTGCGTATAAATCCACCTCGATTGTTGGCGGATTTGATCCGAAACCCTGCGCCAGTTTGCTCAAAGACGACTTTTTGGATTTTGATCTCTTCGATCCCACCCGAAGTTTCACTACCAATGGCAATTCCTGAACCATACCCTAACTGACAGTCTTTGATCGTGATTTTCCGACAGCTTCTTTGCTGGGCTAAGGCTTCTGCCCCACGTCCCGCCTTGATCGAGATATTGTCATCGTTGCAGGAAATGTAGGCATTTTGAATCGTGACTTCTTCACAGGAATCAATATCGATGCCATCAGTACTAGGCCCTTTTCCATTGTCTATCGTGATGCCGTCGATCAATATGTGGTGAGAATACGTGATTTGGGTATTCCAAAAACCCGACTGTACCGACGAAATATCTTTGATGGTTACTTGCTGACTTTCATAAACAAGGATATTTCGTGGGCGCTTGCAATCATAATCTGCTGCCCAGCGTAAGCCTTTCTTTGCATAATCCGCCATCATCCCGCTGGCTTCATCTGTTCCCCAAAACGTTTGCCACCATGTTTCTCCACGACCATCAAGTTTTCCTTTTCCAGAGATCATGACATTTTCTGCGTGAAAAACATTGATCATCGCTGCAGGCCACTTCATATTGATCCCTGCGACCCGATTATCTACTTCGGGATAATCGGCCAGTTCTTGACTACCATACAGAATCGTATCCTCTGAGACAATCAAGTGCACATTGCTTTTTAAAAACAATGCGCCGATTTGATAGGCGCCGGGTGGTGTAATCACTGTTCCCTGCACAGTTGATGCTTGGTCAATTTCTCGTTGCAATAATTGCGTGATGTCTTCCATTCTTGCTTGCCTCCTACGTTTTTGTTTTAAGCTGTTGATAGGTTTGTCGATACCCATGATTGTAAAAATTGCGCATCGCCAACTTTTTTTCATCTATCATTTCGTTGGATAGAACTGAGTGCTTCTTACTGGCGCTGTCCATCAAGTAAAGCGTTCCTCTTGGCACATCTCGTTGTCTTTTCCCATGTGCTTTCTGGCGTCCTTTTCCCTACATTCTTTACTATAGTCCCCTTATCGGTAAATGAAAGTCCTTTTTGATTTCTGGGGATCGTCTTTTTTTGCATCGTCCTTTCTTGTTAGAAAAATGCGCCTTTTTGTCTACAAAAGCAAAAAGGCGCAACCTGTCAAGGGAGGAAATAAGGTGCTTAACTAACTGTTTCTCATTGGGAGAACCAACGCAGATCATTTTCAAAAGCTTGTTCTACGTGAGTTTCTTTTGTCCCACCATGGATAGTTCGACTGTTTCTTGGCAACTTATTGCGTCACTTATGGCCGCTCGATCAATGATCGCTGCCTCTTTAAAGCTGACCTCCTGACACTGTTCAAAAATCATTTTCTTTTGCCCTTTAGCTGATTCAAAGGCAACTGACTCAAAAGCAACGCGTTGGATCGGTGAAACCTGCTGTGTTTGTTCATCGACAAACCCTTTTAGCTCGACCAAAGGGTTCTGCCCTACGATACGGGTATTCTTGACCAAAATATCCGAAATGATCGGTAACTGTTGGGCTGCCTGACCATCGGCATTGTAAGCAACAGGATGAGCCATGAAACGATCCAACAGGCAATCGATGATCGTCACTTGACGAATATAGCCACCACGATCATTCTGCGCTTTCAATTCTAGCCCATAAAGCGTATTGGTCAGTTGACAATCTCGAAAAGTGATATTTTCGACACCACCAGATTGCTCACTACCAATCGCGATGCCATGTCCCCCACGAATAGCCAAATCAAACAGCCGAATATTTTTCGCTGGTCTATTGATCTGATTTCCTTCTGGATTTTTGCCAGATTTGATTGCGATACAATCATCACCCGTATCAAAAACGGTGTCAAAAATCAGCAAGTTTTGCGAAGAATCTGGATCCCATCCATCGCCATTGTCGATGCCTTTGGACTGAATATTCACCCCATGGGTCACAACGGTGTCACAGTAAATCATATGGACAGTCCAGCATGGTGGATCAATCAACGTCAGCTCTGTCAAATGGATGTTTTTGGCCTGCATCATACAGATCAAACGTCCCCTTACTCGTCTTCCAGGTTTTCCATCAGAAACATATTCTGGATACTGTTCACGGTCTGCATAAGGGTTTCGCATCGCCAGTCCTAATGGATTCCCGCCACCAATGATCGTCCCTTTGCCACAAAGACGGACATTTTCACAAACGATACGCCCTCGATCGCCTTGATCGATATACCCAATGTTGATCAATGAACGGAAGCAAAACAATTCCCAGCCTTCATAACGGCTTAATGGTAAGCCCTCTTGATTCACGCTTCCTAAATACTCGTGAGGGGCAACCCGATACATTTCTATGTCGAGGCTTGCTTGCAATGTACCATCTACCTGAAAAATCATATTGCTTTTTAGCTCCAAAGCACCAGAAAGGATCACCGCCCCTGTTGGGATCCAGACAGTACCATTGCTAGGGCAATCGTTGATCGCTTGCTGGAGAATGGCGGTACTATCTTCTTTGCCTGCGCTATCAGAATGGTAGGGTGCTTGCGTAACATCTAACAAAACACTTTTTTTCTTTGTACGAAAGGTCGTCGTGACTGCGGTATTTGTAAGCAGGCACCCCTGATGATCGAGGCAGATGATCGTTACTTGATACGTTTGATCGGCAGATAAGTTTGTCAACGTCCAATGCGTCTTGTTTGTTGGTCTGGTTTGGATCAAATCGTTGTCTAAAAACAATTGATAACCAAAAATAGCTTGAGCGTGTAGCGGCTTCTCCCAAATAAGGGTCGCTTGATGAGCGCCGATCGTGCTTGGTACGACATGAAAATCAATTACTTGAAATGGTTGCATCGGTTTGTCCTTTCTTCAACGAATTCATTCAATAGAAAAAAGATATTCCAAAACAGCGAATATCTTTTTCCACACTTATTTAAGACCCGTCGTGCTGATGCCTTCAACAATGTATTTTTGGAAAATAAAGAAGATGATCAACACAGGCAGCAAGGAGATGACAGACATCGCGAACATCGCTCCCCAATTGGAGGTGCTGCTAGCATCTAGGAACTGCTTTAAGGCAATCGATACTGTGTAGTTTTGCGGACGTGTAAGGTACAGCATCGGTCCGATCAGTTCTTCCCATTTCCAATAGAAAGAGAAGATCGCAGCGTTTGCCAAGGAAGGCTTCATCAACGGTAGAATCACGCGGAAGAAAATACCGACCCGTCCACAGCCGTCCATTTTTGCTGCTTCATCTAAATCTGTCGGGATCGCAGAGACGAATTGAACCATCATGAAAATAAAGAAAGCTTGTCCGAAGTATGAAGGAACGGTTACCGGACGAATCGAGTTAAGCCAGCCTAATTGATTGAACCAAAGATACTGAGGTACCATGATGATCTCTTGCGGCAGCATCATCGTGACCAAGATACAAGCAAACCAAAAGCCTTTTCCTTTGAAAGGAATTCGACCAAATCCATAAGAAATGACAGCCGAAGAACAGACCGCCCCTACCATTGAAATCAACGCGATTTGCAACGAGTTGAAAATATAGCGAATGAAGGGAATCCCTGCGATCCCTTCAAACCCCTTGGTAAAGTTTTCTAACGTCCAGCTTCGGGGGATCAACTCCGTTGCCGTTCGAAAAATGTCACTACTAGGTTTAAAGGCACTAAACAGCAGCCAGAAAATCGGATAAAGCATCAGTAATGCAGCAACTAAGATCACGGCATCAAAGAAATAATTTTGTTTTTGTTCACGCATCAATCAAACCTCCTCGTTTTCTTTAAACACCCAAAATTTCGATGTTGCGAACAACAGAATCGTAATCAACCCAACGATGACCAGTAAAATCCACGCTAAGGCTGAAGCATAGCCCATTTTGAAATCGGTAAAGGCTCGTTGATACATGTACAAGGAATAGACTAACGTGCCGTTACGGGGTGAACCCGTCCCATTCGAAATGATAAACGCAGGTGTAAACGTCAAAAAGGCCATGATCGTTTGATAGATCAGATTGAAAAAGATGATTGGCGTCAGGACTGGAACCGTGATATTGAAAAACTGTCTGATTTTTCCTGCCCCATCAATTTCTGCCGCTTCGTAATAATCTTTCGGAATATTTTTCAAACCGGATAAGAAAATCAACATCGACGAGCCAAATTGCCACGCTGCTAATAAAATCAAGGTCATCAACGCTAAGCCAGGACTTTTAAAGAAGTAGATCGGGTCTAAGCCGATCGCCGCTAGCACGCCATTGATCAACCCTGAATCGCCAAAAAGATTCCGCCACATGATCGAGACCGCCACGCTCCCACCTAAAATCGAAGGGATATAAAATAATACCCGATAAGCGCCGCTTAATTTCGATGGGCGGTTGATCAGCATCGCCACTGCTAATGCGACGATCAGCCGTAAAGGGACTGCCAACACAACATATTTCAGCGTAACAGTCAGTGACTGAACAAACTTGGGATCATTCGTAAAAATCGTCTTAAAGTTATTCCAGCCAACAAATTGCGCCTCTGTCAATAAATCATAGTCATGAAAAGACATAAAAAGAGAAATCCCCATCGGGACGATAATAAAAGCAAAAAAGCCAATGATGAAGGGTGAGATAAATAAGTAGCCTGTAACCATATTCTGTTTTGATTCTGGTAATCGATTAAACCAGCTTTTGAGTTTCCCAGGCTCTTTTGCCGTGGGTGATTTTGATTGTAGTTCCATAATTTTCACTTCCTACCTCCTATAGTTGATTACGCTTACAAGTTGATTTTAACGAAGTGCTTCTTAAGAATGAATAGAAAAAAAAGCACAGAAATGTGAAAAACTAGAGGACCTATATTTTTTCCTCCATTGCTTCTCCTAAAAAAACGCCTTTACTGAAAAAGTCAGTAAAGGCGCCGCATCTATGCTTATTGATAGTTTTCTGCAAAAATTTCTTCGCAGCGTTGCGTAAAGGCATCATAAGTTTCTTCTGGTGTCATCGTGCCATAAGTGATCTCTGCGTACAGCTCTTTAAAGTACGTGTTGATTTCAGCAAACCCAATTGGTGGGATTGGGGATGGATCACCGACGATGTCTGCAATATCATCTAAGAAATCAGACGACTCTTGTTCTTCTGGTGTCATGTCGTCATAAAGCAATTCTTTGATGGCATCATTGGAAGGAATCCCCCGCTCAGTACCGATGATCTTATTGGCTTCTTCACTATTCACTAAAAAGTCAACAAACTTTGCAGCTGCTTCTTTTGATTCAGAAGCATTCGCGATCGAATAAAAGAACCCTGGTCGATACGCCATCGCCCCGTTTTCTGAGTCGAATGGACGAGCCAAGTTGATTTCGACATCTTCTGCGGCGGAGGCCTTATAGGTCAAGTATTGATTGGACCAAGTCATCATATAGGCTGCTTTTCCTTGTGAAAACGGATATTGATCCATACTGTTGGCATTGCTAGTCACTTCTGCGGTTGGCATTGCTTTGGCTTCCGTAAGGTCCGCGATAGCCCCCATAAATTCAATCCAGTTTTCTTTGGTAAAACCGATCTCTGGTTTGCCGTCTGCATCGTATTGGTATAGATCTTCGCCTTTAGTACGTAAAAAGTATTGCAAAATCGTACTGTTGTCATTGTTATCATTCCAACCATAATCACCGGTTGCTTCAGCGATCGCTGCCGTACTTTCTACAAGGTCATCGAAGGTATAATTGCTAAAGTCGATCCCAGTGCCCCCTTGTTCTACCAATGATGGATTGTAGAGCATCGCCATCGTATTGACAGAAGTTGGTATGCCAAAAACTTTTCCATCTAACTCGCCAGTTGCTAAAATCGATTCTTTGATATCATCGGTTTGAATCTCATTGCCGATAAATTCCGACATATCTGCTAATTGATTTTTCGTTCCATATTGCGCAATGTACTGCACATCCATCTGGATCACATCAGGTAATTCTCCAGAAGCCGCTTTTGTTGCTAGTTTTTTCCAATGGTCATCCCAAGAACCATATTCATATTCAACTTTGATGTCAGGATTTTGTTTCTCAAATTCTTTGATCGATTCGATATACTTCTCGTGTCTGACTTCTGAGCCCCACCAGGTAAAGGAAATCGTCGTTTTCCCATCTGCATCAGCTTCTGAGCTTCCGCTACTATTGCCGTTGTTGCCACAAGCTGCTAAGGTCGCACCAAGAAACAACAAGCTCGCTGCTTTTAAAAAAGTTTTCTTCATTCTTCTACACTCCTTTTTGTTTGCGCTTACAAGGTGATTGTAATGGAAATCCTCGTTAATAAAAATGAAAAAACAAGAGCAAATATGTGAAAAACTAGACTGTCGTTTTTGCTGAAGGCTAAGCCTTCACCGGCAATAGCTAGAAAAAAATAGAAAAACAGATGAAAAATGTAAAAAAACAGACATGCTCTATTTTTTCCAATATACTATGCTATACTAGCGTTGAAAAGGCTTACTTTTCAAAAAATAAGGTAGGTGGAAACAATGAAAAAAATACAAACCGGACTGTTTCGTCTTTTTACGGTAACAGCTTATTTTGCTAAATTAAACCTTTTATGGCTTTTCTTTACCCTTTTAGGGTTGGGGATTTTTGGCTTCGGTCCTGCCACCGCTGTCACGATCAAATGTTTACATGATTTTCGTAAAACTGGTCATGACTATTCAGCTGTTGCCTTCTGGCAAGCCTACAAGCAAGCCTTTCGCACCTTTTCCCTTTTTGGCATCGGATTATTAAGTACAGTACTCCTGTTGTTGTTTAACTTACGGATTACTCATTTTTTCCCGACTGAAATGGCTTGGCTGCGCCCTGTCTATTTACTTTTAACGATTCTCCTCCTTTACACTGCATTCATCAGCTTTATGACTTATGCCAAAGCCGAACAACACGCTTGGAAACAGACCTTGTACGTCAGTATCTTTCTAGTCTTTCGCTACCCACTGCAAGGCCTTGCCTTGTTGTTTACCTGGTATTTATTGTTTCTCTTATTGACTGCCAAAACCTCCTTGTTACTCGTCTTTGGACTGGTGATTTTCTTGTTTTTCGCTGAATTTTTTCATGGTCAGATGATTGAAAAAACCAAACAATTGCAAGCAAAGCGAGGCAGTGTCCATGAAGTCCCAGAAGCTGATCAATCACTTTAAAAAGCAGCCTTTTGAGCGACAGTTACATTTTGTCTTTTTTGCGACGGTGGCAATTATCGTCTCATTGGCTGTTCTCCTGACCTTAGTTTGGCGACAAGTCTACATGGCGCAGCTGAAAGAAGCCGCGTATAAAGATGTCTCGATCATTTCAACAAATATCGCCAAACGTTTAACTGCCGTCGAAACCCTCTCTTTTCGCATTATCGATAGTGCACCGATCCAAAATGGCCTACAAAGGATCTTGGCACAAGATTCCTTGCAATCCTTAGAGGCGATCGACCAAAAGAATGCCTTAAGTGCAGAAATCAACGCCCTCGTACGCAATGAATCAACGATTCAAAACGTCTATCTCTTTACCCCAACGAACGAAAACATGATCAACTTTCTAGCCGAGACCGACCATATCTTTAATGGCCAAACCATCAAAGATATGATCGAGACTTTGCCCGATAAGCCTGCCAAAGGGAGTTGGTTTTTTGCAAAAGACCTTTCTCAAGGTGTCTACCTGCGAAAAATCTATTCAACAGCCGATCTTTCTTTAACCTATATTGGTACGGTGATATTTCTAGTCAATACGTCCTTCTTTCGTAACGAGATCGAAAGTCTTCCTATTGTCTCTGAACAAAACCAATTTTTCATGGCGTATCAGAACCAATTTTATAGTACCGCAAATGACGAGCAAACCCTCGCTGCGGATCAAAATACCTTGCAGCAGAAAATGGGAACCTTCCAGCGATCGATCGGCTCCATGACGTTTGATAATCGCCAGTACTACTATGCAATGGATCGGAAGACGATGCCGAATATGACCTTCATTTATTTACTGCCTGAAAACCAAGTCTTAGCGGATCTTTATAAACTACAAGGCCTTTCCATCGCTGTGAGTTTGCCTTTTTTATGTTTGATTATTGTTGTGATTCGGAAAATAAGCAATCAGCTGACCCGTCCTTTAGCTGACTTGGCTTCGCAAATGGCCGTTCTGCGGAAAACGAAAAAACTGGCCTCTTTAAAGACCCTCGCTGTCCCAGAAAATAGTCAAGAAGAGATCATGGTCCTTTACGAAAGCTACAATACGATGATCGATGAATTAAATGCCTTGATCAAGGACAATTATGAAATGCGTATTTTGTCCCAAGAAATCGAATTTAAGGGATTGCAAGCGCAATTAGATCCACATTTTCTCTACAATACGTTAGACTCGATCAACTGGATCGCCATTGAAAATCAGCAGTGGCAGATCTCAGAGATGGTCACCTCCCTTGCCTATTTGTTTCGTAAAAAAATCGATACCAAGTCTGACTTCACGACGCTGCAAGATGAGTTAGATATCGTGCATGCCTATATCAATATTCAAAACGTTCGCTTCGGGAAACGGATCGAGTATATCGAAGTAATTTTGGTGAATGACCTGTCCTTTAAGGTTCCTAAGTTACTGATTCAACCATTGATTGAAAATGTCTTTAAATACGCCGTCAATGATATGAAGGAGACGTGTCGCCTCGTCCTTACGATTGAACAACAAGCAACCTTTCTCCAAGTCAGTGTCTCTGACAATGGCCCTGGTTTTAAAGCCAACTTCTCGATTGAAAAAGAAGGCGGCATCGGATTGACCAATATTCAAAAACGATTGCAACTGCATTATGGTGATCAAGCGTCGTTAGCCATCGTCTCCTCGATTCCCTTCAAAAAGACGACGGTGCGCTTTGTGATCCCCTTAAAAGGAGTGAGTGAAACATGAAAAATATCCTCGTTGTTGACGATGAACCCTTGATAGCAAATGGTGTGGCTAACCTCGTTGCTTCTTTTGATTTCCCATTAGTGGTCAAAGGAATTTACACAGACAGTGAAGAAGCCTTGGCATTTTGTCAGCAAAACACCATCGACATCGTGATTACCGACATCAATATGCCTAAAGTCAACGGACTTGCCTTGATCAAAAAATTAAAAGCCATCAATCCTGCGATTCAAATCATTATTTTGACAGGCTTTGGCAGCTTCTCCTTTGCCAAAGAAGCGATGGCTTTAGGGGTCAAATTTTTCCTTGAAAAACCTGTTTTTCCGAGCAAGCTTTCAGAAGCGTTGGCTGAGACGATCGAACGCTCTGAACGTCGCCAAATGGAATCTACCCTCTATTTAAAACAACAAATTGAACAATACATCAATAGCTGCGGAGAAGAACCGCTGCCTGAATCGTTCGTTTTTCCATTTTGTATGTACTTATTTGATTCGAAATTCTATCACGCCATCGCTAAGCGGATCGAAAGCTATGAGAACCATCACGAGTTGGTGATCGGTCATCAAAACAAAGTTGGCTATATCCTGAACTTCAGTACGGAAAATACCTTTAATCTCTTTTTTAAAACGAAGGTACAGGCTGCGCATCTAGGAAAAGGGATCGCCATCAATTGCTGGGTCGAAACTCCCGAAAAATTTTTACTCAGTTATCATTTAGGCAAGCGGAACTTGGATAAGGAGTTTTATTTTGATACCTTTGAAGTCATCCAAGAAGCCCAAATCTCACAAGAAAATGTCTATGAAAATAGTCTCTATATGGAATACCGTGAAAAACTTTTGGCATTGATCGACAAAGGCGAACTGACTTTAGCCCAAGTTCTTACGGAAAACTTTTTTTCTACCTGTCGCATGGAGCTTTACCCTGTCCAACTATTGCGGCTGCAGGTCAACGATTTGTTATCGGCAATTTTTGAAAACCATCGCATCAAAAAAGACATTTACTTTGATGACTATTCCCCAAAGATCATGCTCTTGAATAATTGGCACGAACTCCAGTTTATGCTGCTTCACTGTATCGATTTGATGCGGGGCAGCTTAGATGATAGCGAGAACATGCAGCTGTCCCAAAAGGTCAACCTGATCATCGAAGAATATTATGACCATGAAGCATTGTCATTGAAATGGATCGCAGCCCATCTTTTGTACTTAAATCCTGAATACTTAGGAAAAACCTATTACAAAGAAACCGGGATTCGCTTCAATCAAAAATTAGCCGAATACCGCATCCAAAAAGCACAAGAACTGCTGAAGAAAAACTACAAAGTCTACGAAGTGGCAGCGATGACGGGCTTTAGCAATGCGCCCGAATATTTTGTTCAAACGTTCAAAAAGATTACTGGTATGACACCAAAGAAATTTTTGAAGCAGCAAGAAAAAGCCCTTCTCTCTTAACGTTTCTTCTATAACGAAAGCATTGTTTTGCTATTTCAACAAAAGAGGTAGTTCGCTCACGGATGTGAGTGAACTACCTCTTTGACTAACCAGTGATTGATGTCAAACAACTGATGCGACCGTGTTCGGTTTAAGGAATCAGCGTTTTTGTCTAGCTTACAGCGTAAAGACTTCCTTTAACTCCTGTGTCACTGGCGAATCGTCAGGATTTGTTTCCATGAGTTCTGCCATGTAATGCCACCATTTTTGGTTGATCTCGGTTGCCGCTAACTGCTGCCAGCGGGTTTCATCTTCAATCTCAAGGTAGCCAAACAACGCAAGGGTTTCTGGATCTAAGAAAATCTGGTAGCTTTTCGCTCCGTGTGCTATGAGCTGCTCTTTTAGTTCTGGCCATAGCTCGCGATGCCGTTTTTCATATTCTGCTTCATATCCAGGATGTAGCTTCATCCGAATCGCTTTTTTGATCATCTTTGTCTGCTCCTCTCTTTATTGCGTAAGGTGTTTAACTTAACAAAATGAAACCAATAGTTCAGTAAATGCTAAGACTGTCAGTGATTGCCCGTAAGGCATCGCCGTAATCGCAATGTTTTTGTAGTACGCCAAGTCTTCTCCCATTCCAGTACCGATGGAAACATTTTGGACTTCTCCATCTTCTGCGACTTGTTCGATCAAACCGGCTAACGCTTTATAGGCAACATCTTCCCAAGCTTTGTCAATGTAACGCTTATGAACGGCTTTTAAAATCCCATAGGCAAAACCAGCCGTCGCGGAAGCCTCCACATACGAGCTAGGATCGTCTAACAAGGTGTGCCACAGGCCACTTTCATCTTGCATTTCTTGCAAGGCAGTTAGTTGGTCTAAGAGGGTATTGATCAAGAAGCTACGTAACGCATCTCCTTCTTGCAAGTCGAGAATTTCAATGATCTCAGGAATCGCAATGGTGATCCAGCAGTTGCCTCTTGCCCAAAGCGCTTGTGCATAATTGTGGCGTTCTTCAAAGGTCCAGCCGTGGAACCAAAGCCCAGTTTTTTTATCCACTAAGTATTTGATATGGATCATAAATTGTTGTTTTGCTTCTTCGATATAAGCCGGACGATTCAGCAACATGCCAATTTTCGCCAAAGGCAAAGCAGTCATCATCAAGGTATCGTCCCAAAGCTGGTTGCGATTTTCTGGTCCATAGGTCGCATGCTGCAGACCATTTTCATCGGTTCGCGGCATATCATGCATGACCCATTCCGCCCATTGTTCAAGGTAAGGCAAGTAACGAGAATCTTTGGTGTCTTCATAAAGATACGCCATTGCCAAAAGCGGCGCCATCGTGTTGACATTTTTAGGTGGCGCGCCTTCTAACATCCGCTGCTCAAACCATTCTTCCACAACTTGGAGCGCTTTAGGATTTTTGGTGATTTGGTAGTTTTTATAAATGCCATATAGTCCCACCCCTTGCGGCCAGTTCCAAATCCCCCAGCTTTTATCATCAACGATCAAGCCGTCAAAGTCTAATAGAAATTCACCATTATCATCCTTGATCGTCGTTAAATTTTCGATCATGCGATCAATTTTTTCTTCCACGACACGTTTTTCCACAAATAACTGTTCTAAAATCACCATTGGGTTCATCCTCTCATTTCTCTTTGATAGATTGATCGTAACACGCTTACATTTACACAAAAATAGCAGTTATTGACACTTTACTATCTATTCTTGTATGATAAAAACAAACGAGTACGAAAGGAGCCAATCATGGAGAATCAAAGTGCGGACACGATGATCAACGATCGCTTTGAGGCCTTTCATATCAAAGACATCGTAGAAGAAAACAATACCCTTTATCATTACCATAGTTTTTATGAGATTCACTGTACCTTAAAAGGATCAGCGGTCTTCTTTATCGATGGCGGAGAATTCCCTCTAGAACCTGGTACGATCATCTTGATTCCTCCGAATGTCTTGCATCGAATCGTCCATCAAACTTCTGATTTTTTCGAGCGAACCTACCTGTATATCAATCCTAGTTATCTCGCTGCCCTCTCCACTACCCAAACAGATCTTACTGCCTGTTTTCGTAGCAACGGCGGCATCAACAGTCGTATTTTATCGATCGATGCCGACCAACTAGACCAGCTATTGCGACCTTTGCGCAAAAAAACGGATAGCAATTATGGCACCGACTTACTTTATCAAAATCATTTGATCGCGTTTTTGATTTCCATCAATACGATTGCCTATCAGGAAAAAGAACCGCTGTTTTTATCCGACTCACTCTATAAAAATAAAGACATTTTGGCTGCCATTACCTATGTCAATCAGCATTTGACCGCTGATCTCTCCTTAGAGACCGTCGCCAAAGCCCTTTTCATGAGCCCATACTCGCTTTCAAGGACCTTCAAAAAAGAAACTGGCGTCGCCTTTCATGCCTATGTCGTCAAGAAACGACTCTTAAAGAGCAAAGAAATTTTACGTAAAACCAGAAGCGCCACCGCCACCTACGAAGCTTGCGGCTTCAACTCCTATACCCATTTTTTACGCTGCTTCAAACAAGAATTTCAGTTGACACCAAAAGAATTTTTACAAGAAGAAGCCCAAAATCAATTTGTTCGTTTTACGCATTTTGCAGGGAAAAAATAGCAAGCCGATGAAAAGATTTGCTGACAAAAACGACTCTCTTACATTGACGATCGTAAGAGAGTTTTTCATTCAATCTTTTAAAAACAGCTACCCAAGTTCCTCAGAAGTTCCTCGCTCGAAATAAAGAAAATAGCGATTGCTGATCACTGACACAATCCCAATCATAACCAACAAGCCCCCTGACAGGATCATCTGCATCCCTGCTGTTTCATTGCCGCTGACTAGTATCAGCAAGCGTGATGCATAAGGTGCTAACGTGACCCCTAAATTGTAAGCAACGATCGAGACGATCGTGCCAAACTTAGCTTCCGCTTCACCACCAGTCGTCAGCAAGTGGGTGAAAAAAGGCATGATGCTGCGAAAGGCAAAGCCTAATAGTAAAGAACAACCCAAGAGCAGCCCCACCGTCTGCAAAGGATAAGTCAAATAGATGCTGCTTCCTGCAAGCAATGCCGCAACGGGCAGCAACCAGCGATGTAGGCAGCTATATATCAAGCCAAAGGCATTGCCGGCGATAAATGCCCCCGTCGCAATGGCGGCGATCATGTTACTGCCATCGGTCGCATCACCAATTCCTTTTTCCAACAACAACGGGGTGATCTGCAGATTGTAGTTGATAAACAAGACAACGATCAGAAACAAGAGCACCCCCAAAACAAATGACTTTTGTTTCCGTTCTTTTGAAACCGTGACGTTCGCTATCAGAGCCGCATCGGTGGTCGCTTTTGTTTCATTGGGAATAAACACCTGAACAAAAAAGAGACTGATCAAGGCAAAGCCATAAACGAAGAAAGAGATCTCCCAACTGATCTTCACTAGCTGCCCTACCAGCAAAGTCATAAAGATACCACCTAAACCACCGACGGCACTTTCTAACCCAAGGGCCTTGGCTTTCTTTTGCGGCTCATTTTGAAACAACAAACTAATCATTTGAATCGCCAAACGATTGAATAAGCCGATCCCAAAGCCAAGAATCGCGCGCGAAAGAAACAAGACGGGAAAGCTCCCCTGATACCATGCCGGCAGCGTGCCAAAAACTGCCACAATGACCAAGCCGGTGACCATCGTGTATTTTTTGCCGATCCTTTTTTCGATCATGCTGGTAGTAAAAATCCCTAGCAAAAGAAACAATGACGGAATCGTGGTCAGTAACCCGACGTAGACCGCATCTACTTCTGGAAAGCTTGCCGCAATCGCTGGAACATTGGCAGAAATCGCCGGTGCCGAATAGACGACCATTGCCACCGACAACAGTGCCAGCAACTTCATTGAAAAAAATTTCATAGTTACCCCTTTTCTTTTTACAAAATACTTTTTTTGTTTCTCTGAGCTCAACCGGATAAGACACCAAAGCAATCTTTTCCTACCTCTTTATTATTTGCTGGATCGCCAGCTTTTGACCAATGCTTCCTACGCTGAGGCTTTATGCTTGAAAAGCATTGGTCTTCTGCATTTGCTGGAGATCGTCACCGATAGTCTGCGAAAAAACCTTGCAGTCTGTTGTTCTGCAAGGTTTCCTTCGATCATTCATTTTTTAACAATCCTATCAGCTACACAAGACACCCTAAGAGAACTTATTTCTGCAGCTGTTCTATGACATCTTTCGTAATTGCCTCAGCAGTGATACCAAGTTCGGATAAAACGTCTGCTGCTCGGTAGTTATCATAAAATTTCTTTTCTAAGCCATAGTTCTTGACGGCAATCTCACGATCACCAAGATAGCTGGCAATCATTTGTCCATAGCCGCCCTCTCGTATGCCGTCTTCCAACGTGACAACGAGTTTATGCGCTCGTGCCACAGCATCCAGCAACTCTTTGTCGACCCCTGAAATAAACTTAGGATTGATCACCGTTGGGGTAATTCCATGTTGCATTTCCAATTGTTCAGCGATCTCTTCTGCTAGCGCATAAAAGTTTCCGACACCGACGATGGCTACCTGCGTGCCAGCTTGAGTCACCTCATTTTTTTGATCGCTGTAGTCAGTAGAGGCTTCCACTGCCGTTTCGTTGACAGGTCCAACCGGTACTCGGATCGCAACTGGAGCGTTGGTTTGTTCCAGCGACCAATCCAACATTGCTAGATATTCTTCTTTAGAGGTTGGCGCAAGATAAACAAGGTTGGGAATATGTGCCAAAAATGGAATATCAAAAATTCCCAAATGGCTCTCGTCATTCATTCCATGAATCGATGCACCGTATACCAGAATCGTTCCAGGCAGATGATTTAAGGCCAAATCATGGGAAATTTGATCAAAACTACGTTGCATAAAGGTAGAAAAAACGGCCCAGACAGGTTTCGCTCCATTTTTTGCTAACCCAGCAACCATCGATACCGCATGTTCTTCTGCAATACCCACATCTACAAATTGTTTACCTGCTTTTTCTCGTTGTTCTGGAGAAAAAAGCAGCATCGGTGTACCAGCATTTACTGCCACAACTTTAGGATCTGTCGCCATTTTTTCTAATAAATAATCCGTCGTTAAGCTGTTGTAGGTTACTTGATTGCCCCCAGCAGAAATATATTCGCCTGTTTCTAAACGAAAGGGACCACCTGCATGAAATTTTTCACGATTTTCTTCCGCAAACTTGAAGCCTTTGCCTTTGATCGTATGAATGTGTAATAAAACAGGATGATCAATGTCTTTCACTTTTTCAAATAAAGCGATCAAGGCAGCGAGATCATTTCCTTCGTCCAAATAGTGGTACTCAAAACCAATCGCTTTGAACAGATTGTCTGCTGCTTGCCCCTTAGTTTCCCGCAATGCCCGCAAATTCTGGTACATCCCCCCATGGTTTTCTGCAATCGATTGGTCATTGTCGTTGAGGATCACGATGGTATTGGTGCCTAATTCCACGATATTGTTCAAGCCTTCAAACGCTAAGCCGCCTGATAGAGAACCATCGCCAATCACGGCAACGACGTTATACGTTTCATTTTTTAGGTCACGGGCTTTCGCCACACCATTTGCCAACGAAACTGAGGTGGAGGTATGACCGACCGTAAAGAGATCGTGCTCGCTTTCTTTCGGATTCGTGTAACCAGAAACCGCATCATACTGAGCAGCATCAAGAAAGGCATGGGCGCGTCCCGTCAACATTTTATGGATATAGGTCTGATGAGACACATCAAAAATCAGCTTATCGGTGGGGGAATCAAAGACCTTATGCAACGCGATCGTCATCTCAACCATCCCCAGATTGGGGCCATTGTGCCCCCCATGGTGACTGATTTTTTCCAATAAAGCAGTACGTGCTTCTACTACCAGTTCTTGAAGTTGCCCACTGGTCAATTCTTTTAACTCTTTGGGGCTTTTGATTTTTTCTAATAACATGTACGTACCTCCTGTAGAAATGTTTGAATGTTTCGTGTATTTACTCACAAGTAAAAAGACACGAAGTAGAAATGAGTAGATCGTTCTCTAAAATGAAAAAAAGCGGCAATCGGAGATGGACGCTCTTTTTTAAATTCCTGTCAAACCAAGAAATATCAAGTTATCCTAAAGGGATATCGTGATTTTTCTTAGTTCTAACCATCGCTGCTCATTTCTTCTATCTAAAAAGATACCACCTAGAGTTGACTTTAGGTCAAGCACTTTTTGTGAATTTTTTCTATTTTGATCCTAACGTTACAGCACGCCCACCATAATGATACAAAAAAAGATAAGAAGCGCTTGCTTCTTATCTCGGGTTTACTTGTTCAATGATCATTCTTAAGAAACCTAAATTTTTTCATTATCCGCTTATTCTTCTTTCTCTAAACCAACAAGCACTCGCTGTTTACGGTTCGATTCTTCTGCAACAAAGTTTAAAACTGTTTTCAATTCGCTAGGCGTTGCCTTTTTCTGTAAGATCGAGAAGTTTCGATGATATTTTATCATGATTGTTTCTACTTTTTCTTTCTCAGTCATTGAGCTTCTCCTCCAATTCTTCCTTTGTGTATGTTAATGGCAAAGCGAACGATCCATTGTCAACTACCATCAACGTATGAGAATGGCGATTTTGAAAATCTTTTATAAAAATATTAACGGTCACATTTTCTTTATACAATTCCTTCATTTTAATCAAGTTATATCTTGATTGAAAAAAAGCATTTATAAAATGTTCTTTAGGAACAAAGCGTCCTTCTATTTTTTCACGTTGCTTCGTATAATTCCAAGCAATAAAAGGATCTTGATAGATAGAATAGATAAGTACATCATAATTCTTTTTTAAGCATCGCGCAATATTTTGATCAGCTTTTTTAGTGGCAAATGTCCCATCAAGAATAAAACTATACCCTTTTTTTAAGACTAAATCCAAAGCAGCATCAACAAGCAGTGCGTACCCTCTTTGAAATCGGTACGAATTATTTCCTAGATATCCTGGAAATTCCTTTCTAAATTGATCCGCATCGATCACACATAGATTGCTATTTAACATAGTCAGCGTTTGTGCAGTCTCCGTTTTCCCTGATCCTGGACTACCAGCCATAAAAATAGCTGTTTTATCAGTTTCTACCTGTTTTCCATCAATAACTGATGTAATCAATCTTTTTTTATTTTGTTTTGCATAGATTAAAGAAATATCATTCACCACTCTAAGTACACTCCCTCACTAACATTTATTAACTAACGTCTTACCAAAAAAACAACTTCTCTACCAATGCTTGATAAAGTGGCTTCTTTTATTGTGGTGAAACAAGAATCATTTATTGCGAGAAGTAAGATGGCAAAAATTTCTGTTAATGAACTATACGCAAAAAAAAACAGACTACATTTGTCATGCAGTCTGTTTTCCAACTTTTTCTTTTTTTAGTGTTTTTCCCAGTGTTTTCAGAAAGATTGTTTTTCTATGCATATAAGAGAATCAATAAAACGGTTCATAGTTTCATGATTATTAACGATATAATCTGGGATTATATCACAATCAGTTTTAGTAGAATTTCTACGATTGACCCATACAGCTTTCCAACCAGCTTTTTTGGCACCAATAATGTCATTCACAAAGGAGTCTCCTACATAATAAGTAGTCTCTCTATTTAGCCTCATGGCCTTTTCAGCATATTGAAATATTTTCAAATCCGGTTTTGAAAAGCCGAGCTTTCCAGATACAAAGATGTTTGTGTCTGGTATCCATTTGTTTAGTCCTAACGCTTTTATCTTTTTCATTTGATGATTGGCAGGTCCATTAGTAATAATCCCTAACTGAATACCATTCTTTGAACAGCTATTAAGTGCATCTTTCATTTCAGGTAATAATCGAATTCTTTCTTGATTCATTTGATAATCGATTTGAAAATTTCTTCCCTGCTCATCCGTAATCGCTACCCCAAAATGTTTGAAGGCATTGCGAATGCGATAAATTTGCATGTCGCTAAGGGATAGCAAGCCTTTGGTTGTCTTATCAAAAACTTGATCACTGTACCTCCGACTCAAAGAAAAGAGCTCTTCAATCAGAATATTCCTAAACGAAAAATTTTTCTCATACGCTTGTTTAAATGGAACTAACTGATCATACAGTGTGTCATCAACATCAAAAATGACTGTCGCCATTTTAAATTCCTCCTTAACTAAAAAACCGGAAGAAAACACTCATAGATTGTGTTTTCCCGGTTAGTTAACAAATTATAGTGAATTGTAGGTATCAATGATATTCTCAACAGTAAACCCGTAATTGGTTATTACTGTGTCTCCCGGTGCACTCGCACCAAACCGATCAACTGAAATTGATTTCCCATGTAGACCAACATAGCGTTCCCAACCAAAGCTCGAACCCATTTCTATTGAAACTCGTTTTGTCAAAGAGCTTGGTAATACTGATTCCCGATACTCTTTAGATTGCTTTTCAAATAAATCAAAACTTGGAAGGGAAACAACTGAAACATCTCTTCCTTGTTTCAGTAATTCTTTTTGAGCTTTAATTGCTAGGCTTACTTCAGATCCTGTAGCAATCAATACACCATCTGGCGCTCCTTTAGAAGCATGCTTTGAAAGAACATAACCGCCTCTGGCTACCCCTTCTTCGGCCATTTTTAATGTTCCTTCAAGAACCGGTAAATTTTGTCTACTTAAAACTAATACCGTTGGTGTTTCCTGTGACCTCATAGCAACTTTCCAAGCAGCTACAGTTTCATTGCCATCAGCTGGTCTAATAACATGAACGTTAGGCATACATCTGAGGCTAGCTAATTGTTCAACAGGTTCATGGGTTGGTCCATCTTCTCCAACTGCTATAGAATCATGGGTTAACACATAGATTACTGGAACATTTTGTAATGCACTCAGTCTTATCGCTGCTCTCAAATAATCAACAAACACGAAAAATGTGCCACCATATACTCTTGTCCCGCCATGTAATTGAATCCCATTCATTGCTGCTGCCATAGCGAATTCCCTCACACCAAACCAAATATTTCTTCCACTAGGATTTTCAGGTGTAAACTCATCAGCACTGGCAATCATAGTATTGTTGGATGCTGATAGATCTGCTGAGCCTCCCCATAAATACGGGATCCCTTTTGCTAATTCCTGAATCGTTTCCTTACTTGTAACCCGACTCGCCGCACTTGTTCCTAACTCATATTTAGGAAGCGTATCGTCCCAGCTTTCAGGTAATCTACTTTCATGAGCAAACTGATAGTGTTTCGCTAAATCAGGATAACTTTTTCTGTACTCTGAAAAGAGAGTATCCCACTCTTTTTCCGCCTTTTTCCCCCTGGATAAGATATGGTGATCAAATTGTGCTCTCGTTTCTTTTGATACAACAAAACTGTTTCTTTCATCGACGCCATAGAATTTTTTAACATTTTTAGCATCTTCTTCTCCAAGAGGAGATCCATGAACTTTTGATGTCCCTTGATTCGCTGAACCATACCCGATTATCGTTTTAACTTCAATTAATGTTGGTCGCTCTACTTCAGATTTGCCTTTTTCAATGGCATGATAAATCATCTCAAGGTCATTCCCGTCTTCAACCAAAATATGCTGCCAACCATAGGCTTGAAATCTTTTTCCTACATTTTCTGTAAATGAGTGATCTGTTGGACCATCTAGTGAGATATCATTTGAATCGTACAATACAATTAATTTCCCTAATTTCATGTGACCAGCCATAGAACATGCTTCTTGTGATACGCCTTCCATCAAATCGCCATCGCCACACAAAGCATACGTATAATGATCGACAATGGGGAAACCTTCTTTATTGTAGGTAGCGGCTAAATGTTTTTCAGCCATTGCCATTCCGACAGCCATCGCAATTCCTTGCCCCAGAGGTCCTGTGGTAGCTTCCACCCCATCTGTATGGTTCACTTCAGGGTGTCCAGGAGTTTTGGAGTCCCACTGACGAAACTGTTTCAAGTCATCCATAGAAACATTGTATCCTGCTAAATGCAATAAGCTATATAGCATTGCTGATCCATGGCCAGCAGAAAGCACGAATCGATCTCGATTTGTCCATTTTTTTGCTGTTGCTGGATTGATTTTCAAAAATCTGCTCCATAAAACATAGGCCATTGGGGCGGCACCCATAGGTAATCCTGGATGTCCTGAATTTGCTGCTTCAATAGCATCAATGCTTAAAGTTCTTATCGTGTTGATTGCTTCTACATCATGATTATTAAACATTTTTCCTCTTCCTTAGACAAGAATAGCTAATCATATGATTAGCCATTCTTGTTCATTCATTATTTTTTAAATGCTTCCCAATCTTTTAAGAAGGTGGCAATGCCTTTATCCGTAAGAGGATGTGACCAAAGACTAAGAAAAAGACTACTCGGGATAGTTGCAATGTGAGATCCTAAATGAGCTACCGATTCCACATGATGCAAATTTCTAATACTGGCCGAAATAATCTCAGTATCGAAGCCATAAAAATCGATTGCTTGTCTTAGCTTTGCAATCAGCTCGTATGCATCTGTGCCAATATCTTCAAGTCTGCCAATAAATGGACTGATGAAGGTTGCACCAGACTTCATCGCTAATAGTCCTTGAGAAAAAGTAAAAATCAGTGTCACATTTGTCTTAATACCTTCTTTTGACAAGACATTGACTGCTTTTAAGCCTTCTTCTGTCATAGGAATCTTCACAACGACATTATCCGCCCACTTTGCAAGTTCTCTTGCTTCAGTGATCATTTCTTCAGCTGTTAAACCGATTACTTCAGCGCTGACAGGACCAGTGACAATCGAACATATCTCTTTAATTACCTCTTCAAAGTCTCGACCTTCTTTAGAAATAATTGTCGGGTTCGTGGTAACACCATCAACTAAACCTAATGAATTAATTTTTTTAATCTCATCTACATTTGCAGTATCTAGAAAAAATTTCATCTTGCTCTCCTAGTTGCCTACCTATTTGGCATTATTTTTGATACGTGTTGTAACACCCTTCAAATTGTAACATTCTGCATAATCCCGAATTGGGCGTTTGATATGATCGACTACATAACGCTGACCATCAATATTGTGCATTTTAAGGTTTGCATACATTTTTTCGATTTCAGCTTTTACTTCGTCATCGTTGAAAGTATAGTGACCAGCAATATCTAAAATTTCTGCTTGGAGTTGTGCATCATTTTGATCCATGATTTGACTAACCGTCAATTCTTTTTGTTCGCCAACCATCCATTTTCTCCAACGCTCACTCTTAATGGCATGTTCAAGCAATACATCACGCGTATTAGAAGCATCTTTAACCAACCCATATTCCACTAACTTTGCTTCGACAGCAGCAAGATTTAAATAAGCACGTGTTTCTTCGGTGCCGTACTGTGGCGCCACATTAGTCGCAGTGATGGATGAAGGAATGTGTTCTAATAAAGTGACATCATCTAAATAATCTCCATTATGTTCTTTCAAACCTACCCCGTATTTTTTAGCCATTTGAGCTAAATCATAAGCATTTTTGAAATGGAAAGTACCTACTTGTTCTGTCTTACGCGTCAATGTTCCCGTTTGTCCAACAATAAAAGTTGGCATTGGTAAGTCCCGTTTTTCTAACTCTTCTTTCAATTTTAAAATAAATGTTTCATAGGTTTCAGTGGATGTTAACCCACCATTTGTTTCCTCTGTCCCTACTTCATAACCAATTTCTGGTAACTTATGGGCTTTACGTTCCTTTTCACAGAAGTCAATCAAATCAACTGTACGTTCGAGTACCGTGTCTAATGGGATTACTTTACCGACTTCAAAGGGATCTTTTGTAGGATCAATCATTAGCAGATCAAAACCAGCTTCTATATCTGCTACATAAGATTTCTTACCTAGTTCCATCGCTTTTTCAGTTGGTAGATGATCATTACGCTCTTTGTCACGTTGCCAAGGTCCGCCATGATCTCGACATAAGTAATAAAGATTGTCATATCCGATGTCTTCGGCTACTTCTTCAACAGCTTTCGCAAAAGTAAATTGATTCCAGCCATTTACATATCCGCCCCCTAGCTCATCAGCATCTACTTGATTACGACTAGCAATAAACATGACAGGATAATCGTCTTCTTTAGATAACTCAAGGGTGGCTTGGACACAATTTTTTGACATTGGTCCAATCCCAAGCAATGTAGCGCTCTCACCAGTTGCTTGCAAATCTAATAACCCTTCTACGACTGTTTTGATCGGTAACTTTTCCATTTCAGTTACATCTCCATTTCTACTGTTAATTTGTTTGTCTACCTTTTACAAGTAAAGTATAGAATCTATTATTCTTTCTGAATATTACATTTTTCTGCAACAAGTGAATGCATGAATCCTCCGACTTGTTGCAGTTTATCCAAAAGAGGTGTTGTTGAATTCCCAGCACGCATTATTTATGATTATTATGGATACTGAAAGATCTTTAAATTATGAGTGACAAAAAGAACGCTTGAGCATCGAATCTTTAAATAAGGGAACGAAAAATCAGCGGAGAGTTCATTCACACTATATAGTGGCGCTTGTCTGCCTTTGTGAGGTCTTCTGCATTTTTATGAAAAGGAGCTATTGAGCTGTATTAAAAAGTCAGTGTTTAAATGTTTAGACCCATTTCTCAAAAAAAGAGACGGGGACAGAAGTGTTAACCTTCGAGAAATAAGGAGGAATACAAGGAAATTACTTTTCAAATTTTGGGTATTTCGACTTATTTCTCGGGGTTGCTTTTCCCGCCGTTTAGACGTGTTTAGAGCGTGGGACAAAAGTGTTTTTTGCTTTTGTCCCACGCTCTCGCTAGCTATTTTTATTTTGTTATTTCTATTTTGCTACTTCTACTTGTTCTGTGTTCTCTTCTTTTTTCTTTCTTTTTTCATCAACTAAGCTTGGTTTTGTAAAATGAAGGATACCCGCTGAAATAGCTGCTCCGACAATGATGGAAAGAGCGTACCACAATTTACCATTCACAACCGGTAAGATAATAAATCCTCCGTGAGGCACTAATGCTTCTACTCCTGTTGCCATCCCCATTGCACCACCTACAGCACTTCCGATAATAATTGCTGGCAGAACTCGTTTGATATCTTTTGCCGCAAACGGAATTGCGCCTTCTGTAATACCAATTAATGACATAAAGAATGCTGAAATTCCTAAATCTTTATCTTCAGCAGTATATTTTTTCCGGTCAATAAATGTCGAAATTGCCATAGCCAATGGTGGGATTGCACAGGCAATTCGGTGGGCGCCATTTGGTCCATACACACCTTCAGCCATCAATGCTAATGTAAAGGCAGTCGCTGTCTTGTTAATTGGTCCCCCCATATCAACTGCTGTCATTGCACCTAGAATCAATCCTAAAATAAGAGCACTACCACCCTGCATTTGACCAAGAACTTTAACCAACCAATCCATTGCTAAACCAATTGGTACAGAAATTACATAAATATAGAACATTCCAAGTACAAAAGTCGTAACTACTGGTACGATCAAGATAGGCATGATCGTTTTGATGGTAGACGGAACTTTCCAAGTTTTGCACCAGCGAACAAAATAACCTGCAGCAACACCCATAATCATGGCTCCAAGAAAACCGGTCTTGACTTGACCTTCACCGATTGGATTATTTGCTACAAACCCTAAAATCATTCCCGGAACTAGACCAGGTTTCCCTGCTAATGAATTTGCAATATACCCAGAAAGTAAAGGAATCATCATCGCAAAACCTGCAGCACCTAAATCATTTAAGTTTTGCATAAAAGGATTAGTGATCTCCATTCCGGTATCAGTTGCTTTCCCGGTAGCTAAAGCGACTGCCAGAAAGATCCCCCCGACAACAACTGATGGCAACATAAAAGAAACCCCTGTATTAAAGGCTTTTTGTAAGTCTTTAAAAATTTTATTCTCTTTTTTCATTTTTTTGAGTCTCCTTCTTTATAATTTTTCTGCTTCATCAATATATTTGGCAGGGTATTTGATCATATCACCAGGCTCTACGTTTAAGGTTTTCCCCATCTCTATTTTTTCTTCAAAACGTTCGCTATCCTCTACATCGATAGCAACTGCTAAAATTAAGACGTCTGCTTGATCAATGTCTTCTTGTTCTAGCTGATTTTCAATTCCCATGCTACCTTGAGTTTCGACTTGGACTTCATGTCCGCGTTTTCGGCATTCTTTTTCGATCGCTTCTTGTGCCATATACGTATGAGCGATCCCTGTTGGACATGCTGTAACTGCTACTATTTTCATTCTAAATTCCTCCTTAAATTTCAATTGAACTCAGCTGTTCATATATTTTATTTTTATCTGTTTCACTCAATAACTTATCTCTAAAATCATCATCTAGTAATTTCTTGCTTAATTGCGAGATAAATTTTAGATGCATCTTGCCTTCGCTGTTTTGTGGAACACCAATCAAAAAGACGAGGCGAACCATTTCTTCATTTTCTTTTGTCCATTGAAAAGCTTTATTTACTCGTAAAAAGGCGATGAATGGATGCAATACCGCTTCGGTTTTCCCATGGGGAATCGCGATGTCATACCCGATCGCAGTCGGAACTTCAGACTCACGTTTTCTTACTGCTTGATACAGTTCATCTGCATCTTCGACATAGCCAACAAATTCAGCTGCCTCGACGATATGTCGGATCACTTCATCTTGATCAGCTAAATCACTATTTAATAAAATCAAATCCGGAGTAATAACTCCTTTATCACTTTTCTGAACATTCTCCACTTTAATCACTCCCAATTCTTCTATATAACATTTCATTTGTCGTTGAATCTCGCAATTGCTTTAAGTGCTCATTGTTATCAATGATGTTATAGATATCTGACAAAATATTCCGTGTCTGAAAGGTATCCTGTTTCGCAATACAAATTAAAAAAATCAAATCGACATAATATTTATTCCATTTAAATTTCTTTTTGTTTTTGACTACAACAATGATCGTTTTATTGACGTATGTCGAATTCCCGTGAGGGACAGCGGTGCCAGAAGGTAAATCAGTACCGCCCAACTCTTCACGCTCTAGGACTGTTTGTCTAAATGATGAGCTTACGTAATTCCTCTGTATCAGTCTTTCACCGACTTGATCGATCAGCTCTTCTTTAGAAGAAAAGTTGGTATTCACATAAATAAGATCTTTCGTAACAAATTTCATCAGATGATGCGCTCGCACAAATTCTAGAACCTTATTCTCAGACTCTGGAAGCGAGTTTGAATACTTAATTCGTTCTATATCTTCTTTCGTTAAAAATGGTGAAACCAAAATAACTTCCTTTTTAGGAATATCTATCTTAATGGTTGAGATAATCATGTCATAGTCTTCAAGAGTCATCTGTTCCAATTCCGGCACAGAGGCTACTTCAAATGAGTCCAATGATGGTAAAACATTTTTGATTCGATTTATCAGCAGTTCCGAAGTTGCAATCCCCATTTGACAAACAATCAAGATTTTTCGATTTAATCGTGCGCGTTCGATTGCAGCTTGGAAATACATTGTCAAAAAGGCAATTTCATCCTCATTAAAACTAAGCCCTAATTCCCGTTCATATTCACTTAGTACCACCCAAATAACATTGAAGGTTAAAGAGAATTCGTTTTTTATTTGTAGGGTAAATGGGTTCTCCGTTTTGTTGTTCGTCCTTAAACGATAAATCATTGGGGGAATATGATTTTTTAACTGTTCCTCCAACTTTTGATCACTGGCAAAGTTGATATTCAGTGCAGTTGAAACTCTCGAAAGTAATTGTTCAACAATCACACTATCTATTTCTTCCTCTGGCAAAGGTTCAAAACGATTAGAGATCAGTTGCAATGATAAGTATTGAACATCTTCGTTCGTATAAGAAAACCCCAAACGTAAAGCTGATTTATGCAACAAACGAACAGCACTTTCCTCAAAGAAAACTGTTGCCACATTGGCCTCAGATTTTTTTATTTCCTCGATGTGATGACCTTTGAAAACCCGAAAAACTAGAATAATAAAAATGTTCAAGATGTTTTGCACATAATAGTCAGAAATAGCGTTTACATTTTCTCGAATATAGGTATACAAAATATTCGAGCAAGCACTGATCAAATTTTCGCCATAGTATGGACTTAATAATTTAATTTTTTCGGCAAAATCCTCATCGTATAGTTCTGAATTATTAAGTAAATAGCGATTAAACTGCAGCAATGCTTTTTGAACGTCTTCCTCTGTCCCCAATAATGACGTGCCATGAACATCGCTGCACAGCTTGATACTTGATCCAACATTCAATATTTTCATAATGAATTCAAAATCTTTAATAATTGAAGTTTTACTCACCATAAATCTTTCCGATAAATGGTTGAAGCTAACCACCTTTTCATCGAATAACAAGGTACTCATGATCTCAATTCTTCGGTTGAATGTATTGTAAAGATCACTTTCCTCTTTCTTATTCTCGATTCCCTCAACTTCCTTGAAACGTTTTAGCGCAATACCAACTCCGCGCTTTTTCTCAAGATATTCTCCCGAGCTCTGGAGATATTCTTCAATGATCCCTAATTCGCTGTGCGTCGTTCTTTTTGAAACACCCAATTTGCTTGCAAAATAATCGACTGTTTTAAAGTCACTTTGTCGCACTAATAACTCTAATAATTTTTTTTGTCTTTTTGTAAGCATGATGATAACCACTTCCTTACTATCCAAAATAAAGGCCTTAATCTTTTGATAGCGTTATCAGGATCGTAACCTTATTATAGATGTGCTTTAGAAAAAAGCATATTACAATTCATTGCAACAAGTCGATACAACATCTCACTTACTTGTTGCAGAAAAGGCACTTAAATAAATATAAGTATTCCTTTAAATTCTCGAAAATAATATCAATCACATTGAAATTACGTTTATAAAACAACTTGATTTCCTATAGAACTTATAATCATATCATAACCTCAAAAAGATCAATTTATTTTGATGTCTCATCTATTATTACTTAAAAAAAAGGAAAACATTCATATATAAATTACCTTGCCTTATTTGCTTATCAAAACTCATCATTCCTACTTGATAAAGAACTATTATCCATAGACTCCCTTCGTACATCAGGTAATAAATAATAAAAAAACTGCCATTAAACAGGATCCATTCCCTGCTTAATGGCAGTTTGTTTATTTCCGATACATCTTCAATTCCAAGAACAAATCATTATAGATGCCCAGATACTCAGCACCTAAGTTTTCATAGACTTCGAGGTGTTCCATTAATTCATCGGATGGATAGAATTGTTCGTCTTCGGTGATCTCGTCCGGCAGTAATGCCATGGCTGCTTGGTTAGGTGTGGAATAGCCGATGTATTCTGCGTTTTGTGCAGCGTTCTCGGGTTCCAGCATAAAGTTCAAGAAGGCGTAAGCACCGGCTTCGTTTTGTGAGGTCTTAGGAATGACCATATTATCAAACCACAGGTTGGAACCTTCCGAAGGGATCACGTAATGAATGTGCTCGTTTTCGTACATCATGTCGGCTGCTTCCCCAGAAAATGTGACCGCAACCGATGCTTCTTCATTGGCCATGTACATCTTGATTTCATCAGCGACGATGGCTTTGATGTTTGGAGTCATAGTCCGCAGCTTATTGAATGCCTCTTGCAGCTGATCATCGTCTTTGCTGTTAAGAGAATAGCCTAAGCTGTCCAAACCTAATCCCATCACTTCACGCGCGCCATCGATCAGCATGATGCTGTTTGCTAATTCGGGTTTCCAAAGATCGTCCCATTGGGTGATCTCACCTTCATCAAAGAACTTATCGTTATAGACGATCCCCAGTGTTCCCCAGAAATAAGGGATGGAATATTGATTGCCTGGATCAAAACTCAAGTCCAAAAAGCGAAGGTCGATATTGTCTAACCCTTTGATTTTACTGTGATCCAATGGCTTTAAAAGATTTTGTTCCATCATTTTCTCAATCATGTATTCACTCGGTATGGCGATGTCATAGGACGTACCGCCTTGTTGGATCTTCGTGAACATCGCTTCATTTGAGTCAAAGGTTTCATAATTGACTTTGTAGCCAGTCTCTTCTTCAAACTTACTGATCAAATCAGGGTCAATGTAGTCGCCCCAGTTGTAGATGTTGACAACCTCAGCGCCTGCCATACCAGAGGAGCGTTCCAATTCACGGACACCAAAGAGCAAGATCAGGACGATCGCAACAATACCGATAATCAGAGATTGTAGTCGTTTCATCGCAGATTTGCCACCTCCACACGGCGGTTTTTACGCAATTTCTTCGCGCCGTTTTCTTTACTGATAAAGTAATAACCTACCACCAGGATCATGGAGAATAAGAAGACAAGTGTACTTAATGCATTGATTTCTAAACTGATTCCTTGACGTGCTCTAGAATAGATCTCTACCGATAAGGTACTAAAGCCATTGCCTGTCACAAAGAATGTCACGGCAAAATCATCGAGTGAATAAGTAAAGGCCATGAAATAGCCGGCGATGATGCCCGGTGTCAAGAAAGGCAAAATGATATTTTTAATGACTTGAAAATTATTCGCGCCTAAATCACGGGCAGCATCGATCATTGAATCGTTCATCTCTTGCAGTTTCGGCAAGACCATCAACACCACGATCGGGATACTAAAGGCGATATGCGAAAGCAATACGCTGAAAAAGCCTAAGCTAAACCCACGGAACAAGTTGCCGATCATCGTAAAGAAAATCAAGAAGCTGGCACCAATGATGACATCTGGTGAAACCAACAAAATATTATTCAAACTCAACAATGCCGTTCTCGTTCGGCGTTTGCGGGTATAGTAGATGCCCATCGCACCAAATGTGCCGATGATCGTTGCCAGTAATGCTGATAAAAATGCCAGCATAAAGGTGTTCAACACGATGATCATCAAGCGGGTATCTTGAAAGACGGATTGGTAATGTTCAAAAGTGAAACCCGTAAAAGCATTCATGGTGCCTCCTTCATTGAAGGAATAGAAAATCAAATAAAAGATCGGCACGTACAAAAGAATAAAGACGACGATCAGATAAAGATTCGACCAGCGAAATTTTTTCATTTACGTTGCCCTCCTTTTTTCTTTTCTCCCGTAAACAGCATCACGAGGAACATAGCGATGATCAAAATGACGCCGATGGTCGAACCCATGCCCCAGTTTTGGGTAACGAGAAAGTGCTGCTCGATCGCCGTACCAAGCGTGATCACGCGATTGCCCCCAATCAAACGGGTCAACATGAAGAGGGAGAGCGACGGAATGAAGACGGCTTGGACGCCGCTTTTCACACCGTTTAACGACAGAGGGAAAATCACTCGTCGGAAAGTATCATAGCTGTTTGCCCCTAAATCGCGGCTGGCACTGATCAAAGAGGGATTCATTTCTTCTAAGGCATTAAAAATCGGCATGATCATAAAGGGCAGTTCGATATAGACGGCAACCGTCAAAAAGCTAAAGTCGGTAAACAAAATCTGCTTTGGTCCAACACCCATGATTTCTAGGAAGTTGTTGACACTGCCATGAATGCCGAAGATCCCAATAAACGCATAGGCTTTTAACAATAAGTTGACCCACGTTGGTAAGATGATCAACAGCAGCCACAAATCTTTGTGACGCAGCTTAGTTAAGAAATAGGCTGTCGGGTAGCTGATCACTAAGGTAATCACGGTGATCAAAAAGGCATACCAAACCGAGTTTAAGGTCATGATCAAATATTTGCCAGAACCTAAGTAGCTTTGATAATTGACCAGCGAAAAGTTGCCGTTCATATCAAAAAAGGATTGGTAGATGATCAATAAGACTGGTGCAATAACAAATAGCAATAACCAAAAGACATAGGGTATCGCATAAAAACGACGCATTTTCGTCATTAGCTTTCCCTCCTAATCTTCGTAGCTCTCTAAACGAGCATCAAAATCTTCTTCGGACTCATTGAAACGCATGACGTGGATATCTTCTGGTTCAAAGGAAAGACCGATCTTGCTTCCTTCAGTGGCTTTTCTTGTAGAGTGAACCATCCACTCGTTGCCTTGTTCGTCGTAACAAATGATCTCGTAATGCACGCCACGGAACAATTGCGTGTCTACTTCAACGACCAGCTTGCCTTTTTCCGCCGTCGTCAAATTCAAATCTTCTGGACGGATCACGATCTCAACAGCTTCATTCGGCCGCATCCCGCCATCGACACATTCAAATTGCTTGCCGACAAATTCCACTAAGTTGTCTTCGATCATCGTACCTGTGACGATGTTGCTTTCACCGACAAAATCCGCCACAAAATGGTTGATTGGTTCATCGTAAATATCCACCGGTGTGCCGCTTTGGACGATCTTCCCTTTATTCATAACGAAAATCTCATCACTCATCGCCAACGCTTCTTCTTGGTCATGGGTGACAAAAATAAAGGTGATGCCTAGTCGCTGCTGCAATTCCCGCAGCTCGTATTGCATGTCGGTTCGCAATTTCAAATCCAATGCGGACAATGGTTCATCCAGGAGCAATACTTTGGGTTCATTGACGATCGCTCGTGCGATTGCGACCCGTTGGCGTTGACCTCCAGACATTTCGCTGATTTCACGATTCTCATAACCAGGAAGTTGTACTAGCCGCAACGCTTCTAAGACTTTTTTATTCACTTCATCTTTTGGTAATTTTTTGATTCGCAGACCAAATGCCACATTTTCAAAAACGTTCATATGTGGGAATAAGGCGTAATCTTGAAAGACAGTATTCACTTGCCGTTGATTGGCAGGAACGTCATTGATTCTTTGTCCATCAAAATAAACGTCGCCTTCTGTTGCGTCCGAAAAACCCGCAATGATGCGTAAGATGGTTGTTTTTCCACAACCTGAAGGACCTAACAATGTATAAAAGCGACCTTCTTCAATATCAAAACTCACTTTTTTCAAAACTGTTTCATCATCATCAAATCGCTTCACCACATTGTTGAATGAAATTATTGTTTTTCCCACACTCTTTCCTCCTGTACTATAAATAAGAATCTGTCACGACTACAAGCACACGGCTTTTTTTGCCCGCAATATTTTTTAATTGATGCGGCTCAGTCGCCTGATAATAAATCGATTGGCCTTTACGAGCCTTGTACTGCGTTTCTCCTAGTGTCAAGGCCACACTGCCCTCTAAGACATAGATAAATGTTTCTGCTAACGATGGTTCAAAGGTCTTGTATTCGCCCGCTTTATCAAAGGTCAGCAAGACTGGCTCCATTTCTTTTTCATTGGAATCGGGAATCAGCCACTTCAATTCATAGCCATTTTCTTCATCATAATAAAGCGTGCTGTCTTCTTCGCGATAAACCACTTGATGCTGCGCATTTTCTTCTCGGAAAAATTCCTCTGGTGTCACGCCTAAAACTTCTAAGATCGTAAAAAAAGTTTCCATAGAAGGCGAACTCAAATCACGTTCCAACTGTGAGATATAGCCTTTCGTCAAATCGGTCCGCTCGCCTAATTCTTCTTGGGTCAAATTCTTTTGAACGCGCAAATTGCGCAGCTTCTCGCCAATCTCCATGTTCATTCCCCCTTTGATTGACACAACTTCAAATAAAAAAGTTTGCTATAAGTAAACTTCATGTTTAATTTCACTTTTTCTAGTATACAAATAATTGCAAAAAACACAAGCCTTTTTTCTTCATTTTTTTGAATTCTTTTCTCCCTGATCAAAAAAAGGAGTGACGCTAAACGCTTGTGTTATAAAGGAAACGATTGGTGGTCCCGGCATTTTCGCTTTTTAAAGGTTTAAAAGAACAACTTCTATTTTAACGAAGAAAAGGTAGATTTAATAATGATCTGTTTTTGCTGATTTTTTGATAAGAAGACCTGCCTTTTCTTGCTTCACTGGTTAAAAAAATAAAACTTATGGTATTATGAGTACAAACCATCAAAGGAGTGTCTGAAATGACGAATTTCTCTACCTTTCGTGTCATGAATGAACCAAATTTTACTGCTTCACTCACAACTGCAACCCTTGACGAGCTGCCAGCAGGCGATGTGCTTGTCCGCGTTGATTACTCAGATGTCAATTACAAAGATGCCTTGGCAGCAAAAGAAAATGGCGGCGTGATCCGCACGTATCCGATGACGCCGGGAATCGATTTAGCAGGGGAAGTCGTGGACAGTCAGTCTGCTGATTTTGCCCCAGGCGACCAAGTCTTAGTGACAGGTTATGGCTTAGGGGTTTCTCACCCAGGCGGTTACAGTCAATTTCAACGGGTCCCAGCCGAGTGGCTCGTGAAACGTTCTGCTGGTTTTTCAGCAAAAGACAGTATGACCTATGGCACTGCTGGGTTCACAGCAGCTTTAGCGGTGCAAGAATTAGAACAGCTGCACTTAGCAAAAGACGCTGCTATTTTGGTGACAGGTGCTAGCGGTGGCGTCGGCAGTGTCAGCATTGCTTTATTGAAAAAACTGGGCTATACAAATATAGTGGCGCTATCTCGGAAAACCGATGCGCAATGGTTGTTGAACCTAGGCGCAGCGAAAATCGTCAGTCCTGATGACGTGGTACCAGAAAAGGTCAAACCATTAGCAAAACAAACGTTTGCAGCGGTCATCGATACAGTTGGCGGTCCATTGCTTGCGGCAGTGCTTCCGCAAATCGCGTATGGGGGCGGTGCCTTCTTATGCGGCAATGCTGGTGGAATCAAAATCGAAACGACTGTCTTACCATTTATTTTGCGTGGGATTCGCGTAATTGGGATCGATTCGGTCAATGTTTCCCATGAGATCCGCTCGGCATTATGGGAGAAATTAGCGGGTGAGTGGAATGTGATCGATCAGCTTTACACGAAAGCCATCACTTTGGAAGACTTGCCAGAAACATTGGCAGCTTTATTAGCTGGTACGCACCAAGGACGGACGATCGTTGAGGTGTCACAAGCGCAATGAGAATTTTGATTACGGCTGGCGGTACTTCCGAAAAAATCGATGATGTCCGTGCAATCACGAATCATTCCACGGGCTCACTTGGTCAAGCCATTGCCAAGGAATGGCTGCAATACCCTGAGGTGGCCATCGATTACGTTACGACGAAAACTGCCAAACAACCGCCGACCGATCCACGCGTTACTTGTCATTTCATTGAAGGGACCACGGACTTGTTGACGCAGTTGACCGATTTATTGACGACCCATTCGTATGCTGCTGTGATCCACAGTATGGCAGTCAGTGATTTCACCCCTGCTGCTCATTTTTCAGAAGCAGCGTTTTATGAAGCAATCAACGATGCCCTACCAGCTTATGACAACCAGGTCACTCCGGCATTGATGGCACACGTGCTCACACAATCTGAAACAACGGCAGGCAAAGTTTCTTCCAATACTGATCATTTGTTTTTAGTGTTGAAGAAAACCCCGAAAGTGATCCAAACCATCAAAGCATTACAGCCGACAACCTTATTAGTCGGATTCAAATTATTAGTAGACGTAGCGGAAGCCGAGTTGTTTGCGGTCGCACGAAAAAGTCTGCTGGCTAGCCAAGCGGATTATGTGTTGGCCAACGACTTGACGCAAATTTCTGGAAACCAGCATGTCGGACACCTTTTGACACAAGAAGGACAAATCGGGACTGGCCGCACAAAAGCTGAGATCGCAACCTTGATCGTTGACACATTACGCAATGACCTGCGTGCTTAGCTAGATGTTTTTTAGAAAAGGAGAAAGAAACATGAAACAAAAACACGTTCTGCTTGGCGTCAGCGGCAGTATCTCTGCATACAAAGCAGCCGACCTAACCAATGAATTAACCAAAAAGGGCTATGCAGTGGATGTCTTAATGACTCAAAACAGCACACAATTTATTACGCCTTTGACGTTACAGTCATTATCCAAACGCCCGATCCATGTCGATGTTATGCAAGAACGTCAACCAGATCGGATCAATCATATTGAACTAGCCAAACAAGCCGATCTTTTCTTGCTCGCCCCAGCCAGTGCCAACAGTATTGGCAAGCTGGCGCATGGGATAGCCGATGATTTGATCTCAACAGTTGCCTTAGCGTTGCCGTTATCCGTGCCCCGCTTGATTGCGCCAGCCATGAATACCGTCATGTACGAAAACCCGATTGTTCAAAGAAATTTGGGGATTTTGAAAGAAGTCGGCTTCCAAGAGATTGAACCCCGTGAAGCGTTACTGGCTTGCGGTGATTTCGGCAGAGGCGCATTAGCAGCAACAGAAACGATTCTTGAAAAAGCATTGACTGCTTTGGAAGTACGGAGTGTCTAACAATGAAAAAAATATCAACTTTTGAACTTGTCTTAACAGCTTTCTTTTTGGGAATCTTGATTCTTTTAGCATCGGTTCCCTTTCTTGGGTTTATTCCCTTAGGACCAATCAATGCGACAACGATGCATATTCCTGTGATCATCGCTTCCATTGTATTAGGCCCTCGGATCGGCGGATTTTTAGGCGGCGCCTTTGGGATCATCAGTATGGTGCGTTCGACCTGGATCATCACCCCGCTTTCTTTTGTCTTCTCCCCTTTCGTACCGATTTATGGGAGTGATCAAGGAAGCTGGAAAGCGATCCTCGTAGCGTTGATTCCTCGTATTTTGATTGGTGTCGTTCCTTACTTTGTTTACAAAGGCTGTCAAAAAATCTGGAAAAACAAACAGCAAAGTCTTTCGTTACTGATTGCTGGTGTTGCTGGAGGCTTGACGAATACGATCCTGGTAATGAACCTGATCTACTTCTTGTTCCAGCAAGAATATGCGGAGGTTGTGGGGAAAGCCGGCAATGCTGTCTATGCAGCGATTTTGGGCGTGATCTTCGCCCAAGGTGTACCTGAAGCCATTGTAGCGGGAATCGCCACGATGGCAGTTGGAACCGTGCTTTTACGCTTAGTCATGAACCGCAAAAAAAATCGTATCTAAAAAAATAGCGACCGCCCAAAGTTAGCTTTTTGGCTAACTTAGGCGGTCGCTTCCCTTTTGAGTGACTCATAGACTTTGTGTCACTTGGAGTGCTTCGACAAGCTCTTGATACTGCTCTTGAGTCAAATACTCTTCATAAAATGTCAGATAATCATCGATATCTGCTTGGGTCAAATAAGGCAGCTCTTGCTTGATTTGCAGCAGCAGTTCTTCAAACTCCTCATCCGTCAGCATATAAGAAGACCAATCATCGGTTTCATCATAGCTATCCCAGTACTCATCATCATTATCATTTTCATCCCCATCGTCATAGCTGTCATCCCAACCATAATCATAGGGAGAAAACAATTCTTCTGGGTCAATCAATTCTTCCGCTGTAGGGATCGCAACAGCAGTATCACTTTTCTTCCCTGTAAAAGTCACCGTGGCTCCGATAGTGGTTTGCAGCTCATCCGCTTGCACGAAGTGAAAAGCCATTTTCTGCTGATTTGTTTTCGTATTGACGGTCATGGTTAAGTCAAACTGCTCAACTTCTTGCAGCATCGTTTCTAATTCGGCGACTTGCTTTTGATCGGCGCCGTGTTCTTGGGCATAATCTGCATAATCTGCCAATTCTTCTTTGGTAAACGTATGGCTGATCGTATCTCCATCTCTTTTGAAAGCATCCGGTTCAAAGGTTTTCAAATAGTCTGCAAATGTCTCATTATGAAAAAGACTGTTCATGGTAAAGAGGTTTTCAGGCTCTTTTTCTGCTTCGGTTGTCCCCTCGCCGTCCTCTGCAAAAGTTCCTTCGCCAAAGTAAGAATCTAAGGTTTCTTGATCGATGCGCAGGTATTTGCCTTCATATTCCGCAGCGTCTGGTTTTGTCCCATAACTGTCACTACCAAATGCGCTGATATACCCTTGCAGTGTTTCATAGATTTCAGCTGACACATACGCTTCTTGTTTTTCTGGATCGACGATCAGCTTGATCGGCAGCTCCTGCTCCCCAAAAGCGACTGCCAGATTGAGTAAAATCGCTTTGGTTTCTTTGTCCTGGACGAATTCCCCTTTAAATGACGAGCCGACTAACTGTGACATCAACATAGAGGCATACCTATCGGCTTCTTGACCGTATTCGCTGCTGCCCATCTCAAAGGTATCGATCGTCGCTTGGAATTCACCAGCATTCGCTGCTTGCTGATTCGTCAACTGTTCGGCAAACTGTTCTTGCGGTAATTTCGTACAACCGCCGAAAAGAAAGGCGAACCCAACAAACAAAATGACGCGTCCCCACTTTTTCATCCTGCTCACTCCTTTTCGTTTATTGTACCGAAGACTGAGAAAGCTTACAAACCTAAGCTCTTTTTTATCAGCTCTCATAAAAAAAAGACTGCCCCTCGGGACAATCTTCTCGCTAATCTATTCTTCGCCGATGATTCGGACTTCTGTTTCTAAGGTGACATCAAAGGTTTCTTTGATGACTTGTTGGATATGAGCGATCAGTTCAACGTAATCCGTTGCAGTGGCTTGATCGACATTCACGATAAAGCCCGCATGTTTTTCCGAAATTTGGGCTCCGCCCCATTTCAATCCTTGTAAGCCTGCATCTTGGATCAGCTTGCCGGTAAAATGACCGACTGGACGTTTAAAGACACTCCCACAAGAGGGGTATTCTAGCGGTTGCTTCAATTGCCGCAATTCTGTCAGTTCATCCATCCGCTTTTTGATTTGCTCTTGATCGCCTTTTGCTAGATCAAAGCGACTGCTCAAAATGATCATCTTTTGCTCTTGTAATTTGCTATGACGATAAGCAAATTCCATTTCATCCTTGGTATAAGTCACGATTTGACCATTAGCCAGCAAAACGTCGCAGGACGCAAAGACATCTTGGATTTCGCCATCATAGGCGCCAGCATTCATAAAGACGGCACCGCCGACACTGCCAGGAATCCCGCAGGCAAATTCAAAACCAGTCAACGATTCATGCAAAGCGACATAGGTGGTATCGATCAACTTTGCTCCAGCATCGACGATCAAAGAAGTGCCGTCCACCACGATTTGGTTCATTTCTGATGGCATGATCACCACGCCGCGAATACCACCATCACGGACGATCAAGTTGCTGGCATTTCCTAAGACGATCCAAGGAATCGCTTGTTCTCGGCAATAATCAAGCAGCTGTTTGGCTTCATCTGCTGTTTTGGGAAAAGCCAAAATGTCTGCCGGTCCACCAGTTTTTGTATACGTATAGTTCAATAAGGGTTCATCTTTTAATAAGGCAATTTCAGGGAATTGCGCAATCATCAAGTCTTTATTCACGAGAAGGTTTCCTTTCACAATAAACATCTCACTTATTTTAGCATGTTCAAGGAAAAGTTGCTACCTCTGGTGAATCAAAGAAAAGCTTAATAATCGAATGACCTGATTAATAAAGAGTAAGCTTCAAAAAAAGTGTTTTGTTATTTCAGATAATCGTTCTTTCATCACGGTAGTGACTTTATCGACTACTTCTAAGTTGCTGCGATGCAAGAAGTCCACACTGCGAATATGCTGACAAAGAATCGTCCCTTAAACTTTACTCTTTTGTGTTTCGGTAACTGTTTGAAACGCATTCGATCGAGCAAATTTTTCTTCTACATATTTTTTTGAGCTACTGAGTGGCATCACTAAGACGGTATTGAAACTCTTGTTATAATAATCATTACTAACCACTACACACGGTCTTTTTTTTGCCATTTCATTTCCTTTGGTGGGATTTAAGTCAATAAAAGAATATCTCCTTGCCTTACCATTCAATGTTCTCCTCACCTAAATCTTTTTCAAAAAACATCTCACCTGTGTCAAATTTCCCCATTTCTTCTATGATCGCTAATTCTTGTTTCCAAAAAGCTTCAAAAGAAGGTGCTGCTTTTTCGCCTCTTACCTTGATCTCACCTTCTGGGGTAAATTCAAAAATTACCCAGTGATTCTCTTTTAAGCCTAGTATTTGCCGCACACTTTTTGGAATAGTTATTTGATTTTTCGAAGTCATTTTCGCTGAAACTTGCGCTTTGATCGTCATGAAACTGCCCCCTTTTCAAAATGACTGTATCATAAAATGGAAGTAAGCGTAAGGAGCCATCGTTCCTTTTCCGTACTACAAACGAATTTTCTCTAGCATCCAAATTTAATCCTCATTCTTCCTCCTTGTTTTCCTCATTCCGCTCACTTGCTTTGCGCTTCTGGCTTTTTTAGGTAAAATGGGAGGCGTAGTGGAAAATAAGGAGGAGTCTCAATGAAATTTATTTCTTGGAATGTGAATGGTTTACGGGCCATCGTTAAAAAAAATTTTTCTGAAGTGTTTGAAGCCCTCGATGCTGATTTCTTTTGTTTACAAGAAACAAAGCTGCAAGAAGGTCAGATCGAATTGGATTTACCAGGCTATCATCAATACTGGAATTATGCGGAGAAGAAAGGCTATTCTGGCACAGCAATTTTCGCAAAAGAACCTGCACTATCGGTCCGTTATGGATTAGGAATCGAAGAACATGATACGGAAGGTCGCGTCATCACGCTGGAGTATCCTGAATTTTTCTTGATTACTTGCTACACACCGAATTCCCAAAATGAATTGCGCCGCTTGGATTATCGCATGACTTGGGAAGATGCCTTTTTGGCTTACTTGACTGAATTGAAACAACAAAAGCCAGTGATTCTCTGCGGTGATTTGAATGTTGCCCATAAAAATATCGACATCAAAAATTGGAAAACCAATCAAAAAAGTGCTGGGTTTACACCTGAAGAACGGGAAAAGTTTTCGACTCTTTTGGCTGCTGGCTTTACCGATACGTTCCGCTATTTCTATCCAGATGCAGAAGGTATTTATTCTTGGTGGAGCTACCGTTTCAACGCTCGCAAAAACAATGCTGGCTGGCGCATCGATTACTTTGTCGTTTCGGATGACTTAAATGAGCGCTTGCTAGACGCCAAGATCCATACAGATATCATTGGTAGTGACCATTGTCCGGTGGAACTGGATCTCAACTAACCGTAAGAAAACTTCAGTTTTTCTTAACGTTTGTTCGCTTTTCATTCTTTGATTTTGTGCTAGAATGGCAATGAGGTGAGTCTGATGAATTTTATCGCAATGGACTTTGAAACAGCAAATTATCAAAAGCATAGTGCCTGTTCCCTTGCACTAGTCATGGTACAAGATAGCAAAATCGTGGGCGAATATTACACATTGATCCAACCGGAAACGGAATTTTTTTGGAAAAACATTCAAATTCATGGCATCCGTCCAGAAGATGTACAAGAAGCGCCTAAGTTTCCTGACGTATGGAAACAAATCCAACAATATTATCAACTGAACAGTTTGATCGTTGCGCATAACGCTGGTTTTGATACTGGAGTTTTGGCGGGATGTCTTGATTATTATGGGTTGTCACAACCAAATTATCTTTCCTTATGCACGGTGCGAACGAGCCGCAAGCTGTATCCAGAATTTACGAACCACAAATTAAACACGGTTTGTGAGCAATTACAGATTCCTTTACTAAACCACCATGATGCACTAGAAGATAGTCGGGCATGTGCCCAAATCTTATTGCGTCAAGAAGAAGAATTTGGTATCGATCCATTAAAAAAATTGGTTTTAGTCAAATAAATAAGAACGTGCGTCCTAAAGTCAGCATTGCGCTAGCCTTTAGGACGCACGTTTTCATTTAAGGAAGGATTCATTTTAAGTCAGATCGATCCAATAATGACAGATTATAGCGCCATCTTCAGGATCAATGACTTTTTCTGTCAATTTACCACCGTTGTTTTCAATGACTTTGGCGGAGGCGCGATTGGCTTCTTCACAGGTTACTAACACGTTGTTCAAGCCAAATTGTTTGGCCTTTACCAATGACTGTGCCAACATTGCCGAGCCGATGCCTTGCTTTCGATGGTCTGGGTGCACTGAATACCCGATGTGTCCGCCAATTTGGCGCAAATACGCATTAAGTGTCAGACGCAGATTCAAGAGACCGACCACTTTTTGATCTTGGATAGCCAGATAGGTACGGGCGGGAACGAATCCTTCTGGTACCGTTTCTGCTGTTTTAAAATCCACCAATCCCTCTAGCCAGTCTTTGGCTGTCGGACTTTCTACAAGTCCTGCCCCACCATGGATGACTTCTTGATTCTTCTCGAAGGCTTGCCGATACGCTTCGATTTGATCGCAGTCTGCGATCGTCGGTTCCCGAAACTCCATTTCCTTCACTCCTTTTTTATGATTCAAAAAGACGTGCCATCATCAAGACGTCAACTTTTTGCCCCTCGCGGGTTTGCACCGCTTCTTTCATACAGCCTTCTGTTAAAAAACCAAATTTTTGATACAGATGGATCGCCCGTAGATTTCTCGCTTGGACGGTCAACTCGATGCGGGTCAATTCGCCAACTTCTACTACCCAGTCCAGTAATTCTTCAATCAGGAGCGAACCTAAGCCTAAGCCCCAATAGTCTTTTAAAATCGAGATACCGATCTCCCCGACATGGGCTAATTGCCACTCTTCATGGCCTTTGACTGATGCCATGGCGATCAATTGTTCTTGATCAAATGCCAACAACAGCAAATAGTCGTCCCGTTCATAGATAGCGTCCAGTTGTTCTGCCAATAGGGCTTCTGGCAACGCCAAGCCGCTTTCGTCCATCACGAGAAAATCCGTTTCTTCTCCTAGCTGTTGACTGACTGCTAACACAGCTTTGGCATCAGCACCCGTGGCTTCTTTGATCTGTAATTGGATCTCACTCATGGGCTGCCTGCCATTTTTTTGTGATCCGTTGCAAAAAGGCGGTTGCTTTGGTGCCATATGCATGACATTTCACAAGACGTTTTTGTTCATCTGTATCATCTTTTTCCAAAATCAGTTCTAAATAATCCTCTGGCAGGGAGGCTTCTAAGAGATTGCCCCACTCGATCACACACAAGCCATCCCCTTCGAAATAATCATCCAGTCCTAAATCATCTGCACCGTATTCCACCCGATAGACATCCATATGGTACAGAGGTAGCCGCCCATTGGTATATTCACGAATGATCGTATAGGTCGGACTTTTGATCAGTTGCTCGATCTCTAGCCCCAAGGCGATGCCTTTCGTCAAGGTTGTTTTGCCAGCACCTAAATCGCCCGTCAATACCAGATTATCCCCTGGCTCGGCTGCCTCTCCAATGATTTTTGCAAATGCTGCAGTTGCTTCTAAGTCGTTAATGGTAAACATAGTCCCCATCCTTTGATCAATCTAATTTACTAGTTGCTAGTATAGCTTGTTTTTCAAGGAATTGTAAAGAAGGAGCTTAGGGAAAATTCCCCGACGATCACTGGATCGTTGCTTTTTGCCGACGCCCCCTGCTTTGCTGCCCTCAACTTTCCAAGAGCAAAACAAAAAACTGACCCTCAAGGGATCAGTTTTTCATAAGTGCAGCGATTAGCTGCTTATTTTTCCATTAGTGTTTGTGCCGCAGTAATGATTGATAATTTGTAGACATCTTCTTCATTTGAACCACGAGACAAATCAGAGATTGGTTTGTTCAATCCTTGTAAGATTGGTCCAATCGCTTCAAAGTTACCGAAACGTTGGGCGATCTTGTAGCCAATGTTTCCTGATTGTAAATCTGGGAAAACAAAGACGGTTGCTTTACCTGCTACTTCAGATTCAGGAGCTTTCAATTGCGCAACTGCTGAGATATACGCAGCATCGAATTGCAATTCTCCATCGATTTGGTATTCTGGTGCCAATTCTTTAGCGATTTTTGTTGCTTCAACGACTTTATCTACTTCTGGTGCTTTCGCAGACCCTTTCGTTGAGAAGCTTAACATAGCAACTTTTGGATCGATTTCAAATAATTCAGCGGTTTTCGCTGAGTCAACAGCGATTTCTGCCAATTCTTGTGCAGTTGGGTTTACATTGATGGCACAGTCTGAGAACAAGTATTTTTCTTGGTCACGACCACGAACCATTAAGAAAGCACCACTTGTACGGCTCACACCTGGTTTTGTTTTGATGATTTGTAAAGCGGGTCTTACTGTATCACCCGTAGAATGGATCGCTCCTGAAACCATTCCTTCAGTAATGCCCATGTAAGTCAACATTGTACCGAAATAGTTGACATCTTTTAAGATTTCTTCTGCTTGTTCTTTCGTTGCTTTGCCGTTGCGGCGTTCCACAAAAGCTTCAACCATTTCATCCCAACGATCATAATTTTCAGGATCTAAAATTTCAAAGTTTGATACGTTGATTCCGCGAGCTTCCGCTGCTTTTTCGATTTCAACCGGGTTACCGATCAAAACAGGTTCAATCAATTCTTCTGAACGTAAACGGCTAGCAGCACCTAGGATACGAGGATCTGTTGCTTCAGGAAAAACGATTTTGATATGACGACGCACGATTTTAAATTTTAAACTTTCGAATAATTCCACGGGTAAAGACCTCCAGTTTTTTTATACCCTTCCATTGTACAATAATTGCGAAAAAAAGAACAGATAAAAATCCTGTATTAGTCGATTATTTTAAATATCGTTACCTTTTTCACAAATTCACTCATTCTAAATAACACAGTTTTACAACTGTGTTATTTTTTCTGGCAACGCCCAGGAAATCGGTTCTTCCCCTAACGCCAGCAATGCTTGATTGATCTTAGAAAAAGGCTTCGAACCAAAGAATCCTCGATGCGCTGATAACGGACTTGGATGAGGCGCTGTTATAATAATATGCTTGCTAGTATCTAGCAAAGCGGCTTTCTTTTGGGCGGGTTTGCCCCAAAGAACAAAAATGACTGGTTCTTCTCGTTGATTCAATTTTTCGATGATCGTATCAGTCAGCTGCTCCCAGCCATGCCCGTGATGTGAATAGGCTTGCCCTTCACGTACTGTCAACACGGTATTCAACAATAAGACCCCTTGTTGCGCCCAAGGTACGAGATAACCGTGGGACACAGGTGGAATCCCTAAGTCATCAGCTAATTCTTTGTAAATATTCCGCAACGAAGGCGGTATTTTGACCCCCGGCTGTACGGAAAACGACAGTCCGTGGGCTTGGTGAGGGCCATGATAAGGATCTTGACCTAAGATGACAACTTTTACGTCATGGTATGGTGTCAGTTTTAAGGCTTCATAAATATGATCCATTGCTGGATGGATCGTTTGCTGGGCATATTCTTGTTTTAAGAAAGCCCGCAGTTGTTGGTAGTACGGCTGCTCAAATGATTCCTGCAATTGTTCTTGCCAATCATTGTCCAATAGTCGTTTCATGGCGAATCTCCTTTGTTTTCTTCTAGGATAACAAATCCCTCCCCTTAGAAACAAGAATTACTCTTCGAAAGAAAAAAAATGCGCGATTTATGGTACACTATTTGTAGAAACGATTAAGAAAGGACGCTGACAATGATCAAATTAATTGCTTCTGATATGGATGGTACGCTTTTAAATGCTAGTATGCAGATTTCAGAAGAAAATATCCAAGCAATCAAATATGCCCAATCCAAAGGAATCGAATTTATGGTCGCAACTGGCCGTAACCGCAAAGAGGCATTGCCGCCGCTGCAAGAAGCCGGGATCGACTGTGCAATGATCACCTTGAATGGTGCCCAAGTCTACGACGAAGCGGGTAATTCATTATTTACTGTGCCGATCAGCCATGAACAAACTCGTTCGTTGATCGACCTACTAAAAGAAAACGACATCTATTTTGAGATCTCCACGAGCAACGGGATCTATTCGGAAAGCCAAACACGTCGGATCGAAAATTTTGCGATCCACACGGCAGAAGCAATGCCCCATTTAACCCATAAGATGGCGATTGCTATGACAGCAGCCCGTTTGGAATTTTTACCGATCAATTATGTCGATGATTTCAGTGAGTTGTTTTCGATCGAAGAATTAGAATTTTTGAAAGTGATCTGCTTCCATCAAGATGGTGCGCGGGTATTGGGTCCTATCACGAAAATCATCGATGGGTACGGCGATCTAGTGGTGACTTCTTCTGGACAAAACAATATTGAGATCAACCACCGAAACGCGCAAAAAGGAATCGCAGTGGCGCATGTCGCTAAGGATCGGATGATCTCACTGGAGGAAGTGATGACGATCGGTGACAACTTAAATGACGTAAGTATGCTGCAACTGGCAGGCGTTAGTTTTGCAATGGGAAATGGCGAGTTAGAGGTAAAAGAAGCCGCGAGGTATTTGACGGACACCAATATTGAGTCTGGTGTCGGCAAAGCGATCGTTCGGGCAATTGATGAAAATCTTTAAATCACGCAGCTTTTTGGGGATACATGAGGAGGCGTAAGTATGTCAGAATTTTTCATCCAAGACAGACAACTTAGCAGAGTCACACGCACCATTGTCAAAGATGAAACAGGCAAATCACTGTTTTTAATGGTGGGCCGTTGGGGAACTAAGGGCGATGCTCTTTCCCTTTACCGCTTGAATGGGCAAATGGTTGCTAGTATCAAACAAATCAGCTTTACTTTTGGTACGCGCTTTGAGATCTACAAAGACTTTGAGAAAGTCGGTACACTGCAAAAAATCTTTAACTGGCCGGGTGATTTCTACTATATCCAGCAACTTCACTGGGCGGTCCACGGCGATATCTACAATCATCGCTATGGGATCCATCATTTCAATAAAAAGATCATGGAAATGGATAAGGCGACCTTATTGACGGGGGATTATTATGTACTGGATGTCGTTGATGATCGGGATGCACCAGTCTGCATCTGTATCGCTGCCGTCATGGATTACTGGCTGTACAATCGGCACCGCAAGAAAGACCATCCTCTTGAGCTTCGACTAACAAATGGAACCAGCTGAAAAATCAGCTGGTTCTTTTTTGCATATGGTCGTATAGGTGGCCACTGATCTCTCTTTGGGCCACGACTTCAAAGCCATGCTTTTCATAGAGCCGCTTCGCATGGGGATTTGCTCGATCAACACTCAAGCCGATCACCTCATAGCCATCTCTAGAAGCAATTTTCGGCAACGCTTCTAATAAGGCTGAGCCGACACCTTTACCGCGAAATTTCTCAGCCACACAGATGGTATCTAAGTACCATTCATTTGGTAAGGTTTCTTCATCGATAAACAGCTTCATGTCTTTACTCAAACCGTACTGTTCCAGCACTTTATCTAGAGGCTGATCGATCGTCGCCTCTTCTTTGTCTGGGTATCCAAAGGCGACCCCAGCAACCTCCCCGTCGATCTCATTGACCAACGCACGGCGAAAGCCGTAACGATAGTCGGGTTCTAGCATGGCATCTGCCAAGATCTCTAAGGTCTTTGCTTCACCGATCTCTTTGACAAACGGCAATTCCATATCCTTTAAAATGACTAAAACGAGTTCAGCCATGACAAAGCGATCTTCTTTTTTTGCAAATCTTATCACGTTTTCTCCTCCTTACTTCTATACATAGAATAACAATTCTCTCAAGAAAAACCAAGTTGAATCGACAAAGGATCCACACAAAGTTTTCCTTATTTATTCATGCAATTCCAACGGCAAGCCGTCTGGATCTTGGAAAAAGGTCATTTTCTTATTCGTAAAGGTATCGAAACGAATCGGTTCACACGCAATTCCTTTGGCGGCTAACTTTGCCACGACTGCTTCAATATTTTCCACCGCAAATGCCAAATGCCGCAAGCCAGCTGCTTCGGGGAAACTTGGTCTTGCTGGTGGGTTTTCCACCACAAACAGTTCTATTTCTGATTCCCCAAAGCGCAGGTCGATTTTTACATCTTTCTTTTCTGGGCGCGCATGTTCACGAATCACTTCAAAGCCTAATTTCTCTACATAAAATTCTTTGGTCTGCTGGTAATCACTGGCGATGATCGCCACATGATGCATTTTTGAAAACATTATTGCCACTCCTTTGTATTGGACTCCTCTCTCAGTTTAAAGCCTTTGGCTGCATTTTACTAGAAAAGACTGCCGAAGTTCTCCTCTTTTCATAAATGGTTTCTGTTATACTAGAAAGCGGAAGGTGATGAAAAAATGAAACTACTTTATATTTCAATCTCTGGAAATACCCGTGCATTCGTCAACCGCTTGTTGGCCTATGCGGATCAGCAAGACACTCCGAGTACTTGGGAAGCCAAAGAAATTCATGACAACAGTGTGTTTGAACAAGAAGACGAACCTTATGTGGTTTTTGTTCCTACCTATTTAGAAGGTGGAAATGGCGTCGATAACGGCGATCAGGAGATCCTCACAGAAACCATGCGGGAATACATTGACTATGAAAACAACGCAGCTCTTTGCTTAGGCGTGATCGGCAGTGGCAACAAAAACTTCAATTATCAATATTGCTTGACCGCAATGCAATATGCGGAGCAATTTTCGATCCCGTTCTTAGCGGATTTCGAGCTGCGAGGAACGACCCAAGATATTGAACGGATCTATGATTGTTTGAAAGAAATTGATCCTGCCCACAGCAACACTTAACTTTAGCCAGCATTCATTAGCCATTAGGAGGACTTTTGCATATGGAACCACAAACGATGGTCATTTTGATCATACTCGCCAGCATTCTCATCTTGACCGCATTAGATATCTGGAATCGATACAAAGTACGCCGTTACGTTCGGCTTGCTTGGGGAAAGCTTCCCCGTCAGCCCCGCTTTGATAAAGAAGCGAGTTTGAAAAAGGCTTGGCTGACTGAGAAGAAGTTTCACGATTTTGATAGCGAGGTCGATGACATCACTTGGTATGACTTGGATGGCTTTTCGTTGTTTGAGTCCATTAATCTGACGTTTTCCAGTGTTGGTTCAGAAGCATTGTACCAGCAATTACGCAATTTTCGCTTCAAGACGGACAAACAGCTGACCAAATTGATCGACTTTTTTGCTGCTGACAGTGCCGCACGCGAACAATCCCAATATACGTTTGCTCGTTTAGGAAAACAAGATGATAATTTCTCAAAAGCCTACTTGGCCAATGAAGCTGCGCAATCGATCGGCTCTCTGCCGTTCTTTGTCTTTTTAGGTGTGCTGCCGTTAGTCGGCATCTTGCTGCTCCTGCTGGGGTTTGTCCAAGGCATCCTGTTGACGTTGGTTAGTGTCGTTTTCAATACGATCTATTACTCCATCAAAAAAGCCAAGCTGGAAACAGAACTGAACAGCATGCGCTATTTGGTTCAAACGATTGCCTGTGGCAGTCAGATCGCTAAAATCAACACGCCCCTCCAAGATGAGATCAAACAATCCTTGGCACCATTAAAAAAGATCACTCGTTTCGCCTTTTCGTTTCGTGCCAAAAACGGCAGCGAAGGAGACATGTTGTTTGAATACATCAATATCATTTTTATGCTGCCGTTTATTTCCTATCAAACGGTCACTACTACCCTGGCAAAGCACCAACAAGCAGCCATCGATCTGTGGAATTTGCTGGGAAAATTGGAAGTCGCAGCCGCCATTTTAAATTTTCGCACGTATATGCCCATCACTTGCCTACCGACCTTCCAAACAAGCGGAGGTGTACAAGCAACGGGTACGTATCACCCGCTTCTAAGTGAAGCAGTCATGAATGATGTTGCTTGGACCCACAATACCCTCGTGACTGGCTCCAATGCCTCGGGTAAATCGACGTATGTCAAAAGCATCGCCATCAATTGCATCTTGGCACAGACGATCCAGACAGCAGTTGCCGAAACCTTTACGATGGTTCCCGGTCACGTCATTACCTCGATGGCTGTCGAAGATGATTTATTTGAAGGCGACAGCTATTTCGTAGCAGAGATCAAATCCATCAAACGCCTGCTAGACACCGTTGCCACGAACCAGCGCTGCTATTGTTTTGTTGATGAGATTTTAAAAGGAACCAATACGGTGGAACGGATCGCTGCTTCTGCCAGCATCATCCATTGGCTGCGAGCCTACCCATCATTGGCATTTGTCGCCACTCATGATATTGAGCTGACTGAAATATTGAAAAATGACTGCTGCAACATTCATTTTTCTGAACAAGTCACGGAAGATGACGGCATCTCCTTTGATTACAAGGTCAAATCCGGTCCTGCCTTGAGCCGCAATGCAATCGCCCTCTTAAAAGTCATGGGCTACCCTGAAACGATCGTTCAAGACGCCTATACCGCCGCCAATGATTTTGATCAAAACCGTAAATGGCAGGATTTATAACTTCATACAAACAAAAGCGCCTTATCCTGTGACTAACACTGGGATAAGGCGCTATTTTACGTTTCAGTTAGTCAAACAAACCAGTCGTTAAACTGTATTGCTCTCCTTGTAACACATCGTATTGGATCAAATTGTAGGCATCATAGATTTCTTGGGCTTCTTGATCCAATGCAAGGGTCGTCTGCCATTGCCCGCCTTGATAGTATTGACCCATTTCAAAAGCTGGCAGCTCATCTTGCAAGGCCAATAACAACTGGTAAAACCCGCTCGTTGGTTGGTCACTGGCTTCTAATAGGTTCGGCGCAAAGTAAAAGGGACTTGTTACAGGTACATCTTCTGGGGCAAAATTTCCTTGCGAATCGACCATCAAAAACTCCGTTTCATGCAGGGCAGCCGTTTCATTTTGCTCCTTGATCTCATCGGCATAAATGCCTGGTAAATGATCCCCCCAAAAGACGACCAGCGTTCGCCGATCCAGCTGCTCTAATTCAGCTACAAAGTTTTTCAATGCTGTACTGCTGTAGGAGATATCCTGCAGGTAGTTTTCCAAAGAAGCCATATTGCCCGGACCGCTTGCTTGGTAATTCAAGGTATCGTATTTACCAGCATACGGCATATGGGTCTGCATCGTCACTAAATGGACAAATTGCGGTTGCTGATCGTTTTCCAACAATGCCAGCACTTCTTTGTAGGCCGCCTCATCAGAAATATAAGGATTATTTTCGATTTTGTCGGTATAGGTCATCGTCTCTTGATCGATAAACTGTTCAAACCCCATCACGCCATAGACATCCTTGCGTTTGTACATCGATGTATCGTAAGGATGGATCGCCGTTGCCGTATACCCTGATTGTTCCAAGAAAGAAACCAAGGATGGCAGTTGCGTCAATTTCGGCACCAGCATCGTGTAAGGCGTCGTCATTTGCGGATTCAATAGGCCCATGGCAAAACCAGTCAGCGCTTCAAACTCGATGTTTGCCGTACCGCCTCCATAATTTTGCGAAAGCATTTTTCCACTGATGGTTTGATCGGCGACGTGGTAATAGTCTTTCAACGGATCGCCGGTGATCGACAAGCCATTTAAATGGCTCGGGTCGGAAAAGCTCTCGCTCATCACATAGACGATATTTGGTGCTTCACTTTCACGGTCTTGATTTTTCTCCGCAGCCTGTGCATTGTAGGTGTCCGCAATCGCTTGGATCGCTTCTTTTGAATACCCCTCAGGCTTCGTCATGGCATCTACCCGCAGGTTGTACAAAAACCCACCGATGAATCCCGTATTGTAGTAGTTCATTTTTTGTGAATACGGAATCCAGAGCGCCGTCTGATTGTAGGCTTTGCGTAAAAGGTTGTTGCTGTCATTGAAGTGAGAAACATAGACTAAGCCCAGCGAGCATACGACCAGCACCGCTCCTCGCATCACTTGCAAACGCAGGTTTAATTTGCGGCTGCGATAGATACTCCAGCCGATCGCTCCGATCGCCGCCAGAGCGAAGAGGATGGCTAAGAAAAAGGCGCCATTGCCGATCATGGTTCGAAGAAGATCGAATTGAGTGACCATCTTTAAATCATCGGGATAGATTGGTTCTTGGCGATAGACCATCTTTGTGTGGTTGGCATATCCTAAGATTCCGATGACGACACTATAAAAGACGCCTCCGATCAGTACCGAACCTGCCAAGCTGGCAAACACCCCATACACCAGCAGTAGCACCCCACAAGCCAAGAAAAACTTTGCTGTATGCCACGAAAAGGCAAATTTCAGAGCTAATTCAACGGAAAGATTGTTTTGACACCATTGCAAATATAAATTACTGAAAATGATCAACAGGACGATGACGATGCCTTTTAATGCGATCTTCAGATAAGGATGGCTATTTATTTTCACGAAGGAACATTCCTCCTTTTCTACACATTCTAGGTACCCTCGTATTTTATGCTTTCGAGGCAAGAAAGTAAAGCCGAGGTAAGAAGCTTTTGTTATTTTTAAAGAAAGCAAGCCTCATAAAAAAAGAGTCTAAGGTTTCTTGCCCCCTAGACTCTTCTTTCTATCCGAATGGAACTCAATCATTGGTTTCGTTTATTTCCAAAAATCATCAAAAATCGTGACTGGCAAGTGGCGTTTGTGTTGCGTTTTGTTCCACCAGTTTTCAATGGTTTGTTGGGCTTCAGCCGAAATTTCCTTGCCTTCTAAATAGTCATCGATGTCGTTGTAGGTCACTCCTAAAGCTGCTTCATCTGCCACTAAAGGTTTGCCATCTTCCAAGTCCGCAGTTGGGACTTTTGTATACAACGCTTCTGGCGCGCCTAAGTATTGCAAGAGTTGACGGCCTTGGCGTTTATTCAAACGAAACAGTGGTAAAATATCGGCTCCGCCATCCCCATACTTCGTAAAGAAGCCGGTGATGTTTTCCGCAGCATGATCTGTTCCCAGAACAGCCCCTGCTTTTTCACCCGCAATGGCATATTGCGTGATCATCCGTTGACGGGCTTTGATATTGCCTTTGTTAAAGTCGGAAACCGCTAACCCTGCTTCTTCCACCGCTTGTACTTGCGCATCGACGGCGGCTTTGATGTTTACCCGCAGCTCAATGTCTGGTTGGATAAACGCTAGCGCTTTTTTGGCATCTTCTTCGTCTGCTTGTTCCCCATAAGGTAAGCGTACCCCTATGAACTGATAGTTAGGATTCCCAGTTTCGCTGCGCATTTCCTCCATCGTCAATTGCGCAAGCCGTCCAGCTAACGTCGAATCTTGTCCACCACTGATCCCCAAGACAAACGTATGCAAGAACGGATTCTTTTGCAGATACGCCTTTAAAAAATCAATACTCTTACGAACTTCTTCTTTCGGGTCGATGGTCGGTAAGACTCCTAATTCTTTGATAATTTCTTGTTGCATGGTCATAGAAACGCCTCCTCTTATTTTTTGAAGCAGCTGACCGATCCTAGGACCAGCGCAGTTGCGGATTACAAAATCGCGCCATTGGTTTGTTTGCGTACTTTTTCAATCGTGCGCATTTTATGATCCCAGCATTCTTGCGAAAGATCGACTGGGTATTTCTGTGGATTCAAGTCACGTTTGTACTCGTCCCAAAGGGAATCCAAGCAATTCGTCGCATAGGCTTTGATGTGTTCTAAGTCAGGCACTTGATACACTTGCTGGCCATCCACAAAGATGTCTTGCAATAATGGTCGCGCATCAAAGTTCGTCACTGTTTTGTTGATAAAGGTATGAACAGGATGGAACATGAACAGTTCGTCTTCTGCTTGTGGATTTTCTTCCCATAGCGTGACATAATCGCCTTCTGACTTGCCGTCAGATTTACGGGTGATCCGCCAAACTTGTTTTTTCCCAGGAGTCGAAACCTTTTCAGCATTGCTGGATAATTTGATGGTGTCGATCATTTCTCCCTGCTCATTTTCGATGGCCACCAGTTTATAAACCGCGCCTAATGCCGGTTGATCGTAAGCGGTGATCAGCTTGGTGCCGACACCCCACACATCGATTTTCGCCTTTTGCATTTTCAAGCTTAGAATCGTATTTTCGTCTAGATCATTGGAAGCATAGACTTTGGCTTCCGTGAATCCCGCTTCATCCAGCTGTTCACGGACTTTTTTCGAGATATACGCCATATCGCCGCTGTCGATCCGCACACCTAAGAAATTGATCTTATCCCCCATCTCTTTGGCCACACGAATCGCATTTGGCACACCTAAGCGCAATGTATCATAGGTATCGACTAAGAATACGCAATCTTTGTGGGTTTGGGCATACGCCATAAATGCATCATAGTCATTGCCGTAGGATTGCACGAGGGAATGGGCGTGGGTTCCGCTGGCTGGGATGCCAAAAATCTTCCCTGCCCGCACATTACTCGTCGCATCTGCTCCGCCAATATAAGCCGCTCGAGTCCCCCAAATGGCTGCATCCAATTCTTGTGCCCGTCGTGAACCAAATTCCAACAAGGGATCCGTGCCGATCACGGATTTGATGCGGGCCGCTTTCGTGGCGATCAGTGTTTGGAAATTGACCATATTCAGTAACGCCGTTTCGATCAACTGTGCTTGTGCCAACGGCCCTTCTACTTGAATGATCGGTTCATTGTTGAAGACTAAATCGCCTTCTAACGCAGAACGAACGGTACAAGCAAACTTGAACTCCTTTAGATACTCTAAAAAGGCTTCTGGATAGCCGCCGATTTCTCGCAAGTAGGCAATATCCGTTTCTGAAAAGGATAAATCGTTCAAATAGTCGATCAATCGTTCCAGACCGGCAAAGATCGCATAGCCGTTTTCAAAAGGCATGTCACGGAAATAGCATTCAAACACCGCATTACGATCGGCTCTGCCTAACTCCCAATAGGTTTGCATCATGTTGATTTGGTAGAGATCGGTGTGCAGCGTCAAGCTGTCATCTTTAAATAATTTCTGCATGTTCTTACTCCCTCTAGCTTACTTCTTCTCATTATAGCAAAAAAAACACAAAAGACAGAAAATCTTGTTTTTTTCAAAAAAAAGTTGGGTTTTTGCTAGTACAAGGCAATCCATCTGAGAACAAATTGCTCAAAAGCATGGGTCAGCCTCCTACTTATTGGCGCATCATTCCTGCGCGCGTATAAGGTCGCCCCTTTGTTCAACGTTTGATTGCTCTTGCAACGTGCATGTCCCAACTTCTTTCAACTACTATTCTTTCACAGGCAATTGAACAAGAATGACATCTTTCCTCGGTTTAGAAAAGGTGATGCCTCTTGCTTCCATTTCTTTACGAATATTAACATTGACGGTCACGTCTTTGCGATCGACCTTCAGCAAACGATGAATCGCTGTGTCGACTTCTTCCCGACTGATTTTCTTTTTATTGTTGATCAATACTAAAGAAATCGTATCAAAACTATCCACATAGAGAATCTGCGTCCGATCAAGCGAGTACAATTTATAGTATTTGATCGCTATTTTGTCGAATAGATACTTGGAGATGTTCGGGTAAAAAGTTTCCATATTTAGATTTTGGTTTACTGGGGTTTCAATCAACTTCATGCACAACATCCTCTCTCGAAACTAATTCTGTTAAAATAAAGCGGCCAACACCGCCGTCTTCCGCGCGCTCAATGGTTCGATCACAAACTGCTTTGATCGCTGGGCTGGCATTTGCTACAGCCAAAGAAACATCCACCGCTTCAAACATGGCAAGGTCATTTTCACCATCACCGATCCCGTAGCTTTTGGCAGCGGGAAAAGCTTCTAAAAAGGAACGGATCGCGGCACCTTTGGTCGCCAATGGATCAACGATCTCCAGTGTTTGGACAAAGGATTGAAAAATCGCAGCCGTTTCTGATTGGATCATCGCCCGCAGCCGTTCTCTTTTTTCGTCTGACGCTTCCATCAGTTCGATTTTGATGACCTTTATCTCTGGATGTTCCTTCATAAACTGCAGCACGTCGTCTTTATGAAGACATTCGTTGTAAAAGAACTCATATTTGTAGTCAGCGATGATTTGTCCTCGCTCCCCTAACTCCGCGAGTAACTGCTTGCGGCTTTCTTGAAACTGCGCTTCATACAAATGCGCTTGTGGGGAAATGATGCCATGGTCAGTATGTAAGAAATAAAAAACCTCTTCTGTTTCTAAGATACCAATCACTTGCGCCAATGTCTTATAGGGCAAAGTATGCGTCAAAACAGGCGCTTCTCCTTTTACCATCAGACCAGCGCCGTTTCCAAAAATCACATCGCAGGAAAGGCCTTCTTCCGCCATCATATCTTGAACAAGCTCAAATCCTCGCCCTGTGACAAACACAAAGTGATCCCCTTGGTCTTGCAAACAACGGATGGCTTCTTTATTGATCTCATGAATCGGGTGCCCCATTTCTTGGAACGTCCCATCAATATCAGAAAAAACTATTTGCATCTTATCTTCCTTTCTTTGTTATAATTATAGCACATTTTAAAAAACGCAAAAAAATTTTCTTGACTTTGTCGTTACGTCAACCTTTAGGATACAGGTGTAAGGAGGGAAAAGCCGATGGAATATACGATCAGTGCCTTAGCTAAACTGTCAGGAGTCAGCAGCCGTACCCTGCGGTATTATGATCAGATCAAGTTGTTACAACCGCAACGCACCAACTCAGCTGGTTACCGTATCTACGGGAGACAGGAAGTCGATCGCCTACAGCAGATTTTATATTTTAAGTCTTTTGGGCTGTCATTAGAAACGATCCGCGGAATCTTGGATGAGCCACAGGAATCGATCCAAACGGTCTTGTTGCAGCATTACCAACAGCTTTTACAAGAGCGAGCAGCCCTGGACAGTCTTTTGACCACCTTAGCGCAAACAATTGATTATTATGAAGGAGAAAAGACGATGACCGATCAAGAGAAATTCCGTTATTTTAAGGAACAAAAAATTCGTGAAAACGAAGCGAACTACGGTGCCGAATTACGAGAAGCCTACGGTGAGGAAATCATCGAACAAAGCAACCAAAAGTGGCAGCAGATGACCCAAGTCGATTATCAAGCACTGACCGACAACGAAAACCGCTTGTTGCAGCTGATAAAAGAGCTATTGAATGAAAAGGAAGGGAAACGAATCCCTTCTGACAAAGCCGAAAAGGCTTTTGCTGCGCATCAAGCATGGCTTAAACAAGCAGCGCCCTTTTACTCAGCAGAATATCACCGATCTTTAGGGGAAATGTACGTTCAAGACGAGCGTTTTACCGCCTATTACGATCAAAAAGCAGGCGTCGGCAGCGCGCAGCTGTTGAAACAGATCATTGACCATTACACCAAATCCCATTAAAAAAACGATGCGCAAGCACTGCCCGCTCAGGGGCACTGTTTGCGCATCGTTTCGTCTGTAGCTATCGTTTGATGAACTCATAGGGCATGCGATAGTTGCCGCTTTTTTCCATTACCGCCAATTGGACGGCGGTCTCCCCGCAAGCTTGCAAGTGATGATCGATCGTTGAAAGCTGCAGCAGCTCGCTGATGTATAGATTGTCCCGTCCAATCACGAGCCATTCTCCCGGCGCCTGCGACTGGATCCCAGCAGCAACATGATCCCCATTGGTGAAAATCGCTTCGACTCCTTTATCTGCAAAATAAGCAGCCGCTTCTTTGCCATCTTCTTCCGTCAAACAATCCCAAAAAATCAAGTCTTCGGAAAAGGTCGAAAAATAGTCATGAGCCAAACGGACCGTGATTTTTGAATTGCTGCTGAGCTTGCGGCTACGTCCCAATGTCACGCCGATTTTCTGGATGCCTTGTTCCTTAAAATACGTGAAGACCTCCTTGATCGATTCCTCTCGATCGATATAAGTGCAGCCGTCAGTCAAATACGAGATATTTTCACAAAAGACGATGCGCCCGTATGAACGATAAGGCAATAAGGTTTCGATCGGATTCGCCCGCGAAGTAATGATCAAAGCATCAAAGCTTTTCGCCGCAAATTCTTGCAAATATGCTTCCTCTACTTGCGGATCATAGTTCGTGGCTAAAAGCGTCACCTTATAGCCACGAGCAAACGCTGCTGTCGTGATGCCGCTCAATAATCGATCAAAATAGGGATGATTGACAAACGGCAGGATCACGCCGATGTTTTTGGTTTTGCCGACACTTAATGCCCGCGCCGTGTAATTCGGAATATAGTTGACCTCTTCCATGACAGCCAGGATCTTACGACGCTTTTCTTCACTGACATAAGGATTGTTATTAATGACTCGTGAAACCGTTGAGACCGAATAGCCGGTCAAGCGTGCAATATCCCGAATGTTTGCCATGACTCACTGCTCCTTAAACGAATAATTGTTCTTTCATATAGTCTATCACACTTAGCCCACATGTATAAAATTCATAGTAATCGTTGTGATGGATAAATCCGATGCGCTGAGACCCGAAGTGTTCATCACACGTCAAGTGACTGATCTCATCCACAGGAATTTCTACTAACCGTTCTTGAAAGAACCCTTTTGGCTTCGTCAATACCAGTTGTTGTCCATCAAATGCCAACGTCACATAACAACATTCCGCACCATTTTTCTTCATGTATGTATTCATGTTTCCATCCCGCCTTCCTTTTTATAAATCAAGCATACTGTATGAAACGCGTCTCAGAGCAAGTCATTTGTTTCACTTTTTGACAAAAACCGATCGCCCTTCATGTGAATCACTTCGCATATTTTGCTTTTGTTGGTACAATAAAAAGAGAACAGTGCGAAAAAAAGCGCTATTTTTAAGGAGGACCGCAAAGTGACATTAGAAGAAGCTTTTTTATTAGACACCTTGCGTTGCCGCTTCAAATTTTTAAGAGAAGAACGCGGATTGAGCCCAAAAGAAGTATGCCAGCATCTCGATGTGTCTTACCCCGATTACACCTTATACGAAGCAGGCGATCGCTTACCCGATGTATTGACGCTGCTACACGCAGCTTCCCTCTATAATGTTTCTGTCGATTACTTATTAGGACAGACAGAACGACCAGAACGGTATTTATGCTAACAATCGACTTTATCGAAAAAACGATCAAATGGTCGTTTTTTCTTTTGCCTCTTTCCCACTTTTCATCGATTAGCAACAATTGTTATCTAATCAAATGAAAAAAATCAAATCATGCGGTTCTTCTTGAAAAAAAATGATAGAATAAACCATCATACATAGAAGGAGTTCAAACAAACATGACCTATGCACTAGAACTAACCGATTTACGCAAAGTCTATGCTACCGGCGTTGAAGCGTTGCGGGGCATAAATTTGACGGTGGAAGAAGGCGACTTTTATGCCTTGTTAGGCCCAAACGGCGCTGGAAAGTCCACCACCATCGGCATTATCACCTCTCTTGTCAATAAATCTTCGGGAAGCGTCAAAGTCTTCGGCTACGATTTAGACAAAGAATTGGTCCAAGTCAAACAACAGATTGGTCTGGTTCCCCAAGAATTCAATTTCAATCCCTTTGAAACGGTCCAGCAGATCGTTGTCAATCAAGCTGGGTATTATGGTGTCCCTCGCAACGAAGCCATCAAGCGCAGCGAAAAATACTTGAAGCAGTCGAATTTGTGGGAAAAACGCAATGTTCGTGCGCGGATGCTGTCGGGCGGGATGAAACGCCGTTTGATGATTGCTCGTGCCCTGATGCATGAACCACGGCTATTGATTTTGGATGAACCGACGGCAGGTGTCGATATCGAATTACGGCGGGAAATGTGGAGCTTTTTGCGGGAATTGAACCAAAAGGGCACAACGATCATTTTGACGACCCATTATTTAGAAGAGGCGGAAATGCTTTGCCGCAACATCGGGATCATCCAATCTGGTGAACTGATCGAAAACACCAGCATGAAGTCCTTATTGGCAAAACTGCAATTTGAAACCTTTCTTTTTGATATCGCACCGATCAAGCAAGCACCAACGATCACTGGGTATCCGATCCAAATGGAAGATGAACAGACCATCGCTGTTGAAGTCGCTCGAGATCAAGGCGTCAACGATCTTTTTGCCCAATTCAGTCAGCAAGGGATCAATGTCCTCTCCATGCGCAACAAATCCAATCGCTTGGAAGAACTATTTTTGAAAATCACCGAAGAATCACACGAAGCGGAGGAAAACCATGTTTAGTCTTTATTTTACAGCCTTAAAAAGTTTAGCGGTCAAAGAGACCAACCGCTATTTACGGATTTGGGTGCAGACCCTCGTCCCACCCGTCATCACTACTTCCTTATACTTTATTATCTTTGGGAAAATGATCGGCAGCCGCATCGGCGAAATGGGCGGCTTTTCTTATATGGAATTTATCGTTCCTGGGCTGATCATGATGTCGACGATCACTAGTTCATACTCCAATGTGTCTTCTTCCTTCTTTTCACAGAAGTTTCAAAAAAACATTGAGGAACTCTTAGTGGCGCCGGTCCCTACCCACGTCATCATTTGGGGCTTTGTCTTTGGCGGACTTGGCCGTAGTATCTTGGTGGGCACATTGGTGACCATCATTTCCCTTTTCTTCGTCCCATTACATGTTTATTCTTGGGTCATCGTTGTCTTAACCCTTGTCATGACCGCCATCTTATTTTCATTAGCAGGGTTGCTAAATGGGATCTTCGCCCAATCCTTTGACGATGTTTCCATCGTGCCAACCTTTGTTTTACAACCATTGACCTATCTTGGAGGCGTCTTTTACTCCATCAGCATGCTGCCGCCAATTTGGCAAACGATCTCCAAAGTCAACCCGATCGTGTATATGATTTCTGGTTTCCGTTACGGCTTTTTGGGCACCATCGATGTCCCGATTTTCCTATCCATCGGTATTTTAGTCTTGTTCATTGTCGTCTTATACAGCGTATGCTGGTACTTGATCCAAAAAGGCCGCGGGCTGCGTAGTTAATTACAAAGAAAAAAAGATGAACTTCGTTAACGAAGCTCATCTTTTTTCTTTTATTAGGCATTCAAAACGACTTTTTCCAGTAATGCACCGGCTTGGTGTCTGCCTTCTAAATCAGTACTTCCAGAAAATTGTTGCACGCGATCCATGTTGGTGATCAAAACGATCACCATGGTTTCTTTGCCTTGCTTCTTGATAAACGGCAGATCCATTTGTGCCAGTTTGGTTTGCGGAGTGACTTGCTCCCCAGCTTTGACAAAGACTTCAAAGCCTTGACCGCCAAGGGAAACTGTATCGATCCCCATATGCACAAGAACTTCAACGCCGTTTTGGGTTTTGATCCCGACGGCATGTTTTGAAGGGAACACAGTGGTGACTTCGCCACTGACTGGTGCAAAGATTTGGCCATCTTGTGACTCGATGGCATAGCCTTCTCCCATCATTTTCGTTGAAAAAACTTCATCTGGTACATCTTCTAATGGGACGTATTCACCATGGGTCACGGCATGCAGATCCACTTCGTTGGTGTAACGATCGCCTTCTGCTGCTTGATTTGGTACCAAGAACCAGCTCATGGCAAAAGATAAGCCGATCGCCAAGATGATCCCTAGAACGGCGTAGATAAAGTATTCCCCGATATAGGCTGGCAAACTAAAGATACTTGAAAGAATGTACCCATAAATACGAACACCGAAGAAACTGATGAAGGCAGAAGCTACAGAACTACCAACTGTTGCTGCGATAAAGGCTTTTTTATACTTCGACAAAATCCCGAATAACGCAGGTTCTGTGATCCCTAACAAGCCTGAAACCGCCGACGATAGAATGATCGATTTTTCTTCTTTGGTTTTGACTTTGAAATAAATAGCTGCTGTTGCGCCGGTGATTGCCATATTTGCCATAAACATCATTGGCATCAGCATATCATATCCTTGATTGGCAAAGTTTTGCAAAGCGATCGGGGTCATGGCATGATGCAGTCCCGTGAAGATTGCGATTGGTCGAATCGCCCCTACCACGATTCCTGCTAAGACAGGCGAGATAGTGAATAATCCAGCCACGCCAGCAGCCAATAAGTTTCCTAGATGGATACTGATTGGGCCAATGACCGTTAATGTCAAGATACCAGCGACAAACAACGAAATCGTCGGTGTAAAAACGGTACGCAGCACTTGTGGTAAGAGTTTATCGACCCAACGGTAAATATAACTGAGCGCCAGCACGGCAAAGATAATGGGAATCACTGTCCCTGCATAGTTAAAGACGGGTACTGGCAATACGCCGAACAAACGAAAGGCGGAAATGCTCCCTTCGGCTACCGCATTGGTCATCGTTGGAAATTGCAGCGTTGCCGCGATTGCGATCGCTAAATATTGATTGGTTTTAAAAATCCGAGCGGCAGAAGCAGCAACAAAAAATGGCAAGAATGTGAATACGCCGCTCGCAATCATGTCGATCACTAAATAGGTATCTGTTTGATTAGAGATGACATTCAATGCCACCAATCCAGCCATCAATCCTTTGATCATTCCTGCGCCAGCGATAGCTGGAACGATCGGACCAAATACGCCAGAAACGGTATCCATAAATAAGGAAACGGCTCCTTTTTTCTCTGATGTTTCCCCTTGGTTCGCTTCATCAAGTCCTAATTCTTTTGCTAAAGGTGCATAATAATCAGCAACATCCGTTCCTATCACTACTTGCAGCTGATTGCTTTGATATTTTGTTCCTACGACTTTGGGTGTTTTTTCTAACGCCGCATAGTCGACTTTTTTCTCATCCTTTAAATCAAAACGCAAGCGAGTCATACAGTGCCACGCATTGTTGATATTGTCTGATCCGCCAACATCTTTAATGATCTGTTTTACGATGTCTTCTTTGGTCATCTTTTTTTCCCCCTGTTGTTTGCTAACGGTCCTGATCCTTTTGACGGGCGCCCTTTCAGGTGTTTCCGTTTTCACACACATAGTAGCATGCTCACACAGACTTGTAAAACCAGTCCTTTTTTGATAAAACCAGAATAAAAACGCTATATATCAACGTTTTATTATAAAATAGGCAGAAATTGGACTGGTTTTATGGTGTATATCCAGTTTTTATTAGACCAAATTGACAGCGGTTGCCAAGCATGTTTCAATGGCTATAGCAACTAGAGACAAAAATTGGAGTGAATGAAATGACACCAACGATCATCACCGACGTCAAAGCCTTTGCGATCAAACCTGATCGTCATAACCTTGTTGTCGTTAAAGTAGAAACGAACAAAGGCGTATCTGGGTTAGGTTGTGCAACCTTCCAGTTTCGCCCACTAGCCGTAAAAACCGTCGTTGACGAGTATTTACGCCCCCTCTTACTTGGCCGCGATGCCAATCAAATCGAAGATCTTTGGCAAGTGATGAATGTCAATTCTTACTGGCGGAATGGTCCGATCACCAACAATGCCATCTCAGGAGTCGACATGGCTTTATGGGACATCAAGGGACAATTAGCCGATATGCCATTGTATCAACTGCTAGGTGGAAAAGCGCGTACGGCGATTCCCGCCTATACCCATGCCGTGGCAGATAATCTCGAAGACCTTTATCAAGAAATCGATCGCTTCTTGGCTGAGGGGTATCGCTATATCCGTTGCCAATTAGGCTTTTATGGTGGAAATCCTAGCCAACTGCAAACACCCGATCAGCCCATCGCTGGTTCCTATTTTGATCAAACAGACTACATGGACACAACACTGAAAATGTTTGCTGCGATCCAAGAACGATACGGCAATCAATTTCAAATGCTGCATGACGTGCATGAACGGCTGCATCCAAACCAAGCGATTCAATTTGCAAAAGCCGCTGAGCCTTTCAATCTCTTTTTCCTAGAAGATATTTTGCCGCCGGATCAAAACAAGTGGTTGCAGCAACTCCGCAGCCAGTCGGCGACCCCGATCGCGACCGGCGAATTGTTCAATAATCCGATGGAATGGCAAGAGCTAGTCAAAAATCAACAGATTGACTTTATGCGTGCCCATGTCTCACAAATCGGTGGGATCACGCCAGCATTGAAATTGGCTCACTTCTGCGATGCGATGGGCATTCGGATCGCTTGGCATACGCCGTCTGATATCAGCCCTGTCGGCTTAGCCGTCAACACCCATCTAAATATCCATCTCCACAATGCCGCGATCCAAGAAACGATTGCGATCCCAGCAAATACCCAGTCGGTCTTTGGTGGTAGTCCACAACCTGAAAACGGCTATTTTTATCCCATCGAGAAAAGTGGGATCGGAATCACGTTCGATGAAGCAGCAGCTTCGGAATTTCCCGTGGTTTACCGTCCTCATGAATGGACCCAGAGCCGTACACCAGACGGCACTTTGATCACTCCTTAAACACAACAAAAGACATCCCCTGTCCAATCGACAGGGGATGTCTTTGTTCTCTCTGGGTAAAGACGACGCAACTGGCACATTTGCTTTCCTAAAAATCAATCGATGCGTGAGCGATGGATCTCACGGTCAAAGGGACGGATGTAGGTCACGGCATAATCAATGGCAACGATATTGCTGAACTCATACACGCGGCCGTCTTCTAAAATCGCCCGATTGCTGATCTGCATTGCCGGTGTTCCCCGCTTGCACAATAAAATACCCGATTGCGCGGTCGATGTGGTGATGGGGGTATAGCTTGTGATGTAGTGGGAAATGCGGTATCCGCAGCTTTCGACATAGCGTTGGATCGAGTGCTCCACGATTTCTTGTGTCAATTCAGGAAATAGGCTGACGGGCAATTTAGAGGTTTCCAGCTGTTCGATTTTGTAATTGACGATCCGCACTCGTTCAAAGGTCCAGACTTCCTCGTCTGGGCCTATTTGGAAAATCTGCTGTTCATCCAACGTTGCTGCCGCCTTATTCAAGGAAATCATTTTGGAATGGATGCGGTCATAAGGGGTGCGGGTCAAGGAATTAAAGATCATTGGGTTTTTGACCCATTTTTCATGGATAAAAATCCCTGAACCTTGTACTACTTTGACGATCCCGATCTCTTCAAGGTTTTTGATTGCTTGCTGGATCGTAAACCGCGAAACGCCATAGGTTTGCGCAAGGGTTCTTTGGTTGGGTAATTTGCCGGCAGAAAATTCTTCCTGATAGATTTTACTCAACAGATCTTGCACGATAAATTCACGTTTTTTCATAATGGCTCCTTCATTTGAGCGGGAGCGATCTCGCTCATGGACCAACTGCAAGCCTTCATATCGATACGACCACTGGCTTTGAAGACCACCCCTTCATCGACGAGTGCTGCTTTTCGCACATTGGCGGTGGGACCAACTAAGACGCCATCTGCCCGCACGACTCGATGGGCAGGGACATCCTGAGGGCTCAAGCGCATCGCTCGACCGACTGCTCGCGCGCCGTTGATTTGTCCCAATTTCCACGCAATCTGACTATAGGAGACGACTTTACCAAAAGGGATCTGCCGCGCCAGCGCATAGACTTCTTCATAGAATGGATTCATACTGTTCGCTCCTTCTTTGATTCTTTCTATCATAGTACTGGATTCCCTGCCAATAGTAAATGAACAGACGCAACTTTAGCAATAGCCATACAAACACTCGATTCCTTCTCTAGCAAGCCAAGAACGAATCGAGTAGTCATTAGTTTGGAAAATCAAAGTAGGTTTTCGCATTGTGATAAGAGATATCTGCGACGATCTGCCCTAAATATATTTCATCTGCTGGCAGTTGTCCGTCTTCTACCCATTCACTGATCACCTGACACAAAATCCGCCGGAAATACTCGTGGCGTGGATAAGACAAAAAGCTGCGAGAATCCGTCAGCATGCCGACGAAGTTTCCAAGAATCCCGCCTTCTGCTAGGGTCGTCAACTGATGTCGCATACCAGAATACGTATCATTGAACCACCAAGCAGAGCCTAATTGCAGCTTGCCTTTGCTCTCTTCTTGGAACGCCCCCATCAGCGCAGTCAACACTGGATAATCTTTGGGGTTCAGTGAATACAAAATCGTCTTCGGCAATAAGCTTTCCGCCTGAAGCTGCGCCAATGTCCGACTTAAGCCGCGCGCTAGACGATCGTCCCCCATCGCATCACCGCCGCTATCAGGTCCTAGTTGTTGGAAAAGTTTTTGACTGTTGTTGCGAGTCGCCATCAGATGCAATTGCGCGGTCCAGCCTTGCTTCGCGTATTGGCGCATCAAGTCAATCAGCAAGCCGGTTTGAAACTGTCTGATTTCTTCATTAGTCAGTATCCCAGTGGTCAAACGCTTCTGAAAAATCGCTTCAAGTGCAGCGGTATCGTAGGCTTCCTCTCCAAGACGTGATAGACTGTGATCTGCTAAACGACAGCCCCGTTGCTGGAAGTAAAAAATACGTACGGCCAATGCTTCAACCAGCGTTTGATAGCTAGTGATTTCTTTGTTCGCAGCTGCAGCCAATTGCTTAAGGTATGCTGGAAATTCTGAATTCTGCAGATTGATTGCTTTGTCAGGACGAAAGGTAGGATACACAGCAAAGGATTCTTCTGCCAGCTTTTGATGATACGTCAACGAATCAATGGGATCATCCGTCGTACAGATCACCTCAACGGCCATCTTTTTGATCAGCCCTCGTGGTGAAAATTCCTTCGTCTGCAACTGTTGATTGGCTTTTTCCCAAATGCTTGCTGCATTGGCTAGTGTCAACCGCTCATCAATACCAAAGATTCGCTTCAATTCCAAATTGGTCCAGACATATAATGGATTGCCAATGCAAGCCTCCAAGGTCTGCGCCCATGCACAGAATTTTTCGTAGTCATCAGCATCGCCAGTGATCAAAGATTCTGCAACACCATTGGCTCGCATCAAGCGCCATTTGTAATGGTCCCCCGCCAGCCACGCTTGGGTCAGATTGGTGAAGTTTTGGTCTTCGAAAATCTCTTTCGGATCTAAATGACAATGGTAATCAATGATCGGCTGCTTTTTTGCATACCCATGGTATAACTCTTTGGCAAAGCTGTTTTTCAAAATAAAATCGTCAGTTAAAAACATTTCTTCGCTCCTTTTCTTAACGCCCCACGCTCTTGTCGATGGCTTCCCACAACCCTAATAAGTAGGAAGCGCCGATCGCCCGATCATATAAGCCATAGCCTGGACGTCCCGTTTCTCCCCAGATCATTCGCCCATGATCTGGTCGAATATAGCCGTCAAAGCCATTTTTGTACATCGCTTCTAAGATCTGATACATGTCTAACGAGCCTTCAGAGGAGAGATGCGGTGCTTCATAAAAGTCTTTGTCATTGCCCAAGTATTGAATGTTACGAACATGGGCAAAAGGAATCCGATCCCGGCGACAAAACTCAGCCAAAATCTCATAGACATTATTGGCTGGGTCTTCGGCGATACTGCCAGTACAAAGTGTGATGCCATTTGACGGACTGTCGACCACGTTACAGACCCAATCCAGATCATCACGGTTTTTAACGATACGCGGCAGACCAAAAATCGAATAGGGAGGATCATCTGGATGAACAGCCATCTTGATGCCGACCTCTTCGCAGGTGGGAATGATGGCTTTTAGGAAATAAGCAAAGTTTTCTCTTAATTTGTCATCATCGACATCCTTATACGCAGCAAACAATTCTTTGACATGTGCCAAACGTTCTGGTTCCCAGCCTGGCAAGGTATAGCCAGAGCTTGACTCCTCAACTTCTTTGACGATGTCTTCTGGGTCTTTGTCGATCCCTGCTTTTTCAAATGCCATCGTAGAAGAACCATCGGCTAAGCGATAATCGAGATCCGTTTTGATCCAATCAAAAATCGGCATAAAATTATAGCAGATCACTTCGATCCCGTATGCTGCCAAATTACGAATCGTTTCTTTGTAGTTTTCGATATACAGGTCTCTCGAAGGCAAGCCAATCTTGATGTCATCATGAATATTGACACTTTCGATCACCTTCAGAGAAAGTCCAGCTGCTTCGACTTCTTCCACGAGCGCCTTGATCCGTTCTTTGGGCCAAACTGCCCCAGCAGGCAAATCAAAAAGTGTGCCGACGATGCCTTTCATCCCAGGAATTTGACGGATATCTGCTAACTTGATTTTATCGTATTCTTTTCCATACCAACGAAATGTCATTTCCATTTTTTATTCGATCCCTTCTACTGTTTCATGTAATGTTTTACGAACTGCGCCGGTTCCTGTTAGCATCTTAGCGAACAAGTGACCCACGTTTTCAGCGATTCCTGCTTGATAGAGATCCAAACCAAAAATCTGCGGATTTGCTAAGATTGGTCGAATGATCTCTTGAACATCGGCGGCTGACCCCAACTGACACTCATGTAAAATCTCTTGCAATTCTGCTAAGAGGGGATCAGGACTTGGGACAAATGGATGGCCTTCATCATCGATCGCTAAGAGATAACGCAACCAGCCAGCAATCGCTAAGGGAATGAAAGTCAGCTCAGAAGCCGAGCCTTCTTTCTCCACATACTTTTTGATGGTTTCGCCAAAACGGATGGCGATTTTCTGTGAGGTGTCTGCGGCGATGCGCTGTGGGGTGTCAGGAATCAGCGGATTCGGTAAACGAAGACCGACCACCTCATCGATAAATTTCTTTGGCTGAATGATCTCAGGATCTTCCACTACCGGCAAGCCTTCACGATAGCCGATTCCTTTGATCAAAGCGACAATATCTGGATCGGTCATTTCCGCAGCAATGGATGTATAGCCGAGTAAACAGCCGAACAAACTCATTGCCGTATGCAGTGGATTCAAACAAGTTGTGACTTTCATACTATCGGTTTTGTCTACGATCTCTCGACTCGTCAAGATCACCCCTGCTTTATCTAAATTCGGGCGACCGTTCGGGAAATCATCTTCAATCACCAAGTAATGAGTCGCCTCTGTGTTAGCAAACGGAGCGATCGTCGTTCCTTTATCGGTCCGGATGACTGGCAGCTGCTGAATGCCAGCTGCTGCTAATTCTTCTGCAACTGCTGTTGAAGGATTTGGCGTGATCCGATCGATCATTGACCACGGAAACGTCACTTGCGCGTTGTTTTCTAAGTATCGAACAAACGCTTCTGAAACATGCCCCAGCTTTTGCCACTCTTTTGCGATGGTGACAATCGCCGCTTGGAAACGGAGCCCATTTTGCGAAAAATTATCGGTGGAGACCATAGCGATCGGAAGAGCCCCTGATTGAAAACGATCCCATAAAAAGCTAGCCAAAATGCTCATTGTATGGTTGACCTGATGAGGACCCGCAGCGAGATCCGCTTGGACGACAGGCAAAAAATTCCCCTGACTGTCTTTTAAGCCATAGCCTTTTTCTGTGATTGTTACGGTGACCAGCTGTAGTGACGGCTCACGAAATACTTTGCGTATATGCTCATAACTCGCAGTGCGGGAAGGATGGCAATAATAACTAGCCGCCGTTGACTGGAGCAATTTTTTCTCCAACCGTCCCCCTTCGTGCATGATCACTTCTAAAATGTCATTCTCGTAAGGCGCGTACACTTGATCGATCACCTGTTCATCAAAGGTTTCACACACTACGATTCCTTTTGACAACGCTTGTTGATCAATCAACATTTGGGCTACTTCTGCGTGAAAAGCCCGATACAAATTCCCCCCACCAAAGTGTAGCCATTGAAACTGAGTATCTGATTGATCCCTCACTTCTTTGGGAACGACCGGCATCGTAACTCCTGCCTGCTTCAAGGCAGCAAAATCAAACATCCTACTTCCTCCTTTTTCGTAAAACTGATATATTAGTATTCTAGTTCATTCCATACTGAATTGCAAGCCTTTACAAAAGGTTATTCACCTTATATACTAGTTTTATTACTCAAAACTATCCCTAGGCATATTTCTTCAGAGTTATTCTTTCGAAGGTAATTGAATGCCTGATACAGAAAGAAGCGTTTATGTTGAACCCTACAAATTTTCAATCACAAGCTTATGAATCAATCAAAGAGTTGATCTTAACCGCCAAGCTGATTCCCGGTCAAAAAATATCTGAAAAGGAATTGGAGCAACGGCTAACCATCGGTAGGACGCCGATCCGTGAAGCAATTATTCGTCTGCGCCGTGAAGCATTGATCCATGTCGTTCCCCAAAGCGGTACCTATATTTCTAAAATCAGCATCAAACAAATTGAAGAAGCTCGTTTTGTCAGAGAGACGCTTGAAAAAGAAGTATTCGTAGCTGCCTGCCAAGCCGTTACAGAAGAACAGCTGAAAGAACTAGAAAAACTCGTTATTTTGCAGCGGACCTATGCCCAATTGAAGGATGAAATCGAGTTTTTCCAACTCGATGAGGCCTTCCATCAGTTGATTTATAAAATCGCCGACAAAGAAAATGTCTGGAATTGGCTACAAACGATCAATCTGCCATTAAATCGCTTCCGCTTCTTACGTTTAGAGGTGGAGGAATTGTCTTGGGAAATTATTTTGCGAGATCATGAAGAAATCTTAGCAACCTTAAAAGAAAAAGACCAAGCCAAAATTGCTCCCTTGGTCGGACAACACATTGATGTCATTGATAACGATTTGATTTTTGTGGAAAAGGCCTTTCCCGATTACTTTACGGAGTAAAGCTATTTGAAAATCATGGACCTTAAAAACCACCCTCGTCGAGTAGATAGCCTACTTGACGAGGGTGGTTTCATACGCTGAACAAGCGAGAATACGCTCATTCGATTGGGTGATAACTAAAGCCTTGACCCAGTACTTCTGAGACATTATTGACGATCACAAACGCTTTTGGGTCAATAGTCTCAATGATTTGTCTGATCTGCATAAACTCTTGGTCGCTGGCAACGATCAGCAGCACTTGCTTGTCGGCTTGCTGGTAACCGCCTTGGGCAGCCAACAGGGTTGCACCCCGAGCTGTTTTATCAAAGACCGCTTCTCGAATCTCATTCACGTGGTTCTCACTTAAGATCATGATAGATTTCTTTCGGTTAAAGCCGGTTTCAATGTAGGTCATCACACCAGAGGTGATCACGATCGATAAGATCGCAAACAAGAACTCTTCAAACCCGAAAACGAACAAGTTCATGGAAACAACGATCGCATCAGTCGCCAGCAAGCCAATCGCTGGATTCAAATTAAAGTATTTCTTGAAAATCAGCGGTGGAATCGTTGTGCCGCCGCTGGAAGACTGATTTTTGTACAAAATCGCTACTCCTAAAGCAAAAATCGCACTGCCAAAAATCACGGAAAGCAACCGGTCTTCAGCCACCATATATTCCGGAACTAAAGCAATTGCTACTGGAAAAGCAAAACTACCATAGAGGACTTTCAAAAAAGGCCCCTTCCCTAAAAAGGCATAGGCAAGAATAAGCATGAGAATATTCAAGACCATGATCACAGCCGCTCGATCCCAACCGAGTGCTGACTCTAATAAAATACCGATTCCGCTGACACCGCCAGCTGCCACATGATGCGGTCCTAAAAATAAATTGATGCTTGCCGCTAACAAGAAAAGTGCTGCGGTGATTTTTCCATAGGTTTTCAGAATTGTCATTTGTTTCCTCTTTTCTCTGTCATTTTCACGGTTTATTCAAGTTGCTTTGCAGCCATTCTTACTCCTCACTATACGCCCATTTGATGTCACCGACAAAATTTATGTTTAGCCAGAGGGAATAACCGGAAATCTGTTGGCTGATTGCCTGATTCAATCGTTCTCGCAAGGGATCTTGCTGACCTACTGTATCGAGAGGAGTTGCAGGTAAAATCACTACATCTAATTCCACAATGACTTGATTACCGACTTTGGCGGTACGTAACACAAAGTCCACCACTTCTTCTGCGCGCAATTCTTTTTCAACGATCGTCATGATGGTCTCCCGCAGTTCTTCTTTTGGGGTAGAGGAAGTCAATTCTAAAATCGCTGCTTTCAACTCTTTTATCGAAAGCTGGATAAAGAACAAGGTGATCCCGATGGAGATGATTGGGTCGACATACATCGCAAAATTCCCATAGGGACTGCCTTGGATCAGCCAGGACACAAGAAATGAACCGACGACACCCAGACTAAAGAAAAAGCCGAAACGCCATTGTTCTAGTTCCACCCAATAAAAGGGATGGGTCAGTGGTTTCTTTTTTAAGTACAAGTAAAAAGAGAAACAGTAGATCGTACCAACCAGCGAGAAATACAAACCGATTGGATCAATCATGCCATCACTGACGTGTAATAAACTAAAAGCAGACTCAATGATCCCATAAATTGAGATCAGCAGGATGATACTATATTGAATAAATACCACTAATGGCATCAATGCCTCTTTACCGAATGGGAAACGTTCAAAATCTTGGGCTTGGATATATTTTGCCACGTACAAAGCAATCAGTGACATCACTGCACCAATCAATGTATAGACCCCATCTAACAAGAGGACGTTATAACTGACCAGCAACCCAAAAAGCAAGGCCCCGCCACCATAGATACTCCCAGCGACAATCGATGCCAACAAAAGCTTGCGTATTTTTTTCTTTTCACTCATGATATTCCTCATCTTTCACAAAAAAACTATTCTTTTGATTGCGTTCTTCTATCTATAAGCCTATCTTCCCATATAAATAACATGAAAAACAGTCAATTTTTTCATACAAAGCGGAAAAAAATAGTGTTGCTGTCAATCATTCACTCTATTCTCTAATGACGTATATACGGTTTTCCTCTTCCTCTCTTTTTACATTCTGGTGTAAATCCCCTTGACTACACAGATTGATTCCCTTATCATCAAGGGTAACCATATTCAATCAGAATTTTCAGAATATTCCGTTATATTTTTCATGACGGCGATTCATTGGAAGACAGGGAGGATGAAGAGAGTGAAAGAAACAAAACAAGTCCCATGGACAGGAGAACCAAATCAACGTGCGATCAACTATTTGAATGAAGAAGGCAAAGTGATCGTTTGCCCAACTAAAGTCGGCTATATCATTGCCGTCTCTGATAAAAAAGGGCTGGAACGCAAGTTTTCAGCGAAGAATCGCAAGCGTAACAAACCAGGCGTCGTTCTTTGCAGCTCATTGGAACAGCTACATGAATTAGCCGAACTAAATGCGGAAACCGCCGCCGTTTACGAAACTTGCTGGAACAATGACGTGTTATTCGGTGCGATTTTGCCTTGGAAAGAATCAGGAAAAGCCTATATCCCAAACGATGGTTCAGAAGAATTGATGACGGACGTTCGGGGAACCAGCTGTTTTGTGATCAAATTCGGTGTCCCTGGTGAGCAGATCTCAAAAGAACTTTGGGATCAGCAAAAGAAATTGCTTTTCGCCAGCTCAGCGAACCCTTCAGGCAAAGGAAACCGCGGACTTGTTGAAGGGATCGGCGAACAAATCGCGCAAGAAGCCGATCTAATCATTGAAGGCAACGACTATGTTGCATCGATCCAACCAGACAAAACGCTGGAAACCCGCTATGAGCAAGGAGTCATGGTTTCTTTCGTTGATAAAGACGGCAACTTGATTCCTGAGCAAGGAGACCAACGCTCCATCACACCCGCACCTGTCTTGATCCGTAAAGGACTCGATGTTGAAAAAATCCAAATGTACCTTTCTGATCACTTCAACTCATGGGACTATCGCCACGGGGAGTACTATTGATCTTTCATTGTCAACAAGGAACCGAAGAACCAGCTAGCTGCCCTCCTTTTCAAGGAGAACCACTCAGCTCGTTCTTCGTTTTTTTAATTGAAAAAATACTTTTCTTCTATCGTTTTTCTTTCAAAAGCTGAATGATCTCTGCCTGCTGTTTGATGATCGTATCTTGTTGCTTGATTTTAATCCAGTTTTGATCGATTTGGATAGCTGCTCCGAGATTTTTGTAACTAAGGTTGGGGATCTCCATGAAATGTATTCGGTGTGCAGATAAGTCATTAAAGATCTGGACAGACAGACCATCACTCAATTCATGGATCTCTTTTTCTTCAAGATATTGGTTGATCAGATTTTCTACAGTCAAACGCTTTTTTCGTTTCTTGCCTTTTGTGCCATTCGAATTTTCGGATTTCTTGTTCGTACCAAACATTTTTGTTCTCCTTTCGTTAGGTCATCCTTCCTTCATTTTGTGATTCCGTATCTCTTCTTCAGTGACCAAAATAAAATCGAGCGAAACTTACATGTAAATATTTTGTCATAAAACAGCATTATTATCTACATATTATTGTTTTTAACGATAAAAAAGAAGGATGAATTACGATCTGGTTTTATCTGTCTTAGAATTCCAACTCTATTTCTGCTATAATACCCTCATAAACACATAGGAGGTACTCGATGAAAAAGCATTCCTCAATTGCTTTCTAGGGGACGACGCCAATGACAGTGACTTTGGACTACACTTACTGCTGGGTTGTGGGCTGCCGCAACACAGTGCTTAGCACAAAACGAAAAAACTAAGCGTGGTACGGATTGCGAAATCGCATGAAGCTGGAAGCAGAAGTAATCGTTACGGACGGTGAATGTGTCCCTAGCCAAAGAAGCCTGATGAAGAACGAACGGAACCCTTTTCTCTCAAAAGAAATCATTCTTTTGGAGGAAAGCAAAATGAGAAAAGATGAAAATACGACCTTTGTTTGTAAAAACTGCAGTACGCCTGTGGCACCCTTGACCAATGGTTCTTACCGCAACCATTGTCCCCAGTGTCTGTATTCGTTACACGTGGATATTCGCCCGGGTGATCGTCAAAATACTTGTCATGGCTTGATGCGACCGATTGACTATCGCCAACATTCCAAAAAAGGCTATCAGCTGCTGCATGAATGCACCCGCTGCAAAAACCAGCAGTGGAATATCGTGGCACAGGATACGCAACAGCCAGACCATTTTATTGAGTGGTTGACTCAAACCGCTGCGTATCACTAAAAAACCAAAGAAGACCATGCTTAAGGCTGGTCTTTTTTGTTTATCAGATCAACGGATCTCTTATACCACTAACTGCTCATAGACATTGTCGTCATAAGAAGCGCTTGCTTTAACCTAAAAAAAAACAGCCCGCTGTTTCGTCGATTGGTTGACGAAATTGCGGGCTGTCCTGCTAGTGTCTTCTTGATGATTTTACGTTGGTTTGCGCTTATTCAAAAACGAATTGATTGTGATACAGTTCTGCATAAAAGCCGTCAGCCGCCACCAATTGATGGTGATTGCCTTCTTCAATGACTTCGCCGTCCTTCAAGACAACGATGCGATCGGCATTCAAAATCGTCTTCAAGCGATGGGCGATCACAAAACTGGTTCGTCCTTTGATCGCTTCATCCATTGCTCGTTGAATTTTCGCTTCAGTCACGGTATCAACGTTACTGGTGGCTTCATCCAAAATCAACAATTCTGGATTGGTCAAAATCGTTCGGGCAATACTCATCAATTGTTTTTGACCAGTACTGAAAAGATTGTTCTCTTCGGTGATCTCCGTGTCATAGCCTTTTTCCAACGTCATAACAAACTCATGGATATTGGCTTGTTTCGCTGCTGCAATGACTTCGGCTTCAGTCGCTTCTGGTTTCCCAAAAGCAATGTTTTCGCGAATCGTCCCTGAGAACAACACGGATTCTTGCAAAACGATTCCCACTTGAGAACGCAGCAGATCCAAGTCTAGCTCCCGGATGTCGATGCCGTCAAAGGTCACAGAACCACCATTCACATCATAGAAGCGATTCAACAGGTTCATGATGGTCGTTTTTCCTGAACCCGTCGGTCCGACTAATGCGACCATTTCGCCTTTGTTGACTGTGATCGAGACATCTTTTAGGACCAATTTTTGACTGTCATACCCAAAGTCCACATGATTCAAAGCAACCGCCTCTTTGATGCCCTTCACTTTGATCCCGTCTTTTGGTTTGACTTCATCAGGTTCATCAAACATTTCATTGATTCTGCGCGCACCGGTGATCGCCAATTGAATCATGCTGTAACCAGAAGAGATCTGCATCAATGGTTGATAATACTGCTGCGAATACTGGACAAAGGTCACAACTAATCCTAAAGCAACGGAACGTTCTAAGTCACCGTTTAATGCTAACCAGCCACCAAAGAAAATCACGATTGCCGTGTTCAACAAAGACATTCCTTGCATCAAGGGGAAAAGCAGCCCAGAGTAGACTTGCCCTTTGTAGGTAGCTTCGCGGACTTGTTGGTTGTGGACCAGAAAACCATCGATGGTTTCTTCTTGCAGTCCATTGGTGATGATGATTCGTTGACCACTGATTTTTTCATCGATATAGCCGTTTAATTTTCCGACTTCATCTTGTTGCAGATCGACATATTTGCGGGCTTTTTGGATCACGATCACCGCGATCAACACCGCAATCGGGGTAGAAGCAATCGTTGCCCATGCCAATTCAACGTTTTGACGGAACATCATGATCAAGATTCCCGCCATTAAGACTACATTGGTCAGCACTTGCAACAATGCTTGGTTCAGACTGTTTTGGATGTTATCCAAGTCACTGGTAAAACGGCTCAAAATATCACCGTCTTGATGAGAATCAAAGAATTTGATCGTCAATTTTTCCAGTTTATTAAATAAACCGATCCGCATTCTGTTGGTTGATTTCCCCACCACTTGCGTGAACAAGATACTATAAACAAAATTGGCTGCACTGGCTAAGACATAAAAAATCAACAATTTCCAAATGATCGATAGAAAAGCTGATTTATCATCGACCCCTTGCATCAAACCGCCAACATAATTCGCCAACTCTTGGAACGCTTCTCCGACAAAGACTGGCGCTTGCACTTGCAGATACGTTGCCAGAATCACCGTCACAAAAATGAATAGAAACGACCACTTGTATTGTTTTAAGTAATGGTAGAAAAATTTACTCGCTTTGAACAAATCTGTCATGGTTACTCCTCTCCTTTCTGTGTTGCGAAGATTTCTTGATAAATAGCATTGTTATTGGCTAAAAATTCATGGCTTCCTTCACCAACCAGACGTCCATTATCTAAAACGAAGATGCGGTCGGCTTTCACAACAGAGGCAATCTTTTGCGCGATGATGATCGTTGTCGTGTCTTTTAATTGTTTTTCAAACGCTTCGCGAACCAATTTTTCCGAACGAGCATCTAATGCACTCGTACTATCATCCAAAATCAAAATTTTCGGTTCACCGATCACCCCTCGAGAAATCGATAAGCGTTGCTTTTGTCCTCCAGAAAAATTGCTGCTGCGCTCGGAGACCGGTGCTTCAAACCCAGCGGTCAATTTTTGAATAAATTCACTGGCTTGGGCGATTTCCGTTGCGCGAGACATCTCAGATTCTGAGGCGTCTTTTTTCCCTTGCCGCAAGTTTTGGGCAATCGTTCCTGAAAAGAGGATCGCTTTTTGCAAGACAAAAGCGACCGTTTTACGCAAGCTTTGTTCATTGACTTCTTTCAAGTCAACGCCGCCAACTCGCACGACACCTTCCGTTGGGTCAAACAAACGGGGAATCAGCTGCGCCAGTGTTGATTTGCCGGCACCAGTCGCCCCTACGATCCCAATCATTTCGCCAGGTTTGATGGTAAAACTGATAGCCGTTAGGGCATTTTTTTCATCCCCAGGGTAACGGAAACTGACGTTTTCAAAAGCGACACTTCCAGACAACTCTTGTTCTGGGACATCTTGGTATTGCAGATCCGGTTCGGTATCTAGAATCTCTTTGATCCGTTTTAGCGAAACTGCAGCCCGCGATGTCATCATCATCATCATGCCGCCGATAATGATCGCCATCATAATTTGCATCAAATAATTCATGAATGAGGCAATTCCCCCAATCAAGGTTGGATCATCTTTCGCTAGATCACTGACAAAGAAAATCGCGCCGACGACGGCTAAGTTGGCTGCCAGCATAAAGGAGGGGATCATGACAGAGAACAAGGTTCCTACGATAATATTATGCTTCGTTAACGTTTCACTGACTTTGGAAAAGCCTTGTAGCTGGTTTTCTTCTTGAACAAAAGATTTCACCACACGAATCCCCATCAAATTTTCTTTGGCAATCCCATTGATTTTGTCGATCAAGTTCTGGATGATCATAAAGTGTTTGCCCATCCGTGTAAAGGAGAGTGCCGTAATCACTAGGACAGCGATAATTAGTAAGACGATGATCCACCAAAGTTGCGGCATGGTTGTCATCGCCAAAATGAAGGCACCGATAAATAAGAACGGGATGCGAAACAACGATTGCAGCGAGATCATCACTAAGTTTTGAATTTGCGTGATGTCATTGGTCAAGCGCACTACTAGGTTTCCTGCCGAGAAGGTTTCGATATTACCAAATGAGAATGTCTGGATTTTCCGAAACATCTCTTCCCGAATATCGGCACTAACGCCTTGCGCCACTTTCGCAGAAAAAATCGTGTTGATAATCCCTGCAACAAGGCCCAGCAATGCTAGCCCAATCAGCTGCACACCAATTTTTTTCATTTCATCATTGTTTTCGGTAATAATTGATTCTAGCACTTGCTGCAAGAGCTTCGGCTGCCATAATGCAGCAACGACCATTAAAATGACCGATAATAAGGCAATGCCGGTTGCCGCTTTGTACTTTTTGACATGGCGTAAGACCAGATCCATATACGTACCACTCCTTTGTGTTTAGCAGAAAAGACTGCCAAAAAATTTCGGTTGCACAACAATTTACCATGGATCACGACGGGAAACAAGCGAACAAATAAAACAAAAAGAGCTTTCATGAAAGCTCTTTGAAAATATTGCATAAATGTTGTCGAAAATAACGAATAGTAAAGGGATTATGATGATCCTCGATATTGGTTTGATTATTTTTTGTCGCTAAATCTTTGACTTACGATTCGCTGTTTTCCAGCTCACTTTTTTGTTTTTTTGTCAGTTTTTGTTTGACTAAATCGTAGGAAACCAAAATCATTTGTTCGATGTTTTCTTCCATCAAGGCATCAGATGCCAACTTGATGGTATTCCAATGGGTCTTATTGGCATAATACCCTGGAATGATGACGTCAGGAAATTGCTCTCGCAGCGTTTCGTTGACCTCGGGCAGATTTTTCAAAGTCAAAAACGCTGTTTCTTCTGGTTGTGGACTCATGATTCCAAACTGCTTTCCTACTAAATCAAAGTAGATTGCATCCCAATCTTCGCGATAATAGACTTTGGCTCCCGGCAAGCCTTCCCCAAATGCTTGAAATCGCTGCATTTTTTGTGCAATTTTTTCTTCAATCGATGTACTCATTGTGTGTCCCCCACTTTCTGCTATCAAAATCGCCATTTTCTGTCTCAATTTTGACAGATTGAATCGCTTGCTGCTCTATTTCCTACTATTATACATGGTTGTCGTGGAAAAAGGGATTTTTTATCAGTGGCATGTCGACTGATAATGACGTTACATGCAGCTGTAAGCGGCGTTACATTCATTCACCTTTCTCAGAGGACACAAAAAAGCCCTCATCAGCGAGTAAGTTGTACTCGCCAATAAGGGCAATTGATTACTAGATGTCATGGACAAGATTCATTTGAGAATCTTAGTACCAACCATTTGCTTCCCAGAATGCTTTGGCAGCAGACCAAGAACCATAACGTGATGCAACATATTCATCGGCAACCTTTTCTTGGTTAGCAGCTGAATAGTCACCATTTAAGTAAGAGTTGGTTAATTGGTAACGGCCATAATATTGTCCGTTTGTCGCTGTGTAAGAACCACCAGATTCTTTGTTTGCGATCCATTCTTTTGCTGAAGCTTCTGAGCCGCTAGCTGAAGAGCTGTAGCTTGAGCTGCTTTGTGTGCTTGCAGCAGATTGTGTGTTGCTTGATTGTGAAGCTGCTGGTTCACTTGGTTGTTGTACACTTGCTGCAGCAGTCGTGCTTGCAGATTCTGTATAAGTTGCAGTGCCATCTGTAGGGATGATCAATGCTTCCCCAACAAAAATCAAGTTTTTATCAGCAATCTCGTTTGCTTCAACGATCGCATTGATCGTATCATCAGAGCTATAACCGTAAAAGTTAGTAGCGATTGTTGATAATGTATCACCAGATTGAACAGTGTATTGTTCGTCTGCAAAGGCGTCTTTCCCACCTAAGAAAAGGCCGAAACCGGCAAGGACAGCTGTACTAAGTAAAACAGTTTTTAAAGACTTCATATAATTAAATCTCCTTCTTTGAAACTCATTTTGCGTCATTTGAGATGACTCAAGCGCATAAACAAGTCTAACATCGAAGAATATTTCATAGGTAAAGAATTCATTACAGATGATTACGAAAACGACAGTTGCCTTACGTTTCGTAAGAATTTGAGAATCCTATCATATCAAGCTTTGCTCTGCTGTAATTTTTAACATTACAGTTATTTTGTTTTCAGGTAAACCAGTTAACCTTAGAAAACCTTTCCTATATTACAAAAAACCCTCTTTTTACACAGGATTGTAACAAAAGAAGGAACGAGACAAGGTCTCATTCCTCATTTACTTTCTATTTTTTCTTCACTGGGATCAATTTATTCATGATGATCGCCGCAATAGCGCTTAAAGCAATCGGTGAATCTAATAAATATTGTAAGAATTGAGGCGCGGATTCTTTGATTTCTGCTGGCATAAACAACAAGCCGATGGCAATAATCAACGGTACCCCGATAATATACAACTCCCGCTCGGAAAACTCTTCATTCTTAATGACCCGAAAGCCGCTCAACAAAATAATGACGCAGACGACCGCGAACACGCCGCCGATGACAGCAGAAGGTACTGCGTGAATCAAGGCTGAAAGTTTTCCCATGAAGGACAATAGGATAAACCAGACGGACGCCATCACAAAGACTTTTTTACTAGCAACCCCTGTGATCGAAATGATCCCTGCATTGGTAGAATAACCAGTTACAGGTGTCGTTCCAACTAAGGCGGCAACCAAGCAGCCTAACCCTTCACCGATCACGCCTTTATTGATCTGTTCATCCGTAACAGGTTCTTCTGTCACAGAACTGACCGCGTACCAAGTTCCTGTTGTTTCTGCTAGGAGAACCATATAGATCACTAGCATCGTTAAGATCGCTGAAACATCAAAATGCAGGCCATAGTTTAGAAATACCAGTTTTGGCAGACTAAAGAAAGAAGCATCCGCCACCGACTGAAAATCAACGCCTCCCATAAAGGAAGCAATCACGGTACCGATAACCAAAGCAATAATGACCGAACTGATTCGGAAGTATTTTCCCATTCCTGGAAAATAATCGCCTAACATGGAAAACAAGATCAAAATCGCCGCAGTAATCGCAGCTAGCAACATGTTTTGATTGGCACTTAGTGTTTCAGTGGCAGGATAGATATTGCTAGTAAATGCCGTTGGCAGCAGCGTCAAACCAACGATCATGATGATCGTTCCACTGACGATCGTAGGAATAAAATGACGAACGATATACTTATAGATGCCAGTAAAACCTAGTAAAATGACTGCTGCGGCACCAACAATGCTGGCACCTAACACCGTGTCCATGCCGTTGGCACCAAAATAAATACCGATGATCGCTCCAACGGGTACAAAGGATGGTCCTTGACATACGGGTAATTTCAAGAAAAAGAGGACTTGGATCAAAGAAGCGATCCCTGCTCCTAAAAAGGTCGATTGGATCAAACCTGATGCGTCTGAAGAGGACATCGCCACCGCGGTTGCGATAATAAATGGCGGCACATACACGTCCATTGCCAACACATGCTGTAATCCTAAAAGTACTGCTTGACCAAAGGGAATGTCTTCGTTCATTCCGATCGTTAAATGTTTGTTTTTCGTTGATTCCACTGTCTCATTCTCCTCATTTTTCGTGTACTTTTTTTCCTTGGACCCAGACTTGGCGAATATTTTGCATCGTTGCTAAGTACAGGATTTTTTGTAATCTTGCTTCGGGTGAAGTAAACACACCGAAGTCAGGCAAAGGATTTTCTTTTTGTCGCGTATCGATCACTTGCACATCAAACGCATACCCTTCTTTGATGACACCTACTGGTAATCTCAGTGCCTCACCGCCGCCTTTTGTCGCCAATGAGAACGCATCGATCACGGATATACGAGAATCAGCTACTCCTCGTGTGTTTTGAGGAAGCGTGACATCCACGCCATCTTCTAACATTCTCGAAGACATCACAGCTTGTTTGATGTTGTCATACAAACTCGGTGAAAAACCGCCGGAGATATCCGTTCCTAAACCAATCGTGACCCCTTGTTCTTTCAAGCGCTTGATTGGGATCACGCCATTGGCAAAGTAGGCATTTGAGATGGGACAGTGCGCAACTGCGGCGCCGGTTTCGACAAAACGGGCGCCGTCAGCTGGGCTGATGAAATTGCCATGAGCCATCACTGCTTTTTCACGCAACAAGCCAAAATCTTGCAGCACTTCGGTATCCGTTTTACCAAATCGTTCTTGAACAAAGTCATGTTCCCATTGCCCTTCACTGCAGTGGGTCTGAACATGAACATCATATTTTTCAGCCAATGCGCCTAACCCTGCCAAGCCTTCATCGGTACAGCTGGGGACAAATCGCGGAGTGACCACAGGATAAACGCCTTGTGGTGCGGTCTTTGCGATTGCTTGTACTTCTTGAATAAAACGTTCTGTATCCGCTAATGCCTCTTCTGTTGATGCGTCTCGATAAAAAGCAGGATTGGCTTGGGGATCGTCCATGACGACTTTTCCGACTAATCCCCGTTGACCAAGAGCGGCACAAGTCTTCGCCAATTGAAGGCTCGCTTCTAGATGGATCGTTGCAAAATAAAGAACCGTTGTCGTTCCTCTTGCCAATAGCTGTGCCACCAAATCTTGATAGACAGCTTTGGCAAATGCTGGATCGGCATATTTTGCCTCCAGCGGAAACGTGCATTCATCTAACCAGACATTTAACGGTTCATCTAACGCGATCCCTGCTTGCGGCCATTGTGGTGCATGGACATGCAGATCGACAAATCCTGGTAAAAAGCACTGGCCTTCGGATAAAGCCTGAAGATTCTCTGATGCTTTTGCCAGCTCTACCTCATACCCTTGATCTGTTTTGGCAGTAACTTTCGTGATGATCCCTGCGTCATCGACTTGAATCAAAGCTTCTTCTATATACTCCAATTTTCCATCACTTGGTGTATGGAAAACATCTCCTTTAAAATAGCGAATGGTTGCCATTTGTTTGATTTCCCCCGTTCTCTAAGACATTGTCAGGAAAAAGCCGTTCGTTTAATGTTCCTTTTTCACTAACACGATGTTCTTATTTTAACGCTATTCGAAAATAGTGCAATAAAATTCACTATCATAAAGGAAGATAAAACGCTGAACGTTCGGTTTTTATGCGATTTCAAAAAAAGACACCGTCTAGAAATAAGACAGTGTCAGTTAACGACGCTTATACTTTTGTTTTCTTTAGTTGCCGATAAAATACCACCAATCCACCTACTAGCAAACAGAGTACTCCTGCAATCGAGCCCCATTTTGCTGGCTCTAAAAAGCTTTGGATCCTTGAGGTCTGATTCGTTGCCGTCGTTCCTGATAGCTGAAACAAGAAAGCCAGCGGCTGATGTTCAAAACGAAGAATGACAAATAGGAGTGTCATCAAAAGAAATTGATGTACCAGACTCCCTTTGCTTTGTGTGGCATACTTGGCTAAACTCTGCTGCTCGATTGCTTCGGGTTTTGCCGCCAAATACTGTTTCGTGAGCCATTGATTCAATCCCGCATTAAAGAAGCTAATGACGAATAAACTTATTGGAATCAGTGTGTCGCTGCTGAACAGAAGAACACCTGCCATCAGCCCAAGTAAATATGTTGGTACCAGCTGTTTTTCTAAACGATGAGCGAGTTTTCCTCCGAGAAACATGGCACCAAAAAGGCCCAGTGCATATGGTAAGTAAACGTGCGTGCTTAGCGCTTGTGCTCCAAGTCGACCGGTAACATACACCGAGCCGAAAAGAAAAAAAAAGTTTCCGATCACCCCACGAATGAAGGTGAGCACATTTAGATGAAGTGGCTGTTTCCACGAGCGGCTGCGTTTCGTTAAAGTGATCAGCAGCAAAGCAAAGAGAAACAAGAAGCCAGTAATCGCCCACTCAAATAGGGCATTCGACTTGATCAGCCTTGCTGCTCGCAAGCCAAACAGTAAGAGAAAGAAAAAGGAATACAACAAAAACTGCTTGTTGAATAACTGGTTGCGCTGCATCAACGGTCTTTTCGGGAGGTTGTTGAAGGTTTGACTACTCTTAGCTGCCAGCACAAAGAGTGCAAAATAACTGCCAAATAGGCCAATGCCTTGAAGGTCATCAGGCAACCGTAAGGCAAAGAGTAAAACCAAAAGATAGAACAGCGCCTCCTTCCAATCATTTTTCAGCGGCTGTTCAGTGAGCTTGGCTTTTTGGCGTACCATCAGATCAGCTGGCGGCAGCCAAGAAGCACTGATCCCCAACAAACCAGCAGCTGGCAAGAGTGCCACGCTCCACCAAGTGCTCAAGATACCCACCAATGCGCCGGCACCGCCGATCAAGACACTTGCTGCTAACAGCGATGGTGCGAAAAGCGCCGTAAGCGTCTGTAAGAAAAAGACCCCTGTCATGCGAAAGGTATAAAAGAGCGCAAAGGCTAATGCTGCACTTAGCGACTGCTCTTTGCTCAAAGATAAAAAATAAAGATACGGGATGATCGTGATCGTATTGCTGATGATCAAAAGTGCGGTATGGGATTTGAAAGCTTTCATCGTCCGACTCCTTGGTTTGATTTAAGGTTCCATCTTTCTTCTATCCTACACCTTCAAGCAATCCTGTCAACGTGCGTATCAAATTTAAGCAAAAAGAAACCAAGTGTTTTGTTAAAGGACTGACACTTCGTTTCTTTTTCTTATTGCGATTTTCGGTTAGGAGCCAGTAGACTGAATCGTTTGCTTAATTGCCTGAATTTCTTCATACAACCCTTGAAACTCTTTTGCAAGCTCACTCATGATGTCTGCGCTCATCAAAAGATCTTCCGCATGACTTAATAGTAAGGACATCCAGACTTTTTCCCCTTGGGCTTCTTGTTGAACTAACTTCCGATGTGCCAAATGGGCTTCATGATAATGTTCTTTTCCTTTTTCGATTGCTTGCAGTGCAGCCAGATTCTGGGCTTCTCTTCCTTTTTGAATACTTTCAAAAAAGCAACTTCTTGCCATACCCGCTTGCGAAATAATCTGAAAACAAATTTGTTCTTTTTCTTCCATTCTACTCTCCTATTAGTTCAAGTGCTTGTTCCAATGCTTTTTTTCCATCCATCATGCCATAGGTGCGCATGTCGATACCGGCTGCTGGACAAGCAACTAAACCTTGGACTTCATTTAATCGGTATGAAACTTGCGGTCCTAACAGTACGCAATCAGCATCTTTTGCTGCAGTCGTTACTGATTCAATGGAGAACGCATCGATCGCCACCGTTTCTCCTTTTTCTTGCGCTGCTTTTTTCATATTATTTACTAAGACACCAGTAGACATGCCGCCAGCGCAAACTAATACTATTTTTTTCATCATTGTTCCTCCATTTTCTCGTTATTTGTTACTCAACGACTGTCGCTTGGGTTTGCAGATTCTTTTCTTCAGCTAATGCTGCTTTGTCTTGCAGACGCATAAAAGGGATATAGATGAGGACACATAAGACAAATTGAATCAATTGTGCAATGATCCCTTGCCAGCCATTCACTAAGAAGCCACCGAAAATAATCGGAAATCCAGTTGGGATATTGACTCCATTGTGATAAGGCAAAAAACCCACAATTGTTAAGAGATATGCTGACAACACGGAAACAGCCGGTGTTAACATCAAGGGAAGCAGCATTCTGATATTCATCACCTGAGGAATCCCAAATTTGATTGGCTCAGAAATACCAAACATGGAAGGGATCAAACCAATTTTACCAACAGCTTTTAGTTGCTCTGATTTGCAGCCAAAAATAGCCAGTAAAGCGACTGCAAATGAACGAGCCCCGCGATTGTTCAAAATAAAACCAATCGTAAACAAATGTGGTAATGCTTGACCGGCACTGTACGCCGCCAGATTATCAAGTCCTGGTTGGTAAAAGACCAGCATCAAGATCGGATAAACAGCCAACACTCCGTGAATGCCAAAGAACCAAAGAAATTCGATAAAAGCCACAATGATCATGCAGGCAAGAATATTCGCTCCTAGCAAGGTCAGTGGAGCTTGTACCCAAGTATAGATCATATCTGTCAGCGTGCCATAAGGGGTTGCCGCCATGCCCACGTAGATGATGCCCATAATGGCTGAAACAATAATTGCTGGCACGATCGCTGCAAAGGATTTGTTGACGATCGGCGGTACCGAATCCGGCATTTTGATCATCAGATTCTTCTGTACACATAAAATGTAAATTCTGGCACCCAACAATCCACCAAACATGGCGACAAACATCCCACCGGAGCCAAGGGTCGACAACTCCATCGTACGAGTTTCTTCTAAAGTCGAAATCGGACTCAAGATCAAAAATGAGACCAAACTCATGATACCGGCATTTAGTTGATCCGCATTTAAATGTTCGGCTAATTTATAGCCAACTAGAAAGGCGACATAAACGGAAACGACATCGATCGTCATCGCGTTGACTTGTGTTAATAATGCTTTCAAACCAATTTGTTCCATTATCTGTTGCGTTGCCCCAATGTCGATCGCATTGATCAAGGAAGCAATGGAACTGATCATCATGACGGGCATTAAGCCCATCATTGCATTGGCAATGGCTTTCATATAAATATTGTTTTGTACTTGAACGGCTGCAGCTAGTATTTTATCTTTCAGTGTATTCATAAGGTCCTCCTTCACTTAATCCCGCAAGTATTTATCTTTAAGCAGCTGGATTTTCTGCTGTGAAAAACCCAGTTCTTCTTTTACATACGTTTCAATCCCCCCATGAGCCTCAATCAAATCCAAAGCGGTTTGTAAAAAACACCGATCAGCTTCTTTGAAGTATCGCATTGCTGCCACAAAATCGGGGTTGTTCGTTTCTTCTTGTATCTGCTTGAGACTCTTGGTATTTTTCTCTCTTTTGTACTCGTTGGTCAGCAGATAATCTTCCATGACCTCTTCATAACTGACACCCAACAGTAACTGAATCAGGGCAACCCCATAACCGGTGCGGTCTTTGCCACCACGGCAGTGCTGAACCACTGCACCTTCAGCTTCCAAATGAATGTCCAATACTTCTTTAAAAACGGTCTTGCATTGACTGTTTTCAACAAATTCATGATTTTGCCGAATCATCAATTCTTTTGCAACTTCGGCGGTGATTTCTTCTGCAGAAAGCGCCATTGGCTCCCCTTCTTCTGAAGAAGCTAAAGCAGCAATATCAGCAATCGGTGTCAAATAAAGCACCTGAGCATTCCCAATGGGTTTGTCTTCATTGTCTACTCTTTCTTGGGCATTACGGTAGTCAATAATTTTCTCGATTCCCAGAGCTGCTAATTTTTTCTGATCGGCTTCTGTCAATTTGCTCAATTCGTCTGAGCGGTATAGTTTTCCAGTCACCACATATTTTCCCTCTTTGGACCGATAGCCGCCAAAATCGCGAAAATTATATGCACCTTCTAAGGTTACTTTTTCATTTGTCATATACTACTCCTTTAAATAATTAATGAACGACATAAAGTCCGTTGTTGCAGCTAGTTTGTTAACTTTATCCAACGAAGAACATTGTTTGATCAAATGATCATTCAGCGGTTTCACTTTTAAGTGATCTTGTTCAGCAATCACTAATAAGAAAACGAGACGAACCGACTGTTTGTACCAGAACACTGGCTTTTTCAAGTTTGCAACAGCAATCACCGTTTCTGAACCAATCAGTGCATTGGGATGAGGGAAAGCGACCGACGGTAAGAAATCGGTTCCAAAAAAGGCTTCTCGTTCAAAAACTAATGCTTCAAAATTCTCAGGCATTGAATACTGTTCTTTGATTTGTTGGCATAAAAAATGCAATACCGCTTCTTTTGTTTCAAATTCTTGTTCACAGATGAATAATGATTCCTTAAAGTAGTTCAAAAGCACTTCTTCTGTGAAGACAGCGGCCAATGCGGCTTCGATCTTTTTGATCATATCCGGTTGCATAAAATAATCAACATTCATAACAGGAATCGTTCCTTCGTAAGGAAGCGGAATCGAAGAAAAGATGAAATCGAACTCCTGCTCTTCGATCATTTGCAAAAATTCATATTGATTGCATACCGTGACTTTCTTGATATAATTGCGAAAATAAAACTCAAATTTCTCTTTAAGGAAGGTATTGGCCGCTCGGCCTAGGTCATTGACCACTAAAATATACTTGCGCTGTGTTTGCGAATTTTTCTTATTTAAAGCCACATCAAAGTGCATCGCCAAATAGCTGAGTTCATGATCACTGATGGTCTTTTCAAATTGCTTTGCAATGACTTGACCGGCAATGATGGCTAAATCATAAGCGACATTACAGTGTACCTTCACCTCATTCAACAAAGGATTTTTCAGCTCGATCCCCAATTCGATCCGATCGATCAGCGGAGCAAAGTGCAACATCAACATCGTTTGCAGATCCAAGTCTTTGCTGAAATCGATTTGGCGGCTTTCCTTGATCGCTTTTAAAATTTTGCTGACCAATTCTGCTGCTTCATCTGAAACAGTCATCTTTTCATTTCTAGGGACTACTCGTTTACCAACGATTTGCCCTAAAACATAATTTCGCTCGTATTCGGTAAAGTGTACAGCACATTCTTTTTCAATTCTGGCTATGATTCGCTCTCCTAGTAACGTCTGTTCATCATTGGTCCTGCCGCTGATTGGCAGATTTCGATCCAAGTAGCGGCCGCTTTGCATGCGTAAGACAGCGATCGCTAAATGATTCACCAGATTGTTCAAAATAGCCTCCGACATGGGGTAGGCTTTTTGCGAAAACTCCGACGAAACGATCGCTTTTATCTGCTGATGAAGAAGCGACGGTGTATCTTCGCTGATTGTGCCCTCTTCTAACTGCTTGATATGGGTTCTTTGCAAATAATTACTAGCCATAAACCGTCTCAAGTCAAATTCGCTGCCGCTAAGTTTCATTCCGTAATACGGCTTCGTTTGAATGGAGAGCTGGTAATGGCTTAGTATACGTCGCAGCTTTTTCAATTCTTGAGATAGCTTACTCTGAGAAATGAATAAGCGTTCGCAAAGCATTTCGGACTTAATATACGTTTCTTCTTGAATAAAGAATTCAATAATTCTAGAAACAAAGTCGTCATTGTGTGACGCTTGTTCTTTCCTTCGCTGAAAAGCTTCTTCGTTCGTTATTTGTAAATACAACCCACTCCCTTTTTTCGCTTGGATCATACAACCGTATCGTTCTTGATGCTGGTTGATTTCTTCTGCATAACGGCGAACGGTTTTCCTGCTAACCCCCAACTCGGCAGCAGCCGCTTTACTCGTCATAAAACCGTCATGCTTCGAAAGTGTTCTTAACAACAATAGGCTTAATTTTTCCATCTCTCTCTCCCTCGCTTACTAGTTTAGAGTCAAACTCAAGCAACCTCCATAGGTATATCTTCCCTTTCATTAAGGGAAATTTCTACAAGAAGATTTATGGAACGAGTCAAAAAAACCGCCGCAGGCGAAAATCCTTGCGGCGGTTCTGGTTCTATCCGATTGATCAGTCTTCTTGCGGATAGGCATCGATAGTCGTGGTGTGTTGCTGAATCCAAAGTCCATGCCCCTCTTTGACAATACGCAACTTGCTGTCAGGCAGCAACTGGCATTCGATTTCTCCCCCTTGAAGCTTCACTCTGATTGCTTCTTGCTGATAAGTGATCGTAAATGTCAGTGATTCGATTTTCTGTGGCAAATGATTCGCCAAGTGAAGTCCGCGATCATAGGTCAGACCAGCAAAACCATAAATCAAACTCAACCAGCTGCCGCCCATATTGGCAGCATGAACACCGTCTACAACATTCTTTTGCAAATCATTGAGATCCATCAGTGCGGTATCCATGAAGTAGCGATACGCTTTTTCAGTGTCGCCGATTCGGCTAGCCATCACACTAAAGATGGAACGAGACAACGAGGAGTCATGGGTCGTCACCTGCTCGTAATAGTCATAGTCTCTTGTTAATTGATCTGCTGAAAATTCATGGGTAAACAGCATCTCTGCTAAAACAGTATCTGCTTGCTTGCATACTTGATACTTATAAATGATCATTGGATGATAGTGAAGCAGAAGCGGATAATTCTCAGCAGGTGTTTCCTCAAATGGCCACAGCGCTTGATCTAAGAAGGAATCATTTTGTTTCGTTAGCTGCCGCTCTTCATCGTAACCGAAGTACATCAAGTCAGCTGCTTTTTCCCAATCGGCAATCAATTCTTGATAGACATGGTATCGTTTGGCCAATTCGACCGCATAGCGTAAGTTATTTTGTACCATTTTGTTTGTATAAAAATTGTTGTTTACCAAAGCGCTGTATTCGTCTGGTCCTGTCACTCCATGAATACAAAACCGCTCTTGTCCTTCTTTTACAACAAACGTGCCATAATGAAACCAGAATTTCGCTGTTTCAAAAACGACTTCTTTACCAATTTCTTCAATAAAGGGTTGATCACCCGTGATACGTTCATATAATTGAAAACCATAAACGATATCGGCATTGATATGCAGTTGTGCTGTACCTGCTGGATAATAGGCACTCGTTTCATTACCGTCAATCGTACGCCAAGCAAACAATGCCCCAGCTTGATTCAATTCTTTTGCTCGTTTTTTGGCTTGCGGCAAAATACTTGCACGATAGGAAAGCAAGCTTTTGGCTATCTCGGGGTTCGTATAAATGAAGAAAGGCAGTAGATACATTTCTGTATCCCAAAAATAATGTCCTTCATATCCTTCACCCGTCAGCCCTTTTGCGGCGAAATTCGTTTTCCCATCACGCCCTGCACCTTGGTTCAAATGAAACAAATTGAAACGGATCCCTTTTTGCAAATAGTCATCCCCCACGATTTGAATATCGCTGGCTTGCCAGAAAGATCGATAGTAATCCGCTTGTTCTTTTAATAAGACAGAAAACTCGTCGACTTTCTGCTCAAATGGTGTCTCACCAAACCTTTGCAGCAATTTGACCTGAAAAATCGAAGTTGACGGTTCTCCAACTGTCAAATACTGCTTTTCTTGATGCAGCCGAATAGCGATTTGCTTTTGACTATTTGGTGCTGTCCATACTTGGTATGCGCCCATTTGTTCTTTTTCCAATTGATGATTCTTACTGGCAACTCGAGGATCATCTGTTTTATTGACAGAGAATTGCTGATTTAATTTGTGGGATAGTTCGATCGGTTCTGAAAAATCGGCTGTTATCACTTCATAGCGGCAAACATAGAGTTCACTACGCGTCATTGACGCAAACGAAGTTAACCCCAACTCAAAAGACTTTCCGGTCGGAGTAGTGATCCGATAACTTTCCGTCAGAATCCCGTCAGCTAATGCAAGACTCATTTGCGTTCGTTCGACTTGCCATTCCTCAACCGAAGAATCCTCCTCGCCGATTTTCAAAATAACTCCACGCAAGTTTGGCAATTTGCAAATCGTTTGATGTTCTTTTGCATACCCATAAGCCCATTCGCCATACTGAATCGGCTCGCTGTCAAAAAAGCCGTTGACAAACGCCCCAGGATTTCCTGGATACAGTTGATTGACCTTCAAAGGATGCCCTGCACGGACGCCGATTTGCCCATTTCCTAAAGCGAACAATGTTTCTAGATACTCCATTTTTTGATGGGACAGCTCATCAGCTGTCAATAGAAAGTCGTTTTTCTTCATCCTTTATCCTCCAAGTCTTTTGGTTTATTCCTCGTTATCTTCACTTAGTTTCTATCCTACACTTCTAGCCAATGATTGCAAGGCTCAGCTCTTAGTCCTTTTGCCACAAGCATCTCTTTAGAGCCGAGCAGCGAATGTATGATACCATGAAGCAAACACGAAAGAAGGCGATTTCTTGGATTTATGGCTTACAAATGTTCAACTTGAGACGAGTTATTTAAAAGAAGGCGACTGGTCTTATGGAACCAAAACAGAAAATACAGCAATCGGGATCAATGATGGAAAAATAGCGGAGATCGTGCCGATGACTGAATGGCAGGCAGCAAGTGAGGCGACGATCATTGATGGGGAAAATCAGTTATTGTTGCCAGGATTGATCGAAAAACATTGTCATTTGGACAAAAGTAAATTAGGTACTCCTTGGCGTCCAGTAACGCCCGCAGCTAGCTTGGTGGAACGATTTGAAACTGAGATTCCCCAATTAGATGCCTTACCGTTATCGATCAAAGAACGCGGACAAGCGCTGATTGATTTAGAACTACCTCACGGTGCGGTGATGTTCCGCTCACATATCGATATTGAACCAATGACTCAGCTGCGTTATTTTGATGCGATCACTGAATTAGTCGCCGAACAACCTTTTGGCTCGGAGTTGGTCTTATTCCCACAACATGGCTTATTGCGCTCAAATGCAGCTTCTTTGATTGAAGAAGCCTTAGCAACGGGCAAAGCTTCTTATATTGGCGGTGTTGATCCTTATACACTCGATCAAGATTATAAAACTTCCTTACGGACAACTTTTGAACTTGCTCAAAAAGGGCATGTCGGTATTGACCTCCATCTTCATGATCGGCAAGAAGCTGGCAGAGCGACCGTCAAAGAAATGATTCGTTTGACGAAGGAATTCAATATGCAAGGAAAAGTAGCGATCAGTCACGCCTTTGGTCTAAATGACTTTGAGGGAGAAGAACGCAAAGAAGTCTTTCAAGCCTTAGCAGACTTAGAGATCCATATCATTTCAAGTATTCCCATCAGCCCAGGAACGATCCCGCCACTGAAGGAATTGCAAAGCTATGGCGTGGCTGTTCATATCGGTTGCGACAATGTCTATGATTCTTGGTCTTCTCTTGGCGACGGTTCTTTACAAGAAAAGCTGGCGCGCTATTTAGAGATTTTTGCCGTCAAAAGTCAGGAAGACTTGACGCAAGCCCTAGGTCTGGTTACTGATGGCAAAGTGCCCTTAGATAAAAACGGTGCGCAGCAATGGCCTAAGGTTGGTGATTCGGCTGATTTCTTGCTGACACCAGCTGCTTGTACGGCAGAATTCGTTGCCCGCAAAGGCTTCGTCAGCAAAAGTTTTTATCAAGGAGCGGTTGTTTTCACAGCATAAATCGTATATGTATAAAAGGCATCTGCGCTTCTTTTTAGAGGCGCAGATGCCTTTTTCAGGAATAGTCCTTTGCTAGTTGTATATAGTCTTTCAAACCTCTTGCGTCAAGAAAAGACGATCATTCTTCAATTCTCACCATCTACATGTCCTCAACAATTTGCCTATGAAAATATACGCGATATTTTGCGATCAGATGCTTGGGATTCATTACCTTTCTCCCGAAGATGATGCGATTTAGTGTAAGTAGCTGACCTATGCCTGTGCAACTTAGTGAGTTATAAACTGCCAGACCGAGTTGTTTTCCGAGAGAAACTTCCCCTTTTCTTCCGTACATACTTCGATAGTCGGTCCAGCAAAACCGCCAAGCAGTCTTTATGTCAACTCATAGGTATCTTTTAGGTACAGCTATAGGTAAATAAACGCATCGCCTTTTTTCAGCGTCTTCCTTCATTTCCCCATATGTTCCAGTATTCGTATCTGTTGTCCAAAAAACAGGGAGCTTATAACATCGCATTAATGTCTGCCAAAATCAATATTGTATCAACCTGGCTTTGGTAATGATAAAATATGCTTCTAATCATCAGCCGCTTTATTCGCACTACCGGGTATAAAACTGTGCACTCTCAGAGTGACCAATGAATAGTGATTAATAAAGCAAACAATTTTCTTTCTTGATTTTTATGGGTCGATTATCTTTACTCTTTTGAAACAATTATTTTCTAGTTATCCAGCAAGATTACAATTGTCTTGTGTATGACCTAGATTGATTCCAAAACTCATTTATTTTTCCACCTTAAAATCAAAATAGTCCATTACTAATTCACAATACATCATATTTGCCCAAGAAAACCATTCTCGGGTGTAATCACTTGGATCATCAACATTGATTCCTTCATGCATCAACTTTGTACCAGCGTCAATAGCCGTTAATTGATCAAGGATACTGGCTTTTTCTGTTTTGTCTTTCGATGTTAATCCGGTCATAGCCATTGCGATCGGCCATACGAAGTTCTCAGGTGTATGAGATGAACCAATGCCGCTTGCATACTTTCCTTCATAAAAATAAGGATTTTCTCGACTAAGGAGTGTTCTTCTAGTTGCTAAATAGATTGGATCTTCCATTGAGCAGTACCCCAGATAAGGTGCTGAAATCAAATTTGGTACATTGCTGTCATCCATGATCACTGCATTGCCAAATCCGTCTACTTCATAAGCATAAACTGTCTCTCCTTTTTTATTTGTCGTGTAGGCGTATTCGTCAATCCCTGCTTGGATCTCCTTACGAAGAGTTGAAGCAGAATCTGCGATTTCAGGTTCTTCTAAAATAGTGGTAAAAATGAACTTCAAGTAATCAAGAATCACAACAGCAAACATATTGGAAGGAATCAGATAACCATACCGGCATGCATCATCACTAGGTCTAAACCCCGACCAAGTCATTCCCGTCTTAGCAACTGGCGTTCCTTTGCCCCCATTTGTTAGTGTATCTTCTTGTCTCACAGTGTCACGTGTAAAACGATAGGTAGATTGCCCATGATCTTGTTCAATGCGAAATACATCGATGATCATCTTAGCTCCTTTGACAAAGACAGCATCAAAATGATCGGTACGCCCCGTATTTTTATAAAGCAAATATGCCAATTGCACAGGATAGCACAGAGAATCAACTTCGTATTTTCGTTCCCAGATCCATCCATTCATCCTCGTATCATCCTCTTGATGCCCGGCAAAGTTTTCCGTTTCATTAAAAGCATTGGCGTAAGGATCAATGGCAATAAACGTAAATTGTTTTTTTACTAGACCCGCGATCATATCAGCCAACTCCTGGTCCTTTTTTGCAAGGTAAAGATAAGGACGGACTTGAGCTGTTGAGTCCCGCAGCCACATCGCTGGTATATCTCCAGTCAACACAAAGGTACTGCCATCACTCTGCTCTTTTACTGTCGTAAGGACGGTATTGGCAAACGCTGCCTGAAAATTTTCTGCCCACTTGGAGTGCTCTACTCCGCATAGCTCGGTGATTTCTTCCATAAATTCTTTCACAACAGTTGGTACTTTTTGATAGGGCATTCTTTCCACCTCTTGAAAAGAAAAACTGGTTTCCCAGTTTTTCTAAAATTTTTCTATTGCCGCGGCTGCTTCCAATGCCATAACTCCCGACAATTGATCTGATAAGTAAACACTTTCAGGCAATTCCTCCACAAGCCAATCTCGGTAAGTCAGCAAATGATGTTCCTTTGTACTATGCTGTAAGAGCAGTTCACAGCTGGAAATAACAAAGTATTTAATGAAGGAAGCATCCAATCCAAATTGTTGTGCTTTTTCAAACAATACTTTTAAGTATCGGTATTCGATTCCCTTAAATAATCCGATATCTCCTCCATCTCCTTGGTCATCGAACACACCACTTGCCCCAATTGTTTCAATGGACGTTTTTGCACAATGCAGTGCTTCTTCTAAATAAGCGGGATCCTTCGTTACATGAAAAAACTCGATCAAAGCGCCAATATACACTCCTTGATTATAGGTAAATTGCCATTGAACATCGACTTTTCCATCACCATTTCGATTGATACCATCTTCTACAAATTTTGTTTCAGGATTCACTAAGTGCTCTCTCATCCACTTGAGCGTCTCATGACTAGTGTTCAAATAGCGTTCATCTGCTTCTATTTGATATAGTCTTAGGGCTAAAATCATAATTGGTGCGTTTACCGGAGTATTTTTATAATCAAGCTGTGTTCTTTTCCACGCAAAACCGCCGTTCATGTGATCATTCCAGGCCGTATCAAAAATATCGAGACAGACTTCTCGCGCATCTTCTAAATATTCCTGTTTTTGAGTCAATTCATACAAGCGTAGGCCGGCTAAAGCGTTCCAAAGCATGTCGTCGTAGTATTCGTGAAGCAGTGTTCCCTGATTTCGCTGTTTATTATAGCGGTAAGTCTCTTCCGCAACTTGCAAGTACTGTTCTTTCTTTGTTCTCAAATAAGCATCAATGCGGACATCGACTAAATGAGCGATCCACCAATAGTTGAAAACAGTGTTTTCTTCCACATTTCTTAATGGATACACATTGTTTACAAATTGCTCTGGTGTTTCTGCTTTGTAGAAATAGTCAATACTTTCCTGAGCAAGCTCCGCATAGTTGTTAAAATCGGTCATTCTCCTGATCCTTCTTTCAAAATTTTATCACCTTGCTGTTGGGCATTTTCAAGGGCTTTTTGTGCATTGATTTTACCAGAAAATACATTTTCTAATTGTGGAATCAATGCGAGTCTTTCAACATCAGAGTAACCAGTAACAGTTGGTCGGATTTTAGCAAAATCCATCGTTTCAACAAAAGCTTTATATTTTTCATTTTCCGTAAAGTAAGGATCTTGTGCTGCCTCGATATTTGCTGGCAGCCACGTTGAGATTTTAGCAAATTCAACACCCACATCTGGATTTGTAGTCCACCACTTAATAAAGTCCCATGCAGCATCTTGATTTTTAGCAGTTTTCGGAATCACTAATCCGAATCCTCCAGTCAATGCGCCTTTATCACCATTTGGACCTGTCATCGGCGGTACGATACCGTATTCCAATCCATCTACTTTATCATAGTCAGCCAATGCCCAAGGGCCATTATATGCCAAAGCTACTTTTCCTGCGGCAAAGGCATCAGACCCGTCGTTAAACCCTTGTTGATAAACTTTTGCTTCATTCATCAGCTTATCCCAAAAGTCCAAAACTTCCATACCTGCTTCAGAGTTAAACGCTGTTGCAGTATTATCGGTATTCAACATGCTGCCGCCTGCTTGTTGAAGCCACATGTTGAACAAACCGACATCATCTAATGAAAAACCAGCTTGGACAAGCGTATTTCCGTCCCATTTCGTCGTTTTTTCTGCGACATCTAACAATTCATCCCAGGTTGTTGGCGGTTCGACGCCCGCTTCGTCTAATAAAGTTTTATTATAAAAAAGCGAGCGATTATCTACTAAAAGGGGGATCCCGTATTGTTTCTCTTCATACTGCATCTCTTTCACTGTCTCTTCATAAAAAGAAGTCATATCGATATTGTCTTCCGCAATTAAATCATCTAAATCCAACAGCGCATTTTTTTGAGCATACATCGCCGTATTCACCCGATCCCATAAAATGACATCTGGAATCTCGCCGCCAGCCATACCAGTCAGCAGCTTTTCTTCTACATTGTCTTGTACTTTATAAGCAACCTCATATTTATCCTGACTATCATTGTATTGATCGATCAATTGATTCAGCTGATCAACTTGATCACCGCTCCACGATCCCCAAAAGGTAATCGTTTGCTTCCCACCGTCTGCTTGGTCAGTCTGCCCATTGTTGCTGCCGCAAGCACCTAACAATGTGATCGTCCCTGCTAACAGCAATCCTTTTAAAACTTTTTTCATTTCATTTCCTCCTCTTTTTTATTTAATTCCAGCATCGGCCATTCCTTGAACATAGTTGCGTTGTGCAAAAATAAATAGGATAAGTACAGGCAATGTTGCTAAAATGGTACCTGCCATCAATGGTCCATAATTAGTATTGTAATTGTATTGAAAAGCAGCCAGTCCCACTTGAACAGTTTTCATTTCTTCAGCATTCAAAACGATCATTGGCCACATAAAGGCATTCCATCCTGCTTGAAAAGTCATGATACCTAATGTTGTTAAGGCAGGCTTGGCTAGAGGAAAATAAACATCCCAAAAAATTTTGAACTCAGTGGCTCCATCCATCCGTGCACTTTCACCAAGCTCTCTAGGCAGCTGTTCAAAAAACTGCTTCATGAAGAAAATTGAAAAAGCACCTGCAGCCCCAGGAAGTAAAATCGCCCAATAAGAATTGATCAAACCCAGTCCGCCGGAGCCGACAAGATTATTTCCACCAGCTAAAGGAAATCCCCGTAAGACGATAAATGTGGGAATCATCGTGACGATTCCTGGCACCATCATCGAAGCTAAAAAGACTAAAAAGATTGGTTTTTTTCCTTTGAATCTCAGTTGTCCAAAAGAATACCCAGCCAATGAACCAAAAAACAGATTCGTTGCGACACCTCCAAGCGCTAAAATCAGCGAATTTTTTAGATAAGTCAGAAACGGCATCGTCTTAAAAACTTCCCGATAGTGATCAAAGGTAAACTGACTTGGTATGATATTCATTGAACCGCTGAGAATCTCACTATCTGATTTGAAGGAAGTTGATATCGTCCATACAAATGGAAGCACTGTTGTTAAACTGACTATAATCACCATGAAATACCATGAAACTGTTCGAAAAGATTTTATTTTTGTCATAACTTTTCTCCTTTAATTTGTTTCTTTATTTGTCAGACGCATGTTGATCAAAGAGAAAACGAAAATAATCATAAAAAGTAAAAATGACAATGCAGAGGCATAGCCCATCTCCAGACCACCAAACCCTTTATTATAGATATAGTAAACGATCGTGATGGTAGAATTTCCCGGACCACCTTTTGTCAGCATGTATGCTTGATCAAAAACTTGAAATGCACCAATGATCAACTGTGTACTAACTAAAAAAGTAGTTTTAGACAATTGTGGCCAAGTAATTCCGAGAAATTTTTGCCATGAGTTTGCTCCTTCAATGTCAGCTGCTTCATATAACGCAGGATTGATTCCTTGCAGTCCTGCCAAGAAAATCATCATATTTCCACCGAAACTCATCCATACACTCATAATTACGATTGCAGTCATCGCCCAGTTTGAGCTGTATAACCAAGCGGGACCATTGATTCCAATCAATCCGAGCAGTTGATTTAATAATCCAACCTGAGGATTCAATAACCAATACCAGATGGTTGCGGTAGCGACTGAGGAACACAAAACCGGAAGATAGAAAAACGTTCGAAACAAGCTTGTAGTTCTCATTTTTCGATTGAGAAGCATTGCGGATCCTAAAGAAACGATCAATCCTAACGGAACATATAGAAAGGTATATACAATTGTATTTTTTAAGGAAATAAAGAAAAATTCATCTTGAAAAATTCTAGTAAAATTTCTAAATCCAACCCAATTGGGACTCTCTATAATATTGTAATCCGTAAAGCTGTAATAAAGCGCCATAATAATTGGAACAATTGCAAACACAACAAGTAAGAAAACCGGCACCAATATAAACCAATAAGCAATATTTTGCTGTTCATTTATCCCGCGTTTGTTCTTCTTCACGATTTCCATCAAGCAACCCCCCTTATTCAATATAACATTAAAAAGATTTAATATATTCATTAACTTTACAATCGAATTATATATAATAGTTTTTGTAATGTCAACGGTTTCATAAGCATTTAATTGAATAAATCGCTTGCTTTATCAATATAATATATTTAATATATAGATAAATACGATTACTAATGAAATGGAGGCGTGAAAATGAGTAAGCCATTGTACCAGGTCATTTATGAAGAATTAAAACAGCAAATTGAATCAGGAGTCGTCTCCTTGAACGAGACATTACCAACAGAAAAAGAACTATCAAAATCCTACAAAGTAAGTACCATCACCGTAAAAAAAGCCCTTGATCTTCTAAAGGAAGAGGGCTACATTCTTCGAAAGCCTCGAAAGGGCTCAGTTGTTATCAATAACAAAAAAACAGATATTTCGCCTAAAAAGCTGATCGTTGGATTGATCATCACAAATTTCACTGACTTTTTTGGCGCACAAATTCTACGTTCTATCTTAAAAACGAATGAAGAAGCAATACATTTTATTGTAAAAATAAGTTATGGCGATCCTGAAACAGAAAACAGATTGATTCAAGAACTCGTTGAGATGGGAATTCAAGGGCTCGTCTTATTGCCTACTTCCTCAGAATATACTTCTCCTAAGATTCTTGAACTAATTTCGAAGAATTTTCCAATTGTGGTTATTGATCGTTTGATGGCGAACTTACCGATATGTAGCGTTCAAACCGACAGTTTTTCAGCCGCCAAAGAACTGACTAGTTATTTATTTGCCAAGGGACATGAAAAACTCGGATTGATTACTTCTGACAGCAGCGTCTCAACGATTGACGAACGTGTCAATGGTTTTTTAGCGGCGCATGTAGATGAGAATCGGGCAGTCAGTCAAAATCAAATTTTATCAATGATCGATTCTGTCGTTCCAAATTCTTCTCGCAGTATTGAAGACGATGTAAAGCTAATTATCAGTTTTTTGGAAGAAAACACCCAAATCACTGCCCTTTTTACCACTGAATATAATATTGCACTCCTTGCAAAAAGTGCGATCGAAAAAATCGGCAAACGAGTGCCCCAAGACTACTCCGTCGTCTGCTTTGATCACCCAACAGTAAATATTTTTGATCTGAATGCTTTCGTTTTTACCCATATCAAACAAAACCAGACAGCCATTGGTCAGAAGGCGGTTGAAGTCTTGTTGCAAAAAATTGCTGATCCTGAAGCAATTGAAAAAATCAATTTAGGGTACCGTTTAATTGAAGGAGACTCAGTGGTGTCCAAAACACATTAACTTCAAAAAAACTTCTGATCAAGAATCACACTTGATCAGAAGTTTTTTCTAATTCTCCGCTTTCTGCTTCATAAACTCTTCTATTTCGCTTTTCAGCGGCATCCCTGTCTGAGCCCCCAGCTTTTGAACGGACAGACTGGCTCCGTTATTCGCCATAGAAACGGCTTCATAAAAATCCGCTCCTTCCCCTAAAGCTGCTGCCAAGATGCCATTAAAGGTATCCCCCGCACCGGTAGTATCTATAACTGAAACTTTGTTCGATGGAATCGTCACAACTTGTGACTTTTCTACAAATGTTACCCCTTTGCTTCCTCGTGTGACAACGATTCGCGTAGCGTAGTTTTTTTGCCAATCAGCAATGACTTGCTCAATTTCGTCTTCCAAAATGGTCTCTTTACCGATCAAAGCGGCAAATTCCGTTTCATTTGGTGTCAAAATATCAATATATGGCAGGAGTTCCGGTACGATCTCATTGTAAGGAGCAGGATTCAAAATCGTCAGAACTCCTTTTTTCTTAGCAAGAATCAATGCTTGTTTGATTGCTTCCACAGGAATTTCCAGTTGAGTAAGTAAGATATCCCCCTGTGAAAGTTCACTGATCGTTTGCTGAACATACACTTCATCGATCAGTCCATTCGCACCAGGAACGACAGTGATACAATTATCCTCTGCTAATTTAAAAATACTCGCAATTCCTGTGAACATATTTTTTTCACGGGAAACAGCCGACAAATCGAGAGCTTCTCTGCTGAGGTGCTGAAGAACCTTTTCCCCAAAAGTATCTTCCCCGATTTTGCCTAAAAATCTTGCTGATGCACCGTAACGAGAAGCTGCCACTGCTTGATTTGCTCCTTTGCCTCCGACAAAATAATCAATTTGCTCCCCAATGATCGTTTCGCCGATCTTCGGCATTCGTGTCGTCGTGATCACGATATCCATATTCACACTACCTAAAATCGTTATCTTACTCAAAAAATCACCTATTTCTCTTGAATATATAAAAAGGACCAAAGGCTTCTCGACCTTCAATGGTCGTTTCACCAACCTTTAAAAACCCTGTTTTTGCAAATAATCGCTGCATGGGCAAATTGGTATGATTTGTGATTGAAAGCACTGTTTCCCCTTCATCACACTGCTGTTCCAAGCAGCTATTGATCCACTGACGGCCAAATCCTTGCCCCGCTTGAGACGGCCTCGCAACAAGCCTCTGAATCGTTCTTATTCCTTGATATTCTTTGCTGACGTTTGACTGCGATTCATTTGACAAAACACCGGCACTTACAATTTTTTCTGTGTTATCCTTCAACACCAGCAGCTCTTTTTTCTCGATATCCTTCGCCAAGATTTCTAGCGAAGGATAGGTATCGGTCCACTGGTAGATTTTTCTTCTATCCATCTGCTGCTTTGCTTCGATGAAAATTTGAAAAATCTCTGCTAATTCTTGCCTTGACGCCCTCTGAAGTTCATTCATGACTCTAGTAAGGGAGCAATACCAGCGACAAAATGACCACTGCTATGATCCCAACGATCGTTGGAACGCTGGTTCGTTTCAGTAACCGAACAGGGCTGACGTCGATTGAAGAAGATACAATCATAATGACAGCGGCAACTGGTGAGATCGTTCTGCCAAGATTGGCGATCATCTGCATCGGCAATGCAATCAAAATCCCGTCAATTCCCGCTTTAGCGGCAATATCAGGAATCAATTCAATCACAGCGTAAAACATCGCCAATCCGCCGCCGCTCAAAATACCGAACAATGCGGTAGCGCCGCTGAATATCAATGCAGTTAACACCCCAGCAGATTGAGAATTTTCTACCGCACTCATTAATGAATCGATCACCCCTAAGCTTTGGATAGCTGTGGTAAACAATGAACCACCCACAACCAGCATAACTACTTGGCTGAACCCTTGTCCCATCCCTTTAAAAAGTTCGACCGCGCTTTCTTGTGCGATTTTGAAAGATTTCTTTCTCAAACATTCAATCAATAATGCGACAAAAAAGGAGATCATCGTTAAGACAAAGATATCCATTGTCACACCTTCTTTAAATATCCCGATTATACCAACGATAATGATCAACACCAAAGGAAGGAGTGGTAAAATCGCATAAAACCCAGGAACAGTCGTTTCTTCTGACTTACTTTCAATTTCTTTTAGTTCTACAAAGGCATCTTTACCTTCTTTTTTATCACAATACGTTTGCCAAAAGTAATGAACAACGGCCATGATCAGCAATGCCGGGATAGAAATTTTCGCATGGTAAAGAACATAAGTTAAAATGTTGTAGTTCAATGTTTGAGCCGCGATCACATTATCTGCACCTAAAGGTGTCGGCATGATAGTAGCAGTCATTGCGATTACTCCGGCCGCGGTCAAAGAAGAGATTCCGATCCCTTGAAGCAGCGGATAAAGAATTGCCATCAAAATTATCGCCAAACTAGATGCACTCGGCACGACTAACGACATCAAATTACCTAATAAGAAAACGATCGGAATAAATAATGCCTTGGACTTGATTTTTGTCATTGGCTGAACCAAAATATTGACGGCTTTTTGATTGGCACCAATGAGATTCATATAACCTGAATACCCGAATAAGATCATGATCACTAAACCAGCAGAACTTACTTGAGAGATAATTGTATCTTTGAGTTTCAGGAAAATATCGAACAAGGCCAAGCCGGTCCCTTCGCCTTCTGGGTAAAGCGGATTTCCTAATACGACGGATGCGCAAAGCAAAACAAGTGCCCCAATAATCAGAATCAATGCTGGGTTATAACTCTTAATAATAAAATAGCCGACAATTCCCAAAACAACGAGTACTAAAATCGCTTCTATCATTTCTTTTCCCTCCTATTTACATTTGCTGATCGCCTGTAAAAACCAATCTTTAAAGAGCGCTTCATCGATATCGATACAAACACGGCAATTGTTTTTCTGTTTCAGACGATTGTTGAGATCGACAATTGTCGCACCTGCTGTATAGGCTCCTTGTGTTTCAATTGCAACAAACGTCTCCTGAATATCGAATATCTCTGGACACAAAAGATAAGCGATCGCGCAGCTGTCATACATTTTTAAACCTGTTCCAAAACTACCGCCGCGGTATTTTTTGAATAACTGCACCATCATGTCTCCAGTTTGGTTCATTTTCTTGATTTTTGCACTGTCCTCCGGATATACAAGCGCTTTGGCCCCCACATCTAACGGGGCTACAGCGATCGGCAAACCGCTTTCAAAAGCAATTGCAGCAGCCTCGGGATCAATCGCAATATTAAACTCTGACAACACACCGAAATTTCCTCTGCCTAAGGCTCCACCCATCAAAACGATCTCTTCGATTTTTTCTTTGACTTCTGGATAAATCTTAAATAAAAGAGCAATATTCGTTAATGGACCTAATGCGGCGATCGTAATTTTTCCTTCATTCGTTTTGATCGTTTGATACATCGCTTCAACAGCTGAAGTTTCCAGCAGCAATGAACGATCCGGTTCCGGAAATGAATAGCCGGCCATCCCTGTTACCCCATGCACATCGCTGGCATCTTTGACTGCTCGCGTTAACGGCTGAGATGCACCTTGAGCTGCTGGAATCGATAAATCCCAGAAGGAGAGCAGTTTCAACAAATTATTGGTGACATGTTCAATACCGACGTTTCCAGCCACTGTTGTGATCAACTTAACGTCCAACACTTCACTAAACAAAGCAATTCCTAACGCAACTGCATCATCGATCCCCGGATCCGTATCAATAATGACTTTTCTTTTTTCCATGCATATTCCCCTCTCATTTTGATAAAACGTTTTATCAAACTTTTAAAAAAAGCGAACATTTGATAAAGCGTTTTATCTAATGTTCACACAAAGAATAGCATTGTTTTAAAACGCTGTCAACAGTAAAAAAAGAGTTTCACTGAGAAACTCTTTTAGATACACTGTTCTTTTTTATCAATCTTGGTGTCAGTTGGACATAGCGCGGCTTCTGCCCGCTGATCGCATTCATCAAAGCAAAAACCGTTTTCTCACCTAAATCATTTACATCTTGTTCCACAGACGTTAGGGACACCTCTAAAAGATCATTTAAAACAAGATTGTCGTATCCGACGATCGAGACATCTTCTGGAACCTTGATTCCTAATTCTTTGGCACGCTTCATGATTCCTAACGCAATCAAATCGTTGCCGGCAACAATACCAGTGACTTCTCGGTTTTTCAAGAGAATATCCGCTTTTTCATAAGCATCCTCAAATTGAAATTTTGTTACCACATGCCAACTGTCTTTTCGCTGGAGACCAAATTCTTTCAACGCATCTAAGTATCCTTGGTACCGATACACACAATTGATATTTTTATCCGGGTTCATCATGGTACCGATCTTTTTGTGTCCTTTTTTTATCAGTTCACAGGCAGCAATATACCCCCCATGCCGATTATTATAAAAGACTTGATCGACTTCAAAGTTATCTATTCCTCTATCAACCAAAACGATTGGAACCGAAAGTTTCTTCAATCGTTCTTTGGTTTGTACCTCATCCGCGTAGGATTCGGTTGAAAGGGCGATGATCAACGCATCAACGTTGCGGTCAATCAGGAGCTGCATCAATTCCTTCTCAACGTCAGCTTTATCATCAGAGTTTACCAAAATCAGCAAGTACCCCTGTTTTCGCAGCAAATCTTCCAAGACTTTGGCCAAGTTGGCAAAAAAAGGATTGTTGATATCAGGGATGATCAGTCCGATCGTGTTGGTTTTTTTCAATACCAAGCTTTTGGCGGCAGCATTCGGCGTATAATTGTTTTCAGCTGCCAAGCGCTTGATCTGCTGTTTTTTTTCTTCCGTGATCCGAATCGGTTTGTCGTTCAACACTTGTGAAACGGCTGCGATCGATACACCCACTTCTTTTGCAATGTCTTTTAATCTGACCTTCACTATATACCCCTTTCTCTTTCCTGCTTTTGTAAATGAAACAAGCACTCAACCTGATCGTTTTCAGCAAATCTTTTTTCTGTTGCTCAACAAAACAGATTTAAAAATCAGGAATATGATCGATTGAAGAATAGACCGTTCTTTTGGCTCTCTTTTAGATATTCCACTTTACCCAGTCGGCAAACAGCTCCGGCCAGCGAACAACAGAAGCTTCTACTCCATGCCGATCACTGTTGGCCGTTTCCGGCGTTCCTAGGCTCAAACCATGTCCACCTCTAGGAAAAATATGCAATTCATAAGGTACGTTGGCTTTTCGCAGCTGTTCGGCAAAAACAAGGCTGTTTTCTGCTAAGACTAATCCATCTTCTAACGTATGCCACAGAAACGTCGGCGGTGTGTGCACGCTGACTAAGGTTTCCAATGACAAAGCGGCTTTATCCGTATCATAGCGATCTGCTAATAATGAACGGAAGGAATCTTGATGCCCAATTTCTCCACTAGATAATACAGGGTAACTCAGTAAGAGGCCATTAGGTCGCCACTCTTCATTTCTCCCTTGCAAAGCCTCTGCTAGAAAAGGTTGCTGCCAAGACACACCCAAGTTAGCAGCTAAATGGCCACCAGCTGAAAAACCAGCAACGATGATTTTTTCAGGATCGACGTGCCAGGTGTCATGATTGGTGCGGACAAGACGAACGGCAGCAGCCAATTCCTTTAAGGCTAACGGATAGACAGCCGGTTTGATACTATAATGCAACACAAAGGCTTGGAAACCAAAGCTCATCATTTTGATGGCGATGGGTTCCGCTTCACGATCCGATAACATTTCATAGCCGCCGCCAGGACAGATGATGACCGCCGGTCGGACACGATCTGGTTCCATTTCAGGAGAATTTTCGATGACATAGGTAGTTAAACTTGCTTGGCTTTCTGGTAAAAGTGCAGATCTTTGTTCATGTATCACGGGTTGCGCCTCATTTCATTGTAATTTTATAGACAATTGGTTGGTCGGTTTCAATTGGTTCAAAAGTTAGTTGCAAGCCTTCATCGGTCACTTGCCAATCAACAGGCTGTTCTTCGTATCCTAGAATCGTAACGGTTTGGATGATACCGTGAAATTCTGGTAGATTTTGATCTTTAGAATGGGCAAGTGCCTGAATCGTTGCGTATCCATTGTCAGGACTTGCCATGCCAATAGCATACAACGAATCCCCCTGAACCGTAAAGCGAAAATCCCGACTCGTGTAAATAGCAGCCTGTGCTTCTTGGAATTGCCCCGATACAACAGTCGTAGGTCCTTCACCGGCTTTGCGCCATGGTTTCGCTTCATAAATGGCTTCACCGTTTACATCAAGCCACGTGCCGATTTCTTTTAAGATCGCTTGATCTTTTTCTGGGATCGAACCATCCCCTTTCGGCCCGATATTCAAAAGGAGATTGCCGTTTTTACTGACGACTTCGATCAAATCCTGTAAAATCTCACGTGTTGTTTTATAATCCAATGTCGTGGTATAGCACCATGAATTACGAGCGATCGCTGTGTCTGTTTGCCAGTAAAAAGGTTGTGGTTCGGCAAATTTCCCCCGTTCGATCTCCACGATACCACTACCAAACATCATGGCATCGTGTTTGTAGCAGATACCAACTTTTTTGCCCCATTCAGCCCCACGATTGTAATAGTAAGCAGCGAAAAGTTGCAGATGCTCCTTGAAGGCTTCGTGTTGGATCCACCAATCAAAATACAGCAGCTCTGGTTGATAGTTGTCGACGAGTTCACAGGTTCTAAGCAACCAATCATCTAAAAACTCTTTTGAGGGGTATGGCTCGCTATACAAATCTTGATTATCAGGTTCTGGCATAGCAGGCCAATAAAAGTCGCCTTTTTCTAGAGGTTCCTTGATGTCGCTGTCAAATTCCTTACCATGTCCCATGAAAAACCAATGTTCGGCACGATGAGAAGAAGTACAAAAATGCAGGCCTTGCTCCTCTGCGGCTTTTTTTAGTTCCCTAAGAATATCTTTTTTCGGCCCCATAACTGCCGCATTCCATTCAGACAGCTCGCTTTTATACATCTGAAATCCATCGTGATGTTCTGCAACGGGAAAAAGATAGTTGGCACCGGCTTGTTTGATCAAGCGAATCCATTCATTTGCATCAAATTTTTCTGCGGTAAACATCGGAATAAAGTTTTTGTAGCCGAAGTTTTTTTGCGGTCCATAGGTATCGATATGGTGATCGTATTCTGGATGGCCTTTGATGTACATATTTCTGGAGTACCACTCGTTGTTAAATGCGGGAACACTATACAATCCCCAATGAATGAAGACCCCAAATTTTGCTTTGGAGAACCATTCCGGTAGAACAAAAGCGCCCAATGACTGCCAATTTGGAAAAAAGGGGCCTTGGTTTGCAACTTGTTTGATTTTTTCGATCGTGATCATGGATCATCCTCCTTGTGAAAAGCAGCGGATCACCGCTCTTTTTTTTCAGACAGCTAGTATCGTTATCTAGTTTTACCTAAAAAAGAAAGAGAGGCAAAAAACGTCAACTCGTTTTCTGCCAGACTTTCTTCTTATGCAATTTAAACAACAGATTCGTACAGATTCGCTGTCATTTATTTCATAATCTCTTCTCTTGCTTTATTTTGATTCTCAGCATTTTCAATATCTACTGCCAACACATCGTCATAACCTAAACCAATTGCGGTTTTCTGCATTTCGTCTTTTAACTGTTCAAATTGTTCTTCATTAGATGCAAAAACCATTTTCCATGAGAATTCTTTGATCGTTGATCCGATCTGGCTGCGCAGCGTAGAAATTTCAGAACTATCTTCTGGTGTAATAAATGTAGCGCCTGGTGCTACCATGATTTGATTGTTTTCTTGTAAAAACTCAATGGCACTTGAGACACCGCCCATTTGAGCTGACCAGTCTTCTTTCAATGCATTAGAAGTAGCTTCTGCATAGGAATCCCATTGATTGAAATTATAAGGATAACCGGTATTTGGATTTTCATCGATCAGCAGAACGGAGTTGAAATTCAATGCTGAACCGCCGTCTTTATAGCTGCCGCCGCCAAATTCTTCTGGTACATCTGCATCACCGTCGATCAATGCTTCTTTCCCGAAATCTGTCAATACGGGCGCACCATCTTCGCCGACTTCCCAAGTCAATCCTTCTGGACCGGAACCACCGACGGTTTGAGATGAGTTTGCCATGATTCCTTCTGGGGAATACAGCCAATCGATAAATTCGGAAATTCTTTGCGGATCATCTGCATTCGAACCGATACCAATGAAAAGATTTCCACCATTGACTTTCGCACCATCGGAATAATTTTTTTGATCCTTGATTGGTGCCAGCATAAAGCCAACACCTTCATCCATATTTTGGGTCGTATTGTAGGCAGATTGTCCTAACCAAGGGAACCAAGAATACAAGACTTGCCCACCTTGGAATTTTGAATAAAGAGTGTCATAGTTTTGTGTCGTTGATTCAGGATCAACAAGTCCCAGTTGATTTGCTTCATAATAAAACTTCAACGCACGCATATATTCTGAATCATCGTCCAGCAGTCCTTGAATGTCGCTGCCATCGGCTCTCGCTAAGGCATATCCTACTGTATTGTAACCGTACATTTGAGCTAACTGGACGGCATTTGACATGGAATCACCATCCCAATCGCTGAATAAAGAGAAACTATAGACGCGTTTACCATCTTCGGTTGTCCCCTTGGCTTCTTGCATTTGTTGAAGGATCGGAAGCAAATCTTCTAAGGTATTCATTTCCGGATACCCCACTTCTTTGTACAGATCCCAGCGCAAGTATGCTCCTACGTTCAAGTCAAGACCTTCAGAAGAAGTATCTGGAGAAGAATTGGAAACTTCCGTTGGAAAACCGTAAATTCCGTCTTGTCCTTCATTCAAAAATTGGACAGCACCGTCATACTGCTTTAAATTCTCCATCGATTCATACAGTTCGGATGATTCATACAGTAAGCCGCCTTGTACCAATTCATTGTACTCTTTTCCATTATTGATGATGATCAAATCACCTAAATCACCAGCTGCGGTACGAGTTTGATACAAGGTATCACCATTACCTGCGACATTAGGCGCAATGATATTTAACTCAATATTGAACTTATCCTTAACTAATTCACCAAACCATCCGCCTTGGATGCCCATATAATTAGCAACGCTATTGTAGACATCGATCGTTAGTGTTTCACTGTTATCACTAGAACTCTCATTCGATGATTCATTCGATGAGCCGCAGGCAGCTAACCCGAGCAAGACTCCCCCGCATACGAGACCCATTGCTGTTTTTTTCAACCATTTTTTGCTTTTCATTTGTTTTTCCCCTTCCTGTTTTGTTATTATCTACCCTTTGACCGCTCCTAGCATGATTCCTTTTACGAAGTATCGTTGGAAAAGCGGATAAATAAACATAATTGGTAACACTACGATCACTGACACGGTCATCCGAATCGATGTCGGTGTTTGTGTCGTGGCTGCTGAGGCCACACTAGATAACGCACCGCCAGAATTTTTGACCATTTGGGCTAGTGAATTAGCTTGATTGATATAGGTATACAGCAGATATTGCAGTGAATAAAGGCTTTGATCGGTGATATAGATCAATGTATCTTGGAATGAATTCCACTGGGCGACTGCCGAAAAAATGGCCACAGTTGCTAAGATCGGCATACAGTTCGGCAAAATGACTTTGAAGAAAACTTGCAGAATGTTCGCTCCATCGATTTCAGCTGCTTCCTGTAACGATTTGGGAATCGATTCAATATAGGTTTTCACCAAAATGATATTAAACGGTTGAACGATCGCCGGCAAAATATAGACCCAAAAGTTATTTGTTAAGCCAAGGGTTTTCATGGTGATGAACATTGGGATCAGTCCTGCATTAAAGTACATGCTGATAATGATAAAGCGATACCAAAATTTTCTTTTCCACATTTTTTCTTGCGTGAACATGAAGCCGAGAAAAGCAGAAGCTAGTACTGTACAAGCCGTACCAATGACTGTTCGGGCAACCGATACGATGGCCGCAGCGGTCAATCCGCTTAATTGAAACACTTGCCGATAATTTTCAAAATGAATCCCTTTTGGTACAAACCGAACATCGCCTAATGCACTTAATTCGTTGTTGCTGATTGAATTAATGATTAGATAATAAAAGGGATAAGCGCAAATCAACGTGATCAAAACAAAAAATGTATAGTTTAAAATCGTAAATGCAGCATCGCCTTTGCTGCGCGCTTCTTTTGTTTTCTTTTTGGTTCGTTTTCGATTGAGATTTTCTGATAATTCCATGACTATCCCTCCTTAGATGATCGATGACCCTCTGATTTTCTTTGATGCAATATTAACGATTGCCAAAAGAGCGACGCTGACTAAGCTTTTCAACATACTGATGGCAGTTGCTAATGACAAACTATTGCCGCCGAGACCGATATTATAGACATAGAGGTCCAGCACCTGGATCGTTTCTTTGTTAAAGGCATTTTGGAATACAAAGTACTGATCCATCCCGTTATTAAGCAAATTAGCAATCGACAACATCAACATGACTAAAAACGTAGGCATCAACGCTGGCAGCGTGATATGACGCATCAATTGGAAGCGGCTGGCGCCATCAATTCGCCCGGCTTCATACAATTCAGGATCGATCCCAGCAATCGCCGCTAAGTACATAATTGCTCCCCAGCCCAAACCTTTCCAGATGTTCCATAAACACATCATCAGCCACGTATGATTGCCGCTGTCTAAGAATTTGATTGGATCTGTGATCAGTCCCCACTCTTCAAGTAGTGTGTTCAATAGGCCCGTCGTAGAAAAGAGACTGAAAGCAATGGTATAAACCAACACCCAGCTAATAAAGTTGGGCAATGTAGTCAACGTCTGCACCAAACTTTTAAACCACTTCCATTTGACTTCATTTAAGAGAATTGCAAAAGCCACAGGGAAAATCGATGTAGCAATACCCAAAAAGCTCATCGCAAAAGTATTTTTCATGACTTGCACGATCTGTGCGACTTGCGTTTCACTTGAAATCAGCATGCGGAACCACTTTAATCCGACAAACTCACTTCCTGATAATCCTAACGCCGGCTTGTAATCAAACAATGAATAAATCCATCCGTGTAAAGGAAAATAAGCAAATAAAAATACTAAGCAAAGAAAAGGCAAGACGCAAAGGAACATGATCTTTCCTTCTCGATTTGCTCTCTTGCTGATAACCGGTTCTTTATTTCTTCCAATCTCCATTTTCATCCCCCTCGCATTGTAAACGCTTTACTTTAATTATCCTATCATCTCATCTTCTATTTGCCATCTGACAAAAATGGACTTTGATACGTACATTTTAGACATTCTAAACAACTGTTTGTCCAGAAACCTTATCAAACCAGCATTTAACATGAAAAAACAATTTTGATAAGGCTTTCAAAATAACTGATTTACATGTAAACTACAAATAACATCAACGAGGAGGAACACTTAATGAAGTTCAAACCAGACAGTACGTTTCATCAAGTAACGACGACACTCATCCATTTCATTTTTTTAAATATTGTTTATCTTTTATTATGTTTGCCCGTCATTACCATTGGCTGGGCCACATCCGCTTTATATGAAGTCTGTCTCAACTATGCTGATGGTGAAAGAGGCGAATTGATACCTGACTATTTCCGAGCCTTAAAAAGCAATTGGAAACCAGCAACTGTCGTATTTTTTGTCTTGCTTCTACCATTGGTAATCTTGATTTTTAGTATTAGCTTCTGGTTTTCCCTCAAGACACTCTTTGGCGGTATCGTTGGCGTAGTTGCTTTGATTTTAGGCAGTTATTTCTTGATCGTGCTCATTTATAGCTTGGCATTGGTCGGTCGATATGACACGTCGATCAAACAAACCATTAAAAATGCGATGCTGCTGCCGCTGGTTGAACCACTGCGTTCAATGATGCTGCTATTAATACTAGTGATCACCAGTGCATTATGGTTATTCGTACCGTTTTTTAGAATACTCTTTCTGTTCTTCGGAATTGCTTTTGTTATCTACTGCAGTTGTTTTCTCTTATTAAAGATTTTCACCAGATATCAAGCGTGAGGATGATTGAATGAAACATTCCTTTGTAAAACACCTCAACCAGTTCTCTATTCGTCGGCAGTTGTTTATTATCTATCTGCCGATTATTATTCTTTCGACCGTCACTATCGGTTTGATGTTGGTTTGGGACTCTACCAAACAATTGACTGGCAATTATCAGCATCTTACAGAGCTGAATGCTCAGCGTGTCAAATCTATTTTGTTTGATACCACTAATACCTTGACTAACTCAGCCAGCACGCTTTCTAATGATACGCATTTACGCACGATTTTGACAACTTCTTTCTCAGAAGAACAAGAAGCAGCTGATACGATCAGTGAGTATGAACGTATCGATGAAATACGAAGTTTACAAACTTCGATTGCTGATTTGACCATCTATACTACAAATGAGACCATTCCAGATTACAAGTTCTTTCGCCAAGCGGATGATGCGATCAAAGAAAGCCTCTGGTACCAACGAGCAATGAAACAGCCGGATGCTTTTTTAATGACCTCTGAACAAGAGGGGGAAATGAATCGGCTCACCTTATATAAAAATCTTCCCCTGCCGCTCTCTGAGGAAAGTGCTGTTTTAGCCATTCAAGTGGATTACAATTATTTAAGTAACCGACTTCGTAATTCTTCCTATAAATTAGAATTGCAACTGAACGATGATGCCAACTTTTACAGTGATACGATCAATCAAGTCGGAGAACCAATTCGTTTTTCAAGTGATTCTGAACTAAGTACAGCAGATACCTTCCTCAAAAAAAATGATGATCGTTTTCTGATTGCAAAAAGCACCTTACCCATGAGTAACAAAGAAGATATCATCACGATTTATAGTGCGGATACCAATGCCTATCGCAATCTACGCACTAATCTGATCCGGTGGAGCACGATCGTTTTGGTGATTTTGATCACTACTTTCATCATTGTCTTTCTCTTTGCTCGATTCTTTACCAAACGAATCTCTCAACTGCAGCAGGCGGTCTACTTTGCCTCGATCGAGGATTATGATTTCTTTCAAAATATCAGCGGTGAAGACGAGATTTCACAGATCTCTCTTGATTTCCACAAGATCATTCAACGAATCAAGAAAAAAGAAGAAGTGATCTACCGTTCACGTTTGGCACAGCAAGAGCTGTTGACTCAGCAGCAGCAAATGGAATTTAATATCTTAGCGGGGCAGATCAACCCCCACTTCTTGTTCAATACATTAGAAACGATTCGTATGATGGCGCTGACTTCTGGCAATTCTGACGTCGTTTATGCCATCAAGTTACTGGCAAAATCGATGCGCTATACGCTAGAAGCCCACGGAACCAAGCGAACGAGCTTAGAAGAGTCCTTAGACGCGGTTCACGTGTATGTCAAGATCCAGCGGATGCGCTTTGGCGATCGAGTCAACTTTTCCTATTCAGTCTCCAATGAGATCGACCAAAAAGAAGTCCAAATATTGCCCCTCCTGATTCAACCATTGGTGGAAAACGCCATCTCCCATGGCTTGGAAGGCATCACCTATCCAGGGTTTGTCCGTTTGACGATCACCAAAGACGGCCATGATCTGGTGATCGTGGTACAAGACAACGGCAGCGGGATACCGCCAGAAAAACTCGAACGCTTGCAGCAAAAAATCAAGACGCCCTCCACCCATGCCAAAAAGAACATTGGGCTAGCCAACGTCAATCATCGGGTCAAAATGTTTTATGGACCTGAATACGGCTTGACGATCGAGAGTGTGTTGGGCAGCGGCACACAAGTCACCTTGCGGATCCACGATCTAAGCCAAGATTCATTTTCTCCTCACTAAAACAGTAAAGCCCCCCTTCGATTTCTGAAACAGGAATCGAAGAGGGGCTTTTGATTGATTAGAAATCCCGCACACGAAGGGTTTGTTGTGGTGAAGAGGCGCTGGCATAGCAGCCTACCATGATCCCAGTAAAGACACCGCCAACTTCAGTAGTCAGATATTTTGTTTCTCCACTACCTAAAGGTTGTGCTTGTCCTTGCTCATCAACAACAGAAAAACGATAAGTTTCTTTATCCGCGCTCAGCTGCAAGGTGACTGTATCTGCTGCATAAGGCAGTTTCTTTTCCACTTTCCATAGGGAACCGATTTGTCGACGGAAAACTAGCTGCTGACTGGACGCCGTTTTTTCCAAGTAGCCCTCATAGTGATGGGTGGCATTTAAGAAAACCGTCAATCCCGCTTGTCCATCCGTTAGTTGCCGACAATCAAAGGTTGCTTGAAATTGTTGATCAAAGGCGGTTTGCCGTTGGAACACAGCCGCGAGTTTGCCTTGATCAGACAGACCCGTCTGATTAGGATGCAGCAAGAAGCCATGCGGCTCTTCTTCAATCAACGTCGGGTCCCATTCGAATAAAGTCACGTAATCAGGCTTGCTGCTCTTCTTTTGTGTTTCCTTTGGTGCCGCCGCTGTGTCTACCTGAATGGTTTCTGGCAAATGACCTTCCGCGCCAAACACCGGCCATGGGTTTGACCAGTCTACTGGCAGTAGACATGTTTCCCGCCCTAACAAATGCCTCAAAGGATAGCTGATGGGGCGTACTGCTAGACAGACTGCCCACCAGTTGCCTTTAGTATCTTGCACGAGATCCGCATGCCCTGCGGCTTGCAGTGGCAGATTCGTACTGCGATTGGTCATCACTGGATTGTTGGGGCATGCTTCATAGGGTCCCGTCAAGGAACGGCTGCGGGCCATGGTCAGCATATGCCCATAGGACGTTCCGCCTTCGGAGATCAACAGGTAGTAATAACCGTCTTTTTTATACAAGTGGGGGCCTTCTGGATCAGCCGCTCCGCTGCCCGTCCAAATATTTTGCCGCGGGCCTAGTTCTCCAGAAGCCAAATCGATCGTCCGCAGATAGATCTCCTTATGGGTGCCTAAGTAATAGGTCTGCCCATCGTCATCTACGAAAATCGTCGGGTCGATCCCAGGGGTGTCCAGCCAAATCGGGTCAGACCATTCACCAGCGATGTCATCCGTCCAAATCAGAAAATTGCCTTCTCCTCCTTCGTTTGCGCCAACGTTAGTACAAACTAGGTAAAAGCGGTCCTTGATGAAACGCAAGGTTGGGGCATACAGACCAAAAGCATTGGGGTTTTTCGTCGGTAGCTGCAACTGCTCAGGTCGCGAAAGTCCATGGCCAATCAGCTGCCAGTCTGCCAAGTTTTTACTGTGATAGATTGGTAATCCAGGAAAATATTCAAAGGTACTCGTCACCAGATAAAAGTCTTCACCGACACGGCAAATACTGGGATCTGGATGAAATCCAGGTAAAATTGGATTCGTGATGGTTCGCATGGGCATCTAAAACTCCTTTATCGTGGTTTGGTCAGCCGTCAGCTCATGGCTCGTTTTTCCAGCAGTCGTGTGTATCTGCAAGGATGCTTGCTGGATGCCAGTCAGCTTGACGATCAGTTCTTGATCGACTCTTTCGACAGCCACCTCGCCAAGCCACTCACCGTGGTGATCATAGATAGCGGCAGCGGTCTTGTCTTGCGGATCAAAAAGATGGATCGTTGGCTGTTGGGCATAGTCATAGACTGCTTTGGTTTGTTCATGGCCTTCGATAATGACTTGATTTGGTCGGACTAACAGTGGCAAGTGGAAATAGTCATAGGTTTCTTGGTACCAGCGTCCGCCCTCGTATGCTTTGCCAGATAAATAGTCGATCCAATGCCCCTTCGTTTTCGGTACGTAAAAGGAGACTGTTCCTTGATCATTAAAAATGGGCGCCACTAAAAGGTGTTCCCCCAGCATGTATTGGCGATCCAAATGATGGGTCATCTCGTCTTCAGGAAACTCTAAGACCATTGCCCGCATCATCGGAATCCCCGTTTGAGCGGTTAGCACCGATTGGGCTTGCAAGTAAGGCATCAAGGACAGTTTTAACTTGGTAAAGGCTTTAGCTACCGCCACGGCTTCGTCGTCATAGACCCATGGCACTTTGTATTCCCAGCTGCCATGGTAACGGCTATGGGAAGACAGCAGACCAAATTGTGTCCAGCGCTTGTAGAGGTCTGGAGTTGAGCCAGCTTCAAACCCTGAGATATCGTGGCTCCAATACCCAAAGCCGCCTAACCCAAAGGACAGACCTGCCCGCAGCGACTCTGCCATCGATGGATAATCTGAGGTACTGTCGCCGCCCCAGTGTACAGGCAAACGTTGCGAACCAACCGAAGCTGCCCGCGCAAAAACGATGGCTTCTTCTGCTCCCTTGACTTCTTTCAGCAAGTCAAAGACGACCTTATTGTATAGATAGGCGTAATAATTGTGCATTTTTTCTGGATCAGAGCCATCATAGTACACCGCATCGGTGGGAATCCGTTCACCAAAATCCGTTTTGAAGCAATCCACCCCCATGTCTAATAAGGCACGCAGCTTGCTGTTGTACCAAGCGACCGCTTCAGGGTTGGTGAAGTCGACGATCGCCAAACCAGCTTGCCATTTGTCCCATTGCCAGACATCTCCATTGGCGCGTTTCAAAAAGTAGCCATTCGCCATCCCTTCATCAAACAAGGGTGATTTTTGCCCAATGTAAGGATTGATCCAGACACAGATTTTCAATCCTTTGGCTTTCAAGCGCTGCAGCATTTTTTCAGGTTCTGGGAAAGTTCGTTCGTCCCACGTGAAGTTGCACCACTCATATTCTTTCATCCATAAGCAGTCAAAATGAAAGACCTCAAGAGGGATATCACGTTCTGCCATACCGTCTACAAAAGACGTCACGGTTTGTTCATCATAATCCGTCAAGAACGAGGTACTTAGCCACAAACCAAAGGACCACGCAGGCGGCAACGACGGTTTCCCCGTCAAATCAGTGTAGCGCTGAATCACTTGTTTCAGCTCATCACCAGCAATCACAAAGTATTGTAGCGATTGTCCTGGATTGCTGAATTGAACACGCGAAACTTTTTCACTCCCCACTTCGAATTGCACACGATCTGGTGAATTGACAAAGACGCCATACCCTTTATTACTTACATAAAAAGGAATATTTTTATAAGCTTGCTCTGTACCAGTGCCCCCGTCGGCATTCCAGATATCAACACTCTGGCCGTTCTTCACGAAATTTGTAAAGCGTTCCCCTAAACCATAAATCGTTTCTCCCACATCCAGGGTCAACTGTTCGCTGATATGGGTATTTGCTTGCGGATCGATCACTAAGGCTTTGCTGCGAGGCTTGCTTTGGGTAATCAGCTGTTCTTTGTAATAAAACGAAGCTGTCACATTTTCCTCTTTGGTGATTACGACTTGCAAGTCTCCCGAGCGAAAAACATAGGATTGCTCGTCTTCTGAAATATCAGGAGTGATCGCTTCTGTCATCAATTCAAAATCGGGGGCTTTGGCTTGGACCCCTTTATAGTTATAGAGGGTGATCCCAATGATATTGCTTCTAGGGGTAGTGACTTCCATCGTTAACAATCCGCCATCCAGCGTTGCCCCTTTATGTCCGACATAGCTATAAGGCAGATATAAAACCAATTTGTTTTCTTCTTTACGGGCATCGTAGACATGCACCGCAAATTTCACATCAAATCCTTCACGAAATAACCAACCGCCATCTGAAAATTTCATTTTTTTCCTCCTTGTTGGATCAATGTCAACGCCCCTAACAGACCAGAATCATTATAGTAACGACAAGTCTCGATCGGCACTTGGAAATCTGGCCAATGGGGGTTCTCATTGATTGCTTGTTTGATTATAGCTAATAGATCAGGGTGTTGGCTGATGCCGCCGCCGATCAGTATTTTTTCGGGATTCATCGTGACAGCTAGGTTGTAAATCGCAAGTGCGACATAACGTGCCCACTGTTTCAGGATCTCCTGCGTTTCAGGATCACTCGACCGCTGTTGCATGATGGTTTCGCCTAAAATCTCCTCTGATTCAGGAATCGCTTTTGCCCGCCGATAGGCAGCAATCAGTCCTCTCGTTGAAGCTAGATCATGGAGGGTCGCAAAAGAAGATGCTTGAAAATCAGTGATCATCATTCCGAATTCTCCTGCCCGAAACCCATGTCCGTGAATCAACTGGCGCTGATGAACGAGCGCGCCACCAATACCGGTGCCTAATGTGATCATGACAAAATCTTGTACGTCAGCAGCATTGCCGGTAGAAAGTTCTGCTAAAGCAGCACATTTCGCATCATTTTCGATCCAGATCGGATAGGACTTGTTTAAACGCTGCTGCAGCTCTTGTACAACAGCACAGCCGTGTAAAGGAGCCAACGCCCCCGCCATGATCGCTCGGCCATTGACTGAATCAATGAAACCAGGAAAACTCAGCCCGATCCCTTCGATGACATGCACTTGCTCGACTTCTTTTATTTTGGCAGCTAAGGCAGCAAAAAATTCATCCCGCGTATTACTCGGGGTTTTGATTTTGCCTCGGTCCAGCCATTGATTCTTCTCGGTAAAAACCCCGAATTTGATATAGGTCCCCCCTACATCAAAGCACAGGCGTACATCTGTCATTTCTCCTCCTCCGTTCGAAAAGCGCTTACAGTTTCATTTAAATTATATAAAAGAAAAAAAAGAAAGCCTACCAAGCAATTTAGTCATCGTTACCCTAAAAAATAGATGTCCGTAGAAAATCACGGACATCTTTGTGGTTATTCATTTTTCCGAAACTCATTCGGTGAAACCTGATGGTATTGTTTGAACTTTTTGTAGAAATAATCAACATTGCTGTAGCCCACCAATTCAGCAACTTCGTAGACCATTAGATTGGAATGACGCAAGATTTCCACCGCTTTTTCCATTCGAACTTCATCCAAGAACGCCAAATAATTTTTCCCAGTTTCTTTGCGAAACTTCTTGCCTAGATAGGCACTATTGTAATTGAAACGTTCCCCGATTTTTTTCAAGGTCAAATCTTCTTGATAATGCTTTTTCGTGTATTGGATCAATTCTGCAATGATATCGATTTGGTTCAAACTGCTGGCGACTGTTGCTTGCAAGTCTGTTAGTTTTGCGGTGATCACCTCTTGCAGCATTGGAAACGTCTGGGCGAGAAAAATCTGCTGATGCACTTCGTCTGTCGACCATTTGATTGCTAAGGCTACTTTTTCACTGATTTGATGCTGCAGCCATTCGATATCACCATTGATTTGCCATTTGATCTCTTCTTCCAATGCCAATGAATGATAAAAGGTTTGATAATAGCGGGATAACGGCTGTTCTAACGGATCGTTTGCCAAAATCGCCTTAACTAATTCTTCACGCAAATCGCTTCGTTCTTCTGCTTCTTGCGTCGTATCCAAAACATGGTGAGAAATGACTTGATTGGGAAATAAGAAAATCAATTTACTCAATGTCTGGATATCGATCATCAATGGCTTCAAGTTATCTTGCGCCGCAAACCAGCGGGAGATCAAGATTTCATGGTGAGCCATTTTTTTACGGCACCACGCATCGATCGCCTCGTCAGGAAAGCGTTCCTCGTTCAACAGAACCAAATACCGATGATGTCGATGGATCAAGGTGACGACTTGCGCCACTTGCTCCTGCAATTTCTCAACCAGCTTTTGGGCATCTGCCTCCTCGGAAAGACGCAATAGCTTGATGGCTTGTGCGTCTTTGATTCCCGTTTGATCCCCGCCAAACAATTTCTCCATCAACTGACTCTTCTGATTTTTCTGCTGATCGGTCTTGGCTTTTTGATCGATTTTCGTCAAAATACCGATCAGCTCTTCTTCATCAACTGGTTTCAGCAAATAGGTCACAGCGCCCAGTTGCAACGCTTGCTTGGCATAGTCAAAATCTGAGTAGCCGGATAAAATAATGGCAAAAAACAAAAGCCCTTCCTCCGATGCTGCTTGCACCATCTCAAGACCATTTTTTCCCGGCATACGGATATCAGCGATCACAACATCTGGCTTCAATTCGCGGATCATTGCCAAGCCAGCTTCGCCGTTTTCCGCCGACCCGACGATTTGATACCCCAGACGTTCCCAATCGATGATCAGAGGTAGCCCATTTCGGATCGATGCTTCATCGTCAACGATCAACACTTTACGCATTTTCCAACCTCCATTTTCAGCTACTCCTTCGTTACATCATGTTTCACTTGTCAAACTTGCCCCGTTGGTGCGAATCACCTCTTGATACCAATAAAAACTATCTTTCGGGATGCGCGCCAACTGACGTTCGCTTTGATTGTCGCGATCGACATAAACAAACCCATAGCGTTTTTTGTATCCATTCAACCAACTCAGTAGATCTGTAAAGGACCAAGCACAATAGCCGATCAACTCAACCCCATCCGTGATGGCCTTTTGCAGTTCCACCAGATGTTCCTGCAAATAGGTAATGCGGTAGGGGTCATGGATCTGTTTGTCTTCTGTCAATTGATCGATAGCGCCTAACCCATTTTCAGTAATAAAAATCGGCAAGTCATAATTGGCTTGGATGCGCCGCAAGGCTACACGGAAACCAACGGGATCGATCTCCCAGCCCCAATCCGTTTTTTTCAAGTGAGGATTTTCTGCTGTCGCAAACATGGTTTCTTCGGGTGAGAACTCACCAGCTGCCGCTTGCATCAAATACGGATCGACTTTAGAAAATTCTTTCTTTTCAGCTGACTGCTTTTGCAAATTGTTTTGCTGGGCCGTCCCACCGTGATAGTAATTGATTCCTAAGAAATCAGGTTTTGCCTGTTTTAATAGTGCTTGATCTTCTGGAGTGACTTCAGGAGCCAAGCCAACTTTGGCTAATTGCTTGTACACAAATTTCGGGTATTCACCTTTGCAATAGACATCTAAAAACCATGCGTTGTTGAAGGCTTCGCCATTTTCTGCTGCCAGCACATCTTCTGGGTCACAGCTAAACGGATACATCGGTCCATAGCCAAAACTTGGACCGATCTTGCCCTGAGGAACCAGCTCATGGAACAAATTGATCGCCTTAGCATTGGCAAGGTTGATGATATGATTGGCTGCATACATCCGTTTTAAGTCCTTCAAGCCCGGCGGATGTGCCGCCCAACGGTACCCAAGAGAAGTGAAGACATTTTGTTCATTCATGGTGACCCAATAGGTGACTTTCTTTCCTAGGCGTTCAAAAAGGATCCGGCAATACCGTTCAAATGCTTCTGCTGTTTCTCGACCTTCCCACCCTAAGTATTTGTCTTGCAAAGCCTGGGGAAGGTCCCAATGATACAGCGTCAAAATCGGCTCTACTCCTTGCCGAAGCAATTCATCCACCAGCTTTTCGTAAAACGCCACACCCGCTTCATTGACCGCGCCTTCGCCATCAGGCAAGATTCGCGACCACGCCACGCTGAAGCGATAGGCTTTCAAGCCCATTTGCTTCATCAAGGCAATATCTTCTTTGTATCGATGGTAATGATCGATCGCCACTTTGCCGTTGGTTTCCTCAAAAGTATTGCCAGGAATTTGGGCATAGGTGTCCCAAATCGACGGACCTTTGCCGTCTTCTGCCCATGCTCCTTCAATTTGATAGGCCGCCGAAGCTGCCCCCCATAAGAAGTTTTCTGGGAAAGGATCTAAGTTTGTGTGAAACATCAAGTTGCCTCCTTCATTTCCTAAACCGAAATAAATCGGTTACATTTTATCGTATCATAAGTTGGTTGATTCGTAACAATTGCCAAAAGATATTTTTTAGGTGAAAAAACTGCCGCTCCTCAGAACGACAGTCGTTTCTTATTAAAACAGGTAATCATTCAAACGAGATTTCACATATTCAATGTGGCTGGATTCTAATTCGATTTGATCATGCGCCAATGCGTAATCTGTCAGTGTTTCTAAGTTTTCCTCATCAGCAACGATCTTCGCTCCGATGCCTTCTTGGAAAGAGGCATACCGTTTTTCCTTCAACTCGTCTAAGAAGCGATCTTCTTTTAGTTTCGCTGCTGCTTTCAACGCTCGGGCATACGTATCCATACCAGCGATGTGGGCTAACAACAGATCTTCCATTTCAAATGACGAACGACGGACTTTAGAATCGAAATTGATTCCTCCCGGCGCGATGCCGCCGTTTTCTAAGACTTCGTATAAAGCAAGTGTCGAGTCAAAGACGTTGGTTGGGAATTCATCCGTATCCCACCCTAACAGCATATCTCCTTGGTTGGCATCCAGTGAGCCTAATGCGTTATAGCTACGGGCAACGGCGATTTCATGTTCAAAGGTATGGCCAGCTAATGTTGCATGATTGGCTTCTAGGTTTAATTTGAAATCTCCTTCTAAGCCGTAGTGCTGAATGAAGGCCATCGTTGTCGCTGCATCAAAATCATATTGATGTTTTGATGGTTCTTTTGGTTTCGGCTCTAATAAGAACTGCGGTTTATGACCGATTTTTTCGCCATAAGCGATCGCCATTTTGAATAGACGGGCGATGTTGTCTTGTTCAAATTTCATGTCTGTATTCAACAAGGTTTCATAGCCTTCACGGCCACCCCAGAAGACATAGTTTTCGCCGCCTAATTTTTTCGAGATGTCTAAGCCTTTTTTGACTTGGGCTGCCGCATACGCATAAACTTCCGCATTATTGGTGGAAGCAGCGCCGTTATTGAAACGAGGATGTGAGAACATATTTGCTGTATTCCATAATAGTTTGATTCCCGTTTGTTCCATTTTTTCTTTGATCAAATCGGTGATTTCGTCTAAGTTTTGGAAAAATTCTTCTAACGTTTCTCCTGCAGGTGCCACGTCAACATCATGGAAACAGAAGAACTCTGCCCCTAATTTTTCGCAAATCTCGAAGAAGGCTTCTACTCGATTTTTCGCCGTTTCCATTTCGGTGTCACCGATCCACGTCCGTTTGTTGACAGGTGCGCCAAAAGGATCAGAACCGTCTTGCGTCATCGTATGCCAATAGGCGATTGCAAAACGTAGATGATCTTTCATTTTCTTGCCTAATACAACTTCTTCGGCATCGTAGTGGCGAAATGCAAACATATTGTCTGTTTTAGGACCTTCGTAGCGGATTTTTTCGATCTCTGGAAAATAAGTCATTGTTGTTGCCTCCATTTTATGTTTTTTAGTGTAATAAACTAACTTACTTGTTTCCAATCATTTAGAACCAAAAACGATTCCTCGCTTTGATCATGTAGATTGCCTGCTGCCTTTACGCTACTCGATTTGCGCCAATGCATGGCAGATAGGTGCGGTTTGTTGGTAGACGGTGCGGTAGATTGCATAGATTTCTTGGTATTTGGCGACATTTTCAGGAATCGGTGCAATGGCCTTGCCGTATTTGACAAAGGCGTTAACACAAGCAGCTGCATCTGGATAAATGCCACTGCCGATTGCTGCCAGCATTGCTGCGCCCATACCTGGACCTTGCTCAGTAGACAAAGTCAGCATTTCTGCATTAAAAATATCGGCTTGCATTTGCAGCCATTCGGCATTTTTCGCACCGCCCCCCACAGAAACGATCTGGGTGAATTTCCGCTGTGCCCGTTCTTCCATGATCATTTGGGAATCTTTTAAAGAGAAGGTGATCCCTTCTAAGACGGCACGACTGAAATGCTTTTCGCGATGCCGTGTGTCGATGCCGATAAAACTACCCCTGATTTGGCTGTCGGTATGCGGTGTGCGTTCGCCCACGATATAAGGCGTAAACAGCAGGCCTTCTGCCCCTGGGTTTACCTCACTGATCGCTGAAAGCAATTCCTGAAACGATTGGTTGGGGGCAAACGTATCACGATACCAGCTTAAGGAATTTCCAGCGGCTAACGTGACCCCCATTGAATACAACTTGTCTTTGATCGCATGACGGAAAAGGTGTAGATCTCCTTGATAATCAACCTCTTGCGCTTCTTCAAAGGATAAGAACACACCGCTCGTGCCAATCGACACCATGCCGACACCTTCGGCGATGATCCCTGAACCTAATGCAGCACAGGCATTGTCTGCGCCACCTGCATAGATCGTCACCTCTTGTTCAAAGCCAAAGGCTTCTTGCAGTTCTTTTCGCATTTGCCCCACAGGCGCTGCTGATTCAAAAAGCGGCGGCAGTAAATCCGATGCGATTGCAAATTTTTCTAAAATGGCTTCAGACCAGCACTTCTTTTCGATATCCAGCAGTAACGTACCCGCTGCATCGGAATAATCCATCGAATAGTTCCCAGTCAGCCAAAAAGCCAAGTAATCTTTTGGCAGCATCATGTGACGAACTTGTTGCCAATGTTCAGGCTCGTGTTCTTGGACCCATAAAATTTTTGGTAAAGTGAACCCTTCCAAAGCAACATTCTTGGTGATTGCTTTTATTTCCTCTCCAAAGGATGCCATGATTGCTTGGCATTGTTTGGTGGTTCGAACGTCATTCCATAATATTGCCGGACGAATGACTCGGTTTTCTTCATCCAATAAAACAAGACTATGCATTTGCCCAGAAAAGCTGATGCCGATCAATTCCTTCTGCAACGTTGGAAGCTGCTGGATCAAGGTTTTGATCACCTTATCTGCCGCCTCTTGCCAATGCACCGGCTCTTGCTCACTGAACCCCGGTCTTGGGGATGACAATGGATAGTCAGCACTTGCTGTTCCTTGGAGTTCCCCGGTTTGATCAAAAACTAAGCCTTTTAACGCACTTGTTCCTAGATCCAACCCTAAAAAATAAGCCATCTCTTCTCTCCTTCCTCTGTTTGAAGCAGTTAACCATTGACTCTCAAACGGTTAATTAGCATTCGAAACTAACTAATTGGATAGTAAACGATTCTCGCATTCCTGTCAAGCGCTTTCAACGAATCTTTCATGGTTTTTCCTTCTCAAACTGCTGCTCCTACATTCTGCGTCTTTTCTTTATTCTTCAGCTTGCACAATATTAATTTGCACGGTAAACTAACACTAATCACATCTACGAAGAGGAGAACACATGATTATCAATAAAATGGGCATACGCGAACAAAATGAAGCGGCTGTATTGAAGACGATCATTGACAATGAAAATGTGTCACGAGCGGAAGTGTCAAATTTGACCCATCTCAATAAAGCGTCTGTTTCTCAAATAACCAAAAAACTGATCGACACGGACTTCGTGCGCGAAGTCGGCATTGGTGATTCCACTTCGATCGGTGGTCGCAAACCGATTCAATTGCAATTCAATCACCGTAGCAGCTTAGCTGTTACCTTTGACATCGGCTATAACTATGTTCGAGGGATGCTCTCTTATATCAATGGCGAGATGATCGCCTCTGCCGACCATTCCCATGAATTGATCACCAAAGAAAATGTACTAGCGACGATCGATTCCATGATGAAAGAGTTTTGGCCGCAAATGCCGCAAACCACTCATGGATTAGTAGGAATCTGTTTGGCGATCCACGGCATCGTTCACAATCAGACGGTCACCTTTGCCCCCTACTACGACTTGGAATACTTTGATTTGATCGCCCCTTTGAGCCAAAAATACAATACGGCGGTCTATATAGAAAACGAAGCCAATCTGACGGCTTTAGGCGAGTACTGTTTTTCTTCTGATTCCACGAATTTACTGAGCGTCAGCGTCCATAGTGGGATCGGTGTCGGAATCATCGTTGATGGGCAGCTGCAAACCGGTACTCACGGCATGGCGGGGGAAGTTGGCCATTCTACCCTCTTTCCTCACGGCAACTTGTGCCCTTGTGGCAATCGAGGCTGCTTAGAGCAATACGCGTCGAACAAAGTTTTGTTTGACACCTACAGTCACTATACAAAAACTGCGTTCGTTAATTCGGATACCTTTGCACAAGCCTATCATGCCGGAGAAAAATCAGCAGTCGAATTGGCGCAACAAAATGTTGAGTTTCTTAGTATTGGGCTAAACAATGTCATCACTTTTTCTGATCCCGAAGAAGTCTATATCAACAGCTCGGTCTATCGCAAAATTCCTGATTTATTACTGGCGCTGCAACAAAAATTGACCAGCCAGTTCACCAAAAACACGAAGATCAAAAACAGTCGATTAGGCGATCAAGCCCCGCTGTTTGGCGGCAATGTTTTAGTGGCGAAACATTTCTTGAATATCAACGATTTGCGCTTTGCAGCACTTGATCTCTCCCGTGTGATCCGTTAAATGAATGCTGGACTGAAGACTCAGTCCAGCGTTTTCTTTTGGTAAAAAGGTCTCGCTATCCTTTGATTCCGCCAGCCGTCACACCGCCCACGATGTATTTCGATAGAAACAGGTAAATCAGCAGTAAAGGAATAATACTTAATGAGATCCCTAGATACATACTGCCAAATTCAGTACGGTAAACATCGGTTTTCAGCAATTGGACCAGCATCGGCAACGTATACTTTTCCGTATCGTTGATCAAGATCAAGGGCATCAAGAAATTATTCCACGAGGTCACGAACGAGAAAATCGCCATGGTGGCTAAGCCCGGTTTCATCAAGGGCAACATGATGCGATGGAAAATTTTGATTTCGCCGGCTCCGTCCAAACGAGCAGAATCTGCCAAATCAGGATGATAGATCGTTTCTAAGTATTGCTTTAAGAAAAAAACGGTAGCAGGTGATGCGATCGCTGGTAAAATCAATGGCAGAAAATTATTTAAGAGCCCTAAGCGATTCATAAATTGATAAAAACCGATCATGCTGATTTGCTGAGGAATCATGATCAGCCCAAGAATGACAGCAAACAGGACTTTCTTGCCACGAAACTCATAGGCGATCACGCCATATGCTGTCAATGCCGAAAAATATACATTGAGAACGGTAGCGCCAGCCGCAATCAAGAAACTATTTTTAAACCCATTGAAAACATTGAAGCCTCTGCCCATTAAGACGGACCAGTTGTATTGGAGATTACCGCCTGGCCACAAGGACAGCCCTTGCTGGATCTGTTCTGCTGAACGGGTCGCATTGACTAAGACGACCCAAAAGGGCAGAATACTTAAGATGGTCAGCAACACCAAAAAGACATAGATCAACAATCGTTTTGCTCGATAGCTATTTTCCATTTATTTTCGCCCCACTTTGCTATTTTCTTTGAAAAATTGAAACAATAACGTGCTTAATACGATCGAGAGTACCAGTAATAGCACCGACGCGGTTGCGGCAACGTTGAAATTCCGACTCCCGGTAAAGGCTTGGTTGTAGATAAACATCGTGATCGTTAAGACACTATTGTTGGGATTGCCGTTTGTCAGCAAAAAAGGAATATCGAACATTTGCAAGCCGCCAATCAAAGACGTCACCAATGTATAAAGCAAGATTGGTTTTAACAAAGGCAGCGTGATCTTGCGGAAAATTTGACCATCATTGGCTCCATCGACCATTGCTGATTCAAAAAGAGCATCATCAATGCTCAAAATGCCCGAAACCAAAACGATCGTTGTCTGACCATACCACATCCAAAATTGGATAAAGGAAACGATCAGCCGAGTGCCCGTTTCACTACGGAAAAAGTCATAGGGCTGGTCCAAAACACCGAAATGCTGCAAGACTAGGTTGATCGGACCTAACGGAAAACTGAACAAAACGAAAAATAAGATTGCTACTGAAGCGGCAGTAATGATGTTGGGTAAGTAAAAAACGACTTTGAAGAAGCCTTTCCCCCGCAAGCGCAACTTGATATTGGTAAACCATGCCGCCAGCAACAGAGCCAAGCCAATTTGAGGAACAAAGTTTACGCCCCACAAAATAAAGGTATTGCTGATCGATTTTAAAAATAACGGGTTGCGAAAAATCGCAAAATAGTTATCCAGTCCGACAAGATTGGCAGCTGGATTCCACCCTTTTAGATCCGTAAAGCTTAGGTAAATCGTATAGAGAATTGGATAAAGCTGAAAAACCAAGAATGCTAGAAAAAATGGTGCGATAAATAATAGCCCATAGCGATGATACTGTTCAAATCTTCTCTTATTCTGCATCGTAATCCCCCTGATATTTATTTCTTCTACTGCCAACTTCTGCCTGTAAAGACAAGCCATTTAAGCAGCGCATAGTACCTAGAAAAGGTTGAAACCGACCCCGTCTTCGGTGCCGGTTTCAACAACACCTAATCTACTTGAACATCTGGATAAGCATTGACGACCGCATCTTTAAAGTTTTGGATCGCCGTTTCCTGATCCACTTCACCTTTTGAATATGGTGTCAAACAACTATCCGTAAAGAGGGTTTCAATCGTCTGGTCATACTCGGTCAGAATTTTCGCGTTGATGTCTTGAACCATATCGGCAAATTCTGCATAGTGGTTTTGACCGCCTAAAAATTCCTCTTCATATTCGCCTTTAATTTCTTCAACGACTCGCTCATTTGATACAAAATCACCGGTATCTTCGGCCCATTGTTTTAAAAATGCTTGATCTGTGGTCAAGTAAGCCACCAATTGCGCAGCTTCTTCTTGCATCTCAGAATTTGCCGTAGCACCGATCCATGTGCCGCCCCAGAACCACGATGAAGGTCCTTGGATCATGCGCCAGTCGCCTTCTGTTGAGCTGGAGTTATCGGCAGCTGTCGCATTTGGTTTTAACCAATAGTGCAGTCCCCATGTCGGCAAACTATAACCGAATACATTGTCGCCATTCATTCCAGCAAACCAAGCTTCTGATTGTCCTTCTGTATCTTGTGTCAGGCCTTCTTCTACAAATTTTCGTGATACATCCAACAAGTCATACAAACTGTCGTCGATCACTAATTTGCCGTCTTCAACCCAGCCATGTTCGCGTTGACCATAAAAAGGCTTCGCCAAATCTTGGACACTAGAGATCATATAGGTAGTTCCACCACTTTTTTCTTTGACTGCTTTGGCTTGCTCATAGAACTTGTCATAGTCTGACAATGCCGCTTGCGCAGCCGCTGGATCATCGATTCCTAGCAGCTCTTCTGCCATCGATGCCCGGTAATAAAACCCGCCAGGAGCAGCTTGCCAAGCCAAGGCATGAAGAACCCCGTCTTTTGAAGTCCCTACGTCTTTGACATATTGATACGTATCTGCTGAGGCTTCATCAAGCCCCAGTGAACCAAGGTCTGCCATCATGCCTGATTCCACATACTTTTTGACAAAGGCAGATTCTAAAGCAATCACATCTGGTGCATCTTTGGAACCGAGAATCGGATCGAGCTTGGTCTCGAATTGGTCAGAAGGAATCTCCACGATTCGAATGTCATAGGCCAAGTCGTCATGCGCCGGCAAATAGTAATCATTGATCATCGTTGATAATTCTGAAGTAAAGGTCCAAACCACAAGTTCATCCTTGCCACTACTTCCCGTTGCGCTATTATCTGAGCTGCTGTTTCCAGAACCATTCCCGCAGCCACTAAGCATAAAAGCTGCTAAGCCCGCTACTGACGCTGTTTGTAAGACCCGTTTCCAATTTTTCATCTTTCTTCCTCCTCGATTTTTTGATAGTCAAATGAATCAAAATCAGCCGCCAAACGATTTCCGGTCGTATCGATCGCAAACATCCCTACAAAAGCCCCTGTAAAGAATCCACCGTAATGTTCTGCTACATAGTCGTCAGACAATTGCAAGCTGTCAAATAGCTGATCGATGACCTGCCACTCTTTTTGATCAAACGAGTACGCGTATTGATAGTGGGCATAATGAACGATCGTTTTGAAGTAGACTGTTTGTACATCGGCTGGTATCACAACTTCTGGTGCTTTTTGACTCTTCAGTTGGCCCTTTTCGCTTGTCAATACAGTGATGATTCTGCCTTTCGTCTCATCATGAGTGATGTAGATCGCCGACCAGTTTTGTGTATTGTAGTAATTCGTCATGCCTGCTAACTGTAGAAACGAGGTCGGTGAAAATTCGACGGCAGTCGTTGCTTCGAAACGAAAATCGCTCCATCTTCTTGCCACCAGTGCTTGATGGAACAAGGAATTGAACGACTCTCGCCCATACAAGCGCAAGTACCCTGGTCGTGCGGTCAAACTACCGATTTCCTCAGAAAAAGGAATCCGCAAGGTTTGAAACACTGGTGCCAACGACGCCTCTTCAAAATCATCAAAGCCTGATTCTATTTCCCACGGATGTTCGGGCAGATGTGGCTGTGGGACTTCCTCTTTTGGAAAGTTCCCACCTGTGATATACGGCCAATCATTTTCCCAATAAACAGACTGGATCGCTGTTTCTCGTCCGAGCGGGCAATAGCCGCGATTTTCTAAGAGGGGCGTTTCGGGATACTTCAGCGCTCGCCCTGTTAAGTGAACAAAATACCATTCATCGGTCTGCGTTTTCACAAATGAACCATGGCCAGCTTTTTGTAGCAGGATCTCTGGCTGTCCCCAGGAACTGATCAGAGGGTTTTGAGGATGAACTTCATAAGGCCCTTCGATGTGCGTCCCACGAGCGATGGTACTTGCATGTTCAAACTTAGTGCCGCCTTCTGCCGTCAATAAATAATAATAGCCGTTCACTTTATACATAACCGGTGCTTCCGTCAATTTGCGCTCTGTTCCTTTGAAGATTATTTTGGGCTGCCCCACCAATTTCTTGGCTTGCCAATCAAACTCTTGGAGAGCGATCCCATAAAAGGAATGGTTTGTCAGGCGATAATCCCAAACCATGTTCAGAAAATATTTTTTGCCGTCGTCGTCATGAAATAACGAGGGATCGAAACCAGAAGAGTTCATATAGATTGGTTCTGACCAATCCCCATCAATGGTTTCACAGGTGATCAAATAATTGTTCACATCTTTCCAACTATTAGATTGTGTTTTGACATCTGAATAAATCAACCAAAAACGACCATCACTGTAACTTAAGTTTGGCGCCCAAACGCCCCCAGAATCTGGGTTTCCTAGCATATTCAACTGACTGACACGATTGACTGGTGTACTGATCAAGCGCCAGTTCTTCAAATCCTTCGAATGGAAGATGCGCACACCTGGAAACCATTCAAAGGTCGACGTAGCAATGTAATAATCTTCTCCTGCACGACAAATACTCGGGTCTGGATGAAAGCCTGTTAGTATTGGATTGGTAATCAAAAAAATTTCCTCCTCTTTCCCTTTTTGGCATTTTGTGATTCAACTGAGTGTCAGTAGGAATGAGCTTCATTCAGTTAGTAAGTTTTCTTTACTAATATACCTAACAAAAAAAAGAAAATTGCTGCTGCAGCTCATTTTAAAAATATTCACTAATCATTGTTCTATTTACTTTCTTCAGCTGAACTGTCATAATTATAGAATGAAATCGCTATCATTCACAGGACGATTTCCACACATCGATAGACAAAAAATGGAGGATAGATCGCGTGACCATTTTAGAAGAATACCATTTCGGCGAATACCTAGGTGTTTCCAGTTACCATCCCTACTCGCTTAATTACATGGAACATTTTCATCGTTCCTTTGAATTGCTTTTTTGTAGTGACGGCGAAGCGGTTGTCAAAATCGAAGAAAGTCCCTATGTCCTTACGACAGGCCAAGTGTTATTAGTCATGCCTTATCAGACTCATGCGATTGAAACCCCTAAGGAATCACAATTGCATATTCTTGTGTTTTCACCTGAGTATATTCCAGATTTTTACGCCAAAACGAAAGATTTCGCTTTGTCAGATCCGGTGATCACCATTGATTCCTCTGTTGCCAAGCAGCTCTACTATCCTTTATTTGAAACGGATTCCCTCTATTTACGAAAATCGGCACTGTATCAAGTCCTTTACCTTTTTGAACACCAAACGACTTTATTACCAGCCAAAAATCAAGAGGATATCCTGATCCAGCTACTTGTTTACATCGAATCCCACTTCAAAGAAGAACTGACGCTCGAAAAACTAAGCAGCAGTATCGGTTATAGCAGCGTCTACGTTTCCAGAATGATCACCGATAAATTGAAAAGCACCTTTCCTCGGCTTTTGAATCAAGCAAGAATACGCCATGCCTCTTTTTTGCTGACCCATAGTCTCTTGCCGATTACGGAAGTAGCAGAACAAGCAGGCTTTCAAAACGTGCGGACCTTCAATCGAAATTTCAAAGCATTGACCTCACTGACGCCAAAAGAATACCGTTTAAAACACAATGCTCATTTTTCGTTGCTGAAGGAATAGCCCTCCTCAAAGACATTTCATCGTTTTCCTTTGCTCCCACAAAAAAAAGCATCAGAAAGCAAAAAGCTTTCTGATGCAATCCAATTTTTGATATACAGGAATCAATAACGACTAGAAACGATCTCTGCTCCAAAGGGCATCAACGCTAAGCGCGCCATTTTCAATGATTGCGCCGCAAATGGAATGCCGATGATCGTGATGGCTAGAATGACTGCGCTAGCTAAATGGCCTAAAGCCAGTGGTATACCAGAAAAAATCAACCATAAAATATTTAGAATCACGGACACGCCACCGCCACGGTAAACGATGTCTTTCCCAAATGGTGCGAGTGACAATGTCGCAAACTTAAAACATTGCAGACCAATGGGAATGCCGATGATGGTGATACACCATAAACACCCAGCCAAAAACCATGAGATCGCACCGATCAAGCCGCCAAAGACAAACCAAATCACGTTGCCTAAAAAATTCATCTGATTGCCCTCCTTCTTTTTTTAATAAAGACTGCTCCTGTTTTAGCAAAGAAAGCAGAGGACATCGTTAGCACTCAGACGTGCGCTATCGTCTGGTGCTCCTTCCCCTGCGCGCTTCTCTTTTTTCTTAATACAAGCAAAATGTGTTATTTTGTAAAATGCTTATTGCCCAGAATCAACCGTTGATTCGCTGCTATTGTTGGACTCATTTGAGTCATTACCGAAGACACCGGTGATCGAAGACCAGATGCCGCTAAAGAAGCTCTTGATATTTTCCCAAAGTCCCTTAGAGGTTTCTTCGATTTGCTTGCGGGCTTCTGACAGATCCAATTCTTTGATGAAGTCATCGAAGATATTATTGTCTCGCATGTCGCTCATCAAAGAGGTCAATTCAGAAATTTGATTTTCCGTAACGATTCCTTCAAGTCCGTTGTCTTTCAAGGCTTTTTCTACTGTCTCTTGAATATCGGCTTGGGTTAATTCCGTACCATCTGCAGTTTGAGCAGCCAAATCGGTTTTCGCTTGTTCTTGCGCTGCATTCAAAGCTTCATCGGAATAGCCTTCTTTGTCTTTATTCTCTTCGGTGATCGTAGACAGCACATCCATCTCATCTTGAGCTACGGCTACTCGATTCTGATTGATGACACCGCCTGATTCTTCAACGATTTTGTATACCCCAGCTAAAGCTCCGGAACCGTCGATCGGTACGGCAGAAGCGACCGTTAGCTTCGCATCAGTGATCCCTGCCGTCAGCGCTGCATTTTGGTACTGGGCTGCAGTGATGCGGGTAATGTTATCTGGTGTCGCGATATCGACAGTGATTCCTGCCCCGCTTTCTAGCGTCTGCATTCTGACCGAGCTATAGACCGCCCAATCTGCAGTAAAGCCGCCATCGGGAATGTATTTCATCAAGTCATTACCGTTTGTCGTATAAATCGGTGTTTCGCCTTGGATGCCTAAGCGTTCCAGTGTGTAGTCTTCTTGTGCTTTCGTCAAGGCATTTCCGATCGCCACGGCATTGACTTGCAAACGATCTGAACTGCTGTCAGAAGTACTTGTTTGACTATCGGTAGTGGCTGTCGTTGCGGTAGAATTGCTCGTTGCAGTGGAACTGCTGGTCGTTGAATTGGTTTCGTCAGCAAAAACTTGTGGTGCTGCTAATAAAACTTGGCTAGATACCAAGAGAGTCGCTAAAATCATCGCTGGTTTTCGAGTCTGTTTTTTCATCACTATATCCTCCAAGTGTTGATCTCTTTTTCAGGGATTTTTTCCCTCTTACTGCTGTTATTGTACTATAGGTTTTCTTGCAAAGCCTACGTCTAGGGTCTGAAATGAAGAAAAACTTAGAACTCTGCTGCAATTTAAAAAAGGCGTAACTTGGTTTTATCCTTGGTGCAGCAATACTTTAGACGCTTTTCTTTTCATCAACTGTTTTTTTAGCAAAACCAACAGTATAGGATTTTAAACGGCTGCCCACTTTCCTCAAACCAAGAAAGGCTCCCGTTAAAGCTATCGTATAAAAGAACAACAGAAACCCTGCGAGTGAAAAAAAGACCTTCCCGGTTTCTAGAAACAGCGGGTGACTCAGAAAGATCAATCGACTAGCCTCAGCTGCTTGTTTTGCTTGCCAAGTCCGCTTTGGGGGTTGCTGCTTGATCAGCCAAGCAAGGAAAAAAAGAGTCGTCGGCACAAAAAACAGCATGAAATTCTTATCGTCCCCCTGATTGAGATACACCAGTCGACCTTCAATGCCTAATAAGCAAAGAGAGACCGCGAGTTTTCTACCAAGATGCTTCGTAAAAAAAGGGTGTTTTTGGTGTTCTCTTAAACAAACCCCACACAGTAAAAATAAAAACCCATAAAAGAGTCCGTTTCTCGTTGTAAAAAATAGTGTCCGATAGCTTTGATAGCATACCAATAAAGGTCCACTTAAATAACTGCTGTACGTTTCAAGACAGCCAATCACATACAAACTGATCGCCAGTAAAAACTGCCGCCGATAGCCAAGAAAGCGAGTTTTTCGTACTAACCACATACTAAAGAGCAACGCTGGAAAATACCAAAGATGGTACCAGACCCCTACTGTAAAAAAGCCAGTAGCCAAACCGATGACCCGTAATGAATCAGCAAGATTTTGCTGCCCTAAGTAAAACCAGCCTAAGGGAAGATACACGATCGACCAACGCAAATAAAGCTTGAGTTGTCGTTTGCACCATTGCTGCCATGAACAGGTACTCTTTTGAAAAAAATAGCCATTCAGCAGCAGAAAAAAAGGAACCGCCAAACGACATAAGAGACTCTTTAACAAAAAATGAAGCCCGTTGTTTTCTGCCAGTCGGCCACAATGAACGAGAATCACCAATAAGGAAGCGATGAATTGGATGTAGCCAATTGGAACCATAGGTTGTTTTGTCTTCATTCGATCGTTTCTCCTTTCTCCGTCAAATTTGATCAAACATACTTCACTCTACTGGTCCTTTCTTTTTGTGACCAGCACGGAAAGCTTCCAATATAGAAAGGCAGCGCAACAAGTAGAAACATTGATAAATAAAGGATGTTACCCTTTGTTGCATCGCTAATTTCATAGATCCTCGTTCGCATAGAAAAGAGTTTGCTATAATATAAGAAGAATGATGGAGGCAAAACAGACACATGGATATTGGGAAAATTATCAAAGAAGAACGCACCAAACGAAATCTCACACAAGAACAATTGGCGCAGGAATTTTTTGTCACTCGGCAACTGATTTCAAAATGGGAAAACGGCAAGAGCTATCCTGATCTAGACCAAGTAGTCAAGCTGAGCAGCTATTTTGAATTGACCTTGGACTATTTATTAAAAGAAGATCAGCAGATGGTCCAAGAACTTAATCTGACCACCCACCGCAAACGAATTGGCCTCGTATTGATCGCCCTTTTGACTATTCTCAGTATTAGCTTAAGTACGATTTTGTTGGCAGCATTTTGGATCGATCCAGTCTTTTTTACAAAAGAAGACCTAACGATCACTTCTATAAAAAAGTATCGCTTGCCTGCCACTGAGATAACGAATGAGGCAACCGGACAAGTGATTCAACTGCCTGAAGATACGGAATACTTGATCACTTATACGATCGATCGGCCGCTGGTAAAAACGGATCGTCTGTCGGGTTATAAAGAATACAGCAGCGAAAATGCCAGCCAATTAACGGCTTTGGGTCATCGCGGTTTTCATTTTGGCGCGCAAACAAGCAAAATCGTCATTCGCAGCAATCGCGAAGACAATTTAGCTGCACCAGAATTAAATGCAGGCAAGGATCTTTATCTTCGTAATATGAATAAAGCGCGCGTCTATCAAAAATCTGCAGCTGGTGTCGCATTTTCTATCGAAGATGAAGGCGACCTCCTCTTTACTGCAGAAGAACTGGCGCAATTGCCCTTTGAACAAGGACAGCTGCCAGAGTAAACAAAAACCACCGAATCGTTTTGATTTGGTGGTTTTTTGCTGACTTTCTTATCCTAGCAAGATCATTGCGATCGCCGCCAAGGCGTTGTTGAGAAAATGCATGGCGATGGCTGTTTCTAGACGCTTAGTTTTTACATAAATCAACGCCATGATCAGTCCCATAGCACCATAAATCAAAAACTCGACCAGATTGGTGACGGAATGGATGATACTAAAAACCGCTACACTTGAAATGATCCCGACTATTGGGTATTTCTCGAATAAAAGGCCAATAAACCCACCACGGAAAACGATCTCTTCCATAATTGGCGCAGCAACAGCGATCAATAAAAAGATCAAAAGCGGATTTTCGCCTGTAAACAGTTCCCCTAACAATGCATCATTGGCGGTCGCCTCTTGATCGGATATATGCTGCAGATAGAGCGTTCCGCCAACTGCAACGACTCGACCTAAAACAAACCCTCCGACGATCCATAGCCAATTTTTCTTCGTTGACCAGCCAAAGTCAAAGGTGGCAAGTCCTAACTTTTTAGCCAAAAACATCAGTAGACCAATGTTTGCCAAAAGCAAGGCAATCAACCCATAGCTGATCATCGCAGGAATCGTCGGTTCTCCTGCTTCCAAATAATAGATTTTTACCACGCTAAATGCGGTCATCCCTACTTGACTAAGTAAGAATAAGCCAATCAAAATAAAGACATTCTTTACTGCTTTCATGCTCTCCTCCATTGTTTGCTCATTGCATTTTTCAGGATCAGGTTACGACAGATCATGACACAGCCCATCATTTGGTTCACCATGTTTCCAGAAAATGCTTAGCCACTATCGGCTGCTTATAATGATACTTAGTTTCCTCATTATTTACAACTAATAAAAAATAAAAATAGTTATTTTGCTCATTTTATCGAATAAACCACGCTTTTTCATTCCCATTCTTTTCAAAAAAATATAAGTAATGTTTGAAAAAAGCGCTCTCTTATGCTACACTGTTCCTACTTTTGTTTGGCTGACGAACCGCTGCCCCAACCATGTTCGTTTGGACCAACTCGTTGCGAGTATTCGATTTCGAATGCTCTTTTTGTCGCGTTTGTCAAAAGAAAGTGAGTGAATCCAAATGATCCAAGTAGAACACCTCAGCAAGACCTTCCAAGTATCCAAGCGAAAAAGCGGCTTTCGCCAAGCAGCCAAAGCCTTTCTTTCTCGTGAAACCACCACCGTCCATGCGTTGCAAGACATCAGCTTTACCATCAATGAAGGCGAAATGGTTGGCTACATCGGCCCTAATGGTGCTGGAAAAAGTACCACCATCAAAATCATGTGCGGGATTTTGACCCCTGATCAAGGCGTTTGTCACATCAATGGTCGTACGCCTTGGCAAGAACGTATCCAACATGTCAAAGACATCGGCGTCGTCTTCGGGCAGCGCAGTCAACTCTGGTGGGATGTCCCCGTCAATGACAGCTTTGATTTGATTCGTGATATCTACAAAGTCGACGCTGCTAGTTATCAACGCAACCTAGAAGAATTAGTCACCTTACTAGATTTAGGTGAGATCTTAAAAACCCCTGCTCGTTCCTTGAGTCTCGGTCAGCGTATGCGCTGTGAGATCGCAGCCTCCTTACTCCATGACCCCAAAATCTTATTTCTTGATGAACCCACCATCGGTTTAGATGCTGTATCAAAAATCGCCGTGCGTCAGTTCATCAAAAAAAGAAACCAAGAAAAAGGTACCACAGTCATCCTGACGACCCACGATATGCAAGATATCGAGGCGCTGACACAACGAATTCTGTTGATCGGCAAAGGGCAAATTTTGCTAGATGGTCGCCTCGATGAACTAAAGCACCGTTTTTCTGATGTCAAAACGCTGGAGATCGACTATCAAGGGAATGAGCCCCATCTGCCAGAAAATGTCCAACTTCTTCAAAAAGACGTCGGTCATCTGGTTCTGAAGCTTGATCCCAAGGAAGTGTCGGTCGCTCAGCTGCTCAGTCTGCTCAGCAATCAAGTCGAGATCACTGATTTGGCCGTTGCCAGTATCACCGCCGAAGAAATGGTCGCCAAGCTGTATCAGGAGTATCAGATATGAGGAAGTATCAGGCATTTTTCCGCATCCGCTTTATCAATACCTTGCAATACCGCTCGGCGGCAATTGCCGGGATGGCTACACAACTAGCTTGGGGCTTGATGGAAATTCTGGCATTCCACGCCTTTTACCAAGCAGATCCTAGTGCCTTTCCCATGACCTTTCAACAAACCGTCTCCTATGTTTGGCTCCAGCAAGCCTTCTTGTCTTTATTTATGTTGTGGTTCTTTGAGGCAGAAATTTTCAATACCATCACCACAGGGTCGATCGCCTATGAACTTGTGCGGCCGATGGATCTATACAATCGCTGGTTTTGCCAATCGGCTGCCAATCGCTTAGCAAAAGCCGTCTTGCGTTGCGGACCGATTTTTGTGATTGCCTTTTTACTGCCAGCACCTTATCGTTTAATTCTGCCAGCAAACATCGTTGCCCTGTTCTTGTTTCTTTTGTCTATGGCGCTGAGTTTAGGTGTAGTGATCGCTATGTCGCAGCTGGTCTACATCTCGACTTTTTATACATTATCCTCCATCGGGGTGCGGGTCGTCATCAGCTCCATCGGTGAATTTTTAGCTGGTGGGGTCATTCCTCTGCCTTTCTTTCCGCAGCCTTTTCGCCAATTCGTGGAACTACTGCCTTTTGCTTCCATGCAAAACGTCCCGCTGCGAATTTACAACGGGGATCTGACTGACTTGGCGCTGGTTTCAGCATTACTCTTACAAGCCTTTTGGCTCGTACTTTTGATCGTGATCGGAAAAATTTGGCTGCAGCAGGCGCTCAAACGTGTCGTTGTGCAAGGAGGTTAAGGAATATGGTTTATTGGCATTATTTTTGTATTCATCTCAAAAGTCAGATGCAGTATAAAGTTTCCTTTGTGTTAACCGCTTTGGGACAATTTCTAGGTTCCTTTACTGCTTTTTTAGGCATTTGGTTTATGTTTACCCGGTTTCATCAAGTGGATGGCTTTACCTTTGAGGAAGTCCTGCTTTCCTTTGCAACGGTTTTGTTTGCCTTTTCGATTGCGGAATGCTTCTTTCGCGGGTTCGATCTTTTTCCGCAAATGATCAGTAATGGCGAGTTCGATCGAGCACTCGTGCGCCCTCGCTCCTTGATTTTTCAAGTCTTAGCTTCCAAAATGGAATTCTCGCGTCTCGGCCGTTTTATTCAAGCCTTGCTGTTGTTTGCTTATGCGATTCCTAATAGTGGAATTGCTTGGCATTTTGGAAATGTCCTTACTCTTTTTCTGATGATCGTCTGCGGCGCCCTCTTTTTCGCCCTATTGTTCTTAGTGTATGCCGCCATTTCCTTCTTTACGATCCAAGGACTTGAATTTATGAATATTTTTACCGATGGTGCCCGCGAGTTCGGCCGCTACCCCTTCAGTATCTACGGAAAACACGTCTTGCGTTTATTGACCTACGTCGTGCCGATGGCTTGGTTTCAGTATTATCCGTTTCTGTATGTCATTGGTCGCGTAACTAATCCTTGGTGGATCTTATCACCCTTGGTTTGTCTACTCTTTGCCTTTCCCGCCTTCTTCTTTTGGCGAGTAGGTTTGAAGAACTATATTTCTACGGGTTCGTAAGCCTCCCCCTTATTAAACATCTTGTGGGAAAAGAGCGTCACTTTATGGGTGATTCTCTTTTTTTACTTTCTAATAGTTGTGAAATTGCTTATTCGCTTTTTTGATTGCATAACTACACATGTCTTATGCAGTAAATAATTATTGTTATAAAGACAAAAACTGGCTAGGAAAAGCCGCCAATCTCTGGTAAGATAAATAAAAACGTAAAAGAGGACCAGTTATGGAATATTTAGCGATTTTACTTGTTTTCTTTCTATTGAATGTAGTGATACTTGTACTTGGATTGAAGAAGAAACGAATCATGCTGCTTTTTCTGTCACTCTCTGGTTTATTGTTGGTTTGCTTGATTGCCATTTCTTACGTTTTCTTCTATTCAAATACACTTTAAGTCGTCAAAAACACGGGAAGCTGGCTACGAACCTACCGAAACAACCGGGGCTGTTTTAGTCATTACACCCGATTTAGAAGCTATTTGACACACCCAATTTATGTCCACCTTCAAACAAGTCGCTGTTCTTTTGCTCTTTAACAAGTCTAGCGAAAGCAACATATGCACCTTTGATGTCGGTGATACCGTCCCTGTCTTCGCACCAACCTTTGTGGATGCCCGTGTGTTCGCCGATCACTCTTCCGAGACCGAGGGGGAACGATGTACCACTTATGTTTTTTTGCAAAGTAGATAGACAGTGGCTACAGGCGATCAATCAGTCGTATACGACAAGTTTGTTAAAATCACATAAAAAAACAAAAACCAGAACCTCCCAAAGGATCGTTCTGGTTTTTTTGCTGATTTGATTGTCCAGAGAAACGACCTAAATCGCTCTGATTCTAGCCAAATTTCTGGAAGAGGATATAGAAGGATTCTCCTAGATGATCAGTCATCGCGCTGTTTTCTCAATTTAGTAATAAAGCTAAAAAGCGGATCCTACGCTTTTTTTGGTCCTTTCGTCACTTCCCAAACAGCTTCTGCTGCTAATTTACCAGAAGTCAATGCCCAGGCATTATTGGCACCAGATGGAGAGTCTGATCCCATGACGCCTCCCACTACTTCACCTGCAGCATAGAGCCCTTTAATGGGCTGGTTTTGCTGATTCAAAACTTGTAACGAACGATTGACCGCTAGTCCACCCAAAGTAGTTGCAAACCGGGGTTTTTGTTCAATAAGATAATAAGGTCCTGCACCAATCGGTTCTTGCAAGTATTCAGGTGCACGGTGAAATTCTTCATCTCTACCTTGCGCTACCCAGTAGTTAAAATTATCCACTGTTTCGATCAATTGTTCTACAGGCATCTGCGCTTTGTTAGCTAATTGTTCTAATGTGGCTGCTTTAAGGATGCGAGGCGTGGCCTTCCCCTCTTGAGCAATCCAGCAAGCCAACTCTTCACTGGTGATTCCTCCTTCTGCTACGCCTTGGCTGAAATGCTCAAAGTGTTTGCCGTCTAACAATAAATACAGCATTGGTGGGGTTTGTTTTAATAATGCTTCTAATACTTTCTTGTTACTAGCTCGTTCGTTGACCACCCGCTTTCCAAGTTGATTCACTAGAATACCATTTTCTTTCAGCACGATCAGATTGCCGCCAATCGTTGATTTCGCCACACCTTGAGAAACTTCTAATCCATTCGGATAGATCTTCCCTTGATCCATCGCTCGCGTTTGTGCTTTTAAAGCAGGGATCGTTGCCATCAAAACACCATCGCCGGTGGCAGATTTTGGTCCATAATACAAAATTTGCTTGAATCTTTCCTTGAGTAAAGCGGCATTATTCCCATAGCCGCCGGTTGTCACAATGACAGTTGAGGCGTAGATCATATACGTTTTCCCTGATTCTTCAAGGGCTTTGACGCCTATGACATTATTTTGATCATCTACTAATAGCTGTTGGGCTTTCGTTTGTAGTAAGACCTGAACCCCACTATTTTGTAATGTTTTACGGACGGTTTGGGCAAATCCAGCACCGCCCCCTTGATAGGCAAGTTCACGTTTTTTTCGATATTCTGCTAAAACGTGCAGCCCTTGTTTTATATCGTACGCCACACCTAAGTACTCATGGACCCAATCTGTGGTTTCTCCTATATTCTCAGCGAAAAGAGTCAAAAGTTTTTTATCGTTCAGCCCATTTCCGTTTTCTAGAAAATCAGCCACCATGGCTGCCGGCGTATCATCTTTTACACCAGCGACTTGTTGTAGTTTCGAACCAGTTACGACTTGGTTTCCACCACTAATAGAGATCGCTCCGCCAACAAAACTCAATTTTTCCAGTAAAATGACTTTTAAGCCTAATTGATCCGCCCGCAGTGCAGCTGAAATCCCAGCAGCCCCTGAACCAATGATCACTACATCAACTGATTCTTCAACCACTTCTTCTGACCAAGCAACGACTGGCTTTGGCCGTGCTTTTAGGACCTCTACATCGGCGCCCGCAAGTTTTACCGCTTCTTCCACGCCTGCGATCACCCCTTGACTCGAAGCAGAAGCACCAGAAACAGCATCGACATTCAACGTTTGTCCTTCAATGATCTGTTCTGGGATTCGCGTAAAGACTAAATCTGATAAGCCTTCAGATTCATTGCCTTTATCAATGATGATCTCTTCAATCTTTTCTTTTGAAAACGTCACTTGCATTTCGATTGGACTATTATGCCCTTGGGCTTGTACGAGATATGTCCCTGGTTGGTAAGCAACTTTCCGCTTTTGGAGTTCTTTTAAGCGTTCATGCTTTTGTTTCTCCTCTTCAGGATCAATGACCATTTCTTCCATAAACTGCCACAATGGTGTTGGGATTTTCAACTCACTTTGCGCATGACTAAGAGCAAAATGACGAACAACTTTCTTCTCGGCGATCATCTGGACCCAATTAGGCTCGACTAAAAACCCTTTCCCGATGGCAAGCAAATCGTAGCCAATTTCCAGTGCTGCTTCTGCGTCTTCTCGTTGCAAGATAGAGCCCACTCCTATAATCGGAATAGTAGAAAGTTCAGGCGAACGCATTGTTAAAAATTTCACAATTAATGGCTCGCTGCTCTCGTTATCGATAATAGAGCTTCGTTGGTACGTTCCCATTGAAAAATGAAGGTACTCTGGCTTGCTTTTCGCTAGTTGATTCAACAAGTACATCGTTTCTTCAAAACAAATCCCAGGCTTTTCCATTTCTTCTGGCGAAAAACGATAGCCGATAATAAAGCCCTCAGCAGCTTCTTCTTGACGGACCCGCTGAACTTCTTCTAATACGGCTAGTGGAAAGTGCGCTCTTTTTTCCAGACTGCCTCCCCAATGGTCGTTTCTGCGATTTGAGTGGGGCGAGAAGAATTGTTGGATCAAAAAAGTATTCGCACCATGTATCTCCACACCATCGTAACCAGCTTTGATCGCACGCCTAGTCGCGTCTCCAAATCGTTGGATCATCGTTAGGATCTCATCATCACTCATTTCTTTCGGCACAGGTGCATTCGGTCGTAAAGCTGCGACGGGACTTGCGCAAATCGGGTGTGCTCCACCATTGTACTCAGGCCATGCCATTCGTCCAGCATGATAAATTTGCAGGATCGCTTTCGATCCTTTTTCTTTGATGGCTTTTGCTAATCTAGTGAGCCCAGCAATTTTCTTGTCCGTATCTACCCCGAGTGCTCCGGGAAACCCACGCCCATGTTCTTCGATAAAACAGCTTTCTACGATCACTGCCGCAGCTCCACCGGCACGACAGCGATAGTATTCAATGATCTCTTCCGTTATCTCACCATCGTAAAAAGCAGATTGGGTCGTCATAGGTGCCATTACTAATCGATTTTTTAGGGCAACGCCTGAAGATAGGTTGATTGGTTCAAATAGTTCTTTTTTCATCAAAATCAGTTCCTTTCAAATAAGCTTGCTTCATCAGATTTTTAGGCATTAAGGCATCACGAAATACACCCATCTTTTTCTAAATATCAGGAAAGGATGCGTGTACTTCTTATTCAATTATTTTCTATTTCATTCCCTGTTAGTTTTGATTTTCCGGGCGAGAATTGATGGCATATTGTTTCCGTCCACCAGGTTTTGGTACTTGATCCCCCATCATGATTCCAAAACCACCTTCTACCCGAAGTTCATGACCATTCGTGTAATCAGAACGTTCGCTAGCTAGGTAAAGGACCGCATTGGCAATGTCTTGCACATCACCGATTCGTTTGTTGGCAGTCAAGCGTTTGCGCCCTTCTTCAACTTCTGGATCTGCATAGAAGCTTGCGGATAAAGGCGTCTTCACAAAACATGGCAAAACACAATTGCTGCGAATCCCATATTGTCCCCATTCTGCTGCCATTTGTTTCGACATCATGTTGACTCCTGCTTTGCTTGGGCTATATGAACCAGAATATGTTTCAGGGCTGATTGAAGCGATCGTTGATACATGAACCATCCGCCCAGATTTTTGTGCGATCATCACTCGTCCGATTCTTTGTGAAACCAAGAAGTAACCATTCAAGTTAACGTCGATCACCTGTTTCCATTCTTCAAATGGTAGATCCTCAAGCAATGAAAATTTCAAAATAGCAGCTGTGTTTACCAAAACATCAATGCGACCAAAATCTTCTTTGACCTTTTCTGCCAATGCATCTACCTGCGCTTCGATCGTCGAATTGCAGACATAACTGTTTACTTTTACACCGAACTCATCCGCTAGTTTCGCTGCATAGTTGGCAAGGTTTTCCTCATGTAAATCAACTAATGCAAGTTGCGCGCCTTGCTCAGCAAAGTCCTGTGCGATTTTTTTCCCCATACCACCTAAAGCACCAGTAATGACTACGACCTCATTCTTAAGATTCAACCAAGATTGCTCCATTATTTGTCCCACCTCTAATATTGTTATATTCTTCACTAACAATATACCTTGATATTGATAGAGAAACTAATTCTTTTTTTCCATTGATCAATAGCTTCTGTGAATAGTTTGATTCTCTAAAGAGGCAGTGACGATCGCTTGTGCCAACAAAGGATTTTTACAGTAAATCATACAGCTTGCCAGCAGCATCGGCGAATTTTCAAGTTGATAAAATTCTTGTACAAAGGATGCAGCTGCAATCTCACTCAGCGAATAAAGACGTGCTTGTTTTTTCAAAAATCCAATATGATAGTGCAGTTGCTTTTTGACGGTCCACAGATTTTTGCGGTATTCGAGCACATGGAATATTTCATGCATCAATACCACTTCCGTTAGTGTAGTCGTTGGCAGGAGTCGACTTAATTGTTGCGCTTCGATAAACTGCTGTGCTTGTGCCAAGAACGTGTGATCGATCATGATTTGATCCACTTTTTTATACAAAGCAAAGGTATAGCGTTCCTGCTGTGCTTGCGCTTCAGGTAGCGTGTTGATCTTTAATGAATCAATGATTCCCTGCAATTCTTGAGGATGCTCTCGATACCAGTGGGCTTCTTGCTTGCCTATGCTCACGGCAGTTTCAATAAAATACTCTGCCTGTGCAGGATCGATTTTGGCATACAGCGGGTCTTGCTTTAGCAATTGCAAATGAGGATTGGTTGCTTGAGACCACAGTTGTAAAAACTGTCGACAAAATTCTGCTGCGCTCATGGAGTAAGATCCTCCCTTCCTACACTATTGCAATCGATTCGCCGCAATAATAATAATTTCTTCTGTACCAATCAACTGACTTAATTCAATATCGATCAACATCATCAATTGGGTATAGTCTGTCGAACTAAAATCAAAGAGACGAGGACCAGCACAAATATAAAAATCTGGTCGGATCACTAGATCACTTTGGTAGTTCGCCATACTTTCCCAAAGACGCGCGATTTGTTCACTATAACTTTGGATCGTCGTTTTCACGACGGCTGCATGGTCTCTTTGCACGCGAATAAACCCTCGATGATCAATGACACAAACACGATCGCCTTTTTTTGTCGCTGCGCCATAGACATAAAAATGTTCACTTGCAGCACAAGAAACCACGTTTTCTCTAGCAACTTGCAGCTCAGTAACAGCAATCTCTTGCGCTTCTTCACGAGTGATTTGATTCTGACGCTCAGCAGCCTGAGCAGCTGTGGCACCGGAAGCTCGCGCAGTGATTTTTTGCGTCTGAGGATCGATCTCAATATGGACTTCAATACTATCGGGTGTTGCCCCACTCTCGATCGCTAAAGTAGCGGCTTCTTGCTTGATTGCTGCAATATCGGCTTTTGTTGGATTGGGAACGATTCGTTCCACCACATCTTGAACCACCGATAATGCCACCCCAATTGATGAAATCACTTCGGCGTTTTCAGGTATTTTATAATTTAATGACAATTGTTTCGCCGCATGTTTGATCAGAGAAGAAACACCACCTCCAACTCCTACTAAGGTCATTTGATTTGGTTCTAATTGATACTTGCGGGCAAATGAATGAATCACCGGTGCTATTTTTTGAACCGCTTGATCCAAAATTTGTTGTGCAACATCCTCCACTGTCGTTTCTAAGTATTCCGCTAAAGGTTGCATAGCTTTTCTGGCTGAATGGGCATTGCCATAAGAAAAATCATCCTTTGTCACATACCCTAAGACATTCGCAGCGCATGAATTCGTGATCGTGATTCGTTTTCCGCTAGCGAGCTTGATTGCAACATAATCCGCTGGGTCACCTTCTTTGGGCGCATAAAGCTCCAGTTCTGGCGCAACGATCTCTTCTTCTGGCAGATACGTGCTATATTCTAAACCAGCGATATGAGCACTTCTTGGTCCGACGTCTACCACGCCTTTTTTGTTCACTCGAACCATACTGCCGCCAGCCACACCTAAGACGCGAACATCTAATGAATTGACATACGTCTTATGTCCTGCAATCTCTGAGTAATCAATGACTGGCCGACCATTTTTGATCACGCCAAGATTTGTGGAAGTTCCCCCTACTTCAAAATAGATCCCATTTGATGTTCGCAGATACATCAATGCCCCCATCACACTAGCTGCTGGTCCAGAAAGCATGGTCAGTACCGGACGTTTTTTCATTTCAACGATGTCCATCAATCCGCCATCGCCACGCATGATCATCAGTGGTACATCCACACCTGCTTGGCGAACACTATTTTCTGTTGAATTTGCCGTTTCCAGCATCGTTGGCAAGATCGATGCATTGATTGCAGCAGTACGGGTTCTACGGGATAACCCATATAGTTTGGTCATTTCCGACGCCAAGGTCACTTCGATACCCTTTTGTTTCGCCACTTCAGCGATTCTTTCTTCTGTTTTTAAATCATCTACACCAAAAGCTGCTGAAGTCACAATGACTTGCGCCTGTGCTTGTTGCAGTTCTGCTAACGCCGTTTCGATCGTTGCCTTTGAAAGCTCTTTTTGAGGAATAAACCGCGCCACGACTTCAATACTTCTTCCCGTACCTAAATCAATATCTTTTAATGCCGTTTGCCACTTTGCTAGCCATCCTTCGACGCCGCCTTTCGCCGTACTGATAATGCCGACCTTTGCTACATCACCTTCTAAGAGTGCATTGGTGGCTTGAGTAGTACTATGAGCGACAAAAACTACTTCCTCAGGCTGGATCTGATTTTCGGCTAAACACTTGATAAATGAGGCAACCACGCCTTCTGCAACCCCTTGTTCACTTTTGTGGGTCGTTTTTACAGATGATTTTCCAATCACCTCTTGGGTATCATTGTTGATTGCGACAGCTTTCGTATGGGTCCCGCCTACATCGATGCCAATTCGGACACTTCTTCTCATTTTCTTCACCTACTTTTTTAAATCGGGCTATATAACAGAAACGTCGCAACCTCCAGAATAAGCGAAATAACGATTCCTGGTAAAAAAGCGACTTTCATATAGTCTCTCGTGTTGATATTATTGAAGCCTAATCCCCAAGCGTTCCAAGAAATGGTCAAATCAAAATGTCCCATGCCGATCATGTTGGAAATGAATAACGGATACAAAAAGGTCACTGGATAATTGGTTTGATTGCTGATCACTGCTAGCAATGCTGCGCCACAACCAATCAAAGAAAGGGGTCCGCGAAACCAAGTCAAGGGAGCTAAAAAGCCAAAAAGTAGACAAAGCGCTAAGGGATGCGTCGGAATCATTCCTCCTAGCAATGATTCAAAATACGGTGCTGCAAACGTAGCAGCTGCATTGAACATCGCAAGAGTCATCCAAAAGGCAACTAAGGTCGCAGTATCTTTGACCCCATCTGCAAAAATACGGGTCAAAATCTGAGAATCTTTTCTGAACCCATCCTTTAAAACGCCACAAATCCACAAGGCATACAGACTCGCACCAATAAAACAAAAGATCACTGGAAATTGAAAGATGATGACTCCTACAACCGGAATAAAGGGCGTGAGCAATGCCGAACTAGGCACGTCATGGACTTTAGGTTCTTCTCCAACCGCCCAAGCATAAGTCAAACTTTCTACTCTCAAATACCCAATAGCAAAAATCGAAGAAACCAAAATCATCACAAAGAATGCCAATAATCCAAACGAAAAATAATCATTATAGGTGTAATCGATCCCACCATTCACATTGCCAAAAAATGCTTGATACTGTGTGAAGTTGATTGGATTTAAGAAAACACCTGCTGCCACTGAAGCGGAAAAACTAAAGAATGCCACAACTTTAGGAATACCAATCGAAAACAAAATCGGTAATACGATCACGGCGATCGCGATGACAGATCCGGCACCTGACATTGACGAAAAGATAAAGCCGGTAATCAAATTGACAATTACTAGAATAATCGCTGGACTATCCCCGCCAAGTTCCACACTCTTGCGAATGATGGTTGTCGCAATTCCAGTTTCCAACAAGATCCGACCAAAGAAGGCTCCTACAAAAATATTCATTTGTGAAGCTCCCCAGCGTTCTGGCGCCTGTTGATAAACCTGTGCCAGCATCTCGGTAAATGGTAGGTTTTCAAAAGCCGGATTGGGTGAAATAACATTCCCTATAAGTGGCAACAACACCCATAACGTTGCCATAACAATAAAACCAATCATCAGGTTATACCCTTTGATACAATAAAAAACCATGCCACCAAATGACACTACTAGTAATAAGCCAATCAAGCTATCCATACTTCTTCTCCTTCATACAATTTACGCCGTTTAAACCTGCAACCAGATACGCTAAGTCACCTGTTTAACAAAAGCGAAAAAGGAGGAAGTGGTTGGCCACTATCCTCCAGGACGTTTAGTCCTTTAACTTATCAAATGCGCTATAGCCAAAAACTCTTTTGTGTTGCAGTAACAAATAAACCATCATGATGATCGCTAATACAGCAGCTGCAAGTAATAAGCCCATCATCAGAAAAATCGCTTGCGTTTCTCCTACAGACCGAGTCATGGAAGCAACGATGTAAGGCAAAAAGGTACTTGCTAAGCCCATCCAAGTATAGTAGATCCCGGTATTTCGACCTTTTGGTCCAGGGCAAAACATTTGTCGTACCCCTAGCCCAGTTTGCAACGCCCCTCCGGCAGCAAAGAAGCCCAGGAATGCGATACTGATATAAATCACTACCACGTGTTGGATCACTAGGACCATCCCCAATGCAAGAGCGATGAACACCGTATCAATAAACAAGACTTTCAGTGGATTCCAACGCAATTTCCCCATCATCACTGCCCAAAACAAAACTGCCACCATTGAGCCAAAAGTATAGATCGATGTTAGCCCTGCTGACTGCATCTCAGTCAAACCAGCATTCGTCAACCCAAACGCTTTGGTATACTGTTGGGCACCGTACATAATAAACATACAGATAAAACCAAAGAACATTGTGAAGAAATTAACGATAACATTCGGCTTAACAAGCATCTTGGCTTTCATTGCCGCGATTTCTTCTTGAACTGCATTCGTTTCTTTTCCATCGACGGTAGCAGTCTTTTCTTTTATCATGTCATCATAAGCGAAGGGCGCGATTGCTGCTAAAATCGTGCAGACGATCGATAGGACTAATGGAATGACGATCCCCATTGATTGATTTCCAGAACCAATGAAATTCACCACAAGTAATGGATAAATGACTCCTGACAGAGAAACAAAAAACTTGATCCCAATCATCGCTGAGGCCGCATATTTCGGTGCAGCTTCTTGAGAAGCAGGATATAACGCAGCGTCCCAAAATCCAGAAGTCGCCACCCCTGCGATAAAGGCACAGACAGATGCGATCACCATGTTCGTCGTCAGTAATAACCCTAAAAAGCATAGCGTATACAAAATAGCACCCATGACCGCCATTTTTTTGCGTCCTACTTTATCCGAAATTTCTCCACCGATCCAGACGGTCAAAAATTTTCCTAATCCGGTCGCAGTGATTGCCAACGATACTGCCGCTGCTCCAGCAGAAGCATCGGTATAGCCCCATTTATCCGAAAAATAAGTCGCATTTTGGCTTAAAATAATGGCTTGAATTCCATGAGTGAAATAACACATATAGACAGTTGCCAGTGACAAAATATACTTTTTTGCTCTCATTTGTACGCTCCTTATAAAAGAACATCCAACTTTCCTACGAAAGTTCCCCTCAAGGTATTTCGTAGGAAACGGATACTCGGTCCCTAGTTAGTTTGCTTTGATAGGCAATTCTTTTCCAGTAAATAGTTTAAAGGCGGCTTTTCCTTGTCCGATAAGCATGCCTTTTCCACCTACAGTCTTACATCCCTTCGCGCTAGCATCTTTCAATAACTGGGTCATTGGTGGGTTATAGATCGCATCAGCCACCGTCAAATCTGCATGCAGTAAATCGGTGTCTGCAATCGGTGTCGCTGTATTTCCTTCACCCATTCCAACAGTCGTTGCATTCACCAGACAATCGGCTTCGTTGATTTTTTCAGCTAATAACGCTTGGTCCGCCAAATCATAGATCTCAATTGCTAGGTCAGGGTAATACTCTTTGATGCGAGCAACGGTCTCTTTGCCTTTCTCATAAAAAGCATCTTTGATGTTAAAAATCGCAATAGAGGCTGCGCCTTCGATCGCCAACTGGACTTGAATCGCCGTGGCAGCTCCTCCAGCTCCAATTACAACAAATTTTTGATCCTTCATTTTTACATCGTGGGCTTGCAGATTATCAACAAAGCCGACACCATCGGTAATGTGACCGACGAGCTTGCCTTCAACATTGACGATGGTATTGATCGCACCCACCATTTTTGCAGCAGGTGTTAATTCATCCATATATTCTGCGGCTGCCGTTTTGCATGGCATCGTGACATTCCCACTCATTTTGAAGGTTCGGAACGCCTCGATCGCTTGGGCAACTTGGTCTTCTTTGATGTCAAAGGCCAAATAGACCGCATCGATGTCAAGCTGATCAAAGCCATAATTATACATGGCTGGTGAACCAGAATGTCCAACAGGTGTACCAATCAATCCTAAGAGCTTCGTTTTTCCCGAAATTTTTTCGCTCATCTTGTTTCCTCTTTTCTATTTGTTTTTCCTTATGCAAGCAATTCTGGCCATGCGTTTTGGATCACTTCAATACTCGTTGTGTAATTTTGTTCTGCTGCTTTTTGATAGCCTTGACTTAAAATCGGATCAGAAATCACTTCCGTGCCTACAACACGAGGCTTGATGCCGTGTGCTTTTAGCGCCCGTAAGAAGCCTTCGGTATCACCCCATCCTGTTCCTGGACATAAGCGATCGTGCATCGACTCATCGCGTAAGATCGTATCAGGATATCGTCTTTCTAAAACATCACAAATTTGGATCGACACAACTTTCTCCGCTGGAACCCCTTCCAAGTCAGCTGCTGTCATGTTGGCTCTCGCCCAGTGCCATGTATCTAGGATCAGCATCCCATTTTCACAATCTGCCTCTTTGACAATATTCCATGCACTCGCCAAATCAGGAACGCCACTATAAGGCATGAATTCTAACCCGATGACCAACTCCTTTGCTCGTGTACACAGTTCTTTAAAGGCTTGGATATGAACCTCTGCTGGGTATTTTTCCATCAAGCCACAGTTGATGTGCCCCACGCCAAACAATCGTGCCATATGATAGATCGTTTGCTCTTTAAATTGCTGAAGCAGTGTTTCCGGCGTTTCGATCGTTTTATTCGGATCTGCCCATAAGGTGATGTATTCAACCTCGGTTACTTTCATGTCATGTTCTGCAAGGATCTCAAGCATCCGCTCATCAGAATACCCTTGTTTCACAGCAAGCATATAGGTCTCCGCACGTAAACCGATCCCGTCATATCCTGCTTCTTTCGCAATCTTCACTCTGTCTTCAAAATTGATCTCTGTCCCTAATGTGTATGAACTGATCGTCAATGGAACGTTTCTCATGTTATTTCCCCCTTTAAAAGTCTGTAAACAACTACTACTTGGTTTACAGCTGGAAATAAAAACACGAACTAAAAAGCGGCCGCAGTAATTGTGTTTTTATTCACAATGTTTGTTACCGTTATTATAGCTTTTTCGTTTCAGCACTTCTAATTGTTTTTTCTTTATGAATCTATAGATAAAAGATATAAGTCTTATGATATACTGGAAAAAAAGAAGGCTTTTAGAGGAGGTTTCTATGAATCTTCAACATTTGAAGTATTTTGATGTCCTTGCTAGAGAAGAACATTACACTCGTTCGAGCAAATTGCTCAACATTACACAGCCAAGCCTCAGTAATGCAATTTCCCTCTTGGAAGATGAGTTAGGTGTCCAACTCTTTGAAAAAAACGGACGAAACGTCGCCCTAACCAAACCAGGAAAAATTTTTCATGAGCATGTTATACGAACATTAGAAAATTTAGATTCCGGCATTGATACAGTAACAAAAATCAGTAAAGGATTCGGTCACATCAGCTTTGCTTTTTTACAAGTCCTCGGTACATCTTACGTACCAAAAGTCACTAAACAGTTCCTTGAAGCAAATCCTGGAAAAAAGATTCAATTTGAATTTCATTCAGATAGCGTCAGTACCGAAACAGTTCAGGGACTAAAAACCTTGCGCTACGACCTCGGTATTTGTTCTTATATCACCAATGAACCAACCATTGAATTCGTCCCGATCGCGAGTCAAGAACTTGTCGTGATAACGGCGTTGAACCATCCTCTGGCACAATTTGATGAAGTCTCTTTGGAAGACTTAGCAGAATATCCTCAGATTATTTTCAGCAAAAAAAGTGCCTTACGTGAAATCATCGATGACCTTTATCAGCGCAACAACGTCAGCTATCAAGTTGCCTATGAAGTCAAGATCGATCAAGTGATCGCAGGTCTAGTCAGCCAAAATTTAGGAATCGCTATCATTCCCAATATGACGATGCTCGACTCTTTGCCTCTTAAGCGAATCAAACTCAAAGACATCGGCTGGGAACGATACTTTTATTTAGCCTATAACAAAGAAACCTACCTGCCTCCTGTTGTCAGTAATTTCAAAGACTTTATTTTGGCCCATGCAGATCCTAAACAGATCGTTTATTGAGTGGCTGGGTGAAAAACAAAGCTTTAGAAATATGAATAAAACTACGTTCCCACCTTCTTTTGGCGTTTTCACTTAATAAAAAACAGACATTCATTAATGGAATGTCTGTTTTTTATTGCTTATTCTATTATCCCTTTTTCTCATGATGAATAATTAAACGAGCTATACTCTCCACATGTTTCACAGATATAGTAATAGTTGCGTTTCTTCTTATTGTAAAGTTTCAACTTCTTCCCATTTTTACAACTCTTGCATTCTTCTAATTCAGTCAAGGTTTTATAATAAAATAACTCACTGATCATTTCTGGATAAAAATGCGCAAGCAGCTCAATCAGTTTTTTTCTGTCAATTAACAGTAAATTATCACCGGCTATTTCTAAAGCTTGATCTGTAAAAAAATGTGTTGTGATGAAAAGCCCATTGGGAAACCCTTTGTCTGGAAAAATCCCTTTAAATGCGGCAACAAGTGGCTTACTGATCCGCTCCGTTGTCTTTTGCGGATTCCAAGCTTTACATTGGACCGCTATTGCCTTTTTATTATTAGAAAAAGCATACACATCAATACCACCATCTTTGTAACCATCGATGTTTTGGACGGTATATCCCATCTTTTGTAAAATACATTCAGCAATATAATTCAAATCCTCCGATTTACAGGTTTCTAATTGAGCCACAATCTTTTTCAATTTTTTCGGGTATGTACGTTCATTAAAGTTGCTTAGTTCTGGTAAATTAATAACTTCCTTTTTTTTCTTAAATGAAAACATGTCTCTTCCTTTCTTGATTGTTTTGGATGTGATTAGTTAAAGCTTAGCTAGTAAGTGGTCTTTGATTATGTAGAATAAAATTGGTTCTTAAGAGAGGAAAAATCTACTTTTCTCAAAAAATCGTTTGAATTCGGTTGAATAAGTCAAAATAATAAACTTATAAAGAGGTATTATCGATTTAATGATAATTTTATTTAAGCTAAAAGTCAATTGAAGCTTGAATATTCAATAACAATCGAAGGTTAAATCAAATCACTCTTGATCACTGCTTCATTTAAGAAAATTTTTAGATAGGATTCGTTATAGTGCTAATTTCCACATTCTTGTCTTACTGATCTATTGAGTCCTCTTACTTTACTTGTAACAGATTCTGAATGGTTTCTTTCGCTTTAGCAGTTGAGTGTCTATTACCTATAAAAATAAAAAAAGGTTTCCCTCGTAAAAGGGAAACCTCAGAAATGTTGCCGAAACAACATTTGCAGTTATTTGTCTTATTCTGCAGCATTTGTGTCTTTGAGACCGTATTTTTTGTTGAAACGGTCCACACGTCCGTCTGCTTGTGTGAATTTTTGACGTCCAGTGTAGAATGGATGTGAATCAGAAGTTACTTCGACACGGATCAATGGATACGTGTTGCCGTCTTCCCACTCAACAGTTTCTTGAGAATTCTTTGTAGAACCTGATAAGAATTTGAAACCAGTAGTTGAGTCCATGAATACAACTGGATGATAATCTGGATGGATATCTTGTTTCATTTCTTCTTCTCTCCTTTGCCCTGGCTCATTTGCTTCACCAGAGTTGATTTGTCGATTTTACAACATGACTATCTTACCATGTTTGGTTTTTAGATGCAATTATCTTTTTATATTTCTTTTTTGCCGTTTGTCTCCGAAATGGACATCATGAAAAGCCGCTAAAAACTCTTCATTGTTCTTTGTTTTACGCAAGAATTGAATGAATTGTTCTGTGAACTCCAAGGAATCCCCCAGCATGTTGTTGCGTAAGCGCCAGGTTTCTTCCAATTGCTCGCTGCTCATCAGCAATTCCTCTTTACGGGTACCAGATTTCTTGATGTCGATCGCTGGGAAGATCCGACGTTCTGCTAAGCTGCGAGAAAGCTGCAGCTCCATATTGCCGGTTCCTTTAAACTCTTCATAGATGACATCATCCATGCGGCTGCCGGTATCCACCAGTGCGGTGGCAAGAATCGTCAAACTGCCGCCTTCTTCAATATTACGGGCAGCACCAAAAAATTTCTTTGGTTTGTACAAAGCAGCTGGATCGATCCCGCCGCTTAGTGTACGTCCGCTTGGAGGTACCACTAAGTTGTAGGCTCTTGCCAAACGAGTGATACTATCCATCAGAATCACGACATCACGCTTGTCTTCTACCAAACGCATCGCCCGTTCTAGTACCAATTCAGAAACACGGGTATGGTTGCTAGGCTGCAGGTCAAAGGTTGAAGAAACAACATCGCCTTTGACACTGCGTTCCAGATCAGTCACTTCTTCTGGGCGCTCGTCGATCAAAAGAACAATCAATTCCACCTCAGGATAGTTGTCAGTGATCCCATTGGCAATTTCTTTCAAGATACTAGTTTTCCCAGCTTTAGGCGGAGCAACGATCAGTCCCCGTTGTCCAAAACCCACTGGCGACAGCATGTCGATCATCCGCGTAGAAAGGCGTCCTGACGTTGTTTCTAATTTTAAATGACGATTCGGATAAAGCGGCGTCAGCGCTGGAAAATGCGGACGCTCTTTGGCATCTTCTGGATCTTTGCCATTAACAGACTCAACGTGCATCAATCCATAATAGCGCTCAGATTCCTTGGGCGGGCGCGCCTTACCGGCGACTTTATCACCATTACGCAAACTAAACCGACGAATCTGTGACGAAGAAATATAGATATCTTCTGCACTCGGTCCGTAGTTGATTGGGCGTAAAAAACCGTAGCCTTCTTGGCCTACGATATCCAAGATTCCTTCCATATAAAAGAAGCCTTGTTTTTCCGCCTGCGCCCGTATCACAGCCAATGACAATTCTTTTTTATTCATCTGGCTGTAATAAGGAATTCGAAACTCTTTGGCAAAGGTGTAGATTTCTTTTAAGGTTTTGTTTTCCAACTCTGCCATCGTAAGATAATCGCTCATAATTACTCCTCTATCATTTGAATATCAGCTCCAAGAGCCGTTAGTTTTTCGATGATATGATCATAGCCGCGCAAAATATACTCGACATTAAAGACGCTGGTCGTGCCAGTCGCCATCAATCCGGCAATGACAAGGCAAGCTCCTGCTCTTAAATCAGAAGCGACAACTTCTGCTCCGTGCAATTGGCTCGGTCCGCTGACAAAAATCATGTTGCCTTCTGTCGTTGCTTGTGCGCCCATTCGTGCTAATTCAGGAATATGGTTGACCCGTTTGGCGTAAATCGTGTCCATGATCTCCGATGTTCCATTTGCTTTTAGCAATAATGGTGTGATCGGCTGTTGCAGGTCTGTGGCAAATCCTGGATAAGGATAGGTTTTCACAGTCGCTGGTTTCAAGTCTTTTGAGGGATGCACATAGATTTCATCTTCGCTGATATCCATTCGTACGCCAATTTCTTCCAATTTCGCAATGTAGCTTTCTAAATGCTCATAAATCACATTTTTGACAGTAATGCCTTCCCCCGCTGCTGCGGCTAAAGAAAGGTAGGTTCCTGCTTCGATCCGGTCTGGAATGATGGAATGACGACAACCGTGCAATTCTTCCACGCCTTCGATACGAATTTCATTGGTACCTGCACCTCTGATTTTCGCTCCCATATTATTTAAAAGGGTCGCAACATCAATGATCTCAGGTTCCCGTGCGGCATTTTCAATGATCGTTTTGCCTTTGGCTTTTACTGCTGCCAGCATCACATTGATGGTTGCTCCGATGGAGACCATATCTAGGAAGATCCGTTCGCCAGCCAAGCCTTCTTCTTCGGTACGCAAGTACATGGCACCATGTTCGTTGGTGACTTTTGCGCCAAGTGCTTCGAAGCCTTTAATATGCAAATCGATTGGTCGCGGGCCTAAGAAGCAGCCGCCAGGCAATCCAACGACGCCTTCACCAAACTTCGCCAACAATGCCCCCATGAAATAGTAAGAAGCTCGTAGACTGTTGATTTTTCCGTTAGGCATCGGGATCGAAACGATGTTTGTCGGATCGATCTCTAGCGTATTGTTTTCAAAATGGGTCTTCACACCCATGATTTCGATAATCTCAATTAATGAGTGCACATCTTGGATGTCAGGCACTCCTTCTAAAATGACCGGTGAATCAGCTAAGATCGCTGCCGGGATCAATGCGACTGCACTGTTTTTTGCGCCGCTAATGGTGACTTCACCTTTTAAGGGACGATTGCCGTTGATGACAATTTTTTTCATGGAATTCCACCTATACTCTTTTTTAATTTATGTGTATCATTCCAATTTTAGCACAGATCACTCAAAGAAAAAAGATGCAGGATATTTTTGATTCCCGCATCAAGAATATTTTCTTGGAAAACAAAAAAACTCTTAGAATCAGTGATTCTAAGAGTTTTGATCTTTGATTAAGATTAAGCTTTACCAGCTGAACCGAACCAGTCGATGTGTTCTTCTGCATCTTTAACGATTGCAGCAACACCTGGTGCTAATAATTTACGAGGGTCGAATCCTTTACCTTCTTTATCTTTGCCAGCTTCGATGTATTCACGAGTTGCTTTAGCAAATGATAATTGGAATTCAGTATTTACGTTTACTTTAGAAACACCCATTGAGATTGCTTTTTCGATTTGGTCTTGAGGAATACCAGAACCACCGTGTAATACTAATGGTACATCAGAACCTACTGCATCAGCGATTGCTTGTAAGTGGTCAAAAGCAAGGCCTTTCCAGTTTTCAGGGTATTGACCGTGAATGTTACCAATTCCGCAAGCTAGGTAATCAATACCAGTTGCAACCATTTGTTTACATTCTTCGATGTCAGCTAATTCGCCAGAACCGATGATTCCATCTTCTTCTCCGCCGATTGAACCAACTTCACACTCAACAGAAACGCCTTTTGCGTGTGCTTTTTCGACAACTTCTTTAGCCAATTTCAAGTTTTCTTCAAATGGTAAGTGAGAGCCATCAAACATAACAGAGGTGTAACCAACTTCGATACATTCCATTGCTGCATCATAATCACCGTGGTCTAAGTGGATTGCAACTGGAACAGTGATGTTCATTGAATCAACCAAGTTTGTAACGATGTCTTTAGCAACTTTGTATCCGCCCATATATTTGGCAGCACCCATTGAAGTTTGGATTAGAACTGGCGCTTTTTTCGCTTCAGCAGCTTTTAAAATCGCTTGTGTCCATTCTAAGTTGTTTGTGTTGAATCCGCCGACTGCATATCCGCCTTGACGAGCAGCTTTTAAGAATTCAGCTCCTGATACTACTGGCATAAAAAATTCCTCCTAAGTTTTGAAAAACTTTATTTGTTAAGCAATGCTTAACCGACAATGCTATTTTAGCAAAGATTTGCGGTATTTGCTACTAAAAAGAGGAATTTCTCTTTTCAAAAAAAGATTGCACAAATATAAAAATCCAGCATTTTCATCATCTTTTCTGAAAGTCTAGGATTCTGTAAGGTTTTGCTCTTCTGTCTGTGGTCGTTAGATAACAAATCGGCATGTGAAAATTCGAGAAAAATTTCACATATTTTTTCGTTATTTTATCATAATCTTCCAGCAAATCCTTTCTTCTTCTCTTTTGAGCATAAGAATAGCCTTGTGAAAGCGGCTATATTATTATGTAAAAAAGGAGGGATAAAATGAAAAAAGCGCTTATTGGATTTTTGGCAGTCATCGGAGTTCTTTTCTTGGCAAGCTGTAGCTCGGGGGCCAAGGAAGAAACCAAAACATTCACAATGGATCAAAATGGGGTTTCAATGGAACTGGTCTTCACTTATGAAGGCGATAAAGTAAAAACTCAGACTGCGAACAATGTCATGCCTTATTCAGCGATCGGGGTAACGACTAAAGAAGAAGCACAAACCGTGCTTGATCCGATCGCAGAACAGTATCAGCAAGTCAAAGGGTTGGACTATTCCCTCGACTATACAGATAGTGAAGCGACTGAATCATTGACCATCAATTATGATGAGTTGGATTATGATTCAGCGAAACAATTACCTGGGGTTAGTTTCGAAGGAAACACCGAAAATGGGATCAGCATGGAACGTACAGAGGAAATGCTCTTAGACCAAGGGTATAAGCTAAAAGAATAATCCTCTCTAGGCACCAGCAAATCAACGTGGGTTTCCCGCTGGCGGATTTCATTCAAACTGTTAGCGAAAAAAATAATGCATCAGCCAGAAACTTCCGGTCGTTTTGACGGAAGTTTTTTGTGTGCAGAAACAGATACCTTCTACCAACGCTCTCGCAAGTTTCAACCTTTTACGGATTATTGGGATGGCGCAACTCAAAAAAAACTCCCCATCTTGAGATGAGGAGTTTCGCACATTCATTCCTTGGTTTGCCGCTAGCGATTATTATGCTTGGCGGTTGTCTAATGAAGCTCCAACAAAGGCTTTGATCAAGCGTTGTGGGCGAGTTGGACGAGAAATCAATTCTGGGTGGAATTGGCAACCCACGAAGAATTTGTTTTCTGGGATCTCAACGATCTCCACCAAACGATTGTCTGGTGACACACCTGAGAAAACCATCCCGTTTGCTTCAAAGATTTCACGGTATTTGTTGTTGAATTCATAACGATGACGGTGACGTTCTTGAACAACTTCTTCTCCGTCATAAGCTGCAGCTGTTTTGGTGCCTTTCTTCACTTTACATGGGTACAAGCCTAAGCGCAATGTCCCACCTAAGTTTTCGATGTTTTCTTGGTCAGCCATCAAATCAATGATGTTGTTGGCTGTTTCAGGATCGGTTTCTGCGGAATTGGCATTTTCCAAGCCAACGACATTGCGGGCATATTCCACACAAGCCATTTGCATCCCTAGACAAATCCCTAAGAATGGTACATCGTTTTCCCGAGCATATCGGATCGCTTCGATTTTTCCTTCAATCCCGCGATCACCGAATCCACCAGGAACAAGAATACCGTCTACTTCACCTAAGTAAGAATCCACGTTTTCTCGTGTGATTTCTTGGGCTTTGATCCAATCGATCTCGATGTCTGCATCAAAGGCAAAACCAGAATGTTTCAAGGCTTCGACAACTGATAGATAAGCATCTGGCAATTCCACGTATTTTCCGACTAATGCGATACGTACTTTTTTCTTCAAATTCAGTACCTTTTCTTCCAATGCTTGCCATTCAGTCATGTCAGCAGCTGGTGCAGTCAGTTTCAAATGATCACACACGATTTGATCCATGCCTTGTGCTTGCAGTGCCAATGGGATCGAATAAAGGGTCTCAACGTCACGAGATTCGATCACGGCTTCTGGTGCCACGTCACAGAATTGGGCCAATTTGTTTTTCGTTGATTGTCCTACGGGTTGTTCTGTACGAACGACCAAGATATTTGGTTGAATCCCCAAGCCGCGCAGTTCCTTCACACTGTGTTGAGTCGGTTTGGTTTTCATTTCGCCCGCTGCTTTCAAATAAGGAATCAGCGTGGTGTGGATGTACATCACATTGTCTGAACCTACGTCTGCTTTCATTTGACGCAAAGCTTCTAGAAATGGCAATGATTCAATATCCCCTACTGTACCGCCGACTTCTGTAATGATCACATCTGAATCAGTCATTTTGGCTGCCCGCATGATTTTTTCTTTGATCTCGTTGGTGATATGCGGGATCACTTGAACAGTCGCGCCTAAGTATTCTCCTTTACGCTCTTTCCGCAAAACTTCTGAATAGATTTTTCCAGTTGTTACATTTGAGTATTTGTTCAAATTGATATCGATAAAGCGTTCATAGTGACCTAAGTCTAAGTCGGTCTCTGCTCCATCATCGGTTACGAATACTTCACCATGTTGGTATGGGCTCATCGTTCCTGGATCGACGTTGATGTACGGATCGAATTTTTGAATCGTTACTTTCAAGCCGCGATTTTTCAACAGACGTCCTAATGATGCTGCTACGATCCCTTTACCAATAGAAGAAACCACACCGCCGGTTACAAAAATATATTTTGTCATAAACTGAAAAACTCCTTTAATCTATTTTACAGGAAAAGCATTTAGAAAATAATAAAAGCTCCCTATCCATAAATGAATAGGGAGCGAAAATTCTAAATCACTTTCTGACTCTTGTAAAGAGTGCCCAAACAGAATGATACATTCTCACCTAGCAAATGTCAAGAAAACTTTATTTGATTTTTTCAGAAAAAAACAAAGTTTCCAGACAAAGCGCTTTACTTATCGATACAGCTGGTTCCTTCTTTTTCACGACTAAGTTCTATGGTTATTCTTTCTTAAACAACCTTCATGTTTTCTGCACAACTTTTTGCAAATTTTTCATTGCTTCTTACGAAATCGGTGAACTCTCTTTGGCATAATACAAAGTGTAGATGAAGTCTGGCGCTTTACTCGTTTTGGTAAAAATGATCGGAACGTATTTCTGGTTATTTTTGGCAAAGACGAGGTGCAGGTTCGATTCCTGCCTTCTACGCTAGTGATGCGGTTGAAAGGGAGCTCTGAGGATCAATCGCAGCAATCCTTAGACTATTGTTTCACCAATGAAACAAAATCAACGTTCGTCCAAGCATTTTCTGAAGCCTTGCTGTAAACCCCGATTTCACAAGCACCTGTTGTAATTGGAATGTCTTTGATTGTAATTTTTGTCCATTCACTTGTTTTAACAACCGCAGTATTTAGTTCCGCTCCACCATAATTTTTGATATATAACTGATTGGTATCAAACTCTCCCCCAGACATTACATAAGCACTCAATGTGTAAGTTCCATCGCTGATGCCACTAACATTTTGATAAGCTGATGCCTCGTAAGCTTGGTCCTGCCAAAAAGTTAATTTGTAGTCTCCAAAAAAAGTCCCTGCTTCCGTTTTGATCGTACCTTCAGCTGTTCCTTGTTGAAACCACGTTTGCCAATCGGAAGGACTAGTCGTTGGTCCATCGCTCTCGAAACTTGCATTTTTAACCAGATTTGTTTGCGTCCCTGCTTGTTTAAACGCACGCAAGCTTGGCAAGGCGTTTCCAGCAAAATCAAACATCGCCTGGTTGTCCCATTCGTTTCCCATAGTGGATTGAACACCGAGATAATTCATACCTGCTTGTGTTGCCCAACTCACGTTTCCGTTGTACCAAAGAGGTTCCCAGTAAAAGAAGCCCGCCCCGCGATCATTCGGCACCGCTTGAATACGATCGGCTAGATCCAGCAAATACTCTGCTTGTCCTGACGGTGTTGGTTCATATCCCCCCGCCGCTGCTTCGGCTTCGCCAAAGGCATTTGGCATAGTATCTGCATTCGCTGTTGTATGCCCATAAGCTGTTTCAACTACGATCACTTCTTTGCCATACCGTTGACTGATCGTATTCATATTGGTTTGAAGTTCATTCATTGAACCGTGCCAATACGGATAATACGATACTCCAATTAAATCAAATGACACACCCCGACTGGTGATTTCATCAAACCACCAAGTAAATGCTCCTGTATCGCCACCATCAGCTAAGTGGAGCATTACTGGAGTTGTTTTAGGTTGAGTGTCTCGAACAGCTTGGACACCAGACTTCAAAAAAGTAGCCAATCGATCAAACTCTCCCCCGTCTTCTCCCCAAGACTTGCCATAAGGCCAGAGCATGCCACTATTCAGTTCATTGCCGATCTGAACCATATCAGGATAAACGTCTAGCTGCTTCATTTCCGACAGAACGTTCTTTGTATAGTCATACAATGCCGTATTCATTTCTTCAAAGGTCAGATCTTGCCACGCTTTAGGAACATTCTGTTTCCCAGGATCAACCCAAAAATCACTGTAATGAAAATCTAGCAACACGTTGAGTCCAAGACTTTTTGCTCGTTTTGCAAGGGCAATCGTCGTTTCCAGATCATTTGTCCCTGCCCCATAACTTTCTCCGTTACTATTATAAGGATCCTGCCACAAACGCAGTCGAACATAGTTGACACCATTATTTTTTAGAATCTCTAAGGCATCTTTTGAAATACCATCTTCATAATATTTTGCACCAGATTTTTCCATATCTGACAAGATCGAAATATCTGCTCCGCGAATAAACTCGCTGGCAGATGCTTCAACTGTTTTTGAAACAGCCCCCAAAGTCCCTATCACAGCTGCAAATAAAGCGACTTTACGTAACCAAGCTCCCTTTTTCATTCATTTGCTCCTCCTTTATTGAAATTGGTTCAGAATAAATTGAACGGCTTTTTCAGGATCTCTCGTTAATCCGATATATTCTGCTCCTTTTGTCGCAACCAGCTTGATTCCTAAGCGATCGGTATCTTCTTTGATATCATCATAATAAGAATTGACTTGCGGTGCTAAGACCACCATATCAAAATCCTGCAGCATTTCGTAATGAGAACCATAAGCACCCGCCATTGCACTGATCGGTGCTTTCGATTCAGATGCGCCTTCTTTTAAAGCATTAGCTAACATCGCACTTGTCCCTGCTCCAGCACAAAGCACCAACACATTGATTTCTTTATTTGTATCGCTGATAATTTGGCTCGCTGCCACAGGTACTTCCTCACGTATAGCAGCAGAAGCACCTTCTTCGGTTGCGATCACTTCCGCTTTTTGTGCTTCTTGCTCTACTAAAACAGCATCGTATGCTTTACAAAATGGTAGATAGATCAGGAAGTCAACGACGATTAGAACCGCTGCTAAAACAAAGGCTAACACCCCCATGCCCGTTCCTAGAACCAGACCGATCGGTGCCGGAGTTGCCCAAGGTAAAACGTACATAAAACTGTTCATGCCTAGCACATCGACAAAAAACTTAAACAAGCAAACGTTTACAACTGGTGTTAACAAAAACGGAATGAAAAAATAAGGATTCAAAATCATGGGTGCTGCAAACAACAATGGTTCATTGACAGCAAAACTTACTGGAATAAAGGAAGCTTTCCCGACTGCCTTCAATTGTTTAGACTTAGCAAAGAGTAAGAAGATAAAAGGAACGACCAATGTGGCCCCAGTTCCTCCCATAGTTCCTACAAAATTTCCTAAACCGACTGTCAGTACTTTTGAAGCTTGCTCACCGGAATTGAACAATTGCAGATTGGTTTCCACATTGGCATAGATAATTGCTGCAATTGCTGGTTCCACGATCGACGGTCCATGAACACCGACAAACCAAAATAGCGCCATCGCTCCCCAGATGATAGCGATTCCTAAATAACCGTCGGCTGCTGTGAATAATGGCTGCAGCACAGTAATGATTGCTTCTGCAAATGAGATTTGGAAAATTTGCCGAATACCTAAATCAATTAAAACGGCCGCAAATACTGAAAAAGAGAAAGGAAAAATATCTCGGAAGGTTTGCGAAATCGTACCAGGAACTTCTTTAGGCATCTTAATGGTAATATCTTTCAGCACACAAAACTTATATAAATTAACTGTTAAAAATGCAGCGACAAAGGACGCCAATAGCCCCTTTGTCCCCATGTATTCCGTTGAAAATCCGCCTTCGATCGGAGAGACGCTTAACAACAGGAAACTTACCACAGAAGCCAGCATCACAGAAGTCGTGTTGATCACTTTGTTTTTCGGTAAGCGGCGATTCATCGAATCAGCCAAGCAGCGAGCAGTGGTTGCTGAAACAAGTAACCCTACAACCCCCATCGAATAATTATAGACTTTCCACAACCAAGTGGAGACAGCTTCAGGCCATTGGTAACCAAAAATCTCAGGAACCGCAGCAATCAAAATGAATATGCTTGAGAATAAAATAGCCGGCATCGCTGTTAAAAATCCGTCACGAACGGCTCCCAGATAACTATTGCGTGAGATTTTTTCAAAAAACGGTTTCCCTTTTTCGATTTGTTTAATGATTCCATCCATAGCGTTCTTCTCCTATCCTTGATTCTGCTTGTACAGTGCAATAAAGTCTTGAATCAGATCCCTCAGCAACAAAGTGGTCATTAAATGGTCCTGTCCATGGATAAAAATGAATCCCATCTCCATCTCTTTTCCCGATGCTTCTTCCGCTAAAATTTTCGTTTGCGAATTGTGTGCAAGGGTTAAATTTTCGTCGGCTTCTTTCAGTGCTGAATCAACATGCTCAAAGTTCCCTTGTCTTACTTCTTTCAATAATTTTAATAATGTACTGCGAGCGTCCCCTGAATAAGCAACGATCTCAAAACCAAGCATTTGTAATTCCTCTTTATTCATCTTTTCTTCCTCCATTATTACTTATTAAATAATCGTTTTGGTTTCACTAACTAATTTGTACCAGTATGCTGACTCTTTCGGGTAACGCTTCTGGGTTTCAAAATCAACATAAAACAAGCCATACCTTTTGTTATACCCATTTGTCCATGAGAAAAGATCCATAAGCGACCACAAAAAATATCCCTTCACATTTACCCCAGCTGTTATCGCCTTGCTTAAGGATTCCAAATAGACTCTCAAATAGTCGATTCTCGGCTGATCCATAATGATGCCATCTTCAAACTGGTCTTTATACCCCATGCCGTTTTCAGTGATATAGATTTTGTTGTAATGCGGGTAATCGCTTTTAATTCGCAACAACAAGTCATAAAGACCTTCTGGATAAATCAGCCAGTCCCAATCTGTTCGAGGAATTCCTTCTTTATAAATGCGTTCTCCGATCCCCTTCACTTTATAAACAGAGGTCCCTTTTTCACCCGTGCCATTATGATGGATCGCGTTTTCTCCATCGTAAGCTTTGACAAAATGGCATTGGTAGTGATTGATCCCTAAATAGTCATTACGCGTGGAGGCATTTTTCAATTCAACGAAATCTTCTTCAGGAAAATGATAGCTGGCCTGATTTGCTTCACATATCTCATCAAGAGCCGTCAAGGTTTCAGTTGAATAATAGCCTAAATAAGTAGCATCTAATAAGAAGCGGATCGACAATGCATCGTCTAAAAAGGCTGCATGCTTATCTTCTGGAGCATCTGTTGCCGCATATTTCGTCTCCAATGAGTGAACGACACCGATTTCGCCTGGAAGTTCGTTTTCTTTGAAATAGTTCACAACACGTGCATGGGCAACCATCATATTATGAAGACAGGCGATGATTTTTGTAAAATCATATTTGATTCCTGGTGGGAAAACGCCTAACAAATATTGATTGGTCGCAACAGGATAGATTTCATTAAAGGTACTCCACACTTTCACTTCTTTGAATTCATGAAAACAAAAAATGGCATAGGAAACGAATGCTTCTATTGTTTCTCGATTCAAAAAATCTCCCTGATCAAACAAACGTTTAGGGGTATCAAAATGATGCAATGTCACAAACGGCGTTACGTTTCTTTTCGCACATTCTTCGAACACACGATGATAAAAAGCGATTCCTTCTGGGTTCGGTTCCCCATCACCATCAGGAAAAATTCGACTCCATGCAATGGATAATCTTAGCCCATTCACACCAAATCGTTCACACAATTCAATATCCTTTGCATATTGATGATAAAAATCACTTGCCGGATCGGGACTAAATCTACCCTGTTCCTCTAAAAAATCATCCCAAGCAACAGCGCCTTTGCCGCCTTCCTTAGTGGCTCCTTCAACCTGATAGGCTGCTGTGGCTCCACCAAAAATAAAATCTTCTGGTAATTTAAGCATGTACATCTCTCCTCAAATCTATAATCAGTTTCCGCACTTTCTAACTGATTGAATTGTAATCGCATCCAAAACATTTGTCAACAAAAACAAACATAAATAATCACAAAAATCGAAAAAAAATGATAAAACCCATTGAAACAAACATATATCACGCAAACAATTGTTTGTTTTTGTTTGAAACAGATTGACTGTTATCCGATTATATGGTAGATTATCCTTAAATTAGAGGTGAAGACGATGCTGAAAAAAGAAAGATTGTTTACTATCGTAGAAATGGTCAATAAAAAAGGAATCCTTACCGTTAATGAAATCATCAATCAATTAGATGTTTCTGATATGACCGTTCGCAGAGATTTAGATGAATTAGAAAAATCGGGCAAGCTGCTACGTGTCCATGGAGGGGCGCAAAGTCTTTCCTACACTTTAGATCAAGAACTTTCTCACACCGAAAAAGCCACTTTGCAGATTCAAGAAAAAAAAGAAATTGCTGCCGCAGCAGCCTCCTTGATTCAAGAAGGTGAAACGATTTTCTTAGGGCCTGGTACAACAATCGAACTTTTGGCGACTCATTTACTCAACAAGAAAATCCGGATCATTACTAATAATTACCCAGTTTTTGATATTCTTGCGCAAGCAGATGGACCAGAAATTTTGCTAATTGGTGGTGATTTCCGTAAAAATACCGGTGCATTTGTTGGACCGATCACTAACGACAATTTAAGAAGATTAAAGTTTACGAAAGCATTTATCAGTTCAAACGGGGTACACAACGAAGCCATTTCTACTTATAGTACAGAAGAAGGAGAAGCACAACAGATCGCATTAAATAATTCCCGTAAGAAATATCTGCTCGTTGATAACAAAAAGTTCAACCGAGATGATTTTTATGTATTTTATAATTTGCATGACTTCGACCTACTCATTACGGATCGTCAAATATCACCTGAGCTGCAAGAGCACTATGCACAATATGTCGATCTGCAAATTGCTGATCCAACCGAAAATACCACTATAGGAGCGTAACTATGAAAGGGATTATTTTTGATTTCAACGGAACTATGTTTTTGGACTCTCATCTACATGAAGCTGCTTGGCTGCACATGATTCATGATCATACAAAAGATGGTTTATCAGATGAGGATATTTTAAAAAATATCCATGGTCGAACGAATACGGAGATTTTAAAACATTTCATTTCAGAATATTTGACCGTCTCTGAGATCGCCGTATTGTCAGATGAAAAAGAAAGCTATTATCGTATGCTTTGCTTACAAAATAAGAACGATCTCCAATTGACAAAGGGGCTTGAAGCGACTCTTGATCAGCTGACTGACCAGCAGATTCCATTAACGATCGCCACAGCTACTGTTAAAGAGAATGTTGCTTTTTATTTTGATACTTTCGATTTAGCTCGCTGGTTTGATTGGGATAAGATCGTCTATGACGATGGCTCTTTTCCTGGAAAACCGCAACCGGATATTTTTCTTAAAGCGGCTGGCAAATTGGGCTTAGCTCCTGCTGATTGTCTTGTTATCGAAGATGCTTATTCAGGTTTGCTTGCTGCCAAGCGTGCTGGGATCGGAACAATTATCGCAATTGATCCATTCGGTAAGAATAAATCAGTATTTGAACAGGCACAGCTAAATAAAGATGGAACCATCAAAGATTTTACTGATTTTTGGACAGAGCACCTGTCAAAAGTTTTCGTTAAATCATAATATTCCATACAAAAAGCGGCTCAACCAAGAAATCTTGATTGAGCCGCTTTGTTATTATTTGTTTCCATTTTTCTAATTCCGACGGTTGTTATTACCGAATAAAATAATCAAACGTAAGAGCTGCAATAAGGTTGCTACGGCAGCTGCGACATACGTCAACGCTGCGGCAAAGAGCACTCTTCTTGCTTGTGGTACTTCATCTTCTGTTAACAAGCCACCATCTGCCAAAATACGGATCGCCCGTTTTGAGGCATCGAACTCGACTGGCAAGGTCACTAATTGGAAAATAAACGCCAATGAGAAAGCCAACAAGCCTAAGTTGATCAGAAACGATCCTCGTAACAGGACCCCAATCAAAATCAATGGGATCGAGATGCTGGTTCCGATATTAGCGATCGGTACGATCGCATGACGCAAACGCAAAGGAAAATAACCTTTGGCATCTTGAACTGCGTGTCCACACTCATGGGCCGCAACACCGATTGCTGCTACCGAAGTTGATTGTGCAGTGGATTGCGATAAACTCAGCATTTTGTTGCCAGAATTGTAATTATCCGTCAAATCACCAGCGATCGCTTGCACACCCACATTATTGATTCCTTGGCTTTGCAAGATGTACTGCGCCGCTTTTGTGCCGGTAATATTATTTTTACTTCTGACTTTGTCATATTTGTTAAAGGTACTTTTGACGTACGCTGACGCTGCTAGCGAAATCACCATACCGATAATTACAAGAATGAAAGTCGGGTCATAAAAAAAGCCGAACCCGTATCCGCCCATACCATACACGATAAAATTCCCCCTTTTAATCTTTGACCTTATTTTACCATTAAAGTGGTGAAAAAATTATGAAGATGACTGGAAGATTTTGTTTTTAACCTTTTTTTACAAATTCTGATTTTAGTTTCATTGCGCCGAAGCCATCGATCTTGCAATCAATGTTGTGGTCGCCTTCGACTAATTTGATGTTTTTCACTTTCGTTCCTTGTTTGATGGCGCCAGATGCGCCTTTGACTTTCAAGTCTTTGATGACCGTTACTGTATCACCATCGACTAAAATATTGCCGTTGGCATCTTTATATACGGGTGCTTCTTCCGCCGCTTGTTGCTCTTGCCATTCGTTTCCGCATTCAGGACAAACAAACAGCCCGCGGTCTTCATAAGCGTATTCAGATTGGCAATTTGGACAGTTAGGAATTTGAGTCATAGTGTTGCTCCTTTAAAATATAATTTTCGCTGTAAAAAAACAACTCACCATCAGCATACCGAAAAACCATTAGCGGTGCAACCAAAAATCAGTGACCTGTAAGTAAAAAAAATCGCTTCTGTAGAGTAATAACAGAAGCGATAACTCAAGTGTATTCGCAAAGGAACTACAAAGCGTTGGTTTTTATTTTGAGAAATGATTCGCACAAGCATCGCCGACCCACTGGATGATTTGTACCAGAAGAATCAGCAGGAGAATCACCACAATCAAAATCGCCGTTTCATAGCGATAATAACCATACTGAATTGCTAAATCGCCAATGCCGCCTGCGCCAATTGTTCCCACCATCGCTGAGTAGCCTAAAAGACTGATCAAAGTTAGCACAAATCCGCGAATCAAAGCTGGCAGACTTTCTGGTAAAATCACTTCGCGAACGATCTGTCTCGTCGATGCTCCAGAAGCGACGCTGGCTTCAAGGACGCCATAGTCGATTTCGGCAAATGCGGATTCAGCGATTCGGGCGTAAAAAGGAATCGCGGCAATCGATAAAGCAATCGCACCACCCGCTGGGGTATAAGGATCACCGATCAGCATCGCTGATAACGGAATCAGCGTAATCAATAAGATCAAAAATGGCAGCGAACGGATTGCATTGACGACAAAATCGGCCAGATGATGCAAGAAAATATTTTTATGAAAAAGGTTACTGCCGACTAAAAACAGGACTAATCCAATCAATAAGCCGAAAACTACTCCTATAATTGCTGAGGTCCCCACCATAAAGAATGTTTCCCATAGTGCTTGAGGCAGGTTTGTTTTTAAAATCTCAATCGTTTCAGCCATTTTTCTCACCTATCTTTCTTAGAGAAAAGACGTTCGCAGCTAAGTGTTCTCGGGCTTTTGCTGCTTCTTCGTCGGGTCCCGTCAAATAGATATACAAAATACCGATCACATCTTTTTTGATATACTCAATTTTCCCATGGATGATATTGATCGACACATCGTAGGCTTTCGCTACAGTCGAAATCAGCGGTTCTAACGTATACTCACCTTGGTAGCGCAATTCCAGCAAGTCGCCTTGCGTGAAAGATGCTAGAATCTCTTCAGGAAGCGTCAGATCCAAGTAGCGGCCTACCAGTTTTTTCGTAATAGGCTGTTTAGGCTGACTGAACAAGCCATAGGTCGTTTGTTCTTCAACGATGCGCCCCTTTTCCATCACTGCCACCCGATCAAAAAACTTACGGGCAACATCCAATTCATGAGTGATAAAGACGATGGTGATGCCTGTCTGTTCCTTGATTCGGATCAACAATTTCAAAATTTCTTCGGTCGTTTCAACATCTAACGCACTGGTAGCTTCGTCACACAACAAAATCTCAGGTTCGTTGGCAATCGCTCGTGCAATGCCGATCCGTTGCTTTTCTCCCCCAGACAAATTATTCGGATACTCGTGAATTTTGTGAGGCAGATCCACCATTTCCAACAGTTCCTTGATCCTCGCTTCTTGCTGATCTTTCGGATAATCACCAGCGCGCAAAGCAAAGGCTAAATTTTCCTTGATGGTTCGATTATGGATCAGATTGAAATGCTGAAAGATCATCCCGATTTTTTGTCGTACTTCACGCAAGTGTTTGCCTTTGGCTTGCGTGATGTCTTGACCATCAATCAGAATTTGACCGCTAGAGGGCACCTGCAGTAGATTCAACGTACGAACCAAGGTACTTTTCCCAGCCCCGCTCAATCCGACGATCCCGTATACTTCTCCAGCTTGAACGGAAAAATCAACGGAATCCACTGCTTTTTTGATTTGTTTTTTATGAGTGAATGTCACTGATACTTGTTTTACTTCTATTTTTGCCATAAGATATGCCCTTCTTACTCAGCCCAAAATTTCGGTTGATCAAAGTTGCTGAACGGTGATTCGGCAATCGCTTCTTTAAATGCGTCACTTTCTAATACTTCCGTAACTGCCTTAGCAAAATCACTGTCTTCTTCTTCGGTGGACACCACAAAGACATTTTTATATTCTTCTTTCAACGACTCCAACGCCAAAGCATCTGCAGGATCAAGAGAAGCCGCCCAAGCGAAGTTTCCTGGTACTAAAGCTAAATCGACTGTATCTAACGAACGAGCCAATTGGGCTGCGTCTAATTCTTTAAATGTCAGATTCTTCGGATTTTCTTCGATATCATTCACCGTTGCCTTCGTTTCGTCGATATTGTCTGCGATGGTGATCAACTCATTGGCAGCTAACAGTTGCAAGGTCCGAGCTAAATTTGAGGCATCATTGGCAATCGAAACAGTCGCCCCGTCTGCTAACTCATCCAAGCTGGACAGTTGCTTCGAATAGATGCCCATTCCCAATGTTGGCACTTTTTGTAATGCCGTAAGAGATAACTGGTTATCTGCCGAAAATTTTTCTAGATAGGCCGTATGCTGAAACAAATTGGCATCGATTTGGCCATTCGCCAAGGCATTGTTCGGCTGAATATAATCATTAAACACTTTGGTCGTTAGTTGATACCCTTTTTCTTCCAGTAATGGAGAGATCACCTCTGTCACCATATCCCCATATGGTCCAGGTGCCACTCCAACGACTTTTTCTTCCACTGCATCTACACTGTTTTCACCAGACTGTGTATCCTCTGTGCTGCTAGTATTGCCACAAGCTGCCAATGTAATTAAGACAGCAGCAGCAACTAACCCAACGATTCCCTTTTTCAACTGTTTCATTTTTTAGTTCCCCCTTTTTATAATAAAAAAACGTCCTTTCTCCATCATAGAGAAAGGACGAAACAACCATGTTCGTGGTACCACCTTTAATTCATTGGCACAAGCTGCCAACCTTATCAGTTTATCAACTGCTTTGCTGTAACGGGCAATCCCGCTGCACGCTTGCTTTTGCTCACGTCCAAACGCTCCAAGGCCATCTTCAGTCAAACGGCTGTGCTCTTTCTCACCAATCCGAGCTCTCTGATCCAATCGAAACTGACTTACTCTTCTTATCATCGCGTGTTTTTAAGTTGTGTTTAACTATACGATAGCCTCAAATGAATGTCAATTCTTTTTTTCACGAAAACACCATCTTTTTACAATGATTTTCACAGCGTTTACACAGTCAAATTCTCATCTAAAATCAAGCCTTCAGATACCATAACCGCATCGCCGATCAATTCTAATGCGCCCTGATCAACATCAACTTCTACCGTTAACTCGCCACCTAACACGTGCAGCAAGACATTCGCTGCCGCTTGCTGGTGACGTTTGGTCACGACATACGCAGTGGCACCAGAACCTGTGCCGCACGCATAGGTAAAACCTTCCACCCCTCGTTCATACGTTCGAACGATCAGATCACCCTTGTCATCTTCTTCATAGAAATTGACATTCGCCCCTTTGGGGAAAACTTCCCAATAGCGTATCTCTTTGGCAAGTTCAGCCAGCTGTTCCAACTCAGTTTCTGCCAGACCAGGATAGTGAACCACCGCATGAGGGATTCCTGGATCACCCAATTCCACATAGTCCACGAAAGAAACCATTGGATTCGGGTACGCTTGATCAAATGTAGTCACGGTCGGTGGATTCAAGGTTACTTTGTAGTGTTTTGCCGACAAGCGCCATGCGGGGACATCGCCAGCAACTGTTTCGATGGTCATCTGCTCGCCAGCAATTCCCTTCTCAAAGGCATAACGGGCAATACAGCGAGCGCCGTTGCCGCACATTTCTGCTTCGGTCCCATCAGCATTGTAAAACCGCATCCGAAAATCAGCGGTTCCTGTGGGAAAATCCACTGCCATGACTGCATCCGCGCCAACAGAAAATTTCCGATGGCAAACCTGAGCAGCAAATTGCGACAGTTGTTCATGGGAGAATTTCAATGTGCGGTTATCGATTACGATAAAATCATTTCCTGCACCTTGCATTTTTGTATAAGGAATCGTCATGTTGTCACCTGCTTTTCAAAATTTTACTTGCTGGAAGCTCCCTCTTTTAGAAACGAAGGAACCACTTCATTTTGCAGCATTTGCTCGTAGGACTGGCGTTTAACGGCTAATTCCGCTTGGCCGTTTTCCACAAAGACGACTGCGGGAATCTGTAAATTATTGTAGCTGCTGGCCATCGAATAGCCATAAGCTCCTGTTGCGAACGTAGCAAACAGATCCCCAGTTTCAACGGGCGGTAATGCAAGGTCTTTTACTAAGATGTCCGTGCTCTCACAAGCTTTACCAGAAATAGTGATTTTCTGTGTCGCTGCTTCGGAAGCGCGGTTGGCTAAGATCCCAGTGTAAGTTGCCTGATAAAGACCAGGACGAATATTGTCTGTCATGCCACCGTCAATGCTGGCGTATGTTCTGATTCCCGGCAATGTCTTGATACTGCCGATGGTGTGCAAACTGATACCTGCTTCTGCGACGATACTGCGCCCAGGTTCAATAACGATGGTCGGGCGTTCGCTCTGGTGCTGCGCATAAAAGGCGTCGATTTTTTCCATCACAGGATCTAAAAAGTAGCTGTAGGGTTGGCGAATATCTGCATCTGTGTATCGAACGCCAAAGCCGCCGCCAACATTTAGTTCTTTGATCCAATAATCAAAGCGTTCATGAATGGTTTGGACAAGGGCCAAAGCCGCATCAACTGCCGCTAGATGTGAGCGATTGTCCGACAATTGACTGCCGACATGAAAATGCAGGCCATAGAAATCCAATTCAGGTGCTTGAATCACTTCTTCCACTAACGGAAATAAGATTTCTTCATCTAAAGGAATCCCGAATTTCGAATCTTTTTGTCCGGTCGAGATAAATTGATGAGTACTGACCGAAACCTCGGGTGTGATGCGCAACAAAATTTTAGCAACGACTTGCTTTTCTTGACATAACGCGCGGATCAAGCCGACTTCTTGAATGCCATCAACGATGATCCGTCCTACGCCATAATCAAGGGCAGCTGCTAATTCTTCAATCGATTTATTATTCCCGTTAAACTCGATGTGTTCTGCTGGAAAATCAGCTTGGATTGCTGTATACAGCTCTCCACCGCTAACCACGTCTAATGAGAGTCCTTCTGACTTGATCACTTGCAGCATTGCTGTGGTGCAGAAAGCTTTAGCGGCATAGGCTGCCCGTGTCTTGCTGTAGCGCGTCAAAAACTGCGCCTGAATCTTTTGGCATTCTTCGCGAATCTCCGAAACGGAATACACGTAAAGGGGGGTTCCGAAGGTTTTTGCCAGCTCAACGGTATCACAACCGTCAATGTATAAGTGATTGTTCTTGATTTCTTTTGCCATCGCTTTACTCCTTGTCTGTTGGCTCGTTCAACGCCTCGATCAAACGAACGTAGCATTCGATGCCTTGCAATAGATTTTTTTCGTCAAAATTCATTTTGCTGCTGTGTAAAGGGTGGACATAGCCTTTTTCTTCATTTCGGGTACCCACAAAGAAAAAGACGCCTGGGATCTCCTTTTGGTACATCGAAAAATCCTCTGCCAACATATATGGCGGTGTTTCTCGGTAGCTCTCCCCGACCACTTTTTCCAACACTTCCACCATCTCAGGATCATTGTCCACGACACGATAAAGATGTTCGAATTCGACATCCGCCGTGCAATCATATCCTTTGGCGATTTCTTGTGCGACGGTGGTGATTCTGCGCGTCATCGTTTCATAGACTTCATCTTCAAACGCCCGCATCGTTCCTTTTAAAACGACCTTACCGGGAATGATATTTTCCGCATCTCCCCCACGGATCTTCCCAAAAGTGATGACCCCAGCAGAAAGCGGGCTGATATTGCGTGAAATGATCGAATGCAATCCTTGAATAATCGCAGCCGCGGCTAAAATGGCATCATGTCCTTGATGAGGCTGGGCACCATGGGCACTCGTGCCGTTGATCGTTAGATTGATCTCGCCGTTACGGGCCATCATCGGACCTTTCCGGCTCGCAATGACTCCTTCGGGAAAGTCTGGGAAGACATGCAGCCCCACGATTTTTTCCACGCCAAAATCTCGTAAGATGCCTTCATCGATCATCAATTGAGCGCCACCGGGGCTTTCCTCGGCTGGTTGGAAAATCAAAACGATCGTTCCACGAATCACTTCAGGATGTGTTGCTAAATATTTAGCAAACCCTAGCATCGTTGCCATATGGCCGTCATGACCGCAGGCATGCATTTTCCCTTCATGTTTGGAAACAAAGGAAACACCTGTCTCTTCTTTGATCGGCAGTGCATCGATATCCGTTCGAAAGGCCAGCGTCTTTCCTGGACGATCGCTGCGAAAGACAGCAATCAAGCCGGTTTCAATCACTGGATAGATTTCTTTGATTCCAAAGGATTGCAACTGACGCAGCAAGTATTCCTTTGTTTTGAACTCAGTTAACCCTAATTCAGGGATTGTATGTAATTCACGACGAAAACGAACCACGTCTTCGGTTAATTCTTTGACTGCTTGCGATACTTGCATGTTAAAACACCTTTCTATTCATTCCTTTTAAAAATATCCATAAAAACCAACGAATATTCAGTTTTTCATTGATATTGTTTAATATTATAGTATATAATTCGAATAATCTATAGTATAAATTGTCGAAATGTTTCGATTTTTATTGAAAAATTTACCCCTCGTTTTGGTACACTTATACGTAGAGTTACGAAAAATAAATTGGTTGAAAGGATGTGTCGTAGTTTGACAATATTCAAAGGTTCTGGCGTTGCGTTGATCACCCCTATGCTTCAAGATGGTTCGGTGGATTTCGATAAGCTGAAGGAGTTAGCGGAGTGGCATGTGCAGCAAGGAACGAATGCAATCATTGCATGCGGTACGACCGGTGAAGCATCCACGTTAGACGATGAAGAACATATCGCGGTGATCGAAGCGGTGGTAAAACAAGTTGCTGGTCGAATCCCCGTCATCGGCGGAACAGGCTCCAACAACACCCAACATGGGATCCATCTTTCAAAAGAAGCACAGCGCGTTGGTGCTGACGCATTATTGGTTGTAACACCCTACTACAACAAAGCGACCAAGAAAAGTTTAGTCGCTCACTATGAAGCAATCTGTCAAAGCGTTGAACTGCCAGTGATCTTATACTCCGTCAGCTCAAGAACCGGCTTAAATTTAACACCTGAAGCTGTGGCAGAACTGAAAAAAATCCCTAATATCAAAGGCATCAAAGAAGCCAGCGGCGACATTTCGCAAATCGCAGAAATCGCTCGTCTTGCGGATGATGACTTTGCGATCTACTCAGGAAATGACGATCAAGTAACCCCAATTCTAGCTTTAGGTGGCTCTGGCGTGATTTCAACGATCGGCAATATCGCTCCGAAACAAACGGCACAACTCGTTGCTGATTTCTTAAATGGTGATGTAAAAGCCGCCATCAAAGAGCAATTGCGACAAAAACCGTTGATCGATGCGATTTTCAGTGAAGTAAATCCTGTGCCGATCAAAGCAGCGGTCTCCTTGCTAGGCAAATGCGAATTGCATTATCGTTTGCCTTTGGGTGTCCCAGAAGATGCGACCCTCGTTCATTTAGAAGAAGAAATGACCAATTACGGATTGCTGTAAGGAGGAGTTTTTGGTGAAACAGATTTTATTAAGCGGTGCAAACGGTCGTATGGGCAAAGTGTTGCAAAGCCTGATCGCAAAGCACCCTCAGTTAGAAGTGGCCGCCGGATTGGATCGTACCGAGCAATTAGATGGTCCCTTTCCAATCTATGATCGTCCAGAAAAAATCACGCAGCCGATCGATTTGGTGATTGATTTTTCTCATTATAGCAATGTCCCTGCCTTATTGAACTATTGTGTCGAACAGCAGCTGCCTATCGTGGTTGCTACAACTGGTTTGACGGAAGACACGCAGATGATGCTGCCGTTGGCTGCTAAAGTGATCCCAGTTTTCTATTCTGCCAATATGTCGTTGGGGATCAATGTACTGATCAAAGCACTACAAAGTATCACCCCCGCATTAGAAGCTGACTTTGACATTGAGATCATCGAAAAGCATCATAATCAAAAACTCGATGCACCAAGTGGTACAGCTTTGCTGTTGGCAGATAGTATCAATGACAGCTGCGAAACGAAAAAAGAGTATCTCTACGGGCGTGAAGGCAGTGATCTAGTAAATGACCGCAAGCAGATGGGCATCCATGCCGTTCGCGGCGGAACGATTCCTGGAGAACACATTGTCATCTACGCTGGGCAGGATGAAATCATTGAATTAAAACACACAGCGCTCTCCCGCGAAATCTTCGCCAATGGTGCGCTAAAAGCAGCGGAATTTTTAGCCAACCAACCAGCTGGTTTTTATTCCATGCAAAATCTAATCGACAAGTAAAGGTGGTCTCTCATGACAGAATTACAATTTTCCGATCCTTATCAATTAGCAAAATACATCAAAGAAGCAAATAAACAAACACCTGTAAAAGTCTATATCAATGGAGATCTTAGTAACGTCCAAGCAGATGGTATCCAATTGTTTGGTAACGGCACCTTCTATTTCGTGGTTGGTGACAGTCAAAAAGTGGCTGAGTTTTTAACCGCGCACCAAGACAAAATCACCGATCACTATCTGGAAAATGATCGCCGCAACTCAGCGATCCCTTTATTGGACTTGACGAAAGTCGATGCCCGTATCGAACCAGGTGCCTTTATCCGTGACCAAGCCATCATTGAAAAAAATGCCGTTATCATGATGGGGGCCGTGATCAACATTGGTGCCGTCGTTGGTGAAGAAACCATGATCGACATGGGTGCGATTTTAGGCGCCCGAGCAACCGTTGGGAAAAAAGCCCATATTGGCGCTGGTGCTGTCTTGGCTGGCGTTCTTGAGCCACCTTCAGCAAGCCCAGTCATCATTGAAGACAATGTTTTGATCGGTGCAAATGCCGTCGTCCTTGAAGGCGTCCGTGTCGGCGAAGGTGCAGTCGTCGCTGCCGGTTCTGTGGTGACTGAAGATGTCCCTGCTGGCGCAGTCGTTGCTGGCTCACCAGCCAAAGTCATCAAAATGAAAGACGAGAAAACGAAAAGCAAAACCGAATTTTTAGACGATCTACGGGGCTAAACCGCGCTTTTCTCAAAAATAAACAAAAAAACGCAGTGCGGGTTCAGTGATGAGCCTGCGCTGCGTTTTGTCTAAAAAAGGGCGTGCCGAAAGCTTTTGGCACGCCCTTTTTCTATTGGTAAATGTTCTTGTAAAAGTGTTTATTCTGCTTGAAATTCTTTGATCGCTGCTTGGATCTCTTGATAGATCACGGCAACTTCTTCAAGGTCTTTTGCGTTTGCTCCACTGGCAAGGGGATGTCCGCCGCCATGATGGCGTTTGGCGATCTCATTGATCACTGGACCTTTCGAACGCATCCGCACCCGATAATAGCCTTCTGGTTGTTCGACAAAGATCGCCCAAGCCATCACTTCGTCGATTTTCCCTGGTAAGGAAACGACTGCTGAGGTTTCCGAATCCACTACGCCAAAACGCTGCTGCAATTCTTGTGATAGGATCACTTTGCCAGCACCAATCTCATCGATCTCGATGTTTTCGTAGACATACCCTGAAAGGCGAGCAACACTGCGAGAGACTTGATCCAATTGCCGATTGATCTTCGGTGCATCAAAACCGTAATCCAATAGTTCAGCCGCTAAGCGCAGCGTTGTCGCTGTCGTTGCCGGATATAAAAACCGTCCAGTATCACCAACGATGCCCGCATACAGCAGACGAGCCGCTTCTTGCGTCATCGTCAGCTCGTTTTGAAACATTTGCCAAAATGAAACGATCATCTCACTACAGCTGCTGGCTTTCGTATTGACCCAGACCAGCTCTCCGTAAGGCTCATCATTAGGGTGATGATCGATTTTGATCAATTTCGCCCCTTGATCATAGCGTTGGTCACTGACCCGTGGTGCATTGGCCGTATCTGTAACGATCACCAACGCTCCTTTATACAAATCATCAGGGATCGTCTGCATCAGCGCCAAGTAATCCAATCCTTCAACAGGTCCGCCGACTTGATAGATTTCTTTTTTGGGAAAACTAGCTCGTAAAATTTCTGCCAAGCCCACTTGTGATCCTAATGCATCTGGATCAGGGCGTTGGTGCCGATGGATAATGATTCGGTCGAATGCTTTGATTGTTGCAAGTATTTCTTCTTGTACCTTCATGAATGGTCTCAACTTTCTCTCTAAAATTTTTCCATAAGTGCCGTTTTCGATGATTTATGGGCGTTCCATTACTTGGCATACCACGATCGCTTTTGCCACTAAGGAATTTTCGATCGATACTTCGATATCGATTTTCGCCGAACGTCGCCCCAGTTCTAGAATCTTCGGTTGAATGATGATCTCGCTTTCTAATTGGATCAAACGGAAGTAATGCAGATTGACTTGCTCGATCCAACTATTGCGCCGTTGATTCAACTGCATCGTTCGTTTCGCCGTATTAGCGATCACTTCACTCAAGACACCAAAAGAGATCGTTCCGACTTCATTGACCATTTGAGGCGTCACCGCAAAGCTGAAATGTGGCTGCGGCAATTTGTTCCCTTCAAAATCTTGTTCGATGACTTGCATCTGTCCCGAGATTTGGTCTGAAATCGTATCTGAAATTTGTGTTTGTCGTTGGACCATCTGCATCGCTTTCATGATGTCTTGGCGTGTAACGATCCCAATCAAAGAAAGGTCATCTGCTACGACGGGCATCACTTCTAAGCCATCCCAAATCATCTGATGGCTGGCAGAGGCCACACTCATCTCTTTTTTTACGACCCGGGGTTCCCGGGTCATGATTCGTTCGATGATCTGCGTGTCAGGCTTTTCTAGGACATCTTTGGCTGTGATGATCCCAACGACCCGCATATTCTTGTTGACAACTGGATAGCGGGAGTGGTTGGTAGACTCCGAAAGCAGTTTGTAATCCTTGACCGTATCAAAGGTGTGCAGATACTTGGTTTTTTCCAATGGCATATAAATGTCACTCACCAGCATGATGTCCTTTTTGATCAGCTGGTCGCTCAAGGCACGGTTGATCATCGTTGCCACGGTAAAGGTGTCATAGGTCGTTTGTAAAATCGGCAGCTCCAATTCGTCTGCTAAGCGACAGATTTCCTCTGAGGTTTCAAAGCCCCCCGTGATCAAGACGGCTGCGCCATCTTCCAGTGCCAACTTGTGGACTTCGTTACGGTTTCCGACGATCACTAAGGAACCAGGCGTGATGTAGCGTTCCATTGCCGATTCCTTCATGGCGCCGATAACAAATTTGTTCAAGTCTTTGTCTAAACCGGCTGCGCCGCCCAAAACATCGCCTTCAATGATTTGGACGACTTCGCCGAAAGTTAGTTTTTCAATGTGTTTCTTTAGTTTCCGTTCAATCCGAATGGTTCCCACACGTTGGATCGTTGAAACCAAGCCGATATTTTCCGCATCTTTGATCGCCCGATAGGCTGTTCCTTCACTGACATTCAAGTCTTTTGCGATTCCCCGCACCGAGATGCGATCGCCTACAGGCAGATTCTCGATATGCGCTAAAATCAAGTCGTGTTTTGTCGCCATAATTATCCCCTATTCCTACTACGAATCTTCCTGTTGCTTAAACTTCTAATGTCTCACCGACTGCAAGGATCTGGCCCACACCTGCCGGCAATAAATTCACGAAGGTTTGCGGATCTTGCTTGATCATTGGAAACGTATTGTAATGGATCGGTACTACTTTGCTCGCGTTTAAAAGCGCCGCTGCTGTTGCAGCATCTTGAACGCCCATCGTAAAATTATCCCCGATCGGTAAAAACGCCACATCGATGTCGAAACGTTCACCGATCATCGCCATATCGCTAAAGAGGGCAGTATCGCCAGCGTGGTAGATGGTTTTGCCTTCTGCTTCTAAAATGATCCCCACTGGGTTGCCCATATAGATCATCATTCCGTCTTCTTCAAGACCAGAGCTGTGTTTCGCTTCCACCATTGAGATTTTGCCAAACGGGAACTCAAAAGAGCCTCCCATATTCATGCCATGCGTCTCAGCAACGCCTTTGCGGGCTGCATAGCGGCAAATTTCAACGACACTGATCACTGGTGCTTCATTTCTTTTGGCGATCGGCACCATGTCCCCAATATGATCGCTATGACCATGCGTGATCAAAAGCCAATCGGTTTCCACTGTGTCTGCATCCAAATCAGTCAGAGCATTTCCAGTAATAAAAGGGTCAAACAACAATTTTTGGCCATCCGCTAATTGGATAGCAAGCACCGAGTGTCCGTGATACGTAAGTTTCATACAACATTCCCCTTTCCATCTAAGTAATACAGTCTAATATTTTTCATTATAACAGATAACGCCAGAAATCCAAAAGCACAAATTCTGGCAGCTTTATTACATCCGTCCTTTTTCTGGTTCTTGTCAAGAAAAATAAAAAAACTGTTCTACCCTTTCTGAATAAGGAATAGAACAGTTCGACCTGATGACTTCAAGCGATCATAGCGTTTTCTTACGTCCGCCTTGTTTATAGATGCGCCAGACTGTTAAGAATAACGCTGTGATACAAAGAAGGAACGCCCCAAAGAAGGTGATTTTCATGCCATAGGCAAAAATATCTGCCCGACCTGCGATATAGGTCGTCACATGCTTCCCATAGGCTTGACTCATTGCGGCATAAAGAATCGTCGTTGCTAAGGATATCCCTAAGACCATGCCCAAGTTACGGGCAAAGGAATTTAGACTACCTGCCACCCCAAGATTTTCTTTGGTGACGCTGCTCATCACCATCGTATTGTTGGGGGATTGGAACAACGAATTGCCTAACCCCATGATGGCAGTAGCGACGACATAGTACCAAATCGGCGTATGCTGATTCATAAACATATACATCAGCTGAGTGATGGACAGCAACGCTAAGCCAGCTAAGACCAAGATCTCCGGTCCTACACGGTCCGTCAAATAGCCGCTAAGTGGTGAACCGATGACCATCATCAAAGGAAAGACCATCATCAGCATTCCTGCCACACTCGGCGTTAAGCCTCGGGCACTTTGCAAGTAAAAGGGAATCACGACATTGACAAAAAAGTTTGCAGAAAAGATCAGCAACGCCGTGATCAGGCTCATGGTGAAAATTTTATTACGAAAGATCCCAAAGGTAATCAGCGGTTTGCTCACACGCGCTTCTACTCGCAAAAAGACGATGAATGCCACTAAGGCGATCCCCACCAACAGCAGCGGCAGCCACGTTAGAAAGCCACGCTCTTGTCCAAGAAAAATGCCGCCGAAGAAGCTGATAATTGCAATTGAAAACAGCACAAACCCGGTTTTATCGATGGAATCATGACTCATGGTGATATCTTTTGGCAACACCTTTTCTCCAGCAATCATTGTCAGAATACCGACTGGAACATTGATCCAAAAAATAAACGGCCAAGAAAAATGCGCCAAAATCACTCCGCCCAATCCAGGACCGGCGATGGAGCCTAACGAAACAAAGGCACCAATCATCCCTAAGGCGCGTCCTCGTTCACTCATAGGAAAGACTTCAGTAATGATTCCGGTATTCGTCGCCATCGTCATGCTGGCTCCGATCGCTTGCACGACTCGGGCAAATAGCAGAAATGCTAAGGAATGATTAAACCCGCATAACAGCGAACCGATAATAAAGATCAGCATCCCCAAGCGGAATACTTTGATCTTGCCCCAACTATCCCCTACCTTACCGAATAACAAAAGGCAGGCACAAACGATCATCAAGTAGACGGATACGACCCACTCCGCTTGATTCATAGGGACACCCATATCTGCCGAGATCGTGGGCAAAGCGATATTTACGATACTCCCATCCAGTGTTGACATAAAGGTAAACATCGAAACAGCAATGAGAATCCACCACTTTCTCTGTTGTACTACGGGATTTTCTTGATAACTATTCACAAATCGACCATCCTCTCTTTGCTTGTTTTGTTCCTCTAGTCTTAGGGGGACAACTTTGTATTATTGATCGAAATCCATTCGCCGTCAATCCTTATCTGCTCATCACGACCAAAATAAGGGGCATTTTGTAAAAAAAACGCCACCTGTTTTCTTACATAAAAAAAGACAAAAGCTTCGGTGAAAAGAAATCGGCCGTCAAACGGCTATTCTTTCACCTGCTTTTGTCAGTAGGTCAAAACGAATTATTTACGGTTGCGATTTCTTTGGCTGGATTCCATGATGACCGGCAAGATGACTGGACGGCGTTTGGTTTGTTCAAACAAGAAACGACTCAAACGATCACGGATATCTTGTTTCAATTTGCTCCATTCAAACTCTTCATCATGAAGGTGTTTTTCTACGATTTCTTCCACGATCTCGCCACTTTCACGAATCAGATCGCGGCTGGCTTTCACATAGACAAACCCGCGAGAAGTGATTTGTGGTGCAGAAATAATTTTCTTTTCGCGACGATTGATCGTCACTACCGCAACGAAGATTCCGTCTTCAGATAAGACTTTGCGGTCTCGCAGGACGATATTCCCAATGTCACCGACACCGATCCCATCGATCATGACGTTTTCAGCTGGAACCGCACCTGCGGCAAGCATTTCGCCTTTTTTGTACTCTAACACATCTCCACGAGCAGTAATGAAGATATTTTTCATCGGAATCCCGACTTCTTGCGCCAAGTCCACATGGGCGGCTAATTGGCGGTACTCGCCTTGAATAGGGATAAAGTACTTCGGTTTCATCATATTCAACATCAGCTGCAGATCATTCGGGTTGGCATGACCAGAAACACGGAAATTATCCGAGATCTGTTTCACGGTACCGCCAGCGCGATAGATGATATCTTCCGTTTTCGCAACCACAGTTTCCATTGCCGTTGTCGGCGTCGTTGTGATGTAAACAAGATCTCCTTCTTTGATGCGCAGCGTCCGGTGAGAGCCGTTGGCCATTTTTTGCAACGCTTTGATTGGTTCACCCATACGACCTGTTTCTAAAATCAGCAACTGTTCGTCTGAGTATTTTTTCATTTCTTTTTGGGTGATCAGCAAGTCTTCGGCAGGTAATTTTAATTTCCCTAACTTCATGGCCGTTTTGATGATCCGACCAAAATCTTGCCCGGTCAAAACGACTTTGCGATCAGAACGAAACGCCGCATCTAATACTTGTTGCACCCGTTGCAAATTGCTGGCAACACTAGCGACGATGATTCGACCTTCCCAATAACGGATATTGTCGTAAACTTCATCTTGGATCGTCAATTCAGAAGCGATCGGCGTTGGATTTTCGGCATTTGAAGACGTGCTTAGCAATGCTAAGACGCCTTCTTTTCCAATTTCCGCTAAGCGGCCAAAATCGGTTTGATACATAGGGATCGCTGTTTGGTCAAACTTGAAATCTCCTGTATAAACGATATTGCCAGCTTCTGTTTTGACGCTGATCCCAACAGAATCAGGGATGGAGTGGGTCGTACGGAAAAAGCTGATGGTCGCATGACCAAAGTCGATCTCCGAATGTTCATCGATCACATGAAAATCTTTGAAGCGCTTGGTAGCTTCATTTTTATTCACGGTCAATTTTGCTAGTTCGATCGTTAACTCGGTCCCAAAGACCGGTACTTGGATATTCTCCAAGAAATAAGGCAATGCACCAATCGCATCTGCATGCCCATGGGTCAAGAAGACACCCGCCACACGGTCGGCATTTTCTTCTAAATATGTGAAGTCTGGAATCACTGTATCGATCCCTAATAATTCATTTTCTGGATAACGGACACCGCAATCCAGCACAAATATATCCTCGCCAACTTCAGCAATGTACATGTTCTTTCCGTTTTCGCGTACACCGCCAAGAGGAATGATTTTTATCGTTTCCACTTTTATTCACCTCTTAATTTTTTTCTACTGTATTATTTCCCAAGCATAAGCCGTCCCTATTATTATACAACAAAAAAAAGAAAAGCGTGGCATTCACCACACTTTTCTGAAAAACTTATGGTTTACACATGAACTAATCCTTGCTGATGCAGGCTTTCGGCGATTTGAACGGAGTTCCATGCCGCACCTTTCAGCAAATTATCAGAAACGACCCATAAATGCAAGCCGTTTTCGACATCCAAATCTTTGCGAATCCGACCAACAAAGGTTTCTGTTTTGTCCACACTGGTCAAAGCTTGCGGGTACACTTGTTGACTCGGATCATCTTGCAAGACAGCTCCTGGCGCTTCGCTGATCCACTGTCTGACTTCCTCAACACTAGCATGGTCTTTGGTCTCGATATAAATCGACTCTGAATGACCGCTAAAAACAGGGATCCGCACACACGTAGCTGCTACTTTGATCTGCGTATCTTCCATGATCTTCTTCGTTTCATTGATCATTTTCCACTCTTCGTAAGTATAATCCTCTTCGGCGAAAACATCGATTTGCGGCAAGGCATTAAACGCGATCGGGTAGTGCTTCTTGTCGCTGCCTGCTGGTAAAATCTCAGGGTTTAGTTCATCAGCGGCTTTGCCAGCTAATAATTCTTGAGATTCACGAGTCAATTCAGCCAAGGCTTGGGCGCCAGCACCTGAAACTGCTTGATACGTTGAAACCAAGACCCTCGATAAACCGACTTTTTGACGAATCGGTTCTAATGCCACCATCATTTGAATCGTTGAACAATTCGGATTGGCAATGATTCCTTTATGTTGCGCTAATGCATGAGGATTCACCTCAGGAACGACTAGAGGAACATTCGGGTCCATCCGAAAATGACTGGTATTGTCGATCACGACTGCACCGTGTTTGACTGCTTCTGGAGCAAATTGTTTTGAAATGCCACCACCGGCACTGAACAATGCAATATCGACGCCTGCAAAGGAATCTGTGGTCAGCTCTTGAATAACGAGCGGTTCATTTTTGAACACAAGGGTCTTCCCAGCAGAACGTTTGGATGCCAACAACGTTATTTTTTTGATCGGCAACGTGGTCTTCTCCAACATCTCAATCATTTTTGTTCCTACTGCGCCGGTAGCCCCGACAACTGCTACGTGATACCCTGTACTCATCAAATCACTCCTCGAATAAAAATACATTTTTACTAGTTTATCATATCTTGTAAAAAAGAAAAGACCTTTCGTGGAAAGAAGCGCAAAAAGAAGGCAATACTGTCTAAATTTTCAATCTTTTCCCCCTTTACAGAAAAAATCTACCTATATTTAAGGGTTATCATTTGTCACATTCAGGTGTTATAGGATATAATACCGACAGAAGGAATTTTGGGGAAGATTCTTTCCAACGTGCATGGGGAAATTAAAAATACCCAAAACATTGAATGAGGCAAGAATTGCATATGCAATTCTTGCCTCATTTTTATGCTTCATTCGATTCTTCGTTGTTTACTTTCACGATAGCAAAGCCTTTGTTATCAATAATCATCGTTTCATCTTCCAATTGGACAAACTGTTCCATCAGGATCGAATCAGGACGAGAAAGGGTGATTTGGTCATCGCCCGTATTGAAAATACCGATGATCCGCTGTGCCCCTAACTCTCGTTCGAAAATGATCAGTCCATCCTCTTCCGAAACCCAGTTCCAACTCAAGGAACCTTCTGATAAGACTTTCTGGTTGTCTTTGCGAATGCTGATCAATGAGCGAGTGAAATGCAGGAGATCACGATCTTGCTTTTCTTCTTCCCAAATCATACATTTACGGCAATCCGGGTCCATATCGCCGGTCAAACCGATCTCATCACCGTAATACAGGCAAGGAACGCCTTGTTGCAGATACGTAAAGGCCATCACTTGGCGCATCAAGTCTTTGTCTCCTCGAGCCAAAGTTAACAAGCGCGGGGTATCATGGGAATCCAAGATATTGAACTGTACTTGGTTGGTTTGCTCCCGATACAACATCAGCTGGTTATTTAATTCCGAGACCATTTTCGTCATAGAGATCTCGTCTTTGACAAAATATTCAATGATTGCATCCGTAAAGGCGTAGTTCATTACTGCATGAAACTCGTCGCCTTGTAACCACCGTTGAGAAGAGTGCCAAATTTCCCCAAGGATATAAAAATCATCTTTGGCATCATCACACACTTGGCGGAATTTTTTCCAGAAGTGATGACTGACTTCATTGGCAACGTCCAAGCGCCAAGCATCGATATCAAACTCTTCGATCCAATAACGAGCGATCTTCAACAAATAATCTTGCACGTCAGGATTTTCCGTATTGAGTTTTGGCATATGCGGCGTAAAGGCAAACACATCATAGGTGATGTCATAAGCATCTTCAAAGTTTTCCCCTTCTTTGTAGTTGACAGGAAACTCATTGATGTGGAACCAATCAGCAAAGGGCGAATCTTTGCCGTTTTTGATGACATCTAGCCATTGGTGCGAAGTATCCCCCATATGATTGAACACAGCATCTAGCATGACTTTGATGCCGCGTTTGTGGCATTCCTCCACTAAGCGTTTAAAGGTGTCATTATCCCCAAACGCTGGATCGATGGCTAAATAATCGATGGTATCATACTTGTGATTCGAATAGGCCTCAAAAATCGGACAGAAGTAGATCCCATTGATGCCTAGATCGACGAGATAATCCAAATGATCGATGACCCCTTGCAGATCCCCGCCGAAAAAGTCTTGGCGATCGGGATTTTTTGAGCCCCAAGGCAATACACCTTCTGGATCATTTGATGGGTCCCCATTTGCAAAGCGTTCAGGGAAGATTTGATACCAAACGGTTTCTTTTGCCCACTCGGGAATTTTGAAACGATCGGCTTCTTGGAAGTAAGGCATCCGAAAATAATTGTTGTTCATTTCTAAATATTGCTGCTCAAAAGGATAGACCCCGTGGTCTCCATAAAAGACATGCAACCCATCGTAACTTTCGATGGAAAAGCCGTAAGACAAACGGCGGAATTCTGCTCCGACCGATACTTGCCAATAATCATGCAAGTCCGTGGAAAGAATTTTTTTCATTTCAATTCTTTGCTGGTACCAAGCTTCTTTATACAGTGTGTAAGGATCACCGCAAAGCAGCTGGACATGGCGGACGTCTTGACGGGCGGTACGCAAACGGATATGCATTTTATCCTTCTCGTACAAATACGCAAATTCACTTTCGGGACGATGATAAATGGCAGTAGTATTCATAGCAGACTCCTTTGACTTGTTTGATATACTCATTGTCGCACAAATCAGAAGTCAAAACAAGAGAAAAACGCAATCGGTTGCTTTATCTAAAAAATCGATAATATAAGTTAATATGAAATTAATTCAGTAATTAAAAAGCAAACGATTGCTTCGCCCTTTTTTAATCAAACGGCGTATTTTTCTCACATTGATTGCCAGTCCGTAAAATGTCATATTTCCGCAAGATCCCCACTGCCTCCGTCAACGACTGACTCAACTGCTGGATATCTTCTGCAGCCATTTGAGCGGTTTTGGCATTCAAGCGGTCTTCCACTTGTTTTTTCTTTTGGACAAACAACTGCTTCCCAGCTTCTTCCAAATAAACATTGACGTTGCGGCGATTGACGCCGTTGGTTTTGCGGACCACAAAGCCAGCCTTTTCTAACCCCGAGATCGAACGACTGATTTGGACTTTTGACGTACCGATTTGCTGGGCCAACTCGGACATCGTGATCCCTTCATTACTAGAGATCACCACGAGTTCCAAGATTTCCATTTTGGTCAATTTTAAATCTTCGAGACCGATTTCTTCAAACAATATGTTTCCCATCAGCGAAAAGATCTCCGCAAATACCGCCATATTGAATGTTCCTAACGCTTTTTCCATACTCTCCCTCTTTTCTGTCTTTAGTTTAGTATAAATTATTTGTTTAAACAATGATAATCGTTGATTTTTGTTAACCATTATGATAGCGTGGTTACATAATGAAAATAATCGTGAAAACGGCAAGAAAAGAGTGACAGCATGTTAGAATTAAAAGATATCAAGAAGTATTATACGGTTGGCGCCAGTACTACAAAAGCCCTCGATGGTGTCTCCGTCGCCTTTCGTAAACAAGAGTTTGTTGCCATTTTAGGGCCAAGCGGCTCTGGGAAAACAACCATGTTGAACGTGATCGGCGGCTTAGATAATTACGATTCTGGTGATATGATCATCAACGGCAAATCAACGAAATCCTTTAAAGATCGTGACTGGGATGCGTATCGGAACAATTCGATCGGCTTTGTCTTCCAAAGCTACAATTTGATCAGTCATTTAGGCATCATCGACAACGTCGAGCTTGGGATGACCTTGAGCGGTGTGTCAAAAGAAGAAAAACGCGCAAAAGCAACCGATGCTTTGACGCGTGTGGGCTTAGCTGAGCATATGCACAAAAAACCAAATCAGCTTTCTGGTGGTCAAATGCAGCGGGTAGCGATCGCTCGTGCCTTAGCAAATGATCCTGATATCCTTCTTTGTGATGAACCAACAGGTGCCTTGGATTCAGAGACCAGTGTCCAAATCATGGAACTGATCCAAGAACTATCAAAAGAAAAATTGGTCATCATGGTTACTCATAATCCTGAATTGGCGCACAAATACGCTGGACGGATCATTGAGTTCAAAGACGGACGAATCATTAAAGATTCGAACCCTCATGTCGAAGGACAAAAGAAAGACCAATTCGAATTAAAGCACACAAAAATGAGTTTCATGACTGCCTTACGTTTGTCGTTTAACAATATCCGCACCAAAAAAGGGCGCACCTTCTTGACAGCCTTTGCTTCTAGTATCGGGATCATCGGAATCGCCATTGTTTTGTCACTGTCAACGGGATTCCAAAAACAAATCGACAATACCCAGTCAGAAACATTAGCTCGTTTTCCGATCACGATCTCGCAAGTAGCCACTGAACAAGATCCATCAGCCATGGGAACGCGGGATAAATCGGAAGATTTCCCTTCAGATAAAGAGGTCACTGCCAAATTAAGTGATGCGGATCGTGCAACCCATATCAATAAAATCGATCAAGAGTTTCTCGATTACATCAACGACATTGATCCTGAATTAAGCAACAATATCGGCTACACTCGTTCCACTTCCTTGAACCTTTTCCGTAAGATCGATGATACTGTGGAACAAGTCAGCTTCTCCAATGCATCACCTGACAATGAACAGACCAATGCCATGATGTCTGCCATGAGTGCCTCCACCGGGATTGGGGTTTCGACTTTCCCCGAGCAGTTATCAGAGGATAACGGCAATTTCTTAAAAGACAACTACGACCTTTTAGAAGGCAGCTACCCAAGTGCTAGCACAGATGTCGTTTTGATCGTCGATGAAAACAACGTAACGAATGTCAATGCATTGATCAATCTCGGTTTTGACATTGAAGATGGCGACAAGGTGTCCTTCGACGATATCGTGGGAACAAAAATCACATTGGCGTCTAATGATGCCTTTTACACCGAATTACCAACTGGAAACTTCATTCCAAATCAAGATTTAAATGACGTTTTCGATAACAGTAACAACAAAGAATTAACGATCAGCGGAATCTTACGTATCAAGCAAAACTCTACGATGAACTTGCTGTCAACTGGCATTGCCTACAGTGATGCCCTCGCGCAAGAAGTCATCAAAGAAAACCAAGACTCAGCGATCGTCCAAGCACAAAAAGACAGCGACACCAACGTGATGACGAATGAACCCGTTGACGAAAGTGCTAAAGATTCATTGATCGCTTATCTTGGCGGCAGTGATTTACCAAACAGCATTATGATCTATCCGAATGATTTCAGTGCCAAAGAAAAAATCCTTGATTACTTGGATGACTTCAACAAAGGCAAAGACAAAGAAGACCAAATCGTTTATTCCGATTTAGCGGGTACGATGACTCAATTGACTGGTGGCTTGATGGATGCCATCACCTACGTCTTGATCGCTTTTGCAGGGATCTCCTTGGTAACTAGCATGATCATGATCGGTATCATCACCTACACCTCTGTGCTAGAACGTACGAAAGAAATTGGGGTCTTAAAAGCATTAGGTGCTCGTAAGAAAGACATCACCCGCGTCTTTGATGCCGAAACCTGTATTTTAGGGATCGCTTCAGGAGCTTTAGGTGTCCTGATTGCTTGGTTAGCCACATTCCCGATCAACGCAATCTTATATAGTATGACTGATCTGGAAAATGTTGCTCAATTAAATCCGGTCCACGGCCTGATCTTGATTGCTGTCAGCACCGTCCTAACGATGATCGGCGGCCACATTCCAGCTCGAATGGCAGCGAAAAAAGATGCAGCGATCGCTTTACGCGCCGACTAATTTTATAAGAAAACCCAGCAGACAGCAGCCATTCCTTTGGCTGCTGTTTTTTTGTCCTTCCTTCTGACTTCCAAAAGGTTTCTCTTGAAAAATTCATAAATGAGGAATACAATAGATTTGTTTTTAGGTATACCTAAAAAGATAGGACGTGAAACGATGAATGATGAAAAAAAATTGATCCAAGCGGCCAACGGTCCTAGCTTGGAAGAAATAAATAATACAGTTGCCATTCCAAAAAACGGCAGCTTTTGGCGCAATCTCTTAGCGTTTTCTGGTCCTGGGGCATTGGTAGCCGTGGGCTATATGGACCCAGGAAACTGGATCACCTCGATCGGTGGCGGTGCTGAATATGGCTATCTCTTACTTTCTGTGATCTTGATTTCCAGTTTGATTGCTATGCTGCTGCAATACATGGCAGCCAAGCTAGGGATCGTGACCCAGATGGACCTTGCGCAAGCAACTCGTAAACACACCAGCAAAGGCTTAGGCTTTGTTTTGTGGATCGTCACCGAATTGGCTATCATGGCAACGGATATCGCGGAAGTGATCGGAGGAGCGATCGCTCTCAATCTACTATTCGGCTTACCTTTATTAGTTGGAGTCATCTTAACGATTTTCGATGTACTGCTTCTGCTCTTTTTAATGAAATTGGGTTTCCGAAAAATTGAAGCGATCGTCATGACACTGATTTTGGTCATTATGCTGGTCTTTTGTTACGAAGTCATTATTGCTCAACCAAATTTGCCTGCTGTCTTGCAAGGCTTTATTCCCCAAAAGCAAGTCTTGAACCATGGGCAGCTGACAATGGCGTTGGGGATCGTTGGTGCGACTGTGATGCCGCATAATCTCTATCTGCATTCTTCGATCTCCCAGTCACGAAAAATCGATCGCAGCGATACCCAAGAAGTGGCAACGGCCGTGCGGTTCGCTACTTGGGATTCCAACATCCAATTATCCGCTGCGTTTTTGGTCAATTGCCTGCTTTTGATCTTAGGAAGCGCCTTGTTCTTTGGTCATAGTGAAGAAGTCGGCACCTTCTCCGCGCTGTTTGATGCTTTGCAAGATTCCTCCATTGCTGGTGCTGTCGCCAGTCCAGTCTTGAGCGTTCTGTTTGCCGTGGCGCTCTTGGCATCTGGTCAAAATTCAACGATCACTGGGACACTGACGGGGCAAGTCGTGATGGAAGGATTTATCCATATGAAGATCCCTACTTGGGCGCGACGTCTGATCACCCGTGGCTTATCGGTGATCCCCGTTTTGCTTTGTACGATTTACTTTGGCGGCAACGAACAAGCCTTGGACGATCTGCTGATCTATTCGCAAGTCTTTTTAAGCATCGCCTTACCCGTTTCGATGATTCCGTTGGTTCTTTTTACCAGCTCAAAAAAAATCATGGGGGAACGCTTCAAGAATCCGCTATGGGTCTCTATCTTAGGCTGGATCTGTGCCATTGCACTGACGGTCTTGAATGTCCGCTTGATCATCGAAACACTCGGCAACTTCTAATAGAAAAAAAGCTTACGAGCTAGCCTCGTAAGCTTTTTTTGGTTAATTCGTTTCTAAATCATGTAAAAACAGACCGCTCAACAGTTTTGGTTCAAACCAAGTTGATTTTGGCGGCATAATTTCTCCCGCATCGGCGACTGCCAAAAGATCGGCCATTTGCGTTGGATACATGGAAAAGGCCAATGTCCATTCTCCGCTATCTACCAAACGTTCCAATTCTTCTGGACCACGAATTCCGCCGACAAAATCAATGCGTTTGTCTGTCCGCACATCTTGGATCGCGAAAATATCAGCCAGCACATATTGTTGTAAAAGTGACACATCCAGCTGTCCTACCGCATCTTGCGGCACAGCTTCCGGCTTGATGGTCAACTCCCACCACGCATGGTTTAGATACAGATGAATCGAACCACGTTGCGCTGGTTTCTTCCTTGTAGTTTCTCGAATCGTAAAATGCTGGGCTGCCTGCTCAAAAAAGGTATCTGGCACTGGTACCCGCAAAACCCGATTGTATTCCCAAATCGCCAATTCATTTTCTGGGAATAAGATCGCTAAAAAGCGGTCGCTTTCTTGGCTGTTTTGACCATCGGCTCGCTTTTGCAAGCCGACTTTGACTGCTGACTCTGTGCGGTGATGCCCATCCGCAATATAAAGGGCATCTACAGCTTGAAACTGCTGGGCAAAAGAGGCGACTAGCGCTGGATCATCGATCAGCCAAACACGATGTTGCACCTCATGATAGCTGACAAAATCATAGATTGGCGCATGCTCTGCTTGCCACGCATCGATCGCTTCTTTGACTGCTGCTGGTTGGCGATAGCTCAAGAAAATCGGACTTGTATTGGCATCACATGCCAGAATATGATTGATCCGATCGATTTCTTTTTCTGGACGGGTAAACTCGTGTTTCTTGATTTTCCCAGCGACATAATCATCGATCGAGGTACAGGCGACAAGCCCCGTTTGGCTTCTACCAGCCATCGTCAATTCATACAAATAATATGCGGGCGCCGTTTCTTGAATCAACCAGCCTGCTTCTTGAAAAGATGCAAGATTTTCCGCCGCTTTTTGATACACCTGTGGATCATAAGGATCGATTCCTGGCAAGTCGATCTCCGAACGGTCGATGTGGAAATAGCTGTAAGGATTGCCTTGCGCAAACGCTGCGGCTTCTTGTGAATTGACCACGTCATACGGTAGCTCGGCCACTTTTTCTGCCAATGAGGCTTCTGGACGAATGGCTTTAAACGGAAATACTTGAACCATTAATACCCAACCTCCTGATTCTTGATGACCCGTACACGAACGATGTTTTCGTTCTCCCGCAGTTTATCGGCTAATTGATTCAATAAGGCTTCATCTTCAGAAGCGACATCGGCTAGGGTGTAAGCAAAGTCTTCCCGTCCACGATTCAGCATATTGTCGATATTGATCCCAGATTCCGCAATGATCGATGAAATCTGACCTAACATATTCGGTACATTGCGATTGATGATCGTCAGACGATAAGGCGAATGAAAAGCCATCTCAACAGTTGGAAAATTCACTGAGCGCTTGATGGTTCCAAATTCCAAGAATTTTTTCAATGTTCGGGCTGCCATTTTGGCACAGTTGACTTCGGCTTCTTCTGTTGATGCACCTAAATGCGGCAAGACGAGGACTTTTTCATTGTGCAGCAATTGTTCATCCGCAAAATCAGTCGTATAGCCCGCTAAACGGTCAGCTTTTAATGCACGTAAAACCGCATCTGTATCGACGATTTCTTTACGAGAAAAGTTGAATAGCTTCGTTGTTGGTTTCATTTTCGCAAGTTCGGCTTCCCCGACGAGATGATGCGTGTTTTCCATTAGCGGCACATGAACCGTGATAAAATCACAGGTTGAAAAGACTTCCGCAATATCATTGGCACGCTTGACCCGACGAGAGATCGTCCAAGCAGTATCCACTGACACGTAAGGATCATAACCGACTACTTCCATCCCTAGACGATAAGCATCGTTGGCGACCATCGCTCCAATAGAACCAAGGCCGATGATTCCTAACTTTTTGCCTTCTAACTCTGTTCCAGCAAATTGACTTTTTTGCGCTTCTGCTTGTTCTTCCACATTATCACCGCTCAAGGTTTGGACCCATTGGGCACCTCGTAAAATCGGACGGACACTTAAGAGCAGACTAGCGATCACTAATTCTTTGACCGCATTGGCATTGGCGCCTGGCGTATTAAAGACGACGATCCCTTTTTCAGTACATGCTTTGACGGGAATGTTGTTGGTCCCAGCCCCTGCACGGGCAATACCTAAGACACTTTCAGGAAAAGCGTAATCGTGCAATTTCTGGCTGCGCAGCAAAATCCCTTGCGGTTGGTCGCTTTCGTTGATGGCATACTTTTCTTTTTCTAAACGCTGTAATCCTTCTGGTGCGATCGCATTGAATGTTTTGATTTGGAACATTTATTTGACCTCCGCTTCAAATGATTTCATAAAGTCGACTAACGCTTGAACGCCAGCTAATGGAAAGGCATTGTACAAGCTTGCTCGCATTCCTCCAACGGAACGATGCCCTTTCAAGTTCTCAAAGCCAGCTTTGACAGCTTCTTCATTGAAGCGCTGATCTAATGCTTTATCCCCTGTCACAAAAGGAATATTCGTTAGTGAACGGCTATCAACAGCCACAGGACTACTGTAAAGAGCAGAGGCTTCGATCGTTTTGTATAAAAGCGCCGCTTTTTGGCGGTCTTGTTCTAAAATGGCAGGAATGCCGCCTAATTCTTCCAACCATTCAAACACCAATTTAGCAATATAGATAGCATACGTTGGTGGTGTATTGTACAATGAGTCATTTTTAGCCTGTAGACGATAATCCAGCATTGGAGCGAAGACAGCATCATCATTGAGTAAATCTTCTCGGATAATCACTACCGTCAACCCTGCAGGACCAATATTCTTTTGGGCCCCAGCATAAATCACACCGAAGTCTTCTACGCGATAGTCATTGGATAAAATATTTGAGGACATATCCGCTACGATCGGCACGTTGCCAGCCTGCGGAATCGTTTGAAAGGCCGTCCCTTCAATGGTATTGTTCGTGGTGATATGCAAATAAGCCGCTTCTTGATCGATCGCATCTTCTGAAATTTCTGGAATATAGGTAAAGTTTTGATCCTCACTAGAGGCAACGACTTCCACCGTCACGTTTCCAAGCGCTTTTGCTGCTTCAATAGCTTTCTTCGACCAAGAACCGGTATTTACGTATAAGGCTTTTTTGTTTTGTGCAAGATTTAAAGGGATCATACTGAATTGGAGACTCGCGCCGCCTTGTAAAAACAGTACCTGATAGTTTTCAGGAATTCCCATCAATTTTCGTAAAAGTGCTTCTGCATCTTTAATGATCGCTTCAAACAAGGAGGACCGATGACTCAGCTCCATAACGGACATCCCACTTCCGCGGTAATTCAAAAGTTCGGATTGTGCTTTCTCCAATACGGGACGGGGCAATACGGCAGGACCAGCTGAAAAGTTATAAACTGTCATACAAAAAATCTCTCCTTTATGTTAGATGTGAAAATCATTATAACAGATAGCCGAAAATGAAAAAAGCCTTAAAAGAGAAAATAATTTTGAATTTTCAGAAAAGACTACCAATTTCTTAACGTTCGTCATTTCGGCATTTTTTCAAACAGCCAGCGAGAAATTTCATTGTAAACGATCTCGCGGTTGCGCTCATTCAAAATCTCATGACGGCCCTGTTCAAGCAAATACATCGTCACGTCAGCATTTTGCTTCAGCTGCTGAGCCAATTGGCGGACGCTTTTGCCATAGTGACCCACAGGATCATCTGCACCTGAAATCAAGAGCAGCGGCAATTCTGGATCAATCCTGCGCAGTTGATCCGGATCACTGGCAGCTTGCGTCAATGTAAAGAGATCCTTGTAAGCCGCTAAGGAAAAATGAAATTGCGTGTAAGGGTCCTTCAAGTAGCGATCCACTTGTTGCGGATCACTGGTCAACCAATCCTTGGCGGTCCGATTGGGACGAAAACGCCGGTTGTGCTGGCCAAAAACCAGCTGTTCCATTACGTGATAAGGCCATTGCTGAGCGGCAAACGGGCGCAACAAGCTCGTAACGAGTTTGCCTCCTTGCATCAGCACGGCTTTTTCCATCGTGGTGCCCATGATGATCGCTCCTGACAATGGATGTGGCTGACTAAACAAATAATTTCGCAACACCAGCGACCCCATACTGTGCCCTAAGATAAAGTATGGTCGGTCTGGGTAGCAAGCAGCTGCGTACTGATGGACCACTCCCACATCTGCCACTAAATAGTTGGCGCCCTCTTTTTCACCAAAATGCCCATAGGCCTGTGTTTCTTTCACGGATTGCCCATGCCCTAAGTGATCATGACCGACCACCGCATAGCCTTGCGCAGTCAAACATTCCGCAAACTCGTGGTAACGTTCAATGTGTTCGATCATTCCGTGAACGATTTGCACGACTGCTTTCGGCTGTTCTTCTGGCAGCCACGTTTTGACAAAAAGCTGATCCTTCCCATTTGATGAAGTCAGCTTTTCTTGATTCATCCTCATAGTTCGCACCTCTTTTGCTTTTTCTTTTCCCTTCGCCAAATAAAACGGTCGTTTTCTTTATTATACATGGAAATCATCGGTTCGTAGATACACCTTCGAAAAAGCAAGCTAATAAAGACAAATGCAGCGCTTTGTCCAAGAAAAAATCTTGAACAAAGCGGCACTTGCCTTCTCTCAGAGCAAAAACTCTGTTGACGCGTTTTCTTATCAAACCAGTCCGTAGAATGACTGTGAGTTTTTCAATTCCTAAAATTAATCGATCTGGGGAACATGAAATTGATCGTTGATAGCTTTGATCTCATCCAAAGAAGCTTTGGGTTTTCGCTCATAGGTCAGTAGTCCATTGATTTCCTGCTCGACATCTGTTAATTGGGTATAACAGAATCCCCATAAACCAACTGATTCATATACCGCATCCATAATCCGCTGGTAGTCTTTTAAAAATGCGACCTCATTGCTGACAGAAGTATAGCCCCAACCTGGTCTTCCCGAGACATCAAATCCGATGCCGCCAAACTCTGTCAGCAAAATGGGTTGTCCCGCATAACTGAAACCTTTAGCAAAAATCGGCCATGCATTTGAGATTCGGTGGAGCAGATCTTCTCGCGTTCGCAAACTTTGCTTGAAATAGGCATACTTTTTCGTTTCATGCTCATTGCCATGAGCATAGTTATGGATGCCACAGATGTCAGTTTCCGTCATCGCCCAACCATCATTAGAAATCACCAAACGCGTCTCATCCAATGAATGGATATAATGATATATGGCTTGTGAAAAATGCTGTTGCTGCCGGTTCCAAGCAATAGACGGCACTCCCCAGCTTTCATTGATGGGAACCCAAGTTACGATCGAAGGATGATTAAAATCACGAGCAATGATCTCCGTCCACTCCTGCATCAATCGCGATACTGAATGCTCATTGTAGATCGTCGGAGCAGCACATTCTCCCCAAACTAGAAAACCCAATCTATCTGCCCAATATAAGAAGCGCGGATCCTCGGTTTTTTGATGCTTCCGACAACCGTTGAACCCCATTTCTTTCGCGAGTACAATATCTTTCTTTAACGCCTCGTCCGTTGGCGCTGTGAGCAACCCATTAGGCCAGTACCCTTGATCTAAAACTAGTTTTTGATAGTAAGGACGATTATTCAAATAAATCATGCCGTTTTCCGTATGAATCTTACGCATCCCAAAGTAACTTTCAACGATATCTGCTTGGGCATTTTTGCCAGTTAGAATCAGCTTTACAGAAAAAAGATTCGGTGTTTCTGGTGTCCATGACCAGCCATTATTATGAAAGTTCGTGCGAAAAATATACTCTTGGATCAATTCCGACTCAAACACAACTTTGCGTTCATTCATTTCAATAGTCCCTGCGACAACACGTGTTTCGCCAAAGGTAATCTCATAAGACAAATTCAAGTTATCCAAGAGTTGGCTGGCGTTGGCGGTTATTTCCACTTTTCCTTCATCAAATTTTGGCATAAATTTTACCGATTCCAAATGGACGAGTGGAACAACCTCCAACCATACAGTCTGCCAGATACCGGTTGAATTCGTGTACCAGATCGCCTGAGACTCTTCTTCCCAAAACTGCTTTCCACGGGGAATACTCTCATCATCGTGAGGATCATAGGCCCGAACCGTCACGTTTTGGTAAGTGTCAGCGTGTAATTGATCGGTGATATCTACATGAAAAGAAGTGTGTCCGCCGATGTGATGTTTGACATGCTGCCCATTGATATAGATATCTGATTCATAATCGATGGCCCCAAAATGCAGGAGCACTCGTTCTTCCGACTGCCAGTTTACTTCAAATTTACGAGAGTACCAAACGATGTCATGTACCTTCCGTTCACCTATGCCACTCTCTTGGCTTTGATAGACAAAGGGGACCGTAATTTTTTTTTGAAAAGCCGTTTGATTCTCGAACCAACGGGCCTGGATCCCTACATTGTCATCATCATACATAAACAGCCATTCCCCATTCAAGTTTGTCCACTCTTTACGCACAAATTGCGGACGAGGATATTCATTTCGTTTCATACCTTTCACTCCTTGTTTGCTTTTTTATAACAGAAGCAGTTGCGGTTGACCGAAGACGGCGCAGACAGCAATATGCTGATAAAAAAACGCTTGCTTCTTTTTGTAGTTTTTTTAGTAGGTACCAGTCACTGTTCATCAATTGGTACTAGGATATTTAACCCGCCAACTATTTAACTAATTAGTTAAATCAATTCAATTGTTGTTATCCTTTAAATTTAACGTAACACTCGTTGCAAACGCTGTCAACATCATGCTATACTACTTTTGTAAAAACAACTATGTAGTTAATCCTTAAGTAAATATAAGGAGAATTTTCCGCAATTAAATTAACTTAAAAGTTAAAGAGGTGTCAGATGGAACTTGATTTAAGCAAAGAAGCTCTGCCGATCTATGAAGCGTTGGCTAGTCAAACAAGATTAAGCATGCTCCGTTATATCGGCAATGAGAAAAAAAGCATCAGTGAAATTGCTCAAGCATTGCAGATCAGCAATGCAATCACCACACGGCATGTACAGCAGATGGAGGATGCTGGTCTACTCGATTCCGAACGGGGAACGGGAACCAACCGCAACAAGAAGCTCGTTTTTTTGAAAACTGATGATATCTATATCCGTTTTCCGGCTAGGATCAATCAACCATATAAAGCACATGCTATCGATTTGAATATCGGTCATTTTACAGATTTTTCGGTAAAGCCAACTTGCGGTCTTGCAACTGTCAGAGACGTTGTCGGCAAACCGGATGACCCCAAATATTTTCTGGATTCTGAACGCGTAAATGCTGGTTTGCTCTGGTTCAGCAAAGGATTTGTTGAATACAAAATCCCCAATCTTTTGCAAGAATCTGAGACTCCAGAATTGTTGGAGATCAGTCTGGAACTCGCCTCTGAATTTCCCCTCTCAAACAATCTGTGGCCCAGCGATATTTCGATTTTCATCAATGATGTAAAAGTCGCTGTTTATACTGTTCCAGGAAACTTTTCTGATACAAGGGGACGCTACACACCGCTATGGTGGAACGACCGCTTTAGTCAGTATGGTTTACTGAAACACCTGCGGATCAATAAACAAGCTGCGACAATCGATGGCGAAGTTTGTTCAAACGTCACTATTGACGCACTTCATTTGTTCGACTCCCCATTTATCAAACTGCGTTTAGCCATCGAAAAAGACGCAAAAAATCAAGGCGGGTTGACTTTATTCGGCAAAGGGTTCGGCAACCATAATCAAAACATTCAAGTCGATCTGTATTATTCAGAATAATGATTCACAAAAAAAAGACCAAGCACCTCGATCAGCAGGTACTTGGTCTTTACATAGGATTACGCTGTGGCAAAAATGCGTTCGATCAACTGCATCACTGCTCGGACTTCTTCGTTTTTAACGATAGGTTCGGCACCGTTGCGTACAACGTTGTAAAAATTCTTGTAGAAAGGTTCAAAATCCGCTTCGGCTTTCGGGAAAGGAATTTCTTTGGCTGCCAATTCCGATGGGGGTGCCATCGTTTTCGTCAAGCCGACGCCTGCTTGGACTGGTTTTGGTGCTGCCACATCTTCGCGACCTGTTGCTTGCACCATTTCCCCATTTAAATCCCAATCGGTGATGGTGGCTGTTCCTTCTGTTCCTTTGATGTACCAGCGAGGCAATTGCGTGTAATTGGAGGTTCCAACTTCCACGATTGCTTTGACCCCATTTTCAAAGGTAATCAAAGCGAAGAACCCATCATCGACTTCTTCCCCCAACACAAAGCTAAGATCCGCTTTAACATCTTTCACTGGACTGTCGATCAGCCATAGCATTTGATCCAGCAAGTGAACGCCCCAGTCTAAAAGCATTCCCCCACCTTGTTTTTTCACATGGCGCCAGTCTCCTGGGATGCCGTTTGCCCCTTGGACCCGTGACTCTAATTGGAACAAATCACCGATCTGTCCATTACGGTACAGTTCGCGTACAAGTAGAAAATCAGGATCCCAACGGCGGTTTTGGTGAACCATAAAGGTATTGCCAGTTTCTTGGGCAACCGCCACGATCTCATCTAGTTCCGCAGTATTCAGCGCAACAGGCTTCTCGCAAACAACATGTTTGCCGGCTTTCAACGCAGCGATCGATAACTCTTTGTGCAAGTCATTAGGTGTGGCGATCAATACTGCTTCGATCGTCTCATCGGCTAAGACTTCATCATAGCTTTTAAAGATCTTATGGCCTTTTTCTTGGGAGATCGCTTGACGTTCTTCATTGATATCGTAAGTTCCTACGATGTGGATTCGTTCGTTTTCATTTGGTAAGATATTGTGGACATGGTACGCACCCATGCCGCCATATCCGATTACTGCAAAATTGATTGCACTCATGTCTGACACTCCTCGGTTTTCTTCTTATGCCCACCACATGGATGAAGCTTCTTCACGGATCATAATCGTCTTCAAGTTACTGATGGCACGAGTCAGTCCTTCATCAATGGACATGATTGGATCTTCATGTTCAATACTCAAGACATAATCATACCCATAAATTCTAAGCGCAGAAATAATATCTGACCAGACTTGTAAGCTGTGGCCGCAACCGACTGAACGGAAGGTCCAAGCTCGGTTTTTGACATTGCTATATGGTTGCATGTCCGTCAAGCCATGCATGTTGATATTGTCTTGGTCCAAATACGTATCTTTGGCATGGAAGTGATGGATCGCATCGGCTTCCCCTAAGATTTTGACCGCTGCCACTGGGTCGATCCCTTGCCACCATAAATGACTTGGATCCAAGTTACAGCCGATGGCTTTACCCGCAGCATCCCGCAGTTTCAACATCGTATAAGGGGTATGTGCCAAAAAGCCACCATGAAGTTCGATCCCAATTTTAACACCAGCCGCTTCCGCTTCCGTGTTGATGCCTTTCCAATAAGGAATCAGTTTTTGTTCCCATTGATAATTATAATTGTCATCGTATTCCGTTGGCCATGGCAATACTGGCCAGTTGACTTGTGTATCTGTTGCATTTCCGCCTGAAACGCCTGAAAATCCATTCACAACAGGTACATTCATTAAGCTGGCTAATTTGATGGTTTTGCGCAAAAGTTCATCGGCTTCTTGCGCTTCTGCTTTTAATGGAGAGATTGGGTTGTTGTGACAGCTCAAAGCTGAGATTTCCAATCCTTTATCAGCTAATTTCGCTAAGTATTCTTTTCGCTCTGCTTCACTTGCTAGTAAACGGTCAATGTCTAAGTGGGCATTGCCTGGAGAACCACCGGTACCGATCTCGACGGTTTGCAGCCCTTTTTTCGCTACTTCATCGATCATTTCTTCGAAGCTAAGTTGATTGAATAACGGGGTAAAAACACCTAATTTCATTTTCTTTCCTCCTCAATTGCTTGAAAATGCCCATATGTTGGGTAACGATTTTCTGTTGGTGCACACCAGCGAGCCGCATTTTGGATCACTTTTTGCACTTTGGGATTGTAATAGCTTGGGAATGTCTCATGACCAGGCTGGAAATAGAAGATCTTGCCATTCCCACGGCGGAATGTACAGCCGCTGCGGAAAACTTCACCACCAGGGAACCAGCTGACAAAGATCAATTCATCCGGCGCTGGAATATCAAAGTGCTCGCCATACATTTCCTCTTGCTCTAGTTCGATCCATTCGCCGACTCCTTCAACAATTGGGTGGCTTGGATTGACATTCCAGATCCGCGCATGCTGATCGTCTACTCGCCATTTCAAATCGCACGACGTTCCCATCAAGGTTTTAAAGATTTTCGAAAAATGACCAGAATGCAAGACGATCAGTCCCATTCCTTCCCATACACGCTGCTGCACACGAGCAACGATAGCATCATCGACTTCTTCGTGCGCCATATGGCCCCACCAAACCAACACATCCGTGTCAGCCAATACTTGCTCCGTCAACCCGTGTTCTGGTTCATCAAGGGTCGCCGTTCGCACTTGGAAATCATCCTCTTCTAAAAACTTGGCAATTTGACCATGGATTCCTTCTGGATACATTTTTTGGACGGTCTCATTCGTTTTTTCATGACGAAACTCGTTCCATACCGTAACGTGGATCATTGGTAGACCTCCTCTACGATGTTTTTTAATTGCAGATAATCAATCCCGCTGGCTTCTAAAGGAGCGAATTTTTGAAACGCTTCCTGCTCGACGATCAACCATGGTAGTTCTAATGCTTTAGCTGCTTCTACATACGACTTGATTGGTAAAATCCCATTGCCGATCTCGGTGCTTTCCTGCGGCTGCTCTTGCATATCTTTGATATGAACCAAGCCAACCTTCGTTTCGCGTTCCTTTAGCCAAGGTAAAACAGCCACGTTTGCAAAGGCTAACCAGTAAAGGTCGGCTTCCAAACGCAGTTGCGGATTGTCTTTGATCAGTTCATCGATCATAGATTCTCCAGCAACTTCAGTAAATTCATGGGCATGGTTGTGGTAGTAGCAAGTCAGCCCTTCTGCTTGCAACTTTTGGGTGATCTGGGTCAGCTCCGCAGCAAAGGCTTGCCATTTTTCCAAAGAATCAAAACTGGCATACGGAATCACGATCCGTTGATTGCCAATCGTTTTTTCAAAAGCGACGGTTTCTTCAAAACGATCTCGCAATGCTTCAAACGGGATATGGGAAGCCGCGACCGCCAAATCCAATTGCTCCAGTATTTCTTTGATCTGGGCAGCACTGTGTCCATGATAACCGGCAAATTCAACACCGTCATAGCCGTTTTGTTTAACTGTTTTCAACGCTTCAAAAAGATCTGTCTTGCAGTCCTCTTGAATACTCCAAAGCTGTAAAGCGATTTTCGGTTTTGTCATTTATGCTCGCTCCTTTTCTTCCAGCAGTTCTTATAGGTAGACTGGCTCACCGGTTTGCGATGATTTGTAGATCGCTTCTAAAATCTCCGTCACGACCATTGCTTCTTCAGGTTTGACCACTGGTTCGGTATCGTTGATGATCGCATGGATCCACGATTGTGCTTCTAAAATTTCTGGCGTTTCGCCGTTTCCTTCATAAAAATCAACGCCGCCTGTTTCAAGTTCGATATTTTTTTCATACAGCAAGCTGTGGTCTTCTCCGTTGATGGTCAAACCGTTGTTCATATCCGCACCCGCTTTGCTGCCCATCAGTGTCGTTTTGGCTTCTTTCACATCCAAGCTGTTGAGCGCCCAGCTAGCTTCTAAGAAAATCGTTGCGCCATCTTCCATGACCACAAAACCAAAGGCCGAATCTTCTACTGAGAATTTCTCTGGATCCCAAGGGCCCCAAGCATTTGCGGCATTTTTGGTTTGCGACAACTCATGATACGCTTTTCCGACAACAAATTTTGGTTTGTAATTGTTCATCATCCATAAGGTCAGATCCAATGCGTGGGTACCGATATCGATCAACGGACCGCCGCCTTGCGCTTCTTCATCAAGGAAAACACCCCAAGTTGGCACGGCCCGACGACGGATCGCATGAGCTTTCCCAAAATAAATGTTTCCTAATTGTCCTTCGGCGCACACTTCATGAAGATAACGAGAATCTTTTCTAAAACGGTTTTGGTAGCCGATCGTGAGTTTTTTCCCTGTTCGGTTAGCTGCTTCGATCATTGCTTTGGCTTCTGCCGCTGTTTTTGCCATTGGTTTTTCACACATGACATGACAATCCGCTTCTAGTGCGGCAATCGTCAACTCAGCATGTGAGGCGTTTGGTGTACACACATGGATCACATCTAGATCAGCTTGTGCCAACATTTCTTGATAATCGCTGAATACTTGGGCATCTTCGGTCCCAAATGCTGATTTCGCTTCAACTGCACGTTCAACCAGCAGATCACAAAAGGCAACCATTTCTACTTCTTCTACTTGAGACAAGGCAGGCATGTGCTTGCCGTTTGCGATCCCACCGCACCCAATGATTCCAACTTTAACTGTCATATCTTTCCTCCTGAAAACGCTTATTATTTTCTACCCCCTCATTATAGCGAAACATCGAAAGCAGTTCTTCCCAGTTTCCATTGAAAAAATTCCCGAAAATTATCTTATGAAACTTTAACAAAAAGAACCACTCCACAATTTATGCAAAGCGCTTAAAAAAACACTATCGAGAAAAAAATAGTGCCAAATTGACAAAAAAACAGTCGACAAGCAAAGGCTCATCGGCTGTTTCTATCAATTTTGATTCAGTTGTTTCTGGTACTGCAACGGTGATTGACCAACGGCTTCCTTAAAGACATGGTGAAATGTTTTGACACTGGCAAAACCTGCTTTTTCAGCGACTTCTGCCATGGGGATCTTTTCATTGGCCAAGATAAATTTGGCTTGATTGATGCGGTATTCCGTCAAAAACTGCATGAAGGTCTTGCCAGTATTGGTTTTAAAGAAACGCGTGAAATAATGGGGACTAAACCCTACATGTCTTGCGGTGTCCTCCATCGTCAAGACTTCTTGGTAATGAGATTCGATGTACTCAAAGACATCATTCAGACGCTGCAAGGTTTCTTTGTATTGTGCGGCCGTTCGTTTTAGCGGATTGACGGCTTGTTTGCGCTTAGGCAAACTTTGATAGCACTCCCCAATCAACTGGTAAAGCAGCCCGAGAGTCAAATAACGCTTCCCAACAACATTTTCCTCTTCCAACTGATACAACTCGATCAAGAGACCTGTTATTTTTTCCGTAAAACTCGTTGGCCAATTTTTGCTGTGGGGCTCCCCTTCTTCAAAGAGTGTCATCAAGGATACTTCATTTTCTCGAAGCAACGGCTCTTCAAAAAGCTTCATATCAAATTGATAGACATAGCGTTCACTCTCAGGCGATGCTAGAAAATAGTGGGGTTGCCCGCTGGAAAAAAGATACAGATCCCCTTCCTCCAACTCAATGATCGTATCGTCAACACCAATATTGACCGTGCCGCGCTTAGCGTAAATGATCTCGATTTCTTTATGCACATGGGGGTAAACGATGGTCAAACCATCATTTAGAAACGTTCGAAAACGAAATTCACTTTCAAATTCAGGAATTTCAAGGTACATACTCATGGCTGACCGACTCCTTCGCTCTATTCTTATTTATTATAAGCGAAAATTTGTACAAGAGAAAACCTTTTCTCAGCCAATCATAGTTTCTTCTGCTTTTTTGTGGTATCGTATTCAAGAAAAGGAGTCTTGTTTATGAATTATTATGATCAACATCTGCATACATTTTTGTCTTTTGATTCAGATGAACAGTTTGAGAATTATCTTGCTTACCAGCCTGCCTACTTCGTTGCGACAGATCATTTCGATTTGAAGAACCCCTATTCGGGATTCCGTGATGATATTCCTGACTATGAATTACTAGTAAATACCCACCAGAAGCTGCAAGAGACCACAGCGACGAAACTCTTAAAAGGCATCGAGATTGGTGTCGTGCCTGGTCAAGAACAAGAAATCTTGCGCTATCTTGAAAGCCATCCCTATGACTTGAAATTGATCAGTATCCATCAAAACGGTACCTTTGATTATATGGACGATGCCGTGTTGAACAAGGACAAATTTGCAGTCGCCAAACAATACTTTGACCAAATGGCCCACGTGTTGGACTCGTTTTCTGACGGGCACATCGTGACCCACTTTGATTATGGCTTGCGTCGTTTCCAATTTACATCTGAGGAATTGGCCGCCCATTTTGAAACAGAGTTAACGACGATCTTCAAAAAAATCGTTGCCCGTGACTTAGCGATGGAAATCAACGCGAAGAGCTTTGGCCCCTATCAAAATGCCCACCTTTATCAATATGCAATCCCGCTGTATCAAAGTGTCGGTGGTAAATTGTTCACCCTCGGCTCTGATGCCCATAAAGCCAGTGACTATCGGTTAGATTTTGCAGCGATGAGCGATCTATTGCGTTCCTTTGGTGTCAATCAATTAGCGGTCTTTCAAGGTAGCGAACGGTTTATGGCGGATCTGCCTGCTCAATAGCGTCACCTTTGAATGCACTCTACAACAACACATTTTCAATAAATGGACAAAAAAACGGCGAACCCTAAAAGGATACGCCGTTTTTGCATGTTTAGAATAGATTTACTTAGGTTATTCTGCTGCTAAAATATCTTCCTTAGCATGGATCATTTGAGTCAAAAAGTCACAATAAGGCGTTGGCACTTGGTACTTGCGGCCTTTTCGCGAGATTGCGCCATTGATATAATCGATCTCGGTTTTGCGATGATTATTGATCAAATCTTGATACATGGATGGATAGTGCATTCCGATGCCTTCTGGATCATAGGTTTCTTCAATATGGTGGACTACTTCGGATACATCCAGTTCAACAGATTCATGGGCAGCAACTGCCGCAAATTCTTCCACGATCGTTTGGACCATCGCACGCGCCGTTGAGGTTTGTCCGAATTGGGCAATATTCACATTTAAAATCGAACACAAGCCATTTAGGGTGCCGTTGACACAGGCTTTACGATAGATGGAGTAACGGATGTTCTCAGAATAAGACGCATTCAACCCAGCATCAGCCAAGACTGCCGCCAATTGACGGGCATCTTCTTCTTTCCCCGGTTCGATGTTTTGCAGTTCTACAGAACCATCCCCAAACAAGCGAACATTACCAGGACCAATCAAGTCCGCCGTCCAAATGGTATTTCCTAAAAAGATTTTATCCGTGCTGACATATTTTTCAATCGTGTCCTCATGACCGATCCCGTTTAATAAGCATAAGACTTTCGTTTGCTCTCCGATCATCGGTTTGATCGTTTGCATCATTTGATCCAGTTGCATCGCTTTAGTAAAGACTAGGATCAAGTCTGCTTGTACAGTCGTTGGGATCTCATTTTGCGAATAGATCGAAAAAGGGACTGCGATCTCTTCACCGTTTAAGTTTGCTCGTAATCCGTGTTCACGGATCGCTTCGATATGCGCAGGCCAGCCGTCGATCAACGTGACGTCATTTCCGCCTCTTTTTAGCATAATAGCAAAACGGCTGCCCATAGCACCTGCACCAGCAATAACAATTTTCATCTGAATTCCTCTTTCCTCTTCCACAATTAGGTATAGTTTACTCTAAAATCGTGAAATATGCGAGAGCCTTGCGTTTTTTCTCGATAGGAAAGAAAAAAGAACAATTGGAATAGTTAGATTTTTCAGATAATTAAAAAACAATCGTTTCCAACTCTGTCCATTCAAAAAAGCCGCACGGAAGGTGGAAAAACTGACTGAGCTAAGCCAGTTTTCGGACTCACGTGCGACTCTTTTAATTCTTCATTTCCTGTGAAACAGTTGTCGGTTTATGCAGTGACTGTTTCATTTTTTGTTGCAAAGTTTTTTAACCGTTCAGCTTTTTCTGCTTCTGTGATCCCATGTTGCTCCACGTAACGGTTGTGTTCGTGGATGGCACAATCATAGCTGCAGGCACCTAAATGGGCAGCCTGATTTTCCTCAGAAGTTAAGAATTGGCGATTGCATTCTGGGTTGGCGCAGTTTACATAGCGCTCGCAAGGTGTCCCATCAAACCAGTCGCGGCCGATGACTTTTTTATCTACATGATTGATTTCCACACTGATGCGTTCATCAAAGACGTACATTTTCCCATCCCAAAGCTCACCTTGAACTTCTGGGTCATTCCCATAAGCAAAGATACCACCATGGAGTTGGGCCACATCTTCAAAGCCTTCTCGCAGCAGCCAGCCTGAGAATTTTTCACAACGGATACCACCAGTACAATAAGTAACGACTTTTTTATCCATGAATTTTTCTTTATTATCGATGATCCATTGCGGCAACTCACGGAAGCTGCGGATATCGGGACGAACGGCTCCTCGGAAATGGCCTAAATCATATTCATAATCGTTACGGGCATCGATCACCACGGTATCTTCATCTAACAACGCTTCTTTGAACGCTTTAGGATCTAAATATTTTCCAGTCATTTCTAATGGATCGATGTCGTCTTCAAGGTTCAATGAAACCAATTCTTTACGCGGACGAACGAATAGCTTTTTAAACGCATGTTCTTCTACTTCGTCGATCTTATAAAAAATCCCTTTAAAACGGGGATCAGCTTCCATTTTTTCCATATAGCGATCCGTTGCTTCAACCGTTCCAGAAAGTGTGCCATTGATCCCTTCATTGGCTACTAAAATACGGCCCTTGATGCCAATTTCTTTTCCAAATGCTAAATGCTCCTTGGCGAAGCTTTCCGGATCTTCAATCGTTGTGTATTTATAAAATAATAAAACGCGGTATGTCAAACCAATTCCTCCTTTTTTTGCACCCTACAGTATAGGTTATCACGTGACAAAAAACGAGTTTTATGCTTGTACCTTTTCACACAATCTTTTTCTTTTATAAACAGTTTCATTGATTGGTTTTATTGATTGGTTTTATTGAGCTCTGCCACGAAAAAAGCTGTGACTTGATCCATCGTTTCTCCACGTACCAGATGGCGTTCTTCTCGCGAGATAAACTGCAAATTTGCTTCTGGATTTTCTGCCACAAAGGCTTCCACATCACCATAAGGAATTTTCTCGTCTTGGGTACCATGCCAAAACAAAAGAGGACGCTGTCCTAATTTCTCTGGTTGAGAAGACAGGGCGTAAGCATCCATCCAGCTTAAAAGCTGACCATAATCCTCGGGTACAAAGAACCCAGCAGCGCCAGCGTGCATTTGGATGCGGTCACGGTATTTCAACATGGAAGGAGAACCCATGATACAAGCTGCCGCTGTAATTTCTGGATGCTGGCACAATAAACCGCACGTGGTCATCCCTCCCATGGAGACTCCGCCAACTGCGATCTGACCGTTGACCAAACCAAGGTTTTCAAAAAAATCGACTAAGTAAGAAAACTCAAATAGATTGGTTTGGATACTTTGCCAAAAAGTTAGAGAAGGAATCTCCGATAGTTGGGTCTTGCGCTCCCCATGATTGGCTGCATCTGGCAAGACCACCCGGAAACCTTCTCTAGCCAACTTTCTGCCTTGTGTCAACACTAATTCTTTACTCGTCTGCCAGCCATGGTAGTAAATAATCAATGGCAGCGGCTCATAAATCATTTCTTCTGGTACGACTTCTAAGACCGGAATATTCCCGATTTTTCTTTTTCGAACAGCTAATTTCATTCTTTTCCACCTCAGCTTAAGTATACAAAAAGTCGCCAAAAGTGCCACTGATACGCTGTAAAAAAAGACCATACCCGAAGAGTATGATCTTTTTTTTATTTATGAATGTAAGACCGCTTCTCGAGCCAATGCCAAACAACCGAGCGTTCCAGCGTTGTCTTCCAATGCTGGGGTCACGATATATTTGCTTAACTCAGGTGTTTCGACATACCCATTGACCAATTTTGCAAATGCGTCGTGGACGTTTTGCAGCATATGGCGTTGTTTCATCACACCACCGCCAAAAATGATCACATCTGGAGAAAACATCAAGGTTGTATTGTAGGCACATTGAGCAATATAGGAGGCTTCGATTTCCCAATAAGGATCATCTTCTGCAACCTCTTGACCTTTTTTCCCTAAGCGTTTTTCGATGGCGGGTCCAGCAGCCATCCCTTCTAAACAGTTGCCATGAAATGGACAGCTGCCAGCAAAGTCATCTTTTGGATGAGGGACGACCAGCATATGCCCCATTTCTGGATGACTAAAGCCTTCGATAAAGCGCCCTTCTTGTAAGGCACCGCCGCCAACACCTGTACCGATCGTGTAATAAACGACACTACTCAATCCTTTGCCACTGCCGAAGACATACTCACCATAGGCAGCCGCATTGACATCTGTTGTCCAAGAAATCGGGATCGGAAATTCTTTTTTCATGGTACCGATGAAATCAAAATTTTGCCATGCCAATTTCGGGGTCGAGGTAATGTACCCATAAGTGGCAGAATCGCGATGGATATCGATGGGCCCAAATGAGCCAATCCCAATCCCTGCTAAATCTGCTTGGTATTGTTTGAAGAAACCAATGACTAAAGGCATTGTTTCCTCAGGTGTCGTTGTCGGAAAGCTCACTCTTTCCTTGATTGTCATTTCTTCATCGCCAATGGCGCACACAAATTTTGTGCCGCCTGCTTCAATCGAACCGTATAACATGCACATCGCTCCTTTTTTTCTAACTACTTGCTGAACTTGACGCTGCGGCATCATCTGCTTTGACGCGATCGATGGCTACCACTAATGCAATGATCAGGTCATCTAGATCTTCTTCATAGATCACAACTTCATAGGTATCGCCCCAAGAGATCCATTTTTTGTGGATCTCTGCGATCCGTTTGCCGTTGCGGTTGACCACAAAATCCATATCCCACCAATTGCCATCCACATCGATGCCTTCTGCACTGATGGAATAGCGGGCTTTAAAAAATGTGAAATGTTTTTCTAAAACGATCGCTTCTTGGCCGTGGACTTCCACATAAAATTTCGGTAATAAACTGAACACTTTTTTGGTGATCTCCGCGATCGGTCGCTGCTGCTCATTGAAGATCGTAAAACTTTTCGGGATCTTAAAAAAACTGCCTTCGACATAATAGCGAGGGTTTTGTAAATCATCAGTGACGGTAAATTTTTCACCGATGCTGAAAACCTTCTGTTTGATGTAAAGTTTCTTCAAATGCTACACTCCTTTCTCTTTGACATCGCCCGTATTGATCACCGGCTGCGTGCCTTTATCGGTAATGATCGATACCAATAAATTATTGATCAGTTGGACTTTGCGGTCATCTGTGAAATTGATGTCCTGTCCGTCTTCGATTTGTTCTAACGCCATTTGTGTCATGGAGACGGCCCCTTCAACAATGATTTGCCGTGCTGATAAAATTGCTTTGGCTTGTTGGCGCTGCAACATCGCACTAGCGATCTCAGTCGCATACGCGAGGTGATTTAAGCGGGTCTCTATGACTTCGACCCCAGCAACAGCCAATCGTTCTTGCAATTCTTTTGCCAGTTCTTCAGAAACTTCATTGGTATTGCCTCGCAACGTCAGATCATCGTCATTGAACGTGTCATACGGGTATTGCGTCGCAATATGACGAATCGCTGTTTCACTTTGGATCTCAATGAAATCTTGGTAATAATCGACATCAAACAATGCTTTCGCCGTATCTACGACTTTAAAAACCACCACCGCCGAGATCTCGATCGGGTTTCCGTCTGAATCATTGACCTTCAACAGCGAACTGTTAAAGTTACGGACTTTCAATGAAACATTGATTTTTTGGGTTAAGGGGGTTGTCACGAACAAGCCGTTGTCTTTAATGGTCCCTAAATATTGCCCAAAAAAGAGGATCGCTTTGGCTTGGTTGGGCTGTACGATCGTTAACGAACTAAGGAAAAGAAACGAAACGATCCATAAAAGAATACTGAGAACGATTTCGAGAACGCTCTCATTTACGAACCCATGATAAAACAAATAACCGCCGCCAACTAATAACCCGATCAGCACAACCAGTGCTAAATACCCATTCACATGAAATGTCTGTTTTTCTGTCATTTTTATTCCTTCCCTTCTTGCTCTTATCTTACCTTGGTTAAAGCCGCTGTGCAAATGTTCTTGCGCATATCAGGGACGATTCCCAATCAAGCTATTTTGTTTTCTGCAACTTTCCCGTTACAATTAAGGTAGGACAAAATTTTTCTCAAAAAAGGGGTAATTCTTATGGCACAAAAAATTGACTTAGAAACGAGTAAATGGTCGTTGGAATCGATCATTAAAACGGTCGGCACCGATCTTTCCTCTGTTGTAGAGGTACAAAACAAAGATGGCATTGATGTTGTAGTGATCTCGAAAGACGAGTGGCAACATCTTTTGGAATTACTCGATGCACGTCATGCAGAAGGCTATCGGTTGGAACAAGAGCTTCCTGAAGAAATTTTAGTTGACGTTGCCGATACCGACAACCAATACACCGAAGAAGGCGAGTTAGAAATGGAGCTGCCTGAGCGTGTGCATCCAGCACCTGATTTTGAACTGGATTCAGAAGAAATCGTTGAAAGTGATGACGTACTAGATTAAACAAAAAAGCAAAACGGCCACGGGCACGTTTTGCTTTTTTTATAGCTCTTTTTCCTGCTTTTTGGTAATGACTGCTTGCAATCGTTCGATAGCAGGCTGCAATTCTTGCTGTGCTTCTTCTTCGGGTTCTAACTCTGCGCACCGTTGCAGTCGCTCTAACCACATCTCTGGTTCTTTGACGCCCAACTGACCAATGGCCCAATAAGCCGTTCCTCGAATCACTGGGCGCACGTCTTCTGTCGCACAGCGCCAAATCGCTGGCAAGGCACTGCGGTCTCCCACATTGGCTAAGGCGATGATGGCATTACGCTGCAGCGGTTTTTTCCCCCGCCAAGAGCCAGATAGATGGCCAAATTGTTCTTTGAAGGCTTTGTTTGATAAAGACAGCATCGGTTGCAGTTTTGGATAAACGGTATCGACTTCAGGCTCCATCTCTTGATGAAAATGGAAGTCCTTCCCCCGATTATAAGGGCAGACCAGCTGACAAATATCGCAACCGTAAATCACGTTATGCATCTTTTTGCGGTACTCTTCTGGCATCATGCCCTTCGTCTGGGTTTGATAGGACAAACAGCGCTGGGCATTCATCCGACCATCGCCCAATAACGCTTTGGTGGGGCAAGCCGTCACACAACGCATGCAATCCCCACAACCAAACGGGACTTCTTCATCTGGTTCAAGAGAGATATTAGTGACGATCTCCCCGAGATAAACAAACGAACCAAATTCTTCTGTGATCAGCAAGCCATTACGACCGATAAAGCCAAGACCCGCCCGCTGCGCTGCCGCCACATCCACCAATTCCCCTGTATCGACTTGCGGTGCGAAACGCCATTCAACTTGTTCTTCCATCGTTTGCGCTTGTTCTTTGATAAAGGCGATCAAGCGATCCAACCGTTCTCGCAAAATATCATGGTAATCGATGCCCCACGAGGCACGGGCAAACATCCCACGTTTTTCATCCCGCGGGACTTTCTCTTTGATTTTTGTCGGATAAGCTAAAGCGATCGCAATGATCGTTTGCGGATTTTCAAATGTCCGTTCAGGATAGATCCGCTCTTCGATCACGGGATGCTCAAAACCAGAGGTATGGCCTTTGGCTTTTTGTTCCCGCAAGGAAGGCTCCAATGCTAAAAACGGCTCCGCTGAAGCAAACCCGATCTTGTCGATGCCAAGCCGCTTGCTTTCTGCAATAATTTTTTCTTTTAAAGACATACTCGCTACCCTCTTTTGTCCGCTAAGCATCTGCTTCTCGGCTTTTTCTCTTCCCCTATTATACGTAAGCACCAGAAAAAAGTCGATGGTGCGGTTTGTTCCCCCAGTTTTTTTCTTTCTTTAAAAGAACACGTGTTGATTGTTTAAGATTTTAATTAATTTTATCGCTATTTTCCTCGCAACGATTGCATTGCCTTTTTCGAATGCTAGACTAGATAAAGGAATCAGAAAGAAATGAACAAATGAAATGGAGATGCTTATGACTCAATTACCCACCGGCTTGACTGCAGCAGAAGTCGCCAAGAAAACCCAAGAAGGGCTGCACAATGATTATGAAACCAAAACCAGTAAATCAACTGCTGCGATCATCAAGGACAATTTACTGACGTTATTCAATTTTCTCAACCTATTGATTGGCGTTTTTTTATTTGCCGTAGGCGCCTATTCCAACATGTTCTACTTAGCGATTATTTTTGTGAATATCACCATTGGGATCAGCCAAGAATTGCACGCACGTAATTTAGTAAAAAAACTCTCACTTGTTTCACCGCAAACGGTACGAGTGATTCGAGATGGTCAAACCCATGAGATTTCAGCCAAAGAATTGGTCTTAGAAGACTCAGTCATTCTTGGTGCTGGGGACCAAATCCCCGCTGATATGACGGTGCTTTCTGGACTAGTCGAAGTCAATGAAGCGATGCTGACTGGTGAAGCCGATCTGGTTGTCAAAGAAGCAGGTGCTTCCTTACTCTCAGGAAGTTTCATCGTCAGCGGTGAAGTGACAGGAAAAGTCATTCATGTCGGTGCTGAAAACTACGCAGCGAAACTAAGCAATGAGGCGAAGGTCCACAAACCGATCCGCTCTGAGCTGCTTGCTTCGATCCGTAGTGTGTCCAAATTCACTAGCTATGTGATCGTTCCTTTAGGGGTGATTTTGTTCTTCCAAGCCTTTATGATGCGAGATGCTGGGATCAAGGAATCCGTCGTCGTTTCTGCCGCTGCCTTATTAGGAATGTTACCAAAAGGACTTGTCCTGCTGATCAGTATCGCCTTGACGACAGGTGTCATTAAATTGGCCAAAAAACGGATTTTGGTCCAAGACATGTATGCCGTTGAAACCCTGGCGCATGTCGATACCCTTTGTCTGGATAAGACGGGGACGTTGACGGAAGGCCATATGGTTCTCGAATCGATCGTTCCTCTCCAAGCCGACAGCGACCCTAACATGCTCTTAGGGAATTATTTGGCAGCCAGCACAGATAACAATTTGACGATGCAAGCATTGCGTCAAGGCTGCCCTGAGCTAACGGATCATCAGCCGATCGAAGTCGCTGCCTTTTCTTCACAGCGCAAATGGGGTGCTGTAGCTTTTGAACATCTAGGAAATGTCTATCTTGGCGCACCTGAAAAAGTCGCTGGCTCTGCTGCCTTGCCGCAAGTCAAAGAAGCGCAAGAAGCAGGTCTGCGGGTGTTGATTTTAGCTGTAGAGACCGATCCAAAAGCGCCAGCATCCTTTGACCCAAGCAATGCACAAGCGGTGGCAGTCTTGATTTTATCTGATATCATCCGCCAAAACGCTGAAGAAACCTTGGCTTACTTAGCCGATCAAGGCATCGATCTAAAGGTGATCTCTGGCGATAATCCAATAGCTGTCGCAGCGATCGCCCATCGTGCAGGTCTTGCGAATGCCGATCAAGCCATCGATCTTTCTACCTTAACGACCGAAGCAGAAGTCCGAGAAGCTGCGACACGCTATACGGTCTTTGGTCGTGTGACCCCTGAACAAAAGAAACTGCTTGTCCAAGAATTAAAAGCCAATCAACGGACCGTTGCTATGACGGGCGATGGCGTCAATGACGTGTTGGCGCTGCGGGAAGCCGACGTTAGTATTGCGATGGCTGCTGGCGACAGTGCGGCTCGTCAAATCGCTAACTTTGTCTTATTGGATTCTGACTTTACTACGTTGCCAGATGTTTTATTTGAAGGACGCCGCGTCGTCAATAACGTCACCAAAGCGTCGGGGATCTTCTTTATCAAGACGATTTACAGCTTCTTGCTCTCTTTGGTTTGTATCCTGACATCCAGCGCCTTTCCGTTCTTGCCAATCCAAATCACATTGATCGACTTAGCAATTGAAGGCTATCCTTCTTTCTTCCTTTCCTTTGAAGAAAACAAAGCACCGATCAAGGGGCGCTACTTGCCGACGGTCTTGCTCAATGCGTTGCCAAACGCCTTGTTGGTGTTAGTCAATTACTTTGCGATCCGCTTTTTACAAACCGACTACGGTTGGTCGCAATTTGATACGACGACCTTATTGTACTATTTGTTGATCGGGATCAGCTGTATCGCTGTGATTCGCGCTTGCTTGCCATTAAATCCATTGCGATTGTTCTTAGCGATTACCACTACCGTGGGGATCTATGTCGCAGCAATGCTTTTCCACGGATTGCTGGAAGTCGGTTTCTTGACCGCCGTAACCTTGCCTTACTTCCTTGGCATGATGGCATTGAACATCTGCCTGTACGTGGGGCTTTCTTTCCTAACGAAGCGCTTTTCAGCCAAAGTGCTCGTTAAACAATCCTAATTGATTTTGCAGCATCGCTCTTTCTTGCTTTGTCCAGAAAGACGATGCTGTTTTTTTGTCCTCTCCATAGGTGCAACCATACAAGAAGAAAGAAATTTGGTATACTGAATCTGTAGGCGGTTTCAACAAGGACGGTGTTTCTTTGGAAAAGGCAACCACCTTGTCAAACAGCCAAATTTAATCAGAAAGTGTTGGTGAAATTGGATGAAAAAAAGTATTTTACTCGTTTCTCACAGTCAGCAACTCACCGAAGGATTAAAACAGATGATCGAAGAAATGGCTGACGGCGAGTCAGTCACGATCTATTCTTTAGGCGGGACAGCAGAAGGAGAGCTGGGTTCTGACGCCACGAAAATCGTGGATGCCGTCAACGAATCCGCAGATGCTGAACTGATCTTAGTCTTTGCCGATCTAGGCAGTGCCGTTTTGAATGCCGAACTTGCATACGACATGCTGGAACCTCAGCAACAAGAACGCTATCACCTGATCGACGCGCCGCTGGTGGAAGGTGCCTTTGCTGCAGCGATCACCGCTGGTTTCAGTGATGATTTGGCACAAATCGTTGCAGAAGCAAAAAAAGCAGCCGAGAAAGGATGGCATGAAGCATGAAAAAAATCATTAATGATCCCTCAATGATCGTAGAAGAAATGTTGGCTGGTATCGTAGGCAGTTATCCTGAACTGGTCCATCAAGTCGCAGACTCACGGGTGATTGCTAAAAATAATCAAAAAGAACAAGTCGGTCTTGTTTCTGGTGGTGGGAGCGGACATGAGCCGGCCCATGCTGGCTTTGTCGGTGATGGGATGCTTAGCGCCGCCGTTTTAGGCGATGTCTTCACCTCCCCGACCCCCGACCAGATTTTGACGGCTATCCAAGATTCTGATCAAGGACAAGGCGTCTTGCTGATCGTCAAAAACTATACTGGCGATATCTTGAACTTTGAGATGGCCAAAGATATGGCAGAAATGGAAGAGATCACGACGGAGATCGTGGTCGTGGATGATGATATCGCTGTTGAAAATAGCACCTATACTGCTGGCAAACGAGGAGTTGCCGGTACGGTCTTAGTCCACAAGATTTTAGGCGCAGCTGCTCGTAATGGTGCCAGCTTAAGCGAATTAAAAACACTGGGCGATGCCTTGGTTGCATCGATCAAAACCATCGGGGTCGCATTAAAAGCGGCAACAGTTCCTGAAGTTGGGAAACCAGGTTTTGACTTAGCCGATGATGAGATCGAGTATGGCGTGGGCATCCACGGCGAACCTGGTTACCGTCGTGAAAAACTGAAACCCTCACGTGAACTAGCACAAGAGTTGGTGGAAAAAATCTTAGCGGATTATGAAAAGACCCCAGAAAAAGTCGGTGTCTTGATCAACGGTATGGGTGGTACGCCGCAAATGGAGCTGTTCGTTTTTGCCAATGATGTCGCGAAATTACTCGCAGAAAAAGACATCCCTGTCTCCTTCCATAAAGTCGGCAATTTCATGACTTCCATCGATATGCAGGGACTTTCACTGACCTTGATCGACTTCAGCGAAACGGATCACACCGATGCGTTAAATGAAGCCGTCACAACAATAGCCTGGTAAAGGAGCGAATAGAGATGCAATTGACAACAGAAACGGTGCAAGCATGGTTAGATACCTTCACAAAAGAAATCGAAGCAAACAAAGCCTATTTGAGCGATTTAGATACACCGATCGGCGACGGAGACCATGGCAACAATATGGCACGCGGCGTAGCTGCTTATCAAGAAGCTTATGCCAAACAACAGCCAACGACGATCAGTGATACCTTTAAAGTCTTCTCGATGGCAATGATCTCAAAAGTCGGCGGCGCTTCAGGTCCCCTTTATGGTTCGGCGTTTATGAATATGACTAAAGCAACGAAGGAACTAGAAACGATCGACTCCTTTGAACAATTAGGTACGATCGTTGAAGAAGGCTTGACGGGCATCAAAATGCGGGGAAAAGCTGAGTTTGAGGATAAGACCATGATCGATGTCTGGCAACCTGTCGCAGAAGCCTTGAAAAAAGGTGAATTGACCAAAGACACGATCGAAGCAGCGAAAGAACATACCAAAGAACTCGTTGCTAAAAAAGGCCGCGCCTCTTATGTTGGTGAACGTGCCATCGGTCATATCGATCCCGGATCGGCTTCTAGTGCGATTTTGTTTGACTCACTATTAACGGTGATAGAAAAGAATTAAAAAACGATGCTCTTACAAAGCACCGTTTAAGACAAAAGACAAACCTTATGATTGCGTAAGGTTTGTCTTTTTCTTGTTTATTCCTCTTGTAAAATCGTTTGGGCAACTAGCTTCACGTATTGATCCATGCCATCTGGATTTGGATGGACCCGATCTTCATAGAACCATGACTCTTGGTCATTACTCAAATCATACCAATCGATCAAGGTCATATTGTCGTATTTTTCCGCCATGCGCTCCAACATCCGATTGACTTCATTTTGCCAACGCTGTGTCGGTACCCGCACATTGATCCAGTAGACTTTGCGATCACCGATCTCATTCATAAAGCTGTCAAATTGGGCTTCTGTAAAGGAACCATTCGTCCCTAGCCCCACAAGGACGGTATCCCGCAAAAGATTTTTTTCTTTCAAGTCTTTGATCAATTCAGGACTCGCATACAGCTGGCGCCCAACATCCCCATCAACTACCGCTTGGGTAAAGACTTCTTTCAAGTCAGCCGTTGCATCCAGCATCACGGAATCACCAAAAGCCGTGATTTCAAGAGATTCTGCTTTTTTCACTTGGGCTGCTGTTAAATCATATTTTTCCATGATATTTTTTTCATCTTCACTTGTGTTCGCCTCATCGTCTGCTTCATTGCCTTCAGCATTCGCATTTTTTTGCGATTGCTCTGCCGCTTTTTTATTGGCCGCAATGTTGTCTTTCAACTGCTGCTGCTGGGCATCGACATAATTCGTCGGTGCGGTCACGACGCCAAACAAAGCAACAAGGGTAATCAGTAAGCTGGGCACTAACCATGGTTTTTTCCAACTAAAAATTGGTTTACTGAACCAACCGCGGACCGTTCTGAATGTATCTTTGTACTGGAATTTACGCATTGGGTTTTCGATAAACCGATAGGACAATTCACTGATAAACAAGATCAAGAATAGTTCCACTAACGTGTGCATCAGCACGTTCTCCCCGATATTCCCCACTTTTGCTTCGTAAAAAATCATCACTGGAAATTGATACAAATAGATCCCATAACTGCGCTTGCCGATATAACTGAAAATCGGATTACTCAATACCCGATTCAAGCTGGCTCCGGGATGAGCGGTGACTGCCACAAGAATCGTACATAGGATACTGATCAAGAACATGCCGCCATAATAGACAAAGGTCAAATGATCATCTAAGAAAAAGAACGCTGCGATCAGACCAGCCAAGGAAGCAAAGCCAGAGATATTCAAGACCCGTTTGGCTTTTTGCGGTATCTCTTTCTTCAAATGGGTACTTGGCCAAATGAATGCTAAGGCACTCCCCATCCAGATCGAAAAGAGCCGCGTATCCGTTCCATAATAGACCCGTGTCGGATCAGCGCCTGGTGTGTAAAGGACTGCTAACAGAATTGCCGACAAAATCGTGACTGCGGCAGTAAATTTAAAGGCGCGATGCCTCTGCTTGCCGATTTTCATCAGCAAAATAAATACTAAAGGCCAAATCAGATAGTTCTGTCCCTCCACAGCCAGCGACCACAGATGGGTAAAGGGGGATTCATTACCGAACCGATCAAAATAGGATAACCCATGATTGATCTGCCACCAGTTGTTGTAATACAGCAACGAGCTAACAAAAACCCCGCGCAAATTATTCAACAGGTTTCGCTGGAACAACGTGATATACGCTGCTGAGATAAGCAGCATCACCACCATTCCTGGATAGAGCCGTTTCATCCGCCGAACATAAAAATCTTTGACTTTGATTTTGCCGTTTTGATCCCACTCTTGCCTCAGCAAGTCAGTGATTAAATAACCTGATACGACAAAGAATACTGGAACTCCTAAATACCCGCCTCGCATATGAGTAGGTAGTAAATGATATAAAATAACGCCGATGACTGCCAAGGTTCGAATGCCGTCAAACCCGGTAATATAGCGGCTTGTGCTTAAACGTTTATTCATTTTTCAACCACTTTTCTCTAATTGATCCAATTGTTTCATAAAAAAACAATTTCAGCATGAACGCTATTGATTCCATACTCTCATAATTTACCAGAAATCCCCCATATAAAGCTAGCAACATCTGCTATATTTCAAAAAAATTAATTTTTGGCGAAAAAAAAGTACTTCTATAAAGAAATACTTTTTTCAACTCCTTTTTCACAGTTCTTCTTCATAAAAGCGACCCAAAATCTGGACATTTTCTGCAATACTGACAAAGGCTTTTGGATCGGCTTCTTTCATGGCACTGCGCAGCATCGGCAGTTCAAAGCGTGTCACTACCGTCAGCAAAACCGTTTGTTTGTCATGCTTGTACGCCCCTTCGGCTTCATTGATGATGGTAATCCCTCGCCGCATATGTTTTTGGATCGTTTGAATGACTTCTTCTGGGTTGCGGGTGATGATCGTCACCTGCATTTTCTTTTGCTTCGTAAAGACCGCATCCGTCACTTTTCCACTGACAAAAATCGCGATCGCACTATACAACGCATATTGCCAGCCAAACAAGATCCCTGCGGCGAACAAAATAACAATGTTAAAGAAAATCGATATCGAGCCGATCGTCTTCCCTGTCCGTTTGCGGATGGCAATGCTGACAAAATCCAGCCCTCCTGAAGAAAGACCATTCTTCAAAGCATAGCCGATCCCCACCCCGTTGATGGCACCACCGAAAATCGCACAGATCATCGGGTCCGTCGTAACGGTTTCTTCGGGTAAAATTTGCACGAATAAGGAGGTGAGTAAAACAGTAATTCCAGTAAAAATCGTAAACTTGTGGCCGATCTTAAACCAACCTAGAAAAAATAATGGCACATTCAACAATAATAGCGCAAGGGATAAGGGGATATAAAACCCGAGCCCTTCTCTTGAGATCGTGGTGATGATCTGAGCGACACCCGTAATGCCGCTGGAATAAATATTACCTGGTTGATAGAAGAAATTGACCGCAATCGATGCCAGCAGCGCATATACGATCGAAAACGAAAGTTTGTTGGCGTATTCTGGATGAGGGAGCCATTTAAACAGAGGAGTCATTGCATTTCATAGCCTCACTTTTTTGATTTGCCTTTATTATACTTCAGCTCATAAAAAAAGAAACGAGCAATGAAAGAAATGGGTGAATTCTCATGAACTTTTTTCATTCATTCACCAATTTCTATTTCATCACTCATTTCATCATGGTTTAACGCTTATTCGTTTTCTTCAACCGTTGTTACATCGAGGTTCAAGTCAAACAATTGCATTGGCGAAACGGTACTTGGCGCTTGAGACATTGGATCAGCTGCTTTCCCATTTTTAGGGAAAGCAATGACTTCGCGAATGTTTTCTTCACCAGCCAAGAGCATCACTAACCGGTCTAACCCAAGGGCGATGCCGCCATGTGGTGGGAACCCATAATCCAAAGCATCCAATAAGAAGCCAAATTGATTTTGCATCTCGCGACGTGAGAAGCCTAGCGCTTCAAACATTTGCTCTTGCACTTCCCGTGTATGGATACGCAATGATCCGCCACCTAGCTCGTAACCGTTTAGCACGATATCGTAGGCTTGCGCATAGACTTTTGAAGGGTCTGTCGTTAACAACGGCAGATCGCTTTCTTTTGGCAATGTGAATGGATGGTGAGCAGAAACGTAGCGGCCTGCTTCTTCATCGTATTCAAATTGCGGCCAATCAGTGACCCATAAGAAGTTGAATTTGCTCTCGTCGATCAAGCCTAATTCTTTTCCTAATTTATTACGGATCGCCCCCAATGTTGCTGAAACGATCGCAAAGGAATCGGCACCAAACATCAGAATATCGCCAACTTCCGCATTAGCTGCTGCAATGATCGCGTCGGTCGCTTCTGTCAAGAATTTAGCGATTGGTCCTTTCAATCCATCTTCTTCAACTTTGACCCATGCCAATCCTTTGGCACCAAATTGACCAGCGTAATGGCCTAGATTGTCCATGTCTTTTCTGGAGTATTTGTCTGCAGCCCCTTTGGCGTTCAAGACTTTCACAACGCCGCCTTTTTCAAGAGCCATTTGGAAGACTTTAAAATCAACGTCTTTCACAACTTCTGATAAGTCGATAAGCTCCATGACAAACCGAGTATCTGGTTTGTCACTGCCGTAGCGTCCCATTGCCTCATCATAGGTCATCCGTGGGAATGGCAAGGTAACTTCGATGCCTTTGACTTCTCGCATCACTTTTGCCAACAGCTCTTCCGTATAGGTTTGGATTTCTTCTGCCGTCAAGAAAGAGGTTTCGATATCGACTTGGGTAAATTCTGGTTGACGGTCGCCCCGCAAATCTTCGTCACGGAAGCAACGTACGATTTGATAGTAGCGATCGAAGCCAGCACCCATCAATAACTGTTTAAAAATTTGTGGTGATTGCGGCAACGCATAGAAATGACCTGGATAGATCCGTGAAGGAACCAAATAATCCCGCGCACCCTCTGGTGTTGATTTTCCTAGATAAGGTGTTTCGATATCCAAGAAGTCGTTCGTATCTAAGAAATTGCGGATCGCTTGCGTCGTTTTCGCCCGCATCACGATGTTGTTCGTCATTTTTGGACGACGCAAGTCTAAATAACGGTATTTCATGCGAATCTCATCGCCAACGGTTTGATCATCTTCAATCAAAAAGGCTGGTGTTTTTGCAGTGTTTAAAATCGTGATTTCGCTGATCATCACTTCATAGGCACCTGTCACCATTTTCGGATTGATGGCTTCTGGTGCACGATTGATGACTTGACCTGTTACTTCTAACACATATTCACTGCGGCATTTGTCCGCGATTTCCCAGGCTTCTTTCGAAACCTCAGGATTGAAGACGATTTGCACGATCCCTTCTCGGTCGCGCAAGTCAATAAAGATCACGCCCCCTAAGTCACGGCGCTTTTGCACCCAGCCTTTTAGAGTTACTGTCTGGTTTAAATGGGTCTCATTTACTAACCCGCAATATACTGTACGTTTTGTCATTCTTTTTCTCCTCACTCAAACATTTTGGTTGTCATTTCATCGTAGATCTCATCGAAGCGGGCATAAAGATCCGCTAACGGAAATTGTTTTTCTTCACGGCTTGCCATGGATTTGATATTGATCACTTGTTCTGCTAATTCTGTTTCGCCTAGAGTCAGAACCAACCGTGCTCCTTGTTTATCAGCAGATTTAAACTGGGCTTTGGCTTTACGATCCATGAAATCACGATCGGCAGAAAAACCGAAATTACGAATCGCTTGCACGACTTTCAGCGCTTCTAAATTGGTTTCTTGTCCCAAACCAACCACATACGCATCTAACTCATTCAAAGCAGGAATCACAACTTCTTCGGCTTCCATAGTGATCAATAAACGTTCGATCCCTAAAGCAAAACCAAAACCAGGTGTTTCTGGTCCGCCTAGCTCTTCCACTAAATGATTGTAACGACCGCCGGCACAGATGGTGGCTTGCGCCCCCATTTTTGGTGCCTCACTCATGATCTCAAAAATCGTGTGGGTATAATAATCCAGACCGCGCACCATGTTTGAATCGATCTCATAAGGGATCTCCAACGCATCCAGCATACTCGTTACGGTTTCAAAATGTGCCTTGGCATCTGGTGTTAAGTAGTCTAGGATCGATGGTGCATCCGCCACGAATTTTTGGTCTCGCTTGTCCTTGCTGTCAAGGACCCGCAAAGGATTTTCATGCAAGCGGCGTTTTGAATCCTCACTAAGCTCCGCTTCATGGGGCGCTAGATAGTCGATCAACGCTTGGCGATAGTTTTGGCGTGTTTCTTTGTCGCCTAATGAATTGATGACCAAGCGCAATTGACTCAGTCCTAATTGACGATAAAAATCCATTGCCATCGCCATTGTCTCAACATCGGTCGCTGGATTTGCTGAACCGAAAACTTCGACACCGATTTGGTGGAATTGACGCAAACGGCCTTTTTGCGGACGTTCATAACGGAACATTGGTCCCATGTAAAACACTTTATAAGGCTTCGTATGTTCTGGTCCGAATAGTTTGTTTTCGACAAAAGAACGAGCGATCGGTGCGGTGCCTTCTGGACGCAACGTCACATGACGCTCTCCTTTATCGTAGAAATCATACATTTCTTTTGAAACGATATCCGTTGTGTCCCCGACACTGCGGGCGATCACTTCAAAGTGCTCAAAAATCGGTGTCCGAATTTCGTTGAATTGATAATCGCGAAACACTAAGCGTGCTGTTTCTTCCACAAATTGCCATTTTTCGGATTCTCCTGGCAAAATATCGTTGGTTCCTTTTGGACGTTGGTAACTCATCGTATGCATCCTCCTATTTGTTTCATGGTTGCCCATGTTCTTTGCTTTCATTGCTTGTTTGCTTATTCACCTATTGCTTGTTGCTCATTGATGTGGGTGGGTTGTTCTCGTGTTTGACTTTTGGGTTATTGCGCTCTTTGCCGTTGGTTGCTGGTCATCATTTCGTTGGCTTCGACTGCAATTGAACGAAGCAAAAAATGCCAAGTACAGCTTTCATGTCTCACTTCTTACGCCAGTCATTGTGATTCCTAGTTTGGTTACTACGCTCCCTGTGGTCGCCTAGTACTGTTCATCATCTGCTCTGTTCCGCTTTGCGGACCAGTCGCAGTGATTCACAGCAAAAAACTCGCCCTTGTTTTTTTATACAAGGGCGAGTTTTGATTACACGCGGTACCACCTAAATTCGAGAAATGTTCTTCTCCTTCGCTCGATTAACGCTCGGTCACGGAACAGCTTTTCTTCTGTTCATCTCCAGATTGTCTTTCCTTTACACGTCCTAAACTGCTTTCAGCCGGGGCAGTTTTCTCTTTTAAGGAGTAGAATAAAGTACTCGATCCTTCACTGATTTTTGATATTATCTATAAACTACAAGAAAGCTATGAAAAAGTCAAGGTGTTTCACTGTCTTTTTCACTCCGCTGCTCTCTAGTAGCATTTTCTCTAGTGGTCAACACAAAGAAGCTCTCCTTCTGTTTGCTTTTCTTCCTTTTTGCGTTATGCTGAATAACGAAGGTTTTGTTTCTATGAAAGGAGCTGTTTTTATGTCTTTATATTCAGGCTATATCCGTCAACCACACTACTATGAGACCGATCAAATGGCGATCATCCATCATGCCAATTATATCCGCTGGTTTGAAGAGGCCCGCGTGGAATTACTCGCGTTTTTGGATTTACCGTATCATACCATCGAAGAAGCGGGCTTGATCGTTCCCGTGCTGGAAGTCAGTGCGCAATACAAAACGATGATTCGCTACGAAGATGAGGTGCGAATCGATGTTTTGGTCGACAAATATACTGGCACGCGTTTGGATTTTCGCTATGAGATCTACAAAACTAGCGATGGTCAGTTGGCAACGACGGGGACTTCAAAGCATTGTTTTTTAGCAAAAGAGACCAATCGCATCGTGCAGCTGAAGCGTAGTTTTCCTGAAATCCATCAACGATTTGCTGATTATGCTGCCCTGTCAGGGGAATAATCAATTCTGATCACTCATTTAAGTCAAAATCCTTGCTTTTTGAAACGGCTTTCGTATAATCAAAAGTAATTTCAGGGAAGGATGATGGCGATGTACGTGATTAAAGTTTTGCATGGTTACATTGGCAAAGATGGTCGTCGCACTCGTGAAAAAATTCCAGACAAGTTATGGGTCTTTGAAGATCGGAAGCAGTCCGAAGCATTTGCAGATAAAATTGGTGGTCGCGTCAAACCGTTAACTGAAGTCAAACAGCATACGTAAAAAAATAAGCCGTTATCGTCTTTTGCGCATAGACGATAGCGGCTTATCTTTTTTACTGCGAAACAGGATTAGTCATCCAATTCGGTTTCTAGTACTTCACCTGTTTGGGCATTGATTTTCACATCTGTTTGTTTGTTGCCATCTTCTACCTTGACTTCCCAATAGGTTACATTCATTTCTTTGTCTAATGACCAATCTGTTGCTTGACCACCGCCAGCTTCTTTCACGGCGATATCAGAAATTTCTTCCAATGAAAGCAAGTTGGTTAGGTCCAATTGATCGGCATCTTTTTTGACACCGTTTTGTTCATCGGCATCCAATTTTTCCGTTCTTTCTTCAGAAGTTTCTTTGGTTTCTGCATCAATCTTTAATTCAAACTCATTCGTGTCATCCACGCCTTCTACTTGGTAGAAGTAATTGCCAAAAGAAGTATCCAAATCAATCGAAGTGATCGCTGCATCTGGGTATTTGTCTTGGAATATTTGGATCGCTTCTTCTACGGTCACTGTAGGTAAGCCGCCGTTGGCGATCGCTGCACTGCTTGAAGAGCTGTCTGTTGCTTGTGACGACGTTGTTTCACTTGATGAGGCAACTGCTGTGCTTGAGCTGCTGTTTTGCGCAGGTTCTGAATTTCCAGTGTTGTTTTGTGTACATCCTGCCAATAATCCTAATGCGGCAATTCCGAATAAAATAGTTGTTTTTTTCATGTTTCATTCCTCCAATTGTTTGTGTATTCCTTTTTTCTATATATTTAGAATAACAAGTTCCTCATGAAAAAGAATCAAAAATGCTTGAAGAAAATCTAAAAAAATCTTCATCTTTCTCTTTCATTTGGAAAGGCAAGTTTAAAGATACTGCCTTGCGGTTGATTGTCTGTCACGGTAATTTTGGCATGATACTTGTCTGCCAGCTGTTTTACCAGTGAAAGCCCGATGCCTGAACCAGCAATCTGGCTGGAACGAGAATCTTCTACTCGATAGAACCGTTCGAAAATCAAGGCTTTCTTATCATCGGGAATCCCAATGCCAAAATCGGCGACGGTCAAAGACATCTGTCTCTGCTCTTGCGTCAAGGTCACATGAATCGGCTGATCGGCAGGTGAATACTTCGCGGCATTTTCTAATAGGTTTTGGATGATTTGCTGGAAGTCACGCTTATGCCCACGTTTCATACATTGGTTCTCCACAAAATATTCAATCGATTGCGGAACGATCGTCGCTTGTTTTTCACACTCTTCTCGGACGATCTGGGAAACATCAACAAGGGTCATTTCATCTGGGGATTGATTTTTTTCTAGGTCCAACAATTGATTGCTCAATGTTTCCAAACGCTTCGACTCTTTGTCGATAAACGCCATTGAGGAAGGAATGACTTCGGGATGTTTGGTTCCACGCCGCTGGATCAATTGGACATGTCCGCGAATCGCAGCTAAAGGTGTTCGCAGCTCATGGGAAGCATCGGCAACGAACCGTTTTTCCCGCTCGATTGTCTCTCGCTGTTCTTTCAATAATTTATTAAAGGCCAATGCCACTGAACGAATCTCGATGGGCTCTTCAGAAACCGTCAGTTCTCCTGTTCGACTTTGTTCAATGGCAGCAATTTCTTGCGCCATACCAGTAAGCTTCTGACTCCATTTCCCGACACTCCAATAAATCAGCAGACTGCCCACGACAACAGCGATCAGATTCAAGAAACTGCTGATCATAAAGAGGCCATAGGCTAATTCCACACTATCCTCCCCATTGATAGCGATCGTCACCTGATCCCCGTCGACTTCTTGGGTTTTCGTGTAATAGATGCCCTCCTCTGTAAAAACGATGTCTTCGAGAAAAGGAATCACTCGCCCTTGATTGATATCGGCAAAAATCTCTTCCGCATCTTCTGATGAAACGACACTGCCATCGGCTAAGATCACTTGCAGGGCGTCTTCTTCATCTGCCGAGACATAGGCATTGACGAGAAAGTCCCAGGCATCCCCTGATGCCTCGCCTTTTTCGATGGCTTCGAGAATGTTGCTGGCACGATTTTCGATATGTTCAAACAAATAACCTACGGATAATAAAATAAACAGCAGATTGAAGAGAATCAGCAGACCAAAGAGAATCAAGGAAAAGCGGCTCGTCAATTGAAACTGGGCTGTTTTTCTACGTTGGTTGGCTGACTTATTCTTCATGATCGGTCCTCAAGACATAGCCTAATCCACGAACGGTTGCGATCATTTTGCCTTTGCCGCAAACATCCAGCTTGTTCCTCAGTGTGCGGATATAGACATCTACAACATTCGTTTGGCCGTCGTATTCATAGCCCCAAATCTCATTCAACAGGTCATCTCTCGTTTTGACGACCTCGGGTTCTTTCATCAATTCATATAAAATCCCAAACTCTTTGGGCGTCAACTCAATGGTTTCACCGGCAACCTGAACCAAGTGCTTGGCGATGTCCATCATCAGCTCCCCCGCCACTAATTGGTTTTGCTGGTTCTTTTGTTGTTTGGCTTCTCGTTGCAACCGCCGCTCGATCACCCGAATTCTGGCAAACAGTTCTTCGATTTCAAAAGGTTTCGTTAAATAATCATCTAATCCGACATCAAGCCCCGTCACCACATCGGCGGTTTGATTTCTGGCGGTCATCATCAAAATCGGGATGTCGCTTTCTTTGCGTATCCGCCGCGCCACTGTGATGCCGTCATAGATTGGCAGCATCCAATCCAATAAAATCAGATCAAAGGCATTTGCTTGCTGATTGAACAAGGTCAATGCCTCTTGCCCATCTTTGGCCCAGACCGTGTCATATCCCTCAAAAGTCAATTCGGTCTGAATAAAACTGGCTAAACTTTCTTCGTCTTCTACTAGCAAGATCTTCAAGGCCATATGCACTCCTCCTCCTGTTTTGCTTCTATCATAACGGATTTTTTCGAAACTTCCTAACTGATTGAAAGAAAAAAATCATGAAGATTTTTTCATGTTCAACAAAAAAAGACGGCATGAACCAAGGTCCACTCCGTCTTTCATTTATTCCATATTTTTTGCTAGCTGATACGTGCCAACGAGTTCCCCTTGTTGGAGTTGAAGCACGTAAGGACATGTTTCAGCTAAAAACTCACGATCATGACTGATCACCGCTAATAAATCAACTTCCTTAGCGACTGTTCGCAACAGTTTTGCGACTTCTTCCATTTGCTGCAAATCTAACCCACTCGTTGGTTCATCGAAAAACAACAAGCGTTTACCAGAAAGCAGGGCACTGCCGATGGCAACTCGTTGTTTTTCCCCTCCTGACAAGCTTTGCGGATGTCGGGCAAGGAGTGGTGTTAAGTGCAACAATGAGACAATTTCTTCAAAACGAGCTGGGTTTTGGGCTTTGATCAGCAGCTCTTTTTCCACCGTTTCAAAAAACAGCTGCAAGTTGACATCCTGCATCACAAGAAAGCTTTCCTGCAGCAGCTGCTTTTGGGTCCGCTTTTGTCCATTGATGGCAAATACTGCTTCTGGGCATTTTTTCAATCCTGACAGGACTTGCACCAACGTACTTTTGCCAGCACCATTTGGTCCAACGATCCCCACAGCTTGCTTCGTCGGCAATTGTAGTTCAGGCAAGTTAAGCGCCCAATTTCTGCTGTTTGCTGAGCGTTTCGATTGCTTGATCTGCAGATGCGTTGCCCTTAATCCAGACTTTTCTGGCAAAGATTCTCGGCAGTGCTGAGTTTCCAATGCCGCCTCGCCTACTTTTCGCAATCCCAACTCGTGAATTGCCTCCTCGGGCAGTGACAAAAGCTGAGCTGCTGGATAAGACGCCCGCAATCGTCCTGCTTCTAATAGACAGAAGCGATCTGCCAGTGGCGCCAAATACGCCAAGCGGTGTTCGGCGATCACAATGGTTTTCCCTTGTTGTTTTAAAGAAGCCAATCCTTGAGTCAACTTTTGGATCGCTTCTTGATCCAAATTACTGGAAGGCTCATCCAATAAGAACACATCATGGGGCAACATCGTGGCTGCAGCGAGAGCAATCAGCTGCTTCTCCCCACCAGATAGGTCAAAGACACTAGCATCAAGCAACGGGGTCAGGGAAAACTGCTGGGCTACTTCGGTGATTCGCTGCCGAATGTTTTCTGGTGCGACGCCCGCATTTTCCATCGAAAAAGCCAACTCCGAATAGACATCCGTGGTGAAAAATTGCGTCTTGGGGTTTTGAAAGACGACGCCAATCGTCTGGGCATAATGGGAGAAATCGGCAACTGGCAAGTCTGTTTCTCCGACACGGATCTTTCCTTGCACTTCGGCGGGATACAGCTCAGGGATCAAGCCATTCAAAACATTGAGCAGGGTCGATTTGCCGCTGCCGCTAGCGCCGCACAAAACGATGACTTCCCCAGCTGCGACCGTCAAAGAGAGCTCAGATAATACGGTCCGATTTTCTCGCTTCACTGACACTTGTTCTAATGTGATCATCCAAGCCACATCCTTTTCACGATAAAGCCGCCTAATGCTAAAAAGACCAAGCCATCCCACCAGCGCAGCTTCAGTTCGTGGACGGTGGTATGGGGAGTTTCTGATGCTAACCCGCGAACCAGCGCCGTAGCCGACAGTTCGGTTGCGGTCTTTTCAGCCGACATCAGTAATGGGATCAAAAAATACTCCGCACTTTGCAGTGGATGAAGCAAGATCGATCCTGCCGACAGCGAGATGCCGCGAAAGCGCATCGCTTGGCGAATACTTTTGAAATCTTGTACCAATGTGGGAAAAAAACGAAATAAGACTGCCAGCGGGACTAATAATACGTTGGGCACGTGCATTTTTTGCAGCGCAGCCATCCACTCACTGTTTTTCGTCCCGCTAATGGCAAAAGCCGCCGCCATGATCGTTGGCAATAAGCGGCGATAACCGACGGAAAAGAAATCCAGCAACACGATTAGTACGTGGTTGCCTTGGCGAAACAAAAAACTATCTGCCATTGTCAGCAAGACAAACACGCCATAGAGCAGCAAGCCTTTTTTCCAAAAGCCGCTGACTATAAATAGCAGCAGCAAGAAAGTGACAAAGGCAAACTCATCGATCCAGCTGATGGTCACCATCATAGTAAAACTAGCAAAGAGAATCACCGCCAATTTGCTGCGGGGATCAAACCTTGTTTTCGACACATTCCTCACCCTTTATGCGATTGGATCGTTGGTTGAAAATGTTTTTCCATCAAGCGACTGCCGATACCTAAACCAGCCACCGCACCAATCAAAACCGCCAATGCACAAAGCCCTAACATCAAATTGGAGGTATGAGCAAACACGCCGGCAATGTAGGTTTCATCTTTTCCGCGAGCCACTAATGAATCGATGTAGGCATTTTTCATAAACCACAGGGGTAAGATCGGACCCATCAAGCCAAAACTAAAGACGATATAACTCGCCAGTACGCGAACGTTTCCTTTGAGCTTTGTTTTGTATTGGATCAAATCAGCTGCTAAGGCACAAATCATATTGGGCAAAAAGGCCAATGGAAAATGTCCTGAAATCAAAAAAAAGAGCCCTACCACGGTACCCATAATGGTGATTGCGCCAAATTTCGGTACTTTATTCAATAAAATCAGATAGATAATGCCAGAAAACAAAGCGGTGACTGCTGGAATAAATAAATTATGAAAACCTGGGATCACAAAACGCAAAATCAATAGACAGACGCTCATTAAAAGAAAATAGATCGCTGTATAGATCCCTACTGCAATTAAATCTTGAACCTTTAGTTTTTTCACTGCGTATTCGCTCCTTCTTGCAAGCAATCAATGAAAAAACCGTTGCTGCTTGCTTGTACAAACTTATTTTTACAAAGCCTCAGTATAGCACAAAGCAGACGTTTTTATGGGGTGATATGCTTACCAACAGTCGATTTTCTTCTAAAACAGAACCAACAAATAGAGGTGTCTTCTGAATGGCTCCATTTCAACACACAGGTACCTTTAAAGATCCACTAATGGAAAAATGAATCTTTCACACGCTTAGTTGTTTTCTCCTCTTCCCATCTTTGCGAAATTAATGAATAATAGACAAGGACAAACACTTAAAATCAGCAAAGACTCGCCATCTTTTTTCTTTTTTTTAGAAACCACCAGGTATGTCTATAAAAAATAATAACCAAGTTGACCGTCGCTTGGTAACGGAAGAAAATCAACGCTGTACTGCTATGTAAACACCCCAAACCCAACTGTAAAAACATTTTGACACTTGATTTCAAGGCATTGTCAAAGACATTTGATCGTTAGAATGCAGACATTGGCCTAAACTAATGGTAGAAGGAGCGGATAAAATGAACTTAAGCAAACAAATAAAAAAACATCGGGAACGATTAAGTCTCTCTCAGGAAGGGCTGGCAGAAAAACTCTATGTCTCCCGACAAACGATCTCCAATTGGGAGAATGAAAAAAGCTATCCTGATGTTCACAATTTATTATTGCTCAGTGTTCTATTTGATGTTTCTTTAGATGAATTAGTCAAAGGGGATGTTGAACAAATGAAAGAAACGATTGAGAAAACAGAAATGGATCGTTACACAAAAATGATGCTGCTTTTTATACTATTGACCGCACTCTCTGTTGGGCCTGCTCTTTATTTACCCGGATACTGGTGGATTGTCCCGCCTCTATGTTTTTGGCTCGTCTCCATGTATGCCGCATTAAAGATCGAAAAAATCAAGAAAACCCAAAATATCAAAACGTATAAAGAGATCGTTGCCTTCATGGAAAATCAAGACCTCGATGCCATTAGAAAAAAGCGCGACGTCAAAAAAGATTTCCTTTCAACAGCAGTCATCGTCGTGGTCTTTACCTTGATCGTCGGTATCATCGCATGGCTTAGTACACTGCCGCATTTACTGATGCGCTGACAAAAAATACAGGGTGCAACTGCTTTTCATAAATGAGCAGCTGCACCCTTTTTTTTCAATTCAATGGTCCTCACAAACTCCTGACACGAACATTTCTATTCCTAAGATAGATGCGGTTAGAACAAAAAGCCCATTAAATGTTTCCTTACTTCACAAAAAATTGAGCAAGACGAATCAAACCGCTGGTCTTGCTCAATGAAATAGAAAACTGTTTCTTCTATTTCCCCTAATCATCACTTAATAAACGATAGTATTTTTCATCCCTTACTTTATCGATATAATTGATCACGCGAATCCAATCAGAAAGGTATTGCTTTTCTCCCCATTGGTAAAGATGGGGTTGATTTTTCGTATAGTACTTCGAGATATCGATTGCGTAATCCGAAATGATGACATCTGGAAAATCTTTGATCCTTACTATGTTGATTGGACGGGGACTCATCCGCACCAGCTTTTGCTTTTGGACTTCTTCTTCAATCCCCCGACTCTTTGATTCGATCGTTACCCTGACTGGAGTATCGTAATCAGATAAAATATAGTAAAGAATCTGCGAAGCATAATATTTAAAGGAATTGGAATTGAGAATATTTAGCCATGCTTTATTTTCCACTTCATGCTTGCGAGAGATTTTTTCTAATACAGTAAACCAATAATGGTATTGCCTTTCGACTTCTGAAAGGGTGATGTAATCCCCAAAGGAATCAATTTTATTCCCTAAACCAAACGTCAAAAGAAAAGAAAAAATATAGGTAGCATTAATAAAAAGCAGCTTTCGCTCATTTGAACCAAAAGAAAAATGGATTTGTTTTTCAATCAAGGTGATCCAGTCATCTATAAACACACGATAATCATTCATATACATTGGTGATTGCAGACGAAGCTGACTCAAAGACTCTTGGGAATAGCTTTGCCCTACCGTAAACATATAGAAATGATAGATCAGCTCCTCCTTTGGCAAATCTTTTTCATAAATGCGATTTGCTTCGAAAAAAGGCAGCAAAAGCTCTTTATCAAAGGTGATCTGATCCATAAAAGGGTTATAAAACTTCTTGACACTTTCTGGTATCTCTTTGATGAGATTTCCTTGTTTTATTCTCGTGACAGAAACAGCTAACAGATTAATGAAGCGTTCCTTTGCTGCATGCCGTAGAAAAGGAAAATAGATGGATAAAGCTTGGTACAGGTCTGTCGCACTTTGCTCAACGATTGGCGGTCGGTTGCTTTCGATCTCATCATACACATGCCAATAAAAGCTGTGGAAGAAATAGCGAATGCGGTACTCTTCCCCACCCAAGTATTCTGACCTTTTTAAATTCAAATCCAATTTGTAATGTTCCAAAATTGGTGCAAAGGTCCCGATCTGCCGTTGCACGGTCCGTCCACTCACATATTGACTTTGACTAAAGGCTTCCAGTGTCTTGAACTTTTGATAAAAAATAGCATCCCAAATGATGAAAAGCAGCGTAGATTTGGTTAAATTGACACGAATTTTATTGTATAAAAATTTTTCGGAAAAAGTGACTTTGATTACTTTGTTATCTCTAGACATAGTAAATTCAGGATACCCCTTTTGAATGGTATCCACTTGCTCTAGCACGTTATTTAACACAGGATATGAGATATTTAATTCATCAACAACATCTTTATAGGTATAGGTGTCTTGGTATGAGCGATAATAGAATAAAAAAAACTTTTGCACTAAGCGATCCTGTCCTCTTAAAAAAGAATCTAGCACATAGAAGCCCCCTTAATTTAGTAGGAATTAGTATATAGCAGCATACCTATAGCAATTCAACCTATTTGCTTTAAGGAAAATGAAAAAAAAACAGGTTAAACTTTTGAATGATCTGAGGACAAAAGTTCAAACTGCTTTTTTACAAATAGATGAAGGCTAAGAAATTACTATTTAAAAAAAATAAATAACTCATTTTACTTTCGATACATTTTTCCTTATAAACCAGACTTAATAATTACTTAATAATTGTCTGAAAACCAAAGCCAATCATCTTTGAGCCTATTATCCATAAAAAATAACGTGCTTTTTTAACACCCGATCCGTATGAACAAGCACACTTTCTTCTGACTTGTTGCTTTCCCAAAGAATATTTATGTTATTTTCCCCTTCACCTTTCTTTCGATGTCCAACAATCATATCTCAGTAGTACGCCCTCTAGCTTATGGAAAAATGGAGAGAATGCGGCGTAGTATCAACCAACGTCATCCCACATTTCTCTTTAAAATACGTTTGACAGTCCTTTTTCGCCGTTTTCACCACTTCTTCTTCAGTGAAGACCCGCTTCTCTTTTTTGGTTGTGATCTCACTCAATTCAAGCAGAATCAAAATTTGTGCCTCTAAGCTATTGATATTTGCCCATTGTTGAAAAAAATTTCCACTATTGATTTGATCGATCTGTTCTTCCAGCTCACCACAAATCTGAAGAATCCGTTCTTTCACATGAGGCAAATTATCTGAAAAACGAGGATCATTCACTTTGTCCCTATAGTAATTTAAATAATCATTCATATTATTTATTTGAAATAGCTGGCTCATTTGATATCCTCCCCTACCGTTAAAAACAACGATTCATCTTTTCCTCTTCCCATTTTTTCCTCTCTTCTTGATTAAGCGTTATCCTCGCTTCCCCCTGCCCATCGGTATTCCTTTGATTTCATCCCCGCAATCTGCTGCGCCTGATGAAGTAGTTTTTCCAAAATGATCATTTATCACTTCACTTTTTCTACACTAGCTTTCCATCTGCTCTGCTTGCGGATCACTTTTATCAAAGTCCACTTGCAAGTTGCCTGAGGCCAATTGCCGAACTTTCTCTTGAAGATCGCTATACATGGATGACACGGTCTCTTTGGATTCATCAATTTCAATCAAAATTTTACGCGCTTTGTTTTCCATACCTTCTAATTCTAGTTTGGCCGCTTTGATCAAATGATCGGCTTCTGTTTGCGCTTCTTCTAAGGTCCGACTCGCTTGTTTTTTGGCGGTCAACAAAACCTCGCCGATTTCTTTTTGCGAATACTCGATCTCCTTTGTCAGCTGCTCGTTTTGTTGAATGAGTTGATTGATTTTTTCCTGTGCCTCTACATACAAGTCGTACTCACTTCCTTGTAAAAATTCTCCCGACTCGATACGACTTTGCAGCGCTGCTAATTCAGCATTGCTTTGTTCTAATTGGGAAAACTGCTCATTAAATACCCGTTCTTTTTCTTCGTATTGCGATTGATAAGAAGCGGCTTCTTCAGTAGCTTTGACTAATTGAATCGTTAGCGCATTTTTTTCAGCACTTAATTGTGCGATTTGTTCCAAGGGTTCTTCCAGTTGACTGATTTCTTTTTGCAGCTTTTGATTTTCTTTTGTGGCTGCTTGCAGCAGCTGACTGGTTTCGATCAATTGTTCCGCTTGTTGTTCACTTTCCTTTAATTGCGTTCGTAACTGTTGGTTTTCTCCAAGAGCATGAAGCAACTCATTTGATAAGGCTGTTTTTTCTTCAAGTACTCGTTGTAGCTCTTCTTTTGTCGTTTCAAGTTTCATACGCATCTCCTCCATTTGTTTTACTCCTTCAAATATTTCTGCCTGCTGAATGTTCATGGTTTGTTCTAACTGTGTATTTGTCTCATGAAACGTCGTTGCTTGTTGTTTCATCAAGTCAACATGCCCTTGTAGCTCATCCATTTTCACAACTTTTAGCATCATTTCTTTTTGTAATTCTTGATTTTGCCTTTCGAGCAAGTGTTGTTCTTCTATCGCCGTTTGTTTTTCTTCTTCCGCTTTTTCAAGCGCTGCTTGTAAGTCGGCAAGTTGTTGTTCGAATGCTTGAATCTCTGATTTTAGGTCTTTCTGTGGTACGGATTCGGTTTCGTCATTGGCTTCTTCCATGACAACGGAATCTTCTTTTGCCTCTAATGCTTGGCTGGTCTTATCCACAGCTCCCCCCTCTTCAAGATCTGGCATTTCGTCAGTCGTTGTTTGTTGATCATCCAAGTGTTTTTCTGCGAGTAAGCGTTCATGAACAAGCTCCTGCGCGATTCGGTTGTCCCCTAATATTGGGAAATCCGCCGTTTCTTCTTGATCCAGTGAAAGCAGTTCATCTGGCACATTGTTGATTTCATCAATGATATTTTTTGTAAAAAACCAGCTGTCTTTATTTTTTGCCATAATTATCCTTTTCCTTTCTGTTCGTTCACTTCATTTTTTTCTACTTTAGAAAATGCATCGGTATCCTTCTCACGAAGAAAAATCTCTTCATAGATTGTTTCAGTTTCTTTCTCAGTGGTCATTGGAATTTCGATCGTAATCTGCATGAGCTTCGGAATTTCTTTGGATTCTGCTACAAAAGCGGTGATATTGTCCTCGATTTTTTTGCGGTTTTCTTCATTCTCAGTCGCTCCTGTCATGGCGATCGACAATGTTTGGGAAGGAACATCTAATGAAATAATTGCTTGTGTTAAGCCAAAATAAGGGACGAGCTTTTGTGTCAGCTCCGTTTCAATTTTCGGTTGCAGGGCTTCTTGCTCTTGACTTTTCGTTAGTGCTTCCCAAGAGATGTCAGTAAGTCCAATGCCTTCTTCTGGATACGAGCGAACAGTAACCTTGGACAGCACTTCATTTTGTTGAGTTTTTATTTTCTGAACCTCTTTTTCCAATTGTGTTACTTGCTCGTTTCGTTGAAGAAACTGATTTTCAACTTGGAACAAAGAAACCATCAGTAAAAAAACGACGACGCCCATTAAGAGGGTGGTTATCATTAAAAACAGGGTCGTTTTCTGCGTTTCCAGTTGCTTTAATATTTGTAGTTTCTTGTAAAAAACAGCTGGATGACCTGTCAGTTTTTTTGCTTGTTCCATCCGATAATGAATCAGGAAGCGACTAGCTAAAATTCCAAATACCAAAAGGATTACTCCTATCGCGATTCCTTTTATAATCAACACTTGACGACCTCCTTTTACGCTTGGCAGAATAGCAGTTAAGATGCCTTCCACTTGCGTTTTTTTGATTAAGCCAAAGCTGCGACTGTCTTTTGAGACAGCCATATGATCCCCCAGAACAAAATAATAGCCTGCAGGAATTTCATGCAATTCTTTTAATTGCTCAGCAACGTTGGCTTGTAGTTTTACTTGAATCGTAGAAGCAAAAGCTGACTCTGTTTCAAAGTCAAGAATCAGCACATCGTTTTGAACAATAAGTTTATCTCCTGGCACCCCAATGATTCGCTTGATAAACATTCCATCCTCACTGGAAGCGGAAAACGCAACGGTTGCATAACGTTGTAAGGTTTGTGTTTTTTTGATAGCTACCTGTTGACCATCTTTAATAGTCGGTTCCATCGAGCTGCCAGCCACTGGATGAATACTATACTGCGTAAAAAAGAAAGCAATAAGGCTCACACTGACGACGCCGATGAGTAAGAGTAAAACATAAGCGAAGGTCATTTTGTGATTGGCGGCAACCTTTTCTTTTTCTGTTTTACTTAGGTTCCACATAGGTCACTAACTCCGAATAGGCTAAATCATTGCCAATGACCCGATAAGAGATTTTTGTGCCGCCGACGACATTTCCTTCGGAGATCAAGATTCCTTCATCGGTCACCGCTTCAACAAAAGCAACGTGTCCGTAATTCGGATCAGATCCGGCTGTTCCAGGGGTAAATGAAATAAGCCATCCTGCTTTAGGTACTTGGCTTGTTTCGTAGCCTAGACGCTTCGCAGTTGCCCCCCACTCGCCACCATTTCCCATATAGTCATCAACTGATTTCCCTAATTGCGCCACACGATTGTAGGCATACCAGGTACATTGCCCCACGGGATAGGATCCCGATACATTGTAATTTTTCCCATCATAGTCGGGATACGTCATTTCCTTTCGATAGGTTTCTGGAATTTTCTCTTTTCCTACCATGATGCTACTGGTTGATGTCGTACTTGCACTCAAGGGTTGATCATATTGGGTTAAGTGGTACGCAGCGATCAAAGAACTGATTTTTTGATTATAGGTCGTGTCCGTCGCATACTTCCCGGTGAGGGCATCTGCCGCTCGCAAATAGTTTTTGGCAGTGGAACGCCACGTGTCTTGATAAAACAGTTCATTGCCCTGAATGCCTCCTCGAAGCAAGCTGACATAGTCACCAAGGGATTGTGCATAACTAGGGTATTTGCGAAAAGCAGCTTGAATTGTATACAACTCCCCATTTCCACGGTCTTCTTGGGTAGCAAAACTCACTGATGATCCTTGATAGCTTCCCTTTACTCCGAATAAATTATAGTTTGGTGCACTTGATAATGCGCTGGTTCCCGAGCCGCTTTCTAAAATCGCTTGCGCAATCATTACCGAAGCAAAGACATCGTAATCAAGACCTAACTTTTGTGCCGATTTTGCAATGGCTTGAATGAATGTTTGTGTTTGAGCGTTTTCGGAGAAATCCATTGAAGCAGGGTACGCTTTTTCCACTTCTTTGCCATAGGTTGTCAGCTTGTTCTCAGCAAGCCGTTGAACAGTTAATGATTCATCCGCCAATTTCCCTTTTGAAAGAAGACCAATCTTAGCAACCTTCTGGTTAGCCAACTCTGAGTGTTCTTCGATTTCTTTGGTTGTCGGTTCTCCAACCGTTACGTAATGGTCACCGCCTAAATACAAGCCCAGCAGTTTTCCCTGATGGTACAACAAGTCTCCCGCTTGTTTTTCTTCACGAGGAATTTCTTCTTTATGGCTCGTTTTCAGTGATTGATCAAAGAGATTCTCCAACAGGGTATTGATGAGAACTTCCGTGCTTTCTAGAGGGATCTTTTTTCCATCCTCATTTTTTTCGTTACTGAGTTCGAAAAGTCCCACTTGCTTGATACCTTCATAAATCAAAATGGCTTTACTCTTATCTGTGAATGTCTTTAAAAGCGGCAGTTCAAAGCCTTTTAGATCCGTTTCAGCAACCTCACTTACTCGGAGGGAATCATCTAGCGTGGTCCCATTGATCTCAGACAAGAGTTGTGAAACGGCTGACTCAGGCAAACGCTCTTTATTGAATGTCTCTGATTGGGTATTAGCAGGAAGGGCAACGCTTTGCTCTTGTTTTGCTGGTGAACTAGACGCCGCTGGTTTCTTGTCTTTTTCTGGTTCTTCATCGGCAACAGCTTCGGTAGACGTTTCCGTAGAACTTGGTGTAGTTGCCGTTGGTTCTTTTGAAGAAGACGAAACATTACTCGTACTGGAAGAAGTTGGTTCCGAGCTCGGTGTCGTTGATTCACTTGTTTCCGTCGGTGTTGACGTTTCGCTAGGAGCAGTACTTGCTTCAGTCGATTGACTGGTGGAACTTTCAGAGCTAGTAGGAGTTGTTTCTGATTCAACTGGCGCTGAGCTGACGGTCTCCTGACTATCTTCTGAAGAAGTAGCGGGAACTTCTTCACTTGGCACGGTACTTGGCACGGTCACTTCTTCTGAGCTCATCGGAACTTCCATACTTTCCGTACTAGATGGCACCGTTTCTTCGGGAAGCTCCAGAACACTGACATCAGTTGCTTCAGCAGCGGATTGGTCTTCCGCATGTAACGGCTGACCGATCCCATTTTGGATCACTAGTAATCCGAATAAAGCTGTACAAACAGCAATGGTCTTTTTTTTCATGGTTGCACCTTCTTTTTTCCTTTCTTTGATTAACACTTTTCTGACAGAGGGAACTTTTCACATTTTTCTTGCCGCTGAACGATCAACGGATAATACTAAAGAATAAGATCGGGAGCATAAAGAACAAAAACATCGGTAACATCGTCTGAAGCGGATCTTTGACGAACCGTGCAGCAACGATCATGGCAAAGCTTTGAAAAAATGAAATTGGATTTTCTTCAACGATTTTCCCAGTGGACTTTTCGGTCGATTGCTTCAGACCCATGGTAGCCATTTCTGCTTTCGTCATGCCCTGTATCGATTCCACCGCCTGCAATTCTCCTTGAACGACTCGTCGATAGGGCGTTCCTATATTCCCCTCACATCGCAACAGCGTGAGGATCGGCGAGGCACCTGGTTTGTTTTTTTCAATATAAGAAACCTCTGTTTCTTCGACCACTTTATTGAGAGAGACCGTATAGATATAGACATCTTTAAAATCGGTCGTATAGATCTTGTCCCCTTCTTCTAAAAACTTGATGCGATGCATCAGTACATCTTGTTCATAAATGTTATGGGCGAGCAAAACGTAGTTGTCTTTTCCTAATTGCTGTTCTTGGCGAAATGTTGCAGCCCCCGTTAATAAATTTTGGTTGGCTAATCCAGCGAGTATCGGCAAATCAATCGATTGCTCTGGGATCACGAGCTTCCCGATTCCCCAGTTGTTTGTTGAAAGCTGCAATGCACTCTTGGCACTTGCATAATCCGCCACATTCACACTGGCAATTTGTTTTTCTTCATAATCAGCACGTTGTATCTTACTCAAATTGTAGTCACTCAACGTCTCTTCAACCCCTACATCAACGGCAGCTGTTGCGGTTTCTTGCTGCATTTGTAAATACCCATAAAAGGCAACCGCTAAAATCGCCAACATGCTAAGAAAGACGAGTGCAAAATACGTTTTCGTCACAAAGAAGAGTCGTTTCAGATTTTTGCGTCCTCGCTCGGATCGTTTCGGATCTGGCGAACGAAAATAGCGTAACCAATAGCGGTATACCATGATCAGGATCAAGAAAAGAACCAGGTTGATCGCAAGTGTCCCTAAAACGATATTTTGGTAGCTCCACACGTTACGCTTGGTTACCTTCTTTTGTATCGCATAGCTATATGGCACTCTTTTTCCTGTAACCAGCAAGCGGTAAGTGTTGATTCCAGGTGGGGTACACGTGAGTAAAGTCACTTCATCTTTCCCCGAGTTGATTTTTACTTTCTCCACTTCACTTGGTAAGATTTCTTCAAATGAAGTGATCTGATAGGCCAACCGTTCTCCTAAAATATTGATAAAAAACAAATCGCCTTCTACTAGATTGCGTACATCCGTAAATAGGACCTGATTTTTCACCCCGCTGTGTCCAGTTATCACAGAGCGGGTATTTTCTCCGCCGATTGGGATCGACGTTGGTTCGAAATGCCCTAAGCCCTTATCAAGGGTTTTATAAGAGGTACCATGATAAAAGGGCATCTCTTTAATATCAATTGCTGGAATATCAATGGTTCCCATGACACCAGATTGATTTTTCAAGGCACTTTCATAAACGACCGGTTCAGGATTTTCTCCTTGCTGCTTCGCAAAAATATACTCGTTATACTTTTGTGCTAACTCGTATTGTGCTTTTTTTTCCTGCTCACTCATTTTTTCCATGGTTTGGTCATAAGCGACCTCTGCTTGACTTCGTTCTCGATTGGATAAATAATTGCCGATGATTGGATAAAGAAGTACGAGGAACCCAACCGTTATCATAGTAATGGCAAAAATCATTAAGAATGAGTGCTTTTTTCTTGGTTGACGTTGCCTCATTTTTTCTCCTTTCCCATCTTTGACCCGACTGTTTATATTTCGGTCAATTTGTATGTATCTGTTTTTTATAACTAAGTACTTTTATTGAAAAAAGCAGGACAGTTTTTTTAGGACTGCCCTGCCTAACGAGCCATTAAAACTTGTTGTGTTTCGTCTTCAGAGCCCTTATCCCAATCGCGCCCATACTAATGATAAACACTAGAATAAGGTACAATGGTTGCGCATTTCCGATATTTCCACTCGTTTGCGGCAGCCGTTGCGTGCCCCCATCAGGAGTGGTTCCTGGAGGGGTCGTTCCTGTTGCATCCACCACACTTGATTTAGGATAGAGAAAGACTTCTTTTAACGCCTCCCCTTCCCGTTGTGGCAAAGGAACCTCCACAATGACTGGGTCCATCACTGACTTCAACAATTGATTGTCTTTTTCAATGACTTGATAGGTCCCACTAGCTAAATCAGCAACCCGTGCCAATCCATTTTGATCGGTGGTGACGGTTATCGAAAAAGCATCTTCTCCGACGACTGGTTCAAAGGTCGATTGTCCTTGGACAGGTGATACCCTCGTGATCTCATAAGAGATTCCTGGTAAAGGAGCAAGAACATTGCCGTTTTCATCTACGACTTGATCGACTTTCGTTCCATCCATAGGCAACTCCGAAGAAAGAACCGTAGAATCACTTAACTTATATTTCAAAATTGAAATCGCATAGGATTCATTGCTTGCTTCAGCAGCATGTGCTGGAATCGAAGATACCCCTAGCCCTAATAGAAAGAGGAACGCGAGAAAGAAAACCGATATTTTTTTCATCTACTTACGCTCCTTTCTTTCTAAGCTGATCATAGTAGTAATACAACGCCCAGATACCTGCCAAACCAAATGCACAGGCAATTCCTACGAGCCAAACCATCGGTCCGTTACCCCCTGCTTGAGGCAATTCAGTCGTTTTATCGTTTTCTTGATAAACCATGATGGTTTGATTTCCCTCACCAATCGTGACTTTGATTGGTTTTTTGATCAATTCGTATCCGGCAGGTGCTTTTGTCTCTACAAGATTGTATTCGCCTGGTTGGATACCCGTGAAGTTCAAATAGCCGCTTGCATCGGTGGTTGCACTACCGACTTTTTCCGTTTGATCATTGCCTTTGTATAGATCAAAGGTGGCATCAGCTAACGCTTTTCCTGAAGCTTTTTCGACATCACTTAACTTTCCATCTCCATTTGCATCAACGGCAGTTCCTGTTTCGTATTTAAATAACCGAATAGTAGACAGGCGGATCAAGCCAATGTTGACATCTGTCACATGGTGAACATGCTCTTTCAGATTTTCATCTGCCGCTAAATCTGTTAATTCTGGTAAATCATACGCTGCTGTTTTAAATGTATCTTGATCCGCTTTGGAGTTTAGTGTAGGATCATCCCCAACCAAAGGAGTCGTTACTGCAAATTTCTTTTGAACCACTTGATCACCAACCACAAATTCAGCAATGTACTCGCCTTCTGGCAAGTTTTGGAAAATATATTTCCCAGCTGCATCGGTCTTGATCAATGAATTCCCCGAGTCATCAACGAACTTTTCCCCCGATAAGCTTTCCTTGACTAACTCGTTTTGGTACGTTTCCTCTACAAAGCTTGTGCGATAAAGCTTGACTGGAATGTCTTGGGCAGCCAATTCCTTGGTGCCATTTGCCAAATTGCCGATCAAGCCATCTAAGTTATCGTCATACCAAGCCACACCGGTAAGATCACGACCGTAGACGGTGGTTTCAAAATTCTGCGAGCGAACATCCATGTCCAAATAAGAATTGAACCGAATATTATTGACCAAAACATCTCCTGGTTCTTGCCCACTTGGATCAATGGTGACTGTCAGGGTGATCGTGTCACCAACTGGTAGTGACTCTGTCGTCACTAAAAATCCTTTGGCTTTTGAGATGTCAGAATTACTTGAATACAGTGTCCAATCGTTAATATCATTAGGATCAGTTGTTTCACTCACTGTCTCGTTTGTGAAATAGATTTTTGCATTTGGATCATCAACCGTTACTTCTGTCACCTTGTAACTTCCGTGGAAGATCGTGCCTCTTGAGTCACCATCATATGGAAGGACATCGCTGATTCGAGCATCTTTAATCGGTTGTGCAGATTCGTTTTTCGTCGTCATCGTATACTTGATAGCATCGGTTACCCCAACTGGTGTATCATCGCCTACTTCAATAAGCTTTTTGTCACCAGTTTTGCTAACGATCACTTGTTGGATCAAGTTTTCTTTGAAGGTATCCGATGAAGAACGAATCGCTGCAGTTGCTTCATCTTTCACTGTCGGATCATCCTTGCGCCACATCTCACCTACAGTAGAAACAGTCAAATTACCGGTAAAGCCACTTGAATCGAAACTTAGTTTTGGAAACTCAGAGGTTGCTTTGAAATTGACTTCTATTCCAGTGGTCAATGGCATGTCTGAGAAGGACCAGCGAAGTTTTGTCGTTCCGTCGGCGTTATTCGTAATAGTCGGTTCTGGAAGACTATTTCCTGTTGCATCCTTACTAGAATTTGCTTCGTAATGGATACCTTTTGGTAAGGTGGTCGTCAGTGCACCGTCATAGTCGACCGTACTTGTGCCAGTCAGCGTTCCAGATACTTTCATAGAAATCGTTTCAGTCGTATCATAAAGCTCTTTTTCAACTTCTGTTTTTGTTAAAATACTGAACGGATTGACATACGCTGATTCACCAATCCAACAAACGTAAAGCATCGGATAAGAGGTGGCTTTCCCACTAGAGTCATATTGGGTTGGTAAATACTTTCCATTATTGACATTCGGCCAAAATGGTTCATCCTTGACAGGATCATACAAAACGTTGCCATTATTGTCTTTAAACTGCTGTACAGTCAATAATACTAATGGATTTCCAGCTGGCGTTTTATTCCCTGGCTGCTTTTGAATCACTTTTAAAGGTATCTTCGGCATGCCTTTCCAACCAGTTGGAACGGAAGTTTTTGCATAACAAGCTACTGCAGAGATTTCGCCACCGCTTGCTATTGCTTCTTGGGGTGTTGAATACCAATTGTACAGTGCTTCTGTATTAGTAAAAGCATATACTTGCATTGTCGTTGGCGGTGAGTTTGCGAAATTTTTAGCTACCCCGTACTTAAATTTAGGAACACCAGCTTCGGTACTCGCCCACGACTCTCTAGAGGTATCATATTGCAAGGCACTGGGGTCCCACATCAAAATGGTGTCTATTTCATACACTGCCTCATTCGTCGTTCCCACAAAGTTAAAAGCAACAATTGAATCGCCAGAATTTAGACGCGCATTTCCTGTATTGACAGCGATAGAAGCTTCATTCAAATCTAAGTTTGTTAAATTACTTGTAATGTCTTCTGGATCACTTGCTTTGGCTAATACAGGACCGCCAGTATAGGCGCCAGCTGGCGTAATGATGTTTGGATAACTAATACTGCTATTGTTCGCTGTTGTTACGCCATCATACGAGACAGAATCAATATAAAAGGTCATATCATATCGATTCCAGTTATTCGTTCGTGCAAGGGTTTCTGTCTGGCTGCGATCCCAAGACATAATCAGCTCTAAACTTGAAAACGCTTTGGATGAACCACTAGTGGTTCTATTTCCAGTCATGAGGTACGTATATGGATTGACAACACCTGCATAGTCGGAGTTAGTGACATTGCCATTTGTGGTGACATTGAAGTTACCTGACTCATAGACACCAATCTCTTCAAGCAAGCCTTTAGGTTGCGTGGAATAAATCTCGCCAGTGCTAGCATTGGGAGTCGCTAATGGTGTAGTAAATACATTCGTATTTACCGTCCCAACGTTTTTGGTAAATGGTTGCGTCCGCTGATAAGTCGCTGGTGCATAAGCACCTATCGAGTAATTGGCATATTGACCAGTACTTAGGTTGTTCGTTGTCGAGCTCCCATTGACTTGATAGGTTCCTTTTTGCTTAATCGTGTAGGTGATTGGCCCGCTTGGGAAAGAGGCTCCTCGATAGTCACCAGCAGCTCTACCTTCTATCGGTTGTAAAACTGTTACTGCGCCTACATCATAAGCATCTAAGTTCGTATTGGTTCCACCAAATACTTCAGTTCCTTTTTTCCTATCCCCCGCAACCAATTGAACTTGTACGGATGGCTTAGCAGATACAGATGTTTGAGGTACGCTAAATTCAGTATCATACACATTGTTGACTATTTCCGTTACACCACCATCCAGATTTTCAGCATCAAGAATGGTCAATTCAAAGGTTGGTTCAATCGTAGTTCCATGTTTGGCATCAAAAACATTCACGACAACTGGAACAAAGACTTGTCCGGTATCACTGATAACTGATTCCATGATCCCTTCAGAATATTGAGTTCCATCATTTGAAGCATTGTCATAGTAGTTCCCATTAGCGATTTCGCCATTGACTTGAGGGACTCCATTGGCATCTTTTGTGATGGCATTCGGTAGGGTGGCTTTTAAACGATAACGAATGTTTGTATAATTTTGATCTTTCGTATCATTTTGAATTGTAAAAGATACAAGATAAATCACTTGATCATGGGAACGAACAATCGTATTTGTCTCGTTTGAGTCGTAACCAGGGTTATCATTCGTGTCAAAAGATGCTGTTCCTGTTTTCACACTAACTTTTCCTTCTCCCATTTTAATTGGAGAAGTAGCAGTAGTTCCTACTTCCTTTGACGTAGCTTCACTAAAATAAATGGGCTTATTCAAGGAATCTTCAGCAGAATAATCCTCATTCGTTAGCTCTTGTAAGCTTTTATCCGTCACAGTTGTCGGAACAACGATCACCTCCGCATTGGAATTCTCATTAGCTGAAGCAGCTTTGCCATCATCTGCCTTTAGCGTAGTTGCAGATGGGATAGCCCAGATAAACAACAAAGCGAGTACAACCGGAAACAGAACGGCGACAAGTGTATTTAATTTAAGTTTGTTCATGACTTAAGTCACCTCATTCTTTCCATTTGAACTCCTTTTAGTTTGTTTGACGTTTTTTATCAATCACTACTGCTGCTGTACCAATCGTGATGGCGCCAATTGCAATGGCGATCAACAAGGTCGTTCCAGCGCCCCCGGTGAATGGTAAATCAGTCTTCGTTTCATTGACGATGGTTGCTTCAATGATATCGTTGGTTTCACTTGCTAAATTCACTGTGATCTGTTGTGGTGCTTTCAACAATTCATAGCCTTCTGGGGCTTTTGTTTCAACGACCCAGTAATCGCGTTTGATGTCTTCTTTAGCAAATGTTGGCTCAGTACCAATGTCTTGTTGTCCGTCACCGTCTGTATCGGTATACCAGTTCAATTCAAGACCGTTAAATTCTGCAAGTCCTTGATCGTTTGACGTTGCTTTTAATAATGTGACGCCAGTTGGTAATGCAGGAGTTGTTGTTCCGTCATTATTCAAGGTGTACGTTTTGCCATCAGAAGCTAAGAATTTGTTGGCTTTGGCATCTTCTTCACTGGTTGCAAGATGGAATTCCGCACCTGCCAATAATTTTGCTTCATCTTCTGCTGTTTTCTTAAGATCGAACCCACCTGTGTAGTATTCTGGGTCTTCTTCTGGTGGAGAAGGAACTTCAACTGGTTTAAGACCTGGACTCAAATAGTCAACATCCATGTGGTTGATGATGGTTCCATTAAAGTCTTTATCGGTATGGGTTTCAAAAACAACTTGGATCTTAGTATCACCGTTAGTTGCAACTTTCTTCATTCCAGCTTCTGTCAAGCTAACAGCAACAGCTTTTGCATTTTCAGATTGGTCAGTGATTGGCCCTGCAGTCACATCAGTACCGTTCAATGTAACGGTGTAATCCGTTCCTGGTTGAAGCGCTACCCAGTCACCAGTATCGGTCTTCGTATTAACTGTTAAGCCATCCAATAAAATCTTTTCGTTCAGCGTATCGCGAATCGTATAGTAATCAGCGTAAATTTCATCGCCTGCTTTTACTGGAATATCCGCAATTTGAGTACCATCTTTGTCATAGACTGGTGTAATGACCATGTCTTGTGATGCAATTTGATACAATCCGCTTGGAAGAGATGCGTTGGCTTCCCATGTAAAGTGATTGCCCGCTTTGTTTGAGAATCCTTTTCCTTCTTCAACGGTCTTATCTGGTTCAAGTAGGGACTCCATCAAGTTTTTCGGTTGTACTTCTACGTTATAAATCAATGAGCCTAGATCATCACGATCCGTTTGTGGTACTTGCACAAAGAATGGATCTGCTGGTTTTGCGACAGCAGGAGAAACGTCACGGTCATCTTCTAATTCGGTAACTAGATAGATACCGTCTGCTGCATTACCAGTTCCCAAGTCAGCTACAACAGACCCATCTGCGCCGGTCGTCACTGTTTGAGCAGTAAATGTAGTATCAATCGTGTAATCTGTTCCTTCTTTTTGAACAAGTGGATTCGTTAACGCCGCATTGCCAACTGGTTTTACACGTTGAATAAAGAATTTGATCCCTGCTAGCGGTGTCTTCGTAACATCTTCTTTTTCCCCGTCGCCACGGTCGCCAAGTTCAGATAAATCTTTCACTTCATATTTCCAAAGGGTAATGGAACGATCAGTTGTGTTATCTGCAACAGGTCCGGTCGTTGCAGCATAAGCAGAAACAGATCCCACAACGGGCACAACGATGCTTCCTGCAGTGAAAAGTGACGTGGCAATAACAAATTTGGTTATCATTTTTTTCTTTGGTTTCATTATTGAACCTTCTTTCTTATTCTTATCTAGCAACAAAACAATCCAACATTTTTTCAATCTACATAATAATCACTCCTAAAGTGCCTCTTGATTTACTATGATTATGAAATAAATCAGCTCTGAGTAACTGACAAAATCAGCCTAGAAAATTTTTATTTCGGTCTTATTTGGCATTGAAAAATTCTGATTATTTGTGTGAATTCGACGATGAGAGCGGATTCAATAGTCAGTGATAGTAGATTTTCTCCAAAATGTTGGCATTTTGGCTCTCAAATTCCAAAAAAACTGGCTCAGCTTTTTAAAAGAAACTGGGTTCTCCATTGGGTCTTTAAAAGAAAAGGACAAAATTCTGATAAAAATGCTTATCTCCTGTCGCTTTCTTCTGAGCAAACAAAAAAAACCGCTAAAATTAGCGGTTTTAAACAGAAATTTCTTTTGATTTGGATAAAAAAAGATTGAAGGATTTTAGGGAAAAGAAGGGTTTTTAGTTTTCGGAACTAAGTGTTCTAGCTGATTAATTATTTCCTCATTCTCCACCATAAATTGTTCTTGTCAATAAGTTGCATTAAGCATTTGCTGCTTCAATTGCTACAAATTGGATATACAAACTTAGACAGTTTATAGGTTAATAAAGCCTTGGGTAATCTTAGATCGTCTTATAATATTCTAAAACTTTATTAAACATGTTCGAGTCTTTCTGAAGCCCGGAAATTTTTTCGATAGTATTTTCTATCCCGTTATTTTTAATATACTCTTGTAATTCCACTGCTTCCTCATCACCAGCATCATCATACTTAAAGGCATATGCCGCACCGTATAGCAAATGATCATTGGATAATCCATATTCAGAAGCAATATATGCTGGTCCCATTATTCTGTCATCTGGAGATAATTTTCGAATTGGCTGACGTGCCACCCTAACAATAGGGTCGTTGATTCCCTCTTGATTATAATCATCATATCTTTTTATAATCATATTATTGATATACTTATTCATTTCCTCATTAGAAAAGCCAAATTTCTTTTCTAATCCCGCTGCAGATTCAACTATCGCCTTTTTTACTATGCTTTGAATCTCTGCATCACGTAATGCTTCATCAACCATTGTATAGCCTTTGGTATAACCAATATAGCTAGTTATTGCGAGCCAACAATTCACTAAATAAATTTTTCTTTTGAGTACCGCTTCTAAATCATCTACGTACTCTGCTCCTTTAATGGGTCGACTATCTGGATCATCTAACTTCTGTCGTTCAATCGCTAGTTCATGAGAATCACTAATTGCTGTTCCTTCTTTACCGTTGTAAACTCCCCCAAATACAAATCTATCAACGCCAGTGTTGGGATATGCTCCAATTTCGGATAACTGATTTATCGTAATGATTCCAGTTTCACTCATAAGATTTACTAGCATATCTGTGCCCATAATAGCATTCTCGCATGCCATTACGAGAACTCTTCTTCCACCCTTAGCTAACCTTTTTTTTAGCCCCTTAGCTAAGATAGGTGCTACACTGATTAAATTTGTTTGCATGACAGATGTTGTGATGATGTCTACTTGCGTAATCACTTCAATTATTTCTTCTTGATTTTTTTTTAGAGACAAGGCAGAAACGTTGTCAATAATTTTTTCCTCATAATTATGGTTCGTTAAGAATAGACTATAACAATTATTTCTATTGATATCTTCGATCAAGGTATCAGAAACATCCGCAAAAATAATTTCGTATCCATCGTCATGGAGAAGTTCTCCAATAAAGCCCTGACCAATCTTTCCTGCTCCAAAGATTAATGCTTTTTTCATACTCAACTAGCCCCCTTCACTTTATCCTAGTACAGCCATAAATTCATCGTGATATTTCCCAAATGTACTTGGGTGTTTAAGGATTTTAGAGGCACTACCAACTACAAACCCGTTTGCACCACTTTCATACATTTTTTTACTGTTCTCTGGTGTCGTATTACCATCAACTAAGAGATCAATTTGAGGATTAAATGAATCTAGCAGTTGCCTAATTCTTTTTAATTTAGTAAAAGAATTAGGGACTAATTTTTGTCCTGCAAATCCTGGGTTAACTGTCATTAAAGTCACATAATCAAGTTGGTCAAGAGATTCTTCTAAATAGGAAATGGGTGTCCCAGGACTAAGAACTAAACCAGCTCTACAATCCATATCTTTGATTTTTTGAAGCAATTGATACGGTTGATTCGTCGTTTCTGGATGAAAACTTATCCAGTCGTCTTTCCTTGTTCGAAACATAGAAAGGTATTTCTCTGGTTCATTGACCATCAAATGTATATCTATTGGTATGTCGGTCATCTCTCTTAAATCACTAAAAACAGATGTACCTAACATGATATTTGGTACAAAATGACCATCCATTACGTCGAAATGGATGACAGAGAGTTTATACTGATCAAATTGATTCAAATACTCTTCATATTCGTATATTTTTGGAACCATTATTGATGGAGAAATAAATGTATTCAACCCCATATATTGCACACATCCTTTATTATTTTATAAGTGTAAATAACCACTTTTTAAGTTACTACTTCAACTTTCTTTATATCGCTTAATTTTGTAACTTCGAGTTAAACTGTTTACTAATTTTATTCCTTAGAAAATTCCGATGATCGCACCGATAGCTGAGAGCAATACTAAGATCAGCAATACGGAAGTAGATTTCATTTTTTTATTCAGACAAATCAAAGCAATCATCGTTACTGCTAGTGGTAGCATACCTTTTAATAATTTATCTAAAATATCAGTTTGTACATTCAAACTTAAATCATTAAACTTAAACACTAAACTCGTACTCAAGCTGACATAGTTTGCTGTCAACGCACCAATAACAACACCGCCCATTACTTTCGCACCTAGCATCACTTTTTTCAGAAGGTCGCCCCCCATCAATTTCTGGATTCCTTCTTTCCCGTAGCTATAGCCTTGCATCCATAAGTAATATGCAAGTCCCAGCATAATGACGAACATTGACACAATATAGAAAATAGGACCAAAGATATTCCCTTCTGAACCGATACTAATGGCGATTGAGAGAAGAATTGGCACCAGTGTACCTTGCCACAATGTATCACCAATTCCAGCTAATGGCCCCATCAATCCTGTTTTAATTGAGTTGATTGCATCTCCAGTAATTGGGGCACCTTCCGCTTTTTCCTCTTCTAATGCAATTGTTAAACCTCCAATGATTCCTCCAAAGTGAGGCTCTGTATTAAAAAATTCCAGATGACGATGATAGCTTTTTCGCAGAGCTTCCTCATCATCGCCATAAAGTTTATCTAAAACTGGTAGCATTGCATGTAAAAAACCAGATGATTGCATGCGTTCATAGTTATAATTTGAATGAGAAAAACATGTCCAACGCCAAAAGCTTTTTTTTACTTCCTTTTTAGTTAGTTTCTTTTCTACTGTCTTTTCCATTAATTGGTCACACTCCCTAGCTTAAACTTGATTTAAAAAATAATTGCGTATAAATAAATGCCGTAATAAAGGCCAAAATCGAAACAGCAATAATAGGTAATTCCAAATACACTGCCAAAACAAACCCTAAGAAATAAAATGCCGCAGTGTCTTTGCTCATGATTGATTTCAAAATCATCGCAATCCCCAGTGCAGGAAGAACACCCCCAATTACTTCAAGTACGTGTAGCGGCTTACCTTCTAAGGCATCCAGAATATCCTTCACAACGCCAGATCCAAAATAGGCAACAAGAAACACTGGAATCACTGAAATCAACACCAAAAAAAGCTGTGGTATAAACATTTGAATACGATCGATTTTTTTGGAATTTAATTCATCTGCTGCTTTATCAATCATGTGTAAAAACGAAATATCGACTGTCATATGAGCAATCCAAATCACTGTTCCCAATAAACCAATTGGTACTGCCATCGAGACTGCTACTTCGGGCGAAGCATTCGCAGCCATGGCTAAAGCTGTTCCTAGTGTTCCAGCCAATCCTGGGTCCATTGGCACGGTACCACCTGCAGAAATATAGGCTAAATAAGGCAAGCTGATTGCCGCTCCAATCACACATCCCTGAACAATATCACCGAGTACCAAACCTACCAAGGTTCCACAAATCAGCGGACGTGCTAGTACGGTACTTCCCAATAGTGTAAGCCAAGGTGTGCCATTTATACTCAGATAATATATCAGCCCAATCAATAAAGCTTGAAAGACATTAATCTCCATTTTCTTCTCTCCCTTTTATAAGTATTGTTCGATATTTGTGCTTTTTTCTTCTGGGATTACTTGAACATAGACAGACGTCCCATCTGCGATGATTTGCTTGAAGCAATTACGCTCTTCATCACTAATAGAAATATTTCGATACAATTGCGTGCGATCTTTTCGTGCACCCATTCCACCGACATTTAGTTCTTCGATTTTCACACCACCATCCATAATATTTTTGATCACTGTTGGGTTCTTTGCTAAAACAATCAGCTTATTTCCATCTGAATCTTGTGACAGATAATCGATCGACTGCTTCTCAGACATAATCAGCACTTTGATACCTGAAGGGGCTGATGAAGTCATGATCATTTTTAGAAATTCATCCTGTGCAACTTCGTTATCAATAATTACAATTTCGTTTGCCTTCGTTTCATGAACCCATGCGGTCATTACTTGACCATGAATTAGGCGATCATCAATTCGAGCAAAGACAATATTTCTCATTATTCTTCCTCCTTTGCAAATGTTTGCGCTTCAGTAAATAATTCCTTGATACCAGCTTTTCCCGTATGCATGATATGGGTTACTAATTCATCCAGTTCCATCGAGCTTCTCATTAAAACGCCCTCAATAAACATCGAAAAATTGACTCCAGAAATAGAACGATACTTCGTGTTTGGCAATTTTTTCACACAATAAGCTGTTGCCTTAAATGGGCTCGCCCCGTAAAGGTCTGAAAATACCAGTACGCCTTCTCCGTCATCCATTTCTTGAATTTTTTCAGCAGTCTTATCATAAAACTCATCAATATTGTTCCCTTCATAGAGCCCTAGATAATCGACTTTTTCATTCGACCCGACAATCATTTTTCCACTTTCTACAATTCCTTGCGCAAGATTACCGTGACTCAAAACTAAAATTCCAATCATACACTCATCCTTCCTTTCAACTTTATATAAAGCAATTAGCATGCCAGTTTTTCCACACACATGAAAACCGCTTTAGAATAGGAATTTCTATCAATAATTTTCTATGTGTAACATCTTTTTATCACACTTTTTCATTTTTCAATGTGTGCAACGCTAAAAAAGATCGTCTGTTACACTTTGACTGTAACAGATGATCTTTTATAAAAATCCTTTAATAATTTTTGTCACATATAAAATCTCGCTATCAGAAATAGTTGTTCCATACATTCTTTCTAATATAGCTACTTCTCTTTTTACTTCTCTAAATTCAACATCTTTATCCAATTCCTTTACTTCAAAATCAAGGCTTTCTTTACGAATCGCTCGCTCCAACATTCCAAGACAATGAAAATAGAATTTTATGACAAGTGTATCAATAATTTCGAAATTCATTCGTTTAGCTAGCGAAATCAATATTTCATCCAGAGCTTCGGTTGCCTTATAGACATTCAAAAATATCACACTTTTCTCTAATGAATTATAAAAAAGATGATCTTTATTTTTTATAAGTCGACGACTCGAATAATCAAAAATATTCGAATCACGCTTATTCCCCATGAAATAAGTACTTTCTTCTAACAATTCATGAACGAGTTTTTTCATACCCATATTGGCAAACAAAGCTTTTCTAGTAGCTTCAATGATGATTGGAGATGTAACATTATCAATAATCATGATTTCTATTCCAGTTTCTTTTGCAATTTTACTTGGAAAAGATGAAAATGAACCCATATCAGCTAACAGGAGCACTCCAGAACCTCGATCAATTCGCTTAACGGTTTGCAAGGCTTTATGATACACATTCTCAATACTCTCCTCAAGTGGCATGTCAACTCCGACTGCGTGACTTATCCCTAATAAATCATTAACCATTTTGGCTAAATTGGTGGCTACACCGACACCATGCATAAGTATCAAAATTCCAATAGGATTTTGTCTGACATTTTGATAAATGGTGTCCAAAAACAACTCGATGATTTCCTGTTCTTCGATTGGAATTTGTATACCCATTTTTCGATTGATTTCGCTAATCAGCTTATCCGCGTATTTCTTGAAGTGTGTCTCTGAACCTGGCTCAACAATTTTTTTCGATCGATAAGGGCTATTACTTGTTTGAAGCTTTAATACTAAGGCTTCAATATGTAAAGCTAGATTATAAGTGATATGCGGATCGCTTTTAACCTCCAAAGCAACTGATATTTCTTGGATTGTTTCTTCAACAATGTCCAATATTTCTTTGGAAACAAGTTTTTCGATTCCCTTATTCGCTTGGACATCCACATGGTCAGGCTTTAAGTCAACTTTAAAAAAATCATCAATAAATGACGTGATTTTTTGTTGAATTTCTTTGATTGAACGACCCTCTTTTAACAGAGTTGAGTACCTTTCTAAGACCGATTGATAAAAGGAGGTTTCATTTCCGATTGCATCTGGAACTGTTATCGGAAATGATTGCTCAGAACGCATCTTCTCACCTTGAAAATACACAGTGTCTTGAATACTACTATTTTCTATAGGCTGAATCACTTCGCAAACTTCTATGCGTTCGAGTGTGATACAAATGGTATTTTTTTCCTGGATCATAGCTTGAGCAAATTCCTTAGCGCATAAAATTTGAATGTCATTTTTTAATTGGCCAATATTGCCTGAACATGAATAGGATGCTAAATAGTTGATAACTGATTTTTCAACTTTGATTTCTCGCTCAATTTTTTTGGATTCAATACAAAAGAAGTAATCAATCAATTGCAAACGTTCCTTAAAAGTTCGATCCTTGAGATCAGGCAATGTTAGCACCATAGGAAACCGTCGTTTAAATGTTTGTAATAATGAGCTATCAATACTCTCTGTTGTGGCACACAATATCAGTATATTAACTTTTCTGGCTGCAGTGTCAGATTCCCCTAACCTGCGAAATTTTTGAGTATCAATAATTGTGAAAAGCATTTCTTGCCCCTCAGGTGGGAGACGGTGAATTTCATCTAAAAACAATACGCCATGATTCGATTTTTCGATAATACCCGCTTTTTCCGTATCCGCTCCCGTGAATGCACCTTTAACATATCCGAATAAGATCGATAAGAGGAGCTGCGGATTATTAGAATAGTCCGCACAATTAAAATGGACAAAGAGACTTTTATTAGTGAACCTACCAATTTCTTGACCATATTGAAACATTATTTGGGCAAAGGTACTTTTCCCGACACCTGTAGACCCCAGAATGATCGTATGTAATCCATTCGGGGGGTACATTATCGCTGCTTTGGCAGAATTAATGTGTGTACTTAGACTTCCTTCAGCACCGATAAACCTAGAAAACGCATTCATTTTTTCTGATTTTTTTATTAATATATTTGGAGAATGCACTCTTCTCGGAGACTCAGAACCTTTTAAATGGTTTGTCTGATATTCACTGTTTAAAAAATACTGTACCGGCTTTCCCTTTTCTTTTCTTACTTGACCTTCTCTAACCAAATTATTCAATTCTCTACTTGCTGCTGTACGACTAATTAGTAACTGCTTAGATACATCCGCTGTTGTAACTTTGGCACCTCCACACTCACTAATAAAAGATAGTACTTCTTCACGTCTCCCCATTAAAACACCTCTCCTAAACACTCATTCATGACTTGTCTATAGATTATAAATAAATGAGAGAAAGAATCAAGTTTTCATTGATAAAAATTAAAAATCAAAGCCGAGGATACACTGAATTATTTCCCTCAAAACACTACCCAAATAATCTAAACATATTTATTCGTAGTTTGTTTAACACTGATGAATATTGTAGAACCAAAAAAAAACCCGCTCAAAGAGCGGGGCTAACGTTGTTGCCAACGATTGATTATTTGTTTAAAGCGTCTTTTGCTTGGTCAGCTAATGCAGTAAATGCTGTTGCATCGTTTACAGCCAAGTCAGCTAACATTTTGCGGTTGATGTCGATTTCAGCTAATTTCAAGCCGTGCATCAATTTTGAGTAGCTTAAGCCATTCATACGAGCCGCTGCGTTGATACGAGCGATCCACAATTTGCGGAAGTCGCGTTTCTTTTGACGACGATCGCGGTATGCGTAGTTGTATGAATTCATTACTTGTTCTTTTGCTGTTTTAAATAGAGTGTGTTTAGAACCGTAGTAACCTTTTGCTAATTTAAGCACTTTTTTACGACGTTTACGAGTTACTGTTCCACCTTTAACACGTGCCATGTATAATTCCTCCTAATATGAAAATCGATAATTGTTTGTATACGTGAAGCTTGGGTTACGCAATTATTTCATGCGTGCTAGTTGTTGACGGATACGTTTGTAATCGCCAGCTGAAACCATTGAAGCTTTACGCAATTGACGACGTTGTTTTTTTGTTTTGCCGTGGAAACGGTGACTGGTAAAGGCACGGAAGCGTTTCAATCCGCCGCCGCCAGTGCGTTTTACGCGTTTTGCTAATCCGCGGTGTGTTTTTTGTTTTGGCATAACTAATTTCCTCCTCAAAATCTTTCGTTATCTGACTTTAAACTGAAACTCAGTGAGTCATTATTTATCGTTTTTTGGTGCTAATACTAAGAACATACTGCGGCCATCCATTTTTGGCTTTTGCTCAACAGTTGCCAAATCAGCAGTTTCTTCCGCCAAACGATCTAACACTTTCTGACCAATTTCTTTATGGGTAATGGCACGGCCTTTGAAACGGATCGAAGCTTTCACTTTGTCCCCTTTTTCAAGGAATTTACGTGCATTACGCAATTTTGTGTTGAAATCATTGACGTCGATCGTTGGACTTAAACGAACCTCTTTAATGTTGATTACTTTTTGTTTCTTACGAGCTTCACGGTCTTTTTTCTGTTGCTCAAAGCGGAATTTCCCGTAATCCATAATTCTTGCTACTGGCGGCTTCGCATTTGGTGCCACCAATACCACATCAAGGTTTGCTCGTTCTGCAATTTGCAATGCTTCAGCTTTACTCTTTACACCAAGTTGTTCGCCGTTTTGATCAATCAAACGCAATTCACGTGCACGAATGCCGTCGTTTACCATCATATCCTTTGCTATGGTCATTCACCTCCGAGTTTTTTGAGAGAAAGAAAAGCTTGTCGATTCGAAATCAGACAATAAAAAAACGAGTTCTTCACGAACCCGCACGTACTCCACACAAATAAATGGTAGGAATCCTATTCTGCCCAGCGATATCTTCACTCAGGCGAGAAGCGGGTGCTTCTGCTTTTATTTCTCAACTTTTATAGTATACTGCTTTTTTCTCTTATTGTCAACAGTTTTCATGATTGTTTCAAAAAAAAGCCGGAGCATACGCTCCGACTTTCGTGTTGCTTATTCTGCTTTCAATGCAGCCATCGTGATGTAGTTGTATGGTTGGTTGAAGTGAGGCAAGAAGAAGATATCTAATAGCTTCATCTTGTCGATCGTTACGCCTTCTTCGATCGCTAGTGAGAACATGTGGATGCCCATTGCGATTTCAGATGTACGTGACGCCATTTGTGCACCAACGATGCGGCGTGTTTCTTCTTCATAGACGATGCGGATCTTAACTGTCGCATTTTCTTTCATGAAGCCTGGTTTTTGGGTATCTTCGTAATCAGAGTATTTCACTTTCATGCCATTACGTTCGGCAGCTTCGACTGACAAGCCAGTTGAAACCATGTTGTAGCCGAAGATCGAAATCCCGTTTGATCCTTGAACACCTGTTGATTCTAGAGACGTTCCGCCGATATTATGGGCAGCGACGATCCCTGAACGTACGGCATTCGTTGCTAATGCGATATACGTTGTTTGTTGCAAAGCATTTGAGTACACCGTTGCACAGTCACCGACTGCGTAAACATCTGCATCGCTTGTCCGTTGATGGCGATCCACTAAGTACGCGCCGTTAGCAAACAACTCCAAATGATCTTTGCCTAGCTCGTTGTTTGGTAAGAAACCGATCGCGTTGATCACTAGATCAACTGGGTATTCGCCGTTGTCTGTTACAACTGCTTCTACTTTCTCTGTTCCTTTGTATTCACGTGCTAATTCACCGAAATGCAATTCAATGCCATTGTCAGCTAAGTTTTTGTCCATATCTTCTGTAAACCATTTGTCGTAGTAGTTTGGCAATGCCCGTGTCGCTGCATCAAAAAGCAACACATTTTTGCCACGGCGTTTTGCTGCTTCAGCAATTTCAACACCGATGTAACCAGCACCGATAACGGCAACGTTTTTCACGTCTTCTGATGCTAACTCTTTATCAACCGTTTGTCCGTCTTGGAATTTTTTCAAGAAATGGATGTTTTTCAAGTCACGTCCAGGTACTTTTGGTGAAATCGGTACAGAACCAGTTGCGATGACAACTTTATCATAAGATTCAACGATCGTTTCACCGTCATTGGTTACAGCGTGCACTTCTTTTTTCTCAAAATCGATATGGTCAACCACTGTTTCCATATGGATTTTTGCACCTTTTGCTTCAAAATCTTCACGTTTTGTATAGAACAAGCCTTCGTATGAATCGATTTGACGTCCAACCCATAAAGCAGTCCCACAACCTAGGTAGCTTAAGTTTGTATTACGGTCGATCATTACGACCTCTTGGTCTTTGTAGTTATCTAATAGTGTATTGGCAGCAGCAATCCCCGCGTGGTTTGCACCGATAATAACTGTTTTTGTCATGGAAAATTTCCTCCTTTTGTTTACATTGTCATTATAGCTTGCTTGTGAATTTGAAAACTATCAACTTTTTCGCGATTTTAAAAATTTATGACAGTTTTTCGTTGATATACGTCACTTTCAGCGGGTTAAGTTTCTATATCAAAATTATTTTCGTCTTGCAAGTAAAAAGATTGTGAAAAATTATGTATTTAAACCTAAGGATTTTCCTTGTTATAAAAGCATTCTGCAAACCGATTGAATAAATTTCACAATATTCTACCGCTTTTTCGTACCTATTGCGGCAGCGATTCGCCGTGTTATACTGAAGAGAAAAACAGATAGGATGGGATCTTGATGAAGAAAAAAATCGTATTGCCACTACCGCCCTTATTGTCGGCATTAGAGCCACAGGATTTTTATTTAGAAGAAGAACTGCTTTTCGAAGGTGCTTTCTTCGAAGGCGGTGACTATAGCTATGATGCTTGCAAAAATCTCATCTTGAAGCAATGTCATTTCAAGAAAGTGACGATGCAAAAAACACGCTTGAGTCAATGGGAATGCCAAAACATTCTTTTTGAGAATTGCGATTTTTCTAATCTGGAATGTTTTGGCGCCAGCTTTCATCGGGTTCACTTTAAACAATGCAAATTGACTGGCACCAATTTTGCGGAAAGCTATTTCCGTGACTGCACCTTTGAAGATTGCGTGGCGAACTTTGCTTCTTTTAGCAACACCAATTTACGGACGATGCTGTTTCGTCAGTGCCAACTAAACGACAGTGAGTTTTATGAAATGGATTGGAAACACTTGACGCTACAAGAAAACCAGTTGAACAATAGCAACTGGTTTCACACAAAATTAGCAACTTTAGATTTTCGGACCAATCAATTTCAAAAGATCGCGTTGTCCTTTGAACAATTGCGGGGGCTAACGGTCGATCAAGAACAAGCCTTGGTCATCGCCGCCGGTCTAGGTTTGGTGATCGATTAACGAATTCTGCGCCATAAAGCAATCAACATCCAGATGGATAACACTAAACTGATCAATAAGGCAATCCCCCAACCGAAAATACTATTGGTAAAAGGCAGTGGAACATTCATGCCAAAGAAACTGGTGACGATGGAAGGCACAGTCAATAAGAGGGACCAAACGGTCAAAAACTTCATGGTATCATTCAAGTTATTGTTTAACAGATTATTGTAGGTTCCAGATAGTTGCTCTAAAATTTGAAAAGCCAGCAACGTCATTTCCACTGCCTGTTTGGCTTCGATCAGGGCATCATCCAGCTGTTCCCGCTCGTCATCATCCATCAAGCGATAAATGGATAACGCTTTGATCTGCTCCAAGAGGACCGCATTTTGTTTCGTAGCAGACACTAAAAAGACTAAACCGACTTCCAAATCGGACATTTGCAGCAGGTTTTTATTGGTGGTTTTTTCCCGTAGTCGCTGATTCAAGCGAATCCGTTCACTATTGACTTCTTCGACTAGCGGAAAAAACGTGCCTGAAATCAAGAATAAGCTTTGAAACAAAAAGTGCAGCGGTGTTTGCTGCGGCTTTTGCAGGATCAAGCGCTCCATCATCGGAATCACATAACGGGTATCATGGGAGGCAAAAGTAAAGATCTGCTTCTTTTTTAAAATAAACGTCATTGGGCTGGTCTCAAAATGATTGTCTCGCTTTTCTTGCTGAGGTACGTTGAAAACCAGCAGCAATGCTTCTTCTTCGGCATCGTATTCGACTCGTGCGCGTTCGTTTTTATCTAGAGAATACGTAAGCATCTCATCCGACAGATGATATTGTTTTTGTAGTGCCATCACGCTTTTTGCGTCTTGCTGGTCGACTTGAATCCATTCATAGTTTCCATCATAAAAGACATGTTTGTTTTCCACAGTCCATCCTCCACTCTTGCTTTCTTCTATTATAAAAGAAAACAGCCAGAAGCCCAATCAAAGGACTTTTCTGGCTGTATCGGCTATTGCTATTTACGGGCGTCTTTCAAAGCATCTTCCACCATTGTTAAAACGGCCTGTGCCGCTTGCGGGTCTTCGACAAAATTGAATTGATCGCCATCGATCTGGATCTTTGGACTCTCATTGTATTCTTCGTACCATTGATCGTAGCGTTTGTTCAACTCTTTGTAGTAGTCGTATAACGAAGGATCAAAGGTCAACTGCTCATATTCCCGCCCACGTTTTTCAATACGCTCTAGCATCGTTTCAAAAGAAACGCGAATATGCACCAAAAGATCTGGATGCTTTTTGTGGGCTGCATACGGCAGCTCTTCCAACATATTGGCTAACAATTCATCATAGACTTTGACTTCGGTATCGGTTGCTCGCCCAAGGTCCGCATTTAAATGGAACAACAGTGAATCCTCATAAATGGAACGGTCCAAGACGTTATTGTCGTCTTTCATAGCTTGCTTGATACTTTCAAATCGTTTATTTAAGAAATAGATTTGCAGTAAAAACGCATATTTATTTGGATCTGCATAAAATAATGGTAACACTTCATTGTCATCGATCGATTCATAAAAGGCTTGACTGCCAAAATGATTGGCGATCAATGCGGTCAAACTTGATTTACCGGCACCAATCGTTCCTGCTAATACGATCACGCTCATATCCCCCAACTCACTCATCACTAAATATTGTATGTTGCATTTGCGATACCAACTATACAATACTATATCTTGTGCCGTCAACTGAAACTTTTGAAGCACAGATCAAGAAGTTTTTCAATAAAAGTTTAAAGATTTTTGCTTTTTTTTGAAATCTCATACGGAATGCTTAACGAAAGAGCCTTCTTCTAGTAAAATAGGAAAGGATCTTTAATTAAATTGTGTTTTTGTCAGGAGATAGTTACAATTGACTGACAAACGATAAATGAATCATGTGGGGTAAGCTCCCTAGAGAAATGAGGAAAATAATGTCAATTGGTACTGGCATAGCTACAGGAAAAATCATCTTAATGGGTGAACATTCAGTTGTTTACGGTGAACCAGCAATTGCTTTCCCTTTTGCGGGAGCAAAAGTACAAGTCGAGATCACAGCAAATGAAACAAACACCTTGATTTCAAGTTACTATCACGGTCTGCTTGAAGAAGTCCCCAGCCACTTAAAAAATGTCAAAGACTTGCTGCATCGTCTGCAACAAGATTTCCACACGGGTCCTTTTGCAACCTCCATCGTCAGCACCATCCCTTCTGAACGGGGAATGGGTTCTAGCGCGGCGGTCGCTGTTGCATTGACTCGCGCTTTTTTTGATTGGATCAAAAAAGATTTTACAAAAGAAGAATTGATGACCTATGTCAACTTTTCTGAAAAAATCGCTCACGGTAATCCTAGCGGGATCGATGCTGCAGCAGCTAGTGGGACGGATGCCATTTACTTTATCAAAGGGCATCCCATCACTTCGTTTCCCCTCACGATCGACGGTTATTTGCTCGTCGCTGATACTGGTATCAAAGGGCAAACGAGAGAAGCTGTCAAAAGTGTCGCCCATCTTTTTGAAACCAGCAAGCAGCTGGCTAGTCAAGCGATCCAGCGTTTAGGGATCGAAACCAAAAGAGCCAAAGAGGCAATTATAGCCAATCAATTAGAAATATTAGGCGAAAGCATGAACAATGCCCATCAGGCACTGCAGCAGTTAGGGGTCAGCAATCAGCAACTGGATCAGTTGGTTTCCTCAGCATTGGCACACGGGGCTTATGGGGCGAAGCTGACCGGCGGGGGCCGAGGCGGCTGTATGATCGCACTAACCAAAACGAAGGAACAGGCTGAGAATATCAGCCGTATTTTATTGTCCGATGGCGCTCGTGCGGCATGGATACAAGGATTAGGAGTTTATGAACATGTATAAGGGAAAGGCTCGTGCCTACACGAATATCGCATTGATCAAGTATTGGGGAAAACAAGACGAAACCTTCATTTTACCGATGAACAATAGTTTGTCCCTGACCCTCGATGCTTTTTACACAGAAACAACGGTGGCTTTTTCACCCGATTTTACACAGGATCGCTTTACATTGGATGGCGTGGTGCAAACAGACGCTGCCACAAAAAAAGTTGCGGACTTTTTGGATCTGGTACGAAAAAAAGCGGACTGCCCGTGGTATGCCACGGTGGAAAGTCAAAACTTCGTCCCAACCGCTGCTGGACTTGCCTCTTCTGCCAGCGGATTAGCGGCATTGGCGGGTGCCTGTAGTGAAGCACTGGACTTAAACTTGTCGGAGCAAGAGTTATCCCGTTTGGCCCGTCGCGGTTCTGGTTCGGCTTGTCGGAGTATCTACGGTGGCTTTGCTGAATGGCATCAAGGCACCGATGAGACTTCTTTTGCCACCCAAGTGCCGTCGAATGGCTGGGAAGAAGAATTAAGTATGATCTTTATTTTGATCAACGCACAAGCCAAAGAAGTCTCCAGTCGTGAGGGGATGCGCCGAACCGTTGAAACCTCGAGCTTTTATCCAGGCTGGCTTTCTGCCACTGCCACCGATCTCGTGAAAATGAAACAAGCGATTGCCGAAAAAGACTTTACTGCTTTAGGTGAAACGACCGAGGCCAACGCCTTGAAAATGCATGGAACGACCTTAGCCGCCGAACCACCTTTTACTTATTGGTCTTCTGAATCTTTGCGAGCTATGGAATGTGTCCGAATGCTGCGAAAAAAAGGATTGGCTTGCTATTTCACGATGGATGCTGGTCCCAATGTCAAAGTTTTATGCCAAAAACAAGAAGAACAAACGATTTTACGTGAATTAAGTGCTCACTTTGCCTCAGATCAATTAGTAACTGCTCATGCGGGCAAAGGATTAGCCTTTTTACCGGTGGAAGAATCTTCCCCCATCAACTAAGAAGCCATTAAGAAGCCATCGATTAGGAGTGTCGAAATGATTGAACTATCCGTTCCTGGAAAACTATTTATTGCTGGTGAATACGCCGTTGTCGAACCAGGTCATCCTGCAATCATCGTTGCCGTTGACCAATTTATCACGGTCACTGTTGAAGAGGCCCGTAAAAACGGCAGCATCCAGTCTGCCCAATACAGCGACCTGCCGATTCGCTGGACGCGTCGCAAAGGCGAATTAGTCTTAGACCACCGGGATAACCCGTTCCACTATATTTTGGCAGCCATTCGTCTGACGGAAAAATATGCCCAAGAAAAAGGCATCCCCCTTTCCTTTTACGATTTAAAAGTGACCAGTGAACTGGATAACTCGAATGGTCGCAAATACGGCCTCGGTTCCAGCGGTGCCGTGACTGTTGCCACGGTCAAAGCATTGAATCTGTACTATCAAATGGAAATGAATCGGTTGACCCAATTCAAAATTGCGGCTCTTGCCCATCTCGCTGTTCAAGGCAATGGGTCGTGCGGTGATATTGCGGCCTCTTGCTATGGCGGCTGGATCGCTTTTTCAACCTTCGATCACGACTGGGTCTTAGCCAAACAAAAAGACCATACCTTAACAGAATTGATCGCTTTCGATTGGCCAGGATTATCGATCCGTCCCTTGACGGTTCCGAAATCTCTTCGACTGCTGATTGGCTGGACAGGCTCTCCTGCCTCTACTTCTGATTTAGTGGATCAAGTCTATCAATCCAAAGAAGAAAAAGAAAACGCCTATGCGGCCTTTTTAGCAGCCAGCAAAGACTGCGTCAATCGATTGATCGACGGCTTCTTAAATGAAGACAGTCGCACGATCAAAAAAATGATCACGGAAAATCGAAAGCTCCTGCGGGAGTTGTCCGCACTGACTGGTGTGCCGATTGAAACTCCAGCACTTAAAAAGCTTTGTGATCTAGCAGAAAATTATTGTGGTGCAGCCAAATCTTCCGGTGCCGGCGGCGGCGATTGCGGCATCGTGATCGTTGACCAGAAAACCGGTATTTTACCATTGATGAGTGCGTGGGAAAAAGCCGAGATCACCCCCTTGCCGCTGCATGTTTACCATTACCGGGAGGACCTATCATGAATCGAAAAGATGAACATGTTTCCTTAGCAAAAGCGTTCCATAAAGAACACAGCAACGATTTTGATGCAGTTCGCTTGGTTCACCAGTCGTTTCCACAAATTGACGTGGCTGATGTGTCAATTGCGACGACTGTCTTTGACCGCTCATTTTCCAGCCCTTTTTTCATCAATGCCATGACCGGCGGCAGTGAAAAAACCTTAAAAATCAATCAAGAGTTAGCAGAGATCGCACAAGCCTGTGAGTTGATGATGGCAACCGGCTCCGTTTCGGCTGCCTTAAAAGACCCAGGTGTCGCCGATTCTTTCCGTATCGTCCGCAAAGCCAATCCTGACGGCTTCTTATTAGCCAATATTGGCGCGGGCAGTCCCATTGAAAATGCACAACGGGCAGTGGAGCTCTTTGGTGCCGATGCCTTGCAGATCCATCTGAATGCACCGCAAGAATTAGTGATGCCAGAAGGCGATCGTCAATTCAGCCAATGGCTGTCCTTATTGGAAAAAACGATGGCTTCTGTTGCCGTTCCGGTTGTCGTAAAAGAGGTCGGCTTTGGGATGTCCCGTGAAACGATCCAGCAGTTACTGGCGATTGGCGTACAAACGATTGATGTTGCGGGCAGCGGCGGCACAAGTTTTACGCAAATCGAAAATGCTCGTCGAAAAAAACGTGAATTGGCGTATTTAGACACCTTTGGTCAATCCACCGTGATTTCCTTGCTGGAAGCAAATGAGCTCCAACAGCCCTTTACCCGCATCGCTTCAGGCGGAGTTCGGGATGCTTACGATATCTTCAAAGCACTTTGCCTTGGTGCCGATAGCGTAGGACTATCCGCCACGATCCTCGTGCTGCTTTTGTCAAAAGGCAAAGAAGAAACCATCGCCACCTTACAATCATGGAAGGAACAGCTGCAGCTGCTCTACACAATGGCAGGACAGACAAGCACCAAAGACCTTACCAAGGTTCAGCTGATTTTTTCTGGTGCTGTCAAAGAGTGGTGTGAAGCACGTCAGATTCCCTTAGCAAAGTATAGTTTGCGTTAAGCGATCCAATCGCTGACTACCACATCAAATAAGTAAAAGCAGTATAATTCGTTTTTTATTGTACTGCTTTTTTTTGTGTTCTTTTTTCTATAATAGTAATTTTCCATTTATCATTTGGATATTAATGTTATTTAATCGCTACTTGATAATCACTTTCATTATCAGGTACGTTGTTTTTTTACCATCTTGTTTTCGAATATGCTATGCTCAAGTTGAGGGAGGAACAATCGATTATTTCTTGAGAAAAGGATCGGTTTTTCATTCCTAGACTACATTCAAAAGGAGGCGTTTCTTATGAGTAAATCAGAATCGTCGGCTGTTTTTTCAACGATCGCTTGTTTGCTATTGATGGCAACTGGCTTTCTTATGGCATCTTTTTCCATTCCTTATAGCTTTGTCCCTTATCTGTTAGCGATTCTTGCTGGTGGTTGGAAACAAACCTGGGAAGGCACGCAAGAATTGGTGCACGACAAACGGTTGAACGTCGATCTATTGATGGCATTAGCCGCCATTGGTGCCTGTATCATTGGTCATTGGTTTGAAGGGGCGATGCTGACCTTTATCTTTTGTTTGAGCGGTGCCCTTGAGGAATATACGACCAACAAAAGTACGCGAGAAATTAGTTCATTAATGGCACTGCAACCAACGACTGCCTTAAAAATGATTGAAAGTGGCGAGCTCGTCGAAGTACCAGTGGAAGCCCTTCAGTTAAAAGATACGATTATGGTGGCAAAAGGCAGTGCGATCCCGATCGACGGTATCGTGATCCAAGGAAACAGCAGCGTTGATGAGGCGGCCATCAGTGGCGAATCCATTCCTGTCGAGAAACGTTTAGGCAGTGAAGTCTTTGGCGGAACCATCAACCTCGGGCAGCCATTGTACATTGAAGTTACTCAAACGAGTGAAAACACCCGCTTTGCAAAAATCATTCAATTGGTGGAAGAAGCACAGCAAATGCCAAGTCAAACGGCGACCCTGATTGAAAAAATCGAACGGATCTATGTGCCGATCGTCTTGATCGCCGTCCCGCTAATGATCGTTTTGTGTACGTTTTTCACGAATTGGGGGTTCCAAGAAAGCTTTTATCGCGGCATGGTCTTACTGGTGGTGGCATCTCCTTGTGCCTTAGTCGCCTCTGCTACTCCTGCGACCTTAGCAGCCATTTCTCACGCTGCTCGTTTGGGCGTTTTATGCAAAGGCGGACAAGCCTTGGATGCCTTTGCCAATGTCAAAGCGATCGCTTTTGACAAAACCGGAACGCTGACTCGTGGCAAACCTGCTGTCACTGATGTCCAACTGTTGCTGGATGAACCCTTTATTCCCCAACTGATCGTCGGGATGGAAAAACAATCAAATCACCCATTGGCTGAAGCGATCTTGGCGTATTTTCACGATGAAAAGCCATTGGAATTAGCCGTGGAAGAACAAGCGGGGGTCGGTCTAGCCGCCGCTTACCAAGCTGCCCATTGGACGATTGGAAAAGAAGTCGATTTAACCTCTGTTGCTGCCAATGAGCAAACCCGCATCCACGAATTGAAAGCAGCTGGAAAAACCTTGATTTATATCAATCGTGACCGTGTATTAGCAGGATATTTAGCACTATTGGATCAGCCCCGTCCTGAAGCTCGTGAAAGTCTTGCCTACTTCAATGAGCAGGGGATTCACACGACGATGCTGACGGGTGATCATTTAGGTACTGCTAAAGTGATCGCAGCAGAAATCGGCTTGTCTGACTATGAAAGTGATTGCCTGCCTGACGAGAAAACCACTCGGATCAAAGAAATGAAAGAAACCTACAAAATCAATGCGATGGTCGGTGATGGGATCAATGATGCCCCCGCCTTAGCGACCGCAAGTGTGGGGATCGCGATGGGCGAAGGAACCGACGTCGCAATGGATGTGGCGGACATCGTCTTGATGAAAAATGATTTGCTGCGCTTGGTCGACAGTCACCGTTTGGCTAAAAAATTACAGCGGATCATCAAACAAAACATCGTCTTTTCTATCAGTGTCATCTTGTTGCTGATTGCTTCAAACTTCCTTGAATTTCTCACGCTGCCTCTAGGGGTCGTGGGTCATGAAGGAAGCACGATCTTAGTTATCTTAAACGGGTTGCGTATGCTTTTGCCATTACACAAAGAAACACCCCATCAAGCCAAACCAACTCGCAAAGATTGTGATGATTGCGTCTTGTATCAACAGTCTTTGCATACGTGATCACTACTTGCATTAGAAAAACGCCCGTTGTTGGCACTTCACTAGAAGTCCATCAACGGGCGTTTTGCTGTTTTTTCCTATTTATGCGTGATTGGCAAGTTGTTCCGTGTAGAGTTTGCCATCGTACATTTTAAAGAATGGATAATAGCAGAGAATGGAAACCCCTAAGTTGATCAAAGCGATCAGGATGGCTCGGAAATCACCACCGGTTCCTAAAAACGCCCCAATTCCGACTGGCGAGATCCAGGGAATGCCAGTAATGACTTTATCGACAAAGCCAAATGAGCTAGCAAAGTAAGCAATCGTGACGTTGATCAAAGGGGTTATGATAAAGGGGATGATCAAATACGGATTGTAGACGATCGGTGCCCCGAAGATCACTGGTTCATTGATATTAAAAAGCCCTGGTAAGATCGCTGCTTTTCCTAAGACTTTGAGCTGTTGTGATTTTGCCACAAACAGCATCAATAAAACCAAACCAAGCGTACTGCCTGCGCCGCCCATAAAAATATACATGTTCACGAAATCCCCAGCAAAAATATTATTGGCACCATCGATATTTTCCGTTAGAGCCACCAAAAGGATGGGATTGATGAAACTATTTTTAATAACAGCCGTCCCATGAACCCCCACTGCCCATAAGAGATGGATAAGGAGCATAATCACGATGATTCCTAACCAAGAACCCGTCAACTCTTTCACGAATTCAAATGGTTTGGACAGCAATCCGTGAAGATCCGTGTGGAAAACCGCCAGTACCCCGTTGATCGCCACCATCAAAAAGGCGATCAAAATCGCTGGGATCAATGACGCAAATGCTTTGCTGACTCCATCAGGAACTCCTTCAGGCATCTGGATGGTAATCTTTCTTCTTACACAAAAACGATAGACCGACGTAGCAAGCACTGCGGTGATGATCCCAATAAAGATGCCTACCCCGCTAAAGCGTGTGATCCAACCGCCTATGGCGATCCCATTGTAAACAATGGCAGTTTCGCTTTCTGACTGCAGCAATTGAGCTGCCCCATCGGTAATGTCGACTTGAATGATCGTCATTAAAAAGGCAAACAAACTTAATAACGCCCCTACAAAACTGCTCATAGTCAAATGATCTTCTTTATGATAAATCTCAGTTAAATAATACCCTGTTGCTAAACAATAAAAAACAGCAATCGAGCCGACAGACATCGTGGTCACGACACTATAGAGCGGTGAAAATCGTAAAATCGTTTGTTCGAAAAAGCCAGCCAGTGGTGGAATGATCTGCGGTAAATTATTGATGATCAAAAAGATCGATCCGACGATCGTAAAAGGGACCGTAATGATCCCTGCTTGCATGATTGCGCGAATAAAGCGTAAATTCGCCAACTTATTCAAAGGCGGCATCAAACGCGTTTCTAAAAAGGTAAAAACACTTGTCATCGTTACTCCTCCAACGAAGGGATCGCCCCTACTTCAATCAGCTTTTGATACCAATAAAAGCTGTCTTTTCTCACTCGTTTTTGTTCTTTTTCCTGTGCATCATTGCGATCCACGTAAATGAAGCCATACCGTTTTCGAATCCCCTCATGTACACTGATCAAATCAATGGCAGACCACGGACTGTATCCGATCAGATCCACCCCAGCATTGATCGCGGCTAAGCATTGGCTGATATGCTGCGACAAATAATCGATACGGTACGGATCATGAACCGTGCCATCTGCTTCTAGATGATCTTCTGCCCCTAAGCCGTTTTCGGTAATGATGATCGGCAAGTGGTAACGATCATAAAGAGTCTGCAACGTCGTTTTCAGCCCCAAGGGATCGATGGTCCAATTGAAGGCATTTTTCTTCAAGAACGTATTGGTGAACCCTTTGTAAAAACCACGCTCCATAATGTCTTCACTTTGCTGATCGCTGATACCGTTTTTCATATCCCCAGCTTCCGTTGGCTGCTCCACTGTCACTGTGGTGTAGAAGTTCATCGCGACAAAGTCAGGCAGAGCCCGTTTCATCAACGCCTCATCCTCAGGCCCAAAGTCAATCGTGAGCCCATTTTGGTTCAAATAATCTTGAAAGACCGTGTTGTAACGACCGAAGCAGGCAAAATCAAGGTAAGCCCAGTTCCGGACACTGTTGAAGTACAACGCTGCTTGGTTGTCTTCTGGTCGACTAGTCGCCGCATAGACCAACGAAATATTCGGCACCGGTCCGATTTTGCCATTTGGAACGATTTCATGACACGCTTCGAAGGCATATTTTTCAGCGATCATCAGGTGATGAAATTGCTGGTATTTTTCTGATAATGGAATCTTTTTCCCTAATATTTTTTGATCCACCAGCAGCATGATATTTGGTTCATTGATCGTCAGCCAGTGCGTCACTCGATCCCCATAGGCGGTAAACAGCGTTTTGGCATATGCGGCAAATGCCTCAACGGTGCTGCGTTTTGTCCAGCCGCCTTCGTCTTCCAATGCTTGCGGCAAGTCAAAATGGTTCAACGTCACAAAGGGCTGAATCCCGTGTTTCAGCAATTCATCAATGACATCGCTGTAATGATCCAATCCTTTTTGATTGACGGTACCGCGCCCTTCTGGAAAAATTCGCGACCAAGCGATCGAAAAGCGGAAAATTTTGATCCCCATTTCTGCTAACAAGGCGATATCCTCTTTGTACTGGTGGTAATGGTCGACAGCCACTGTAAAATCTGCGATCTCATGGTTGTCTCTTGGACGAGTATCTTGGACACTCAGCCCCTTACCGTCGGTTTGATACGCCCCTTCGGTTTGGTGCGCGGAAATCGATGCTCCCCACAAAAAATCGGTTGGAAATGTTTGTTTCATATCGTACTCCTTATCCTAAATAAGATGCGTTTGACATCTTAGAATTATTGCTTGCATGGCAAAGACAATATTCTGAATTATCTCTTATTTTTCGCGGTAACGCAAAAAATAACTCCTGTCAAGTAAGACCCTCTTGAAGAGCTGCTACTTAGACACAAAAAAAGCAAAGTCCAGTTTCCTAGACTTTGCTTATGATTTAGAAGTAGCAGCTTATTTTTTCTCTGCTTTGTCTTCGTTCAATAGTGCTTTTCTTGAAAGGTTCACACGACCTTGTTTGTCGATTTCTGTAACCTTCACTAAGATTTCGTCGCCTTCTTTGACAACGTCTTCCACTTTGTTGACCCGTTCGTTCGCAAGTTGTGAAATATGAACTAAGCCGTCTTTGCCTTTGATCAAGTTGACAAACGCACCGAATTTTTCAATACGGACAACTTTCCCAAGGTACACTTCGCCAACTTTTACTTCTTTCGTCAATTCTTCAATGATCTTGATGGCTTTTTGGATCATTTCTGCATCAGCAGAAGCAATCGAAACTTTTCCGTCTTGATCGATATCGATTTTCACGCCAGTTTCATCAATGATGCCATTGATGGTGTCGCCGCCTTTACCGATTACATCTTTGATCTTCGCAGGATCGATTTGGATCATTTCGATCTTCGGTGCGTATTGGCTTAACTCTTCACGAGGAGCAGCCAATGTTGATGTCAATTCATTTAAGATTTCCATCCGCGCTTTTTTCGCTTGATCTAATGCTTCTGTCAAGATTTGTTCAGTGATTCCTTGGATCTTGATATCCATTTGTAACGCAGTGATCCCATCTTTGGTTCCAGCAACTTTAAAGTCCATATCGCCAAGGTGATCTTCTAAGCCTTGGATATCCGTTAAGATCGTGTAGTTTTCACCATCAGATACAAGTCCCATTGCGATACCTGCAACTGGTGCTTTGATTGGCACCCCTGCATCCATCAACGCTAAGGTTCCTGCACAAATACTTGCTTGAGAAGAAGAACCATTTGATTCTAATACTTCTGCAACTAGACGGATTGTGTAAGGGAAGTCTGTTTCATCAGGAATCACTTGTGCTAAAGCACGTTCGCCTAATGCACCATGACCGATTTCACGACGTCCTGGTGAGCCAGCACGACCAGTCGAACCAACAGAAAATTGAGGGAAGTTGTAATGGTGGATGAATCGTTTTGATTCTTCAACCCCTAATCCATCAATGATTTGGTGTTCACCTAAAGGTGCTAACGTACAAGCAGACAATGCTTGAGTTTGTCCCCGAGTAAATAGACCAGAACCATGAACACGTGGCAATAAGCCAACTTCTGATGCCAATGGACGGATTTCGTCTAATTGACGGCCATCCGGACGAATCTTGTCGATGGTGATCAATTCGCGAACCACATCTTTTTCAAGATCTTCTGCGATTTGTTTCACTTCTTTCAAGAATTGTGCTTCCTCTTCATGTCCAGCAAATTTTTCTGCATATACTTCTTTCACTGTGTCTTTGACTTTATCGATCTCGTCTTCACGAGCCAATTTTTCTTCCGTCATAACAGCAGTTTTCATTGTTTGGTAGTAGCCGTCGAAAATTTCTTTTTTCAAGTCAGCATCTACTTGTAACAATTTGACTTCCATTTTTGGTTTGCCCACAGCTGCGACAACTTCTTCTTGGAAGGCAACCAATTCTTTGATAGCATCAAAACCGAATAATAACGCACCTAACATGTCTTCTTCAGAAACTTCTTTCGCTCCTGATTCAACCATGTTGATGGCTTTTTTCGTTCCAGCTACTGTCAATTCGATATCGGTTTGTTCTGCTTGTTCTACTGTTGGATTCAAGACGTATTCGCCATTGACCCGACCGACATCGACACCAGCGATCGGTCCGTCAAACGGGATATCTGAAATAGATAACGCTAAAGAAGAACCTAACATTGCCGCCATTGCTGGCGTACAATCTTGTTCAACACTCATTACGATGTTTGTAACTTGTACTTCGTTACGGAAGCCTTCCGCAAACATTGGACGGATCGGACGGTCGATCAAACGGGCAGTCAAGGTTGCTTCCGTACTTGGACGTCCTTCACGTTTGATAAAGCCACCAGGTACTTTCCCTACGGCATACATTTTTTCTTCGTAATTGATCGTTAATGGGAAAAAGTCGGTATCTTTTGCTTCCTTAGATGCAACCGCTGCACTTAGGACAACCGTATCGCCATAACGAACCAATACAGCTCCGTTTGCTTGCTTGGCTAATTGGCCAACTTCTACTTCTAATGGGCGGCCGCCCCAAGTTGTTTTGAATACTTGTTTTTCTGTCATGTTTTGCTCCTTTTCATCGGATCCCAGCAAGTCACTACTAAACAAATGAAAAAATCGGAATGTCGTTCCGCTGCTTTCATTTGGTTAGTAGGATGCTGCTTACAAGGACCCAAAATTCTTTTTGGCTGCGCTTTTTGATTCACCAGTCAAAAGGCCGCTATTTCGGTGTTTCACTTTTTAGATGGCTCGAGCTTACCTGTCAGACAGCATCAGCTGTTTTAGCCGACAATGCAGTCGCAGTGATTCCGCTGCTTGGTTACTACCCTCGCTGCTCTCGCCTAGTAGGTTTCATCATCTGCTCTGTGCGGCTTGCGCCGCCCAGTCGCAGTGATTCCACTGCTTGGTCACTACGCTCGTTGCTCTCGCCTAGTACTATTCATCATCTGCTCTGTGCGGCTTGCGCCGCCCAGTCGCAGTGATTCCGCTGCTTGGTCACTACGCTCGCTGCTCTCGCCTAGTACTATTCATCATCTGCTCTGTGCGGCTTGCGCCGCCCAGTCGCAGTGATTCATAGCAAAAAAGTGAGATTCGGGTTGAACCTCACTTTTCTTTGTTTGATTAACGACGTAATCCTAAAGCTTGGATTAATTCGCGGTAACGTTGTACGTCTTTTTGACGTAGGTAAGCTAATAAGTTACGACGATGTCCAACTTTTTTCATCAACCCACGGTATGAATGGTGGTCTTTTTTGTGCATACGTGCATGTTCGTTCAAATGGTTGATTTCTTCTGTTAAAACAGCGATTTGAACTTCTGGAGAACCAGTATCTCCTTCATGACGTGCAAATTTGTTGATGATTTCGTTTTTGCGTTCTTTTGAAATTGCCATGTTTTTCACCTCTTTTTCTTTTTCCCCTGCGACTGAGTAAAACGTTGGTGATTCGTTAAACCAAGTAACAGGTACTGTGCTTTTCACACGTAATTACTTTACTTGATTCTAAGTAAAAAAGCAAGTTTATCTACCTATTCTTTTCGTTTCTTTTGAAAGCTCCTCCAAAACTTATGTTATACTTAGGATACTACTCTATCTAAAGGAAGTGTAAGGATGAGCGTTCTTTCCCGAATCGAGAGCATGAAAAATGAATTATCGCTTTCTGAGAAGAAACTCTTCGCATTCATGGAGGCCAATCCTGAAAAAGTGCCGTCGATGACTGCGAGTCAATTAGCAGAAGCCACTGGGATCAGTGCACCAACCGTTGTACGTTTTGCGAAAAAAACCGGCTTTGCTAGTTTGACAGATTTAAAAATACAATTATCTGCCGAATCCGGCTTGCGCCACAATGCCAATGAGCATTTAGGCTATGCCGATGTTGAATTAAACGAGCCCTTTCATGCCATCACCTCAAAATTGAGCCACAATGCCCAGGTGACCATGAATGAGACGGCCCAATTATTAGAAGAACAGCTGATGTTGGCTGCCGCTGAACTGATCGCGACTCGTGAACGCATTTTTGTCTGCGGAATCGGTGCTTCCTCATTGATCGCACAAGATATCCAACAAAAATGGACTCGTTTAGGCAAGATCGTCGTGTTTGAAAATGACTACAATCTCTTGTTGCCGCAACTTGTCAAAAACGAGAAAAAAAGTCTGGTCTGGGTCATTTCCAACAGTGGACACACGCCTGAGATGGTTCACTTAGCCGAAATCGCTAAAAATCTTGGCGTTCCGATCCTGTCGCTCACCCGCTTTGGTAGCAATCCGTTGACGAAGTTGGCGGATGTTCCCCTGCAAGTGTCCCGTTCCAAAGAAGCCAACCAGCGGAGTGCCGCTACCAATTCAATCATCGCCCACCTATTAGCGGTCGATGTCCTTTTCTATGTCTTTTTAAGTAAAAATGAAAAGCTGGCACGCAATATCTACGCGTCACGCCAAGCCATCGCTGATTTTCGTGAGAAGTATTTGTAAAATGTTCATACCCAAAAGAAATCCGCAGGAATATGTTCCTGCGGTATTTTTGCTTCTAATCGGACACTTTGATCAATCAATGGCATTTCTAGCAGCTACTTCTGCCAACCAAAAACTGGACGCTTTAGGATAACGCTCGAAGTTATTCTTCAAATCTACTCGATAAAAACCATAGCGGTTTTTATAAGCGTTCAACCAGCTCCAGCAATCCATAAAGGTCCACATATGGTAGCCGAAACAAGGTGACCCATCTTCGATCGCGCGATGCAGCTGACACAAATGGTCTTCAACAAAGGTAATCCGATACGTATCATTGACTTGCCCCGTGGCATCCATGAACCGTTCTTCCTCTGACACCCCCATGCCATTTTCGGAAATAAACCATGGCATGTTTTGATAGTCATTCTTCAGACGCATCGCAATATCGTAGATCCCTTCTGGATAGATTTCCCAGCCACGATGAGGATTGATTTTTTTCTCTGGCCAATCGTACCCACGAAACAACTGACGCGGCTCAAAGAGATTGGATGCTCCATTCTGCGGAAGGGGCGCTTGGATCCGCAACGGTTGATAATAATTGCAACCGATAAAATCTACGGTATTTTCACGAAAAATTTCCGCATCTGCTGCCTCATATTCAGGGGTCAATTGATGCTCCTTGAACAAGCTCGTTAGTTTTTCAGGAAATTGTCCATAAACGACACAGTCCAAAAAACTGCGAATATACAAGAGGTCCGCCCATTCAGCGGCTTCTCGATCAGCCGCTTCTTGGCTTTTTGGATAAACAGGTGACAAATTCAAGATGATACAGATTTCTCCATCAGGAAGTGCGAGTTTACGAAACTCAGCAACCGCCTTCGCATGAGCTAGCAAAGTATGATAACCCACTTGGATCGCCCGCTTGAAATCACGCACTTGCGGCCAATGAGCATCTCCGTAATACCCACATTCAATATGCACCAATGGTTCATTAAAGGTCGCCCATTTTTTCACTAAATCGCCGAATTGTTCAAAAGCAGTTTTTGCATAAAATGCAAAATGGTCAACGGATTCCCTGGCTTCCCAGCCTCCTTTCTCCATCAGCCACCAAGGCATGTCAAAATGAAACAAATTAATGATCGGTTCGATGCCTTGATCCAGCATTTCCTGAAAATATGCCCGATAAAACTTTACTGCCGTCTGATTCAATGTTTTTCCGTCTGGTAATAAGCGGGTCCATGCAATCGATGTCCGATAGGAATTTAAGTTCATGGCCTTCATGTTTGCCACGTCTTCACGGTATTGATAGTAGGTATTTGAAGTGTCGCTTGGTCCGACACCATCGTAAAAGCGTGACGGCTCTAACTCAAACCATTTGTCCCATGTAGAGGGACTTTTGCCGTCAACAGCCGCAGCCCCCTCGGTTTGCGGTGCTGACGCGGCCGCTCCCCATAAAAAGTTTTTTGGAAAGTGAATCATTCTTTTGCTCCTTTCTGAGTTACCTGCCACGTACGGTCAGGGTTGGATCGTTGAAATAAAAATCGATACTGCTGACCTGCTGTTTCGACTTCCAGACAAAACGATGCAGTATCTTTCAAAGAAATTGCCAGCTGCTGCAATGATGCTTCATCGATCACGAGTTGAAAAGCTACTTGCCCTTGATTAGGCACCCATACTTTTTGAAAGCCACACAGGACTTTTTTTCTCGGCACATATGCTTTCGTGTACTCTTTTAGATAACATTGAATGACTTCTTTGCCAGAAACTGCAGAATGATTTTCGAGTGTGCCGCTAACGATAATGCCTTCACCTGCATATTCAGCCGAAACCGCGCTGCAAGTAAAAGAGGCATAACTAAGACCATAACCAAAAGAATATACTGGTGTGCCGTTTTGATCGAGGTAGTCTTTTTGAAACGCTGTGTTGCGATAATTATAACAGACTGGCAGCTGTCCAACCGTATCAGGAATAGAAACTGCTAATTTCCCACTAGGAACCGTTTCGCCAAAAAGAATCCGAGCAATCGCTTCCCCTCCATATTGGCCGGGATAGCCAGCGTAAAGCAGTCCATCGAATACTTCTTTCAAAGGGGCTAAGCAATGCGGTCGACCAGAAATCACGATCCCAATCAGCGGCTTTTTCCTCTTCTTCAACGCAAACAGTAAATCCAACTGGCATTGCGGCAAATCGAGGGTAGCTAAGTCGATGTTTTCTCCGCTGGTCATTTCCTGAGATCCCCTTAAGGCGGCGCCGTTCTTGTCAAAATCCGTTGTGAAATCACGGGCACTGGAGCCACCAATCGTCACTAAGATGACATCAGCGTCTTCTGCGATCTGACAAGCCCGCCGTCGTTGCGCCGTTGTTCCATTGGCGATTTCGCAGCCTTTTTCGTAGGCGAAATCCACTTGATGCGTATTTAATTTGGTCAACCCTTCCCAAAGAGTCATACACATTGCTTCCTCCTTAAATGGGGTATAATCCCCCAGCTGATGATACAGCTGTTTAACGTGAGGACCAATGACAGCAATTTTTTGTCGCGTTTTCTTCAAAGGCAAAATGCCATTGTTTTCTAGTAAGACGACGGATTCTTCTGCTAATTTTAAGGAAGCTTGTCGGGCCTTTTCTTGGTCTGGCAATGAAACGTGGGGCGTTGCTTCTTTAAACAAGCCAAGTTTTTCTTTCAAAAGAAGCACACGCCGGACCGCCTCGTCGATAACCGTTTCCGCAATCAATCCGTCAAGGACAGCTTCTTCCAATACAGGGAAAACTTCGTCCCATAAACTAACATCTACACCGCTGGTCAAGGATTTGGCGGCTGCTTGCGAGCGACTTCCCAGCCAGTCAGCAATCCGATCCAACCCACACCCATCAGCCATAACGATTCCCGCAAAGCCACTTTCTTCTCTTAAAACCTCTTGCAGCAAATACGTATTGGCATGGCAAGGAACGCCATCTAGATCATTGTATGCAGCCATACACCCCAAAGCCCCAGCAGCAATCCCCGCTTTCATTGGTGGCAGATGAATTTCACGGAATTCCCGATCACCGATCGCCACTGGTCCTGCATTGTGCCCCCCCATTCCTGCACCTTGGGCAGCAAAATGTTTCAACACCGCTAAAACGTTCTGTTTTTCTATCGTTGTTTTTGATCCTTGCAATCCTCTGACGGCCGCTTTGGTAAAGCTGCTGGTTAAAAATGGATCTTCACTGAAACATTCTTCAGTTCGTCCCCAACGCGGATCTCTAGCAATGTCCAATGCGGAAACTAAGCCGACATGGGCCCCTTTTGCTCGAATCTCTTGAGCAGTGATAGTTTGGGCCGCTTGATACAGGTCGGGATTCCAACTAGAACCGACACTAAAATTGACCGGAAATGTCGTGGCTTCCAAACCTTGGTGCCCGTGGGGACACTCTTCACTGAGAAAGGCTGGAATCCCCAACCGAGTGTGCTCCTGCAAATAAGTTTGAATCATAAGGGATAGCTCATAGGACTCCGCGGTCGTCAGGCCAGTTTGCTGATTTCTCCCTGACCAAGGATCAGCCCGAAACACGCCGTAGATCCAGCCAAGACTGCCAAAACGAGCTACTTCTTTTTTAAAGGTTTCAGTCAACATAATTTTTCCGTTAGTTTTTTCATAGACTTCCCAACCATACAGACGCTGATTCAGCTGGCCGATTTTTTCTTTCAACGTCATTTGCCGTAAAAGTGTCTCAATCATATGCTTCTCCATTTCTATTTAGTCTTCTAAATAAAGCATGATGGTCTGGATTTCAAATGGCTGGAAATGGATTGTGATGCTTTGGGCATCCAGCGGCTCGATCGGCAGTTCAGCGACGGTTTCTTCCAAAAGATTCGTTAAAACCGCTTTTTTGATTCTTTTTTGGCAACGCAATTGACAGGCGGTTGTTTGATTGTGATATTCATACAACCGCACGATCAGTGCCTCTTCATCTTCGGCTTTTTTCACCGTATCCAGCAAGACATTCTTTTGATCGACTGCTAGAAAAGCTTCTGCTGATAGTTGCGGCACACCTGGAACGGTTAGAACGGGAACATTCAATGCCAAAGCTTCTTCCATCGTTTGCGCGTCTTGCCAAGTCCCTTCGTGGGCGTACAAGGAGTAGGTAAACTCATGAAAGCCTTGATCCGCTTCTGGATACGGATCGATCGGCGATTTGATCAAAGAAAGCCCGATCTTTTGATAATCCGTATTGAACCCATATTTCGAATCTGTCAAAATACTAACCCCATAATTTCCTTCTGAGAGATCAACCCATTTTTGACCACAGCTCTCAAAACGCGCTTGGTCCCATGTCGTATTTTGATGCACAGGTCGTTTTACCTGCCCAAACTGAATATCAAATGTCGCTTCCAATGTGTTGACATCAATCGGCAGCAATGCCTTCAGCAGCAATTGATGTTGCTGCCAATCAACCGCTGTTTCAAAATCGATTCTTCCGGTGCCATGATAAAAATGTAGCCATTGGGTAATAAAAGAATCTTCAAACTGACGTTTGATTTTCAAGGTATCACGAATCTCACCTTGCTCAACGACCTCAGCTGAGAGAACTTGCTTCACAGGATAAGGCTTCTTCTGGTAATAAATATCAATATCCCACGCATCATAATCCATCGGCAGATCTTCATAAGCCACTAACTGATTCAACCGCTCGCCTTTTGGTACGATCTCTCGTTGATGCCGTTTGTCAATTAAAGAGATGATGTCAAAGTGTTCGTCAAAAATCACTTTAAAATCCGCCGTTTCAAACGATTCCTCCAGCCGCATTGCCACTTGCTTTGATTGAGGCACAGCTGAGACAGGGGTCAATGTTTTGCAGCTCAAGCCAGCCATGGCAGGAATTTTGACTAATAGCCGGTCATCATGGGTCCGCTGAGTCGAGTAAGCTTCTTTGACCCCTGTCTGATCGTCTAAATAGACCAGACCCGTCCGCTCTTGCCCTAGCGGATTAAAGACATGGCAAGTAGTAGCTTTGGGTGCTTGTGTTTCTGGAAGCAAAGCGTGGATCAGTTCGCAGCCTTTATCAAAGAGCTGCCGATACTCTTGATCCGTCTGATCATAGACTTCTTTGATCGAGCTTCCCGGCAGAATATCGTGGAATTGATTGAACAGCAGCTGTTTCCAAAGTTGTTCTAATTCAGCTTGTGGATAGCGATTCATCCCACAGATACTATAAAGTTTTTCGATCGTCTGTAAGAAGAATTCTCCTTGACGATTGGCCTTTTTGTTTTTTCCGATGGAAGTCAGGGTCCCACGATGGTATTCAAAGTACAATTCGCCGTACCAGACCGGTCCTGGTTTTTCAGCAAAAGAATTTGCCAGTCGATCAAAAAAGCCCCCCACATGATTGCCAGTGATCGTCGGCATATCTGGCAATGTCTTTTGCAGCCGTTTTTGAACTTCCAACATCTCTTTCGTCGGGCCTCCGCCACCGTCACCATACCCATAGGCAATCAAAATTTCGTCGTGCTGATCTTTTTGCTGATAACGTTCAAAACTCCCCTTGATCGTATAAGGATCTAGCAATCCATTATACGTCGTATAATAATCTCTTGGACTGTATCCTTCACTGATGGTTGTAATAAAATGCGTCAAAACGCGGCTTCCATCAATTCCTTGCCAATAGAAGGAATCATAAGGAATTTGATTAAACTGGTTCCATGACAGCTTCGTCGTCATAAAGTATGGCGTATTTGTTTTGCGTAAAATTTGCGGCAAGGCGGCTGAATAACCGAAGACATCCGGTAGCCATAAGATGCGGCTATCGACTTGAAATTCCTCTTTCATAAACCGTTTGCCATAAAGGATCTGACGAACCAGTGATTCTCCTGAAGTCAAATTGCAATCGGCTTCCACCCACATCGCCCCGTCAACTTCCCATCTTCCTTCTCGAACTTTTTCTTTGATTGCAGCGTAAAGTTCAGGATAATGGGTTTTCATGGAGAGATACAGTTGTGGTTGGCTTTGAAAAAACGTGTAATCTGGATACTCCTCCATCAATTTCAAGACCGTCTGGAAACTGCGCTCGCCTTTTTCAATTGCTTGCTGCGCCGTCCAAAGCCACGCCAGATCGATGTGGGTATGGCCGACAGCCGTCACCTTTTGTTTTGGTGTATGCGCTGGTAAGTAACACGATGAAAGCAGCTGCTTTGCTTTTGTGAGACTTTCATAGAATGCCGTTGAGTAGGGGGTACGAAAATCCAAGACATTGGCGACTTGACCAAGGACTTGTTGATAAAATGCTTCGTCACCGCCAAACGCACGAATGGCACGCCAACTATCAAACAGCGTATAAAAATCATACCAGACATCATTAACTGCAGGATCCAACGCCAATAAATTGACCTGCAGCGGGAATGGTTTGTCAGATCGGCCGGAGAACAAATCGATCTTCAGTTTGACTTCTTTTTGTAGAAATTGTTTTGTCAATGTAATTTCTCGATGATTGACATCGATGGCTTGGACATAGGTATCGTCCAAATAGATTTTTATTTGGGGATTGGTGGTGTTGTCCCACTCTGAAAGGCTTGAGTACACTTGCAGGACACAAAGATTTTCCACCCAGTCAGCGGGAACTTGAAGGCTACCTTGCAATTGGTAATAGGAATTTTTTTCTCCAAAATAGGTCCCTTGCTCATACGGTACCCAAGTCTCTCGTTTTAAAAAAAGTGGGGCTACCGGTTGCTGATGGCGTACGCGGTATTGTTTTAATTTGTATAAAATTTTTCGAATGCGTTCAAACTCATAAGGCTGCATAACTCTCATTTTTCTTTGGACTCCTCTAGAAGATTTTTGAAAAAAACGGGTTGAGATTGATCATCTCGGCCCGTTTTCCACTTATCACTTTATTTAGTTTGCTTTCCAACGGTCATAAGCCGCTTGGTAGACTTCGACGTATTCGTCAATGCCCATTGCTTCGATCGTTTTCACATAGTCGTCCCAATTATCTAACGGTTCGACACCTGTGATAAACTTGGCTTCCATTTGTTCTACATAAGTTGTCAAATCAGTGGCAGTTGCTGCTACCTTATCGTTTTCTTCAATCGTTAAATACAGTAGCGGAAATGGTACTTCAGCGATGTCTTCCATCTTCTCAGCTGTTTCTTTGGCAACCCAATCGTTGAAACGAGTATCCGGTTCTTCATTCGCCGTTTTACGGATATGGTATTCGCCGGTTGTATCGATAACAAGGTTTGGCGTTGTCAATCCGTATGCTGGTGTGATCTTGCCACGTTCGTCTTCGGTATTGTTGGTATCGATGCCGTCTGCATAGACACGAACTTTTTCACCGTCCGCATTTTCTTGGTACTCCCATAAAAACCCTTCTGGTCCTTGTTCGATATATTTTGAGCCTTCTTCTGAATAGAAGTAATCCACCCAGCGCATAGAAGCTTCTGGAGAAGGATTGACATTGGTCAAAGCAAAGGTCCCTCGTGAAATTCTTGGACTACCGGGAATCTTAGCTTCTGGAGCCCATTCAGAAGTCACTGGTTGGAACATTGGATCATTCATAGCCTCTTCCTCACTGCGACCAGTAGTAAAGAAGCTGAAATAGTCGGCAAAAAGCCCAAGTTGATTGTTTTCACCCTTCGCTTTTTTCTGTTCATCTGACTGTCCATAAACTTCTTTATCCAGCAAGCCTTCATCGTACAATGTATTCATATATTCCAAGAATGCTTTGTAGTTTTCTGAAGTCGGTGTGTAGGAGACCACATCATCATCCACTTGGATGCCGCGGGTCCGTAAGCCAAAGGCAGCCATCAACCAAACTCTTGTCGAGTTCATATCAACATCCGTCAATGGGATCTCGTCTGCTTGACCATTGCCGTTAGGGTCTTCGTTTTTAAAACGTGTCAGAAGCTCTTGCAATTCGTCTGTGGTTTTTGGCAGTTCAGATACACCTAAATTATCGAGCCACGTGCCGTTGTACCACATCGGACCTTGCCACCAAATCGATGTCGCATTCCGTGAGATCATCGGCAGAGAGTAGATGTGCCCATCCGGCGTTGTGATCGACTTCAAGATTGAGGGATCTTCTTGCGTCAGTGCATACAGGTTTGGCATGATTTCCGGCGTGATATACTCCTCTAAGGGAAGCAAGATCCCTTGTGAACCGTAATCGATCTCCATCGAAGCAGTCAATGCTTGCGAACCAGCACCGTAAACGATATCCGGTAAATCTCCAGAAGCAAAGGCTAAGTTCAGTTTCGTACTAAAGTCAGCGGATGGCGGTGTCGTATAGGTCAGTTTGATGCCAGTTTTTTCCTGATAATCCTGTAATGTCGGCATGTCTTCCCATTCCGCCAACCCTACACCAGGTGCCATGATATTCAGTGTCAGTTCTTCCCCTTCTTTGATGATCGGAAACTGACTGTCATGATTGATGGCCACTTCTTTCTTTTCCCCAGTACCTTCATCTGAAGAATTACCGCACGCACCTAAGACGAGCATACTGCACAAAGCAACACCTGCTATTCCTAAAAGTTTCTTTTTTACTCTCATTTTCTTCCTCCTTTAAGTTTTTTATCCTTTAATTGAACCAACCATCATGCCCTTGACAAAATACTTTTGTAAGAACGGATAGACGATAATTACCGGTAATGAAGAAACGATCATGACACCGTACTTGATGACTTGAGCAAGTTGTTGTTTGCTATATAGCATATTCGCCATTTCTGAAGTCACATTATTGACGGTATTTGATGACATATCTTGAAGAATCAATATTTCTCTTAAAATCATTTGTAACGGATACATTGATCGATCAGAAAGATAGATCAATGCGCTAAAAAAGCTGTTCCAATGTCCGACGCCATAGAACAAAGCCATTACCGCAATGATCGGCGTTGATAGTGGTAAAACGATCTGCATGAATAGCCGAAAATCAGAACAACCATCCACAATTGCTGCTTCTTCCATCTCCCGTGGAATCGTGGATTGAAAAAATGTTCGCGTGACAACAACATTGTAAACCGAGACGGCTCCTGGAATCACTAGTGCCCAGACAGTATTCAGCATGCCTAAGCTGCGAATCAACAAGTAGCTGGGAATCAAGCCACCGGACAAGAACATGGTGACCAGCATAAAATTAGTGAAGGCGCGTCGCCCATAAAAATCCTCTCGTGATAAGGCGTAGGCGCAAGGTAAGGTCACTAAGAGATTGATCGATGTCCCTAAAACCGTATAATAAATCGTGTTCAAATAGCCACGCCAGATACTGCTATTGCCTAGTAGTGTTCGATAGCCTTCAAAGGTGATCCCTTTTGGCAAAAGCCACATTTCACCAGAGTTTACCAGATGCGGATTTGAGATTGAAGCACTGATGATATAAATCAGTGGATACAAAACGATCAGCAAAGAAATTGCTAAAAACACATAAACAAAGATCAAAAAGATTTTATCAGCACGGGTATCTTTTATTAAAGACGTTGTTTTCACTTTTGGTCCTCCCTTCTACAATAAACTAGAGTTGCTTAAACGTTTGGCGATATGATTGACTACGATCAACAAGACTGAATTGATCAATGAGTTAAATAAGCCGACTGCCGCAGCAAAACTGTACTGCGCATCTAACAGCCCTTGCTGGTAAACAAAGGTCGCAATCACATTCGAGGATTGCATATTCAAAGGATTCTGCATCAAGATGATTTTTTCAAACCCAACTGACATCAAGCTGCCGAAGCTCATGATCAATAAGATCACCATCGTGGGCATGATCGTTGGAATATTGATATACCAAACGCGTTGCAGACGAGAAGCGCCATCGATCGTTGCCGCTTCGTGCAGTTGCGTATCAACTCCAGATAGGGCTGCCAGATAAATCACAGACCCCCATCCCGTTCCTTGCCAAACGCCCGACAGTACATAAATCGTTTTAAACCAGCGGGGATTGGTCATAAAGCTGATCCGCTCGAAACCCAAAAATTCTAATAGGTGATTGATGATCCCTGTTGAGGGAGATAAAAAAGCAATGACCATACCAACCATGACCACCACAGCAATAAAGTTTGGAGCATACGTGACTGTTTGGGTAATTTTTTTAAACGGGCCGTCTTTGATCTCATTCAAAGCCAATGCCAGGATGATCGGCAGCGGAAAACCGACAACCAATGAATAGATACTGATTCCTAAAGTATTTTTGATGAGTTCCCAAAAATAATAGGAATCGAAGAAACGTTGAAAATGTTTAAACCCAACCCAAGGACTGCCCATAATCCCTAATGAAGGCATATAATCCTTGAATGCAATAATGATTCCATACATCGGTCCATACGAGAAAATCAAAATAATCAAAAACGCTGGCAACACAAACAAGTACAATTGCCGATTTTTCTTGATCTTCATTTTTATATCTTGTTTCTTTGTTTTAGGTACTGAAACGGTTTGTCTGATTGGCGCTGTTTCCATTCTTCCTCCTCCTTGCTTGGTGTTAGCCTTATCATGAATTGTATTCGCTTTCAAATCAATGTGTATTTTTTTCCCTATGTGTCGAAACGCGAATCCCAACTGCCCCAACGTTCGGGTGACTGATATCCGACCATAAGAGATACGGTTCATCCGCATTTTTATAGACTGGTAACGGTTTTTTAGTGGCTAGATCAATTAGCTCGTCTTCTTCAGTTGCTCCGATCTCTGTTAAAGGAATCTGTTCGCAAGCGACTGCAGCGATACTGCGAAATGCAAAATGAGCCTTGCCGTCTTTTTGATAGGTCAAATACCATTCATTTTTCCAAGCTGTTGGTCTTGCCCGCGTTTCATAGATGCCTTCACCATATAGCGCCAACCAATGGCCGATTTCTTCTAAGCGTTGGGTCTCTTCGAATGTAAATTCGCCATCAGGTGTTGGTCCGACGCCTAAAATCAAATTCCCCCCTTTACTGACTACATCAATCAAGGTTTCCAGCAGTTCTTGGCTGCTCTTAAAAGTATCATTCGGCACATAGCCCCAATCATTTCCAATCGGGATATTGCTTTCCCAAACTTTTTTAGGAATTTCTGCTAATGCAGGAATTTTGCGTTCTGGTGTCACATAATTTTCATGACGGCCCCCCATCATCCGATCAACGATGATCAATTCCGGCTGTTTCTCACGCGCAATCTCAGCTAAACGATCCATTTGTAGGTCTTCTTTGCCTTGTCCGCACCAACCGGCATCTAACCAAAGAAAATCGACTTTTCCGTAATTGGAGGTAATCTCCGCAATCTGGCGATGCACAAACGACACATAGCGTGCCCAAATTTCTGGATGAAGATGGGTATCGTAACTGGCATGACGGCCTTTGACGGTATCATCATCCAACCAGTAAAAAGGAGAATACCAGTCAGCTTTAGAATAATAGGCTCCTGTGGCGATCCCTGCTTCTCGAAATGCCGTAAACACTTCTTGCAATATGTCGCGTTTAAAGGGACTTAATTTCCCGCCGATTTTAAACTCTGATTCCATTGTATTGAACATCGAAAACCCATCATGATGCTTTGTTGTGAATAAACAGTACTTAAACCCTGCATCCTTACAGATTTTTGCCCATTTGCGGGTATCCAGCTTCTTCGGTTCAAACCGATTGATCAACTGCCAATAATCCAAACGCAGTGCTTCGATGGTTTCTCGATAAGGGTGGTTTTCTCTAGCCCATTCATCTTTTTCAGATAATTGCCAAGACTCAACGATCCCCGCTTCGGCATACAGCCCATAATGGAAGATCACTCCGAATTTCAAGTCTTGAAACCATTCCAGACGTTGCTTGAGCATTTCTGTTTCTGGGACTAGTTCTTCTTGAATGTTCCCTTTGGCTTCTTCAATATCACCGCGAATATTTGTCATTCATTTGCACTCCTTTCTTTGTTCTAAATGTAAGCGAAAAAAATGTCCTATAACAATATGTAAGTTTTTTCGCTATGTTAAAACGAACAACTTCGTCTATAAAAGGTGCAAGGAATAAAGCTTGATCTCGATGAACGTTTTTGGAGAAATGTAGCGTTTCAAATACATTTGCTGTGTTTTTCTTGTTTTCGATGTGTGATTTTTCCATTTACTCCCACTGGCTATATATCAATGATACGATTAGAACAACAAATAAAGCGGATACAACAAAACTTGTATCCGTAAGAAAGTGAGGGGCTTATGAAACAAACGAATGGTATTTATCATGTTTCCTATCAAGTCGGCGATTGGTTACTTCATTGCCTGAAGTTGCAGTTACTTTGGTTTTATTGGGTATTTCGATACGGGATATTTTTAGGTATTTTTCCTGCCACCGCTACGATTATCCAAGCTTTTTTCGATAGCTTCCAAAAAAAGGAACGACCAGCGTCTTTGAAGACTTGGTTCAAAACTATCGTGAAAAAAAATTTCCGTCGTGCCAATCAATTAGGCGCCATGCAAGCGGGTTTGTTGTTGTTCTTATGGTTGGAATTACGTATCTCTAGTACTTTTATCCAAAATAGCTTGATTCACTTTTTTTTGCTGCTGCTATTTATCAGTGCCCTTTTGATAAGCTTGTACCTTCTGCCGGTCTATTTGCGTTATGATTTGACGCTTCTTCACTATTTTAAACAAGCAATATTACTAATGGTTATCAGTGTTCCCCAAACAATTGCGATGATTTTGGGAATCTTAGTGACTACTATCATTTTGACTTTTTTGCCAATCTTATTAGTCATCGGCTTTGTTCCCTTTTTCCTATTCCCCAGTAGCTGGTTCTCTTTTCAAGCGATTCAGCGCTCGGAATCACTGATGAAAGAAGGACGCTCGTGATGAAGGACATTTTTATCCAAAGTAATGAAAACCTCGATGATTTTTTTAGTCACGCACTGCAAGAACTAGAATTGAGGGAAACGCCGAATGGTCATCCCTTGCGCTTGATTCATCGACCCGGTTCCCTGAAAATTTGCCACGGCCCACTAGAAACGATCATTTACTATCAAGAAAAAGCGCATTTGTTTCGGGCATTAACTTTATGGGTGCATGAAGATCGCCCAGTCTATGTCTTAGAAGAACAGCCGCATTTTGAAGCAATTGGACCAATGATCGATCTGTCCCGCAATGCGGTGATGACCGTCAAAAAGCTGGAACGGTTCATTTTATTAACAAGTAAGATGGGCCTCAATCGCCTCATGCTCTATATGGAAGATACTTATGAAATTCCTGAGTACCCTTATTTCGGACATTTGCGCGGTCGTTATACCCAAGTAGAATTAAAGGCTCTAGATACCTATGCCCAAGCCGTAGGAGTAACTTTGATTCCAGCGATTCAAACATTGGCACATTTGACGAATCCTTTAAAGTGGCAGTTCGCTGGAAGTATTCGGGACACAGAAGATATTCTACTGGTGGGAGAAGAAGAAACGTATACTTTTTTGGAAGCAGCGATCCGTTCGATCCGTTCGTGTTTTGCAACTGATCAACTGCACATCGGTATGGATGAAGCACACCAATTGGGGAAAGGAAAGTATTTAGAAATAAACGGGTTACAAGACCGGTTCACGATTATGGCCGCACACCTAAAGCAGGTAGCTGCGCTTTGTCAAAACATAGGTTTTGAGCCGATGATGTGGAGCGATATGTTTTTTAGAATCGGTGCGCCTACGGGTGATTACTACGATTCAGACGTGTGTTTTCCGACAGAATTATTTGCTGACCTCCCTGCGGTCAAAATGGTTTACTGGGATTATTATCATCATGATCATGCCTCTTATCAGCGAATGTTTGCGAAACACCGGGAATTAAAACAGCCGATCGTCTTTGCTGGAGGTATCTGGACGTGGAACGGTTTGGCGCCGAACTACGGCAAAAGTTTCGCCACTATGCGTCACGCCTTGCAAGCCGCCAAAGAAAACGATGTCCAAGAAGTCTATGCCACACTTTGGGGCGACGACGGAGCTGAAACACCAGTGATTGCTGCGCTACTAGGTTTGCAATATTTCAGTGAAGCGCAGTTTGGAAACGACCTTTCGTTAGAGAATTTAACTAAAAAATTTCAGCTTTTTCACCAGTCAATAGCCAACGACTTTTTACTGCTTGATCGCTTTGATCAAACTGCAGGTGTGCAAAAAAACAATCCTCACGGAGAAAACCCCAGCAAGCTGTTGCTCTACCAAGACTTGCTGTATGGCTTGTATCAAGAAAATTTAACTGATCTTTCTTTAGCATCCCACTATCAAACATTGGCTCAAGAGTTGGCTGCTGTGAAAGCAACACGGGACACACAAACGATGTTTGCCTTTTATCAGCAGCTGGCTGATGTTTTGGCACAAAAAGCCTGTATTACCAACCAGATCACCAGTGCCTATAAAAGCAAGGATCGCACCGGACTGCACCAAGCAGTAGATGCGATCAGTGTCTATAAATCCGCCTTGCAATCCCTTTATGAAGCCCATCGTCAAGTCTGGTTTGACTGGAATCGACCTTTCGGTTTTGAAATTATCGATCTGCGATACGGCGCCTTGCTGATGCGCTGCGATACGACACTCTGGCGGCTTACTGCCTTCTTGGACGGGGAGCTCGATACGTTGGAAGAATTGACTCAACCGTCCTTACCAATGGTGACCCCTTTCAGCGGCAGTACTTCTGTGGGTCGCAATTTATTTCATGGAATCTATAGTGCGGGGAAAATTTCTGATGTTTAAAAGAAGGAGTGAGAACTTATGAAAACATCCTTGCTGCGCCGAACCGTCATCGTGAGTCTGCTGACTATTGTTAGCCTATTCTTTCTCTATTTTCTAACAACCGGTTCTTCTGCTCCAGTTCATGCCCAACCTTCAGAAAAACTGGAGATGACAGGTAATATTACAAATCAAGCAGCGGCGAAGGCGTGTTTGGCAGTGCTGAAAGAAAATTTACAAGCAGCCTCTGACCAAGACGCGACAGCCTATGCCGCAACGCTAGTGGCAGCAGCGCGAGCAGAGACGACCCAAGAATTAGCTGACTTTTTTGCAGAAGAACAGCTGCAGCACACGCTGCTTTCTTTTGAAGTCGTTAAACAAGAGACAGGATCCATGCTGGTCGCGGCTCAACAGAAAACGATCAGCCCAAAAGACTCTTCTTACCGTGACCACATCACAGAGGCTTACCATACCTTTGTCAAGGAAGCAGATGGCTGGAAAATTCAAGAAACAGTCATGGCGAATACAGAATTTCTTTAAGTGATTGAAAAAGGAGTTATTTTTAATGAGAACGTATAAAAATTGGCCTGCCGACTACCCTGACCCAAACTGGTTCCTCCATGATCGGTTTGGCTTATTCATCCATTTCGGCCTATTCAGTATTGGCGCTCGACACGAATGGTTTATGACGACAGAAAAAATTGAACCCACCACCTATCGCGAGAACTATTTTTCTCAGTTTGATCCTGATCTTTTCAATGCAGAGGAATGGGCTCAAACCGCAAAGAAGGCCGGTTTTCAATACATGGTCTTCACGACGAAACATCATGAAGGCTTTGCCCTTTGGGATACCGCTCTCAGCGAATACAAAGTGACCAATACCCCCTTCAAGCGTGACCTCTTAGCAGAACTGCTGCCGGCATTTCGTAAGGTCGGCATTAAGATTGGGCTGTATCATTCGCTGATCGATTGGTATCATCCAGATTTCACGCTCGACGGCCTGCATCCGCAACGAGAGACTATTCAAGCCCGTCAGACGAATAACCAGCGTGACATGCGCCGCTATCAAGATTTTTTAGCTGGTCAAGTCACTGAACTACTGACTAACTATGGAACCATCGATTATATGTGGTTTGATTTTCCATATAGTCATCGAGATTGGGGATGGTCTAAAGGCAAAGGTGCCGCCGATTGGGATAGTAAGCGGATCGAAGAAATTTGTCGAAACCTGCAGCCGAACATGCTGCTGAATGACCGTCTGGATTTGGGCCGAGGGATTACCACCCCTGAGCAATTCCAACCAGACAAACCATTAGAAGCGGATGGATTGCCTTTGATATGGGAAGCGTGCCAAACGATGTACGAAACGTGGGGCTATGATCGTGATGCTCAGCACTGGAAATCCAGTGAAATGATGACCAAAATGCTGATTGACACAGTGGCAAAAGATGGGAACTTTCTTTTAAATATCGGCCCAAATGCTCGTGGAGAAATCAGCTTACCAACTCGCAGCCATTTAGAAGCCATCGGTTCATGGATGCATTATCATCAACAAGCGATTATCGGCTGTGGTGCCAGCTCTTTTCAACCGCCTATTGACAGTCGTTACACCCAAAACGGGAACAAACTTTACTTGCACCTCTTTTCTTATCCATACAAATCCTTGCATCTTCCAGGGCTTGCAGGACGCGTAAAGCATATCCGTTTCTTACATGATGGCTCCGAATTGTTTTATCGAGGATTTGATCCCGAGGAAGTTCTCACTTCAACGGAAGCCATCATCAACAAAGAGGACCTTGTTCTCAGCTTACCCGTCTGCCCACCAGATGTGTTGGTACCAGTGGTCGAGATCACTTTAAGAGAAATGTAAGCACCCGTTGCACTGTCCTAAATGAAGAATTTATTTATATGAAGACGTTGCCCTTACTTTCTTTACAAAAAAATGACTAGAAGCGGATCGCTTTTAGTCATTTTTTATGGCTATTTGTTCAAGAACTCCCGCAAATTTGCCTATACGAAAGTAGCCAACCAGCTTGTTGAACAGGTGATGAGAACATGCAGACGAGTTGAGTGCTTAATCCATCCTTAACGGTACTTACCACAGGAGGTTCAAAGTTCCTTAGACAAATAAAGAACAAGATCGTCATTGTTGCAGCAAGGCGCATTCATCGCACAATTCTGATTATTGAACCAAACACCAGATCCATCTGGAATATAGCCTTGTTTTACATACAGTCTCTGGGCCGATCCATAACCATTATGCAGGCCTACCCCCAATGTCACCACGGCAGCTATTTCTCGTGCCTTTTCTTCGGCTGCTTTTAAAAGCTGACTGCCTACCCCTTGATTTTGATAGGATTCAAAAATATTAAAATCCACAATTTCTGGATACAAGCCTTTAAATGGTCCGTGCTTTGCTAGAGGGACCAAGGTCAAATACCCGGCAGTTTTGTTGTTTATTTTGGCAAGCAAAACGCATCTCTCCCCCGCTTCTTGCTCGTTTAAATAATCAATCAAGAGCTGCTGGCGAGAAGGCCACCCTTGCTTTAAAAACATTTGATCCATTTCAAGGATATCTTTTCTCTTCAACGGTTGAATGTCTAAGACCACTTATTTGCTCCCTTTCTCCCCCTCACTCGGGGCTATGTTCATTCTATACAGTGTGCCGCTGGCATTGATTTGCCTTATCGTTAAACTTATTCATCATAAAAAAATAATAGGGATTATCAGGGATTGCTGCTTCACCCAATTCCTCTAGCAATCAGCTGAATGTCGCTTCCCACCCATCATAGAGCTTTTGAACTGTCTCTTTTGGCCGATTGGGTTCATTATAAACTTTTTGGCTAATGGCCGCTTGGAGCCAAAAAATCGCTTGGATCACTTCACGACTGGTCTGGGCCTCAGGTACATCCGCCCAGACGGATAAAGCGATCGCCTGTGTTTGGGCAAGCTGTTCCTGTGCAACTTGTTGTCCATTGGCAAACGTCGTCAACTGGAATTCATTGCTGATTTTTTCGTAGGTTGGATAAGTATAGCCTGCCGCTTCTCCTAAGACATAATAGAAAAAATTATCATTGTGATTGATCATGGTATAGCCTTTTTCAAAAAAGACATCTGCCGGCGCCATATTCTGGTTCCAACGGGTCCAATAGGAGATTTGGCAATTCTCCGTCAACGTTGTCTGCTCTTGGCGATTCAAGCGGTAAAACCCATCATTCCAGACCCGCACAACAAAGCCGAGACTTTCAACAAAGGCCGCCAGCTCATTGACGTAATCAATAAAGACTTCGATTCCGCTAGCTTTTTCCCCATAGCGCTCGCGGGCTGCTTCGATCATTTGCGGAAAGTTTTCTAAATGATCAAAATCAATAAACTCATCGGCACCAATATGAAAATAGGTGCTGTCTTCAAACAGTTGCGCATATTCCCGATAAACTTCCTGAATAAAAGCTACCGCTTCTGAATCCAAAATGTTCAGTGCTCGTTCATCACGCGTGCCATCGGCTGTCGGTAATTGCCACTCGGGCTTTTGAGCCAATACTTGCCGCAAATGACCAGGAGAATCAAAATCAGGGATAATGGCAATTGAATGGTTTTGAGCATACGCAATCAATTCACGAATTTCCTGCTTGGTCAAATATTCTTCCGAAACGATTTCTGGAAATTGCTGGGATTCAATCCGAAAGCCTTCGTTTTCCGAAAAATGAAGCTGCAGATGCGTAAATTGGAAGCAAGCCATACTGCGGACGATTGCTTTCAAATCAGTTAGAGAATAAAATTTACGCCCGATATCGATCATCAGACAGCGTTCTTTAAGCGCTGCTAGATAGCTTTTCTGTGCTAATTGACCTGTCGCTTGATCTCGGCCATATTTGGTTAACGCGTAAAAGACGTGTTCTGGCGAGGACACACTGATTGTTTGGGTTTCAAATCGAAAATCAGCATCCAGCTGCGGATCGACCACTATTTGCGGGAGCGGTTCCTTCGCCGACTGCCAACCTATCTCCTCAAAAAAGACGGCAGCTCGTTGCTGAGCTTCTTTCAAATCAACTGGTTTATTCATCTCATTCTTCCTCTTACTTTCAATAATTTACTTTCAATAATTTCTCATTTTTTGGTTCATTTCACGGTATTGCCCTGGAGTCACACCCACTATTTTTCGGAACTTTCTCGTATAGTTGGAAACATCATAATACCCATTGTTACGAATAATTTCTTTGATCGGCAAATCTGTTTCAATCAGTTCTTCTTTGATTTTTTTCAGCCGTAATTCTTGAATATATTTGGAGAAGGTTTTGCCACTTTCTTTTTTTACAAAACGGCTGACATAAGAGACAGATACACCTACTTCCTCTGCCACCGATTCTAGCGATAGCTGAGAGGAATGATAATTTTCTTGAATAAAACTGAAGATTTTCTCATTCATTTCCGACTCGTCATCCAGCGGCTGTTTCTGCACCTTTGTACAAATCTGCTGGGCAATCGTTAACAAGGCCGTCTGCAATTGGTTCAAGCTGTTGAAATCGGCACTTTCAGAAGCAGTATGCAGTACCTCTGCCCCCACCAATTCACCGCCGACTTGCGCGATCGTATTCAACAAGTAGTAGCCGTACATTTTTTGGACACGAGGAGAAGTCTGTTTGCTCTCGCCTTCTTCAATCAAACGTTGGATCGTTTCACTGGCAATTTCAATATTTCCTTGATTCAAGGCTTGGATCAATTTTAATTTTTGATTGTCTGGATAATTGATCGGTAAATGTTTGGTCTCTTGGGAAAGCTCCGCATAGTAGCTGATTTGCTTCCCTTGACTTCCTTGATTTTCCAGTGCCGCCAATCCTTCGATATACGATTCATTAATAGCCGTTAGTTGATCCACCGTCATCCCGACACCCATTGCGGGTGTTAGGGAGATCGCTTGGGTAATTTTTTCCGCGATAGCATCTACAATTTCTTTTTGTTCTTTGCCATCAACAAAGCCAACGGTCAATGCCAGCATTTCTGTGGACAAAATTTCAGTGGCATATGCCGTATAATCAGCTTCTTTGATTTCTTCGATATAATCAATTAAAAATTTCTTATCCCCTTGCTTGGCTTTGGTATCAACAGTTTTCGTATCAATGGCGATCACAAAATAATTCGACTTAGGAAAACAAACATGGACAGCTTCCAAAAGCAGAGCCAATTCTTGTTCTGAACGGAAACGTCCACTCATTAATTTGCGCAATACTTGTTCTCTCGCATGGGGTGTTTGTAAACGAACTTCCTGATGCAGTTCTTGGTGCTCTACCAAAAATGCCGCTAGCGTATTATGGACATCATCCATCGAATGAAGAGTCATTTTTGGATCACGATGAAACTCCTGAACCAGATTTTCTATTTTGCGAATCGGCCGATAACTGCGTAAACCAAGCATCACGACTGCGGTGATACCCGTAAACAATATGGCGATAAATACTAGGACGAACTGTTCTTGCACACGGTTGACTGAAGCCAATGCTTGATTCGGATTGGCGACAGCTACGACCGAAATATTCAATTCTTTGTTGGCAATTGCTTGAACAAAATACGTCGATTGTTCAAACCGCATTCGTCCTGTTTGAATGCCTTTTTTCATTCGCTCAGGATGATTTAAAAAGCGTGCTAACTCATCATTGGTGGTACTGGCTAATAACTGATACTCATCATTGATGATATAGGTATTGCTGAGCCCATCACTATTGCTTAAATCAAGGATTCTCTTCAAATTGTTTTCTTTAATTTCGTAGATTGCTGCGCCGTAAACGGTCATTTCTTCACTTTGAATTGGAACGATATAAAAGAAACGCGAATATCGCTGTTCTCCACCAGCACCTTCCAATGTCAGTAACGTCGGCGCTGGAGAGTCCAATTGTGCGACCAATTGAACTTGGTCCATATCGTTTTTTGGCAGTACCTTATTCAAGAATGTGTCGACTGACAGTGAGCCAACGGTTGAATAAAGGGTCGCCGGAGCTTCTTTATAATATAAATAGACTTCTTCGACTAGATCGTTAGTGATTTTATATGTCTGCATCGCTTCTTTTGCTTCTTTAGTCAAGTAAGGATGCTGTAGGTATTTCAATGAAACAACATGATCATTGGTCATTTTTTGAGTCAGATAATTCAATTGAATAAATGTATTTTCTAATGAATATTTCAATTGGATCAATTGATTTCTGGCCGTCAGCAGTACTTGTTCATTGATACTTTTGACAGAGGTATCATACCAAATCCATGACACGGCTAAAAAAGGCACTAAAAACACGATTAAATAAGAGCTGATGGCACGAATGATTCCCCTAAATAGTTTTTGACGATTCTGTTCCGTGTACTTTCTCACTTGCATCACCTATTCTCTGTTATTTCAAAAGCTCAAAAACGCTTTCATTTATCGGTACTTATTTAGGAGAAAAGAATGTATGATACTCTAATAAAATACGCTTTATTTTAATAAAAAACAATGCTTTTTTACAAGTTAGCTATCAGGCTTGTATTTTCTTAACCAGTTATAACAAGCGCCTAATAAATTTGATTCATTGCCAAAACGACAGGCACAAATGTTTGGCACGATAACAGTACTTGGAATCTGTTCAGCAATCACAGCCAATCGTGCGTTTACTTGAGGGATCAAGAAACGGCTAGCACTGATTCCACCACCAATCAAGATAATTTCCGGATCAATCATGTACTGTAGGCTATAGCAAGCTGCCGCCAGCTTATCGACAAAATCAGCGACCATTGGCAGACATCGCGGATCTTGTTCTTGAACCAGTGTATCAATGCGCTGCCCATTGATTGTGGGATCTCCGATACGCTCTGCTGTTTCTTCCACAAGAGTTCTGGTTGACCCTGCGATGCTCCAAAGTTCCCAATCCTTCGTTTCGGTCGGAAAAAGCATATAGCCAAACTCTCCTGCTAGTAAGTGTTTGCCGCGAACCAATTGATGGTTAATCATTAAGCCACCGCCAACGGATGTACCTAGGACAATTGTCGCAAAGGACGCACAATTTTGAGCGTGACCTAACCACTTTTCTGCCAATAACGCACAGTTGCCATCATTTTCGGCAGCCACTGGACATTGGTATGTGCTTCGCAAATGCCTAACCAGTCTTTTGCCAAATTCTTCATACAAAGGTGATGTCATCCCGATTTCTTGGCTTCGTGGATCAACCAGTCCCGTTGAGCTAATAGCAATACCATCAAATGTTGCAGCATAGAATGCATCGATGTGTCGACATATGCGTTGCGTGACTGTGGCATATTCCTTGTTCATAGGAAATTGAGTCAATTGTCTGCGTTCCCCTTGACTATTCACTAACCCACATTTAATAGCAGTACCGCCAATATCAATTGCTAAAATCCACATTTTCTTAACCTCACAAGGCTTTCTTTTATCTTGCATTTAGTATACGCAACCAATGTTTTCGGCGACCATATGTATTTCTTGCAACAGTGTGTCAAATCCGCCCAAGCCATAAAAAACCCCGCAACGAAAGATATCTTGCATTTAGAAAGAATATACGTTGTACAGAAAGTGATAGCTTATCTGCTTATTTTTAAAACACTAAAAAGATCAGGTTTAACGCTCAGCTTCACAAAACTGTTCATCCTGCAAAGCAAAAAAGAAATCCATTAGATACGGTGCCTGAGAATTTTGTCAGCAAAGGAAACAGCTACCCTTTTTTTGAGATAAGCTATCTAGTTTATAAAACAAAAAACCGTCACGCATAAGACATCCTCTCATGCGTGATCGGCATTCTACTTAGTCATTGCTTTTTAGAAATAGATCGAACGATTTTTTAGAACTTAGTTGCTGACTCTGGGTGTCACAACAGAAAATCTATTAGCAATAAACTAACTTTGTTCTGTTCTTACACTCTGGTCACTCATTGCTCATTTGAGTCATAAAACCTCAATAAACGCTTGTGCTCGTTCAATACAGTCCCTGCTCCAAATAATCCACCAACGGACCCAAGTACTTTTTATCTGTCCAATCACAATCTTGTCCGTTGGCTTCCATGAGTGCCTTCGTCTGTGGGTCATAGGTGTGCGGCGCTTTCTTAGCCGCAGCTTTTCTTAACATTTTCACTAAGTTTCGATCAAAGAAATTCATTTTGCTTTCCTGCCATTGTCCTCTGCCGTAAAAAAGGGGGATGTCCTTTATTGGACCCGTGAGATTCTGTTCTCTGAGTTTTTTCACAACATCTTCTTCAGGAGCAGAGGCTCCCACACAAAAGATAAGTATCTCTTTGTCTTTTAGCTGGTTGGTATTCTTTTTTAAAAAGGACAGTCCAGCAATACCCGATGCATAGATTCCCCCACAGAAGATAATTGTGTCATAATCCATTACTTCAGCTATTTTCGCTTTTGGGGTTTCTAGGCTGGAAAAACCTGTTGCATCTTGAAGCCAGTGGACATACTTTTTGACAGCGCCGTATTTCGATTGATAAACAATCATGCCGTTTTTCATGGGGGAACTCCTCTCTGCAGTTAGGACTGCACCTTATGGTTTTGTTCCAGCTATTGCTTGTTCTAAAAACGTTTCGTACGCTTTTTCCTGTTGTGCATAGATTTCATCTAGTGGAATACCAGGTGTCGTTACTGAGAAAATCGTACCGATTCCGATCGTGTAAATGAGCATATGCATGTGTAGCTGTTTGGCGGTTTCTATACTGATAGTCAAATCGGCGGCAATCCTTTGGGCTACTTCAGGATTCGTCTCCAACTGATACAGATCTTCTAATGACGAAACATTCGCTCTTTTTTGTAAGACAAAAATACTCAAAATATGGGGTTCTTCTTTCGCCAATTGCAAATACGCGTGTCCGGTACTGCGAAACAGATCCTGGGGGTCGCTATGGGCTTCTAGATACGCTTGTAAAAATTGCCGTGCTTTCTGCTCTACCTCTGTTCGCAGGCCCTCCATATTGGTGCAGTAACTATAAATGGGCTGGACTGAACAGCCTAACTTCTCGGCAATGTTCTTGACGATCACTTGCTCCATACCGCCTTTTCGTGCAATCTCAAAGGCGGCATCAACCACCATTTCCTTTGTTATTCGTTGTTTCGGCATTCATTGCCCTCCCTAAGCACAAGTTGCGTTATATAAACTCTTTATATAAATCGATTATATTCTTTTACTCCTTCGAAGTCAATTGGGTCCAGGCCACTATCCCTCGCTCTTTCTATTGAATAAAGGGTTGTCTATTTCTCAAAAATCATCGTTCATAGGTTGTAAATCTTCCGTTACTTTCCAATGATTGCTGGCTCTTTTATCCGCACAAAAAAGGTACAGCCCACAGAAAAAGGCTGTACCGTAGATAATACGTATGGACTCTTTTACACTCGAAGCTGCTACACTTCTGGGGTGTCCTCTGGTGGCGCTTCGGGGATCGGTTCTTCCTCTTCATACAAGGAGGAAACCCGCGTATACCATTCAAACACATGGGTAATGACCACTTTAGCTGCCGCATACACAGGAATCCCTAAAATGACCCCAACAAGGCCAAACAGTTTTCCTGAAGTCAAGAGGACTAACAGGATCGTGACAGGATGAATCGACAACTCGTTTCCTAGAACTAATGGAGAAATCAAGCGGCCTTCAATGGTCTGCTCAATGACAAAGACGATCAGCACTTGGATCAGTAACACGGGTCCACCGACGATTCCTAAAAAGACCGCAGGGATCATGGCCAAAAAAGATCCTAAGTAAGGGATCAAATTTAGAAATCCCGCTGCAATCCCCAGTGTGATGGCATAATCTAAGCCAATGATACTAAACCCGATCATAAACATCACTGCGACCGCAAACGCCACCGTCAGTTGTCCCCGAATATAGGAGGATACTTGATCGTTCATCTCTTTTAAGACGACCAGTGATGGCTGGCGCATTTTGGTTGGCAGAAATTTAACAAAATAAGGGGCTAGTTTACGGCCATCTTTCAGTAGGTAGAACAAAATAAATGGCATGGTAATGACCGCTAAAACGATCGTTGCAACGGCGCCGAAGAAACTGCCTAGATTTTGAATCGTGCTGCGGGAAAGGTTTTGGACGATATCCGTCAAAGAAGAAATCAGCTTCTCATTGGAGGCTTCGATCTGCTCTTGGACTTGCGAGAAGATTGGATCAGAGAGAATCTCATTCACCTTATTCTCGATGATCGTCAAGTAGCTTGGCAAATTATCCGCAAAGCTCATGGATTGCTCTTGGATCTTAGGGATGATCACCACCACACCCCAGACGATCAGACCAACCACTAAAATAAAGAGACCAAAAATACTGTAGATTCGTTTGATTCCCTTGCGTTCTAAGTAGTCGACGGTGGGGTTCATCAAGTAATACAAGATCCCCGCCAAAATGATTGGCAATCCGACGATGGCTAAAAATTGCCAGACGGGTTCAAACAAATACGACACTTTCGTAAAGAGCAGCAAAATCAAGAGAATCAATAAAATGACCAGCAAGCTGGTCACTGCTTGATTGTTTAAAAACCATTTCCAAAACCAGGAATGCGGCTTTTTCTGCGTTTCTTTCATGACATTCTTTGCCTCCTAGTCGTACGTCACCTGCATGCCGACTTCTAGTTTCGGCAGAACAGTTGGCGTTAAATAAATCGCACTTGAAAGCTGATCTTCAGCCGGCACTTCGTCAAAGACAAAGGTCACATGCTGGATCGTTTGCAGGATTTGGTTTACGACCGTCCCTACATATTGGACTTGATAGGTCTGATCACCAAAAGTGATCTGGTCCCCTTTTGTGACGACTAACGCTTGCGAATCAGGAATCGTTTGAATGACTGAATATTCTCGCAGTGTGTCGGTCGCTTCTTCCCCAAAAAAGATGATCATTCTTTCTTGCGAATCGATCGCTTGTGGACCGATTCCTTTGATCGTCCCTTTTTTCATATGACAAACTCCCCTTTCTATCTTCTTGTTTATTATAACATAAAGAGTTTTTCTACCCGCCCAAAACCGCATTCTATGGTAGAATTAAATAGGAATGAAACTATTAGGAGGTTTTTTTATGTTGCAAACGATTTATTTAGGTACGTACACTCGTCGCGAAAGTAAAGGGATCTATTCGATCGCTTTAGATACGGAAAAAGGAACACTGACCGATTTGACCTTATGCGCGGAAGAAAAAAGTCCGACTTATCTTGCCCGCAGTAAAAAAGAAGCAGTTTACAGCGTCACAGAAGTAGATGGCAACGGCGGCGCAGCTGCTTATACCCCAGACTTTACCTTGCTGAATACCGCAACGGAAGAAGGCGCACCACTTTGCTATGTAGCAGTTGATGAAACCCGTCAGCTTTTATATGGTGCCAACTACCATAAAGGTGAAGTGAATGTTTATAAAATTCTAGAGGATGGCAGCATCGAAGCAACGGACAGCATCTACCATGATGAACCCGTCGGCTCTCATGAAAACCAAGACAAACCTCATGTCCACTATACTGACTTAACACCAGACCAACGTTTAGCAGTTTGTGACCTTGGAACAGACCGGGTATATACTTATGATATTTCAGAAGATGGCAAACTGACAGAAGTTTCCGTTTACGTGGCAGAAGACGGAACTGGTCCACGTCATTTGGTCTTCCATCCAAATAACCAATACGCTTACTTAGTGGGCGAATTAGACAGCTCATTGACTGTTTTACGCTACAATGAAGCAGATGGCAGTTTTGAGAAAATCCAAAAGGTGCCAACGATCCCTGCGGACTTTACGGATTTCAACAGTGGCGCTGCGGTACGTATCTCGAACGATGGCCGTTTTGTTTACAGCTCAAATCGCGGCCATAATTCAATCGCTGTTTTTGAAGTAACCGATGAAGGCGCTGGCCTGACTTTTGTTCAATCAATCTCGACTGAAGGCGACTTCCCTCGCGATTTCGATTTGGACCCGACAAACGTTTATCTCGTTTGTGCCAACCAAAATTCTGATAACCTAACGTTATACAAACGCGATGAAGCCACTGGCAAATTGACTGTCTTAGAAAAAGACATCTACGCACCAGAATGTGTCTGCGTCTTATTCAAAAAATAAAGTTTTGGAGGATTCCCCCATGTTTGATAAAACACCAAAGGAACTTGTGCTCAAAGATTTTTCTAATATCTACAATAAATGTCAATCAACCTTTGAACTAGTGACGAGCCGCAAATACAATGAATCATTGGTCCTATTAACGACTGCAGAAACGTATGCGATCGCTGAAAAAGCCTATATTCGCTGCGATACTGCCAAAGAGCTGCAAACAGCGGAAGTCATTGCTTTCTTTGATGCTTTTGAGATCTATTATTTTGAATTAAAACAAGTCCTTTTTCATGATGACGATGATTTTGTTTCTTTAAAAAATCGTTTAGAAAAAATGAAAGACACTTACGAAGCATTGACAGCCTCATTTCATTTGTTATGATGAAATCAAATCAAATGTGAAAAAGGTGACGTTATGAATCAAGAACAAGTGTTGGATCGTTTACGAGAAGAATTGGCCATGCCGTTTTTCGAAGCAAAACTAGAAGACAAAGAGTATTCCGAAGAAGACTATCAACAAGTCAAAGCGGATTTGGTAAAATACTTTGATGACTATGTACGCAATGTAGAAAATTAAGAAACAGCCTGCGATGATTCCTTCATCGCAGGCTGTTTTACTGTTATAACGTCACTAGAAAGTTTTGATTCGTCGTAGCTTCGATTTGAGGATGCTGTTTTAAATAGTCAGCAATCAGTTCCGTCATATCGACTTGAATCTCACGAACGATTTTTTCGGCAGAAAACATGGCGTAGTTGCCGCCACCTACTGCACGGTATTGGTTAATGACGATCTCTAATTCTTGATCCATCGCAATGGCTTTTTCTTCAAAGTCCAAGCGGGTGATTCGCTGACCGACGGGTTGACTAAGATCGATCGTATACTCGATGCCTTCATACATATCGTAGTTATAATATTGCGGTTTTGGCTCAATAAAAGCAGGATTGAAGACGATCTGACCGTCAACAACGGCTAAATAATCCGCCGTTTGTTCTAAAGCGGCTTTTAATTCGGCACCTGTTATTTTGACTACGGCTAACGTATTTGGGTAAATATAATTAGTGATCACATCTCGCATCGTGATGGTTGCGCCAAAGCCTTTGCCCTCATTGTTGAAAAGAGCAGTACCAGAAATTTTGGCGCCGCTGGCAGCCATCTGAACACGATTGATGAATTCAATATAAGGATGCTCTTTCAAGCGTGCCCCCATCGGATCGGTGATTCGCATATCCCCACTGACTTTGCCTAACGGCTGATCTAGCCAGGTTTGTAATTCTTCTTCGATGGGTGCTAACAAAGCCAACGTCTCTTGATCTGGGACAGCATCTGCAACAGGGATCAACGCAGCCGTACTGTTTGTGACATGAACCCCTGTCTGATTTTTTTCAACCGTCAATTCGATGGCGCCGATAAAGCTTCCACGATAACCGGGCTGTACAACGGGGACACCATTGATTTTTGTGGCGATCTCACGGTGCTGGTGTCCTGTGAAGAACGCATCGATTCCTGAGACTTCCTGCAATAATTGATAGCCCTCATTTTCACCAGTCAATAATTCGGTCGGTCCTCCAGTGACTAAATCACGCTCGAAGCCGCCATGGTAGCTGACGACAACGATATCGGCTTGTTCTCTTAAGTAAGGCACATAGTTTTTCGCTGTCTCAACGATGCTGACAAACTGCATCCCGCGAATCGTCGCAGGCTGTTCCCAATGAGGAATATATGGCGTCACCATTCCTAAGATCGCGATCTTTACCCCTTCTTTTTCAATGATGGTGTAAGCTTGGCCAAAGAATGGTTCTCCCGCTTCATTTAAAATATTCGCTGCGAGTACTGGTGTTTGGTAGCTGGCGATCGCTTCTTGCAAATAAGGCAGACCGTAGTTGAACTCATGATTGCCTAAGACATGGACATCAACGTCTAGGTGGTTGACGACAGCGGTCAATGCGGCAACGGAGTGCTGGCTTTTGGCGATGTAATAGCTTAAGGGCGAGCCTTGGATAAAGTCGCCATTTTCGATCGTTACGACCGGTCCGGTGGCTGCTTGACGTAGCTCTTTCATTTTGGTAGCAATTTTTGCCACGCCGAATCCTTGTTCCGTGTCATCGGCAAAATTGGTTGGATAGACATAGCCATGCATATCGCTCGTTTCTAAAAACGTGATTTTCATTCAAAAGACTCCTTTTCCCCTCAATAGACCAAAAGGGCATGCGCATAAGTCGAAAACCCTCGAAAGCCAGCATTTTCTGCTTCCTTGTGTCTTCAAACCTTATGGCACAAACCCTTTTGTCTTTCATTCTCAGGTGTTTCCCTGATTATACCCTATTTTGACGAAGAAATTCAGAATTATTGGTTCCAAGCATCTTCTAATTGTGGTTTTGCGTTTTCAATCAATTGATCGACATCTTGATCTGTATTAGACAAAATGTTTTCCATGATTGAACGCATTTCATTGTAAGCAGGATCAGCATTTTCAATCACTGGGATCGAGAACAATTCTTTGGTCGCATCTTCTAATTTGGCAGCCACTTTTGTTTCAGGATTGTTTTTGTATTCATCGCTTTCCAAAACAGATTCAACAACTGGCATGTAGCCGGTATCGATCGCCCATGTTTTTTGCGCTTCTGGCGAAGTTAAGTATTTCATGTATTCAAAAGCAGCGGTGCGTTGCTCTGGTGTTGCGCTGTTGAACATATACAAGTCAGTTCCTTGTTGCAAGTTGATTGGTTCTGGACGAGCTGCTACGTCATATTCAAATTTGCCTTCGGTATCTTTTTTAACAAAGCCTTCCCCTGCGATTGAGCCGACATACATTGCGATTTGCTCATTGGCAAATGGACCAGACAAGTATTTGTCAGAACCAGCGATTCGGAAGTAGCCGTCTTTAACACCATCTAGGTAGTAGTTGATGACTTCTTTTGATTCATCGCTGTCTAATTGCAAGTCTTTGTCAAAATCAACGCCTTGATTTTTCATTGCGATGGCATAGTAGTTGTTTAATGAGTCAAAACCAGCACCTACGACTTCACCGTTTGATTTTTCATAGATTTCTTGAGAAGCTTCTTTTAATTCTTCCAGATTTGTTGGTACGTCAATACCATACTCGTCTAACATGTCTGCATTGTAAAACAGCATTTCTGTAGATTTGTTGAAAGGAATCCCGTATTGCACGCCGTCGATTTGTGCACCATCTAAAAGGGCACTGCGGATCTCTTCTTGGTCACCCCAACCGATAGTATCATCGTTGATGTATTCGCCAAGGTCAACTAGCATGTCATCTTGGGCAGCATTCCATAACCAACCAGGATATGCTTGGGTGATAGTTGGCAGATCTTTTGGTGAAGGCAAGGTTGAATTTACCTTTGCTTGCAGATCAGAGTAGCTTGATTGATTTTGCAATTCGATCTTGATGTTTGGATTTTCGTCCATGAATTGCTCGGTCAATTTCGTCAATGATTCTTCTTGCGCACCATTCATTGCATGCCAAAAGGTGACAGTCGTATCTTCGCTTAGTTCTGTAACGATTTCATCACTTTCCGTAGAACCAGATGAATCGTTGTTGTTTCCACAAGCCCCTAATACCAATGTCGCGGCTGCAGCTGCTGCAAATGCAAGTTTCTTTGTTTTCATTTTTTCCTCTCCTCTATCACTCTAAAATAATTTTTTCACCGCGTTGCGGCAATATTCTTTCACCATACGGATTCACCAGATTTTCTGGTTTCAGCGTATGGATTGGAACCAATCGTTGGGGCTCGATCCATGCAATGATCTGATCTAAATCAGCTGGTTTCGCATGTCCCGAGTTTGGCAAACGGACAAATTCGATCTCCAGTGCTGCCAATTGATCCAAAAAGACTTGATAAGCTGGATCAAAATCGCCTAACGGCTGCGCATCACTGTGAATATACAAACCACCCGTCTGCAAGTTTTCAAAATGCGCGACTGCTTGCCAAAGGTACTGGCTCGTGTCGGCACATAATGCCTGATAAGAAATGGCGAAGGCTGGATCGAGAGTCGCTGGTACTTGATCATCGATCGTATAGAACGGTACATCTTTATTGAAAATTTCTTTCAACAAAGCAGCTTGCGTCGCCTCTAAAACAACCGTCCGCGGCGCGGCTTCAACAAGCGCCATAAAGCGCTCGACATTGGCTGGATAGCCATTGAAAGTAATTTGTCGTTGGGGATTTTCTTTGACCAAACGCACGAAGGTCTCGATCAATTCTGTTTCACTTTCCACTGTGATCGCTTTGGGGTCCGGTTCTCTTTCTGGAAAGCTGATGCTGACCCCTTCCATCATCAATAGATCCGTGTGTTTGGCTAACTGACAGAATTCTTTGGTACGCTCTGGATGATAGCCATGCAAACGCAAATCACCGGTATAAGCGATAAAATGATCTGGCGTGCGAATCAACAAAGCTGCCGCACCGTACGCATCATGATCGACTGGAATGATCTCGACTTCGATTTCCCCGACCCGAATCACATCATGAGGTTCTAAGCCGATCAATTCACGGACAAATCTTTTTTCTTCATGAGGAACGGGCAGCAAGAAGTCCCCTTTTTGATTCAACACTTCGAGGATCGCTTTGGTTTCCTTCAAGGTGTACATAGGAATATTTGGGTCTAAAAAGTTGATCATCTTGGAATGATCCAGATGGGCGTGGGAAAGAAAAACTGCTGTTTCTTGGTATTCTTTCGTTTCGCTTCCTTGGTACGTGTAGTCTAAGCGTGGATCGTAGACATTTTTCAGTTCTGGTATCCAGCGATGCGCAACTAACGTTTGTAATTCTTCATCTGGTAAGGGTGTTTCTGGATGATACTCCGAACCGAAATCAAAAAAGATATGGGCATCTTTGTACGCAACTTCGATGACGGTCCCTCCAATCGTTAAGATCCCGCTATGAAAGGTGATCGTCGTTTTATCCTTTGATGCCATCTTTAGCCACTCCTTTGATAATTTCTTTTCTAAAGATCAAGTAAATGATCAGAATTGGAATGACGGTCAAGGTCGCTGCCGCCATCTGTAAATGAACGTCACTGCCGCTTTCTGTGGTAAAGGCAGCCAATCCATTATTTAAGAGACGGTATTTTTTCTCATTCGTCACTAACAACGGCCATAAGAAAGAATTCCAGCTAGAGATGAACGTCAGAATCCCGACTGTCACCAAGGCTGGTTTAGACATGGGGATCAAAATTCGGCGGATATAAGCTAGGTCGCTGGCTCCGTCAATTTTGGCTGCCTTATAAAAGGTATTAGAAATACTTTGTAAATAACCGTTTAAATAATAGATGTAAAAAATACTGGTCAGAAAGGGAATGATCAACGCACTATACGTATTCAATAAGCCCATTCGCGCAATCGTATTGTAATTGGTGAAAATGATCGATTCATAAGGAACCATCAATAACGAGATCATCAATCCGATAACTAACCGTTTGTATTTGAATTCAAGACTAGTCAATGCAAAGGCAGCTAGAATCGCAGTGATCAGCGTCGCGATAGTCGTCACCGCGGAAACGAAGACCGTATTAAAGAAGTAGCGTAAAAACGGTGCTCGGGTAAAGACTTCCCCGTAGTTGCTCCACTGGAAAGACTCTGGCATGATCGTCGGTGGAATACTGGTTGCTTCACTGTAGGTCATTAGACCAGCTAAAATCATATAGACAAAGGGAAACAGCGTGATCACTGCTAAAATTGCTAAAAACAGCATCGAAACAATCGTGACAATTTTTTTCATTCGTTTATTCGCCCACTTTCTTCAAAAGTTTATTTTGGATAAAGGTGACGAGCAAAATAATGATGAACAAGATCACGGTTGCCGCCATTGCAATCCCCGGACGTCCGGCGATATGGAATTTGTCATAAATATAAAAGACTGCCGTGGTTGCACTGCGGGCGATCCCTGGCTGTCCGCCAAACAAGGCATATACTTGAGTATAGACTTTAAAGGCACTGATCAGATTGACCGTTAACAAGAAGGCAAAAGTCGGGATCAACTGCGGAAAGGTGATTTTCCGAAAAATCTCGCCATCGGTGGCGCCAAACATTTTTGCGATTTTGTAGTGTTCTTTGTCGATGTTGCGCATTCCTGCCAACAAGATAATAATGTTGAAGGCGAGGCTCGTCCAAACACCAAAGATGATCAAGGTCGTCATACTCATATTGACATTATCCAGCCAGTTGACTGGTGGAATGCCGACAAGACTCAACAAATAGTTGATGATCCCGTAAGAGCCATTGAAAAAGTAGCGAAACACGATCCCGATGGCAATCGTACTCGTGACATAAGGCATAAAGAAGATCGTTTCAAAAAAACTTTTGTATTTGACTTTTTCAAAAATGATCCACGCAATCGCTAAAGAAAGGATCAACGCGATCGGTACGACCGCAAAAGCAAAGAGCGCCGTATTTTGCAGTGCTCGAAAGAAGACTGGGTCCGTTAAAACCCTTTGATAGTTCTCAAGCCCAGCATACTGTTGGTTAATCAAGGTTCCTTTTTGGAAACTCATGATGAAGGAACGAAACAGCGGATATACACTGAATAAGAAAATAATGACCAATGAAGGCAGTAAAAACAGCCATGCTTTCGGTTGGTTCTCAGGGTTATAATTTTTTTTGAACATTAGTAGACCCGCTCTCCTTTTTCATCAAAGATAAAGGCTTTTTTGTAATGAAAATCAAATGACACTTGCGCGCCTTCTTCAATGATTTCTTCAATACTAACGATCGATTTCATATGTTTGTCAGCCAGATCAAAGTTCAAGATTCGTTCTCGTCCGATCAGCTCCACACTCTTGACTTCCGCTTGGAACAAACCTGCTTGCAAGGTGGTCAGCACATCTTCTGGACGAATGCCTAACGTGTATTGGCCGTCTGTTAATGGTTTCTTGAAGCGAAGGTCGGTAAAACGGTCAACTGGTACAGTGAAGGCAGGATGGATCATTTGGCCCTCTTTGACTTCTACTGGCAAGATGTTGATGATTGGATTACCAATAAATTTCGCTACGAAAAGATTGTTTGGTTCTAAGTAAAGGTTTTGCGGATCATCATTTTGTTGAATGATCCCCTCGTTCATCAAGATGATCTTATCACTGATAGAAAGAGCTTCTTCTTGGTCATGGGTCACGAAGATCGTGGTGATGCCCACTTCTTTGACTAACCGACGGATCTCTTCACGGATCTTCAAGCGCAAACGGGCATCTAAGTTACTTAATGGTTCATCCAGTAGTAAGACTTCTGGACTTTGCACCAAGGCACGCGTGATCGCTACCCGTTGCTGCTGTCCGCCAGAAAGGGTTCCTGGTTTTTTCTGACTTAACTCTTCAATATTGGTCAGTTTCATGAACTTTTCAGCAATTTTCTGTGCTTCGTTTTTCTTGATCTTTTTCTCTCCGACTGTCAGTGGAAACATGACATTTTCTAAAACAGTCATATGGGGATAAAGGGCATAATTCTGAAAAACAAACCCGATATTGCGGTCTTTTGGCTCGGTCTTAACAACGGAAGAACCGTTAAAGCGGATATCGCCATCGGTGGGACTCAACAACCCCGCGATCAAATTCAATATCGTCGATTTCCCACAACCACTTGGTCCCAACAAACAAACCAAATCGCCTTTTTCTATTGTAAAATCTACTGCTTTCAAGGCTTCAAACTTATTATCGAAAACCTTCTTCAACCCGACTACTTCTATCAAAACTGCCCCTCCATTTTCTCTTTTTCCTCCGAATAGTTGACTGGCATTTCAAGTCACAAAAAAAACGAACTCTTGATGTTTCGGTCAAACGCTCAAAGAAATTCGATTTTAATCATAACAAACGAATGTTTTTATTCGATACCATTATTGTAAATGTTTTGTAAAAATCATTGGGAATTATGAAAGAATTTTTAATTAATTTACCTTTTAATGAGAAAACAATGAGCCAAACAACGCAGTTTCTAGCCAGTAAACACGAACATTTTAACGTTTTTAGAAAATTTTCATGAAAAACGGGTAAAAATTATCAATCCTTTAGTATCCATTGATGTTAACACTATTTTTACGCGGCTTTTTGACCAAAAGCGCCTTTAGTAATTGTTTACTAAGACCATCAGTATTTCTTCTTTTAAAATAACAAAAAAAGGATGATTATTAAAAAAACAATCGTCCTTTTTTCATTCTATCCTTCGCCTCAGTCACCCGTCAACGTCAGCAATTTCGTAGAGACTTGCTCAAGAAAATAACGGTCGTGTTCAATGATCAGCATAGAAGGCTCCACCAAATGGATCACTTCCTCTAATTGCTTCTGATTGAAGACGTCCAAATAATTTAGCGGTTCATCCCAGATAAACAATTCTGCTGGTGTCGCTAATGATTTGGCTAGTTCCACGCGTTTACGTTGCCCCATGCTCATTTGCTGGATCGGCGTTTGAAAGACAGCTCTTTCCAAGCCAAGCTTTTTTAAATTATTTAGCAGATCTTGATAATTCAAGCCATGCTCTTGGGCAAATTCTGTCAGCATCCCACAGTTGTCCTCGTAGTTTTGTCGGACATAACTGATGGTGATCCCATGGGCTGTTTTGATCGTCCCTGTCTGCTGTCCATCGAAAGTACCTAAAATACTCGCAATCAAACTGGACTTGCCAGATCCGTTGGCCCCTTGAATCCCCAAGCGCTCTTTTTGCCGGATCGCAAACGTCAGCGGTTTAAACAAAGGCTGCTCATAGCCGAGCTGAAAATGCTCTGCTTCCAGCAACACATCATGATGGCTAACAAGCGGCGTCATTTTCAGAGGATCAATCCACTCAATGTCTTTTAACAACGCAGACTTGTCTTGAATTTGATCTTCCATCCGTTTAACGATCGCTTTCGAGCGCTTCATGGTCCGTGCCGCTCGGGCACCGATCGCCCCCGTATCATAGATTGCCCCGCTGCCTTTTTTGGTCGGCGACCCTAATTTGTCCCGTTCGCGTCCTCGGGACCACTCCGCTTTCTCGGCTGCCGTCTGCTTCAAACGACCGATTTCTTTTTTCAACTTGCTGTTTTGTTCTTGCTCATACGCATCTTTTTGCTGCTTTTGCAGCTCATAGACTGAATAATTCCCTTTGTACAGCACCAAGCGGCTTTTTTCGATCGCCAATACATGATCGACGACGTCATCGACAAACTGTCGATCATGGCTCACAACGATAAACCCGGTTTTTTGCTGCAAATAGCGGGCAACATGTTCGCGAGCGGTCACATCCAAATGGTTGGTTGGTTCATCGATCAAAGGAAAATTCTCTTCATCAACGAACAACCGCGCCAACAGGACTTTCGTTTGCTCGCCGCCAGATAAAGTGGCAAAGGGCCGCCAAAGAACTTCTGGATCAAGCTGCAGCAGGTTCAATTCCCGTTCCAAACGCCACTGCTCAAATTCGCCAGATTCTTGTAAAACAAAAAGCGTCAGTTGCTGATCGTCAGCGACGGGTAAGGGAAAATAAACGAATTGCTGCTCATGGGTGATCGAGCCGCTATAAGGCAATTCATTGAGCAGCAGACGCAGCAAGGTCGTTTTGCCGCGACCATTTCTGCCAATCAACCCTAATTTCCATTGTGTATCAAGGTTCAAGTTGGCATCCTCAAAAAGCAACCGTTCTTGGCTGTCAAAGCCAAAAGTTAAATGATTAATACTGATATTCGACATAAATATACCTCGTCTCTATTCACGGAATAGAGTAGACCTAAAGCTATTTTCAGAATCAGTTTTTAGAGGTACACAAAAAGATCCCCCATCGAAAAAGTCAACCAATCCTGAAAATCTGCAGACTATCCCCTTGGAGGAACAGTTTCATGCAGCTTTCAACAAATTGGTTAATTTTTCAATGGAGGATCCCTCATTTCGTTTAATAGTGCCCTAAGTATAGCATTGATCGGCAAAAAAGCGCAAGTTCAGTACCCCCTGCTGCTTTATCTTTATATTTTATTCACAAACTAAACCCGTTATTGCTAGAAACGTTTCATTAAAAAACACTTGAAACACAAAAAAACCATCAGGTTGGTTAGTCCTGATGGCAAAAGGAGTAAAATGAAAAATAAAAAGGTTGTTGGTTGTGAATTCATTATACCTCCGATAAAAAAACTTTACATGTGAAAAACATAACAGTTAAATTAAATAACTCTTGTTTAACTTGAATGTTTATCATTTTTTTAACAATAAAGCCGTCATCCGTTGAATGGCAAAAGAAATTTCGTCGGTTGCTTCATCTTGCTTGGCTTCTGCCGCATCAAAGGCTTCTTGGTCGATTTTGTTATCGAGACTCAAAATCATCTCATCACAGCCAGCAACATATTTCATATACGCCCGTTCGAATTTTTTATGGATCCCCATCACATTCGCTGGGGGACGCAATTTGCTGATTTTTTCCAGCATCAAGCGGTATTTGTCCGTGCCTTCTTTAAAAATTCTAGTAATCTCAGCTAGCCGCTCAGGTGTTACCTCGGCTTCTTTCTTCTCGTCGATCGCTTTGCGGATCTCTTCATAATTGGGATTCATTTTCTCCCCGATCGCTTCTGTTTCTTTGACAAGATCGTTGATTGTTTGTACATAAAAACCTAAGTTTGGTCGCACAGTGGGTCCCCTACTTTCTTTGTTATTATCTCCTATTTTACCGTTTCTTACTGCAAATGAAAAGGTCAAGTAACAGCCGTAGGGTTTATCGAAAATAAGCCAGCAAAAAAAGACCTGCTGCCCAGGGAGAAGGACAGCAGACCATTGATTGTTTTTCCGTTTAATTTTGGCTTATTTGCGTCCCATTGCTCGTTGGATCGCTTTGACGATCTCAACGACTGGAATGATCGCAAAGGAGGCCCCTAAAACGATGCCCCATTGATACAAGTCAAGGTGTGCAACACGGAAGATATCATTTAATCCTGGCACGATGAAGATCACCAGCATCAACGCAAAGGACAACAGGATCGCCCAGTTGAAGGCTTTGTTTCTAAATGCCCCTACTTTAAAGAGCGACTGATGGATCGATTTGACGTTGAAGGCATGGAACAACTGCATCAATCCTAACGTGGCAAACGCCATCGTTAAGGCATCGGCATGGATCGCATCGTACGTATTGTGAACGGGCCATTGGATCGCTGACCAATAAACGAACAGCACGGTTGCCGCTTCTAAGATCCCTTGGTAGATGATACTGCTCATCACACCACCAGAGAAGAAGTTGGAACTGCGTCCCCGCGGTGCATGTTTCATTAGATCTTTTTCAGCAGGCTCCATTCCTAAAGCAATTGCTGGGAAGGTATCCGTTACTAGGTTGATCCAAAGCAAGTGGATCGGCAATAGCGAGTCCCAACCCCACAAGGTTGCTAAGAACAAGGTCAAAACTTCCCCTAGGTTAGCGGCTAGCAAGTATTGAATCGCTTTTTGAATATTGGAGAAGACTTTTCGTCCTTCTTCCACTGCTACGACGATCGTAGCGAAGTTGTCATCTGCTAGGACCATATCGGAAGCACCTTTAGAAACTTCGGTACCTGTGATCCCCATGCCGACACCAATATCGGCTTGCTTCAGTGACGGAGCATCGTTGACCCCGTCACCAGTCATGGCAACGACTTTGCCTTCTTGTTGCCAAGCTTTGACGATCCGAACTTTATGTTCAGGTGATACCCGTGCATAGACTGAGTAGTTCGCTACCTTTTGGGCAAACTCTTCTTCGCTCATTTTATTGAGTTCAGCGCCAGTCAAGACGGCATCATCATCGCCCGGTTTGATGATCCCTAAACGTCCCGCAATGGCTTCAGCTGTATCGCGGTGGTCTCCGGTGATCATGATTGGACGAATCCCAGCTTCTTTGGCTAAACGTACCGCATCGGCTGCTTCTGCCCGTTCTGGGTCGATCATTCCGACTAAGCCAGCAAAGACCAAATCATTTTCGACGATTTCTGATTCTAAGTTTTCTGGTACTTGGTCTACATATTTGTAGGCCATCCCCAATACCCGCAGTGCTTGTTTTGCCATATCGGTATTGTTGAATAAGATTTTTTCTTTTTCTTCATTGGTCATCGGCAGCTCTTGGCCGTCCAATAATACTTTTGAGGTTCTGCCTAGCAAGACATCGGGTGCGCCTTTGACAGCAACTAAATAGCGACCGTCTTCTTGTTGGTGGATCGTACTCATAAGTTTTCGGTCAGAATCAAATGGCAGATCTGCTACCCGCGGTTCTTGATTGACAAGATCCCGCACATGGAATCCTTGATCCATCCCGAATTGCACCAATGCGGTCTCGGTCGGATCACCGATCAAGTTGCCTTCTTCACCAAATTTTGTATCATTGGCAAAGTTCATGACTTTTAATGCCATGTTGTCTAACGGAATATCTTCTGAAGCAGCATGTTGCTTATCATTGACATACAATTTTTCCACGGTCATTTGATTCAACGTCAACGTACCAGTTTTATCAGAAGCGATAATATCGGTTGCCCCAAGGGTTTCAACCGCTGGCAATTTACGGATCACTGCATTTCGTTTCGCCATTACTTGCGTACCTAAGGCTAAGATGATCGTTACGATCGCTGGCAGCCCTTCTGGGATCGCCGCTACTGCTAATGAGATCGAAGTCAATAGCATGTCGACCCATGACGTATTGTTAAAGATCGTTCCAACAAAGAACATGATCACTGCAATGATAATGATGGCGATCGTCAGGAATTTTCCTAGTTCATTTAAGTTACGCTTCAACGGTGTTTCGGTTTCTTGGGCGCTAGCCAGCATGCCAGCGATTTTCCCAACTTCAGTTCCCATCCCTGTATTGACCACGACCCCTTTGCCGCGGCCATAGGTCACATTACTGTTTGAATACGCCATATTGACGCGATCGCCGATCCCGACATCCGTCCCTTCGATGACGGTCAATTCTTTTTCGACTGGTACGGACTCACCTGTCAAAGCAGCTTCTTCAATTTTTAACGAGCTTGCTTCTAAAAGGCGTAAATCTGCTGGTACGACATCGCCAGCTTCTAATAGAACAATATCCCCTGGAACCAATTCATCGCTCTTGATGGTGACGGTATGACCATTACGCAACACATTGGCATTTGGTGTAGACATTTCTCTTAGTGCTTCGATCGCCTGCTCCGCCTTCGCCTCTTGAACGACACCCATGATCGCGTTGATAATGACAACTGCTAAAATAATAATTGAGTCCACGACTTCATGGGAAACGACTGCTGAGATAATCGCCGCCGCTAGCAAAACGATGATCATTAAATCTTTGAATTGTTCAAAGAATTTTTGTACCATCGATTTCTTTTTGCCTTCTTCTAATTCGTTGGGACCGTACTCAGATAAGCGTTTTTGTGCTTCATCGTTCGTTAATCCATTGGCATCTGTTTGCATTTCTTCCAGAACACGCTGCGCTTCTTGCGCATAAAACGCCTGCGATAGCTGTTCCTTTTTGTTTTCTTCTGACATGTTTCTCCTCCTTTTATATTTACTCTTCCTTTATTGTACATGATATGAAAAAAAATAGACTTATGTATGCACTGTCTAAGCATACATAAGTCTCACTGTTTAAGACAGCACCAGAAATTTCTTTCAGGATGGTGATACTGCCGCAGATGAAATCCGCCAATTACTCCCTCATGTTCATGTCAATAACCTACATTATACAAAAACTTTTCAGGTCTGGCAATTTTATTTTTGCTGAAACTAGCAGAAGGATTTCTCCTAAGAATCAGGCGATGATCGAGCCGTTTGGCATGCCTTTTGGTGCTTCCACGATTTGCAGACGACCGTCATTGTCTTCTGCTGAAAGGATCATTCCTTGGCTGACTTGTCCCCGCATTTTCCGCGGTTTCAAGTTAGCAACGATCACGACTTTTTTACCGATCAAATCTTGCGGTTCTGGATAAAATTCAGCGATCCCCGATAAAATTTGACGATCTTGATCATCTCCCGCAGCTAAGCGGAATTGCAGCAACTTGTCGGCGCCTTTGACTTTTTGACAGTCAACGACTTCTGCCACTTTTAATTCGATCTTGTCGAAGTCTTCGTATTTGATCTCGGCTTTTTCGGATTGCAATGTGGTTTCTTCTGGATTCCATTTGACTGTTTCTTCTGGACTTTGCGTCCCTTCAGCCATTTTCTTTTGGATGTAGGCTACTTCTGTTTCAAGTTCCAAACGAGGGAAAATCGGTGTGCCTTTGGCAACGACTTTCGTGCCGCTTGGAAATTCACCAAAGCGTAAATCTTTCAGATCCATGGCAACAGAAGCCAGTCCTAATTGTTGGAAAATATTGGCTGGTGTTTCTGTCATCACCGGTTGCAATAAGATCGCAACGATGCGTAAGCTTTCCGCTAAATGAACCATTACACTGTTTAATTCAGCACGCTTTTCTTCTTCTTTGGCTAATACCCATGGTTGAGTTTCGTCAATGTATTTGTTGGCACGGGAGATCAACGTCCATACTTCTGACAATGCCGTACTGAATTCCATTTTATCCATGGCTTCATGGTAACGACCAACCACATTGGCAGCAGTCGTTGACAGCTCGCTATCAAAAGGCGTCACTTTTGAGGCATAATCTGGGACTAAGCCATCACAATATTTATTGATCATAGCGATCGTCCGATTCAACAGGTTGCCTAAGTCATTGGCTAGATCGTAGTTCAAACGAGAAACGAAATCTTCTGGTGTAAATACACCATCGCTGCCAAAAGGAACCGCCCGTAAGAGGTAATAACGCAACGCATCTAAGCTGTAGCGCTCCACTAACATTTCTGGATAAACGACATTGCCTTTAGATTTCGACATCTTGCCGTCTTTCATCATCAACCAGCCATGACCAAAGATTTTTTTCGGTAATGGCAAGTCTAATGCCATCAGCATGATTGGCCAATAGATCGTATGGAAACGCACGATTTCTTTCCCAACCATATGCACGTCAGCTGGCCAGTATTTTTGGAACAAGGAATCGTCGTCTGAGCCATAGCCCAATGCCGTAATATAGTTGGATAACGCATCGATCCACACATACACCACGTGTTCAGGGCTAGCAGTGACTGGGATGCCCCATTTAAAGGTCGTTCTGGAAACAGCCAGGTCTTCTAACCCTGGTTTGATGAAATTATTCAGCATTTCATTTTTACGTGATTCTGGTTGAATGAACTCTGGGTGCTCATCATAGTATTCAACCAAACGATCGGCATATTTGCTCATGCGGAAGAAATAAGAAGATTCCTTCACCAATTCTACCTCATGACCGCTTGGCGCTTTACCGCCGATGACTTTGCCCTCTTCATCTCGGTAAACTTCTGCTAATTGCGTTTCAGTAAAGTATTCTTCATCAGAAACGGAATACCACCCTTCATATTCACCCAGATAGATATCTCCTTGATCAAGCAATTGCTGGAAGATTTTTTGAACGGCTTTTTTATGGTAATCATCCGTTGTGCGGATAAATTTATCGTAACTGATGTCTAGTGTGTTCCATAGTTTCTTGACGTCAGCTGCCATTTTGTCGACGTATTCTTGCGAATCTACGCCAAGTTCTTCTGCTTTTTTCTCGATTTTTTGACCGTGCTCATCGACACCCGTCAAATAAAAGACATCAAAGCCCATCAATCGTTTGTATCGTGCTACCGCATCACAAGCGATCGTCGTGTAAGAATTCCCGATATGCAGCTTGCCGCTTGGATAATAAATTGGCGTCGTAATATAGAATGTTTCTTTTTCAGCCATGGACGCAAGTCCTCCTTTTCACTAGTAAAGTGTATACTTAGGTAGTATACAGTTCGCAACCCAAAAATGCTATAATTTTAATCAAAAAAGCGGATAACCTAAGACCTTTTTCCATGGTCTACAAGGAACAAAGGAATCGTTTTGGTCCTTAACACGCAGCAAATAAACCAGCAGATTTGAGCATTTCTTTTCTACTAGTTATCATAGCGCAGATAGCCGTTCACTTCAATGTTCTAGGGGAAGAATCTGATCCTGACAACGAATCTCTTAGGAAATAAAGGTGTTTTATCTCTCTTTGATTAACGGGTGCTTCTTTTGCTATAATGAGGAAGACTTCACTTATAGAAAGGAACGCTATGACTCGAAAAAACAAACAGCATTTTTTGCTTTTAACTGTGCTTTCTGTGGGACACTTGCTTTTTTCAACCACAAGTTACCCCTTTTTGTTTGCGTACTTCAATAGCCATGATTATGCTGCGCTCTTTGCAACAGCGATGGCAGTCCTCCGTGTGCTTTTTTTGCTCTGGATCGCTCTTTGGGGCTATTCAGCACTCAAAGAACACCCGCCGTCTTCTTGGCTTTATCTCGCATTATTTTTCCTTAATTTGATCGTTCCTTATTTTTTCCGTTAAGGAAAACCGTCGCGTTCAGCTACTTACTTTATCTAAGGCAGGAGAAACCAATGAAAGAATTTACCTCAAAATCAGCTGAAAAACACTACTATGAAAAAGAAGCGTCAGAAGCAGAGTTTCTTACATGGTATCAGGCGCAAGATCAGCCGAAATACGAGAAACCTTCCGTAACCGTCGATATGGTTTTGATGTGTTACAACAAAGAAGAAGAACAATTAAAAATTGCGCTGATCCAAAGAAAAGGCCACCCTTTCCGTAATTCTTGGGCATTGCCGGGAGGCTTCGTCAATCCCAATGAATCGACGGGGCAAAGTGTGATCCGTGAGACGCAAGAAGAGATCGGGGTCACCATCTCCAAGCAAAACATCGAACAGCTGCATACCTTCAGCACCCCAGATCGCGATCCTCGCGGTTGGGTGATCACCGTCAGCTATTTGGCTTTTATCGGTGAAGAACCCTTAAGTGCCGGTGACGATGCGAACCAAGTACGCTGGTTCTCTTTAGAAAGAAAAGCCAATCAAATTTATTTGACCAGCGGCGAGATCGAGATCATTCTTGACCTAGTGACTGGCGCCTCTGTTGGAAAAGATACGTTGGCTTTTGACCACAGCGCGATCATCCTCAAAGCTTTCAAACGGGTTGCCAACAAGATGGAACACGAGCCACAAGTGCTGCTCGTGTTAGGCAAAGACTTTACGATCACGGAAGCCCGTAAAGTATTCGCCAAGTTTTTAGGGATCGATTTTAAAATGATCGATCATTCCAACTTCAAAAAATCCATGCTCCAATATTTTACGGAAGTTGGCGAAAAGCCCGTCGGCATCGGGCGTCCCTCAAAGATCTATCGCTTAAATGACGCATTTTTAGGTGACAAAATGTAAAAAAATACAACCCCCTGTCAGACCGTAGTTTGGCAGGGGGTTGCTGGTTAATCATAATTAGTGAACGTGGTTCCTAGAAACAAAAATCAGAAAGATTTTTTCTATACCCTAGGCGATCCCTGGCGTTCCTTCCAGTTCAAGCGGCTCAGCTGCTCATTTCGCCTGAGAGCCGTTCTAGCTTCTGTTGGTCCTGCGTATCCAACGTGACAAAACGCAGTTCTTTGCCGTACCACTGCGCTTTGTACTGGATTTTGCGAACGAATTGATGCCAATCACTGATGCTGTAATGACCAGCTTTTAAAACCGTATCTTCTGCGATTTGTTCCAAATAGATCGTATCGTACTGTTTTACGAGATGGTAGCTGACTTGATCGATGAATTCCCGCTTTTGACAGCAGTGAAAACGATAAAGGCGAGCGACCTTTCCTTTTAGCTTCTGATAATTTCGCGCCTGGGTCAAAAGGATTTTCTTCCGTTTGACCGCCGTCGCTTTTACCTGAAGTTTGCGTTCTGCTCGCGTCAGCTTTTGCTTCGTTTGGATGGCATGCTCACAGGTGATGGGTATCGGCTGGTTGGCTTTGACCAACTGCTGCGGATCATAAACAACAGCGACAGAGGCTTGCTGCTTCGGCAATGGCGGGATCTCTTCCAAACAAAGGATCGAGATGTAAAACTCTTCGTTGTTTTTTGCTGAGATCGTTGCCGATTTGATCTTCCCTTTGATCGCCCGATGCTTTTTTACGGGAACCAATGTTTTAAGCTTTGGCAGCTTGATTTGATCGTCTTCAAAATAAATGGTGTGCTGCTGATTATTGGTGGTATACGATTGCCAGATACTTTTTTTGGTTTTCATTTTTGGAAAGCCAGCCCGCTTTTGAAAGTAATTTCGAAACGCTCGGTCCAGATTCCGTTGTGCATTCGCCAATGCCAAACTATCGGTCTCCTTCAAAAAAGGATACTCTTTTTTTAGTTTGGCTGGCGTCAACCCTTGCTTTGCTTCATTGTTGGCCAGCTCCTCCATCTTTGCCTCCAGCAGTTGATTGTACGTAAAACGTACACAGCCGAAGGTTTCGATGAAAAACTGTTTTTGCTGTCCATTAGGATAGATCCGAAATTTGTATGCTTTTAAAACACCCAGTTTCATCTCCTCCTAACACTCCCTATACCTTTGACGCTAGTTCCCCTTTTTTTGTGCTAACTTTTCTTGATAGATCTTGGCTTCTTTTTTCGTGGCATAAACGAAATGTCCTGGTGCGATCTCTTCCATTGCTCGTTCTTGGTTATCGTTTGGTTCGCTGACGTATTTGATCCGTTTGCGTTGACGCTCATGGTCAGGATCTGGCAGCGGAATCGCTGATAAAAGACTTTCAGTATACGGATGGACCCCGTAATGATAGATTTCATCGCTGGTGCCTACTTCTAGCAGTTTGCCGTTGTGCATCACGCCGATCCGATCGCTGATGTGTTTGACCATCGATAAATCATGGGCGATAAACAAGTACGTCAATTTATGTTCTTCTTGCAGATCTTGCAGCAAGTTGACGACTTGGGCTTGGATCGAAACATCCAATGCCGAGATTGGTTCATCACAGATGATGAATTTTGGATCGACGGCTAACGCGCGGGCGATCCCGATACGCTGACGTTGTCCACCTGAAAATTCATGAGGATAACGGGTCCCGTGACTTGGGTTTAGTCCGACGGTTCGCAAAAGTTCATCCACCCGATCATTGCGTTCTTTTTCATTTTTGGCTAATCCGTTGATATCGATCCCTTCGGCAATAATGTCCCGAACTTTCATCCGTGGATTCAAGGAAGCATAAGGATCTTGGAAGACCATTTGAACTTCTCGACGAAAATCAGCCAGTGGTTTCTTGCCTTTGATTTTCATAACATCTTGTCCATCAAAAAGAACTTCGCCTCCGGTAGGGTTATTCAAACGAATCACTGTCCGTCCAGTCGTCGATTTTCCGCTTCCGGATTCACCGACTAGACCAAAGGTTTCTCCTTCATAGATTTGGAAGGAGATATCATCGACGGCTTTGACTTCGTCTTTGCGGCTAACGTTAAAATATTGTTTGAGATTCTTTACTTCAAGTAAAACTTTTTCCAACCGTTTCTCCTCCTTTAGACAGATGCCTGAGTATTTTTTTCTTGGAATTTTTTCCAGCGAATCAAGATCTCATCCGGCGGAGTCACTTTCGGTGCTTGTGGCGCTAACAGCCAAGTGGCCGCTTTGTGCGTCGGTGAGACGTCAAAGAATGGCGGTTGCTGTTCAGCATCGATCTGCAAGGCAAACTCGTTCCGTGGATAAAAAGCATCACCTGTTGGCGGATCTAACAAATCTGGAGGTGAACCAGGAATCGCGTACAAGCGATCGCCTGTTCCTTCTAACGTCGGCATCGAACCTAACAAGCCCCAAGTGTATGGATGTTGTGGGTTATAGAAGATCTCTTCTGCGGTCCCCACTTCGACGATTTTCCCACCGTACATCACGGCCACCCGATCCGCCACATTGGCAACGACCCCTAAGTCATGGGTAATGAAGACGATGGACGAATTGATTTTCTTCTGGATATCTTTTAATAACTCTAAGATTTGTGCTTGGATCGTTACATCCAATGCAGTCGTTGGTTCATCTGCAATCAAGATCTGCGGGTAACAGATCAACGCGATCGCAATGACGATCCGCTGCCGCTGACCACCAGAAAATTGATGCGGATAATTTTTCAAGCGTTTCTCAGCATTCGGGATGCCGACAAGGTTCAATAGTTCCAACGCTTGTCGCAAGCCTTCTTTTTTACTGATTTTGTTGTGCTTCATCAATGATTCTGCCACTTGCTTGCCAATCGGCATCGTTGGGTCCAATGAAGTCATTGGATCTTGGAAAATCATGGCGATTTCCTTGCCACGGATTTTTTGCAGTTCTTTTTCGGATTTTTTCAAAATGTCCGTCCCATTGAAGAGGATCTGGCCATTATCGACATTGGCATTGCTGGCTAACAACCCCATGATACTGCGGGTCGTCACGGACTTGCCGCTCCCAGATTCGCCCACGATCGCCAAGGTTTCTCCTTTGTATAGATCGAAACTGACATCGCGGATCGCTTGGACTTTCCCAGCAAAGGTGTCAAAAGAAATTTCTAAGTTTTTCACTTCTAAGACTTTTTTCATAGCAATCACTCTTTCATTTTCGGATCAAAGGCATCACGCAAACCGTCTGCCAGCAAGTTGAACCCAATCATAATCACAGACAAGGTCACAGCTGGTACCCACATTTGGTAAGGCAGGAACAAGAAGGTTTTGTAGCCATCGCTTAGTAACATCCCTAAAGATGCTGAAGGTGGTTTTAATCCTAGCCCAATAAAGCTTAGGAAGGCCTCGAAGAAAATCGCCGAGGGGATACTGAACATCATTTGTACGATGATCACGCTGGAAATATTCGGTAATACGTGTTTCATCGCAATCTTGAGGCGACTTTCCCCCAGCGTCGTTGCGGCTAAAACGAATTCTTGATCTTTTAGTTTCATCGTTTGGGCCCGTACGATCCGCGCCATTGGAATCCAGTTAGTGATCGCCATTGCTGCCACGATCGAGAAGATCCCAGGTTCAAAAACCACCAACATCAAGATCATTACCACTAAGTTGGGAATACCAGATAAGATTTCTAGAAAACGTTGCATCACATTATCGATCCGTCCACCTAAAAGACCAGAGATCAGGCCATAGGTTACACCAAAGATGATGTCAAGCATTGCCGCGATAAACGCGATCAACAAGGAAATACGTGTCCCTACAAATAGACGACTCAATAGGTCACGACCCAAGCCATCCGTTCCTAAAAGGAAATACGTCCCGTCAGGAACATTGGCAGCTGCATACTTATCTACTAGCTCGCCTCCCACCATCGCATAGCCGTTTAAGCCATTGATGTTGATACCAGGAATTTTCGGCGGCAGATTTGTAAAGGTCACATTTTGTGCAGTTGGATCATGTGGCGAGACAAAAATCGTAATGATTGAGATCGCGATAATGATCAGCAGCAAAATGATTGAGAAGACCGCGGCTTTGTTCTTTTTCAGACGACGCCATGAATCTTGGAAAAACGTTAATGAAGGGGTTGCGATCGCTTCACGCTCTTCATTGGTATTTTTTTGTAACGGTTGAAATTTGGCTGCATCGATGGCAGCAACATCATTTGCTGTGTAAGGTTTCTCTGCCATTAGCCACGACTCCCTTCTGAAACTCGGATCCGCGGATCAACGATTCCATATAAAATATCAACAACAAGAATAACAAAGACCAACATCGCGGAATAAAGAATTGTTACCGCCATGATCGTTGGATAGTCATTGGTCATGATTGATTTTACGAACTGTTCACCGATACCTGGGATCGCAAAAATATTTTCTACGACAAGAGAACCCGTCATCAAACCGACAGCTAGCGGTCCTAACAGCGTCAATAACGGAATCAAACTATTCCGCAAACCATGCTTGAAGGCAATTTCCCAGCGGCTTAACCCTTTTGCTCGTGCCAACTCGACATAATCACTATGCAGCACTTCCACCATCTCGGTTCGAATAAACCTGGCGGAATCCGCTAATGGCGACATCGCCAAGGCGACGGTCGGTAGGATCGTGCTGGCAAAAGTCTCCCACTTAGCAATCGGTAAGATCCCTAGTTTGATGGCAAAAATGTATTGCAGCAACACGGCAAAGACAAAGTTAGGGATCGAACGTCCTAAGATCGCCACTAAGGTAGACGTTGTATCGATCCAAGTATTTTGTTTCATCGCAGAGATCGTTCCTAAAATGATCCCAAAGAACGTACCAAAGATGATCGCTTGTAGCCCTAGTTGCAGTGAAGGTCCGATTCTTCCTGATAATAAATTCGCTACTGGCTGGTTTTTAAATTGGAAAGAGATCCCAAAGTCACCTTTTAGTAAATTGGTCAAATAAAGCCAATATTGGGTAATGATCGGTTTGTCCAATCCTGCTTGCTCATTTAGCAAGGCAATTTGTTCTGGACTTAATTTTTCAGCATTCGTATATGGTGTTCCTGGCAAAAATTGCATCAAGAAAAAGGTGATCGTGGCAATCAGCCATAATGTTAAGACCATGTAGAACACTCGTTTCAATAAATATTTCAAAAAGCTGTTCACGCAGTTTCCCCCTTAAGTATTTTGACTTCTATTCAATAATTATGTAAATTAACATAGTACGAATCATTAAAAAGGAGTCAGATCATGAAAATAAAAAAAAGTAGTGGGCTCATACCCCTCCTATGCCTCGCAATTTCTGGCGGATGGTTAGCCATAAAAAATGAATTTTCCATAGCAGCTCTTTCAGATGCCCTTTTCTTGTGGGCGCTGTTCTTTTTGATCATTGGCGGTTTTTTATGGGTATTTGCTTCTGGTTTCTTTGACCATTTTCAATACTCTATGAAGAAAGCTTTTTCCAAAAATAAAACAGATTATCTGAAATTATCCCAAGTCGGCAAACAGAGCTACGCCTTTTGGTTATGGCCTGGTGTCTTCTTGTTATTCCTTTCATTGCTCTTTTTAATGATTGCTACTAGTTAATTTCATTCTTATAGTTTTACTCATTGAAATGAGAAGCAAAAGGCTGAGACAAGAAATTGTCCCAGCCTTTTCTTCGGCATTTCAAGTCAACTACTCGTGATTATTCGATTGATGTCCACTTGTAGTCGTATTGTGCGCCCGCTGCGTGAGCAACAACACCTTTGACTTTTGTTGCACGTAAGTGTGCTTCCGCTTTTTGATAAACTGGAATGACACCTTGTTCATTCATAATGATTTTTTCTGCATTGACTAGGTCTTCCCAACGTTTGTCAGGGTCATTGGCATTGGTTGTACCCGCTGCTTCAACGGCTGCATCGTATTCTTCGTTGCTCCATTGTCCACGGTTGTATGAGTTGCCTGTCGTAAACAAGTCAGTAAAGCTACTTGCATCGGCATAGTCAGCACCCCAACCGCCCATTACTGTATCAAAATCACCAGCGTTTGAACGATCCAAACGAACAGAGAATGGTACTGGACTTAACGTGACTTTCACACCGTCCAATGTTTTTTCGATCGTATCTTGCAAGTACTCAATGATTTTCTTCGTTGAGTCTGTATCAGAAGCTAAGATATCAAATTCTAATGAATCGATCCCTAATTCTTCTTTGGCTTTTTCCCAATGTTCTTTGGCTTGCTCTTCATTGTATTCAATGACGCTGCCAGCTGCTTCCGTGAAGTCCGTATGATCGCCAGGGCTGAAGGTCATACCTTCTGGTACCAACCCAGTTGAAGCAATCGAACCATCCCCTAAGATCGATGTCACTAAGGCATCACGATCGATCGCATAAGAGATCGCTTTACGTAAGTTTTCGTTACGGAAAGGTGAATCTTCATCACGTTGGTTCAATTCTAGGTAAGAAGTCGTTGCTTCTGGTTGAGAAACGAAGGCTTCATCGTTAGCCATTTGTTGCGCTAATTCACCTGTTAGGATGACATCATCTGCTTGTCCATCTTGGAAAAGGTTCAAGGCAGTTGAGGATTCCTTCACGACGCTTACGTTGATCGTTTGTAATTTAACAGTATCTTTGTCCCAATATTGGTCGTTCTTTTCATAAGCCCATTCCGTATCCGTTCCTGGTCCATCAAACCCAGTCAAGACAAACGGTCCATTATAGACAGCATTGTCGCTAGTTGACGCATATTGATCGCCATTTTCTTCTACCACTTTTTGATTTTGTGGGAAGAAGGATGGGAATGCTAATAAGTAATCAAAGTAAGGTGTTGCTTTTGCTAGGGTGATTTCTAATTCATAATCCCCCACTGCTTTGATGCCTAGCTCTGATGGATCCGTATCGCCTGCTGTGATGGCATCTGCGTTCTTAACTGGTGAAAATAGATACGCGTATTCTGATGCTGTTTCAGGTTTGACTGTCCGTTGCCAACCATAGACGTAATCTGCTGCTGTAACAGGGTCACCATTTGACCATTTCGCATCTTCACGTAATTTGATCTTGTAAGTCAGTCCATCCTCGCTGACTTCAGCTGCTTCAGCTGCACCAGCAGGTTGTGGTGTACTGTCAGCATCCAAACGATAAAGTCCTTCATATACATTGTTCAATGCACTGAAGCTGATCGTATCGGTTGCTAATGAGAGATCCGCACTTGGCATTTCTTGTGAAACCACTACGTTAAACACTTGTTCTGCACTGCTGTCGCCGCTTGCTGCTGTGTCATTGCTTGAACTATTTGTTCCGCCCGTTGTACAACCGGCTAACGCCACGCCACACACAGCCACTAAACCATAGGCCCATTTATTCTTCATCCTGTCCTACCCCTTAATTGAATTAATTTTCAGAATAATCATGCGATTTCTGAAGTTAGATAAGATTTTAATTAATAATTATTAAAAAAGCAATCCTTTTTTCGATAAAAAACACCTCTGACAGAAAGTTTTCTTGGTATTTACTTACCTTACTCTCATCAAACATTCGTTAAATGCTATTTTTCCTTTCTTTATTTATAAGAAATAAAGCAAAAAAAATAATAAAAAAACATGGTTAAATGTAACTTACATTCGTTTTCCGTCTTTCTTTTTCATTTGATCCGTCAAAATGAGAAATGTCTGATAGAAGGGTAAACATACAGAAATCGCCAATGATTTTTATCAAAATAGTCCAAAAAAAGACCTGATCGCATGCTTGCTGATCAGGTCTTCTCGCCTTAAAGACATTTGTTTCATCCCCGAAAGGATGTCCTCTTTAATGATTAATGGATCGCGCCGCCAATTGCTTTTAGATCTTCTTTGTCGGCATAATCAACGATGGCTTCCACCGCTGCAGTCAATCCTTTGGCGATGTCTTCGATGCTCATTGCAGGCTGTCCTGCTTTATCGACGACTTGCTGAGGAATAAACGGCACGTGGATAAAACCGCCCTTCATTTCAGGGTATTTTGTATCGATCATGTATTGTACTTGATACATGATGTGGTTGCAGACGAAGGTTCCAGCAGTATTAGAAACGGCTGCAGGTATTCCTGCTTTTTTCATGTTTTCTACCATTGCTTTGATCGGCAGTTGTGTGAAGTAAGCAGGCTTCCCTTCTGTTTGGATCGCTTCATCGACGGGTTGATTGCCTTCGTTATCAGGAATCCGGGCATCATCCACATTGATCGCCACTCGTTCTGGTGAGATGGCAAACCGTCCACCCGCTTGGCCAATGTTTAAAACGACATCTGGGTGGATCTCTTCAATTTTCTCTGCGACGATCGCTGCTGATTTCCCAAATACAGTGGGGATCTCTGCTTTCACGATCTGTGCACCATGAATTGTATCTGGCAACAATTTCACTGCTTCTAAGGCAGGATTGATTGCTTCTCCGCCAAATGGATCAAATCCGGTAATTAGTAGTTTCATTTCCATCATCCTTCCCTCTTTGTTTTACCACTAAAATGCCCAAAAGTACATTAAAGCGATGTGGATCACTAACAATAATAAAGCAATTGGGGCTTGTGCTTTAATGACGCCATTGGGGTCTTTCATCTCTAACAAGGCCACTGGCAGTGCATTGAAATTGGCTGCCATCGGAGTCAGCAATGTGCCACAAAAACCAGCGGTCATTGCCAACGCACCAGCAACGACTGGGTCGCCGCCTTGCGCCATCACAAAAGGTACACCGATGCCTGCGGTAATAACGGTAAATGCCGCAAAGCCATTTCCCATGATCATAGTAAAGATCATCATTCCTAAACAGTAAGCCACGACACCGATAAAACGATTGCCTTCTGGCACGACACCAGAGATTCCTTGAGAAATCACATCACCGACACCAGCAGCGTTAAAAATGACACCTAGTGCTGCTAATAACTGCGGCAAGATACCGGCAGTTCCGACTTGACGAAGCATCCGGTCGGAATCGTCCAGCACTGTTTTCGGTTTAGCGGAAGTCAACACGACTGCCAACAAGAGCGCTAAGATCGATGCGATCCCGATTCCAACTTGGCCTCCTAATGGTGTATAAGAAATCACCACAGCGATCAATGCTAAGCTGATACATGGCACGAAGATCGTACTACCGATCCGTTTAGCCGATGCTTCTGCTTTTTCATCATCCACGTCCACGATTTTACCAATCTGCACTTGTTTGAAGAAGGTCAAACAGCCCATCAAAACGATCAAAATCCCGTCCACAAGATACGGCAAGAAATTCCCGAAAGCAAAGACGATCCCTAGCAGTAACCAAAAAGCAGAGGTGCCTAATCGGGTGGGATGATCCGCTTCGCGAAAAACCCGTACAGCCGTCATGATCGACAGCAATCCGATCAAGATATAAAAGAATTCCAGTAATCCGTTAACGATTCCTTCCATCTATTTGTCCTCCTTCTTGCCATATTTTTTTGCTAATTTACGATCAAAGAGCAAGTTCGACAACGTAGCAATGACTAAGACGATCAATGCGATCGGCAATGAGGCTTGCGCGATCGAACTAGCTGCCACATCGTAGCCAAGAGATTGCAATGTTCCTACGATCAATAGCACACCAGAAGCAGCCACAAAGGTATTTTGGGCAAAGAAATTCCCGAAGTTTTCGTTAGCGGCAGCCCGAGCTTTGATTTTTTCCTGATCTTTTTCATCCAGTTCCCCAAATTTGTTTTCCCCAGCAGCTTGCGCCATCGGGTTAACGATCGGGCGGATAAATTGTGTATGTCCTTGGATCCGAATAGAGAAAAAGCCAGCAAGTTCTCGAATAAACAAGTACAAGCTCAAGAACTTCCCTGGTGTTAAGCCTTTGATCTTTTCAATCAATATGACTGCCTGCTGCTTCAAGCCAAAACGTTCTGACAATCCGACCATCGGTAGTGTCAGTAAGAACAGCGTAACGAGTCGATTATTGACAAACGCTTCTCCTAACATTGTTAAAAAATCAACAACAGAAATCCCCGACACAAGCGCGGTGACAAAACCAGCAACGATTACGACAGCAATAGTATCTAGCTTCAGCAAAAAGCCGACTAAAATAACTAGAATACCAATTAATTTAATCCATTCCATCAAATCATCCTTTCACGATAAGTTATTTTTAATGGATACCAGCTTTTAGTATAATCTATTTTTTTCTTGTAAAACAATGTTTTTTGAATTTTCTTTCGAGGAATACGCTTTCTTTAATGTGTTTTTTAATTACTTTGATAGTAAATAAAAAAAGAAGAACTGCGCTTGTGCAGTCCTTCTTTTGCTTTTTACGTTTAAGAAGCGGAGGCTTCTTTTTTCATTTGTTTGCTTCGCAGCTGTCCGCAAGCTGCGTCGATATCTGTCCCGTGTTCTTTACGGATCACGCAATTGATGCCGTTTTTCTTTAAAATGTCATAAAAGGCTAGCACATCGGCTTTTTTACTTCGAGCGTATTGGTCATGCTCACTCACTGGGTTATATGGGATCAAGTTGACGTATGACAATTTCTTTTTATCCTTCAATAAAGCTGCCAACTGACGGGCATGTTCTGGCCGGTCATTGACATGATCCAGCATGATGTACTCAAATGTGATCCGACGATTGGTTTTTTCTAAATAATAGTCGACCGCTGCCATCAGCTTTTCAATCGGGAAACTCCGATTGATCCGCATCATGGAGGTTCTGACTTCGTTATTTGGGGCATGCAGCGAAATCGCTAGGTTCACTTGCAAGCCGTTCTCCGCAAACTCTCTAATTTTATGCGCTAAGCCGCTGGTTGACACAGTAATATGCCGCGCGCCGATCGCTAAGCCTTTCGGGTCATTGATGATCTGTAAGAAATGCATCACATTGTCATAGTTATCAAAGGGTTCGCCGATCCCCATGACCACCACGTGAGAGACTCGTTCCCCCTCATTGCGTTCATCAAAATAGTGTTGTACTAACATGATTTGAGCCACGATCTCGCCTGCCGTTAAGTCTCGTTGCTTCTTTAATAACCCACTGGCACAAAACGTACAGCCGATGTTGCAGCCGACTTGGGTCGTCACACAAACGGACATGCCATATTCTTGACGCATCAAGACCGTTTCAATCATGTGATTGTCTGGCAATTGGAATAAATACTTGACGGTTCCGTCACTGGCTTCTTGTACCACCATCTGTTTCAGGGGATTGATCACAAAGGCTGCCGACAGTTTCTCAATCAAAGGTTTCGGTAGGTTGGTCATTTCTTCAAAGCTGGTTACTCGTTTTTCATAGAGCCACTCCCACACTTGGTTGGCACGGAATTTCTTTTCTTTTTGTTCAGTTATCCACAAAGATAGATCTGATTTGGTAAGTCCATAAATCGATGGGTTCACTTTTTTCCCTCTTTTCAAACTAGTCGCTACATACTATAACTGAATTCTTTTTCAAAATCAATCATGTTTTAGCATTCACAAAATAATGCTCATGGTTTTTATTTTTTCTCATTGTCATTTAGAATGAAAGCAATAACGTTCTTATTGTGTTGCTTGCTTCCTTATCTTTTTCTTAAAATAAAAAATTTAAAGAGACAAGCCAGATTCATCTCCTTGGCTTATCTCTTTTCTAATTGGTTGATAATGGCTTCAGAACTCAATGTCTGACTCCTTAGAGATTTTGAACCTGATAATATACAAAATCAGCATATGATTTATGCTGGTGTGAATCAACGGCACCTATAAAATCAAACAGACCCGAAAATCCGCCAATTTCTCCGGACTCACCGTTTACGCCTTCATCAGAAAGATAACAAACGTCAAGCTCCTCTAAAAACTTCTCCCAATCATTCTCCGCATCAAACCGATAATAAAGTGAGGCAAAGCCATTTCGATAGAGAACCTTGAGCTCGGCTTCGTCCCCTTTTGCATCAACTCGGTGATATGGAAACTCGATTCTCTCTCCTAACTTAGCTTGTAAAATAGTCAAAATCGTATCATCTTTTTCTTCTGAGTAAGTTAAATGCAAGTAGAGCCAATTATTGGAATCATAATACAATCCAATCCCAGCTGTTTCTGAATAGTGTTTGGGTTTAAAAATCACCTTCGTCTGAACTGTATGGTTGAAGGACACCGCTCTGGTTGCCATTATAGCTGGTGCCCATTGTGAAAACAGTGAATTTTGCCCATAAATTCTAAGATGTCCCGGATTATCTGCAGTATTGACCCATTCGTCACACTGTGCTTGATAAGGAGTAGAAAAATCTAATAGGTAATCTACTTTAGTAAAGTCATCATAGAGATCTTGCTGTAATTGAACGGAAGATACTCCTTCTAAACCAGTAAAAGATGCTTGCGCTATATTCGTTCCTTCTTCCATCTCTAGCCAGCCTTCTTTTGTCCACGTCATCTTTTGAAACCCAGTTTCGCGTCCTAATGGATTCTGCAATCTCCCAGTAAGCGGTCGTGACATTAAATGTGCCAAATACCATTCATCTGTATGTGTATGTACAAGTGATCCATGTCCTGCTTTTTGAATAACTGAAAGTGGATTAAACATCTGAAATTGTCCTGCATCTGGATTGCCTAAAGAGAATAAATGACGCGGAGATGAAGTAACGATCGGCTCTTTTGAAGGATGAGGCTCATAAGGTCCATAAATACTTCTCGCCCTGCCAATTTCTACCCCATGGGCATAACCAGTGCCGCCAGAAGCAATCAGCAGATAATAATACTCATTGTGTTTATAAATTTGTGGTGCTTCTGCACAACCTCGTGTCGTAAAACCTTGCGTCACTCTATGCCACGAACCAATGACTTCCCCAACGATCAAGTCATATTCTGCAATGACGATATGTCCAGGTGTTTGATATCCTTCCCGAGTTTCCCATTCAAGAATGGTTAAATAATGCTTCCCGTCATCATCATGAAAAAGTGCTGGATCAAATCCGATCGATGTCATATAAACAGGATTGGACCATGGTCCGCGAATATCTTCAGCCCATATAGCATAAGAATCTGCGTTGAATTCACGACCTGCCATATTCTTCATATGAGAATAAACAAGCCAATAAGTCTTAGATGCATCATCAAAAGAAAGATGCGGAGCCCAAACCCCTGCGGGAGTGTTGGTTCCTCTCAAGGTGATTGCTTCATTTTTTAATGGGGAGCCAATCAGCTTCCAATTTACTAAATCATCAGATTCAAAAAGTTGAATCGCCGGATGCCAATGAAACGTCGATGTTGCAATATAATATTTGTTTTTTACTCGTATGATTGAAGGATCAGGTGCCATTCCAGGAATTACAGGGTTGGTGATTTCACTCATTGAGTTACTCCTCCTTTGAAGATTGTTGTTTTTTTATAATTTCTGCTCGATACTCTGATGGTGTAACCATTGTCTTTTGTTTGAACAATTTACTAAAATGATATCGATCATGATAACCGACTTTTTCTCCAACTTTTTGAATATCTAAAGCAGGTTGTTCAATTAATAATTCTTTTGCTTTGTTAATTCGTAAAGAAACGATTTTTTGATAGATTGAACCCCCAAAACTTTCTTTATATTTACGAGAAAGATATTCTTTGCTGTATCCAAGTGCCTCTGCCAATGATTCAACAGTGATATTTTCTAAGTAATACTTCTGAATAAATAAATCAATCTGTTCCCCAATCTGCTCTGATACTCCAGCATTTACACCTTTATCGATTCTTGTCATCAAATGCTTAATATCTGTCTCTTTGATTGGTTTTAACAAATAATCTTCGATTGCTAGACGCAAACCGCGCTGAACGTAGTAAAAGTCATCATATCCAGTAATAATAACGATCTTTGTCTTAGGTGAGAACTTACGTACGTTTTCAATCACATCAAATCCATTCATAATAGGCATATTGATATCTGTAATAAGAAGATCTGCAAGATGCTTTTGTGCATATTCAACAACTGCTTTTCCATTGTCGGTTTCTAACACAATCTCGTAATCGGTTAAACGCTGAAACTTCGCAACAATATTTTTTCTGATAAATCGTTCGTCTTCCAAAATAATCATCTTTTTCATTCTAATCCCACCTATTAAAAATGATCGTAGTTCCTTTCTCAGCAGGCAGTAAAAAAAGCAGCGCTTTTTCTTCGAAGTAATACCGGACTCGCAAATACGCATTCAGCATACCTGTATGTTCCATATTTCTAAACAATTCATAAACGTCAGAAAAGGTATATTGACTATAGCTGTTGAATGTTTCAATCTGTTGCAATGACATTCCTTTTCCTTGATCACTTATTCTAATCTCCCATGATGTATCATGATAGTATATTCCGGTAATTGCTACTATCCAGTTCCCCTCTTCATCTGCGCCGTGTTTAAATGCATTTTCTAGAATTGAAAGTAGAATCATCTTAGGAACTTTAATTTGACGCATCTTTTCAGGAATCTCATAGTTCACATTTACTCGTTCGCCGTAACGTATCACCATCATTTTCGTATAATTTTCTAAGACTTCAATTTCTTTTTGTAAAGAAACGATCTCATCGTATCCTTTGCTGGAATAGCGCAAAATCTCTGCAGAACTCTCTGCCAACTGTATGATTTCTTCTGTCATCTCTAATTCTGAAAGAGAAACGATATTTGTTAAAATGTTGTATAAAAAATGAGGATTTGTTTGAGAAGTTATGTTGGAAATGCTGACTTTCTTTTCGACCTCTTTAGCGATAAGAAGTTCTTCTAAATTGATTGCCAACTGATTTATCATTGTAACAACGGACTCATTCAAAAGATCAAGTTCTTTTACTTGATGTTTTTTAGTAAAAGATACAAGCTCGATTTCCTTTGGATTTTTAAAGTTGCTTGTTTCCAATAATTCACTAACTTGTTTAATCGGAAAGGATACCCTCTTTGAAAGATTATCTGTCAAACGGTAGAGAACCCCAAAAAAGAAAATGAAAAGCAAAAAGCAGAATAATGTTACATGAATCAGGACTGGTAATAATTGAAACCTATTAACAGAATACGCAATTTTCCATTCATTCAGCCTATCTTCTTTAATGGTTCTTTCCCAGATAAATTTGCTTTTGAATGCTGTTTCGTTCTCAAAAATAACATTATCCATTCCATCATAAATCACCATCTTGATTGTATTTTCATCAGTTAAAAAGTCTTGAAAGAAAACCTCTGCATCCATTTCTATTGAAACTAGACCAGTTTTCTTAAAGTTCGTGTAATAGGGTCTTAAGTAGACAACATTTTTTGCCTCTTGATTAAAAAAAATCGTTGATTCTCGTTCTTTCTGAAAACCACTACTGAGTTGCGGGTCTTCAATAAAGTTGTTATCAATCAGACCGTTGTATTTTCCAACTGATATCTGCCTTCCGTCCAAATTATAGATAGAAATGTTCGCATATTGAATGAAAGGTCCCGCGATTGCTTTTAATGCATCCATTACCTCTCTTACCTCCAGCATCTCAAATGAAGCAGGATCAGCAAACGTATCAATCACCCTTGTATGAGAGATAGGATATAAGAAATTTAATGAACTTGTTTCAAAAACAGTCGTTTTTTCTTGTAAGAGTTCTTGGTAATTTTCTGCCATTCGTTCCGAGCGATTGTGAAAATCAAAATCCAAATAAAGTAAAATCGTAAAAAAGAAACCTAGAAAGAGAACAAGAAAGAAACCACCAAATAAATGCAGATACTCTCTTGTCAGCAGTTGTTTTAATTCCTGTTCTTTTTCTTTGCTTCTATTTAACCGCACCCATCGCAGCTCCTTTTGTAATTTTATCGTTTAACACAATATAAACAATGATTGCAGGCAATGAGGACAAGAACATTACTGCAAACTGCGCAGAATAATTCGATGAATATTGCCCAACAAAATTTTGAACAGAAAACGGAAGTGTCCGGTAGCTATCACTAGAAAGGTACGTAGCTGCCATAATATATTCATTCCAAGTACTCAAGAACGTCATGATAGCAACAGTCATTGTTGGTGCTTTGACTATCGGGAAAACAATTCTAAAAATCGCCTGGGGCAATGAACAGCCATCTAAAACAGCTGCTTCTTCCAAAGCTAAGGGGACTGATGAAAGGTAACCTGTATAAATGAAAACTGCTTGCGGAATAGAAAAGGCAGTGTATGGTAAAATCAAAGCCAAATATGAATCTTTAATCCCTAAATAATCAAAAGAAATAAAATTAGGCACTAATGTCGCATGAATCGGAATCATGATACCTAACATGATAAACAGCAGAAATTTATTTTTTAATTTCCACTTCATACGAGTAAATGCATAAGCCATCATAAAACTCAGAAAGATCGTTAAAAGCACTGTTACAATATTTACAATTAAACTGTTCATCAAATACTGTATTATTTTTCCATCTACCCATGCAATTTGATAGTTCTCCCATCTGAATTCACTAGGCCAAACCAATATCGATGAACCAAACAGTTCCGAACTGCTAACCAGAGAAAAATTAAACAACCAGATCAAAGGAAATAGTTGAAACAAAGCAAAAACGATCCCAGGAAGTAAGAAGAACGCGCGCTTGACTCTTTCTGCAGTAAAAAACTTTTCTTTTATCGTATACACATTTTCCATATCATCTCACCTCTTCCTCTTTAAATATCGTTTGGACAGCAACCGTAGCAATTAAACAGGCAATAACGAATAGAATCGATATTGCATTGGAATAGCCATACTGAAAAGCAGAAAACGCCTGTCTATAAAGATAGTTTGCAATAACCTGGCTTGAATCCATTGGTCCTCCATTCGTCGTTAAATAAACTGTTTCCATTTGCTTCAAACCGGAAATGAGTGCCAATGTAACATTCACTTTAATTACCGGCTTTAATAATGGCAAGGTTACTTTCAAAAACTGCTGTACTTTGTTTGCTCCATCAATTTTCGCTGCTTCGAATACATCTTCTGGAAGATTTTTGATTCCTGTATAATAAATCAGCATTCCCCATCCAAATCCTTGCCACATCACAATTAGTGTAATAGCAATCAATGAAAACCGCGGATCACTCAACCAAGAAAGAGCATATTGCCCCAATCCGACGCTGTGCAAGACTTTATTTAACATACCATGATTAGGATCCAAAATATTTACCCACATTTTTGAAGTCACCATGATTGAAATGATGGCGGGCAAGAAAAAAATTGCTCGAAATATTTTTTCCGCTTTTCCTCCGACTTTATCGATAAATAATGCAGTTACCATACAAATGGGATGCTGTAAGACAATCAGACAGGCTGAAATGAATAATGAATTGCCAAGTGATTTCCAAAAAAGACTGTCCTCAAATAAAATTCTGCGAAAATTTTCTATTCCAATAAATACCGGTGCTGATATTCCATCCCATTCAGTTGTTCCAAAATAAAGGCTCAAAATAATCGGGACAAATACTGCAATCATAAAAACGCAGAAACCAGGGAATATCAAAAGACTGATGATTCGTTTGTCTTTTCTCATTTTTTCCATTTACGTCACCCTTCAGATAAAATAGTAGTAAATCATCTATTATATAAATACCTGTTTCTTATTGTTCGTCGATTGCTCGCTGAAATTGCTCTAAAAAATCATCTACAGCCATGTTCCCGCTCACAAAATTTTGCGCAAGTGTTTCAAAACTATCCTTAAACTTAGAAGATAGATAATCGTTTACTGGCGTGCCGCTGATATCTGAAGCCTCTGACAAAATAGTCGTCAAATCTTTTTGCAGATTTGTTTCATTCCCAGTAAAGTACTGTTCATATGCCATAGCTGGTATAAACGAATTGCTTTCCCATGCTAATTTTGTATAGTTTTCAGGTTTCATCATGAAGTTCAAAAATTCTAATGCCATTTCTCTGTTCTCAGAATCATTGTTAACAACATAACCGCCACCATACCAGCCTGTCAGATAGCTTTGATCACCGCTATCTCCTACAGGAAGTGAAAGCGCATGGACATTTTCTTTAAATTCATCTGATGCATCGGACGACTCGCCGTCCATTGAAGCGTCCCAAGATCCTGTGTAGTACATAGCTGTTTGACCTTGAATAAATAAGTTTTGTGCTGCACCATATTCAGCAGATAAAAAACCATCTTGGAAGATACCTAAATCAGTCAAATCCTTCATTTTGACTGCAGCATCAATCGCATGCTGGTCCTCTTGTACAAGACGCTCGCCATTGAGAACTTGGTAAAGTGTTTCTTGTGTTCCGCCATTTTTTAAGTAAAGTTCATTGTAAAACATTGCAAAGAGATATGGCGATAAACCAGAGACTGCGACAGGAGCTACACCGTTTTCTCTAAAAAGTGTGACAGCATCTGAAAATTCTTTATAGTTTGTGGGAATATCGATGTTATTCTCAGAAAAAATTTCTGCATTATAGTAAAGAACCATATAATCATTGGTATAAGGTAAACCATAGAGCTTATCATCAACCTCGAAACTTTTCAGCGCACCAGCGAAATATTCATGATCGTTGTAATCGCTCTCATTCAATTCTGCTAATTGCCCATTTTGAGCCATAACTTCATATGCCGGGTGTGTACTCCAATGATTCATTATATCAGGCATTTCTGAAGAATTTGCATAGGCACTCAACTTTTGTTTGTATTGTTCGTCAGGCAATGCTTCTACAACAATTTTAACATTTGGATTTTCTTCTTCAAATTTCCGAATCAAATCCTCTTCGATTTTCCCTCTGCCAGTGTTTCGATCAGGAACATTAGAAAACAGCTTGAGTTCAATTGGGTTGGCTTCGCGGTTCCCTGATTCATTTGGTGATGTACCGCAGGCACCTAACAATAAGAGCGTTAATCCAGTCAATAAATATAGCCATTTGTTTTTCATTTTAATTCCTCCTTTATTATTCTATCCAAACATTATCAAAAAAACGCTTACTTTATAATGTGAATTCATGACATAGTTTTGTACATTTCTAACATAATTTAATTTTTTTTATTTTTTTTGGTTAAAAACCACAAAAAAACCATTATACTCCACAGGGAGAAATAATGGTTTAAATGATGCCTATTAACAAATTGCACATCAAACACTTCACTCATCTACTGCACAATATAAAATTTTATTATCTTATACAGTTTCTTGTATCATAGAAATTCGATGACATTTCCTTCTTTGGCGGTCAACATGCCCCGTTGCGGCGGCTGCAGTTGCAAATAAAGTTGTAGCGACATTTCTAGTATCAGCTCTTTGTCTCCCTGCTGAAAAACGCCGTAATAATGTGTCTGTTCCCGCTTTTCTTCATATGTATGACTCACAAGATAATATCCTTGTTCCATGGTTTCGTTGCGCTTTTTTGTTTCTGAAAGAAAACGGCGAATATGTTTATACGTAAAGAAACTCAATAAAATGACAACTGCTATTAATACTACATACCCCATTGACAGATTTACACCTCGATCGTTGATGTAGCAAAAGTCGGCTCAACACCAATACTGATCATCAAGGCAGCATCGACTTCACACATCACTTTATCATCTAAGTGACAAACCTTTTCTTTCAAACGGCTTTTGTCGATCGTGCGAATCTGTTCCATCAAAATGACGGAGTCTTTGCCAATCCCTGTGCAAGAAGCGGAAATCCCAATATGCGTTGGTAATTTCGGCTTCGCCATTTTTGCCGTGATCGCCGCAATGATCACAGTGGGACTGAAGTGATTCCCCAAGTCATTTTGAATGATCAAGACCGGACGTATCCCGCCTTGCTCCGATCCAACCACTGGTGAAAGATCGGCAAAATAAATATCTCCCCTTTTTACCATAGGACCACCCTAACTTTTATATTCTCGCGGAACCCTTGCTGAAAGGGTACACGCTACTTCATAGTGAATCGTTTCTAACTGGTCTGCAACATCCTGCATCGTAATTTGTTCCCCATGATTCTCACCGATCAAGGTGACTGGTGTACCGACAGCAAATGCCCGCGGCAAACGAATCATCAATTGATCCATACACACTCGACCGACGATCTCACAACGCTCGCCTTCTACTAAGATCGAGAAGCCTTGCATTTTTCGTAACCAGCCGTCAGCATAACCGATAGGCACGGTGCCGATCCATTCCTGACGTGGAGTGATATATGTTTCACCATAGCCAATCCCCGCTCCTTTTTCAAGTAATTTCACTTGTATCAGTTCAGAAACGAGCGAAAGCGCAGGTTTTAAGGAAAATGGTTCGCTCAGCGCATGACCTGATGGGTTCAACCCATACATTGCGATCCCAAAACGGACCATATTTCCTACTGCTTCTTTGTGCCATAAAGAGGTTGCGCTATTGCCTGTATGTATATATGTCGGCAAATAGGGCAAAACAGTTAAGACTTCTTTAAAACGTTGGTGCTGGGTTTCCCAATAGCTCGTGTCTGCTTGATCCGCTGTGGAGAAATGGGTAAAGATCCCTTCCCACTCAAAAGAGGGGTGATCTTCTAACCAAAGAACGGCTTGGCGCACTTCTTCGACAGTCAAAAAGCCGATTCTCCCCATACCAGTATCCACCTTGATATGCACTTTAAGCGGCTTATTTAGAGGGTTCTCCTCTAAATAAGCGCCTGCTTCTATCAGCCAGTCCATCGAAGCGACTGGAAATGACAAATCATAGGTCGTCAGCAAGGCAATATCACACACATTCACGACACCTAAGATCAAAATCGGGTCAGTAATCCCTGCTTCTCTCAATTCGATCGCTTCATCGATCGTCGCAACGCAAAAACCATCTGCGCCGCCTTCTTTGGCTGCAAGAGCGGTTTGAACCGCTCCGTGTCCGTAACCATTCGCTTTGACCACCGCAAAAAGAAATGTCTCGCTTGGTAAGTGAGCAATCTCATGTTTGATGTTTTCGGTAATCGCAGTTGTATCAATTATCGCTTTCGTTGGTCTATGGTAAGCAACCACCATTTCCAGTTCCTTCTTTCTACTAGTGCTTGATCAGACGAACAAATTAAGTTGGTTTTATGTAGTCGGCTGTTCGTCCATGAAGTATCAAAGTCTTCTTGACTGACAGACTACTTCAACTTGGTTTATTCACTATCTAGTACTTCTAAAATAATTTGTGCAAAAGCAGTATCATTTGTATGGGTGATACTGACAAACGTTTTTTCTAAAGGATGCGGTGCTTTAGTAACGATCGGGGCACCGAATTCATTGGTCAAGACTTCAATATCATGAAAAGAAACTTTGCCGATCCCTGTCCCCCAAGCTTTCGAGAACGCTTCTTTGCAGGCATAGCGCCCGCCAAGGAACTCTACCTGACGTTTCAGCGGCAAGCGTGCAAATAATTTTGCTTCCTTCTCTGTTAAAATACGCGTTATAAACTGAGGTTTTTTTTCAATTAATTCTTTCATTCGAGGCAGCTCGACTGCATCGATCCCGATTCCTTTGATCATTCTTTTCTCTACCTTCACCTAAGATAGGGTTTTCCAAATTGGAAATACCCCTTGTTCAGCTAGTTACCATTCTACCAAAAAAATGGCGAATTACCATTCAAATCTGACGAGTTTATACGGAGATTAAGATTTAAAAAAAGAAAGATTCAGTTAAATCATATTTTACGACGATTCGAAAATCTTTGTAATAAATGAACATTAAAAAAATCCTTACCGCATTATTATCCCTTCTACTACTATTTAATTAAGTTGCTTTAGCTAAAAGAACTCAAAAAAGCCAATTCAATCAAATGGAACATTTGATTGAATTGGGCCTAATCATTCGTTCTCTATTTTCAAAATAAAATCATAGAAAAGAAAGACGGGGATAATGCTAAGCATTCATATTATAAATATTACTCTATCTATTCAATTGAATTTCATATCTATATCTATCAGCCCGATAATAAATTTCCGCATATTCGATATTTCTATTTTTATCATCGATTGTATTTCTAGTTATATACAACAATGGTTCTCCCGTTTTGATCTTTAAATGATCAGCCAATACATCATCTGCTACGATAGACTCAATAATTTCGGTAGCACTTTCGATCAGAATAGATTTATCTTCAAAAATTTTATAGAGTGAAGCTTCTGGAGAATTAAAGTCCTCTTCATTCAACTCTATATAATTTTTCGGCACATATACACGCTGAAAACCGATATTCTCATCATCAATGATTCGTATCCGTTCATTCACATAAACTTCTTCCATTGGAGATAATTTTAACTGCAACCTTACTTTTTCAGGTGCAGGTTCTCTTCTAAAATCAACTAGCTTAGATGAAGTAATATGCTCACTATGCTCATCATTAAAACTTATCAAGCGATTCAATTGTAATGTTCGCTTATTGCTGTTGACGATTGTTCCCAATCCAGGAACCTTTTTGATATATCCATCCGATTCTAACAGTTGCAGTGCGGAACGAATCGTTATTCTGCTGACACCATATTTTTTTTGCAAATCAACTTCAGTTGGAAAAAAATCATTTTCCACATATTTCTTTGCAATAATGCTTTTTTTCAATTCTTCATAGATTTGATAATATTTAGAATTACTATTATTACTCAAATTATCCCTGACCTACTCTCATTTCACTATTTCTGCAATATTAGAGGCTAACCCTCTTATGTCCATTTCATTCGCTTTTTCTATCAATGATAATTTACTCTTGACCGTCTCATCTACTGATACAAGCGCACCTGTCATAGAACCGACGATTGTAGCAATCGTATCGGTGTCATAGCCGATATTTACAGCATCGATCGTTGCTTGATAGGGCGTTTCTTTATTTAGAGCTACGATTCCATACGCACAGGGAACCGCTTCTGAAACATGAAGTCCACTTCCAACAACCTCATAAAGTTTCAACAACTTATCAATTTTTTCACCACTGCCATTCGCTATATCTAAAGCAAGCTGTATTCTTCGATAAACACTTGGTCCTGGAACATGCTTAGAATATTTTTTTCCTTGTTCTTCTCCGAGTTTTGCGCCTAATAAGCCAGCTTCAATCACACTATCCATTGTAGCACTTTCCTTCAATGATTCCGACACACTTAGAGCAACCGCACAAGCACCTGAGATCGACAATGAATTATCATGGGTGACTTTTGTAATTATAATAGCATCTTCTAAAGCCTTTTCATAGTCACCTGGGTGAAATAGTCCCGCCGGAGAAATCTTCATTGCGGAACCATTTGTAGCTTTAGAAGCATAATCTACTGTTACTGCCCCAGGAAGTGCTTTTATTTCCGATAAATTATTTTTGTACATTTCAATCGCACTTCTTGTTGTAGGTCCAGCAAAACGATTAAAATAATGTGGAATATCAGACCATTCAATAATACTTTTCTTTATAATATCTCGGTCAATCATTCCTTGGTTCTTAAGAATATTTTGACAGATTAAATATATTTGGGAAAAATCATCAGTGACTTCACCTGCCTTGTTTCCATATGCGAATGCTGTTTTACCAGGTTCAACTAGTTTTTCCAATGGTCCAGCAAATTTTAACCGAATTTCATCGAAAGGCAGATTTTCTGTCGCAGCCCCCATTGCGTCACCAATTGCTGCCATTGTTAAAGATCCTAAAATTCTCTCAATCATGTAATCAATTCTCCCATCCATTTTACTTATTCAAGTCCTTTGACCCCAAATACAAAAGTTAAGACAAGTCCACCAATAAACGATAGCAGTAAACCAACTAAGTATGCCCATAAGGTAGGTCCAGCAAATGCAGGGATCGTTGTCAGTCCCCCAAATACAAATGCATTCCCAATAACATCAAAAGCACCCATAAAAGCACCACCAATCGCTGCACCGATACATCCTGCCACTAATGGTGTCTTATACTTCACTCCAATACCATAGATTGCTGGTTCGACTATTCCAGATAGAAAAACAGAAGTAATAGCCGACACAGAAAAATTCTTTAAATCTTTATTCTTAGTCATAAGAAAAATAGCTAACGCAGCACCTGCCATCCCAAAATTTGCGTTGGCGCCATAAGCAATAAGAGCAGAAGTACCTGTCGCAGCAATTTCAGGAATAATGATCATCGTATTAGGTGCCCAATGAAATCCAAACATAATCAAAATATTCCAAATGCCTCCAATAATTGCTCCAGTAACAATGCTGTTTATCGCTGTTAGTCTCCCAACAACATCGGCAATAAATAGACTAGCATAATTTCCAATTGGTCCAATAACACCGGCTGCAATCGGCACTAATAAAAACAAAAGTATGGTCGGTATAACAACCATATGCAAACTTTGAGGAATTACTTTCTTTAGAAAGAACTCCATTTTTGATTGAAGCCAAACAAGAATAATTGATGGAATCACTTGTCCTGTATAGCTAAATAATCGAATCGGCATACCCATGAATTGGATGATTGTTCCTGGTTGATCATTCATCATCGCTACAAAATCTGGCATAATCAGCACCCCTAAAACAGCAATAGCGATATATGCACTGGTTTTGAATTTCTTAGCAGAAGTGATAGCTACTAGCAATGGGAAAAAATAAAATACAGATGTTGCAGCTAGAGTTAGCAAAGTATTCGTGTCACTCTCTACACTCAATATTCCCAGTTCATTTGCTAAGATAGTAAATCCTCTTAAAAGACCCGCACCAGCGAGAAGTGGCAATAACGGAGAAAAAATGCTGACTACTAACGAAACAAATCGGTTGATCAAACTTTCATTCCCTGTTTCTCCACTTTCCAATTCTGAATGATCACTCATATGTGCTCGTACTGCTTCATAAACTTCCCCTACATTTGTTCCTATAATAATTTGAAAACTTTTATCGTTGTCTACGATCCCTATGACTTCAGCTAAATTCTTGATTCCCTCAGCACCAACTTTACTTCTATCTTTGAATGTTGGTCTTAATCTTGTGGCACAATGAGTCAGACTAGAAATATTATCAGAACCACCCATCAACTCTAAAAGCATAATCCCCAATTCATCCATCTGTTTTCCTCCAAGAATTTTTTAAATGTTATGACGTCATATCATTAAAGACAATATATAACGCTTTCATAATTATGTCAACAACTATTTTATCAACGAAACAAACATAAAAATATAAATAAAAACTATCTATTTTATCTATATTTCTATTAATAGAAACCTTGTAATTTTTAACAAAAAAAAGAACATGAAGTGAGCGAAGCTCGCCATTCATGTTCTTTTAATAAAAAGCTCATTCTTATTGTAATTCAAAAAAGCAATTAGTCTTGGTTATTTCTGATTACGAAACCGCGTTTTTTGTCGTTGCTGCGGCGATTGTTTTTACGGGCACCATCTTTTGAATAGTTGCCGCGGGCTTTATTGCCGTTGCCGCCGCCACGGTTCCCGCCGTTTTCTTTGCGGTTACGATTGCCGTTGCTATTGTTGTTGCGACGACCATTTTTGTTGAATGATTTTTTCCCTTGAGGCAATGGACGCTCTGGTGTGATCTTCACTGGTGCTAAATCAGCAGGATCTTTTGCCATAGTTTTTAGAAGCAATGCTGCTAAATCTTGTGCAGAATAACGTTCTAATAGATCGTCGGCTGCTTGCAAGTATTTATCTAAGCCATTTTCATCCAATTTGGTTTCAACAGATTCGATTGCGGCACCTAATTGACCTTTGAACGCTTCTTTTTCGGTCGGTGGGCGCATTGGTGTCATCCGTTTTTTCGTTAAGTTTTCAATGACGTGCAGATAGCTCATTTCGTTTGGTGTAACGAAAGTCACAGACATTCCGCCTTTTCCAGCACGGCCAGTACGTCCGATCCGGTGAACATAGCTTTCAGGGTCTTGAGGGATATCGTAGTTGTAAACGTGTGTAACACCAGAGATATCTAATCCACGAGCTGCAACGTCTGTGGCAACTAAGATATCTAGTTGACCACTCTTGAATGAACGCAAAACGCTCATTCGTTTTTGTTGAGAAAGGTCTCCATGAATGCCTTCTGCTTTATAGCCGCGGGCTTCTAAGCCGCGCGCCAATTCATCGACACGACGTTTCGTACGACCGAAAACGATGGTCAATTCTGGCGTTTGCACATCCAATAAGCGAGTCATGATATCAAATTTTTCGTAGTCTTTTGAACGAACATAGTATTGATCGATCAAATCAGCGGTCATTTCTTTGGCTTTTATCTGTACATGTTCAGGCTCTTTCATGAATTTCACGCCAATGTTTTTGATTGCTGGCGGCATTGTTGCTGAAAATAGCAATGTTTGACGAACATCTGGTACTTGGCTGATGATTTTTTCAATATCTTCCAAGAAGCCCATGTTCAACATTTCATCCGCTTCATCTAATACAAGCGTTTCAACGGTGCCTAATTTCAAGGTGTGGCGGTTGATATGGTCTAACATACGACCTGGTGTACCAACTACGATGTGGGGACGATCTTTTAGTTGACGGATTTGACGGCCGATATCGGCTCCACCGTATACTGCTTGTACACGAATTTTTTTGTCTTTACCAAGACGGTACAATTCTTCTTGGGTTTGGATCGCTAATTCACGGGTTGGGGCAATCACTAATCCTTGTAGTTGATGGTTCGTTGGGTCAATTTTTTCTAACATTGGCAAACCAAATGCGGCGGTTTTACCAGTACCGGTCTGTGCTTGACCGATCACGTCTTTGCCTGCTAAGGCTAATGGAATCGTTGCTTCTTGGATGGGTGTTGCTTCTTCAAAGCCGGCACGCTCAACAGAAGTCAATAATTCGTTGGATAATTCTAGATCTTTAAATTTCAAATGGATCCTCCTAGGCTGGTCATCTTTTCGATGCCTGTTTTTCTATCATCGAAGCGTAGGTTAGTTCTTCAGAAACACAAGAGTAGTCCCATTTACTCTTATCTTTCTCTCGGTACCGAAAAACCGCTTCACGAAGGCATTATAAAAGGCTAAAACAAGTGTTGTTTGTCTCAGCCATCATTTTATCTCAAAACGTCAATGTTTTTTACAGTAATCATTCTGTGCTTCATCTTTCGGCGTTAGATAAGTATAACACGCTTTGAAAATTTCAGCAAGATTTCAACTCCCTTTTACATTCCTTTTAGTACATCAACGACTTCACTCAGGCCCATGCCATTGCTGCCTTTGATCACTAGGCTATCGGAAGGTTCTAAAGTTTCTATTAAGGAGGCGATCAGCTGTGGTTTTTCATCGATCGCAAAATAGCGCACCTTGTCAGCAAGGGCAGTGTTCGCTAGTCGTTTTTGCAATGCCTGCATTTCTTTGCCATAAAGGAAAACTAGCTGGAACGAGTCATCTAAGTGTGCGGCCATCTGCTCATGCATTTGTGGAGAATCTGGTCCTAATTCAAGCATATCTGCCAATACGGCGATCCGTCGTCCTGCTAAAGGCAATTTGCGGAAGCTATCCAATACCAGACCCATGGCCGTCGGATTGGCATTGTAAATATCGCTCAAAATCGCTGCCCCATTACCAGCAGTCACCCATTGGGTCCGATTTTTCGTCAATTGAAAATGCGCCAAGCCTTCCTTGATCGCTTCATCTGCTACACCAAAATGACGTCCTATCCCAATCGCGATCAAGGCATTTTTGACATTATAGCCGCCTAAGACCGGTAAGGTAAAGGTGGTACCTGCAACCGTAAAAATCGTCTGATCTTGCGATTCCTCCACGATGTCTCCTTGTAGATCTCCCTCAGTTAAGCCAAAAGTTTCAATGGTCTGCGTTAAATTGGGAACAAAGGGCTCTAACAATGGTTCATCAGCTGGCAGCATAAAGAAGCCGTCTTTTTTCAATCCTGCGGTGATCTCCATTTTGGCTTTGGCGATCCCTTCTCTGGACCCTAAGTTTTCAATGTGGGCTTCGCCAATCAACGTGATAGCGGCAGCATCAGGTTCTGCTAAGCGCGAAAGGACTTCGATTTCACCTGCATGATCCATTCCCATTTCTAAAATCAACACTTGGGTATCTTCTGGCGCATGCAAGATAGTCAAAGGCACGCCTAGTTCATTGTTGTGGTTGCCTTGGGTTTTATAGGTCTGGTACTTTTGGGCCATGACCGCTTCCACCATATCTTTGGTGGTCGTTTTCCCGTTACTTCCAGTAATACCGATGATTTTCGGTGCAAGCTTTTCTTTATACGCTCGTGCCAATTGTTGGAACGCTTTGACGGTATCCGTGACAGGAATCACAAGGATGTCTTGCGGCGGTTCGATCGTAGGGTGGCTCCACAGTGTGGCGATCGCACCATTGTCTTTGGCTTGTTGGGCAAATTCATGGCCGTCACGGGTCCCCGCTAAGGGAACAAAGAGACTGTTTTCTTTGATCAGACGGCTGTCGAATTCCACAGAGGCAAGTGGCGTTTCATTTTCAATTTGCTGACCAAATACGGCAGCGGCTTCTTTTACAGTAAAATTCATCAGGTTCGCTCCTTTTTCCTAAAAAAAGAAAGCACAAGATCGCTTCAAGTATTTTCCTTGAGTTGAGCTGGCTTTCTTCCTGCTATTTATTCTGCTTCGTTTTCTGTTGCTTCTACATTGGTCAAGAACGAACGTCTTTGATTGAAACGATTCATCCCTAATTGGATCAATTCTTCGATCAAATCCCCATAAGGCAAGCCGGTCTTCTCCCATAGCAGTGGGTACATGCTGAATTCAGTGAACCCTGGCATCGTGTTCAGCTCATTTAAAAAGAGCTCATTTTTATTGGTCAAAAAGAAATCACAACGGCTCAATCCGCTGCCGCCTAACATCGTATAAGCTTTTTTCGCAAACTCTTGAGCTTTGGCTTGTGTTTCTTCTGGAATTTGTGCAGGAATCTGCATCTCGATTCGGTTGTCAATGTATTTGGAATTGTAATCATAAAAGGCAACATCTTTTACGATTTCTCCCGGCATTGTGGTCCGAACGTCTTCGTTTCCAAGAACGGCTACTTCGATCTCACGGGCTTCGATTCCTTGTTCAACGATCGCTCGGGTATCGTAGCGATACGCTTCTTGTAGCGCATTTTGCAGTTCTTCACGGTTCTCGGCTTTCGAGATACCGACACTTGAGCCCATGTTGGCAGGTTTGACAAACATTGGATAAAGCAGACTGCCTTCACATTGATCGAAAATCTTTTTCGGATTTTCTTTCCACGCATTTTTCAAGACTGGTACATAGGGAACTTGCGGAATCCCCGCAGCTTGCAAGATATACTTGGTCATGATTTTGTCCATCCCACAGGCACTAGTCAAGACACCGGCTCCGACATAAGGCATTCCGATGGTTTCTAAAAACCCTTGGATCGTGCCGTCTTCACCATTTGGTCCGTGAAGTAAAGGAAAGACGATCGCGTCTTCTTCGTAGATTGCCCCAGGTGAAATTTCTTCCCCTTTGGTTTCTTCATTGGTCAATGCCAAAGTATCTGGAGACGTTGGCGCCTCAGTCAATAATGGGCCTTTTAACCAGCGTCCTTCTTTGGTGATCATTACTAATTGAACTTGGTAGTAATTATAATATACAGCATTAACAACTGAAAAAGCGGATAACAGTGATACCTCATGTTCTGCACTGCGTCCCCCGTATAATAAAATGATTTTCAAAAGAATTTCCTCCTGTATTCATTGATTCTACCAAACTAAGTCTTCCACATTTTAGCACAAAATCGACCAACCGGCATTAAATCTTGCAGAAATTTCTTTAAGCTTACACAGTCGTTAGTTGAATGTTTTTCATTTTGTCAGTACTATGAATATATCACGGCACGTTTAAAGAGGTGGGACCTATGACAGAACAAACCGCTCCTTCTAGAAAAGGACGATTAAAACAAATCGTTCAAGTCTTTTTGAAATACAAAGTCGTTCAAAATATCAGCAAACAGCAGCACCCCGAAATGGTGCGTCAAGCGTTTGAAGAATTAGGACCAACATTTATCAAAATCGGGCAGATGCTTTCGGTCCGCAATGATCTGCTTTCCAGCACCTTTGTCGATGAATTCAAGCAGCTGCAGGACAATGTCAAAAGTGATCCATTTCCCAAGGTCAAAGCACTGCTGGAAGCAGAACTGCAGCAACCGCTAACGGAAGTTTTTTCCGCTTTTGATGAAATTCCAGTCGCCTCAGCTTCCATCGGACAAGCTCATCGAGCAAACTTGCTCAGCGGCAAAGAAGTGATCGTCAAAGTACAGCATCCAGGGATCATTGCGGCAATTCAAGTGGATCTCGATCTTTTTGAAAAAGCCCTGCCGTTGGTTCGCGCAATTCCAGAAGCCAATGTGGTGGATTTAAAAAGCGTGCTAAGCGAAGTCCGACGATCACTTGCCAATGAAACGAATTTTTTGCAAGAGATGAAAAATGCACAGGAATTCTACCGCAACAATCACCAAGACCCGCAGTTGGCATTGCCAAAAGTTTATCCCGAATGGTGTACCCAAAAAGTATTAGTCATGGATTACATGGCAGGTGAAAGCTTGAATTGCTTACTGACCCGCAAAAATCAAGACATCGTTTATGACAATCAGTCCGTGAAAGCCGTGAAAAAACAAGTGGGGACGCTATTAGTCGAAAACTTTATGAAACAAGTCTTTGAAGATGGCTTCTTTCACGCTGATCCACATCCTGGCAATCTTTTCTTGCATGTCTTCACGGATCAAGCCAACCGCCCACAACCATTTCAAGTCAAGCAGCGCGTCGGTGTCCTCGGCGGGGTCGATTATTCGTTGAAATGGCAAGAAGAAGCTGTCATGCCGCCTTACCAAGTGATTTTCTTGGACTTTGGGATGATGGGTCATTTGGACCAGTCTTTACGCAGCCGTTTAGCCGATGCGTTGATTGCTCTTTATACCCAAGACACCCAAGAAGTCGGCAAAGCCGTCTTGCGGTTGTGCAACAGCAGCGGCAGTTCCTTTGACGAAGTCGCCTTCTACCAAGACCTGCAAAAATTTGTTGAAAACTACTATAATATGCCGCTAAAGGATATCGACTTGCAAAAAGTGATGGCGGAAGTCATCACGATCTGCCATGATAACCAACTGCAGATGCATCGAGACATCACCTTGCTGATCAAGGCTTTTGGTACCTTGGAAGGTGTGATCAAAGCCTTAGACCCCGAATTATCAATGATGGAAGTCACTCAGCCTTTTGCACAAAAATATTTCCTGCAGCAGCTGAGTATTGAAGACGAGGTGAAAAAAAGCGCCTTGGCAACCGCAAAAAGCTTGCGGGCACTTAGCCATCTTCCCGATCGGACCTTGGCTGTCTTAGACACTTTTGCGACTGGTAAACACCGATTGAATCTAGAGATCCGCGAACAAAAACAGCTATTGGACCGCTTTGATCAGATGGTCAATCGACTGGTGATCGGTATTATTCTAGCTGCGGTCATCCTTGGCTCTTCCTTATTGGTGGTCGCCAGCCCGCAACAAGGAGCCTTCGTCCATCAGATGGGGATCTTCGGATATACCTTAGCATTTTTCGCGATCGTGGCTTTAGTCAGCAAATACTTCTATGATCGTTTTCGCAAGAAATAAATAAGCACCTTCAATTCCCGTGGTTCATGCAGAAGCTGGGTCTTGAGGGTGCTTATTTTGCAAGGGTCTGTCGCAATTCGTTTTCAAAGATTCGTTTGAAGGCTTCCCGATCCTCTTTCGTAAAGGGCTTCGGTCCTTTTGTACGCTTGCCTGCTTTACGCATCTGCGCACCTAAGTAGCGTTGTCCAAGTAAAAAATCGATCGTTTCTGGCAAATACTCTGTGCCGTTATGGTGAAAAACCCGCGCTTTTTTCGGCAAGACCAAAGAGGCTAACCCATAATCTTGGGTAACGAGAAAATCACCCGGCTCTATTTCCTTCACGATTTCATAATCCGCACGATCCGAGCCTTTGTCGACATAGACAAAGTGAACATGGGCAGGATAATCTTTGGTCGTGTAATGATCGACACTGGTGACGATCACCACCGGCAGCTGATATTGCTGAGCCAGCTCGATCACTTCGTTTTTCACTGGCGATCCATCGCCGTCAATAAAAAGTCGCATCTCCACACTCCCCTCACAAGTTTCTTCGTTTACAATTACTTCTATTGTAAGAGGAGCAAGGCGAAGATGCAAGCAGACTTTACAGCCGTTTCCTTGAGGATGTATGTAAAGCCTCAAGAAGAGCAACTGCCTCCGCCCTAATAACTAGCAGCTACCCTAAGCAAAGCTTATCCTTCAACTTTAGCAAAGGCTCGCTCTTTTAGCTCATAAACGACATCGCAAGCCTTGGCTACTTCTTGCTCATGGGTCACTAAGATAATACATTTTTTTTGCTCATGAGCAATTTCTTGAAACAGTTTGACGATCTCTTTGGACGTCGTTTCATCCAAGTTTCCAGTCGGTTCATCCGCTACGATCAGCTCATGCTCACAGCACAATGCGCGAACGATCGCCACCCGCTGCTGCTGCCCACCCGATAATTGGGTCACTTTTTTCAGTGCCAGCTCTTCCGTGATGCCAACTTTGGCTAAGTTTGCTAAAGCGTAGGCCTTTTTATCGGCTTGCTGCGACTTCGCGATCGCCATCGCTGTCACCACATTGTCCAATGCCGACAGATAAGGCAATAGATTATAGGCTTGGAACACGATGGACACATCTTTGCGGCGGTACTCCCGCAGCCCGATTTTTGCTAACGTTTCTTCGTTGTAGAAAATCTTTCCTTCTTTCGGGGTATCTAGGCCTGTGATCAGCGACAGGAAGGTCGTTTTCCCCGATCCGCTGGAACCTAAGATCGCATACATCTTGCCAGGCTCGAAGGTCAAGTCAACGCCACGAAACAGGGCTTCTGCTTCGCTTTGATACCAATAGCCTAATTGTTCTGTTCGTAATGTCATGTCGTTCCTCCTAAGAAACCAAGATTTTTTTCGGGTTCAGCCGCAAAATGCCCGCCGACGAGAGTAAGATCGAGCCAAAGCTGATCCCTAGACCGAGTAATGCCAATAGACCAATTTGTTGAGGGGAAACGGTAATCTCTAAGGACTCCACTTCTGCTGATTGGGTGAAGGATGGGAAAGAACCGCCACGGTTGCCGCCCATTTGCGGCATTTCTCCGCCTCCAGGTCCAGCGTTTTCAGCAGCTGCCTGATCCGTCGTCGTTTCGGTTTGCTGTGCCAATAATTGCTCTCCGACGGCATTACCGACTAGATTACCGCTAGCGGCCGCGATCCCTAAAGCAAATACCATACAGACAAAAATCTCTGTGAAAAACTGTAGGATCACTTTGGCTCGTGACTCGCCTAAAGAGAGCAATACGCCAATCTCATAGCGACGTTCCCGAATCGACATCATCACGATCAACGTCAAAATAATGATACCGGCAGCAGCAACTAACACAATAATATTTTTGGCAAAGCTCGCGACATTATTCAACGGTGTCAGCATCGATTGATACATCTGATCATTGGTTTGGATGCTATAGGTTTCTGTATCGATCAATCCTTCTGCTTCTTCCACGAATGCCGTCATTTCAGACGGATCACTCAAGGTATAGGTTGCTGAATCAATGGTGTCCTCATTGCCGCTCAACGTATTGGCAAGGGTATAAGAGGCAATGAGCGTGTTGGCTGGGTTGAGAAAGTTAAACATTTGGCTCATGCTGTTGCCAACTTCACTCGTTTCATAGATTCCTTTGACCGTCACTTCTACTTCATTGTCCTCTGCATCAGTGATTGAAAACGTATCTCCGACCGCTAAATCATTCGCTTCAGCTAGTGAGGATTCAATCAAGACTTGGTTTGTGCCTTCGTCCTCAGAAGTAATTCCTTCTCCATCCGTGATCGTCGCTGTTCCTTCCGAAAAAGTCGTATACGCCGCACTGGTTGATAAGCCAGTGATTTGGAAATCACCTGTACTCATACTCCCACCAGGCATACCTCCTGGCATACCCCCCATTTGCCCCGACTCGCTGCTATCGGTTGCTTCTGACTCTGTCGAGGAGTCACTGCTAGAGATCGGTTCGATCCCGCTGACGGCATCAGCCGAGGTACTGACTTCAAAACTATATGAAGCAACCCCGTCTAAATCAGCGATTGCTTGGGCATCTGTGATCGCTACAGGTGTCGATTGAAAACTCCCTGGATCTGGACGTGTGCTCTGGTCATCGCTGTCAGATGAAGAACTTCTTTGCTGAAAAGCCTGCTCACGGTTGGCTTGCAACGTCACGGTTGCGCCGACACTTTTCTGAGCATTTTCAGTCGCTACTAGCGCTGCACTGCGAATCGTCAAACCCGCCAATACAAAAATCAAGATTGCAGAAAATACGGCGATCAGCAGCAGACTCCGGCCTTTTTTCGCCCATAAACTTTGGAGCCCTCGTTTCAAAAAATTCATCTTTGTTCCTCCTGAATGGCAAATTATTGTATTTCGACTATAAGAACCTTAGCTTAAATTGAACTTAAATCTTCCCCTGATTTTTCAAAACGTTGGAACAGACCGCAGCTGTCTTCTGCGATCTGCACGTTTTATTGATGACCCCCAGGGAATGATCGAGGAACCTTCAACTAACGGCCAAAGCCGCCGCCCATTTGATTGGTTGTCGCTGTCGCTCCTGATTGGGTCAAGTTGGCGATCGTTTCCGTGACGGGCAACGTTCCTAATTCCGTCCCATCACTAAGGGTCCCACCAGCATAATAACCAGAAACAGCTTGCGCATCATTCGTTCCCCCACTGACCAATGTATAGCTGCTATCCGTCAAATCTGGGCTAGAAAGAACCACATGTTAGTAGCTTTTACTTGGTGCATAGGACAAGATCGTCTGTCCTTGACTATCCTTTAAGGTCACAAGGGTCTCTGCTGCTTGGGTTTGTTCGAAACTGATCCCGATCGACTGTTGACTTCCCCCACTGACATTCATGGCCATATCGGTCGTACCAGCAGCTAACAAGACACCGCCAGTGATTTCAAACGTCCCGTTATAATCCAAAGCGCCATTGCCACCGGTCGTTGGACCATTTACGATGACGACTCCATCACTCATAGTGACATTGCCGTTACTGTCCAGGCCATCCCCTTCGGCATCGACCACCAACGTCCCACCAGTGATTGTGATTTGTTTGCTGTCATCTGCGGTATCGCCACCGACAGGACCGCCACCAAAGCTGTCTTGCCCAAATTGGCCAGTGGTTTCCTCTGTATCACTGCCGCCACCGGCATTGATCCCGTCATCGCTAGCCACGACGTGTGTCGTACCACCAGCAATCGTGATCACACTTGCTTCTAGTCCTTCATAGGATTCTTCGATAGCAATCGTCCCATCGGAGATCGTCAATTCATTGTCCGCATGTATGCCGTCGTCACCACTGTTGGCAGTGATCGTACCACCTGTGATGTTGATGGTATCGTTGGCATGCAGGCTATCATCTGCACTATCGATCGCAAAGGTACCGCTGCTGATGGTCATCACACCGCCAGCTTTCAATCCTTTGTAGCTTTCATCCGTCACTAGCGACTGACTTTGTGCCCCGTCAGCCGTTTTGATTGTGAGATCGGCTGATTGGATGCCTAAATTTGTTTCTGCTTGGATGCCATCACGCCCACTTTGGATCGTAAAGGTACCGCCATCGATCGCAACGTAGCCTTTTTCCGCATCTTCCGAATTATTCGCTTGGATGCCATCTCCTTCAGTGGTGTTCAGTGTGTAGTTCCCTGCCAAGATCGACACGGAATCTTTTCCTTTGATGGCATTGTTTTTCGCTGTGATCTCAATCGTGCCACCAGCTAAAACCAAATCATCTTTGCTGCGCAGCCCGTTGCTGTAATTTCCTGTGATCACCAACGTTCCATCACCGTTGATGGACAAATCTTCTTTACTATAAAAAGCGGCATCTGGTTCCGTCTCACCTTCCGCCAAGGTGTAGCTGCTGCCATCTATCAGAGTATTTGTCGTATCACTGGCTAAGGTCGTGATGACTTTTTCTGCTTGTTCGATGACGACTGCCGCCCCGTCTTCATTGGTGATCGTGACACCCGCAAAGATCAGATGGACTTTTTCTTCTTTATTGACGTTGACAACCAGTTGACCATTACTTAAGGAACCGCTGACGACATAGGTACCAGCTTGCGTGATCGTCACCGTTTGGTCTTCCACTGCAACGCCATCAACAGCCGTCGTATCGCCGTCATTCAATTCAAGTTGCGTGGCGGTCGCCTCATCGTAGGAGGCATCCACGTCTTCTTCTTCGTAACTGCCATAATAGTCCGTAGCATCATCAAGAGTCGTTGCAACGTTGGTCACTGCGGCAGAACCTGAAACAGCCGCTGCAGAACTGGAGCTGCTGCTCGTGCTACTACTATCGGTTTGCCCACAAGCGCCTAGGAGCAGCGATGAGAGTAAGAGCGGATAAATGAGTTTTTTCATAAGAGGTTCCTCCTTCTACAGCTCATCGCGGTTAGCGGTGAGCTTGCCTAAAACAACGGGTAAATTGCCATTACGAACCCGAACTTCATCAATGATTTGTTTTTCTTGCGCTTGGTCTTTTAACAGCAACTGATAACGCAACTCATATAAGCTCCCCATCGTGGTCGTTCGAACCGATGTCAGTTTGGCAGAATGCGTATATTTTTCAAAGAGATCATCGAATAGTTGCGGATAATCCAAATCTTCTGGAATCGTGACTTTCAGTTCTCGTTCACTCGTGGCTTGTCGATCGCCAAAGGGTACCGTGTATAAAAGGGTCAAGAAAAGCGCCACGATGATGGAAAAAATCACGACATAGCCGACGTAGCCCATCCCAGTTGCCAGACCGATCCCCATCGACCAAAAGACGCTGGTGATCTCTCTAGACCCTCCTGGAACCGAGCGGAAACGAATCAAACTGAAGGCGCCTAAGATCGCCACACCTGTGCCAAGATTGCCGTTGACTAGCATGATCACGGATTGAACGAGGATCGGTAAGACCGCCAAGGTAATAACGAAGTTTTTTGTGTAGACATTGCGGATCATATGGATCGCAGCTACCAATATTCCTAAAAGCAATGAGGCGGCGATACAGATCAATAAGCTACGCCATTCCAAGGTGCTCGTATCGCCAGAAAACAGACTAGATAACATGTAACCATTCCTCCTTCTTGAACAAATGCCGTTGATACGTTTGGGCATATTTTGAAAAGCTACCTTTGCGCACGCTGTATTTGTTCAACAGCTCCACAAACCATAATGGATAAGCGCCGAGGGCTTTCACTTCCATCAACACCCCGATTTCAGGTGCTACCAGCGCTCCCTCACTGCCAGAACCGAACATAAGATCATAGGTGCGAAAGCGAATGTTTTGGTCGAATGTCACGCGAAATTCACTATCATCATCAATAAACAGCGACAAGCGATCATAGGCAATCAACACTTTCGGCAGCAAGTCTGGGTTTTGCTTAAATAGCCAGTGAATCTCTGCAGCGATTTGCGGTGCTTCTGCCATTGACGGCAAGACCCCTGTTTGCAACCAGCGACAATAGTCAGCATAGGGCAGCGGGATTCGGCGTTTGTAGACCACGCCATTGACTTTCTTTTTGATCTCTAAAAAAATCAACTGCTGCTCTGTCGGTATGCCATAGCTGCGGACCCGAAATTTTTCTTTGTATTTCGGTTTGTCCATCGAATGACGAATAAAGCGGTAATCGTGGGTATCGTAATACAAGGACATAATCGTGTGCTGCCCATATTCATCGATCGCCATTCTTTGCTGAAGCTCAGCAAGAAATGCAGGAAATTGCTCCTTGGCTATTAAATATTTTGTCTCTTTTCTTTGAAAGACTTTTTTCAATTTCATAAAAATGTTCCTCCCTTGAAATCCATGCACTGAATTTACGGCAGCTATCTTAAATGCAGCTTAAGGCAAAACAGTTTTTTAAGCATTTTTTATGCTATTCGTGCTATTCTTATCCTTAAAGAGGTGGGAACATGATTAAACTATTAGTGATCGAAGATGACAAAACATTATCTGATAATATGAAAGAAATCGTCAGCGAGATCGGTGACGTCACACAAGCCTATGATGGCAGCGAAGGCTTATACGAGGCAGAAACGGGGATCTATGATTTGATTATTCTCGACTTGATGATGCCAGAGATGAACGGTTATGAGGTGCTTTCTACCCTAAGAAAAAAAGGACTCCAAACACCCGTCCTGATTTTAACAGCCAAAGACGGCTTAGAAGACAAAGTGACTGGTTTTCAAAAAGGGGCAGATGATTATTTGACCAAGCCTTTTTATCGGGAAGAATTATTGATGCGGATCAAAGCGTTGCTAAAACGCTCCTTAGGTTTGTTCAATGAAAATACACTGGAATATAACGGATTGCTGTGCAACCTTGGCACCAATGAGGTCAGTTACCAAGGGCAGCTTTTGCCGATCCAAGGGAAAGAATTTGAGCTGCTGCTTTATTTTCTACAAAATAGAAACATTATTTTGACTAAGGAACAGATTTTTGATCGCATCTGGGGATTTGATTCAGAAACGACCTTGACTGTCGTCGAAGTCTATATGAGCAATCTGCGGAAACACTTGCGCCAGACAGGGATCGACAAAGAGATCCGTACGTTGCGAAATGTCGGCTATATTATGCAAGGAGCCTAGTCTATGAATAAAGAACGCTCTAAGAGACAACGGCTGCACTCCTTTCTCCTAAATGTCAGTGCCTTTGCGTTGGTTTTCTTACTTTTAGGAACCATCGTCCTCCAATTGTTCAACCAATCGGCTTATCGGCAAACCGACATTTCTTTGGAACAAGCAGTCAAAGATACCCGCTTGATCCAAGCAGAGATCAGCGCTTCGCAATCCAATCTAGAGGTATTGCCACCAGATAGTGCCATGCCAAAGATCCCTGGGACCAATCGCTTCAATACCCAGTTGATTCTCTGGTCTGAAGACGGTGAGATATTAAACAAGCAGACCTTGGGCGGCCGCTTTTCACAACTGGCAAGTTTATCTTTAGATACAAGCCACTTAGACAGTATCACATCTTTTTCAGTGGTGGATCAGTCCTTGTCAGAGGAAGAAGAGACCCTTTTGTTTCGTTCGATCACCACCAAAGCACCAACAAATGATGCTGGTGTCGGCTATATCCAAGTCTTGGCGAACACTAACCAAATCAAAAATGCGATGAACAATTTCCAAACGATTTTGATTTTATCGATGATCTTTTTCTGGATTCTTTCGATCGGGATCAGCTATTTGCTTTCCAGCTTGAACATGCGCCCCATTTTAGCCTCCTGGAAAAAACAGCAGGAATTTGTCGAAAATGCATCCCATGAGCTGCGCACACCATTGACGATCATTCAAAACAGTCTGGAACGCCTGTTTACCAAGCCCAATCATACGATCATTGAAGAATCTGAAAGCATCGCCCAAGCGTTAGCGGAAACTCGGCGACTGACTGGATTAACGGCGGATTTGCTGACGATCGCCCGCAGTGATTCCAATCAATTGCTTTTGACAAAAGAAACCATCGAGCTAGCTCCTTTTATCGATGACTTAGTCAAACCTTTCAAAGAAATTGCCGAATTGGATCAAAAACACTTTGTTGTCGAAAACTTTGCCAAAACGACCGCTTGCTTTGACCAAAAGAAAATCCATCAAGTCCTCGTGATCCTCCTAGATAATGCCTTAAAATATACCAGCAGTGGTGATAAAATCACCCTCTTATCGGAGATTTCTAACAAGCAATGGCTGATCGAGGTCAAAAACACAGGACCAGCCATTTCCGATGAAGAAAAAGCCCATATCTTTGACCGCTTCTACCGCGAGGATCGTTCCCGCTCCAAAGAGACCGGCGGCTATGGTTTAGGCTTAGCGATCGCCAAGCAAATCGTTGAAGAGCACAAGGGACAAATCCAGGTCAAAGATTTGCAGCCACGAGGGGTTATTTTTCAAATTCGTTTACCTAAAGAAGGATAAAGGAGAAAAACAAATGCAGGTCATCACCCTTAAAGAACACCCTGACTACTTAGCAGAAGCCATTCGTTACTTCCAAAAACAGTGGGCTGGTCCCGACTCCCTCATGGTTTATGAGGATAGCCTGACCCATAGTTTTTCAGCAAATCCTTTGCCGCAATGGCTGCTGCTGGTCAACGAAGAAATCGCAGCAGACGGACGTTATCAAATCATCGGCTGCGGTGGCTTGATCCCCAACGACTTCATCAGTCGGATGGATTTAACCCCTTGGCTTTGCGCCTTGTATGTGGACCCTTTGTGGCGTGGCCAAGGCGGTGCCCGCCTTTTGATCGAAACAGCCAAGCAACGTGCTGCTGGAGCTGGTTTTGATTCTCTGTATCTATGTACGGATCTTTCTACTTTTTATGAGAAATTTGCTTTTGAACCGATCGGAACAGGCTACCATCCTTGGGGAGAGTCTTCCACCATCTATCGCTGTTCTCTCACCTAAATGAACAAAAAAAAAGCTGTGAACAAAAATGTTCACAGCTTTCTTCACTCACAGTACTATTGCTAGTAGAATACCCTATCTCCACAAAAGGAATATTCCGACACCCTACAAATCCGGTAGGTTGCTTACGCGGTGTGCCTCTGCTATCAATCTGGTCAGCTAATGCTAGACCTTCTCGACTCGTCGCATGAGGATTACTTTACCATAAAACTAGTCGGAATACTACTGTTTTTTATAAAATTAAAACTGCTGATAAGCATTTCTCAAGAAAGAGTGCCTATCAGCAGTTTTTCATGAATCAATTGTTACTTTTCAAATAGAAACATTCCAATTGATGGATAAAAAAACTTAGGATAAGAAGGTCGCTACTTTGGTCGTAATCAAATCGATGGCTACGTGGTTTTCGCCGCCTTCTGGTACGATGACATCGGCATACCGTTTGGTCGGTTCGATGAATTGATGATACATCGGTTTTACCACCGTCAAGTATTGTTCGATCACAGAATCCAATGTCCGGCCACGTTCTTCCATGTCACGTTTGATTCGGCGAATGATTCGAATATCATCGTCTGTATCAACATAAAGTTTAATATCCATTAAATTACGCAATCGCTCATCTTCTAGAATCAAGATCCCTTCCAAGATAATGACTTCTTTGGGTTCTTGAATGATCGTTGCTTCGCTGCGGGTATGCGCGACATAATCATAGACGGGTTTTTCGATCGTTTGATATGCAAGCAGCTGTTGCAAGTGATCGATCAACAAATCAGTATCAAATGCAAAAGGATGGTCATAGTTGGTGTTCAACCGTTCTTCAAAGCTCAGATCACTTTGGTCTTTATAGTAGGAGTCTTGTTCAAGCATCATAATAGAATGATTGGGGAAATGATTAAAGATCGCCCGACTCACGCTTGTTTTTCCACTACCTGATCCACCTGTCACACCAATAATAATGGGCTTGCCATTCGTCATTCAATTAACCTCTTTCATCTTAAAAAATTCACACTGGTTCTATTATAGCGAAAATTCGGCAAATTACTACTGTTTCTGTAGAATCAGTGCTGCAATAAAGGAAGTAATTGCTGCAAACGTTCGATCTCATAAGTAGGCTGAATCTCACCACTGTTTTTTTTCTTTGGATTGAACCAAATCGTATCGATCCCTGCCAGTTGTCCGCCTAAGATATCTGAAGTCAGTGAATCGCCAATGATGACTGTTTCTTGTTTTTTAACGTTTGGTATGCGAGCAAACACATAGTCAAAATATTCTTTCATTGGTTTTTGATACCCTGTATCTTCTGAAACAAAAATATCACGGAAATACGGCTTTAATTTGGCATCTTCCAAGCGGCGATATTGGGTTTCAGAAACCCCGTTCGTCACCACGTATAGGTCAAAATGCTGCGCCAACTCCGCTAAGATCTCATCACTGTTGTCTAACAGTTTATGTCCTTCATTTAGAAATTCCCGATAGGCCAATTCAACTGATGGACTATCGACCTGAATGCCTTGCGTTTCAAAAAACAAACCGAAACGCTCATTGATGACTTGGTCTCTCGTGATTTTCCCTTGCTCAAACTGCTGCCACAAATCATGATTGATCGTTTGATAGCTTTGTTTGCGCTCTGGGGTCATTTCCAAGCCATGAGCTTCAAATAGTGCTTTTAAGGCTTGATCTTCGGTATCTTGAAAATCGAGGATCGTGTCATCGACATCAAATAATAATGTTTTATACTTCATTTTCTCCCTCTTTCTCAGCGGAAATGCGCCGCCAGTCCTTTTAATTCTTCTTGCGTCAGCGAGCGATAACTCCCCACTGCTAAATCATCTGGTAGAACCAGCGAACCCATCGCTGTTCGTTTCAGCTGAATGACTTTTTTCCCTCGGGCTAAAAACATCTTTTTCACTTGATGGAACTTGCCTTCAGCAATTTCTAACGAAACAAAGGAACGAGCCGCTCGGGCATCGATGATCGTTAGGGCAGCTGGTTTGCAAGTGACACCACCATGAAAGGTGATCCTTGTGGCAAATGCCGCCACATCTTCAGGAGTCACCAAGTCATTGACCACCACTTCATATCGCTTGGTCACCTTTTTCGTAGGATGCAGCAAGTCATAGCCTAACTGACCATTCGTCGTAACTAATACCAACCCTTCCGTGTCCCGATCCAATCGACCGACGGCATAAAGATCTGGGTGCTGGTCCTTTGGTGCAATCAAATCGATCACTGTCTGGTGCTGTTGATCAACATTCGCTGTAACGACACCATTGGGCTTGTTGACGATATAATAGCGTTCCTGCGTCTCCAACTGACGACCCGCAACCATGATTTGATGGATGGCGCTATCGACATTGCGCTCAGGTCGCCCTTCAATCCTTTGATCCACGAGGACTTTTCCTTGCTGAAACAACCGTTTCATCTCTTTACGAGAAGTATTCAATTGTTGCTCGATCACTTTATCTAAACGCATAAATTTTTCTCCATAGTGGCTATTATAGCTCAGGATCTAGCGAAAGGAAACTGCCAGGATTTCAAATGATTTGACTTTCTTTGTCTTTTTGCGTAAGGTTAAAGAGTAAAGTAAATATAGTTTCTCATACACAGCGTTATGACCTGGTGGAGAAAAGTTGAACCAAAACTTTCTGGGGCAGTTGTGTACACAACTGCCCTTTTGCGTGTTTTCACTCACGTACCACTTAATGTGCAGAGTTAACAAAATTTGCTTAAAAAATCTCGTTATTAACGAGAAAATTTTAGGAGGAATTGAGTTATGTCAGTATCATTAGAAGTTACGAAAAGAGAAGTTCGCCCACGTTCTTTACGGAACAAGTTGCGCCACGAAGGAAAAGTACCTGCAATTGTCAATGGGTACAAAGTAGAAAGCACACCGATTGCTGTCAATGCAGCAGAATTAGAAAAAATCTTGCGTGAAAATGGATTGAATACCGTAATCACGATCAGTTTAGAAGGCAAAAAAGTCAATACACTGATCAAAGAGTATCAATCAGATACCTTCACACGCAATTTAACCCACGTTGAATTCCTATCTGTCGATATGAATGAAGAAACAGAAGTAGAAGCAGAAGTAACCTTAATTGGCGAATCTGCTGGTGTCAAAGCTGGTGGTGTTCTAGCACAAAACTTGTATACAGTCGTTGTATCAGCAACACCAGACAAATTGCCTGAACGTGTTGAGATCGATGTAACGTCATTAGAGATCGGCGATTCATTAACAGTGGCTGATCTGCCTAAGAACGACGAGTACACGATCGTGACCGATCCAGAAGAACAAATCGTTGCGGTTACTGAACCACAAGAAATCACTGAAGATGAAGAAGCTGGCGAAGCTGCTGAACCAGCAGTTATCGGTGAAGACGAAGAATAATCATAGAACATCGTTCTTAAGATCGCGTCTTCAATCAACAGACACTTCTAAGAAATGCAAGACTCTTGAAGGGCTTTTCCTTTAAGAGTCTTTTTCATTCTTACGAAGGGCTGGTGAGCTGCAACTGACTATTTTCCACTAAAAGACGTCATGGGAAAGCTTGGTCCAGCCAACCCATCAAATTTTTAAGAAAATAGTTAAAATGCGTCGCTGACCAAAAAGAAAAGCAGAAGTAGTTGCATTTTTGACGGTTCTTCATTATGATAAATAGACAAATTTGATGTTATTGGCAAGCCTACTTGAAGGAGGGGTTTTTATGTTTGAAACATTTGATGATCACCGCAGCCGCTACGCTTCTGGCGGGATTGTTCAAACACTGCCTGGCGAACTGATCGATAGTATTTGGTTAATCATCGATCTCGATTTAAAAGGGTTTATTCCGTTGACAAATCTGCTCACCTTTGAAGTCCAAAACAATCACGGTCGTGTCACACTGCTTTTTTCTCAAGCACAAAGTCAAATCGAACTCGGCGTTGATCTGCCTTACCGTTATTCCGACCTCTATCCCCAAAAAGTCTATGTGTATGACGATGGGCAGCGGCAAACGATTTTATTGCCTAGCGAGACTCGTTAACAGCGCTTCGTGTTTCTCTTTTTATAACGTTACTTACATAAAAAACCACCCTTTTTATTTTAAAAGGTGGTTTTTTTTGATTCCTTCCTCTCATTTAATTCTATATTATACAGGGTTCGAGGAAGCAACCAATGAATCCCCCGTTTTTTATTACGTTTTATTGACTATTTTTTGTGTGTTAAAATAACGTGTGAAGTTCCCTTATAATAAGGACAGTTGCAAAATTCAGCTGAAAGAGGTGCCTGGTTTTGAAAAATATCCTTGAAAAAGATATTATGCAAATGCTGCGTCTGTCCACGATGCTCTTGAGCGAAAATCCCCTTCCTTTGAATAAAGCTGCTGCCGATCAAAATCTTTCCGTCAAAACGATCCGTCGGCTACTGTCCAGTTGTTTAAACGAGGACCCTTCCTTCCATTATGATGTGCAGCAAGGACACATTCGTGCCTTTCATGATTTGCAGCAGCCCCTAGCCAGCGAAAACTTCCCCCATACAGAAATGCTTGCTGCATTGTTTAATAAAAGTACAAACTATCAGTTGCTCTTGTTACTGTTAAAAATGCCGACCATTTCCTTTGCAGACCTCCACAAGCGGTATTACCTGAGCCCCTCCAGTTTGCATCGGCGCTTTTTGTCCTTTTCCTTTTTTTTGGCACCTTATCATCTAAGGATCGACCGTCGCAGTTTTCCTTTGATTACTGGCAATGAACGGCAACTGCGCTATGTGATTTTTCGACTCACCCTCTTAGCAAGCCCGACGCTTTCTTCTAATCAAGCGTTTCAAGAACTGAAGCAGATTCATCAGTTGCGGGCAAACGCTTTTTATCCCAACACCCCCGCCACGTTTACTCAGCAAGTTTATCCAACATGTTTTGTGCCGCGTTTTTATTTAGTTGGTGAACGCAGCTATTTATTTTTGTGGCAACAGCTGCTAACACTGGAGCCTTTTTATGTGCCAACAGAAGAAGCCTTCCTTTTGCGACGAATCATCACGCCGATTTTGTCGGAGCATCCGCTCCAGCAGCCATTAGAAGTGCTTTTGTCGAAAATTTTTCAAGCCCATCTTTTGAGCGCCTTACTGGAAGGCAATTTATTTGTCTATCCGCCACTAAATCCTTGCCTATCTGAACGTTCCCAACGCTTGGTCCAGGCTTTTTTGACTCAGCTTCCCCATTACGAAAAACTCTTAAAAAAGCATCCCGAGTTGCCCTTACTCTATGAATGCATTTGGCAAGAGCTCTCTTTTTTCCAACCGATCATTGCCTTTCCGCAAAAAAAAGAGCGTCCGCTTCAGTAGCGACACGCTCTTTTGAAGTTCATTTAGTTGGTAGTGAATTATTTTGCGTCAGCATCAACGATTTTCACTGAACCTTGCCATTGTTCTTCCACAAAGTCTTTGATTTCGTCTGAATGCAGCACTTCGATCAATTTCTTGATTTTGTCGCTATCTTCGTCACCACTGCGGACAGCGATCACGTTGACATAAGGCGAATTATCCGCTTCTAATAAAACAGAATCATCCGCTGGGTTCAAATCGATCCCGAATGCGAAGTTCGCATTGATGGCAATTAGGTCTGCTTCGTCGTTTTGATAAGCAGTCGCCAAAAGAGATGGATCGACGTCATGTTTAAATTCTAAGTTTTTCGGATTTTCAGCAATATCATCAAAGGTTGCCGTTTCTGTATCAACGCCGTCTTTTAAAGTGATCAAGTCAGCATCTTGTAAAATCGTTAGGATACGACCCCAGTCAGATTCAGAAGTGGAAGTAAGAACCGTTGCACCATCTTCTAGTTCTGAAATATCAGAGATTCGTTTTGAGTAAAGCCCCATTGGCTCGATATGGATCGCACCAGCATTGACAAAATCATAGCCATTGTCTGCGATTTGTTTGTTCAAGTAAGGAATGTGTTGGAAGTAATTGGCATCGATATCGCCATTTTCCAATGCTTTGTTTGGCAACACATAATCATCGAAGGTTTTGATTTCAAGATCAATGCCTTCTTCTGCTAGTAAAGGTTTGGCTTGTTCTAAAATTTCCGCATGAGGCGTAACTGATGCACCGATCACTAATTTTGTTGATTCTCCCTCAGCCGCAGATGAGTCAGAGCTTCCTGAATTTGAGCCTGTCCCACAAGCTGCTAAAGCGGCAGTTAACAATAAGGTTGTTGCAATACCAAAAATCTTTTTCATATCCATTTCCTCCCATATTTTCCACTTTTTGTTCTTCGTTTCATTTACCGTTTATCGGTGGCTTTCGCAAGGAAATCGCCGATTCCTTGGATAATGAAAACGATAATTAAAATAATCACTGTTGCAACAAGCGTAACAGTGTAATTTCCACGTTGAAATCCTTCTTGCCAAGCCAAAGCGCCTAGCCCGCCGGCACCGATCGCGCCTGCCATGGCCGTATAACCAATCATTGAGATCGTTGTGACCGTCAGTCCTGAAATCAATGCTGGAACACTTTCGGGAATCACGATCTTGTAGATGATCTCCCAGTAACTAGCACCCATCGCTTCCGCTGCTTCAATCACACCAGGATTGACTTCACGAAAAGCAATTTCCACCATCCGAGCATAAAACGGTGCCGCCGATAAAACTAATGCTGGGATCGCTGCTTTTGCCCCTAGGAATGAACCGACTAATAATGTTGTAAACGGAATGATCAAGACCATCAAAATCATGAATGGCGTTGAACGAAAGGCGTTACTGATGATGGAAACCACGTTATAGAAAATGTTGGCTCCCGCTGTTTGTTTACGACCTAGTGAATAAAGCGCCAATCCTAGAAGTAAACCGATCACAACCACTAAAACCATGGAGAAGAAAGTCATAAACAAGGTGTCTAGGGTTGCTTGCTGCATATTGGCCCAGTCGACCTTTTCAAAATTAAAATAGGTTTCTACAAATGACTTATCCACGTTCAATCACCTCCACGCCTACTTGCTGCTCTTTGAAAAAGGCGATCGCTTTTTCGATCTCACTTGCTTCACCTGTCAATAAAACCGTCAAGCCGCCAAAGGATCCCTCATTGGTTTGTTGGATCTTTCCGTAAACGACATTGACATCGATCTGGAAGCGACGGATTGCTTGTGAAATCACTGGTTCATTGGCGTTGTCTTGTGTGAATGTTAAAGTCACTAAATGCCCTTGCGGATTTTCTCGTAGGAAGGCTTGCCGTAATTCTTCAGCATCTTCTTCTGGCTCCAAATCTTGCTGAACAAAACGTTTTGTCACTTCCTGCTGTGGGTTACGGAAAACCGATTGTACTGACCCTTCTTCCACGATCTGCCCATGCTCCATCACCGCGACCTTATTACAGATTTTGCGAATGACGTTCATTTCATGGGTAATCAGGACGATTGTCAAATGCAATTTTTTATTGATGGAAAGCAAGAGATCCAACACTTCTTCTGTTGTTTGTGGATCTAACGCACTCGTTGCTTCATCACACAGCAAAATTTCTGGTTCATTCGCTAATGCACGAGCAATCCCGACTCTTTGCTTTTGTCCGCCAGACAATTGTGCCGGATAGGCATTCTCCCGTCCTTCCAACCCAACTAATTTAATCAGCTCTTGCGCTCGTTGACGGCGTTTTGCTTTTTCAACGCCAGCCAACTCCAATGGCAATTCAATGTTTTCCGCCACCGTTCGAGACCATAAGAGATTAAAGTGCTGAAAAATCATGCCGATTTTTTTGCGGAAGTTTCTCAATTCTTTGTTTTTCAATGCCAAAATGTTTTGACCGTTAATGACTACATCTCCTGCTGTCGGCAATTCTAAGCCGTTCAACAAACGTACTAATGTACTTTTCCCAGCACCAGAGTAACCGACGATTCCGTAGATATCGCCTTTTTCCACTTGCAGTGAAACATCATTGACGGCGTGGACAGCCGTTTGCTTTTTGCCGAATGACTTTTTTACATGCGACAATTCGATTAATGCCATGTTATTCCCATCTTTCCTCTTTGGTTGGTTAAACACAAAAAAAGCTTTCATCCTCTGTACATTATACTGTTACAAAGGACGAAAGCACAACTTCCGCGTTACCACCTTGATTTACTGTCGATTCGCATCAACAGCCTCGCTCAGTACTTGAATTGCTTCGCATACTGCTGCACTGTAACGGGTGCCTCCCGTGATAGGCTTGTTTCCACTCACCTATCATGCTCAAAGACCATCTTCCATCCTCTCTCCGTTGCCCATTTGCACCAAACAGGGCTCTCTGTGTACGTTAAGAACATGTACTCTTCTTTTCAAAGCATTCATTTATTGAGCAAATTATAGCAACGTCTTATCCGACTGTCAATTCTTTTTGAAAAAATAGTCGTTTTTACAGCTTTGACTTACAAGGCTTCAAATTGACTTGGGTCAACCTCTTTGAAGCTGACCAGCCAAGCGTTCATTTCGTCTTCATCATTTAAGGTATCAATCGATTGATCAATTTTTTCATTTACGGAAGAAATCACGCCCGTCAATGGACTTGGAAATTCACTGACTGCTTTTTCCGCTTCCAGCTCAACAAGGGTCTCTCCTTGTTTTAAAGCAGTTCCTGCTTTTTGAATCGAAGCAAACGTGACCGCACCAAGTTCTTCTTGCGCTTCTTTTGTTAAACCGACACAATATTCTTTCCCGTTAAACAAAACCCACAAATTATCTTTTTTTCTTAAGCATTTCTTTTCCATGATTCTAGTAAGACTCCTTCATATTCATTTTCTTTAAATCCATTAATCAAAAAGCGGTCGCCGCTAACCAGCAGTGGGCGCTTGATCAACATACCATCGGTTGCCAGCACATCGGCTGCGTCTTGGGCAGTCATGGTCGGCACTTTTTCTTTTAATTGCAATTCACGGTATTTCATGCCGCTTGTGTTAAAGAAACGGGTTAACGGTGCTTCGCTTGATTGGATCCAAGCCAGCAATTGTTCCGGTTGAGGCGGTGTAGCTACCATATCGATCGCTTCAAAGGGAATCTCGTGCTCTTCTAACCAACGCTTCGCATTTCGGCATGTACTGCATTTTGGGTACCAATAAAATGTAATCATGTGAACTCCTTAAAGTGTTTTTGGTGCGGTCTCAGCTTGATAGCGCATCGATAAAATCAAACCGATCCCAATCATATTGCTTAATAGGGCAGATCCTCCTTGGCTGATAAACGGCAGTGGAATCCCCGTCAACGGTAAGAGACCGATGTTTGCGCCAATGTTTTCAAACACATGGAAGAGAATCATCATAATGATCCCAGTTGCCAAGTAGGCATAAAATTCATTGTTGGTATCGAAACATACGCGGATCATTCGATAGATCAAAATAAAATACAATAAAATGACAAACGCGCTGCCAATAAACCCAAAATTCTCACCGATCACCGAAAAAATCATATCGGATTCTCGGACTGGTACATACACATCGCTGACATTAAATCCTTTCCCGAACATCCCGCCAGAGGCGATCGCCATCAGAGCATACGCCAATTGGAAGGATTGCCCTTGGGTATCATGAAAAGGATCTAGCCACGAATCGATACGGGCGAATTGGTATTCTTTAAAGATTCCTGTATTGTACAGAAACTCGCGACCAACATCGGTAGTCACTAAGAAAATCGTTCCACCGCCGAGAATCACAAATGCCGCAATCACTGGCACGATGATTCGCCATGAGATTCCTGACATCAAGAAGACCCCACCGAAAATCGCTAGAAAGACCAACATCGTACCAAAGTCATTTTGTAAGGTGATCAGGATCAGGACTGGGATCGTGACGGCCAACATTTTTGCAATCAGTAACCCATCTGTTTTCAGATCCCGTTCCCGATGCTTGACATTGTGCTGCGTGACGACTAACGCCAACATCATGATATAGGCGATCTTCATCAATTCTGAAGGTTGCAAGGTAAAGGGACCAAAACTAAACCAGTTTTTCGACCCTGTCGAGGCAGCCATCGTCCGGTTGTAAAATTTCAGCAGCGCCAGCATAACGGCTAGCCCAGCCCCATAAATATAGGGCGTCAATTTCCAGAGCCATTTTGATTTGATCTGCATGATAATGATCACGGCAACAACGCCTAACACATACCATAAAGCTTGAAACCCTAACATTCGCAGCATATTCGGATTATTCGGATCGTGTGTCAGCGCCACATACAGGGACGCCAAACCAATCAGACATAATAAAAATACGGGTAGAATCACACCGTAGTCAATTCGATTATCGTTCGTTTTTATTCGTGAATTTTCCATGTCCACACTCTCTTCTGTAGAATCTTTATCCATTATAGTGATAATTGAGGAGAAAAGAAAGGATTGTCCATGAGCATTCACAAAAAATTTAGAAACTTTAATGATTTTCGGGAAAAGAGGGTTAAAAACAATCCAAAATTGTTTAGAATTACAACGAAATAATCGCTGAATTCGTCCATTCTTCTTATTAATCAAATACCTTATTCTATGTATTCTTTTTTATTTTTGATAAATCTTTGCTCTATGTAACAGAATAAAGCAACTTTAACTCCATGATAGATCCCCGCCTAGTTTCCGTTTCAAATAAATAGCAACAAATGACTACTTTTTACAAAATATAAATTGATATACGACAATCGTATTTACCACATTAATGTGGTAATGAAATGTTATTTACGCCACCATATAATTTCACTAGAATACAATTAAGGAAGCGCTTCCGGAGGTGAACCAATGATTTTAAGTAATCGAGAACAGCTACTGTTGCAATTGCTATTAGAACAAAAGGAGTTTCGCCCTGCCTCTTTTTTTCAAAAGCAGTTAAATGTATCCCAAAAAACAGTTTATAACAATTTAACGACTTTAGAAAAGAAACTAAAAGATTCGGGACTAGCTATCAAAAAAGTACCAAGAAAAGGAATCTTTTTATCTGGTTCTGAATCAGCGAAACAGAATGGATATCGATTGTTAGCAAAAAAAGAGACTAAACTCGAACTATTTTCACCTAATTATCGTAAAATCTTTATTTTCGCTAACTATCTGTTTTCAGCAAAGCCAATGCACTATCAGGAATTCTCTGAATATTTTTATATTAGCAACCAGTCAATAAAGAAAGATGTTGATGAAATCGTTGCTTTCTGTCGATTCCATCACGTATCTACAAAAATGACTACAAGCGGACTCAAACTAACCTCAGTTGAATCTGCTACTCAAAACGTATTCAAATCTTTTTTAGAGAAGTATACCGACGCCAAAGCCAGTGAAAATCTTTTGGTCAACAATCTCTTTGACTCTAAGGTACTCGATTTAACGAAGAAATTTGTCTCAGATATGACTCAAACAATCGGCCATCCAGTCAATAATTATTCTATTGAATCCTTGAAGCTTTCATTGCGAATTTTTCTTTCAAGACTTCTTATAGATAAACACATTGAAAAACAAGAGCATCTAGTATTTGACGAACTTAGACGAATGAAATTCTATATGATCGCGGTTGATTTTTCTGAAATGATCCAACAGCAACTACCTGTTCAATTTAGTGATACAGATATTCAATATGTATGTTCCCTGTTATTAGCACACGGTATCGAACCTTTTGGACAAATGGATGAGCCTCACGAATCTACTATCACAAATTGTACGAAACAAATTATTCAAAAAATGTCACATATGTTAAACGCAGATCTGACACAAGATAAATTATTACTGCAAACATTATTGGCTCATATCGTTCCCATGATCCATCGATCAAAGACAGGCATTTTATTGAAAAACCCACTGATAAAAAGTATCAAAAAACAATACTCAACAATGTATACATTGACCAAATATGCAATTGGAGATTTAGAGGAGCGATTTCAAATCTTATTAACAGAAGACGAAGTTTCTTTTCTGACGATCCATTTTCAGTTAGCCTTTGAAAAGATAAAAATTACTAACCATATACTAATTGTTTGCCAATCAGGTTTTGCTACATCGGAGTTGATTTTTAACCGTATCAAACAGACGATCGCTGCTGATACCGTATTGGAGATCATTCCTTTAAGTAAACTGGCCAGTACATCTCTTGAGACTGTTGATCTGATCATATCAACTATTCCATTGGACATTACAGCACCGCCAGTTATTTATATTTCGCCGCTTCCTACTACCGAAGAAATAGGAAGAATCTCTGCAAAGATATCTAATCTTAATGAGAATGAGAAAAATTTTTACTCAAAAAAATACCAGAAAACGACTTTATTACAAAAATATTTAGATCCTACTTTCCTTTTTGTCAAAAAAAAGTTTCGAACAAAAAAAGATGTACTAGATTTTTTAGCAGATGATTATCTGAAAAAAAAGCTTGTTACAACAAAATTTAAGCATTCTCTATTTGAACGAGAGGAACTAGGAAGCACTGGCTTAAAGACGGGAGTAGCCATTCCACATGCTGATCCACATACAGTGAAAGAAACAAAACTTGCTTTTCTCACCCTCGAAGCGCCAATTACTTGGGGAGACACAAAAATCCAACTAATTGTTTTGCTTGCGATTGCTGAAGAAAACATGATCGAGGCAAAAGAGTTGATCGCTTCGATTTACGGATTGTTTAACTCAGCCGAAGAAATTCAATGGATCGTTAATAGTCAAACGCAAGAAGAACTGTATCAAAGATTGTTAAGAGGAGGAAATTGATCATGTTTTTTGATCACCAAATCGTGTTACTTGAAAAAGATTCTAAAACCAAAGAGGAAGCTTTTCGACTATTAGCAGACGAACTCATCAAAACTCATTGTGTAAATGATCAGTTCTATCAAAATATCGTACAGCGAGAAGAAACCTTTCCTACAGGTTTAAAAATTAACGGCATTGGGGTAGCGATCCCACACACGGACAGCAAATTTGTTTTACGATCCCAAGTCGCTTTTATGTCACTTGCCTCTCCCCTTTCATTTATTGAAATGGGTTCACAAGAAAAGAAAATCGATGTATCCCTGTTGTTCATGCTTGCACTGAAGGAACCACATGAGCAATTGGGTATGCTGCAAAATCTTATCTCTATGTTTCAAACACCCGGGGTTTTGGAAGCCCTATCCTCAGTAACGACTAAAGAAGCGTATCTTTCGATTATTGAAAAAAATGGACTGCAATAAAAAGGAGGAACAATTATGTTAAATGCATTACAGTGGTTCGTTGATCTAGGTTCAATCGTTGTTTTGCCGATTTTAATTTTTATTTTTGGAATAATTTTGGGGACAAAACCTAGCAAAGCCTTTACTTCAGCCTTAACTGTTGGTGTTGGGTTTGTTGGATTGAATTTGGTGATTGACCTTCTAAGCAGCAGTTTGGGTCCCGCAGCACAGCATATGGTTGAACGTTTAGGATTAAATTTGACAACGATTGATGTCGGATGGCCTGCCGCAGCGGCAATTTCTTACGGGACGATTTTAGGAAGTCTTGCGATTCCGATTGGTGTGGTTCTAAATGTTCTACTCATCATTTTAGGGCTGACTAAAGTATTGAATGTAGATATTTGGAATATTTGGCACGCAGCCTTCATCTCTTCTCTGATTTATGCCCTCACTGGAGATTTTGCAATGGGAATCGCAGCGACCGTCATCTATTTGATGATGATTCTTTTAATGGGAGATATTTTAGGTCCGATCATTAATAAGTTCTACGGATTTCCTAATATTACTTTTCCTCATGGTACCGCCGCACCAGGATTCATCTTTGCACTACCTATGAATTGGCTCTTTGATCGTATTCCAGGACTAAAAGATTGGAAAGCAGATCCAGAAACCATTCAGAAAAAATTTGGTGTCTTTGGCGACTCTACTGTTATGGGCTTTTTGATTGGTCTTATCATGGGAATACTTGCCGGATATGACACAGCAGGTGTCGGCCAATTAGCCGTCCAAACAGGCGCTGTGATGGTTTTGATGCCCAAAATGGTGGCTTTACTGATGGAAGGTCTAACGCCTATTTCTGAATCTGCAAATGAATTCGTCAAAAAACGGTTTCCTGGAAGAGAGCTTTACATCGGTATGGATGCAGCATTATCGGTTGGTCATCCAGCTGTTCTATCTTCCTCATTGCTTTTAGTTCCGATCACTATTTTGTTAGCCGTAGTTCTACCTGGCAATACGACCTTGCCTTTTGGTGATTTAGCAACTATTCCCTTTCTGATTTGCTTGATGGCTGCTGTTTTTGGAGGAAACATCATTCGAACAGTAATTGCTGGAACGATTTATATGGTAAGCATTCTATATATTACTTCGTGGGCAGCACCGCTTGTCACTACTGCTGCTCGATCCGCAAACTTTGATCTACAAGGAAACTCTATGATCACTGCTATGGCTGAAGGTGGTTTATGGACCACATTCCTTTATGTCGGCTTAACCAAAATATTAAGCTGGGGCGGTTTAGCCATAATTGGCATCTCTGTTTTGTTTGGATTGATTTATGTAAATAAAATTCGTCCCAAGAAACAAACATCGAAATAATAGGAGGAAATGATAATGAAAAAATTACTGATTATGTGTGGTACAGGTGTTGCAACTTCAACAATTGTAACAAATAAGGTAAAAGAATGGCTGAAAGAAAAAGGATTAACTGATCAAGTGAAACTGTATCAATCCAAAGTGGCAGATGAGATGAATAAAATTGATAACTATGACATCGTGGTGAGTACAACGGTTGTTCCAGACTCAATCAAAGATCGTGTAATTATGGGGCTACCGCTCTTAACAGGGATTGGTACAGAAGAGATGTACGCGGAAATCGAAAAGAAAATCAAAGAGTAAGGAGAATGCCCTATGTTGGTCACAACAAAAGAACTATTCGCACATGCAGAAAAACACAACTATGCATTACCCGCAGCAAATTTTTTCGACTTAACTAGTGCAAGAACATACGCGGAAACTGCTGAAAGTTTGAACAAACCTTTGATATTGGCCTTCGCTCAATCCCATATGAACATATTGACTTTAGAAGAGGCTGCCATGATTGGAAAATTTTTAGCAAAAAAAAGCACTACACCTATCGCTCTGCACCTAGATCACGGTACCGATGAAGAGGTCATCAAAAGAGCCATTCATTTAGGTTTTACTTCCGTAATGATCGACGCTTCTGAGGAGTCATTCGAAGAAAATGTCCGTCGGTCAAAGGAGATCGCCGATTACGCTCATAAAAATGGTGTCGTTGTTGAAGCGGAAATCGGGCACGTTGGGTCGGAAAACAGTCTGGAATCAGCCCTAAATAGTCAATCTATTTACACAGAACCTTCTGAGGCTGTTGCATTTGCCAAATTAACCGGTGTTGATTCGTTGGCAGTTTCTATTGGCACCTCTCACGGACATTATCAAGGGATACCCAAAATAAATTTTGACGTTTTAAATGAAATACACCATGCCGTCAATGTTCCTCTTGTTCTGCATGGCGGATCCTCTTCTGGCGATGAAAACCTTGAAAAATGTGCCTTAGAAGGTATCCGTAAAATAAATATTTTTACGGACTTCGTCACTGCTGCTATGAATGAAATTCACAAAAATCAACCAAATGACTATTTCGATCTACTTCACTCAGCAAGCAATGGAATGTCCAAGACACTCGAGCACTATTTTAAAGTCTTTCATACCAAACCTTATCGTGAAGGAGAAAGCTAATGAAAAAAAGAACTTTAAGAACACCATTCTTTGTCGTCAATCCCAAAGCCTATCTTTATGGAAAACAAGCATTGGCATTGGCAAAAGCTGCTGATGAGTTGTCGTCTTTATATGACATCGACATTCTATTTACTGTGCAGCAAGCAGACGTTTCTCTAATTAAACAAGCAACAACACATTTATTCATCACTGTTCAACATTTAGACGGAATCGAAATCGGTCGAGGAATGGGTTATGTTTTACCCGAAGCAGTGGCAGAAGCCGGTGCTGAAGCTACCTTTTTAAACCATGCTGAACACCCCATGACATTGCAAGAACTGACTAAAGCGATGCAACGCTCAAATGAATTGGGTCTTTTAACAATTGTTTGTGCGAATTCATTGACTGAAGCAAGAGCCGCAGCTTCCCTAAAACCCGATGTGATGGTTTGCGAGCCAACAGAACTAATTGGAACAGGACAAACCAGTGATCTTCAATACATGACGGAAACAAATCGTGTTGTTCGTGAAATTGATCCAGAAATCCTAATTCTGCAGGCAGCTGGTATATCTAGTGCTGTCGATGTTGAAAAAGCTTTGTCGTCAGGGGCTGATGGCACTGGTGGGACAAGCGGCATTGTGCAAGCAGAAGATCCAGTTCAAACCCTTACAGAAATGATCAAACAAGCGGTGAAGTATAAAAAGGAGGATTAACACTGTGAAATTTTTAAAAGAGCAACTGACGTTAACTTCTAACGGGAATCGAGTGTCTTACCACAACATCACAGAAGAAGTGAAAACGATGGTTGAAAAAAGTGGAATTTCAAATGGAATCTGTCTCGTACAGTCTCCTCATACGACCTGTTCGGTTATCTTTGAAGAATACATGCATGATACAGACTTTAACGGAGATGAATTTCTTCAAGTTGATTTAAACCGAATTCTCGATAAGATTATTCCTCGTGAGTTATCAGAAAATACCGATTACCGTTATCCTGGACCAAAGCATTTAGAATTTTTGATGAGTCTGGACGATCCAAACTACCCAACAGATCCAGCAACGATTTTAAACGGCGATGCACATATTCGCTCGAGTTTTTTCGGTGCAAGCGAAAGCTTTATTTTAAGTAACGGCAAGCTAGAGATCGGTTCAGTAGGCTATATCTATTTTGTTGATTTCGATCAAAATCGTGTGCGAAATAGGACATGCCATGTAATGCTAATGGGCGAATAAAAACAGTTACCGGGTAAACCAGGAAAAATTGAGATTACTTATCGCATGCAAAAGAAAAACCATGAATCCTCTAAAAGAAGATTCATGGTTTTTCATTTCTTATGCCAGCTGCAGGATTCGAACCTGTGACCTACGCGTTACGAGTGCGTTGCTCTACCAACTGAGCTAAGCTGGCGTTGTATGGCACAAAGAAAATTATATGCAAAAACGGTTGTTTTGTAAAGAGGTCTGCTGAAAAAAATCTACTTACTGAAATTTTCCGAAAATTGTGATATAATAGAAGTATCAAGGAGGTTTTTACATGGCAACATTTGGTAAATTCGAAACAACAATTGTCCCGTCACAAGAAGGTTCAACGTTTGAGGTCGCTACTCCTGTCATGTTCACGTTCCATGGGAAGAAACAAACTGGTACCATCACAAAGCAGTTGAAAAACTCTGCGGTGGTCGAGCTGAACGAAACCCCAGAAAACCAGAAATTAGTTTCGCAAAGTAATGGTGTATTGATCATCAATTACAAACAATTAACCAAACTATAACCCGTTTAATGCAAGGAGAAAATCAGTTGATTTTCTCCTTTTTTCATTGTCTGATTTTATGAAAAGCTAAAAAAAGCCATGGATAACCGATCGAACCGTTTTGGCTGTCGATCTTCTTCCATGGCATCATTGACGAGGCAAAACTTCAGTTGCCTTTGTCTTATTTGTATTGATTTATTTTGTACCGAATAGACGGTCACCGGCATCGCCCAAACCAGGAACGATATAGCCGTGTTCATTTAGGCGTTCATCAAGATTTGCAGTATAGATGTCAACATCTGGATGGGCATCTTGCAATGCTTTCACGCCTTCTGGTGCAGCAACTAAGCAGACGAATTTCATGTTTGAAGCGCCGCGTTTTTTCAGTGCGTCGATCGCCATGATCGCTGAACCGCCCGTAGCTAACATTGGGTCAACGATAAATAATTGACGTTCATCGATGTCTTCAGGTAATTTTACGAAGTATTCGTGTGGTTCTAGCGTTTCTTCATCACGGTACATCCCGATATGACCAACTTTTGCGGCTGGGATCAATTCAAGGATACCATCAACCATGCCTAGACCTGCGCGCAGGATCGGAATGATCGCTACCTTTTTACCAGATAGTGTTTTTTGTGTTGATTCTTCAATTGGTGTTTCAATCACTAGATCTTCAAGCGGCATGTCGCGAGACACTTCATACGCCATCAACATTGCGATTTCATTAACAACTTCACGGAAAACCTTTGTTCCACAGTTCTTGTCGCGGATCATTGTTAATTTGTGTTGGATCAGCGGGTGATCGATTACTTGAAATTTACCCATTTAAAAAAATCTCCTTTGGTTTTTCTCTTATTTTAAAGCAAATCGGCTCTTGTTACAACCATCTGCCACAGGCAATACTGCTTTTCCTCAAAAAAAGGATTGCGTTAGAAGGAAGGAGACAAGACGGCATGAGAAGCGCCTCTGCGTTCATTCTAGCCCCTTTTTCACTTTCGGTGATCAAAGAGCTATAGCGCAGGAAAAACGCGTGAGACGTCTTGTCTGACCTTAACTTCTGTCACAGTCCCCTTTTATTTATTTTTATAAAGTGGATAGTTGTCCGTCAATTCTTTGACTTGCGCCGTGACTTCTGCCAAAACGGCTTCATCATTTGGTTTTTCTAAAACTTTGACGATCAATTTCGCCACTTCGACACAATCTTCTTCTTTAAAGCCACGACTAGTGATCGCTGGTGTCCCCACGCGAATCCCACTCGTTTTGAAAGGACTTAGTGATTCGAAAGGAATCGAGTTTTTATTGACGGTGATATTGACTTGATCCAGCAAAGCTTCTGCTTCTTTGCCGTTCAAATCAAAGCCGCGCACATCGATCAATAATAGGTGATTGTCTGTTGCACCAGAGACCAAGCGGGCTTGTGGTGCTTGGTTGAAGACTTTCGCCATTGCTTGTGCATTGCGGATGACTTGCTCAGAGTACTCTTTGAACGACTCATCTTGTGCTTCTTTAAAAGCAACAGCTTTCGCTGCGATCACGTGCTCTAATGGGCCGCCTTGGATACCAGGGAAAACGGCACTATTGATTTTTTTCGCTAAGTCTTCATCATTTGTTAAAATCAAGCCGCCTCGAGGGCCGCGTAATGTTTTATGGGTCGTAGAAGTCGTGATGTCCGCATAAGGAACTGGGTTTGGATGAAGACCAGCCGCTACTAAACCAGCGATATGCGCCATATCCACCATCAATTTTGCGCCAACTTCATCAGCGATTTCACGGAACTTCGCAAAATCGATCGTACGTGAGTAAGCACTGGCACCAGCAACGATCAGTTTCGGTTGATGCTTACGCGCCAAAATACGAACGACATTGTAGTCGATGACTTCTGTTGCAGGATCAACACCATAACTAACAAAATTATAGGTCTTGCCGCTGAAATTCACTGGTGAGCCATGAGTCAAATGACCGCCTGCGGAAAGATCCATCCCTAATACTGTATCGCCTGTTTCGATCAACGCTAAATAAGCTGCTGTGTTGGCTTGAGAACCAGAATGCGGTTGAACATTGGCATATGCCGCACCGAAAATACTTTTCGCCCGTTCAATTGCTAAGTTTTCTACCACATCAACAAATTCACAACCGCCATAGTAACGACGACCTGGATAACCCTCAGCGTATTTATTTGTCAAAATACTACCTTGCGCAGCCATTACACCTTCTGAAACGATATTTTCAGACGCAATCAATTCCAAATTGTTTTGTTGACGATTCGTTTCTTTTTCGATCGCTTGCCACAATTCGGGATCAAACGTTTGATAATCCATGCTTACAACACCCCTTTACCTTAATGGTAGCATTGTATCACATTTCTTCATAAGCTACCTATAATGAATTCTGGTTTTTTGCTAATTTTCTTGAAAGAAACTTTGATTTGCAGCTTTTTTCAACCGATTCATATAAGCAGCCCCTAAGCCGCTTTCTGGAAACGTGGGTGCAAATAAGACATCTAACTCAGCAATCGATTCATCTAACGCCCGTAAACCAGCAAACAGCCCTTTTGTCGCGGCTTCCACACTGTCATCAAAAAATAAATAGATGGCTGCAGCTTCAAAGCGGACTTGCTCGGCGATCGTTGGTCCAGCTAAAACCCCTACCTTAAACTGCTGTTCTTTTGCCCAAGCCATGGCTGCCGGCCAATCTTGGTCATTGACCATCATGACGTTGGTATTCGGTGCATAGTGCTTGTATTTCATGCCCGGCGCTTTGGGTGCTTCACTTTCTGTTACTAAGTGCTGATCGACGAGGACTTTTGTTTGTAAAACTGCTTCAAGCTGTTCTTTAGAGATCGCACCAGGACGTAAGATGATCGGCGGCGCCGTTGGGTCACTCAAATCTAAGACCGTTGATTCGACACCGATCTGCGTCACCCCATCATCCAAGATGCCAGCGATTTTTCCTGCCAGGTCATGCTGAACATGCGCAGCTGATGTTGGGCTTGGTTTACCAGAAGTATTCGCGCTAGGGCCAACCAATGGCTGTTGGGCTTGTTTGATCAACGCTAACGTCTTGGTGTTGTTTGGCATCCGAAAAGCCGCTGTGGATAAGCCGCCAGTAACAATGCTAGGTAAACTGTCTTTTTTGATCGAAAAGATCAAGGTTAAGGGCCCAGGCCAGAAAGTTTCCATCAATTTATCAGCAAAAGGATGCTTGTTATCCACAAACGGTTCCAACTGCTCTGGTTCGGCAATATGAACGATCAAAGGGTTGTCACTAGGTCGCCCTTTGACTTGATATACTTGCGCAACAGCCGTGGGCAAAAGCGCGCTAGCCCCTAGTCCATAGACGGTTTCCGTCGGGAACGCCACCAATCCCCCCTCAGCTAAAATAGCTGCGGCTTCGTTCAACTGTGTTTGATCAAAAATTTTTGTTTCCACAATTTATCCACATCCTTTTTTGAGAAGTTTCCACACTTATCAACATTTTCTCGTTTCTTTTCCACATTTTGTGGATAAGTCGTTTGTCAAGTGTGGATAACCCTGTTTATAACTCGGTTTATTTAGAAGTCGTTCATTTCATAAGGTTTTTGCAATTTTTCTGTAGCAAAAAAAATTTATTTATCCACATCTTGTGGATGACTGACGAACACCATCCGGTCTTGACCCGCAAGATCTTTTACTACGGTGACTTCTTTGTTGGGAAAAGCGGCTGCAAAAAGCTGTTGAACAGCTAATCCTTGCTGAAAGCCGATTTCTAGCGCCATTTGCCCGTTAGGCGCCAAACAATTCGGTGCTTGCTGTGCCAATTGCTTATAGATCGCCAATCCTTGTTCTTGTGCAAAAAGCGCCATTTTAGGCTCTTTTTCTCTTACGCTGATATCCATCAGCGGCCACTCTTCAGCGCTGATATACGGTGGGTTGGAAACGATCAGATCCCATTGCTGATCTGCCACGGGCTCTAAGGTATCTCCTTGGAAAAAGCGAATCTCCGCGCCTAAGGCTGCCGCATTTTCTTTAGCAACGGCTAATGCCTCTGCTGAAAGATCCACGGCACTCACGGCCCACTGGGGACGTGCTAATTTCAAGGCAATGGCGATCGCTCCAGTACCTGTGCCGATGTCTACGACTCGCAGCGGCTGATCTGCTGGTAATTTTGCCAAACACTTTTCCACCAGCTCTTCGGTTTCTGGACGCGGGATCAAGGTTGCAGGGGTCACTTTTAAGCGATGCCCATAAAATTCTTCATACCCTAATAAATATTGCGGTGGTTCATGCTGCAACAGCTGTTCAAGATCTGCTGCGATCTGTGCCTCATCTTCCCTTAAGATGGGTTGGTCCATCTGCAGCAGCCAATCGAGTTGCTGCCAGTTTTTTCGCTGTAAAAACAGGTATTGGATCGCATACCCGTCCAGCCCTTTCGTTTCTAAAAAAGAAGAAGCCCGTGAAAGGACTTCTCGATAGGTTTTAGCCATTTTGCATCTCATCTAATTTTGATGTTTGATCGTAAACGATCAGTGCATCAACAATTTCATCGAGTTTTCCAGCTAAAATTTGATCCAATTTTTGAATAGTCAACCCGATACGGTGATCTGTTACGCGGTTTTGCGGGAAGTTATAGGTGCGAATCCGTTCAGAACGATCGCCGGTACCCACTGCTGATTTACGGTTTGCATCGTATTCACTTTGTGCTTCTTGCTGCATTTGGTCATAGACCCGTGCCCGCAAGACTTTCATCGCTTTCTCACGGTTTTTCAGCTGTGAACGCTCATCTTGCATCGCAACAGCGATCCCTGTTGGCAAGTGCGTCAGACGAACAGCAGAAGCTGTTTTGTTGACGTGCTGACCACCAGCACCAGAGGCATGGTAAATATCGGTCCGAATATCTTTGTCTGCGATATCGATTTCGACTTCTTCAGCTTCGGGCATAACCACGACCGTTGCCGTAGACGTATGGATTCGGCCTTGTGATTCGGTAGACGGTACCCGCTGCACTCGGTGGGCGCCGCTCTCGTATTTCAATTTTGAAAAGACGTTGTCGCCAGTGATCATCATGATGACTTCTTTGTACCCACCGATCCCAGTGACGTTGGCATCCATGACTTCGACTTTCCAGCCTTGGTTTTCCGCATATTTTTGATACATATTGAAAAGATCGCCAGCAAATAAGGCTGCTTCATCGCCGCCTGCTGCACCACGGATCTCCATGATGATGTTTTTGTCATCATTCGGATCTTTTGGCAATAACAAGATTTTGATGCGTTCTTCTAAAACGTCTTTTTCTTTTTTCAAGTCAGAGAGTTCTTCTTTGGCCATCTCTGCCATTTCCGCATCAAGGTTTTCCCCAAGCATTTCTTCGGTATCCTTGATTCCCTCAACGACTTCTTTGTAACGACGGTAGACTTCCACCGTTTCCCGTGTATTAGCTTCTTCTTTTGAAAGCTGCATGAAGCGTTTGGTGTCAGAGATCACGGCTGGATCACTAAGTAATTCGCCTAATTCTTCGTAACGGTCTTCGATTGCTTGTAACTGATCGTACATTGATTATTCTCCTTCTTTTTTCATTCCCGGGTGAAAGTAATGTTTGCGGCAAACAGGATAATACGCTTCGTTACCGCCGATTTGTACTTGGTCGCCCTCGTAAACGGGTTTTCCGTCGATATAGTGCAAGTTCATGGTTGCTTTTTTATGACAGAACCAGCAGATGGTTTTCATCTCTTCGATTTTATCTGCGTAAAGCAACAAGTATTTTGAGCCTTCAAATAATTCATTGCGGAAATCATTTTTCAAACCAAAGGCCATCACAGGGATACCTAACTCGTCCACGATTTTGGTGAAAGCCAGCACATGATGCTTCTTTAGGAACTGTGCTTCGTCGATCAAAATACAATAAGGTTTGTAACCGAGGTCTTTGATCAAATGGAACAGATCCGTTTCATCAAAAATCGGGATCGCGTCTCGTTCTAAGCCGATGCGACTTGAAACATTTCCCACACCGCTTCTCGTGTCCAATCCACTTGTCATGATCACGACTGGTTTGTCTTGTTCTTCATAGTTGTGAGCAACTTTCAATATCTCGATCGTTTTCCCACTATTCATTGCGCCATATTTAAAAAAAAGCTGTGCCATCTCGCCCATCCTTCCTCATACTCCTTTGGTATTATACTTGAAAAAGGAGAATTTTTACAGACTTAAATTCGACACCTGCCGCCTTTTACGCAAGAGTTTTACGAAAAATTAACGGATTTTTGCCGCCGCCATCTCTTACTCGTTTCTGGCTTTTTGAGCAACTTCTGCCAATACTTGACAAGCCAGCGGATATTCTGGATTTTCATTCCCATTGATATCCGTTGCAATGATCACAAATCCGAGCTGCTGATACAGCGTGATTGCTGCATGGCTCCAGGTTTGCGTATGAAGATACATCGGCTCGTTGGCTGCCTCCAAGACAGAAACGACTTGCGTGACCAAGCCGCGAGCGATTCCTTGACGTTGAGCTTGCGGCATTACTGCTACCCAATGGACTAGTGGAACCGGTGTGCCGTCTTGCTTGGCTTTTTTCCAAGCGGTAGCCGTACCGACCGGTGTACCTGATTGATCAAGGGCAAAAAACATTCGTTGGCCTAGCTGTGCTTGCTCGGGCATAAATTCCTTTTCAAAATACGCCAATGCCTCGGCCTCATTGTCAAACTCTCCGACGGATGTTTCAATCCGTGCCCAGTGCCTTTCGTCTCCTGCTTGGTAGCTGCGTAATGAATAGTTATCGGATTGAACAGGCTGGATCGGTGTGCTTTTGTGCGCTCGTTTCATCCAGATTTCTGCATATGGAATTGATTTATCTAACATTGGTTGTGCCTCTCTTTCATTGGTTTTTTCCTTGTTCAAAGGTTTATTTGAGAATCAATTTGGAATCAATCATGTAATTTCTTTACTAGAAAAATTTCTGTTAGCTGATTTTGCGTATGGGCGATTCTCCCAATTTCATCATAGCCCAATCGCTGATAAAAATCAGGCGCTTGAAAATCAAAGGTTGCCGTCTGACAATTTTCACAGCTAATGCTTTCAACTGCTGTTCAAGAGCAGTAAGAATCTGCTTACCATACCCTTTCCCCCGCTCGGATGCTTTGACCCACAGGATGTCAAGATAACCGATGTGATACATCGAGGCATAGCCAATGCCACCAGCAATCACCATCCCCTCTTTTTTGATTACACAACTGAAGCTCTGATAGGTTTCTGTTTGCGTAAATGGTTTTTGGTGCTTTGTATACGCTGTTAACGCTGATTCTAAAGCAGCCAATTCTTGCTCGTTTCCTTGTTCAATGACTAGCGCCACAGTCAATCCCGCCTTCTTATTTCTTCATAGTCAGCCATGATCTGATTGACCGTTTCTGCTATCGTTTGCCCTTCTTTAATCAGACTTTCCTTTAAAGACTCCTGCGGGAAAAGCAAGTCACGCTCAAGCCACCATTCACGCATGTTCTCCTCGGAAAAATGGTCTCGCTGCATTCGGGTCTGATGTCTTTTGACCGTTTCCTCAAAAGAAAGATCAAAATAATAAACGAGATTACTTTCGGGAAAGAGTTGAATCAGAAAGTCGAGAAAGTCTTGGTATTTTTCACGAGAATAAATTCCTTCAACAAGTACCAATGGCACTTTCCCCTTCGCATACAAGACGGCTTCTTTCATCAAACCGATTGCTAAATTATTGGGGCTATCTTTGACACAAAAAATTTCTCTGCGAAAAACATCTTGTGAAATCAACACTGCTTTCTCACCGAAAATGTGTTGAACAGCTCTGGCAATAGTGGTTTTGCCGCTGCCAGAATTACCTCGAAGTAAAATCAAAATACTTTCCATGCAAACTTCCTTTCTTCATTGCCCTGTTTTCTAAGCATATCTCTTGTTTTTCTCTACTAGAAGCATACCATAGAAGCAAAGGAGGAATACCTATGAAAGATACGGCAATTTTTGCTGGCGGTTGTTTTTGGTGCATGGTGAAACCTTTTGACTCGCAGCCAGGCATCCTCAAAGTGGTTTCTGGCTTTACTGGCGGCCATGTGCCTAACCCAACCTACCAACAAGTAACGACAGGAACCACCGGTCACACCGAAGCAGTTGAGATCACCTTTGATCCTGAGGTCATCTCTTATGAAGAATTGGTTGCCATCTATTGGCAGCAGACAGACCCCACGGATGCGTTTGGTCAGTTTGCCGACCGTGGTGATTCCTATCGTCCAGTGATTTTTTACAATAGTGAAGAACAAAAAGCGGTTGCGGAAAAATCAAAGGCGCAGTTGCGAGCTAGCGGCCGCTTTGACCGTCCGATCGTAACGAAGATCGAACCAGCAGAACCTTTTTATCCTGCAGAAGACTACCATCAAGATTTTTACAAAAAAAATGCAGCCCATTACAATGCTTATAGCGAAGGCTCCGGTCGAGCTGGCTTTATTCGCCAAAACTGGGCCTAACATTTTTGGAGTATGCCTCCCGATTCATCATTAACAGCCGATTTGCTCTCAAGGCAGATCGGCTGTTTTCTGTTTCTTTTGCCAAAAGGAAATTGACAGTCAGGGCATTTTCGCGATACACTGATTAGAAAATTCTGACGATTATAAAGGAGTGTTTGTTTGATGTTAGCCAATGAAGTCCGTCCAGGTCCTAATCGGTATATTACTGGCGATGGGGTCTTAGCTGATTTGCCAGAGTATTTAAGTGAGTTCCAAGAAGTTGCTGTGATCACTGGGGAGCAGTCATTCGATGTATTTTCAGCCTATTACCCCCATTCATTTGACTACCCGATCTACCGCTACGATGGATCATCGAGTTATGAAAATGCGCAAGCCTTAGCTGAAGCGATCCAGCAAGCGGATGCCGTAGTGGCAATCGGCGGCGGCAAGGTCGCTGATACAGCAAAAATCACCGCCCAAACCCTTGGCGCAGAATTGATCGTGATCCCTACATTGGTTTCCAACTGTGCACCCTTCACCCCGGTGATCGTCGCCTATTACCCTGATCATACGATTTGTAAAATCGACTATGCCAAAAAAGGTGCCTACATGACGATCGTCGACACCCGTTTTTTACTAGCCACACCCGTTGATTACTTTATCGCTGGGATCGCTGATACGTTAGCCAAATATTATGAAATGGAAGCCATCGTCCGCAACATGGCAGAAGACGACAAGACTGCCTTAGTACGGCTAGGTTTCCAAAGCGCTCTTTTGATCAAAAACTTGTTGATTGCCGATGCGATCCAAGCCGTCAAAGACCTAGAAGTCGGGCAGCTGACCCCCGCCTTTGCCCGCATCACCGATGCGATCATTGCTTTGGCAGGCGAAGTTGGTGGTTTTGCAGTCGAATTTGGCCGCACGTCTGGTGCGCATGCGCTGCATGACGGCTTGTCTTATTTGAGTGAGACCCATAGCGTCTTGCACGGCAACAAAGTCGCCTACTGCATTTGGGTCCAGCTTGCCTATACCAATGATTTTGATGTGATTGAAGAATTACGGCCATTTTACGAAGCTTTGCACTTGCCAATGAAGCTGAAGGATCTCCACGTGACACGCCTTGATCGGGATTACTTCGCCTCGGTTCTGACCTATGCTGTCAAAGAAGAAGAAACCTTTATTTTGATCGATCCTGCGATCACACCCGAAAAAGTCTATCAGGCGATCGAAGCGGTGGAGGCGCTGTAAACCTTACACATTGCTAAACAACTATATAAAAAAAACTGTTTCTCTAATGCACTTCGGAAACAGTTTTTTTATTTGATCAAACAGACACGCAGTAGCGATCCTGGCTGCCCATGTTCTTAACGGGCAACAGCAACTGAAGCATTGCCCATCACTGCACGACTTCACCCAGCAGCCCGTTTTCTAAGCAGTAATGATATATGCCTTCCTCGGCTACGTGACCGATCACTTCATCGGCGATTGCTTTTAACTCATCCGAAGCATTGTCCATTGCGAGACCCCAGCCGACTGCCTCCAGCATCTCAATGTCATTGTTGCCATCGCCAAAGGCAATGGCTTCAGATTTATCCAAGCCATAGTAAGCCAGCATTTTGGCAATGCCGCTTCCTTTCCCACTGCTGGATGGAATAATATCGACTGCGCGATCCCACCAGGCGGTGATTTTCGCCTCCGTGGTATTTGCCATCACTTTGGCGTAGTCTTCTTTCCCTGAGCCTAGCATCACTTGAAAAATGTCTTGCTGTTGGATCACCTCATCAAAATCTTCTGCCACGATCACTTCTTGGTGGGCAAAGGAAAAATACTCAACTAAATCAGCATCTTTGCCATTGGCAACCGTTCGGTCCTTCGTAGCGATCGCTACTGGACGCTTGAGTGCCGTCGCATTTTCAATGATTTGCTGAACATCTTTTTTAGGAATGGGGTTTTGGTGGATCCCCTCGGCTTGATTAAAACAATACGACCCGTTAAAGGTCAAAAACGCATCGAAGGTCACGCCTTCAAATTGCGGCAACGCGATGGGACTTCTGCCAGTCGCAATGCACAACAGGATCCCTTGCTTCTTCAAGGCTTTTAATGTGGCTAACATTCTTTCAGAGATTTGCTTTTTGCTCATATCGATTAGTGTGCCATCAACATCGAAAAAAATAATTTTTACGTCTTTCATGATACTCCCCATTTCCGTCTCGATTTTCAAAAAATTTGATGCGCTTTTTTGTCCGCTTTCTCGCTATTGTTCCGTGCGGATCGTCGCTGCTATCTTTTACTTCTTTTATCTTCTCATAAATTGCCAGCGTTTTCTTCTGAAATCGTGAAATCCTTACTGATTTGCTTCGAGTTTTTAAGTTTCTTAAGCAATCAAGCTGCCGCAAGAACCACAGCCTGATCGTGTCCTCTAACCCAACGACACTTTCCAAAAGCTTTTCCTTGCACAATTTCTGCTGCTCATGAATTCTATCCTGCTTTCTTTCAAATCTACTTGGTTCTTTGGTATACTGGGGATAGTTTATTTAGTGAGGGGTTTTTTGTAATGAACTTTACCCGCTTTGCCCGCTTGACGCAGCGCAGGAGCAAGACGTTTATTTCCCAGAACGTGTCTTCAATCCAAGTGATTGTTTTTTATTATATCGTGATGACGGTGGTCTCTTTGGGGCTTTTTTCACTCCCCTTCTTTCGAGAACCCGGCTCTCATGTCGCGTTTATCGATCTGTTCTTTATGGCGGTCAGCACGGTCAGTGTCACTGGGCTGACTACTTTTCCGATCAATGACGTGTTTAACGACCACGGGGTCATCTTATTGGAAGTCCTCTTTCAAGTCGGCGGTTTAGGGATCATGATGATCTCGACCTTTTTTGCGATCGTCTCACGGCGCAAAATCAGTTTAAAGCAGCGCCAGTTGATCATGACGGATATGAATCAGCCAAAGCTTAGTGGGATCGTTCGGATGATTCGAACGACGTTTACAATCATCTTGCTTTGTCAGGTGGTAGCAGGCACGATCTTTGCTGTTTATTTTCATCTTTACGGCTATTATGACAATTGGCGAGATGCGATCTTTTATGGATTTTATCAAGCGATCTCTGCTGTGACCAACTCAGGGTTTGATGTGACGGGCAATTCCATCTTGCCGTTTTCTCATGATTATTTCTTCCTGACGTGTATCATGATTTTGATTTTTATCGGGGGGATCGGATTTCCAGTAATTATGGACTTTCGGGAATGGGTCCTTTTTAAAATGAAAAAACAACGCCGCCGCTTGCCGTTTCGCTTTTCATTATTCACAAAAATTGCTGTTTTGGCTTTCGTGATCCTCTTTGTCGGCGGTACATTAGCGATCTTTTTCCTTGAGAAAGATTATTTGTTCAAAGATTACAGCTTTAGCGGTATGTGGATGAACAGCATGTTTTATTCCATGACAACGCGGAATGCTGGCCTGCAGATCCATGACTTAGGCAACTTTCAAACCACGACGTTGATCGTTTTCTCCTTGCTGATGTTTATTGGTTGTAGTCCCAGCTCTGTTGGCGGGGGGATTCGGACGACGACCATTGCCATCATTGGGCTGTACCTCTATGCCTTCTTGAAAAGTGAGGACAATATCAATATCTTCGGTCGCCGCATCGATCAAGATGACGTCCGCAAATCAGTGGTAGTCTTCATGCTTTCGATGGGCATGTGCTTCTTTTGTGTCTTATTCTTGACCGCCATCGAGGATATCCCTTTGATCGCCATCATTGTTGAAGTTTCCTCGGCATTTGGAACCACAGGGCTTTCTTTAGGAATCACGGGCGATTTATCAACCATCGGCAAACTCGTGATTGCTCTTTTGATGTTTATCGGCCGTGTCGGTATGCTGTACACCTTGATGTTATTCGTACCAAAAGAAACACGTGACTTAGGCTACGAGTACCCAACGGAAAAAATCATTATCGGTTAAAGCAGCAGCAAACCTTCTGCCAGGTTTGCTGTTTTGCTTTTCAAGCCTTTGACCATCGCAAGTAAAAGAGCCATTTATCAGAATGGTCTTTGCAGAAATTTAAAGAATCGCAAAAGCAATTTAACCTTTTTCTTGGTATATGGTATGATAAATTGAATTTGCACAATGAAAGCATTCGCTCTAATGGAGGGTTACATTATGGGAATACGAAGTCATCTGGCTGTTTCAGTCGGTAAGACCTCTCAATGGGTATTAAAGAACTTTTTCAAAGGCGGCTCAAGCCTGCCTGGTAAATTAGCATTAAAAGTTGATCCACATATATTAGATCATTTGGCGAAAGATTACCAAGTCGTCGTGATCACAGGCACCAACGGCAAAACATTGACGACTGCCTTGACTGTCAATATTTTGCGCCAAGAATTTGATGAAGTATTGACGAACCCCACCGGCGCCAATATGGTCCAAGGGATCGTTTCAACCTTTCTATCGGCACGCCCTAAAAAAGGCAAAAAATTTGCGGTTTTAGAAATCGATGAAGCCAGTCTCAGCAAAGTAACGAAGTACATCAAACCGGAATTGTTCGTTTTCACCAATATTTTCCGCGATCAAATGGACCGTTATGGCGAGATCTATACGACCTATAAAATGATCGTTGAAGGTGCCGCAAACTCACCAGAAGCTACGATCCTCTGCAATGGGGATTCGCCACTGTTCAATTCGGTAGCAACTGTCAATCCGCGGAAATACTATGGATTTGATCATTTGCCAGATGAAGAGCAGATGGCCCATTACAATACGGATGGCGTGTTGTGTCCTGAGTGTCATCACATTTTACACTATAAAATGATCACCTATGCCAATCTTGGAAAATACTACTGCCCAAATTGCGGTTTCCATCGACCAGAATTGGATTATAAACTGACGGAAATGACCGCAATGGACAACACCTCTGCTGATTTTGTGATCGATGGCAATGACTATCGCATCGAAGTTGGTGGGATGTACAATGTCTACAATGCGCTGGCGGCAACTGCGGTTGCGGAATATTATGGCGTAGCACCTGCAAAAATCAAATCTGGTTTGGCCTATGACGAAAAAGTCTTTGGTCGTCAAGAAGTGATCCGCATTGGGGACAAAGAATGTACGTTAGTCTTAGTTAAAAACCCTGTTGGTTTGAACCAAGTCATCGATATGATCGGCCTGTCGCCCTATCCTTTCTCGCTAGTCAGCTTGTTGAATGCCAACTACGCAGATGGGATCGACGTCAGCTGGATTTGGGATGGCGACCATGAAGCGTTTGCCGATATGGGGATTCCTCAAGTGATCGCTGGTGGTGATCGTCACAAAGATATGGCGTTGCGGCTAAAAGTTGCGGGGATCCCTGAAGAAAAAATCATTGAAACCCCTGAACTTGATGACGTCATCAAGCAAATCGTAGACTTACCAACAGAAAAAGTCTATATTTTAGCGACTTACACTGCAGTCTTGCAGCTACGCAAAAAGCTTGCGGAAAAAGGCTATATCAAAGGAGGAATGAGTCGTGACTAAGTATCAACTGAATGTTGCCCACTTGTATGGAAATCTTTTGAATACTTATGGCGACAACGGCAATCTCTTGATGCTGCGCTACGTGGCCGAAAAACTAGGCGTGACCTTCAACGCAGAAGTCGTCAGCATTCACGAGCCCTTCGATCCTGAAAAATATGATCTCGTCTTCTTCGGTGGCGGACAAGATTTTGAACAAGTGATCGTTTCACAAGATATCCAATCAAAAAAAGAAGCCCTGACCAGCTATATCGAAAATGATGGCGTCATGCTGGCGATCTGCGGCGGCTATCAATTGCTGGGTCATTACTACATCGGTGCCAACGGTGAGAAAATCAATGGGATCGGCGCCTTGGATCATTACACCTTAAGCCAAGAAAACAACCGATTCATCGGTGACATCGTGATCCACAATGAAGAATTCGATGAGACCTATTATGGCTTTGAAAACCATAATGGCCGTACTTTTTTAGGTAAAGGGGAAAAACCATTGGGGAAAGTCATCCAAGGACAAGGAAATAATGGCGAAGACCAAACCGAAGGCGTGGTTTACCGCAATGTGTTCGGCTCTTACTTCCACGGACCGCTCCTTGCAAGAAATGAGCATTTGGCAGAGCGCTTGATCCGCACCGCCCTTGCCAATCGTTATGGCAACGTCGAAATTTAAATACACGTACGTAGCAAACAAACCTGTTTTTCGCAGGTTTGTTTTTTTATGGGAAATTTCCCCGCAGTTGCCACTTTTTCTCTTTGTTTGCTTCTACGTTCCTATGCTTCCTCGCTTTGTTGTAACCGCTATCTTTCTTTTCTATACTGAGGTTGTAGTAAAAATTGAAAGGAGATGTTAAGAAATTATGATGGAAAAAGTTCAGCGGTTTGGCGGTGCGATGTTTACCCCGGTCCTCTTGTTTTCCTTTTCAGGGATCATGGTCGCGCTGTGTATTATTTTTAAAAATCCGATGCTTGTGGGGAGCATCGCCACTGAAGGCTCTACTTGGTACAACATTTGGACGATCATTGAAAACGGAGCGTGGACGGTCTTCAACCAAATGGAATTATTATTTGTCATTGGATTACCGATCGGTCTCGCAAAAAAAGCCAATGCGCGAGCGGCAATGGAAGCCTTTGTCGTCTATATTACTTGTAATTATTTTATTTCTGGCATGATCGAGTACTTTGGTAACTTCTTCGGTGTCAACTTTGCAGCTGATCCCGGCGGTGAGAGTGGTTTGAAAATGATCGCTGGCATCAAAACATTAGATACTGGTATTATCGGAGCAATTTTTATTTCGGCGATCGTCGTCTATCTTCACAACAAGTTTTTCGATACAAAGCTGCCTGATTTTCTCGGAATCTTCCAAGGCTCTTCCTTTGTCGTGATCCTCGGTTTCTTTTTAATGCTGCCAGTTGCTTTCTTGATCGCATTGATTTGGCCGAAAGTCCAAGCTGGCATTGGGTCCATGCAAGGGTTTCTAGCAAGTGCTGGGGTCTTTGGGGTCTGGCTCTATACTTTCTTAGAGCGAATATTGATTCCCACAGGTCTCCATCATTTCGTGTATACCCCCTTTGTTTTTGGTCCCGCTGTCGTCGAAGAAGGAATCTCCAAATACTGGATGGCACATTTACAAGAATTTACCCAATCCACCAGACCATTGAAAGAGCTTTTCCCTGAAGGGGGCTTTGCTTTACATGGCAATTCTAAGATCTTTGCTGCACCGGGGATCGCTGCTGCTTTTTATTTCACAGCCAAGCCTGAAAACAAAAAGAAGGTCTTAGCGATTTTGATCCCTGCCACTTTAACTGCCGTTTTAGCTGGTATCACCGAGCCATTGGAATTCACCTTCCTCTTTATCTCACCACCCCTCTTTGCGGTGCACGCTGTTTTAGCAGCGACCATGGCGGCAACGATGTTTGCCTTCGGGGTCGTTGGAGATATGGGGGGCGGCTTGATTGATCTGTTGGCGAAGGTCTGGATTCCGCTATTTCAAAATCATCGCAGTATGATCTTCACGCAGCTGGTGATCGGGTTAGCCTTTACTGCCCTTTATTTCCTTGTTTTCCGCTTCTTGATCCTCAAGTTTAAGTTAGCCACACCAGGACGGGAAGAAAACAATAGCGAAGTCAAACTGTACACCAAAAAAGATTACAAAGAAAAACAAGCCAACACTGGAACGCCAGTGATTGCTGGTGCCAATCGCTACACCGAACAAGCCGCAGTCTACTTAGAAGGGTTTGGCGGTCGCGACAACATTGATAAAGTCACTAATTGTGCCACTCGCCTAAGAATCACCGTCAAAGATCAAGACCAAGTGCTGCCAGATGACATCTTTAAAGGCGCTGGTGCCCATGGTGTCGTTCGCAACGGCAACGCCTTCCAAGTGATCGTTGGCCTGGATGTGCCACAAGTGAGAGAACAATTCGAAAAATTATTAGCTGTATCAGACTAAGGAGGAAACAAAAATGAAAAAATTTTCAATCGTGATCGCCGGAGGCGGCAGTACCTTTACCCCAGGAATCGTCTTGATGCTTTTGGAACACTTGGATCGTTTCCCGATTCGCCAAATCAAGTTTTACGACAATTTGGAAGAACGACAAGAAAAAGTTGCACAAGCTTGCGAGATTTTATTAAAAGAACGCGCACCAGAAATCAGCTTTTTAGCAACCACTGATCCCGAAACCGCATTTCAGGATGTCGATTTTGTGATGGCGCATATCCGAGTTGGCTTGTATGCGATGCGCGAAAAGGATGAAAAAATCCCTTTGAAATATGGTGTGGTCGGCCAAGAAACTTGTGGTCCTGGCGGGATCGCTTATGGGATGCGTTCTATCGGCGGTGTATTGGAGTTAGTCGATTACATGGAAAAATATTCCCCTGATGCATGGATGTTGAATTATTCCAATCCTGCAGCGATTGTCGCAGAAGCGACTCGTAAATTGCGCCCTGATGCCAAGATCATTAATATTTGTGATATGCCAGTGGGAATCGAAGAACGGATGGCGCAAGCGATCGGTTTAGCTTCTCGCAAAGAGTTGGTGGTTCGCTATTATGGCTTGAATCACTTTGGCTGGTGGACAGATATACGAGACAAAGCTGGCAATGATTTGCTGCCGCAGATCCAGGCGCATGTGGCAAAATACGGCTATTCATTGCCAGAAGAAATCGAAGCGAGCCAACATGCTGATGCCAGCTGGATGCACACCTTTGCCAAAGCAAAAGAAGTGTACGAAGTTGATCCATCCACTTTGCCAAATACCTACTTGAAATATTACTTTTTCCCTCAAGATGAAGTGGCGCACACCAACCCATCTTTTACACGGGCAAATGAAGTCATGGCTGGCCGCGAAAAACACGTCTTTGGTGAATGCCAACGCATCGTAGAAAACCAGACAGCGACTGACACCACGCTTGAAGTGGATGAACACGCCAGCTACATCGTGGACCTTGCACGAGCGATCGCTTATAACACGCAAGAACGGATGCTGTTGATCGTGCCTAACGAAGGAGCGATCGTCAACTTTGATGAGCAGGCAATGGTGGAAGTGCCTTGTATCGTCGGCAGTAACGGGGCAGAACCAATCACACAAGGCAAGATCCCTCGCTTCCAAAAAGGATTGATGGAGCAACAAGTCGCCGTAGAAAAATTAGTCGTGGAGGCTTGGGCAGAGGGTTCTTACCAAAAATTATGGCAAGCACTGATTCTTTCAAAAGTGGTCCCAAATGCCCGTGTAGCCAAAGAATTACTCGATGAATTGATTGAAGCAAATCAAGCCTTTTGGCCAGAATTACACTAGCCAGCGTTCTTCGCCTCCCCTCCTGGCTTTTCAGCTATACTTAATCCATAAGGAGGGGTTTTTGTGAAATTACAGTATTTGATTCAACAGCACCAATCAGAGTTAAGTGAACTTGATCGTGGCATTCTAAACTACATTCTTTCCAACGGCGACACCGTTCTATCTATGGGGATCGTCGAGCTATCCGAGCAGGTTCACGTCTCCAAGTCTTCTATTTTACGGTTGACGAAAAAACTTGGTTTTTCTGGCTATTCCGAGTTCAAATATTTTCTACGGCATCAGCAAGAACAGGCAACAACGATTTCGCAACAAAAAACGATTTTTGAAAAGCAACAAGAGGATATTTTCGCCACCCTCAACTATGTAAAAACGGTAGACTTAGCTGCCCTCAACCGCTTGTTTGACCGCAGCAAAACTATCTACTGCTACCCAACTGGGTTTTCCCAAAAGAAAGCACTGGAGGAGTTTTCCAAAATGATGCTTTCTATGGAAAAACGAGTGATCGTATTGCCGAACAAAACGGAATTTGATATGGTCATGCCGATGATCACTGCCGAAGATTGTGTGATCATCGCCTCACTGAGCGGCGAAACAGAAAACGTCAAAGAGAATCTGACGACTTTTGCGATTCGTCAGATTCCCGTTTTGACATTGAGTGCGCCAGGAGATAATTATTTTGCTCGCCATTCAACGTTTCACCTGACCTATTATTGCGATTTTTTTCAAATCGGTCGCAAGAAAATCCCTAGCCAGTCTTTGATTGGACTAAGCTGCTTGATTGATTATTTGATCCGTTCCTACGGACTATTCACTTTACAGGAGGGCAACCATGACTAAACGAAAATGGGCGTTTTCATTGATTTTACTGAGTTATTGGCTTTTGATCGCCGGTGCTTACTATCTTTATCTTTCCTTGACTGCCTTCAACCATGGGATGACCTTTGCCCAGTACCTCAACTCGCAACCGTTAGCCGCTTTAGGGGTCTTGTTAAGTAGTCTCCTTTTGCTGCAAGGGGCTTGCCTGTACTTTATTCAACGGTTTTCCATGAGTAAAAAAGGCCTTTTGGGTCAGTATTTATTCCTGATCTTCTTTCAACAGTTACTGACAGCGAATGTCATCGGCGCAGGACTCGTCTTTTTTACAAGAAGGAGTCTTTCGAGTCAGGAGGAAAACGCAACCTGGGGCGAAAAGAGTTTTACCTATGGGGCATTAGCATTCATTCTTTTATTGAGTTTATTCTTTTTCCTCCTTGTTCGATCAGCGATTTAACTTCCCCAAAAAGAAAAGCAGTGCCAGTTGGCACTGCTTTTTTGCTGTCGCTTCTGCTAGTTTGGCTCTGTTTTTGAAGCAAAAACCACTTTGATTCCAAAGTGATCGCTGACGATCGGAGTACGCGTTCCGTCAAAAACGACTTCATATTCCGTTGCTTGCAGGTCATTGGATGCAAAAACATAATCGATCCGCAATGCTTCTCGATTGTCTTGCCAACCATCAATGGCTTTAACGACAGAGGCTTCACCGATCGTTTCGGTAGCCGTTAAAAAGCTGTCTTGCAGCTGTAAGGAGCTGTCAAGGACGAGTTGATGACCAGAACTGGCCGCATCGTTGTTGAAATCTCCTAGGATCAATAAGGTATTTGCCCGTTCTGCTAAAAATGCTTCTGTCTGTTGCCACTCGTAGGCAAATTTACCGTCTTGCCACCAAGAAAAATGACAGCTAACGACTTGTACGATCTGTCCATCGGCTTCAGTCACGCCGCTCAGGTTTTTGCGTGTGGTATGATCCCAGACATCCGTGGCTTGTGAAGCAAGGTATTCTTTGGCAATGATGGGCTGTTTGGACAATAAGGCATTGCCTTCGTGGTAAATGTCATAGCCTACGTGACTGTAGGTCCATGACCAGTAGTAATCACAGTCTAACAGTTGCAGTTCTTCCACTAGGCGTAAAGCAAAATTGTCCTCCTTGATTTCCACCAGCGTATCTGTGGGGCAATATAGCCCATCAGGAACGATGGTTTGAGCAGCGATCGTTTGGTTGACTTCTTGCAAGGCGATGATGTCATAGTCGCCTGTTGCAATCTCTTGTGCGATCATCTTGCATTTTTCGAGCTGATTTTCTTCTAACCAGCTATGGGTGTTCAATGTTAATACCTTCATGAATAAGGCTCCTTCTCTCGGTTTGCTTGTACGATTCCTTTAAAAAATAAAAGAGAGCGGATCAACAAAAGAGTCGACCCGCTTGTCATTTTATTATAGTTTTACGATTCCAACAACTGCGGCTGCTTGTTGCTTGCCGATTTGGGTCAATTCAAAGGAATCGATTTGATCGCTGTTGGTCAACACTACAACGATGGTGGTGTCTTTGCCAGTAGCACTTACTGCAGCGAGATCCATCTCCGCTAACTTGTCACCCACCGCCACTTGTTGTCCTTCAGTGACAGCTACCGTAAAGGGGGCACCGTTTAAGTCAACGGTATCTAAGCCCATGTGAACCAATACTTCGATGCCTTCATCAGAAAGCAAGCCAATCGCATGTTTCGTTGGGAAGATGTTGGTGACTTTCCCGCTGATTGGTGCGACAACTGTCGTCTGCTCTGGACGCACGCCATAACCGTCACCCATCATTTTTTCCGCAAACACTTGGTCTTTGACAGAGGTGATCGGCATCACTTCTCCAGTGGCAACGGCAGCTAGTTCAGCTGTCACGCCTTGGCTTTGGTGGGTAGTGGTTTCTACTGGTGCTTGACTAGCCGTCGGTTCGGGAATCGTGACACCAGAATCTAAGATATCTTGAATGTCTGATTTTAAGACATCTGCTTTCGGTCCATAGACTGCTTGCACGCCGTTGTCTTTTACGATCAAGCCTAAAGCCCCTGCGGCTTTCCATGCTTTTTCATCGCCGACTGCTTCTCGATTTTTCACAGAGACCCGTAAACGGGTCATACATGCATCAACGTCGGCGATATTTTCACGTCCGCCTAATAAATGAATGATTTTCACGACTTGCGAATCTGGGTTCAAATTGCCATCCGCCGAAGCTGTTGCTGGCGCATCGCTGGCTCCTTCTGTTTCGTAGTTGCCGTTTCTACCTGGTGTTGCAAAGTTGAATTTTTTGATCAAGAAGTTGGCCAAGAAATACATCCCAACACCAAAGACGATGGTCACTAACACAAAGTTGATCAAATCTTGTCCTAAGCCGGCATTGATCGCCATTGGGGTACGGGTCAACAACTCGATATTCCCAAAAGAGTGGACCCGTAAGTTGACGATATCCGCCATCGCAAACGCAGCCCCTTGTACGACTGCATAAACGATGTAAAGCGGTACGGCAGCAAACATAAACATGAACTCCAACGGTTCCGTTACCCCTGTCAAGAAGACAGCGATAGCAGCTGATAAATACATAGAGGTATATTTGTGCCGTTTGTCCGCATCGACATTGCGATACATGGCATAAGACAAGCCCATCAAGATCCCAGATGAACCAATCATTTGTCCAACTTTAAAGCGGGCAGGAACAAAGTTTTCCAATAAAAATTGATATTGTGACGTATCGCCAGCATTGCGCATGTTCACTAGATCCGTTGCCCAAGCAAGCCATAATGGGTCTTGTCCAAAGACTTGGGTGCCGGCTTGTGCGCCAGAAAGAATCGTGTAAGTTCCACCTAATTCGGTGTAATTGATCGGGATCGTCAACATGTGATGCAGCCCGAATGGTAAGAGCAGCCGCTCCAAGGTTCCAAATAAGAACGGTGCTAAAACGGGCGCACTTTCTTGTGATTGCGCGATCCATAAACCGAAGTTGTTGATGCCTGCCTGAATATAGGGCCAAACGATCGATAACACTAATGCGACGACTACTGAACGGGCGATCACTACGAAAGGTACGAAGCGTTTGCCGTTAAAGAAGGAAAGCGCATCCGGTAATTTGCGGAAATTATAGTATTTGTTGTAAGCTGTTGCTCCCACAAAACCGGCGATGATCCCGACAAAGACACCCATGTTCAAAGCAGGTGCTTCTAATACACTAGTAAAGAAGCCGTCGATCATGATCTTCGTCCCAAATAACGTATGGGTAAAGGCGCCTTCTTCGGTTAACATCGCGCTCGTCACGCCAAAGATCGAACCAGTGATTCGGTTGATCAAAATAAAGGCGATCCCAGCAGCAAATGCCCCACCAGCTCGCTCTTTAGCCCAACTACCACCAATAGCTAATGCAAATAATAAATGCAGGTTCCCAATAATTGCCCAACCAATGTTTTCAATGACGCCTCCTGTAGTGATCAAAAATGCCCAGTCGGCATTGATCATTGGGATCGTTTTCCCAATACTGATCATCAAACCAGCGGCTGGCATAACAGCGACAACCACCATTAGCGCTTTTCCGAATTTTTGCCAAAATTCGAAGCTCAATAATTTTTTCATCTTCCTTCTTCCTTCCCTGAATCGATTTACGCAATCGGTTTCTTAATGAGTTCATTCTAACGGAGAAAAAAGATTTTGTAAACCCAGAAATATCAAAAGGGATTCTATTCGCTTTTTCACCTTTATATAACTGGATCTCTCTTTCTCGATGTTTCCTAATAGGAAATTCTTTAAACGCAACAACTTTCACTTGACGATGCAATCGTTTGCGCTTATGATAGAGATATCAAAAAGATTCTGGAGGGACTTTCATGAAAAAAATCCAACGATTGTTCGAGATCGATCCATGGAAAATCGCGACATCTACCTTAGATAAAGAAAATCGTCGACTGCAAGAGTCGCTAACAAGTATCGGGAATGGCTACATGGGAATGCGCGGCAACTTTGAAGAACAATACAGCGGCGATCATCACTTAGGTACTTATATCGCTGGTGTCTGGTACCCAGACAAAACCCGTGTCGGCTGGTGGAAAAACGGCTACCCTGACTATTTTGGCAAAGTGATCAACGCGGTCAACTTTATTGCAATGGACCTATTTGTCAATGACCAATTAGTCGACTTAGCAAAAATCAGCCCAAGTGATTTCCGTTTAGAACTAGACATGGAAACCGGGATTTTACGCCGCAACTTTACTGTCACTTTGGCAGGCGCCACCGTAAAATTCTCTTTTGAACGCTTCTTGAGCATCGTAAAACGTGAACTTGCCCTCATTAAGATGGACGCTGAGATCATTGAAGGCGACGCTGAGATCAAAGTCGTTTCTAAACTAGATAACAATGTCCATAACGAAGACAGCAACTACGACGAACGTTTCTGGGAAGAATTGGCTCATGGTCAAACCGAAACTTTCCATTACTTGACCACTCGGACCGTAGAAAATAATTTTGACATTGAACGCTTTACTGTCACTTCTGCTATGCGTCATAGCCAAACACCGATCGATTCCGTGAAAAGCGAGCTTTGCGTTGCTGATACCTTTGCCTTTTCTGGAACAGCCGGTGACACCTTCTCATTGATCAAAGAAGTCTTGATCGTTACGAGTCGTGATGTTCCCGCTCATGATCATCCAGCAAAAGTCACCGAATTAGGCACTTTATACAAAGCAGATTATGATGCGTTGCGTGCAGAACAAGTCGCTGCTTGGAAAGCCCGCTGGGATTTAGCTGATGTGATCATTGAAGGCGATGCTGCGGCGCAACAAGGGATTCGTTTCAACCTGTTCCAATTGTTTTCAACCTATTATGGCGAAGACGAGCGCTTGAACATTGGACCGAAAGGCTTTACTGGTGAAAAATATGGCGGTGCGACTTACTGGGATACCGAAGCCTATGCAGTTCCATTGTATTTGGCATTAGCAAAACCAGAAGTGACCCGTAACTTGTTGAAATACCGTCACAACCAATTGCCGCAAGCCCATATCAATGCGCAAAAACAAGGCTTAGCAGGTGCCCTTTACCCAATGGTGACCTTCACTGGGATCGAATGCCACAATGAGTGGGAGATCACTTTCGAAGAAATCCACCGAAACGGTGCCATCGCTTATGCCATCTACAACTATACGAATTATACTGGCGATACAAGTTACCTGAAAAAAGAAGGATTAGAAGTGTTAAGCGCGATTTCACGTTTCTGGGCAGATCGTGTCCACTATTCAAAACGCCAGCAAAAATACATGATCCATGGCGTTACAGGACCAAACGAATACGAAAACAATATCAATAACAACTGGTACACCAATAAAATGGCTACTTGGGTCTTAGCTTATACCTTAGCCAGCTATGAAACCTTCAAAGACGAAGCGACGGTCACGATCTCTGACGAAGAACAAGCCAAATGGCAAGACATCATCGACAATATGTACTTCCCAGAAGACCAAGATCTTGGTGTGTTCGTCCAGCATGATACCTTCTTAGACAAAGACTTGATGCCCGTTTCCGATCTTGATCCAAAACATTTGCCGTTGAACCAAAATTGGTCGTGGGATCATATCTTGCGCTCTTGCTTTATCAAACAAGCCGATGTTTTGCAAGGTATCTACTTCTTCGGCGATCAATTTAGCAAAGAAGAAAAACAACGGAACTTTGATTTCTATGAGCCGATGACAGTGCATGAATCTTCCCTTTCTCCAAGTATCCATGCGATTTTAGCAGCGGAATTAGGCATGGAAGAAAAAGCGTTGGAAATGTATGAGCGGACTGCTCGTCTTGATTTGGACAATTACAACAATGATACCGATGATGGCTTGCACATCACTTCTATGACCGGCAGCTGGTTAGCGATCGTTCAAGGTTTTGCTCAAATGAAAACTGATCACGATCACTTAGGGTTTGCGCCATTCTTACCTAAAACGTGGAGCCGCTACGCCTTCCACATCAACTATCGTGGTCGTCTGCTCTTTGTTTCCGTCAATGAGTCAACGGTGACTTTGAAGAAAATCAGCGGTGAGGCATTGCCAATCAAGTTGTATGGCAAAGACTATGTTTTAGAAGACGAAATCAGTACAGCGATCAACTAAACAAGCCTTCTGAAAGAAGAAATGTCTGCATTTCTTCTTTCTTTTGATTGGCTCTACCCTTGTGCCGACACTTTGTGATACTATAAGCTAAAAAAGGAGGGAAATCAGTGAGCATTACGGTCAAAGATGTCGCCAAAAAGGCTGGCGTCGCTACATCCACGGTTTCTCGTGTCGTAAACGATCATCCCAGCATTTCTGAAGATACCAAGAAGAAAGTGCGCAAAGTAATGGCAGAAATGGGCTATGTCCCCAATCTTGCGGCTCGAAATCTCGGCAAACAGATATCCAGTGCCATCGGCGTGATCTTGCCGCCTCTTGATTCGAAAGAACGACTAGGAAACCCCTTTTATTTAGAAACGATCGAAGCCATCAATGAAGAGGCCCGCCATCATCAAATGACGGTTGCCGTTGCCTCCGCCCGTGACTTTGCTACATTACTAAAAAACGTGGAACGGATGCACCTGCAAAAACAAGTAGATGGCTTTATCTTGGTCTATTCCGATGAAAAAGACCCCATCATCGACTATCTGGTCGAAAAAGAAGTCCCTTTTACCTTGATTGGTCAACCATACAGCAATGAAGACAAAATCGTTTTTGTCGATAATGACAACCAGTTGTTAGGCAAGCAAGCAACCGAGCATCTGATCGCCCAAGGGCATACGAAGATATTATTTGCTACCAATACGACCCATGAAAACCTGTATTTCGAGCGTTTCTTCGGCTACCAAAAAGCCATGATGCTGGCAAATCTCCCCTTTTATCCAGCATTGACCTTTGAAAAAGCGGAAGATTACGTCACGTTTGAAGAAACGATCAAAGAATCCCAAGCAACGGCCATCGTCGTGATCGATGATCTGTTCGCTGTGCGGATCATTCAATTAGCGACGATGTATGGCTACAAAGTCCCCGACGATTTATCCATCATCAGTTTCAACAATTCGATCTTTGCTACTTTGACCCATCCGTATTTGACTAGTATCGATATCAACGTGTTGTCCTTAGGAAAAATCGCTACCGAACGGCTGATGGCGCAATTGAATCATGAAGATTCAAACGGCGTACAGCTGGTCGTACCACATAAGCTGATCAAACGAGAAACGGTCTTAAACCGCAACCAGTTGAACTGATCCGCTGGGTCTTGTCCACTTCCCCTTACATGCAAAAGCACCCGCTGTCCCTAAGGATAGCGGGTGCTTTTCATATTTTTATTTATACTCTTTGCTTTCCAGACGGAACAATGGACTCATTGGTGTATTTTCGTGAATGCGGCGAACGGCTTCCCCCATCAATTCGGCACAAGAAATGTAGTGCAGTTTTTCTGGATGGCGTTCTTCGCTGGTCCAGCAAGAATCGGTGACACAAATACTTTCAATCGCTGATTGATCCAAAATTTCTTTAGCAGGCGGTGAAAGCAAGGCGTGAGAGACACAAGCATACACTTCGCTGGCACCAGCTTCCTTCAACAAGTCTGCCGCTTTTGCCAATGTATGGCCGGTATTTAAAATGTCATCAACCAAAATACATTTTTTCCCAACGACATCACCGATCACATAGCCGCCATCGGCTTCATCTTGATCGACGATCGCGATCGCTGTATCTAAGTATTCTGCCAAACTACGGGTCCGTTGGACACCGCTGTTTTTTGGTGAAACCACGACATAGTCGTCACCCGTCATTTTTTGTTCGCGATAGTAATGGGCAAACAATGGGATCGTAAAGAGATTATCCACTGGGATGTCGAAAAATCCTTGAACTTGGACGGCATGCAGATCAAGCGTCAAGATTCGAGAAGCCCCTGCTTCCACCAGCATATTGGCAATCAATTTTGCAGTGATCGGCTCATGCGGGTTGGCGGTTCGGTCTTGCCGCGCATATGCGTAATAAGGCAAAACGACATTGATGGTCTTCGCACTAGCCCGTTTCATCGCATCGATCATGATCAATAGCTCTAAATAGTGATCATTGACGGGTTCATTCGTCGATTGAATGATATAAATATGGTCGCCCCGCACACTTTCTTCGATATTGATGGCAATCTCTCCATCACTAAACTGTGTCACTTTTGACTTCCCTAGTTCTGTACCGAAAACTTTCGCAATGTTTTCTGCTAATGGTAAATTTCCATTTAAACTAAAAATTTTCAACGAACTATCTTTATAACTTTCGCCCATGATTGCCTCCAATGAATGTGGTTGTTTTCTTCTATTCTAGCACAAAGTGACTGTTTTTTTAACCGTCTCGTTCAAGGAAGTGTGACGGTACCGTTTACCCAACTGGCGGGAATCACTTTTTTGTAGTTGCCCCAGTTGTCATGAACTTTAAAATAGCGTTCTCCGCTGGCGGTTTCAGCGTAGGCGTAAGCCACGACCCAATGATTGCCATACGTGCTGCCTAAAGGCTTCAAAATACCGATGATCACCGGTTTGCCTTCATCGATTCGTTTGCACGCTCGATGCCAGCCGCCAACAACAGTCGCACGTCCGCGGTAAGGCAATTGGAATTGATCGAAAAACCGAGTCAATCCATGACTGACCTGCCAAGCGATCGTCGGCAACCCATGAGGCTGAATCAGCACCCGCAGCATTTCCGTCACTACTGTCAGATCCCGCTGTTTTTTTCTACGAAACGCTTTCGGGATGATCGTTTCATCGATGTAATCTTGATAGTAGGCCAAAAAGACGGCTGCCGCATAGGTGCCGCATAAATACCCTGAAGGAGTGACCCACTGCTTATACGGACGAAACCGCTCTTCGGCGATCCCTTTCCACTCTACTTGTTCCATCTCGTTCACCTGCCTTTTTTCTTATTATACCTTAGATTCTCCTCCTACTTGGATCAAAACCCTTTTTCGTCTAGAAAACTTTTCTTTGCGTCCTTACAGATTTTGTTTCATAATAGTAGAAAGCGAGAGGAGCGAAAGACATGACAACCTTGTTAAAAGATGATTTTTATGACTATGTAAATGGCGAGTGGCTGGAGACCGCTGTTATTCCAGCAGATAAACCCGCTACGGGTGGATTCCAAGATCTCGTTGACGGAATCGATTCCTTAATGATCGCAGAATTTGAAAATATGGCACACGATCCCCATGCTACGCCAAAAGGCCGCATGAAGGATGCTGTGGCTTTTTACCGCTTAGCCAGCGATTTTGCCCAACGAGAGGCAGCTGGCGCTACTGAAGCAAATGCACTATTAGCAAAAATCGAAACGTTGCGTTCTTATGAGGAATTGAATCAGCAACTGGCAAGTTTCGTTTTAGAGGGCATTGCCTTGCCTTTCCAGCTAGATGTCGTTGCAGACATGAAAAATGCGCAAATGAATACTTTGTCGGTCTATCCGCCTACTACTATTTTGCCGGATAAAACTTATTACACAGAAAATCCCCAAGCAAGCGAAATGCTGCAAGTCTACTTTGAGATGGCCGTCAACGTTTTAGTTGCTTATGGAAAAGACCAAGCAGAAGCGGAATCGTTGGTAGAGCAAGCGATCGCTTTTGATAAATTGATCGCCCCTCACGTCCGCAGTGCGGAAGAAAGTGCGGATTATAGCAAAAATTACAATCCTCGCTCCTTGGAAGAATTTGCAAAGCAAGCCAGCAAGATCGATTTTACACAACTCTTGACGGCCCTTTTACCAGGGACACCAGAAGAGCTGATCGTAACGGAACCCGCTTACTTTGAAGCCTTTGACATTATTGTTTCTGATAGCCATTTTGAACTCTTGAAAGGCTGGATGATCGTCAACCAAAGCTTGCGCTATACTAGCTATCTGAGTGAAGAATTGCGTCAGTTAGGCGGAACCTACAGCCGCTACTTATCAGGGATCGATGAAGCGGCTCCCCAACAAAAAGCGGCTTATTACTTAACGATGGGTCATTTTAGTCAAGTGATCGGTGATTATTATGGACGCAAGTACTTTGGGGAAACGGCGAAAAAAGACGTCAAACACATGGTGGAAACAATGATTGCTGTCTACCAAGATCGTTTGCGCAACAACACGTGGTTAAGTGAAGAAACTCGCCAAAAAGCGATCATCAAATTGAATCGTTTAGGCATCCATGTCGGGTACCCTGATCAAGTTCCTGCCATTTATGACCAATTGCATACCGATGAAGAGAAAAGTCTGCTGGCAAATGCCCTGCATTTCAATCGTTTGTTCCGAGAAGATGCCTTCAAAAAATGGCAGCAGCCCGTGGATCGCGAGGAATGGGAAATGTCCGCCGCTACCGTGAATGCCTACTATCACCCATTTAAAAACGTGATCGTTTTCCCAGCGGCAATCTTACAAGCACCTTTTTATAGTTTGGAACAATCCACCAGCGCAAATTATGGGGGGATCGGCGCGGTCATTGCTCATGAGATCTCCCACGCCTTTGACAACAACGGAGCAAAATTTGATGAATATGGTAATTTAAACAATTGGTGGACAGAGGAAGATTTGGCACACTTTGAACGCTTAGCTCAAGCGATGATCGACGAGTTTGATGGACTGCCCTTTGCCGGCGGTACCGTAAATGGAACCTTGACTGTTTCTGAAAACATCGCCGATGCAGGCGGACTAAGCTGTGCGCTAGAAGCAGCGCAAAAAGAAAGCGATGTTTCTTTAGCAGACTTCTTCACCAATTGGGCGAAGATCTGGCGTACAAAAGCCAAAGAACAATACCAACAGCTCTTACTATCGATCGATGTCCACGGACCAGCGAAACTACGTGCCAATATCCAAGTTCAAAACATCGATGAATTCTATACAACCTTTGATATCAAACCTGGTGACCCTATGTATCGTGCACCAGAAGATCGTGTGCAGATCTGGTAAACAATAGCGCAAGCAGATTTTTCTGCTTGCGCTTTTTCTTCGCCAATTGTTTATTTCTGTAAAGCTTTTTTCATCATACTGATCACAGAATCAAATTGGGAATGCTCATTGACGACTTGATCGGCTTTTTGCCGATTGGGGCGGTCTTTTAGAAAGTCGAAGATTTGGTTTTCATTCTGGATGCCTAATTTAGCCATAAACTCATCCAAGTTCTGAAAATCCGTATACTTTTGTAAGAAGTCATTGTTCAACAACGCCTTCACATCAAGATCCCCTTTTTGATACGCTTGATAAAGGCTAGTCAGTTCACTGAAACTGAAATTTGCTTTTAATTGATCCATCCATCCCATTTATGCTTCCTCCTTCGCAGAAATGATTTTCGCGCCCAGGGTATTTTCAAAATGGCGTAGTGCCCATTCATGTCCGACCGCGTCAAAGCTGGCAACGGTATCTGCATCGATCACCAGTTGGTAGCCTAAATTATAGGCATCCACTGCTGTGTGCAAGACACAGATGTCGGTACAAACACCGGTCAGATACAATTCCGTAATCCCTCTTTCCCGCAGTCGGATGTCCAAGTCGGTACCACTAAACGCGGAGTAATGGCGCTTGTCGATCCAATAGACATTTGGCGCTTCCTGATAGTTTTCATAAAGCGGGGCTAGACGGCCGTAGAGATGTCGCCCCGTACTGCCCGCAAGATTGTGGGGTGGGAACAAGCGGTTTTCAGGATGATAGTTGTCTGTTTCCTCATGACGATCAATGGCAAAAACGACATACTCACCGGCTTCGATAAAGGCTTGCGTCCGAGCCACTAAGGCAGCTTCAATCGCTTGCCCAGCAGCACCCGTGGTCAATCGTCCCTCATCTGCAACAAAATCAAACGTATAATCAATGGATAGTAATGCTCTCATGCTTCCTTCCTCCTCGTACGGATCGGCTCTCCTGTTTTTTAAATTACTTTAATGTTTCAACGAATGCCAAGACCATTTCAGCGGAACGCTTGCCAGCTTCTAAGATAAACTCATCAAAAGAGACGGTTGCTGCGTGGTCGGCGGTGTCGCTGATCGCGCGCACGATCAAGAAAGGAATATTGAATTGCTGCGCGGTCTGTGCGATCGCGGCGCCTTCCATCTCACAAGCCAAGGCATCTGGAAAATGTCCTAAAATCTCCTGTACTTTTTGCGGGTCATGAATGAAGCTGTCACCGGTAACGATCAGTCCCTTTTTCACGGTATGATGAGTCGCTTCTGCGGCTTTCGTCATCTCACTGATCAAATAGCGGCTGGCTTCATAATACAAAGGCATCCCGCCAGGCAGCTGGCCATATTCATAACCAAAGCCCGTCACATCGACATCAAAATAGGCCACTTTATCTGAAATCACTAAATCCCCTACTTGTAAGCCGGCACCGATCCCACCAGCTGATCCAGTATTGATCACCATATTGACCCCATATTGTTGGATCAATAAACTAGTGGTGATCGATGCCAGAACTTTGCCGATACCTGAACGAACGACGATCACTTCATGATTGCCGATACTTCCTGAAATAAATAGTGCGCCGCCGCGTTCCCAAGAAAGCGGTGAAATCAACTGTTCCCGCAACGCCTTGATTTCTTCCTCCATTGCACCAATAATACCAATTTTCATGTGTCTGCCTCCTGCTTCTCGTTTATTTTTCACCCTTTAAAATGAAAAACAACAGAAATTCCCACGTATCTACTGACGTGTTTTTCTCCTTTCATGATAAACTAGTTTTGACGAAACGAACAGTTTTTTGTCATTATAAAAGGAGGCACTTATGTCTGAAATTTTCAACGCCATGGCAGCAAAATACGATACCCCTGAACGGATCGCGTTAGCACAATTAGTCACCCAAACCCTTGAACCTTATTTTAAAGACAACCAGCACCAAACTCTGATCGATATCGGCGGCGGTACCGGCCTAGTAAGTCTGCCCTTAGCAGCTTATATCCAGCACTTAGCCATCTGGGATACTGCCCCTAACATGATCGAGGTTTCTGAAAAAAAAATCAACCAACTGCAGCTGGCCAATGCTTCTGCAACTGTCCACGATCTGCTGCAAGAATCCTTACAAGCAAAAGCAGACGCGGTGCTGCTATCCCTCGTCTTGCTGCATATTCCTGACACAGCCGCTATGATGGAAAAACTATACGCCTTGCTACAGCCAGGAGAAACCCTTTATCTAGTGGATTTCCTCAAAAATCCCGCCGTGTCTCACCCGCTGGTTCATAATGGGTTCGATCCTGCCGCATTGACTCAACTGGCAGAGACGACTGGGTTTACTGCCACTTCCTTTACCGTTTTTCATGAAGCGGATCATTTGTTCATGAATCAGTCAGCGGCCATGTTTTTAGCTATTTTGAAAAAGCCGACCGAATAACAAAAAAGCCGCACTTGCAGAAGATGCAGGGGCGGCTTTTTCTTAGTACTAGATGAATCACAACAAAAAGATCGCTAAACCAACGACGACTAACAATAAAGTGACGATCACAATGGCTTTCATTAAAAAACGGTTCAGATCCCGAGATTTCTGGTTCTCACCGGCACGGGTCTTCGTGATTTCTTTGTTTTTCTTGCGCACTTTTCGGTAGTGGTTATCAATTTGTTTTTCTTTTTGTTTCCATTCTTTCTTGCTTTGTTTTTCTACGATTTGCTGATTGCGTTCAGCTGCCGCTTGTTCTTCTTCGCGTCTGCGTCGAAGCTCACTGCGGGTGATCAATGGTTCTTTAGGCAAGTCCGTTCCTCCGTTTCAATTCCAGCAACTCCCAAAATTGGATCGCAAACACGGTCTTCGCATCACAGATCGTTCCATCAGCGATAGCGGCTTGTGCTTGCTCTAAGGTCAATTCATAGACTTCCAGCACTTCATCTTCGTCTTGCGGTAAGGGATTTGTCACTTTTTCCAGCTCTTTGGCATAATAGACGTGCAAGAGCTCATTAGCAAAGCCTGGTGAAAGGTACATAGAAGAAACGTGCTCCAGCGTTTTTGCACGATAGCCAGTCTCTTCTTCTAATTCCCGGGCACCAGTCAAATCTGGACGAGCGCCTTCTCCTGGATCGATTTTTCCTGCTGGTATCTCTAAAATCACTCGCTCTAACGGTTTTCTGAATTGACGAACGAACAGCATCTTGTTCTCACTTGTCAAGGCGATCACGGCAACACCGCCAGGGTGAAAGACAAGTTCGCGTTTACTGGTCCCGCCATTTGGCAAGGAGACATCATCAACGACCACATCAATGATCTTGCCATGGAAAATTTCATTCCGTTGGATCGTTTTTTCTTCAAAATCTTTAAATTCTAACATCTATCGACACCTAACTTTCCTCATACGTCTTATCTATCAAACACTTTAGCATAATTTAGAAAAAATATCTTCTTAAGAAATAGCAAGAAAGCTTATGAATTTACTAAAAATCGGAAAATCCACCCCAAGTCTGATATTTTTCTTTTAGTGAACATGCTAAAATAAAGATGTCGAATAACCCAATCTACTTGTCCAAGAGATTTTTAGGAGGAGGAAAAATGAAAAAAAACATCTGGCTGATCGTTGGTGCGATCGTCCTCATCAGTATTATTTTTAACGTAGTAGGCGATTCATTTGCGAGCCTATTATTAATCGTCGGTGCGATTTTAGTCTACGTCGGTATTAGAGGGCGTAAAGTTCCAGCAGCCGATCCACAAGTTTTGCCTTCTTTAACGAGAGAACGAGAAGCCCATTACTTGAAAAGCGGAATGACTGCTCGTGAGATCGAATTGTTCCGTGAAACGATGAATCAGACGAAACACCAAATCGATAAATACCAAAAAAATATCACTAGTAATAACAAGTTAAAAGCCATTGACTTGCGTCACGATGCCTTGCGTGCCTCAAAAGCTCTTTTCAAAGAACTCGTGAAAGAACCGACCAAACTGCCTTTGGCAAGTCATTTCCTTTATACCCACTTGCCCAACATGGTCGATTTGACCGATAAGTTCATTGAAATCAATAGCCATGAGATCAAAAGTCGTGAGACCTATGATAAAATCGAGGAAAGCACCCAAATCATCGAGCAAATGGCTTCCTTGATCGCCAAAGACTACTCCCAATTTGTAGCAGACGATCTTGATGACATGGATGTTGAGTTATCCATTGCCAAACAAAGCATAAAACGAGATAATGAATAGGGATAGATTCTGATTGGCAACAAGAAAAGAATCTAAAAAAAAATCTAGCCCAGGCTAGATTTTTTTCGAAAGCAGACAATTATTAGGAGGAGTTATTATGAGTGAAACACCAAATCAAGTAAAACCCGTAACGGATACGCTTGACGATTTATTGAACAACCCATTTTCAACCCCTGTCGACACTTTGACCACCACTCAACAAGCGGAAATCAGTCAGCTGAAAGAACAGCAAACGGCACCGCGTTTGATTGATAAATTACCGCCAGAGCGTCAAGCACAGGCCCAAGAATTAGCCAGCAAGATCGATGCGACCGACCAGCAAGCGGTCATCACCTATGGTGCAGCTGCCCAAACCAAACTTGGAGAGTTTTCCCAATCCATGTTGAACCATGTCCAAGCAGCTGATATCGGCCCTGTGGGCGACTCATTGACGGAGTTGATGTATCGCTTGCAAGAAGCCAATCCAGACGAACTGCGTGCAGGGGAAGGCAACTTATTCAAGCGAATGTTTGGTAAAGTAAAACAATCCATTTTTGAAATCACCGCTAAATACCAAAAAATCGGTGCCCAAATCGACAAGATCGCCGTCAAATTGGATAAAGAAAAAGACGGTTTACTAAAAGACAACATGATGTTGGAACAGTTGTATCAAAAGAACAAAGATTACTTTGATGCATTGAACATCTACATTGCCGCTGGCGAGTTGAAGATGCAAGAATTGCAAACCAAAATCATTCCTGAAGCCATGAAAAAAGCAGAAGAAACGAATGATCAAATGGACGTACAGATCGCCAACGATTACACGCAATTTCTTGATCGTTTAGACAAACGGACTCATGACTTGCGCTTGGCACGTCAAATCACGATCCAACAGGCACCGCAAATTCGCCTGATCCAAAACACGAACCAAGCGTTAGCAGAAAAAATCCAAGCTTCTGTCAATACAGCGATCCCACTATGGAAAAACCAAGTGGTCATTGCCTTGACTTTATTGCGTCAAAAAGATGCAGTTACGGCACAACGCCAAGTTTCTGAGACCACCAATGATCTATTGAAGAAAAACTCAGAAATGTTGAAAGTTTCTGCTATTGAAACAGCGAAAGAAAACGAGCGCGGCATCGTCGATATCGAAACCTTGCAAAAAACACAAAACGACCTTGTGGAAACGATCCAAGAAACATTACGGATCCAAAAAGAAGGAAAAGAAAAACGTCGTGCTGCCGAAGTGGAATTGGGTCATCTAGAAGAAGACTTGAAAGACCGCTTATTGGATTTAACCAGCAACAAGTAAATTTCATCTATCAAAAGAGGACTCCATGAATGGAAGTCCTCTTTTTTTGAAAAATTTTATTTAAGTGAAAGCAGCGATCCAATCTCAATGAAATAAAACTTCAAAGTGATTGACGCCGTCTTGATCCACCGTCAAACTGATTTGTGCCTGCAGCATTTCTGTGATGGCTTTGGCGATGGCTAAACCTAACCCATAGCCACCGTCTTGATGGTTGCGAGAAGGATCCCCGCGGTAGAAGCGATCAAAGACATAGGGAATTTTTTCTTCAGGGATCGGGCAACCACTGTTGGACACTTGCAGCACCGTTTTTCGTTGGCGTTCAACGAGTGCCACTGTGACGGTTTCTCCAGTAGGTGTATATTTCAAGGCATTGTCTACCAAAATCATGGTCAATTGCCGTAAGGCTTGCTCATTGCTTTCAAGGCGCACCTGTTTAGCGATCTGTTCCTGATAGTGGATCCCTTTTTCCAGTGCAATGGCCTCCATGCTTTGATAAACACTTTGCACGACTTGGCTGGCATCGATCACCGAACGCACGACTTCTTGCTCGGCACTTTCGAATTTGGTCAGCATCAATAAGCTATTTACTAGCTCATCCATCCGTTCGGAACCTAACTGGATGTTTTCCAGCCATTTCATTTGGCTTTCCAAGGTTTCTTCTGGACTGCCAGCTAATACCTCAGCATTGACTTGAATGATCGCCAGTGGTGTTTTCAACTCATGGGAAGCGTTAGAGACAAACTCTTTTTGTTTGCGCCAAGCCAGCTCAACTGGTCGCAATGCCCGATTGGCGACATAAAAGCTAGCAATATAAATACTGACTAAGGCTAAGACCCCGATGAGCAAAAGCGTGGTTCTTAAGTTGCTTAGACTAGTTTTGTAGTCGGTGACATCAAAGAACAGCACTTGATAAAATGGCTCGTAATTATTGATGCTGGTGGAATATTCCCCCGTCGAATCATGATTGATCGAATAATGACTAATGGAAGTCACCAAAAAGAGCGCATACCGCCAGTCTCGGTCATTTACCTTCACTTCATTGGGAATCTCCTCTTGTTTCGTTGCGGCATCGACCAAGGCTTCATAAAGATCACTCTCATCGACACCCTCATCAATACTTTGAATCACGACATCCATTTGATCCACGTCGACTAGAGCGATCTCTCTGAACTCACTGGTACTATTCGTGATGGTCAATATCATTGGATACTCTGGGTCTGTCAGTGATTGCCGGGCCTCCTCCTCATCCAACGGTACCGCAGCTAAGGTGTTGGCTTCTTGCGAGATCAATGATTGGATCTCGTTTTCAATTTGGGTGGCATTCAAAATATAGATAAAGGTAAAGGCACCTAAGACAATGATTGAGATCAACGCCATATTAAACCACAGCATTTTATTCCGTAATTTTTTTAACATGGCGGCTCCTTGCTCTGCAAAATATACCCCGCATTGCGGATCGTGCGAATGCCGATATCCGCTTCAAGCAGCGTCAGTTTTTTCCGCAGCAACGACACATAGATCTCAACGCGGTTTTCTTCCACATCGGGATCAAAGCCCCAAATCTTATTGATGATGGTTTCTTTTGATAAAATCACTTTAGGTCTGGATAAAAATAGCTCCATCAGTTTCATTTCTTTGGGTGACAGCACCACTTGATTGGTCGTCGTAGCCAACTGCAGCTCATTACGCGCCAAGACCACGTTGCCAAATGCTAACTGGTCTTCTTGATAATCCAAGTCTTTTCTTCTACTTAATGAACGAATCCGTGCCAGCAGCTCTTTCATTTGAAAGGGTTTCGTCAAGTAATCATCTGCCCCTGCATCCAAGCCGAGTACTTTGTCATCGACTTCGCTTTTGGCCGTCAACATAATGATCGGCGTGCGAATATTTTGCTTGCGTAACGTCTTTAGTAATGTGATCCCATCGATTTTTGGCAGCATGATATCCAAAACGAGAAGGTCATACACCCCACTTGCTGCGTAGTCCAACCCAGTCTCGCCATCATACGCCAAATCAACGGAATAATGCTGTTTTTTCAATAAGCTGGCAACCGCTTCTGCGATCGATGGCTCATCTTCTACGAATAAGATCCGCATCGGTCAGTCCCCCTTTTACACTCATCATTTCTTTTTTCAATCACTTTTCGGTCAGCACAATCATTCCTGTAGGATCATTCCAATTGTTCTCCAATAAACCGTTCTGTTGAAACGATCCGCACGTGTTCGCTGGATTGATGAATCCACATGTGTAGCAACAATGCTACCATACCGCTTAACAAAAAGACAAACAGCTTTTTCCTAAGGTCTTGAAAATTCTCTTGATGACGCATGGGTTTCCTCCTTTTTTCAGGTCATCGATAAATCCGCTCGGCTATTCTGGATCAGTAGCCGCTGGGGCTGTCTGATTGCCTAAGCTGATATCGAAGGTGATCGTATCTTCTAACGGTAAAAACTGATTGAACTTGCTCATCCCCACGATTGTCCCGTAGGGTTCTGCTGAATTGACATAACGGACTTGATAGCTGATGTTCGCCCCTTTTGAACGGAATTCATCAAAGAAGAGTTTTTGCAGATCCCCTTCAAGGAGCTCGCTTCGACGGTAATCTTTGATATACGGTTGACCTGCTGAATAGACGACTTCAATGCCTTGGTCATCTTTGCTGGTTAAAACGGTCCCGGCGGTCTCACTTTGCGAGATCAATTGTCCGTAAGGCAGACTCTGAGTAAACTGCATCCGCATCCGCACAGTGACACCCTCAACAGCGGCCTGGGCATCATCTGGTAAAATCGTTGAAAAGTCTGGTACGGTGACCCCTTTCCCTAGAGAAATCGTTACTTGAAACGCATCCCGTTTCGCGATTTTTTCTTTTGGTGCCACGCTTTGTTCAATGACTTTGCCTTCTTCCACAGTATCCGAAGCCTGTTCTTTGATTTCAAGCTCCAGCTCATGGGCTTTCCCCCATGTTTCTACCTCTGCACGGGTTTTATCACGAAAGTCTGGTACTTCAATATCTTTTTCAAAGGTTTCTTCGCCTTTGGAATAAAAGACTCGTCCGACATCTCGACGATGATAGTTTTCTTGCGAGACTTCTTTATTGGTAAATTCTACTCGAATCGGTGCTTTTTCCTCGATCTCATCGTGGTATTCATCGACGATCGTCAAATTGCTGGCTTGATTTTTTTCGATCCACTCTGCTGCCTCGTCCCTCGTCATCTCCATAAAGTCTGGCAATGCCAATTTCTCTTCTGGATCTGGGCCTTGGCTCACCGTTAGATGCAGGGTGCTTCTTTTTCTGACTCGACTTCTGGCGGCTTCTTCTTGGGCGATCACTTGATTGGCTGGGGCTTCATCATAGGCAGGCGTCACATCAATCGCAAGATCATGTTCCGCCGCCCATTCCCTGACTTCTGAGATCTCTTTGTCCACAAAGTTATCCAGTCGGACGTACGCCAATTGGAAAAATAAAAAGCCGCTGAGTAGAAGTAGTCCGAGTAATGCACCAAGCCCCAGCAGTCGTTTTTTCCGCCGTTTCTTTTTGAAGGAGGGATCGTGTTCGATCCCCTCTTCTAAAGAAGCTGAACCTTTTTCTTTGCGGGAAGCACGGGAAGAAGCTGCTTTAGCTGTAGCTGATTCCTTGTCTGGCTCTTTCGGTTCTTCTTCAAACTTCGATAAAAAATCACTCATAGGCCGTCAACTCGCCATTTTTCAAATAAAAGGTCTGATCCGACTGCTTGGCAATTTCAGTCGAATGCGTCACTACGATGATGCACTTGTTGTGTAAAGTAGCTAAATCTTTAAAAATATCCACGATTTCTTGCTCCATGCCTTCATCCAAATTTCCCGTTGGCTCATCGGCTAAAATGATATCAACATTGGTCGCTAAGGCACGAGCGATGGCGACCCGCTGTTGTTCCCCACCGGAGAGCTGATTGACGAAACGATCAGCTTTCGTGGAGGTGATTCCGATATAATCCAACAAGCGATACGCAATTTGATCGTGTTGATCGGGGAGCTTGTTGTCTGAGATCGCCATCGAAACAAGGACATTTTCTAATGCCGTCAAATATGGGATCAAGTTGTAACTTTGAAAAATCAAACTGATCTTGTTGCGGCGATACTCTTCATAGCCGATCGTTTTGATATTTTTCCCTTCGAAAAATACTTCCCCATCGGTTGGTTGATCCAATGCGCTGATCAAGGAAAGAAAGGTGGTCTTTCCAGAGCCTGATTTCCCTAAAATCGTGTAAAATTTACCTTTTTCAAAGGAGATATTGGTTTTATCTAAAATCTTCCGACGATTCTCACCATCTTGGTAGTAATACGTCATCTCTTTGGTCTCTAAAATTGCCATGTTCTTCGCTCCTTACAGCATGATTTTTTTCGGATTCAAACGCAGAATATATAATAGTGGCACCACTGCCGAAAGCAAGATCGTCACGATCCCGGTCACTAAAAAGGCAATGATATAAGGCAAGGTGTATTGAACGCGAAACGCTTCGTTGATCGTTGCTTGATCGATTTTCGGTACGCCCGCAACGCCCACAAAGAATTGCTCCACCCCTGCTTGATTTGCCTCTAGCATACTGCTGGATAACAAAGATTCAGAAACCATCTTGCCCAGCATATTCCCTGTGACCAAGGAGATCAGCATTGCACTGACACCAATCAACAGGAGTTCGAGCACGATTTGTGCAAACACGTATTTCCGTCGTTCCCCTAACGAAAGGTAGATGCCTAACTCATATTTCCGATCTCGGGTAAACAACACAATGATCAAGGAGATAATAATCAAGGAAGCAATCACCGCAATCACTACGACATATGAAGAAATTTGTGATAAGCGATTCATGCTGGTTCCCACACGATCGTACTCATCCGTAGAGGCATTGACCTTATAGCCATTTGGCAAGAGCGGTGTCACCTCTTGTTTGAATTGCTCTGCATCTTCTGGTTGATTCAAAATGAATTGCGGAGTGAAGAACTCCTCATCAGAACCGAAATCTGTCGCTGGAAACGCCGCTTGCTGGCCCGCACGTTCCTCTTCAACAATCGTTTTCACAGCATCATTGGGCATATAGATACGATTGAAGGGCCGATCATCAAATGCAAATGAGCTGACCATGCCATCTTGTCCTTGATCGTTCGCTTGTTCTAAGCTGGTATTTTTAAAGATCCCGACGATTTCGATTGGGTAATCATTGCCTTTTTGCTTCTCAGGGTCCATCCCTGACGAATAATCGACAAACTGTCCGTCTAAGACCATAGTGTCTCCCACGGTCAAGCCGTTTTCCTGAGCAAGCTCTTCAGAAATCAAGCCGACACGTTTTCCCGTACGCTGCTCCTCTTCGTTAAAGAAGCGACCTTGCGTTAAATTCACCGTATCCTCTTCAAAATCTAACGGCTGTAGGAGATTGGTTCCTGTTAAATAGACCGCAGAAGGCATGCCCCCAACGATCATGATATTCTCATCTTCCTCTTGTGGGCTGAAACTATAGGGTTTGAAGTTTTCAACTGCAATCACTGTTTCTCGTAAATAATCGTACTGCTTGACTTCGGAGCGTTCACCGATCTGCTTGATCAGCTCTTCTGACAGCGGCTGAATCTCCTCCATTCTTGCGCCGCTATCACTATTTGCCATCAACGCTTCATAATCGATCTCAATCGTTGCCAGTGAGCCTAATTGGTTTTTGATCTGCTTTTCGACATTTTGAGTCGATTGATTGACCGCAATTGCGCCAGCGATCACATTTCCTAATATCAGAATAACAGCAAACAATATCGCAGATTTCCCTCGCTTTCTCGTCACACTCAGCCATGCTCGTTTCATATAATTCACTTGCCAACATCCTCTCTTTTTTTCTCTAACAAAAGCATACTGGATGAACCTTTAGTGAATCTGTCATTTGCAAATTTTTTCAAAAAAAGCAGAATCGTAGGGAACGTTTGATAAAAAAGACTGTTGTTTCAATGATCGACTCAAGCAATCATCGGAATGTGAATGACAAAAGAAAATACCTCCCAAAAGATTTCTTTGGGAGGCTTTGCTATAGTTAACACAAAAAAAGACAAAGACCACATCTGGGTCTTTGTCTTTTCGCTATCTTATTCGTCGATTTTCTCATTTAATTCGCTGTTACGATAGCCATATACAAAATAGATCGCGATTCCGATCACTAAAGAGATCCCAAAAACGATCCAGGTCGCCGTTTTTAGACGGGTCATCAAGAAGAGACAGCTGGCAACGGACAACAAAGGCAATAACGGTACCAGAGGTACTTTAAATTCACCTTTAGCAGGTGGCCCCATCATCTTCCGCAGCTTGATGATCCCTAAGGACATTAAGATCATATACGACAATGCCGCAATGTTGGTCAATTCTGCCAAGATATTCAACGGGAAAGCTGCCGCAAAGAAGAAAGCAAAAACACCAGCGATGTAGGTCGCTTTCTTTGGTGTTTTATGCTTAGGATCGATGGCTTGCATGGCTTTTGGCAATAACCCATCTTTACTGATGGCATATAACAGACGCGCCAAGGAGTACATCATAGCGATCGTCACTGTTAATAAGGTCAAGATCGCCCCTACGGAAATGATTGATCCGACCACTCCATGACCGACATAACGCATCGCAAAAGCCACCGGATCATTGACTCCTAATTCAGCAAACGGCACGATTCCCGTCATGATCAGTGTGACAATGATATAAAGGACTGTTGCGATCGCAATGGACCCAATGATCCCCCGAGGGACATTTTTCTTTGCATCTTCAACTTCTTCCGCCGCCATTGCGACGGCATCAAAGCCAAGAAAAGCAAAGAAGACTAACGCTGCACCATTAAAGACGCCTGAAAAACCAAAGGGCATAAAGGGCTGCCAGTTGTCTGGTTCCACGAAAAAGGCACCAAAGACGATAAACAAGAGGATCACGCCGAATTTCACCCATACCATGGCATTATTCAAACGCAACGCTTTTTTCGCTTCTTGGCTGACCCATAAGGTTACAAAAATAATGACTAAACCAGCAATCAGATCAATGTAGGTCCCCTTGCTTGGATCATATCCGCCCGTCAAAGCGGTTGGTAAATGGATATCCGCACTGGCCAAGAAGCCTTGCACATAGCCTGACCAGCCAGATGCCACCGAAGAAACGGCCAATAAGAACTCGCAAATCAAAAACCAGCCTGCCAGCCACGCGGTAAATTCACCGAAAACGACATACAGATACGAATAGGCGCCCCCTAAAACAGGGATCCGAGAAGCAAATTCCGCAAAAGAAAGCCCTGATAACACAACAACGATACCAGCTACAACAAAGGAAAGAATCAATGCCGGTCCGGCATACTCAGCAGAAGCAGTCCCTGTAACAACAAAGATACCTGTGCCGATAATGGCGCCGATCCCCAACATAAACAAATCTTTTAACTTCAACTCTTTTTTTAAATTCGTCACACTTTCCCGTTGTATGACTTTTTTTCGAAATAAATCCATAACTCCTCCTCAAAAATATAAGTTTATGTTGCTTTCATATACCCCAGCAAAACACCACCGATAATCACCAGCAGACAACCAATCACCACATAACGCAGTTCTTTCTTGGTTTTCTTTTCGCCGAGAATAAAAATCCCGCCTAGCGTTGAAATGATGATCCCCATCTGCGACAATGAGAAGCCCACCGCGAGTCCGACTTGCTGAACCGTGATCAGCATGCAGACATTTCCGATGCCCCATAACAACCCTGACAAAGTATTTTTCCCTACAAAACGGTCGACCTTCGTCTTCCTTAAAGCAAATAGGCTGGCACCGATCAGCATCCCGACACTTTGTGGCAAAATGATCGCCAAGGGGTCCAATCCTGCCCAAGTAATCAAAATCGTATAGGCGCCGTAACCGATCGTTGATGAGATCAATGCCCGAAATCCTTTAGGAAAATCAAGCATCTTGCTGCCAGCTTCTACCGGACTTTCGCCATCTTGACGAGCGGTCAGATACGCCCCGATCACCAACAAGATCAATGCGCTAACACCTAGTGCATAATCGCGGGTCTGTGTCCATTCTGCAAAAAACAATGCACCTGCGACTGTATTTAAAATCAGCTGCATGCCGGTTGAAAGCGGCAGTCCAACAGACACACCTAAATATTTCATGCCATGGAATTGACCATTTTGACCGACGGACCAAAAGAGACCAGACAAAAGACCGATCAAAATCACCTTTCCATCAATCACTGGCATCGTCACAAAAAATACGACCAGCGAAAAGAAAAAGGCACCAATCGTCATTCCTAGCGTTTGCTGGTTCGCATCCCCGCCAAGTTTGGCACTTACTAAACCAATGCTGCCCCACGCAAACATTGGTACTAATGCAACGAGTATCTCCATTTCATTCATCCTTACCATTCAATTTTAAACACAGGCTTTAGTGTATCAGTGAAAACGTTCTAGGGACAAGTGATTTTTGTCAAAAAACACAAAAAGATACTCGAAAAAAAGCAGATTAACGTTTTTCCTCATAATAACTCAACAACGGAAAGAACAGCGTCATGGTGGTTCCTTTTCCAACTGTCGACGAAGCCGTTAGCTCGATGCCTAATTCCTTCGCTAAACTTTTCGCTAAAAAGAGCCCCAATCCCGTCGAGTGGGTGTCCGTTTGGCGCCCATTTTCGCCCGTAAAGCCTTTATCAAAGATGCGCCGCATGTCTTCTTTAGGAATGCCGATCCCACTATCTTGCAAGTGGAGATAGGTCCCTTGGGCATCTTTTTCGATCCGAATCGTCAGCTGCCCATTTTGTGGTGTGTACTTCACGGCATTGCTGACCAGCTGTCGAAAGATAAAGCCGAGCCATTTTTCATCGGTCAACACTTGCTGATCCTCGCCTTCAACGGCATAGTGCAGGTTCTTTTGGATAAAATAATTGGCCTGACTGCGTAAAACTGGCTGGATGACGGCTTTCAATGAAATTTCTTGGACCAGATAATCTTTTGAAAAGCTGTCTAAGCGGGCGACGTATAAGACTTGCTCGACGTATTCGTTCATGCGGTTCAATTCATTTTCTAGTAAGATGAATTTTTCATCGGGAATATCAAATTCGATCGAATGCAAAAGCAATCGTGATGCAGCTAAAGGGACTTTGATCTCATGGACCCACGAATCGATGTATTCCTTTTGTTCTTCTTGATTGCTGACGACTTGCTGCATCAATTCTTGGTGCTCTCGGATCAACTGATTGATGTAGGATTCGATCCGTTCTTCTTCCGCCGAGCGTGCTCCTTGCAAGTAGTTTTGCAGCAAGCTGTCTCCAGGCTTGGGGGTGATTTTTTGCCAAAAACGCCGCTTAGATAAGTAGCTGATTGCTAAAAAGAACACCATCAAGACACTTTGCATCAAAAAGAGATAGCCGACTGTGCCCCAATCCATCGGGGAATGAGGAGTCAGCCAAAAAACTAAGACCGTCAACACGAAAAAGACTAGCCAACCGATAAACAGCAGCCAACGATCTTTCAAAAAACTGCGCAAAACCCGCCACTTTGTCATGGTACGATGTACCCTTGACCAACCTTGGTCTCAATGTAGCCGTTCATCCCCGCTTGTTCGATTTTTCGTCGCAAACGATTGATATTGACCGTCAAGGTATTGTCGTCTACAAATCGCTCGTCATCCCATAAGGCCCGCAAGAGTTTTTCCCGACTTAAAATCTTGCCGTGATTTTTCATCAAAATATACAGCAGGCGGTATTCGTTTTTGCTAAGATCGATGCTTTCGCCATTGATATACATGCTGCTGTTGTCGATATTGAGGGTCAAACCGTTATGCACTAATGTTTCACTGCTACTTTCTACATAGTTGTAGGAACGGCGCAGCAGCGCATTGATTTTTGCAATCAGAACGTCGATCTCAAAAGGTTTTGTCACAAAATCGTCCGCTCCCATATTCATGGCCATGATCATATCCATATTGGTATTGCGGCTAGAAATAAAAATGATTGGTACTTTGGAAGCTTCGCGGATTTTTTGACACCAATAGTAGCCATCAAAAACCGGCAAGTTGATATCCAGTAAAATCAGTTGGGGCTCTTGTTCTTCAAAGTCAGTCAACACTTGATGGAAATCCGTCGTGCCAAAGGTCTCAAACTGCCATTTTTCTAGTTCTTCGATAATCAGTTGGCGAATCACCGCTTCATCTTCTACTACCATTATTTTTGCCATATCCGTGAATTCCCTCACTTTGTGTAATTTTCTCCTCTTTACTTTATCAAATATCAAAAACGAATGCGAACATTAATCGCCGTTTTTAGCAAACCCTAAAAAACCTCGCCACTGACGGTAGAAGCCAGTGGCGAGGCAAAGCAAAAATGTCTATTGGGTTATTCAATGATCTCTACCGTCTCGATCAGTAATTTACCGATAAACAATAAGATTCCATCGAAAAAAAGCACACTCATGTTGACACCTAATAACATCGATAACCGTTCAACGACATCGATTTTTGGTCGTTTGTTCAAGTAACGAAACAAGAAAAAATTCACACCATACGTCACTGCCATGATCAGCAGCATCAAGATCACCATTTTAGTTCCCTGCTTTTCTTCAAATTTTTGGTTGCTGTGCTAAAAACTGTGTCAGTTTGCTTTGATCGATGGCTTCATACTGCGATAGGAAGCGACCGATCGCTTGAACGACTGCCGGTAGATGACCCGCTTCATCATTTTCGATCTGCAGCACCAGCAGTGGTTCGTGCAGGCTCATTCGCAGCAAGAACCAGCCTTGGCCATAAGGCGCTGTCAAGTTGATGCGAATGCCTTCCTCATTTTCTGGATCGATCTGCCAGCCTGGCAGCAAATGATCGGCTAAATCCGCGATCACTTGGCGACCATAGTCTTGATAGTCGGCTTGTTGGATCGCAAAGCGCAATTCTTGGGTCTCGGCGGGTTGTTGCAACGCCGCGATCAGCTCATCCAGTGTCGTGCCTTGCTGTTGCAATTGAGGCAGCATCATCAAGAGCTTGGCGATCACGTACGCCCCGTCATCTAAAAAGAAATTTTCTTTAAACGCGGCATGCCCGCTGGTTTCGATGGCTAACTGTGTGTCCAGTCCTGCTTCATTCAATTCGATCGCTTTGTTGATCACATTGCGGTAGCCAGAAATATAGCGTACTTGCTGGCCTCCCAGTGCTTCGATAAAGGTTTTTAAATGATTAGAGGTTGGCGAATTGGTGACGATACGCGTGCCAGGGTGTTCCGCTAAGATGATCTTGCTTAATACAGCGATCATATTGTTGCGGTTCAAGGGCTCACCGCTTTTGGTCACGACGGCCGAGCGGTCGACATCGGTATCGAAAATAATGCCTAAATCAGCTTGTTCCCGCAAGACGGCTTCGCGAATACTTGCCATTGCCTCTTTATTGTCTGGATTCGGGATATGATTGGGAAAATGCCCATCCGGTTCTAAAAATTGCGAGCCATTCGTATCTGCCCCTAGCGGCAGCAACACTTTTTCAGCAAAAAAGCCGCCGGCGCCATTGCCTGCATCAACAATGATCTTTAATCCAGCCAAAGGTTTTTCCTCATTGGTTCCCATCCCTTGGCGAATTTTTTGCAGTAGATCTTGGGCATAAGGCGTCAGCAAGTCTTTTTGCTGATAGCTTCCTTTTTCCGCTGCCTCATGAACGGTAGTATGGGTCAAAATATAGTGGATATCCGTTTTTTCGGCACCGCCTTGGCGGCTGAAAATTTTTATTCCATTAAAGTAATAAGGCAAATGACTCGCTGTCAGCATCACACCAGCATCACAGTCGAAATCCGCAAACTGTGTACTCATAAACATGGCAGGTGTCGTTGCCAAGCCGCAATCGATCACTGCCACGCCTTCTTGCTGCAGCTGTGCCATCACCACTTCTTGCAGTGCTTCGCCACTCAAGCGACTGTCACGACCGACTGCCACGCGAAAAGGACCGCTGCCCTTTGTTGCCAACCAGTTGCGCAAGCCCGAAGCAACTTGCCGAACCGCTTGCTCTGTCAGTGTCACCTGCTCTTTTTCTGTTGCGATCGCAATTCCTCGAATATCAGAACCATTTTGCAAATCAACGATGTTCATTTCCTCCACCCCTTCTTGTAACCGGAATCAATTTTATTATACCAGAGAAAAAAGGAAATGAAATTGCTTTTTAGTATTTTTTACTATAAATAGTTTGCTTCCCTTACTCTTTAAACGGAATCCCTTCCAGTTGCAGTAGTCGGCGTTTGGTTGCTAACCCGCCCCGGTACCCCGTCAAGCGACCGTTTTTTCCTAACACACGATGACAAGGAACCACGATCATCATCGGGTTACGCCCCACTGCATTTGCGACAGCGCGGACAGCAGTCGGTCGTTGAATGCGTAGCGCCAAGTCACTATACGTAGTGGTTTGCCCATAAGGAATTTGGGTCAGTGCTTGCCAAACGGTTTGTTGAAACGGTGTCCCGACAAAATCAAACGCAAAAGTAAATGTCACTGGTTCCCCTGCAAAATACGCTTGCAGCTGCGCTTCAATTACTGGATCAAGGTCAGCTGTACTACTGATTTCAGCCAATGGAAAGAACTTGAGTAATTCATGATGATCCTGCTGCCGACCAAAATAAACTAACCCTTTTTCCGATTGGACCACTTCATACCACTCATCATCTAAAACGATCTTTGCCAATGCTAGTTTCATGTTTTCACCTCATGGAATCCATTTTTCGCAGCACAACTGCTGACGTGCTGCCGCCGTTGTGCGGCTGTCTCAGTGACAGTATACCATTTTTTCGAGCTGCGCAAAAAAACCGACTGGCTTACTGCCAATCGGTCGTTGCAAACAAGGGAAAAATAGGTAGATCGCCAGTCGCTGCAGCTTCAATCCGTAGCCATGGCAGGATCAATCCAATTCGATTTTTCCAGTATAGAGCTGATAATAGGTGCCTTTTTCCGCCAATAGCGTTTCATGAGTCCCCCGCTCAATGATACGGCCATGGTCCATCACCATGATGGCATCTGAGTTTTGGATCGTAGACAATCGATGGGCAATCACAAACACGGTCCGTCCAGACATCAAACGGTCCATCCCTGATTGGACGATCCGCTCTGTACGGGTATCGATGCTTGAGGTGGCTTCGTCTAAGATCATCACTGGCGGATCAGCGATCGCTGCCCGCGCAATTGCCAACAGCTGACGTTGCCCTTGGGAAAGCCCTTCGCCATCGCCCGTGATCACGGTGTCGTATTTTTCTGGCAAGTGGTTGATAAACATGTCGGCATTGGCTAATTTCGCAGCTGCCAGCACTTCTTCATCACTAGCATCTAGTTTTCCGAAGCGAATATTCTCGCGAATCGTTCCAGTAAACAAATGGGTGTCTTGCAACACGATCCCTAAGGAGCGGCGCAGGGATTCAAGATGGATTTTTTCAATATTGATGCCATCATAACGAATCTTCCCGTCTTGGATGTTGTAGAACCGATTGATCAAATTGGTGATCGTTGTCTTACCAGCACCTGTGGCACCAACAAAAGCAACTTTTTGCCCAGGCTCTGCATACAGATTGATATCATGTAAGACCAGTTGATTGTCGACATAGCCGAAATCAACATCTTCAAATCGCACGTCTCCCGTCACTTCCGTATAGGTAATGGTCCCATCCTCGTGGGGATGTTTCCACGCCCACGTGCCTGTTCGTTCTTTGGTTTCAACTAGCTGACCTTGCGACCATTTGGCATTGACCAGTGTGACGTAGCCATGATCGATTTCTGGCGTTTCATCTAATAGATGGAAGATCCGCTCGGCACCAGCTAACGCCATGATCACAAAATTGATTTGTTGTGACACCTGGCTGATAGGACCATTTAATGAACGGCTCAGCTGCAAGAAAGAAGCGATCATCCCGACCGTTAGGCCAGAAACACCATTGATGGCAAACAGGCCCCCAATGATGGCGATCAAGACATATTGGACATTCAGTAAGTTCATCATGATCGGCATCAAGGTATTGGCATTGACATTGGCTTTAGTGGCACTTTCTTGTAGTTGGTCATTTAAGGCATCAAATTCTTCCATGACGATTTTTTCATGATTGAAGATCTTGACGACTTTTTGCCCGTGCATCATTTCTTCGATATACCCGTTGACAGCGCCTAAATCTCGTTGCTGTGCGCCAAAGAAGCGGCCGCTGCGGCGAGAAATGATGCGGATCACATTCAGCATCAAAATAATCGACAGCATCACGAACAAAGTCAATGGGACACTGATGGAGAACATAGCGATAAAGACAGAACAAAAGGTTACCGCCGCCATCATCAAGTTTGGAATACTTTGGGAGATCATTTGGCGCAACGTATCCGTATCGTTGGTAAAGTGACTCATGATGTCGCCATCTGAGCGGGCATCAAAGTAACCGACGGGTAGAGACTGCATATGCGTAAACATTTGGTCACGGATTTTTTTCTGCGTCCCCTCACTGATCTTGACCATCATAAAGTTATAGATCAGTGCGGCCAAGATCCCAATCAGGTAGATGATCGCCATTTGAACGATCGCCCGAAACAAACCGCCAAAATCAGGATTGGCTTGCCCTAAAAGCGGTGTGATATGATCGTCGATCACGACTTGTAAAAACAACGAACCGCGAACGTTGGCAAAGGCACTTAATAAGATCATAACAACGACGAATAGAAGTTGTCCTTTGTAGTCGCCAAACATCGTCCGCAATAAGCGTTTCAATGTGCGCTTGGGATTTGCTGCTTGTCTATTCTTCACCTTCACCAAATCCTTTCTGCTGCGAATGGTACACTTCTTGATAGATGGCATTGTTTGCCAATAATTCTTCATGGGTACCGATGCCGTTGATTTTGCCATCATCCATTACGATGATCCGATCGGCGTCTTCGATCGAATTGATCCGTTGGGAAATAATGATCGTCGTCGTTCCAGGGATTTCTCGTTTCAAGCCTTCACGAATACTGCGGTCGGTTTTGGTATCGACGGCACTGGTAGAATCATCGAGGATCAAGATTTTCGGTTTCTTCAACAAGGCACGAGCAATCGTCAACCGTTGTTTTTGTCCACCAGAAACATTGTTTCCTCCTTGTGAGATCTGCGTTTCATATTTATCAGGAAATTCTTGAATGAAGGGATCGGCTTGTGCGATCGTTGCCACGCGCTGGATCTCTTCATCCGACGCTTCTTCATTGCCCCAACGTAAATTGTCGTTGATGGTGCCGCTGAAAAGGACATTGTTTTGCAAGACCATACTTACTTGGTCCCGCAATGCTTCTAAATCATAGTCGCGAACATCATGACCGCCGACGATGACACGCCCTTCAATCACATCATATAAGCGCGGGATTAGCTGGACGAGGGTGGATTTTCCGCTCCCGGTCCCGCCAATGACTCCAATGACTTCCCCGGATTCGATACGCAGATTTGCATCCGTCAGCGCCAGCTTATTTTTGTCATTAGCGTAACTAAAGCCGACATTCTCAAAAACGATGGAGCCGTCTTTGATCTCTTTGACTGGATCGGCGGGATTTTTCAAGTCACTTTCTTCATCTAATACTTCTACGACCCGTTCGGCAGACGTTCGTGCGATCAAAATCTGCACGAAAGCCATCGACATCATCATCAAGCTCATCAAAATCTGCATCGTGTAGTTGAACATGCTGACTAACTCCCCAGTGGTCAGGCTGCTTTGTTCCACGATCAGCTGAGCACCAAACCATGACAGGAGCAGCATACACGTATAGACAGAAAATTGCATCAATGGCATGTTGAAAGAGACGATTCGTTGCGCAAGCGTGAAATTCCGATAAACATCGGTGGACACTTCGCCAAACAGTTCTTCTTGCTGTTCTTCCCGAACATACGATTTCACGACGCGAACCCCTTGTAAATTTTCTTGCACCACATTATTCAGGCGGTCATAAATGCGGAATACTTTTAGAAACAGCGGGTGGGCAAAACGTATAACTAAAGCCAGACCAATCGCTAAGATCGGTAAAACAACCAGATAGATCGTCATAAGTTCTGGACTGATGGTGCTAACCATTGCAAGTGAAAAAATCAGAACTAACGGACTACGGACCAGAATACGAATAATCATTTGGTAAGCATTTTGGACGTTGGTCACGTCAGTGGTCAAGCGGGTGATCAAACTGGAGGAAGAAAAGCGGTCAATGTTTGAAAAGGAAAAATCTTGGATTCGGCGAAACAGATTGTGCCGCAGGTTGCGGGCAAAACCAGCCGAAGCGATCGCTGCCGTTCGTCCGCCAAGCGTTCCTAAAAGTAATGCGATCAAGGAACATAAAAAAAGCAAGCCGCCATCTCTTAGAATCACACCGGCGTCTCCTTTTTCGATCCCTTGGTCGATCATCATGGCCATGATCAGGGGCATAATGACATCTAAGGCAACCTCTCCTGCTACATACACAGGGGTCAGCAAGCTATCCTTCTTATAGCTGCCAACATTCGCGAGTAATTTTTTTATCATTTGTTTCGTCCCTTCTATAGATGGCACTGCGGAGCCATTTTTTATCGTTACCATCAAGTTTACTTTATCGACCCAGCGATTTCAAGCGGCTCGCTTGTGTTTTTTTTACAATTAGTAAGTAAAAAGCACCCTTCCAAAAAGAAGGGTGCTTGCTTTTTTGATGCGGTTTGAAAATGCACTTAGTAAGGATTATTCGGTAGCGTTTGAACCAGCGGTACTGATCGGTTCATCGACATCGTCACCGCCATCATCTGCCGGCGGTGTTTGGGTACTGCCTTGCAAATTGCCGCGGCTGATCCCGATGGTGATCCACGTTTCTAGGGGAATAAACTCGCCGTAGCGGCTCATTTCAACAACGGTTCCTTTTGGTTCCGCCGAATCGACATAGTAGATTTCGTAATAGACGTTGGCGCCTTTTGATTTGTATTCATCAAAGAATAGTTTTGGCAAGTCGCCTTCCGTTGCTTGGAAACGGATGTCTTTTAAATATGGTCGGCCTAATGAGTAGACGACTTTGACGGTTGGCAAAGTATCGCTTTCGCTGTATTCTTTGCCTGCTTCTTCCGACTGGCTCAAGAAACTACCATACGCCACTTGATCGGAATAGACTGTGCTGACTTGCAGCGGGATTTTCGATTCTAGTCCTTGGGCTTCTTCGATCGTGTATTGTGAAAAATCTGGAACGGTCAATGCTTGGCCTTTTGAGACCTTCACCACAAATTCATCTTTTTTCGCGAGTTTGCTGCCTTTGACTGGTTCTTGTGAAACCACCAGATCCAGGGCGACACTGTCAGAAAAGACGGTTTCTTCTTTGTATTTTAAGTCATTCTTTTTCGCCCATTCAGAAGCTTCACTCTTGGCTTTGCCCGTAAAATCAGGTACTTCAATATTCTTTTCAAAGACCTCTTTCCCTTTTGAATAATAGACACTCAAACGGTCTTTGCGTTTGTATTCCGCCAAATCAAGCTCTTTGTTGGCCGCCTCTTGTTTAATAAAGGCTTCTGCTGCTACGTTGTCGTCAAATTGTTCGATCAAAGAGAGGTTCTCGGCTTTATTGCTGGCGATCCATTCTTTTGCTTCGGTCACTTGCATCGCTGAAAAATCTGGCAGCTCTAAGCGTTCTTCAGGATCAGGCCCGAGACTCGCCGTCAGTGTCAATGTGGCACCCTTCTTGATCTTTTTGTCAGGATCAACACTTTGGTCGATCACTTGGTTGACGTCTTTGTCAAAATCATATTCTTGCTCCACTTTGATAGCGACGCCTTCTTCCATGCCCCACGTCCGCGCTTCTGACAGATCTTGGGCAGTGAAATCTGGCACCTTCACATGGGTCATTTGATAGTAGACGATCCCAATCACGGCAACCGCCAAGGCGGTCAGTAGGGCAATCAGCAAGATTTTTTTCTGCTTACGCTTTTTGTAGGTCGGATCAAATTCCGTTTCTTCTTTCCCAAACCGGCTGACTGGTTCCTTTGATGCTACCTTCTCCGTCGAAGAACTCGCCGCTTTTGCTTCAGTCGTCTGTGTTTGTTGTCGGGCTGCCGAACGACTCAGTGGCTCACTAGCGGTCGACTCTTCTGATTGGTGAACCGTCGTCGGCTCTGCTGGTTTGCCCGCTTGCTCCGCGCCACTTGCGTTTTGATCTCCGACAGGTTCGCTGGTTTTTTTCTCGCGATCGGGCGTGGGTTTCTTTTTGCCATCATAGTTGTCCGGGCTAAAATTTGATAAAAAATCACTCATGTTTGCTCAACACACCTTTACGTAAATACAGGACTTCATCCGCTTGTTGAGCGATCTCGTTGGCGTGGGTCACGACGATCACACATTTGTTGTGGACGTGTGCCAGCTCTTTAAAGATATCGATGATTTCTTGTTCCATTTCTTCATCCAAATTCCCGGTTGGTTCGTCCGCTAAAATGATATCGACATTGGTGGCTAACGCCCGGGCGATCGCTACCCGTTGTTGTTCCCCGCCAGATAATTGATTGACGAGACGATCGGCTTTTTCTTTAGTGATGCCTATATAATCCAGCAAATTGTACGCCACTTCTCGTTGATTGTCTGGCAGCTGATTTTTCGTAATCGCCATCGGCACTAAGACATTTTCGACTGCACTCAAATAGGGAATCAGATTATAGCTTTGGAAAATGATACTGATGTCGTCGCGGCGATAATTCTCATGCCCGATTTTTTCGATATCGGTGCCTTCATAAAGTACTTGACCGCTTTTCGGACTATCCAACGCACTGATCAAGGACAAAAACGTCGTTTTTCCCGAACCAGATTGTCCTAAGATGGCATAGAAAGTCCCTTTTTCAAAAGAAACAGAGGTCTCTTTCAGTATATAGCGGCGCTGATCGCCGTCTTGGTAATAGTAATCGACTGCTTTCGTTTCTAATAAAGTCATCGTTGGTTCCTCCTACATCATGATTTTCTTTGGATTCAAGCGTAAAATATACAATAGCGGTAAAATCGCTGAGAGTAAGACAGTTCCTAGACCTAACAGCAGATACGTGATGATGTAGCCGGCTGAGAAGGATACTTGATAAGCATTTTTGATATCCATGTAATCAATATTAGCTGCCATCATACTGCCATAATAAACACCGCCCATCTCATTTTGATTGCTCATCCAATCGTTTTGCATCAAGGTATTTGAAACGGCACCACCTAATAAGTTCCCGGTCACTAAGGACAATAGCAATGCGGCTAAACTAACCAGCAAGACTTCAATCACGATCTGACCAATGACTTTCCCCCGACTTTCCCCCAAGGAAAGATAGATGCCTAATTCTTGTTTCCGATCTCGTAAGAAAAGCAAGACCACTAAGGAAATGATAAAGATGGTAGCGATCGATGCAATGATCACGATGTAATTTGCGATCACTCCTAAACGAGTAAAACCACCGGCGATCTGCTCGTATTGATCCGTATTGGCAACGACGCGGTAGTATTGGGGCAATAACGCACCAGCTTCTTGTTTAAAGGCTTCGACGTCATCCGTTGAATTTAGGACAAAGATCGGTTGATAAAAGTTATCTGCATCTTCATCGATTGTTTCACCCCAAACCTTCTCTGCTTGAATCTTAGTGTAATCGAGGACTAGATTATTACTAGCATAAAACGTATTGATTTGATCCATCACTTGCCATATCGTATCGGAGTTTTGACTACCACTTTGATCCGATGAATCATTTTGATTGCTCTGATCTTTTTTAACTACCGAAAAAATTCCAGCGATCGTCACAGGATAATCAAAGCTGGCACTGTTGCTGTCATCACTAGTTTCTTCTGTGCCATCGTTTTCTTCGTCATCCACGATCTCGCTTCCACCGCCCATCATGATATCTGTCCGGATATCCCAAACCAACTGATCACCAACGCTCAAGTTATTCAGTTCAGCAACTTCTTTACTGATCAATACCGCATTCGTCAGTTCATTTAAATCTTTTTCCGTTAGGCCTTCGCCTTCATCGAGACGAATCAACCCTTCTTGCATATCTATTGGCTGTGTCAAATTGCCGCCTTTCAATGTGAAATATTGACCGCCCATCTGTATTGAACCATCTTCTGGTACATACGCTTTCAGTTCTTTCGTTTCTAAACTGCCCATCATTTGATAGTCATATTGTTTGACATAGCTTAACTGACCGATTTGCTTATAAACATCCAGCGCTGGTGGTTTCGGATAAAAATCCTCTTGAGACCGTTCTTCCTCCGAAACATCCGCATGGTCTTTATCAAAACCTTCCCAATCCATTTCCACCGTAGCTACGTTCCCCATTTTGCGTTTCGTCTCTCGCTCCACGTTGGCAGTGGATTGTTGAATTGCTACAGCACCAGCGATCACATTGCCTAGAATAAATAGAACTAAAAATAAAATAAATGATTTCCCTTTTCTTCTGGTGATACTTTTTAATGCACGCTGCCAAAAGTTCATTGTTTTTTCCTCCAGTGACATTATTTTTTAACAATTATTCCATACTTCTCCCTCAAGAACAATCGCAATAAAGGGTCGTTTTTCGAATTTTAAATATTAAAAAACGAGTACAAACGATATTTCCATTTAAAAACCCTTATAAAAGAACAAGAAAAAGATGTTAAATAACAAATAAAAGAATGGGATTTTTGCTAACAGTTTTGTAAGATTTCCCGATTTCAACTTAAATTTTACTTGGATTCCATCAAAAATGCTTGGCGCTTTCGAGAGTATAAAAAAACGAAGGAATTCTCTCACTCTTTCCCAGCGAGAAAATCCTTCGTTTTGTATCACTTATTTTTCTTTCGTATCGATTACAATCGTCACCGGGCCATCATTGACCAAGGCGACTTGCATATCTGCACCAAATTTTCCAGTAGCAACAGTGATCCCTTCTGCTTTTAAGCCTTCATTAAAAGCTTCGTAAAGCGGGATCGCAATACTTGGCGGTGCCGCTTGAATGAAGCTGGGACGATTGCCTTTCTTGGTCTCCCCATAGAGGGTGAACTGTGAAATACTCAAGACGGCGCCATTTATACTTTCCAGTGACCGATTCATTTTACCTTCTTCGTCTTCAAAAACCCGCAGATTTTTGATTTTTCTTACGAGATAAGCCACATCGTCGCCTGTATCCTCATGGGTGATCCCCAATAAAACCATAAACCCTTGTTGGATCGCACCGACGATATTCTCCTCAATCGACACACTTGCTTGACTGACTCGCTGGATCACTGCCCGCATTCTTTCTCATCCCTTCGTACGTCTGACGCTGTAAACATCTGGAATCTGCTTGATCTTATCAACGATCGATTTCAAATGAGTCAAATTCTGAATCGCCACCGTGATGCGGATCGTTGCCATTTTGTCTTTGTTGGTTTTGGCTTCGACACTCACTAAGCGCTTCGTGACAGTGTTGACTGTCTGTAAGACATCATTGAGCAACCCAGAACGATCATAGCCGTAGATCTCAAGATCGGCATCGTATTCTTTGTTAATGTCGGTGGCATCTTCCCACTCAACATCGATCAAACGGTTCGCGGCGTCTTTGTTTTGAACATTGGGACAATCGCTGCGGTGGATCGAGATTCCTCGGCCTTTGGTAATGTAGCCGACGATCGAATCTCCAGGGACCGGATTGCAGCAGCGGGAGATACGGATCAACAAGTTATCGACCCCTTCAATGACAATGCCGCCTTCGTGACGAACCTTCATTTTTTCTGGTTCTTTTTTCGTCGGTTGATTGATCATCTCTTGGACTTGCTGCTTTTGCTTCTCGATTTGTTTCTCGCGCCGTTCTTCTTCGGTCAAACGGTTGGCTAAAGTCGTGGGACTAACTTCCCCATAGCCGACAGAGGCAAATAGATCATCTTCTGTTTGGTAGTTGAACCGTTCGCAAGCTTCCGCCATTTTGCTTTTCGTCAAAAATTCTTTCGGCACAAAGCCCATATCTTGTAAGGTACGAACCACTGCCTCATGCCCTTTGATGATGTTTTCATCACGATCTTGGGCTTTAAAAAATCGTTTGATTTTGTTCTTCGCTTTGCTGGTAGCCACTAGTTTGACCCAGTCGCGGCTTGGACCAAAGGAATTTGGTGAGGTCAAGATCTCGATAATGTCCCCATTTTTTAGCTTGTAGTCCAATTGGACCATCTTGCCGTTGACCTTGGCGCCGGTGGTTTTGTTACCGATGTCGGTATGGATGCTATAGGCAAAATCCAGGGGACTGGAGCCTTGAGGCAACTCCGTCACATCACCTTTTGGCGTAAATACATAGACTTTGTCGCTGAAAATATCGCCTTTGACACCTTCCATAAATTCAGAAGCATCATAGCTTTCATCTTGTAGTTCCAAGATTTCTCGGAACCAGCCAACTTGTTGGGTCATCTTGTCGGCTCTGACTTTTTCGGTCTTGCCTTCTTTATAGGCCCAGTGCGCAGCAACCCCAAATTCAGCGATCTCATGCATTTCATGGGTCCGAATTTGGATCTCGACAGGATTGCCTTTGGGACCAATGACCGTCGTATGCAGCGATTGGTACATGTTGGCTTTTGGCATCGCGATATAATCCTTGAACCGCCCAGGCATTGGTTTCCATTTTGTATGGATCGTTCCCAAAACCGCATAACAATCTTTGATGGAGTCAACGATCACTCGGATCGCCAACAAATCATAGATTTCATTGAACTGTTTCTTTTGGTCTTTCATCTTGCGATAGATTGAGTAAATATGCTTTGGTCGGCCATAGATCTCAGCATAGATATCTAGTTCCTCGGTGGCGATTCGAATCTCTTCTACGGTTTCAGAAACGTAGGATTCCCGTTCTTCTCGCTTTGTCTGCATCAAATGCACGATTCGGTAATATTGCTGTGGATTCAAATAACGCAAAGAAATATCTTCTAATTCCCATTTGATGCGGCTGATCCCTAAACGATGAGCCAATGGGGCATAGATTTCCATCGTTTCTTGGGCGATGCGGCGTTGTTTGTCTTCCCGCAGATGTTTCAACGTACGCATATTATGTAAACGGTCAGCCAGTTTGACCATGATGACCCGTAAATCTTGCGCCATGGCGATCAACATTTTTCGATGATTTTCTGCTAATTGTTCTTCATGAGATTTGTACTTGATCTTACCCAGCTTGGTCACGCCATCCACTAGCATCGCTACATCGGCACCGAATTCTTCTTTCAGATCGGCTAACGTCACATCGGTATCTTCGACGACATCATGCAAAAAACCAGTTGCAACGGTATGAGGGTCCATCTGCAATTCTGCCAAGATCCCCGCAACTTGGATTGGATGAATAATGTAAGGCTCGCCGGATTTACGGAATTGTTCTTTATGGGCTTCTGTCGCGTAATCTAATGCTTTTTGGACAAAGGCAACATGCTCTTCACTCATATAATGAGCGACCAATTTGATGACATTGGGCCCGGTCAATATAACTTCTTTTGCCATTCATTCCGCCTCCTGCTTTTCTTTTTTGTGCTATCAAAAAGGCAGACAGAAGTCGCTGTTAACGTTTCGTCACGCACCCAAAGCCTTGCGGACAAACGTTCTAAGCATGGGACTCCTGTCTAACCTGCAGTTCTTATTTAGTAGTATTATTATACAAATTTTTCAGCTATTTTTCAATCGCTGTTGTTCAAAGCACATCGGGCGACGGCTGGTCCTTAAGCAATTCTTCAAAAACATGATACGAGAGCCCGATTTTCTCAGCGCCAGCAGCCTGTAGTGATTGCAGCGCTTGTTCATCTACTGTGTCAGGATTGATCTGGATCGACAGTTGACTGCCGCCATCTAAGGAAAACAAGCTCACGTCATGCAATGCTTCTGCTAGTGGTTGTTTTTGCCCTAACACAATCTTTGGCCAAGCTTCTTCTTTCAAGCGTTGTGCTACTTGGATCTTCGTCAATTCATTCATGATCTCGGTTTGCACAGCTAAGCGGATCTCTCCTCCTGTCAAGGTCAAGGAGCGGATCGTTTCAGTCAGCTCCGCAAAGCCACGATCATTTTCCATGAAGGAAGAAGCTGGCAGCCAGACTTCCAAAAAATCGGCGCCTTCCATAAACGCCCGACCAATTTCAAACGCCACCTTTGCCAGTGTTCCTTGGGCAAGGGGGTAATCGATCACTGCGCCGATTTGTAGGGAAGAGCCTTGTGCCAAGATTTTCGCTCGCCGAATGGCACTAGGCAAAACGACGACTTCCTTTAAGGTCGTCTTATATTGATTGATAAAATCCTTCAAGACCCAGTCGGTCAGATCGGCCGTCAACAAACGGACACTGATTGCTTCTTGGTTCTTATTCATCAACTCACATCCTCTTTAATTCCGTTAGCACACTGACAGCACTTAAAAAATAAAACGGTGCTGTTTCTGTTCGTAAAATTCGAGGGCCTAACCCGCATAATTTGGCGTTGTTTTGCTGGGCTTCTTCGATTTCGGAGGGGGTCAGACCGCCTTCTGGACCAAAGATCGCTAAAACTTTGCTGCCAACAGGCAATGCGGTGATCACTTGCAGCAGCATCGCTGCTTCTCCTTGTTTGGCTGATTCTTCATAAGCCACTAGGACCGCATCATACTGACTGAGGCTTTGCCAAAATGCTTTGGCGTTATCCAGCAGCGTGATGGCTGGTGCGATCTGCCGTTGGGATTGCTCCGCCGCTTCTTGGGCGATTTTTTGCAGCCGCTGCTGCTTTTTCTGTAATTTCTTTTGATCCCATTTCACGACCGAAGTTTGCGCAGGAAAACCGATAAAGGCTGCCGCCCCCAGTTCCGTTCCTTTTTGAACGATCAAGTCCAGCTTGTCGCCTTTCGGGTAGCCGCTAGCGATCGTGACCTGCAGCGGCAATTCCTTGTCCTGCTGTTCTTTTTCGACTTCCTCTAAGTACACCGTTTCTTCATCGGCTTCTTTGATCTTGGCAATGATCGCCAAATGATCCTCAAAGACTAAACCGACTTTTGCCCCGGGAGTCATGCGCATCACTCGGATCATATGGTGGAAGGGTTCTCCCGAAACGGCAAACACCGCTTTTGCTTCATAAGGCTCCTGTAAAAAATATCGCTGCATCTTACTCTACCTCTGGTTTTTTAAAGGCGATCGCATACCAGTCTTTTTGATTGAACAATTGATCGATCTCAAAGCCTTGTGCGATCATGGCATCGATCACTAATTGTTTTTTCGTCTCAATGATCCCAGAAACGATCAAGGTCCCTTCTTGCTTCAATAGACGCCACGCATCAGGGATCATCAATAAAATGATGTCCGCTAAAATATTAGCAACGATAAGATCAGCAGGGACCGTCACTCCTTGCAAGAGATCATTGGCCTGCACGGTCACATCGTGAGCAATAGGGTTCATCGCCATATTTTCTTGGGCGGACCTCACAGCGACTTCATCTAGATCATAAGCGAACACGTCTTTGGCACCTAAATATTTACTGGCGATACTCAACACGCCTGAGCCCGTCCCGACATCTAAGACGGTTTCACCGCCTCGCAAGTAGACTTCTAGGGCTTGTAATGTCAAGCGTGTCGTAGGATGCGTGCCGGTTCCAAAAGCCATCCCCGGATCAAGGGTGATGATCTTTTCCTCTTCTTGCAGCGGTTGATAGTTTTCCCAGCTCGGCACGATCGTCAGATAGCGGGAGATACGGACTGGATGGTAATATTTTTTCCAGGCCGTCGCCCATGCTTCTTCCACGACCTCGCTCGTTGTGATGGTGTTTTTGCCGATCGCCAAACCATATTCTGGCAGACGGTCGATGGCTGCTTTGATCATCGGCAGCACTTCTGGTAAAAAGATCGTCTCTGGGAAATAGGCACTGACTTGGGCGCCTTCTTCTAAGGTCGTATAGGTTTCTTTATCCAAAATTTCGCCATACGCATCGCTTTTAAAATTTTCGATATCTAAAACGTCCTCGATCGCTACCCCACTTGCTCCGTGTTCCATTAAAATATTGGCGACTGCTTCCACTGCTTCGCTAGCTGTCGCTACGGTTACTTCATTCCATTTCATGTTCGTTCTCCTTAGTAACTAGGGTACGGGATCATGGTTTCCCCAGCTCCCGCTTGATAGTTCGTCATTTTCTCCACAAATTCTTCTTCGTTGAATCGCAATTCAAAGATCGCTTCTTCACTGTCATCGTTCAAGAAATCAAGCAGATCGCTTTGGCCTTCTTCTAAAATTTCTTGAATGTAATCAACCAATCCGTCTAACAAGGCTTTTTGGATCCCTTTTTTCCCTGCATAAGGGATCGTCGCTAAATAATCTTCTTCATCAAACGTTGATTTTTGTGGATCATACAGCAAAATCCCATCTTCAAATTCAATGATCGCTTCTTCTGATGCCACACCTTGTGCATCGTCGATCTGCACGTGGTGAGGATTTTCAGCAAACAAGCGCAGCACCAATTCGATCGTATGATTTTTGGCATCCCAATCGATCGCCACATCATAGTCGGTGATTTTTTTCGTTAATCGGTGATCTAAGTAAGTCAATATCGTTTCTTTCGCCATCACTATTCCTTCTTTCTTAACACCATCCATGGTCTTGCTGAACAGCGGTTTTTCGTATATTTGTCAAATACGGATTGCCAGCCACCGCAAAACGAAGCGGCATCTGGGTCCATTCCCCTTTATTTGGGATACCAATCCGAGGCAATGCCAAAATTTCTTTTGGGGTACGTCGGCGCTCAGGAACCAAATGCAGTGGGCTTGTAAAAATCGATTCTCCATAAAGCTCAGCGGGGATCTGCAGTGCCTGTACCAGTTTCCCGGGGCCGTTGGCTACATCCGGTCCTGTTTTTTGTCGTTGTTGCTCCATCAAAGCGATCCCATCCACCGGTTCTAGCCCGCGAATCATGATTCCTTGCGGGATGCCTTTTGGCTGCGTAATAAAGTTGACGATTCGATGCGTATGCATCGTATATAAATAAATCGTACCTGGTTCCTGATACATCGCCCGAACCCTTGGTGTGTTTCGCATGCCCACACTATGAGCCGCCAAATCATCGGGACCTAGATACGCTTCACAATCCACGATATACCCACCTACTGTTCCTTCTGGGGTCTCATGTTCCAAATACATTCCTAATAAGGCACGTGCGATGGTCGTTGTCGGCTGTGTCGCAAAAAGTGCCATTAATTCATCCATTCTCATCACCCTCTTTATTCTACACAATTCTCGACGAACTTACTATCTTTGACTACAGAGTTACGACGATCTCAACGATTTCTTTTCAACGAACCTGATTTTTGCTGACTGAGTGGAAAATAAGCGCCCTTTTGTTTCTGTAAAGACGCAAATCAGCTTGTTTATGAGAATATACGTTCTTATGTTATACTTACAGGAAAAGGAGAGGATCGTTTTATGCAGCAGCCACTTGCTTATCGAATGCGGCCACGGAACTTAGATGAAGTCGTCGGACAGCAGCATTTGGTTGGCCCGGGGAAAATCATTCGCCGAATGGTCGAAGCCAAAATGCTTTCTTCGATGATCCTATACGGACCGCCGGGAACCGGAAAAACCAGCATTGCCAGTGCGATCGCCGGCTCGACACGCTATGCGTTTCGCATGCTGAACGCCGCCACAGATACAAAAAAAGACCTGCAGATCGTGGCAGAGGAAGCCAAAATGAGCGGTACTGTCATTTTACTGCTTGATGAAGTCCATCGACTAGACAAGACAAAACAAGACTTTTTACTGCCCCATTTAGAAAGCGGCAAGATCATTATGATCGGTGCCACGACGGAAAATCCCTACATTACGATCAATCCAGCGATTCGCAGTCGGACACAGATTTTTGAAGTCAAACCGCTCCAAGAAGAAGATATTTTGACCGCCATTGATCAAGCCTTAGCAGATGAAACTCGCGGACTTGGATCAGAAACCATCGTATTGACCGATGATGCCCGCTTGCATCTCTCGCGAGCGACCAACGGCGATTTACGAAGTGCGCTAAACGGCTTAGAGCTCGCTGCTCGTTCCACCCCAAAAGGACCAGACGGCATTATTCATTTGACCTTAGCGATCATCGAAGAGTGCGTCCAGCGTAAAGCATTGACCCACGATAAAGATGGGGATGCGCACTATGATGTGATCTCTGCTTTTCAAAAATCGATTCGCGGCAGCGATGTGGATGGTGCGCTGCATTACTTAGGTCGTTTAGTAGAGGCAGGCGATCTGGCGATCATTTGTCGGCGCTTGATGGTCATCGGCTATGAAGACATTGGTTTAGCTAACCCAGCAGCCGCTGCTCGAACCGTCAATGCTGTGTTAGCCGCTGAACGTTTGGGCTTGCCAGAAGCTCGGATTCCGTTAGCCGATACAGTGGTCGATCTATGTCTGTCACCAAAATCCAACTCTGCCTACATGGCATTGGATGCAGCGATCGCAGATATTCGCAGCGGTAAAGCTGGCGATGTCCCGGATCATTTACGAGACAGTCATTACAAGGGTGCCCAAAGCTTGAATCGGGGTGTCGGCTATCAATACCCACATAATTTTGATGATGCCTGGGTCGATCAGCAATACTTACCTGATAAGCTGAAAAATACTCATTATTACCAACCAAAAGCCACTGGTAAATATGAGCAAGCCTTAGGTCAACGGTACCAACAATTGCAGCAGCGAAAGAAAAAAAACTAGGTACTTAAAAAAAATAGCGACTTTTTGGTATCGTTTTCAAACAACTTTATTGCACCTTCGTCATTCCTATGCTACTATAAGGGTGGGAATTCTGTGATGTACGAGTTGTCCCTTTTGTGTGTTGACCGAACATTTTTATTGATATCTTGGGATCCGTCTTGTGTCAATGCTGGTAACATGCCTTTTCCTTTGGTAGTTCGAAGCTTAGACCGTGGAACCCACCTGCTAGAATTTGCGGGATCAATACTATGGGAAAAAGAACGGCATCAACGGATATTACCCATTCTTTTTAGAATGTGCCATCTGTTTTTAACAGATGGCTTTTTTGCGTTTTCTAACCGATAGCAACAGTGAAACGTCCTTGCCTGACATCAGAGTAAGGGTGGCTTTTGCTATTCTTTCTAGGGTTCGCTATACTAAACTTATCAACTTAGGACAGGATGGCGTATGTTTATGATTCTTCTATTATTTACGATCGTGGCACTCGTATTATTCGGCACCAGTTATTTGCTTTATGCCAAACAAGCGATTTTTTTCACTTTGATCCCTACCACCGAGGCGAATAAGGTCTTCTTAAAAACCTATAGTCTCATTCATTTCCTTTTAGGCGTGGTGGCATTGGTTGTGGGCTTTGTCGATAAGGAGCTGATTGCCTTGTTTTATTTGGCTTTATTGCTGCTCTCTTCCGCATCTTTCAGCATCTTGTTGGCACAAAAAATGAAAAAAAAGAAAGATTAGGTTTTCTTTTTCCAGAAAAAAGCATTACAATAAAAGTAGAAGATAACAGATGGGAGTGTTTCTTATGTTACAACAATATCAACGAATCATGGTAGCCGTCGATGGGTCTAGCGAGTCAGAATTAGCCTTCAAAAAAGCCGTGAACGTGGCACAGCGGAATGATTCTGAATTGGTTTTAGCACATGTGATCGACACTCGTGCCTTTCAAACCGTTTCTTCTTTTGACGGCATGCTTGCTGAACAAGCAACCGAAATGGCCAAACAAACCTTGAAAGACTATGAGGATTATGCCCGCAAGCATCAAGTAACTGCGGTCAAAACGGTGATCGAATACGGCTCGCCAAAACCGATCATTGCCAAACAATTGCCAGAAGATCACGACATCGATTTGATTATGATCGGTGCCACTGGTTTAAATGCCGTGGAACGAATCTTTATCGGTTCCGTTTCTGAGTATGTCATTCGCCATGCCGGCTGTGATGTGTTAGTTGTACGGACAGACCTAGAAAACAAAGTCCCAGCAAAAGACCACACGAAAGCTTAATAGTGAGACGACCTGCCGCTGCTTGGCAGGTTTTTTTTGTACAAAAAAAACCGTGACAAAAGCAAAAGAGGCAACGAGCGCTCAGGTCTCATTGGTCTTTTTGACTTTGGTCACAGCTCTTTGACAAGTCGGTTATCCAAACTTGTACAGCAAAAAATGAAAGCAAAGTAATAGGTACTCCTATCTAACCATGTTTCCGCTTGATTGTAAATAGTTTTTCTGAATTTTCTGAATAAATAGTTAATTTACCCATCCTTAAATAAAAAAAGCAAAGCGTCGCTTCCCTTAGGAAAAACGACGCCAAAATCTATGGTGATAATGGGCTATCCAAAGGACGCTGGTCAAGAGGATCACAAAGAAAACCGGACCATTCAATAACCAAAAATCAACCGAAGTCGCAGCAAAGCCGTAAAGAATGATAACAATGATGGAAAGAAACAGCGTTGCGATCGTTCCAATGGCTAACCCAAGACTCCCCGCCCCTCTCGTAAACAATTGACTGATGTTGGTCCAATCCAAAAGCAGCAGCCGATAATCACGAGCAAAATATTTCAAGCACAAAAGAAAACTGCTCCAAAGTGCCCCGATTAGAAAAGAGACAGCCAAAATCAGCGGCATTTTGAACAGAAGGACTGCTGCCAGCACGATGACTGCCGTTAAGCTCAGCTGCAAAACGACCCCAAAGCGGAATTTTTCCCGCAAGTAGCGCTTCATCGATAGCGGCAAGGAGCGGACAAACAAGAAATTCTCCTGATCCAGTGAGATCAAATTACTGATAAAAGAAGTCGGGTTGACCATCAATGCTGCCAAGGCGATCCCCGCCACAAAAACGACACCGATAAACCGCTCATCCAATTCACTTAACTGAATCGCTCCTGTAAACACAAAGGACACTAAGAAAATAATGGGCATCAGCAACGAAGAAGAAAAGACTTGCATGATCAAATTCGGATCTCGGATCAACTGCGAATTGTAATTAAACAACAGCTGGCCCAAGCCTTGATTGGGTTTATGCTTCCGACGAACACTCCCTTGGTTGGGTGCCGCGGCTGCCACTTGCTCATAAAACTTCGGCAAGATCAATCGATAGAGGGCAAAAAGCAACACGCCTGCTGTGGCGATGATCCCTAGCAAGCTAAGCAAACCAGTCGTTTGAAACGGTGCCACCATCACATAATAAAAGGGCAATAAAAAGCTGATCGCTCCCCGATCTACCACGTCTGTCTCATAAGTATTCACCTGATTCATCATTAAGACCCCGATCACAACAACCAGCATCGTCACGCCTAGCAATAAACTAGTGACCAATTTTTTATGCTTCAAGAAAAACTTGGTGCGCGTCAGGCTGAAGACGATCAAGCTGCAAATGCTGAAGATCAAGACTAAAAACAAGCCGAACAGCAAGAACGCCCATAAGATCGTCAGCAAGAAAAAGACATTTGCCCGAATCCCTGTCAGGAGAAATAAGACCAACAGAGGGAAAATAAACGGCGCAACGGTGAGAAATACCACCACGATCTTTGCCAGAAAAATTTCACTCTGTCGAAAGGGCAGCGGCAAATACGCTGGCAGATCTTGACTCTCGAAAAAAACATTGTAAATGGACGAAATCCCTTGGGAAAAGCCTAAGATCCCGAACAAAGCGACATAAGCGGTAAAAAAGCCTGGCATCTGACTAAAATCCAATGTGATCATCGTCAACCCATAGACTAGCAGAAACACTACCCCAGAAAGCGCATATTGAAACAACAAATAACTGGTCAAGGTCGAACCAGCCTTGCCTTTTTTGCGGGCTTTGTCTGTCAATTGGGGATTGGCATACCGCAAATTAACGGAGGTCAGCGTCAGAAATTGTTGTTTTCGCATCTACGCTTCCTCCGCTTCTGCAAGAATCGCTTCTTCTTGACTTCTCCCAGTCATTTGCAGATAGATCGTTTCCAAAGAAAGCGACGGATGCTGTGCCAGCAAATCTGCCACTGAGCCATTGTACAGCAGCTCGCCTTTTTTCAAAATCGCCAATTGATCACACAACTGCTGGGCGGTGTCTAAGACGTGGGTGGAAAAAATCACGGTCTTGCCCTTGGCAGCATGCTGTTTCATCATTTCTTTTAAATCATACGCCGCTTGGGGATCTAAGCCTTGTAACGGTTCATCCAAGATCCAAATGTCAGGATCGGGGATCAATGCCCCAATCAGCAGCGTTTTTTGCCGCATTCCATGGGAAAAGCTGGCGATGGTCTCTTCTTCATGAGACAGCATATCAAACAAGCGCCCTAATTTTTGCAAACGCTCGGCCTTTTCCGCTGCTGGCACCTCATACGCGGCGGCAATCAAGTCCCAATACTCCCCTGCCGTTAGCTGTAAAAACAAATCGGGGGTGTCCGGCACATAAGCAATTTGTTTTTTTATCGCTTCGCGATGTTCCACGAGGGATTGGCCATCAAAATAGATTTCCCCACTCGTCGGTTGCAAAATACTCACTAAGCTTTTGATCGTGGTCGACTTCCCTGCTCCGTTGTGTCCCAGAAAGCCAAAGATCTCCCCTTGACGGATCGTCAGAGAAAGATCAGACAACGCTTTTTTTGGTCCATACTGTTTCGTCAGATTCTTGATCTCAATCATTTTCCTGCCTCCTTATTCCATACCTATTGTTATCTTACGCTGAAAAGCAGGAAATGAAAAATGTTTATTGCCATTTTTAACAAATCAATTGACAGGAGCTGTAAAAACAAAGATAATAAGAGCACTTTAGGGGAGTAGCACATGGATCGTTCCATGATCTTAGATCAACAGCAAGCGGGAATCCGCTGGTTTAAGATGTTTCTTGCAAGACCTAAGTGGCAAGGGGCCGCTTAGGTCTTTTTGCAGTTTAAAATGGAGGGAAAACAGTCAATGAGTTCAAGTAAAATGAAAAAAGTGACCGCCGGCGGACTTTTAGTCGCCATGGGGGTGGTCTACGGTGATATCGGTACGAGCCCGCTTTACGTAATGAAAGCCTTGGTGGAGGACAATGGCGGACTACGCACCTTAACACCCGATTTTATCTTAGGCAGCGTCTCGCTCGTCTTTTGGACGCTAACGCTGTTAACGACGATCAAGTACGTCTTGATCGCATTAAACGCGGATAATCATGGAGAAGGCGGGATTTTCTCCCTTTATACCCTAGTTCGTAAAAACAGCCGCTATTTGATTATTCCAGCAATCATCGGGGGCGCAGCCCTGCTAGCAGATGGCGTGTTGACGCCAGCCGTGACGGTGACCACTGCCATCGAAGGATTACGGGGGATTCCAGTCTTTTTTGATCGCTTCGGCAATGATCAATCGATCATCGTCGGCATCACCTTAGCAATCTTATTGGTCCTCTTTGCCCTGCAGCGCTTTGGGACTGAGTTTGTCGGCAAAGCCTTCGGACCGATCATGCTAGGCTGGTTCACCTTCTTAGGCATCGTCGGTGTGATGAACTTTGCTGGTGACCTTTCGGTGATTCGCGCCCTTGATCCCCGTTATGCAATCAATCTGCTCTTTAGTCCCGATAACAGTGCCGGTCTCTTTATTCTCGGCAATATCTTTTTGGCAACGACTGGTGCGGAAGCCCTCTACTCAGACTTAGGTCACGTGGGCAAGAAAAACATTTATGCCAGCTGGCCCTATATCAAAATCTGCTTGATGCTGAATTACTTTGGTCAAGCTGCGTGGTTGCTGCAAGTCTATCAAAACCCGACTTATCAAGAAATCGAAAACTTGAATCCATTCTTCCAAGCGTTGCCGCAAGGGTGGACAGTCTTCGGCGTCAGCTTTGCCACCCTCGCTGCCATCATAGCTTCGCAAGCCCTGCTGTCTGGCTCCTTTACCTTGGTTTCTGAAGCCATCAAGTTGAAACTATTGCCGCGGATGCAAATCATCTATCCGGGGGCGTCTATCGGGCAAATGTACATTCCTGCCTTGAACACCTTGCTGTGGATCGCCTGTTCTGGCGTGGTCTTGTTCTTCCAGACCTCTACTCGGATGGAAGCTGCTTATGGATTGGCCATTACGGTAACGATGTTGATGACCACTATTTTGCTGTATTTCTACTTGCATCAAAACAAGAAGACCCGTTTCTTGGCACCGTTCATCACGCTCTTTTTTGCAGCGATCGAGGGGATTTTCTTTATCTCCAGTGCGACCAAATTTTTCCATGGCGGTTACGTTGCCATCTTGTTAGCCAGCGTGATCATCGGCGTGATGCTGATTTGGGAATGGGGCAATCGTATTCAAGAAAATGCTGCCGAAGAAGTTGCACTTTCTACCTACATCCCTCAATTGAAACAGTTGCGGGAAGATGATTCTTTGCCGTTATCTCAGACGAACGTCGTCTTCATGGTTCCTAAACTGCAAGACGATCAGATCGGTCAGCAGTTCATCTATTCCATTTTAGACAAACGGCCAAAGCGTGCCAAAGTGTATTGGTTCGTCAATGTGGAAGTCACCGATGAACCCTATACGAAAAAATATGAAGTTTCGATGGCAGATACCGATTTTATCGTTAAACTAAAGCTTTATCTCGGCTTTCGGGTGCCGCAAGAAGTCAATCTCTACATTCGCCAAATCATTCAAGAATTAATGAAAGATGGTCGCTTGCCGCTGCAGCCGCAACGCTACTCCTTAACGCCTGGACGCAATGTGGGTGATTTCCAATTCGTGATGATCGAAGAAGAGCTGTCGAATGCAACTGCATTAAGCAAATGGCAGAAGCAAGTCATGCAGACGAAGCTTTTTATCAAACGCCATACCATTTCACCTGAACGCTGGTTCGGCTTAGAATACAGCGATGTGGTTCATGAGACCGTTCCATTAGTCATCGGTCAGATGAAAGAAAGCTCTCTGACAGAATTACGCATCGAGGAACGCTAAGAAACCGCCAGTACTGGTTGAACTTTCTAATACTTTCAGGTACACTGAAAAGACAAAGACACAAAGGAGGGGAAACTACCATGATGCGCATGACTAAAATAACAAGTAATGAAAATTACCAACGATACCATATCGCATTTAGCCATGCAATTGGTTTTACAGTTGCTGTTGACGGGACGAGTCTGTCCAAAACAGTGAAATTTACGTAAAATCAATGGCCATCTCAAGGTATTTTTCTCAAGAGAATCTGAGTTTAAATAACACTGGCCATGGATATCCATGGCCTTTTTGAGTGGTCTCAAGGAGAGAGATCATGATCATACAAGCAATTGCTATTAAAAAAACCATCGGCGGGAATCCGTTATTTGAGGAGTTATCCTGCCAAATCGAAGCTGGGGAAAAAATTGCCCTAGTCGGCATCAACGGAACGGGCAAATCAACCTTTTTACAAATCTTGACTGGCGCTGAAGGCGTCGACAGTGGCGTTATTAGCCGCCAAAAAGGCTTGAGGATCGGGACGGTCGAGCAAGAGCTGACCGTTTCTGAAGCAACCGTTACCCAGTACCTGCTCCATTCTGCTGCTACCATTCAAGAACTCAAACAACAAATGAGTCATTACGAAGCCCTGATGGCAGAACCCAATACTGATTTAGAGAAGTATCTGATCCGTTATGGCGAGTTGCAGCAGCGCTTTGAAGAGTTGGGCGGTTATGGATTAGAAGACCGAATTTCCGCGATCTTACAAGGCTTAGGAATTCCCCATCGACAGGACGCACGCTTAACAGACCTTAGCGGCGGTGAACGGGTCAAAGTCGCTTTAGCTAAAGTGTTAGTTGCCGATGCTGACCTGCTGTTACTGGATGAACCAACCAATCACTTGGATCTTTCCAGTATTCGCTGGTTGGAAAATTATTTACAGAATACGAAAAAAGCGGTTCTAGTCGTTTCGCACGATCGGCACTTTCTCGATCAAGTCACCACCAAGACCTGGGAACTGGAAGAAGGCGCCTTGGTTGAGTATCCTGGAAATTACAGCCGATTTCGTGTCTTAAAAGAAGCTCGCTTGGCGGAGCTGACCAAAAATTACGAACTGCAGCAAAAAGAAGTCCAGCGGCTGAAAGTCATGATTCGTCGGTTTCGTCAGTGGGGCCATGAAGGAGACAATGAATCCTTCTTCAAAAAAGCCAAAGAATTGGAACGCCGCCTAGCGAAACTTACACTGGTCAAACCGCCAGCGCCCCCGAAAAATCGGCTGCAAGGCTTGGCAAATGGCGGAAAATCAGGCAAAGAGGTGTTCATCGTTCGCGACTTGCACCAGCAATATGCCGATCAGCTCCTATTCAAAGACAGTAGTTTTGCAATCTACCGTGGGGAGCATCTAGCCATCATCGGCGACAATGGTACCGGAAAATCAACCTTACTCAAATTACTTCTCGGTGAGGAGCTTCCTAGCGGCGGCACTATCAAGCGCGGCAGCAGCTTACAAATCGGCTATTTGCCCCAACAGCTGCAGTTTGCCGATCCTGAGAGTCGCTTGTTGGCCTACGTACAGACGTTGACAGGAAACGAAGAGGCTGCTCGTCGGCAATTGGCCAAAAGTGGGTTTTATCAAAGTGATGTGGCCAAACGAATCAAAGATTTATCTGGTGGTGAAAAAATCCGTTTGGCGTTACTGAAACTCTTTTTAGAAAAAATCAACGTCCTGATTTTGGATGAACCAACCAATCACCTCGACAGCTATGCCCGAGAAGAAATTGAAGAAATGCTGCAAGATTATCAAGGGACCCTGTTGGCGGTCAGCCATGACCGCTACTTTTTACAGCAGCACTTCCAAGAAGCTCTGGTCATTGCACAGCAGCAGATCACGCGCCAGCCATTGAGCCCCTTGATTGATTAAGAGATTGATTCGCAACAAAAAAACTTGATTTTCCTACCGTATGCATGGGTTGTTCAATCCATGCATAGGCGGAAAATCAAGTTTTTATTTTTTGATCAATGAATGTTGCCGATCAAGTTGCGGATCGGTTTTCTAGCTAAATACAAGATGATACCGACAACAACGGCTACTCCGCCGACGATGCCATAGTACATCCCTTCTGTTTGCGGTGTGTAGAACCGAGCGATTTGCGCATTGATGGCTTGTGAAGAAGCGTCTGCTAACAACCAAATCGCCAAGGTTTGTGCTTCGAAGGCTTTCGGCGCAAGTTTAGTCGTCACCGACAAGCCCACCGGTGAAAGACACATTTCCCCTGCAATCATAATGAAGAAGCTCAATACCAACCATAATGGGCTGACCCGTTCTTCTACTCCAAACAAGAGGCTTGGCAGCATTAGCAATAGAAAGGACAAACCGGCTAAGACTAAACCGATGGCAAACTTCACTTCTGTCCGTGGCTGACGAGAGCCTAGTTTGGTCCACAACCAGACAAAGACAGGTGTCAATAAGACGACAAAAAGTGGATTTAAGGTTTGATACAAACTTGCTGGAATATTGATGCCGAATAACGTTGATTGCGTACGGTCAGCGGCAAACAATGCCAAGATCGATGAGCCTTGTTCTTCCAATGACCAAAAGACGATCGCTGACAAAAACAGCGGAATGTAGGCCAACACTTTTTTCTTTTCATCTGGTGTGACATCTTTCGAACGGAGCATTTTGGTAAAGTAGTAGATCGGTAAGAAAATACCTAGAACACTGATAAAGTTGATGAAGAAATCCACCGTCAGATGGCCAGTTGCAGCTGCTGCGCCAAACAACACTGCCAATGCGAGAAGAACCAGAACGACTGCTCGGAAGAAGGTTTTCTTTTCGGCTGCCGATAAGGGATTCGTTGGCGCGATCGCTACACTTTTCAACGTGGTTTTTCCTTGCACATAATACTGCACCAAACCGATGAACATCCCGATAGCAGCAATCGAAAAGCCTAAGTGGTAGTTGACCTCTTGTCCTAAGATTCCGACGATAATCGGTGCTAACAAGCCGCCAATATTGATCCCCATGTAGAAAATCGAGAAACCAGCATCCCGACGGATATCGTCTTTGCTGTATAAATGCCCCACCATACCCGACACGTTGGATTTCAAGAGTCCGGTTCCGATGACGATCAGCATCATGGACACAAACAACGCTGGAATCCCTAAAGGTGTTGCCAAAACGATGTGTCCTAACATGATCAAGATCCCACCATAAAAGACGGATTTATTTGATCCTAACAGACGGTCCGAGATCCAGCCGCCAACAATACTTGACATATACACTAAGGAACCGTAAATCGACATGATCGCCACAGCCGTTCCTTTTGGCAACCCTAAGCCGCCGTTGGCAACTGCATCGTACATGAAGTACACCAAAATCGCCCGCATACCATAATAACTGAATCGTTCCCACATTTCCGTGAAGAATAAAGTCGACAGCCCTCGCGGCTGACCTAAGAATGTTTTTTCTTTTTCCATATGTAATGGCCCCTTATAAAAATTAATGAAAATAAAATAGCGGAATTTTTCTGAAAATTCACAAATGCCAGTTTATTCCCATTTGGCAACTTTTACAAGGGTATTTCTCTGAGAACACCTTGTAAAAAAGGAGGGAAATTTAAATTCAAATGAAAGCAAAATGAGAAGCCCTCCACCTAGGTGCAGTATGAGCCAATTCTCATATGTATAATTATTAAATTATCTGTTTAAAAAATTAGAAAATGGTCTTCACCAATTTTTCTCTCTAGCCCCATTTTGCGGACTTTCCTACAAAAAAAACACATGCAAGCATTTCTCTTGCATGTGTTTCAGCTTCTATTTCTAAAGAATGTTTTCGCTTAGCCGCGTAAACGTTCCACATCGCGAGCGATCATTAATTCTTCATCTGTTGGGATCAAAAGTACTTTGACTTTTGACTCTTCAGTTGAGATCACTAATTCTTCGCCGCGTTTTGCATTTTGATCGGCATCTAATTCGCAACCAAACCAAGTCATGCCTTTGATAACTTCGCTGCGGACGTGGGCATCATTTTCACCGATACCAGCAGTAAAGACGATCGCATCAACACCGTTCATGGTTGTGACATAGCCACCGATGTATTTACGGATGCGGTCAGTAAAGACGTCATAAGCAACTTTGACTTCTTCTTTGTCATAGTTTGCTTCTAGATCGCGCATGTCGCTGGAAATACCAGTTAAACCTAATAAACCAGATTTTTTGTTTAAAACATCCACCATTTCATCGATATTCAAATCTAATTTTTCCATTAAGTAAGGCAAAACAGCAGGATCGATGTCACCTGAACGTGTGCCCATCGTTACACCAGCTAATGGCGTGAAGCCCATTGATGTATCTACTGATTTTCCGCCGTCAACCGCAGTGATCGACGCACCGTTCCCTAGATGGCAAGTGATGATTTTTAATTCTTCGATTGGTTTACCTAACATTTCTGCTGCACGCTCAGAAACATAACGGTGGCTTGTACCGTGGAAGCCGTATTTACGTACTTTAAATTCGTTATAGTACTCTAATGGCAAGCTGTATAGGTAATTGTGTTTTGGCATCGTTGCATGGAAAGAAGTATCAAAAACAGCGACACTGATGATTTCTGGCAAGATTTTTTTGAAAGCAGTGATCCCCATCAAGTTTGCTGGGTTGTGTAATGGCGCAAATTCAGCCAATGCTTGGATGCGTTCCATCACTTCGTCTGTGATCACAACTGAATCAGGGAAATCTTCTCCGCCGTGAACGACGCGGTGACCGACGCCAGTGATTTCATCATAGGCACCTAAAATGTTTAATTCGATCAGTTGATCCAATAACATTTTTACAGCTACTTCGTGATCGTTGATGTCGATGATTTGTTCGAATTTTTGATCTTCCCCATATTTGATGGTAAAGATAGAATCTTTCAAACCGATTCGTTCAACGATTCCTTTAGCGACAACTGTTTCCTCTGGCATTTGATATAATTGCCATTTTAAACTTGAACTTCCAGCATTGATTGCGATTGTTTTTGACATGATGATCTCCTTATCCGAATTATATTACAGATTTGCTGCTTTCCAAGCCGCAAATTGTTCAAAAAGTTTTGTGATGTTCTTTGGTTCTTTCAGTGAGGCTAGCTTGACCAGCAAGACTTCGTCTGCTTGTTTGCTTGTCCCTCCATGGTTTTGTAAAAGCAAAATACTTTTACGTGAATGTTCATTTTTAAAGAGTTCTTCAGGAAGCTGAATCATTCCTTGCAAATAAACCTTTTCTTTCAGCCATTTTTTCAAAAATTCACTCTGTTCCGTTTCCAAGAAGTTGCTTGGTACTAAGAACAAACCGTAACCGCCAGCTTTGACATAGTTCATCGCTTGTTCCATCAACAAATGATGGGCGTAACTGTGCCCTTCTGGAGCCGCCGTAATGAAGCTGCGGGCTTTGTCATCTTGTGGGTAATAGCCCACCGGTAGATCGCTGATCGCCAGATCCATCGGTTCGATCAAAAGCTCTTGCAAGCCATCTTGATGGAACAAATGCAAGGGCGCTTTGGTCCATTCGCCAGTCGCAGCTGCGATCGCCAACAAGGTTTCGTCAATATCCACACCGGTTCCTTCTACTGGACGCTTCGCTAATTGCAGATTCAGCAAGACTGTCAATAAGAGATTCCCCATGCCTACCGATAAATCAAGAAGTTTCACTGGTTGGTCGGCACTACTCAACTGCTCGATCAAATAGACGAATAAAAACCCAAGACTATCTGGTGTCAGTTGGTGATTGGCCTGCAGGCGCTCCGTTTGGCTGCCTTTCAACAAAACCAACTGCGCAAGCTTGCGTTTTTCTTCTGCCGATAGTTCCATTGCTCGAATTTCTTGATAGATGGTTTCTAAACGAGCAGCAGTTGCTTCATCTGGTACCCCATCGATCACGCGAACTTGGTATTGATCAACAAAATTTTCGATCGTCTCTACGTAAGCATCAAAAAAAGACGTTTCCAATGCGTTTTGAAGCAGTTGGATCGCTTCAACGGTCAAATGAAAAGACGTTTCCATTTTTTCTGCGGACATCTTGCACCTCTTTTCAAAACTATAACAACATATATACCTGTTTAATTTTAGCCGATTCATCCAAAATAATCAATCGCTTTCGTTTAGAATAATTTGTGAAGCTGTAAACATTCTTTTTCTATTTCTGTATGAAAAAGGATGGTCGAAACAACCATCCTTTTCCTGTACTATTCTTCTTGGTCATCTGTGTCTATTTCAGGCTCTTCTTCGGGTAACAAAAAGGTAAATGTAAAGCGGTGGCTTTTGACATGGCACTCGATCTGTAAGAGTTGTCCTTGCCGTTCATAGGTTAACTTTCCTACATTATAAAGTCGTGACCCTTGATCTGCCAATTCGTTTTGCAAGAATTCCGCATGAAACAGTTCGCTCATGATGCGGGCTTCATAGGTTTCAATGGTTTTTGTATAAAAAAGGGCTGTTGTGCGGCTGTTTTCTAACACTAGCAATAACATCAAGCTCAACAGCTGCACAAACAACAATGCTGTGAGTAAAATACCGCCTTTATGCCGCCTCTTGTGTGTGAATTTTCCATTGTCCAATTTTCTGCTCTCCATTCTCAAAGGAAACGGTAAAGCGGATCGCTGCGCCAATTTTCTCAAAAGACACATCCGTTACTTCTGTCAATAGTGGTTGATACCCATTGTTGTCCCGCTTTCGCAGCACGCGATTGATGCGATCGATGGTGACCGAATTGTTTTGACTGCTTCTCAAATACAGTGTGGTCTCACTGACCGATAGATAGGTACAGGTACTTAATTCCCGTTCCAGCTGAAACAAAAACACATGCCATTCTTGATCTTTGCGAGCCATGATCTGCTGATTGACGGGTGCGAGGTGCTTGACGATCCCGCTGATCAGCAATAAGCAGATCGCCAATACCCATAAAGACAACAGACACTCCAACAAAGTAAAGCCTTTACTCTTCATACACGATCTCCCAGAGCTGCTCGCAGCTTTGGATGCGTGCCTGTTGATGCTGCGCTGCTTGCCAAAAGCGAACTTGATAGACTGCCTGACGCTGCGTCGTGTAGGTAATGGTTGACGCATCAAAGGAGTGGTTCTGGACTTCTTCATACAGCACCCGCAGCATTTGGGCTTTTTCTTGCAATGCCGCACTTTGCGTCAGTGAAGCGGTCTGCATTGCTAAAAACAGTAACACACAAGTTGCCAACACCCCAAAGCCAATCAGGCTTTCTGCTAAGATGAACCCACTATTCAACGATTTTTTCATAACGGCCACTCCCAAATAAAAACTTATAGCTGATGGTTTGCTTTTTCTCCTGCCAATAGAAAATGATCCTTCGCAGACTGCTGTTGTTGCCGGATTGACTACTAAAAAGAATATCGGGAAACGCCTGCATCGCTAGTTGAGGAGGAACGTCGATCTTGGTGACTGGCTCAGTTGCAGCGCCGTAAAATGAAACAGTTGGTGTTGGCTCTGCTTGATAGATTGCTCGGGTTTGTGTGTTATCGATGATGGCTGATTGCTGCAAGGTATAGAGTCCTTTTTCTAAGCGAGCACAAAAGCCGAAAACTTCCGCAGAGCGTTGATAGTACTCGATAGCCACGACGGGGAAAAAGAGAAAGAGACTACTGACCAAGAGTACCAAGAGACTTTCCATCAAGGTAAACCCAGAAAATCCCTTAGTGCCATTGTTCTCACTTTCTCTGCTCATAAATCGCATATTGTTCCTCAGATACATACCCTTCTGCAATCAATTCTTCTTTCGAAGGCACCCGATCTTCATTTAGACGAAAGAGTTCGATCTGGGTTTCCACTACTTTTTCAATCGCCGCATTTCCTTTCTCATCAATGATTCCTCTTTGCTTGGCAAGATTTGGGACAAACAACAAAACCAAAATACTGATCACTAATAAAACGACTAGCATTTCAACCAATGTAAAGCCTTTTTTGACACGCCAAATCCCCTGCTTGCGAGGAGATGCTACTTTCTTTTCTATCATTCGATCACTCCTTGGATATTTCCATAGATTGGTAAAAACATAGCGGCATAGATCCCAACGATCATTAAAGCAACCAACAAAAAAATCAGAGGCTGAACCCAGTGAATGGCTTTTTCGATTCGTTGAAACAAGCGTTCCATCAATAATTGACTGTATAAAAAAAGCTCTTCTCCTAACTTTCCTCGTACTTCTCCTTGAAAGACGATCAAAGAAAATTCGGGTGTGAGAAACGAGAAATGACGAAGTTTTTCTGGGAGTTCGCCCCCAAGTGTCAAGGTCACTCGCAGTTCTCGTGCTAATTCTTGGATCAAGGTAGCTTTATTGGTGTGCTCCATACACTCGATGATCTGTTGGATATCTAACCCTTGCTGAAACAACTTGCCCCATTCCAATGCGAAAAAACTCGTGTGATAACTCGTGTACAATGCTCCGAACAATGGCAGGTGGCTGAAAAACACAGCTTTTTGCAAGGCAGTGCGGCGGGCAAACACCCAGCGGCTGATCACAAAAAGCAGCACACTTAACAACAAGAAGAGGATAAGTACTGCTGGTGCCCAAGTGATGGCGCGAATGCCCCAATGACCTTCATCGATCATGCCAGAGGCTAGCAATTGGGGCAATAAAAAGCGGTGCATCCCAAAAAGCGCAGCTATTAAAAAGACCAGTAACAAAAGCGGATAGGCAGCTACTTTGTACAGCAGCTGTTTTTGCTTGTTGACCAATTTATGGTAGTCGACCATCCGCCGCAAGGTCGCCGTGAGATCCCCATGATTTTCTGCTAAATGAAGCTGACTTTTTTCAGTAGCCGATAACGACAACGGCGCTACCGCTGCTGCAAAGCTTTGCCCTTGGGCGAGATGGACAATTAGCTGTTCGATCACAGGTTCAGAAAACTGGCGGCTGCGCAGCAGCACTTGGAGGCTTTCTTGTAGGGAAAAGCCACTCTCCAATAACACCGTGAAGGTGACTAAGAGGGCTTCAGTTGCACGGCGTGGTAGCTGGAGCTTCTTTTTCATAAACTTCATCGCTGATCCACCCACTTTCTTTCACTTGTTTTAATACCTGCTGCCACTGTTTTTCCACTTGCCCCTCATAAAAGTGATATGCCAGCAATCCATGAGGTTCATTCGCTTCATTTGGCAACAATCGCTGATAAATGATCCCTTGCAGCGCATGTGCCAGACGATCGTCTGTCCCGCGCAATTCCAGCAGCCGCGTCTTGGTTTCTGCTACACCTCGGGCATGGATCGTGGCAAATACTCGGTGACCTGTCAGAGCGGCTCGTACAGCGGCTTGCGCCGTTTCTTTGTTACGAATCTCGCCGATCAAAAGCAGGTCTGGACGATGCCGCAAGGACAAGCGAATCAATTCATCATAGTCTTGTTCGATCTTCAAATTGGTTTGCAGCTGTAAAAAGCGCGGCTCCTCGATCTCCACAGGATCTTCGATGGTAATGATTTGCCCCTTGGTTGCCCGAGCTAATTGATACATGAGGGTCGATTTCCCTGAGCCAGTGGGGCCAGAAAACAAATACAGCCCTCTTTGTTTGGTTGCCTGTTGGATCTGCTGGACGTCTTCTGCAAAAAAATAGCGCAGGTGCTCCTGAGTCAAAGGATAAAGAAACCGCATCACGAGACTTTCACGCCCTTGGTAATCACCGACTGTGGAGATGCGCAGCCGCTGCAGCTGATCGCCTAACGGATAACTGACTGCTCCTAACTGAGCTTTGCGTCGTTCTCCCACCTCCATTCCTCCTAAAAATTTGAAGCGAGTGATCAGCTGCTGGGCTTCTTCGTTGGTCAGTACTTGATAGGTCTTTCTGAGATAGCTTTTACTGAAAATCACCTCCATCTGTGTACCGCTCGGCAAAATGGCCAGATCCTGCATGCGTTCTTGTCTGCCATAGTGAATCAACTCATCTGAGAATGCTTGAATATCCACGACTTATCCCTCCTAAAAAGAAATACGCAAGCCTTTTGAGAATAGAAAAAAAAGACGAAGCAAATTTGCTTCGTCTTTCGTCTCTTCTTTATTCCTGCGGGTCTTTTGCCACAAATTGGGCTTCCACTCGATAGATTCGCTGCCCGCGGCTTGAGAATTTTTCTTCATATTCCGTCATGATATTGTTCTCAAAGGTACTGTTATGCAGGTCCAACCAAACTTGTTTGATGATCATGCCATATTGAGAAAAGCTCGCTAAGGAATACTCAAACAATCCTTGGTTGTCCGTTTTGAAATGGATTTCGCCATTAGGTCGTAAAATTTGCTCGTCCACCGCTAAAAAGGCTTTAGAAGTCAAACGGCGCTTCTCATGCTTCTTCTTAGGCCATGGATCAGAAAAATTCAAATAGATCTGGTCTACTTCATTGTCTTCAAAATAGTTGGTCAAAGCCGAACCATCCACATGCAGCAGCTGCAAGTTTGGGATCTCCTGCTCGATCATTTTATCCAGTGCGATCGAAACGACACTGATCTGCATCTCTACCCCAATATAATTGATTTCGGGATGAGCTTTCGCCATTTCCGTAATAAATTGACCTTTTCCCATGCCGATCTCGATGTGTAGCGGATGATCATTGCCAAAGCGTTCATGCCAACGCCCTTTCCATTCGGTAGGCTCTGCAACGACGTATTGTGGATGAGCTTCAATCAGCTCTTTTGCACCTGCACGTTTTCTTACTCTCATGTTTCTTCCTTTCCGAAAAAACAAGATGGAACCAAATTGCCTCGCTCCATCTTCTCTTCATTCACTATAAATTCGTTTTAATTGTAAAATCTCTGCATTCATGGCTTTGTAATCGCCCCGCAGATAATATTTTTTGACCTCTTGCAGCATACTCAACAATGCATACCAATAAATTTTTTCGATCACTTCGCTGCTGCTATGGATACCGTAGCGCACCAGCCAATGGGACCAGCTGGATAGCGGCACATAGTGACCTAAAATAGTCCCGATATCGATTGCTGGATCTGCAAACATCACGGAATCCCAATCGACTAAATACAAATAGTTTTGACAAACCAGCCAATTTCGATAGTTGACATCGCCATGGACGACCGCGGCTTTTTGCTCGTCAAAAGCTGGAATATTGGCTTTTAAATACTCGGTGACCAAATGAATAAAACGGTTTTGAGCCACCGCAGAAGGCAGCTGATCTTGATAATCCATCAGCATTTGTTCAGGCGATCTGACTTGTCCGCCGATTTTGCTTAGCATCTGTGCCAGCGTTTTTGAATGATGCAAGTGATACAACACATCAATGACGTCATTTCTTTGGCCGATCTCATCGGGATCTAAGACCCGTCCATCCAGCCATTCTTGTGCGGAGAGCGTATCCCCATTTCCCGTCCGTTTCGTCCAGACGAGTTTGGGTGCAATGCCCTCTTTAGAGAGTGCCGCAAGCATCGGGGTCGTATTTCGTTTGATAAAGACTTTGTCGTTGTCCTTGAGCCCGATATAGGCTTTCCCGGTGTCGCCTTTGATCGGCCGCATACGCCAATCTTGATCCAAGCGAATATCCATCCTAGCTTCTCTCCTTATTTCGCAGTACCTCTTATTCTAGCTTCCTAAAGGGTCGCCGTCAAGCGCATATGCGTTCGCTTTTTGTAAGAGAGGTTTCCTGAGGATCAGGCGTGCATTTTCTTTAACCGCCCTGGCAAGTAGATGCCTAAAAAAAGACCCGCAAAGAGGAAGAAGCCCACAAAAGCGATGCCCCCTTGCCAAACAACGGGCAAGCGCAAGCAACAGATCACGCCGAAAAAAACAGTCGTCACAAGCAAAAGTGACCCGATAATTTTTTTGATTGCCGCGGCTTTTTGTTTTTCTGGCACGGGATACAAATGGGTCAAAACCATGTATTGAAATTCATTGATCAAAGGGATCAGTTGGAAACCGATCAGATAAAGAAACAAGCAGCCGATCAGCAGACTGATCCAAAGCTCATCGACAAAGAATAAGACGAAGCCACCAATCAAGGATAAACGGACATAAAGACCGCCGTATTGCCCACCACGAATCACTCGGCGCAAGTAAAGATAAAGATACGTATTGCTTTGGGCTGGTTTGATCTTTGCCAGCAACCAGTCGAGGTATTTGCGTCGTTTGGCTTCCGTCGTGATTTGGGGAACATCTGTAAACAAGTTGATAAATCGATAGATCCGTAATAAGCGCGATTGCTCGGCTTGGATCATATAGTCCCAATCCAAGAGCTGACGATTAGATTTCACGCCAAAGAGGAACCAGATTGCTTGGAGGATGCTGATCACCAACCCTAGCCAAGGTGCTACATAAATACTGGCAAGTGTGGCAGCTAACGCACTGGCGAACCAGATTCCTCGCTGCTGTTTGACTTGCTGCTGTGTTTCTTGATACAACCGAATCCGCTGCAGTGAAAGATCCCCCAGTTTTAACAGCCACATCATTCCTAAAAAGAAGGGAAAGGAAGCAAATGTACTGTTTGCGGTGACCACGACTAAAGGCATCGTTGCTCCTACGGCTAAAAATAAGACCCCAAAGGGCAGCCAGAGGGAATAACGCAGGGCTTGACTGAGGTAACTTCTCATTTGCCCTTCTTTGGCTAACAGAAAAATCAAATCTGCCGGTTTCGTCAGTGTCGCTAAGCGTCCCAGCGGTAAAACGAAGAGCCAAACAGCGACCACGATGATGCCGCCTAATGGAAACGGCCGCGGCAATGTTTTTAGCAATTCTGAATAATACAGCCCCAGACCTCCCACTAAGAAGGTGCTGATCAAAGCAAAATGATCATTGAAGACATAGCGCAAATAGCGTGTCATCTGTTTTTGATGCCGCTGTAAGCGTTGCGAGAAAAACTGCTTCATGCTTGACTCTCCTTTGTCAGTGCGAGGTACAGATCATCAAGGGAGGCTTCTGGTGCTTGAAATTGGCTTCTTAGCTGCGCCAATGTCCCTTGTGCGCGGATCTCACCGTTATGCAGTAGGATGAATTTGTCACAATACTTCTCTGCGGTTGCTAAAATATGGGTGGACATCAAAATTGATGCCCCTGTTTGTTTCATCTCATTCATCAGCTCCAATAACGCATTGATCGCTAAAGGATCTAATCCTAGAAAAGGTTCATCAATGATGTAGACGCTTGGCTCAATCAAAAAGGCACACAGCACCATGACTTTTTGCTTCATTCCTTTTGAGAAGTTTGCTGGGAACCAATCGAGTTTGTTTTCTAAGCGAAAGGTTTTTAACAAACGCTCCGCTCGCTTCATGGCCTCTTCTTGCGGAAGGTCATAGGCCATCGCTGTCACTTCAATGTGCTCTCTTAAGGTCAATTCTTCATATAAAGATGGGGTTTCGGGAATATACCCGATTTGTTTGCGGTATTGCTCTGGGTTTTCCTTTAAGGTCAAGCCATCGATCGTGATCGTCCCGCTGTGAGGTTGCAGTAACCCGATGATTTCTTTGATCGTCGTACTCTTCCCTGCCCCATTCAAGCCAATCAGACCAACGAGCTCACCATCGCCGATCGTAAAATCAATATTTTTTAAGACTGGCAGCTGGTTATAACCGCCTGTCACATTTGTTACTTGTAAAGTCATTCTTTTCCTCCGATTCGCCTAATTACGGCTTTCTGTCAACGTAGGCTCTTTTTTTCAATCCGCTAGCAAAACCGTTGCTTATTTTTCTTTATTCGTGACTTGTAAGATAAATTCGTTTTCTCCCACTGTAATGGTTTCTTGCGGCAATTCTTGGCTGCCAAAGCGTTCTTGCCACAGTTGTGCATCACTCGCTGGAAAAATGACCATTTGGATCGCACCGGCGGCAAGACGGGTGGTAAAGGCTTGAACAGCAGCAGGTTCAGCATAGGAAACCAGACTGATCCTCAACGCTTCTTTTTGATACCCTTGGTCGATCGCCCAGGTCTCAACGGCTGTCTCTAATTCACTTTGCACCGTAGGGTCCATCGCTGTTTCAGTGACGATGGCGGCATTGACTACTTCTTCTTTTGGACGCGTTAGCGAATAGGTGATCGAACCTGCGAACACCACAAAAAGCGTGATCGCAATCAACCATTCTTTATAGGCATAAGCCAAGTAGCGGAGCTTCGCTGAAGTCGTTGTTTTTTTCTGTAAGGTTTCTTTGATGATCGGTTTCATAGGTTCCTTCTTTCCAATTGATTTCTGATATTAAGTCTAGGGTTGTTGGAATCTAAATGCAAGCGTTTCTCGCTCGCTTTTCGCATTTCTTTAAAAAAGCGCCTTTGTTGAAGGAACAGTTGCCTTGTTCCGACTTTTTCAAAGAGGAAACCAGACGAAAAAAAGCAAAATATGGTAAAGTAGAGGTAATAGATCAAGGAGGTTTTTTACAATGGAAAATTGTATTTTTTGTAAAATCAACAATCGTGAGATCCCTAGCTACAAAGTCTACGAGGATGAGCAAGTTTATGCCTTTTTAGATATTTCCCAAGTCACCCCTGGTCATACATTGGTGATTCCCAAAACCCATGTGACGGATATTTTTGAGTACGATGAAACGTTGGCAGCAGCGGTTTTTGCCCGCATCCCTAAGATTGCTCGGGCGATCGAAAAAGCATTCCCTGAGATCGAAGGCTTAAATATCATCAACAACAATAAAGAATTGGCGTACCAATCGGTCTTCCATTCCCATGTCCATTTGATTCCTCGTTACAGCAAAGACGATGATTTCAAGATCCATTTTGGCAATCACGCAGACAATTACACGGGGGAAGAACTAGCGGCAATCGCCGAAAAAATTGGAAAGCAGGTGGACTAAATGATCGGCAATTTTCTTAAAGGACTATTATTCGGGTCCATCGCCGGCGGCTTAGGCGGTTTGCTTTTTGCACCGAAAAGCGGCAATGAAACCCGTGAAGAATTGATTCGCTATTTAGATGACACGACAGAAGCGACCTTAGAATTCAATGACAGCGTCAAACAGCTAAAAGATGCCGTAATGGTGACCCGCAAAACGATCGACGAAACGATCCCTGTTGTTACGGAGTCTTTCACGAAAGATTTGGAAGCCTTCAAATTCCAAACACAACCGCGCCTTGCTCGGATCAAGACCCAAATAGAGCAATTGAATCAACACATTACGACGATTCAAGCCCAAAGCGCAGCGGATGACAAACAAATCGAAAATTTGTAGTTTTTATGAATTTTGTTTGAAACATCCACTGTTTTCTTCCCAACCATTTCTAGAAGTGGTATAGTAGGTGCAGTGATTATTATGAATCTTTTTAGAATTAGGAGTGCTTAAACGAATGAAGAAAAAATTACTTTTAGTAGCAGTCAGTGCAATGAGTCTTTTTGCATTAGCGGCTTGTGGAAACTCAAGTGAGGAAATCGCAACAATGAAGGGCGGTAAAATCACTGTTCAAGATTTTTATGACAAGGCAAAAACAAGTTCAGAAAACCAACAAGCGTTGCGTCAAATGATCGTCTTAAAAGTCTTTAATGAAAAATACGGCGATGACGTGACTGAAGAAATGATCGACGAACAATTCAACAACGTGGCTGAACAATACGGCGGTAGTGATTCCTTTGAATCAACCTTGACTGCTTCTGGTTATACGGTGAAATCTTACCGTGCAGAATTGAAAGAACAGCTTGCGTTACGTGAAGGCTTAAAAGCCAACATGGATATTACTGATGAAGAAATGAAAACTGCTTGGGATTCTTTCCACCCAGAAGTAGAAGCACAAATCATCAAAGTAGCAAGTGAAGATGATGCCAAAGATGTCTTAGAAGAAGCGAAAAAAGATGATGCTGACTTTGGCGAAATCGCTAAAGAAAAATCAACGGATGCAGCAACAAAAGAAGATGGCGGAACGATCAAATTCGATTCTACGTCAACTGCTGTGCCAAACGAAGTGAAAACAGCCGCTTTTGATTTAAAAGATGGTGAAATCTCTGAAGTGATCTCTGCAACCAACACGTCGACTTATACGACGGAATACTATATCGTGAAAATGGTGAAAAACCAAGACAAAGGCAACGATATGGATAAATACAAAGATGAATTGACTGAAATTGCTCAAAACACGTTGTTGAATGATTCAACCTTTATGGCAGCAACGATCGGTCAAGAATTGCAAGCAGCCAATGTGAAAATGAAAGACTCTGACTTAGCAGACTTGCTTTCTGATTACATCACAGCTGCCGAAACAGAAGATTCAACTGCTGACTCTTCTGCAACGGATGCAACAGACAGCTCAGCAGCAGATTCTTCTGCTACTGAGGCAACCGATGATTCTACTGCAACAAGTGAAAGTGCTACAGATTCTTCTGCTGAATAAACGAAAAAAGAAGTGCCGTCATAGCGGTGCTTCTTTTTTTGTGCCGATTAGATTTCTATCTACGATTCAACTGCTTTTTCCAGCAGCTAAAAAAGCCACGCTAAGCAAGCCTAGCGTGGTTTTTGTTCTTTCTATCATTCACTTTGATCGATCAAGCTGCAACATCACTGCTACACTTCTTTCGGTACATAAAAACTCCGATTGTCCATGCCAAAAATTCGGTCTGTGTATTGACCAGGTTCTGTCAGGCGGATCGAGGTCAGCATCATTTGCATGGAAGCATCCAAATTATCGATCTGATGGAGGATCTCCGCTTCCATTATGCGGGGCCGAACAGGTGACCCATATTCTAATAAACCATGGTGGGCTAAGACCATATGCCGCAAAACAACGATGTCTTCTTGTTTGTCATCAAATTTCAAAGCAATACAGGCTTGCGTGATTTCTTCATCCACTAAGACCAAATGCCCTACTAGATTCCCCGCTAAGGTATATTCTGTCGTCATGGGACCTGTCAACTCGATCACTTTTCCTAAATCATGTAAAATAATGCCCGCATACAGCAGTGACGCATTTAATTCAGGGTATTCTTTGACGATCGCTTTTCCTAAGCGCAACATAGTTGTCGTATGATACGCCAATCCACTGGCGAAGGCATGGTGATTGCGCTTCGCAGCTGGAAAATCAAAGAATTCCTTTTTATACTTGTTCAACAAGAAACGGACGATGCGATTCCAGTGAGGATTTGTGATCTCAAACAAGGTTTGACTGATTTCTTCTTCCATCTCTTCTTTTCGCAAGGGCGCTTTTTCCATGTATTGGCTTGGTTCGTGGGGTTCTTCCGGCTTCGCTAAACGCAAATGCATGATTTTGACTTGCGGATTGCCTTGGTAAACTTCTCGTTTCCCATCTAGTAGTACCACTTTCCCGGGTTCAAAACGGGCGATTTCTTCATCTGATGCATCCCAAAACTTTCCATCGATCGTGCCAGATGTATCCTGAAACGTGAAGGCAATAAACTTTTTGCCGTTTTTCGCGATCCGTACATCGGCATTTTTGATCAGTAAGAAAAGTTGAAACGTTTCATCAACAGTTAATTCACGAATTTTTTTCATGGGCTTATTTGGCCGATCAGCCAAATCTTTCACTTCCTTTACTCAGATCCTGGATAGGCTGCTGGTACTTCTGATAATAGCTTACCATTTCTTGGTCAGAAGACAAACAAATTACTTGATAACTTTGTCCAAACTCTTTTAATAGTGCTGCGAAGCGTTCCTTACGAACACTGTCATAATGCAACCAACCATCATCAATAATGATCGGGCACAACGGGTGATTTTTTTGCAGCGCTAGATAACCGAAACGTAACGCCATGATCAACTGATCCTTCGTTCCTGTGGACAAGTCAATGATCGAAAAGGTCTCGCTGGCATTTGCCGCTACTAACAGACCATTTTCCAGAAGAATCTTTTGATAACGTCCGTTTGAAAGCTGTTCAAAATAAGTCGAAGCGGCTGACAATAGCTGCGGCAATTGCTGTTCTGACAATTCAGTCGTGACATCCGTCAAAATTGAAGCCGCCAACTGACGACTGCCCCATGCCACAGCGAGTTCTTCAATGACCGCCTTCAGCTCACTTTCTTCTTGATAAAGCTGATTCAAGGTGCCGTTTTTTTGACTGGCTGCTGCTTCTAATTCTAAGCGCTGTTTGTGCTCCGTCAACTGCTGCATTTGTGCCTGAAGCTGTGTTTGCTGCTGCTTGATCTGGTCTTTTTGCTGCAGCAATTCTGCTTGTGTGACTGGTTTGGGATAGATCGGTGTTAACATCCCCGCCAATTCTTCTGCTCGCTGCTGCGTGCGCTGCGCTGCTTCCCATTGCTTCAACCAGAGGCTGATTTCTGCAGGGTGATCTAACCCTTGCTGCTGCAAGAGCGCACTGGCTTGGGCAAACAGCTGGTCGCGTTCGTTGCGGGTACGGGTCAATTGTTGGGCCAATAACGTGCTAGGTTGTTGCAACCGCGAAAGCTTGATCGTTTGCATCTCTTCATGAAACTTCTGCAACATCGCCGCTTTTTCTAACAAGGTTTTGTTTTGCAGCGGCAGCCACTCCGCATACGGACGGAATTGCTCCTCAAAGGGTGCCAATTCTTCCGTGACAGCTTGCCGTTCTTGATAGGCTTGCTTGCGCTGCTGCGAGTAGGCTTGATAGCTAGCAACATCTTCATCATAGGCGAATAGATACGACTGCCAGTTTTCCACCGGCAAATCACCAAAAAAGGGTGTCAACGCTTGGTGGGCACGACTGATCTGCTGTTGCTTTTGCTGCTGTTCATTTTCCAGCTGTGCCAACTCTTCGCCCAGTAGATCCAACTGCATGAGGACCGTCTGCCATTCTTGCTTGATGCCTTGCTGCTTGTTTGGTGCTGCTTTCATCAGCGGCAAAATACTGCCGATGATCGCTGCGATCCCCGCACCTAATGCAAGCCAGCGCCAGGGACTCGGCAAAAAGATACCGATCACTGCGACTAGCCCACCGACGATCCCTAGCGGCCATAGTGGGCGAGAAACGGGCTTGCGGCCAATCAATTGAGGATGCTGCTGTTCTAAGCGGGCCGCGGTGGCTTGCAAAGGTTGCGCTTTTTCTTCTAAATGCCTCATGCGCTTTTCGAGCTCTTCTAACTGCACACGTTCTTGCAGTAAACGTGTGGTTTGTTCATGGATCGAAGCCGTTACTAGCGGCGGCGATTCTCTGCTCCACTGGCGCTTTTCAATCAAGCGATTCAACTCTGTGATGGCGACAGTTTCTTGTTGATTGGCTGCTGCTTCACGATCTGCCAAACGCGCCATCGTCACTTGCTGCTGCAGCAAGTGATTGATCTGATGCTCGTGATCAAGGTAAAAGAAATACTTGTCTGATTCTTTTCCTTGCTCCAACTGATCTAATTCGGCTTCTTTTTTGCGAATTTCTTCCGTCAGCTGCTGATACTGCTGATAAAACTGTTTGATGGCTTGGACTTGCTGAGGATCGGCTAGCGTATCTGCTGGTGCCATTTGCTGCCACTCTTCATAAAGGCCCCAGTGACTCAGCTGTTGCTGATTTTCCTGATAAGCGTCATTCAATGCTTGATACTGGTGCCGCAAGTCTTGGATCTGTTCTTGCAGCTGGGCGATCTGTTGATACTGCTGTTGGATGCGGCTTTCTTCGCTTTCTTTTTCCGCAATCGTTTTTTGCAGTTTTTCTAATTGTTTTAACGCTTGGTTCAAAGGCAGCTTTTGCCCTCGTGGCTTGTATTGCTGCTGATTGATGGTTTCATATTGCGCCACTTGCTGCAGCATTTTTTGACTGCCGCTGATCCCTAGAGAAATCAACGCTTGGTGCAGCTCATTTTCTTCTAGCTTATCGATCTGGGTCAATTGCTCTTGCTGAAAAGTAAAGACATCGAAGAACAATGCTCGATTGAGGGGCTGCAGGTGTTGTGCCAGCCATTGCTCATCGACCGTCTGGCCAGCGACATGGACTTTGGCACGACCACGGTCCACTTGCCGATAGCGTTCCACGATCACTTCGCCGAAGGGTTCCAGCGCCAACCATAACTTGCCACCGTAAGCAGCACCGTTTTTGGGGGTATAGTCTTTTTTCTTGGCTGTCTTTTTCGGAAAGCCAAACAAGATGGCGGCAATAAATTGATACAACGTCGATTTTCCGATCTCGTTGTGCCCGAAGAGCAGCTGATTTTGCGGATGAAAGGCAAAGCTTTGTTCATGGTATTTCCCAAAACCGGTAATCTCTGCTTTTAAAATTCTCATGACTGCTCCTCCCATTGAAAGTCGTCTTTCAACAATTGCTTGGCTTGCTGCAAGACTTCTTCTTGAAATGATTCATGGGTGATCCCCCGCTGGATCAGCGGATGCTGCAATAGATCCGACAGTCGGTCCGCAAACATCTCTGGTGACTCATACATCGCTAAAAACTGCAGCATATAATCTTCTGATACCGCCAATGCGATCTTGTCTTCATTGGCTTGCTCGACTTCAAGGGCATAGATCACTTGCAGCGGCTCTGTTTGTGCCAACCGTTCATTGAGGTAGGTCAGCCATTCATTTTTTTCCGCAGCTGGAAACCAATCTGGCGGCAGCTGCTGCACATCGGTCAACACCAGATGCAGCAAGCGCGAACCAGGACTTTTTAAGCGCTCAATGATCGCTGGCAATACGGCATTCGAGGCAGTCACATCCGCTAAGGAGACCACTTGCTTTTGCCAAGCGATCTCTGCGATCTCCAAGCGCTCGATCGTTGGTCCCTGCGGCGTTAAGTCTGCCAAAATCACCCCAGTCGCCTGTTCTTTCTTGGTCTTTCCTTGAGGTGTACCGGGATAGAGGATTGGCGGCTGCTCTGAGAGCGTCTTAGGTACATGGATGTGCCCCAAGCCCCAATAATCATAGCCTTTTTGCTTCATTTCACTGATTGAAAAGGGGGCATACCGTTCACCAGCTTGGTCCCCGTGGTAAAGCCCGATATGGTAATCCACCGCTGCTCTTGCAGGAAATTCTGTTACTTTATTTTCAGTGATCCAAGGATGTTGGTAGCTAAATCCACTGATTGCATAGGTTTCACCGTTTTTCGTTGTTCCTTGAACCGTTTGAACTTCTTCTGATGAAAAGAGAATGACGTTTTCTGGAAAAGCAAACCAATACCGTTGCGGATCATAATAATCATGGTTGCCGAAAATCATATAGACAGGGATCTGTGCTTCCCCTAGTCGTTGCAGTTGGGCAAAAAAGTCATGCTGCACTTTTAGACTCGGCCGTGCTTGATGGAATGTATCCCCAGCCAGCAAAACAAAATCGACCGCTTTTTCTAAGGCAACATCCACCAAATTACGGATGATTTTTTGATTGATGGCAGGGAGTTGGGTCTTCACTTTTTCAGATAACAAATGAACCCCTTCAAATGACCGGTCGATATGCAGGTCTGCACTATGTAAAAATCGCATTTCTTTCTCCCTCCTTAATGCTTCTATCATAACATTTCTCAGGCATTTCGTCAGCAAAATACGAAAATTTGTTCGCCTTTTTCATAAAAAAAACCAAAGAAGCGATTTTGAAACTTCTTTGGAAAAGGCTCTTGCAGTTGCAGCCGATTGCTCTGAAGATTCACTTGCTTCTTTGGTCTTTGTTGGTTGGCGATTACGCTTCGTATAGATCTCTTACAGGACCCATGATGATGCGGTTCAAGTCATTAGCTACTAAGCTGAAGGCTTGCTCTTTTTGCATCAAGTCAGAAACAATGCCGTCTTGTTGAATTTTTTGCGATAATTCTTGGGCTTTTTGCGCTTCTTCTTCTGTCATTTCTTCGCCAGCCATCATTTTTTGTTGCAGGCTTTGTTGCAACTCTTGAAACTCTTTGAATAACGCATACGCTTCTTCATTTGCTTTCAAGCGGTCGAAGGAACCTTTCAAATCTTGAAACTGTTCTGACTCGCGTAATTCACGTTCTAATTGGTTTGCTGTATCATAAATATTTGCCATTTTGACGCCTCCTCTTTTTTTCTAGTATACCATTCTTCTCAGGTTCTAGACTAGCAGTTGCCTAATTCCTTTAATTTCCGCTGATGGAATTCCACAAGCCGCCAAACAGTTCTTTCGTTCCTTCTTTGATCTTGCTGCCGAATTCCTTCATGCCTTCTTTGGCGCTTTCGGCAAAGTCATCGATGGTTTTCTGCCAATCATTGCCATTTTGTGACGTACTGCTCTCAGGATCTGGTACTTCATCGGCCGCCATCAGTTTTCCGCCTGTCCAATAAGCGTCTGCAACTTGGAATTGGGTGCCTTGACTATAAGGCAGTAAGCTTTCGGCCTCTGCTTTGAATATTTTCCCAACGACTTGCCCACTGGTTCCTGTTAAGTAATGATCTTCACTCACATGCTCAAATCCTAACCAAGTTGAAAGAACCATATCAGGAGTATAGCCGACGATCCATTGGTCATTGACCTTAGAAGCATCAAAGTTGGTCTCTGTCGTACCCGTCTTACCGGCGATCGTAAAGCCGTACGGACTGGCACTAACACCCGTCCCGTTAGAGAAGGTGCCCAGCATCATGCTCGTCATTTTATCAGCGGTCTCTTTAGAAATCACCCGTTTGCCTTGCACAGACGTATTGTCAACGATCACGGCACCAGTTGAATCAACGATTTTGGTGATCAAATGCGGTTTGTAGTAATACCCGCCATTTGCGAAAACGCCATACGCTGCTGCCATCGTCATGGGTGATTCCCCTTTTTCCAAACCACCTAATGCTAAGCCATAATATTTGTCGGATTCGGTCAAGGAAAGTCCAAACTCTTGTGCTTTGCTGTACCCACGATCTAAGCCGATCTCATGCAACAGCCAAACTGCTGGCAGATTCAGGCTTTGGGCGAGGGCTTGATACATGACTGCTTCGCCAGCATAGGTCCCATCAAAGTTTTGAGCATCATAAAAATCGAGGGGCTCGTCTTTCAGGATACTATCGGGTTCAAACCCAGCTTCTAGGGCAGGGGCGAAGACGCTGATCGGTTTGATCGTGGAGCCTGGTGAACGTTTCATTTGCGTGGCAAAATTAAAGCCTCTAAAGACGTGCTCGCCACGACGACCCACCACCGCTTGCACCCCACCGGTATTCGGATCAAGTGCGACAGAGCCTGATTGCACCATCGTGCCATCAGCGGCATTTTCAGGGAACAAGGCATCGTTTTTATAGGCAGCTTCCATTTGCGCTTGGTAGTTTTGATCCAGTGCTGTATAGATCTTGTAGCCGCGATTCATGACATCATCGGCGTCCAACCCATAGGATTCAGCTTCATCGATGACCGCATCGAAATAATAAGGATACTTATAGCCAGATTCTGAATTGCCAAATCCATCATACAGTAAATTGGCTAAGGCAACTTGTGATTCTTGGTCAGCAACGGACTGGTCCAACTTGCCGTTATCCACCATCAAACTCAAGACGGTATCGCGACGGTTCGTGGCGTTTTCTAGATTGTCGATCGGGTTATAGATCGAAGGACCTTTGAGCATCCCCACCAACGTCGCAGCTTCTCCCACGCTTAGTTCAGAAGCATTGACACCGAAATATTTTAGCGAGGCATCTTGAATGCCCCAAACCCCGTTACCGAAATAGGAACTGTTCAAATACATTTCCAAAATCTCATCTTTGGAATATTTCTTCTCGATCTCGATCGCTAAGAAAAGCTCCTTGGCTTTTCGACTAAAGGTTTGATCCAAGGACAGATAGGCATTTTTGGCAAGCTGCTGGGTGATGGTACTTCCCCCACCGCCTTCGGCACTGCGGTTGACCAGCATGCGCAGGGCTGCTCGAGCGATCCCCTTGATATCAAACCCGTGGTGATTATAGAAGTTGCGGTCTTCGGTTGAGATCAAGGCGTTGACCACATCACTGGAAATGGCATCAAGAGAAACGTACGTGCCTTTTTGCGAGTACAACTGCCCTGCTTCATCGCCATTGGCATCAAAAATCACCGTCGATTCTTTCAGACCTGACTCTAATTCACTGACTTTCGTATTTTTGGCGATATAAAACAAATACCCGCTCATGATTAAGATAGCAACTAAACTAAGTAAAATAAAAATTTTATTTACGTGGTATTTTTTCCAAACCCGCTTGCGCCATTGATGAAATTGCTGCAAATACGGTTTTAACCAGCGCCAAAAGGTCAGCCAACCGGTCTTTATTTTGTGAAGGATGTGTTTCCAATCCATTACTTCACGCTCCTTTGGTTAAGTGTAGCATAAATGACTTTCTTTGTTATACGGCTCTAGACGTAATTTCATTCGAAAAGAATGCTTTATTATTCTAGCATTGAATGCTCTGTTTTTTATTGTTTTTTTTATAAGAAAAGCTTAAAGATGCTATAATAGTCGATAGCGAACAGCAAAGAAAGGACGTTTTTATGGAATACACCATGACTTTACCCAAAAATCACCCGCCCATGCCGCTTCGCGATTTGTTGGAACGGGAGTGGCTTGTCCCACGAAAAGTGCGCCATTTTCTGCGCACACGGAAAAATGTTACCGTCAATCAGCAGCCCGCGATGTTTCATCAAGAAGTTCGTGGCGGCGATCAAATCACTTTGATCATTGAAGACAGTGATTACAGCTATCAGCCGATCCAGTTAGGCCAAGCAGACAAAGTCGACGTACTTTTTGAAGATGAGCACTTATTGGTGCTGAACAAGCCTGCGGGGGTCAAGACGCACCCCAATCAGCCATTAGAAGCAGATACCCTATTGAATGATGCCGCTGCTTACCTTGCGCCGAAACAGCAGCAGCCTTATGTGGTCCATCGTCTAGACAAAGAAACCAGCGGTGTCGTTTTATTCGCAAAAAATCCTTTGGTGTTGCCGATCTTGGGCCGAATGTTGGAAAACAAACAGATTTTCCGCCGCTATCAAGCCACAGTTTGGGGCAGACTCACGCAAGATCAAACGATCGCCAAAAAAATTGGTCGTGACCGTCACGATCGTCGCAAGCGGATCATTGACCCCCGCAACGGTCAGTCAGCCGTCACCCATGTAACCATCGCCCACACCCAACAAAAGACGACCGATGTGTATTGTGTGTTAGATACGGGGAGGACCCACCAAATTCGCGTCCACCTTGCCAGTATCGGTCATCCAGTCGTCGGTGACCCGCTTTACCAAAACAAACCAGCGCCGCGTTTGCTGCTACATGGCTATGAATTGCATCTGGAGCATCCCTTTACCAAAGAACAGTTAGTGATCATCGCTCAACCGGGCTTGTGGTAAACAAAAAAAGCATGACGACTTGAGGAACCTCTCTTGTCAGTCATGCTTTTTGGTTTCAGATGTTTTTTTCAATGTTTCTACTCGGTGCTTTGGCTTATAGCGGTAAGTAAGCTGCTGGATCAACGAAATCCGACCACAACGTCTTACTCAATCCAAAGTGCAAATGGACGCCAGTCGAGTTTCCAGTCGTCCCCATCGTACCGACTTGCTCGCCAACTGCAACGGTTGCCCCCTTCGAGACACTGACAGCTGTTAAGTGAAAATAATACGAGTAAAAGCCGTTATCATGAGCCAAAATCACGTAATTCCCCGTGCTTGGACCATAACCAGCATCTTCTACCTGACCATCACGAGCGGCGACGATTTTCTCCCCCGCTTGACCTGTAAAGTCGATCCCGTCATGCTGCGTCCCAGAAAAACCAGTTGGGTCAGCTCGAGTACCAAAACCGCTGGAGATCGACACGGCGCCCGTGATTGGCAGTGAAAATTCACTGGCTGCTGCTTTCTCTGCTGCTTCTTTGGCTTTTTGTTTTGCTTCTTCAGCGGCTTTTGCTTCTTTGTCCACTTTTTCTTGCAAGTCTTGTACTTGCGCTTGCGTTTGCTGCAGCTGCTCTTGTTGGCTCTGCAATTCTTCTTTTGCTGTTGCTAGTTGTTCTTTACTATGTACTAATTGGGCTTGCGTCAAGGTTTGGTACGAAGTGATTCGTTGCTGTTGGGCTTCTTTTTCCGCCAATTGTTGGTTCACTTCCCTTAAAGCCGCTTGTTGTTCACTAAACTTGCGTAGTTGTTGGATCGTGGCTTGTGGTCCGTCGACTACCAGGCTGCTTGGCGCTTGGCTTTCTTGATGCTGGGCTTTTTGGTCATTCAGAGCAGCGATCTGCCTTTGAACTTCCTGGCTTTCTTGTGCTAATTGGGTTAATTCTTCCTGATAATCCGCTAATTGACTTTCCAGCGCTGTGACTTTCTGTTGGCTAGTGGTGACTTCCTCTTCATACGTGGCAAGTTCTGCAGTCAAAACCGTCAGTTCCTCAGTGCTCTTCGTTTCAGCAGCATAACTGACAGCTGGCTGGAAAAGCGGCAACGTAAGGGCGAGCAATAAAAAAATCTTTTTCTTCAATGAGGCAACTCCTTCTTTTTTTTAGTAGCTTGGCTACTTTAACATGCTTATTCATGAAAAAAAAGAGGGTTTTTCCAACAGTTTAAAGTCTATTGTTGCAAATTTTCATGTAAATTACCTATAAAATGGGCTTTTTTTACAAATATTGCAGCCGAATAACAACTTTTATAAGAATTTCTTTAGCTCGCCAATCGCCTTATCCTCGCTCTTGCAACTTCGCCAATTCCTCAGACGTTAATTCCCGATACTCGCCTAATGCCAAATCATCTGGCAAGGACAGCCCGCCCATGCGAATCCGTTTCAAATAAACGACTTCTTTTCCTACTGCATGGACCATCCGTTTGACTTGATGAAACTTGCCTTCATGGAGGATAAGTTTGATCTCGCTGCGCATTTCGTCTTCATCGACGTTGAGGATCTGCAGCTCAGCCGGCAAAGTCCACTCGCCGTCTAATTTGATGCCTTTGGCAAAGATTTTTTGATCCTCCGCTGTCATGATTCCCTCGACTTGAGCATAATATTCTTTTTCCACATGCTTCTTAGGCGACAATAATTGATGCGCCAATCCGCCATCGTTCGTAATCAGCAAAAAGCCTTCGGTGTCTTTATCCAACCGTCCTACTGGAAACAGATCTTCGCGAAATGCTTCTTCAGAAAACAAATCTAAGACCGTCTCTTCATAGGAATCGACGGTTGCCGAAATCACGCCGGCGGGTTTATTCAGCAAATAATAAAACTGGCTTTGATAGGCGATGGGTTCCCCCTCAAAACAAACGGTATCTTGTGTTTCTTGTACTTGTGCTTTGTCACTTTTGATGACTTGTCCATTGACGGTCACGAGCCCTTTTTTGATCAACTGTTTCACTTCTTTGCGGGAGCCATAGCCCATATCCGCTAAAAACTTGTCTAAACGCATTGGTTTCTTCCTTTCATATAAAACAGCCGCCAAGGTCTCACAAAGGAGGCTCAGCGGCTGCTTCTGGTTTTATTTGATGTGTAATTTCTGGCGTAAACGTACCATTGATGAGCCGAGTAGTTTTTCAGCTAAACGCAATTTCAGCGCAATGTAGATGTATACACTGCCGCCGACTCCTGCTACTAGCAAGCTCAAGATAAAGGCTTGGGCTTTTCTTTCAGAGCTCAAGACAAGCCCAAAGAGTTGGCGAGCGATCAACGCTGCGATCACCATAATGATCGTCATCGCGCCAATCAATAATGTCCGTCGCAACGTTAAGTTTACATTGAAATGGCCTTTGCGAATCATTTTGCGAATATTTAACCAGCAGACGATCCCTAAGGCAATCGTGGTAGAAACCAATGGACCGTAGACTTGGAACAAACGAATCGCTGGATACTGCAAGATCACTTTCACCAGTAATCCTACAAAGAAGAAAACAACCGCTTCTTTGTTGTGGTACATCCCTTGCAGCATACTCGAACTAAGCATAAACAAGCCCAAGACCAGACCAGACAGACAGGCAGCGACTAAGACGCTCGCCCCTAACGCATCTGGACGATAAAACAAGGTGTATAGAGGATAAGACAGTACGATCATCCCAAAAGTCGCTGGAAACATTACAAAGGAATACAATTGCAAGTTGTTGCTGATCAATTTGGCTAAGTTCTTTTTGTCTTTTTTGGCGACTGCTTCACTGATCAAAGGCAGTCCCGTTGAAGCCATGGAAGTAGCTAATCCGATAACCACCATCGTCAGCTTATCAGGGTTGCTGCCGAAAATCGCCATTAGTTCTAAGAGCTGATCATTTGAAAATTCGGTAAAACTGCTCATCATTCGAACAAAGGTGTACTGATCCACCAATTTTAAAATCGTGATCCCTGAGCCTACGATAATAAAAGGGATCGCTTCTTTGATGGTCGCTAAAACCAATTCTTTGGTTTGCAGCACCGTTTCTTCTTTGCTCATATCGACTAAAACATCCATCCGCACCCGCTGCTTTTGGAAGTAATAGCCTAATACCAAAATGCTGGCTAAGACACCGATAAAGGCGGCAAAGGTCGATTGCGTCACGGCTGCCGTGTATTCGCCTTCGATGACCCGCATAATGATGAAGGTCGCCAAAAGCATATAACAGACACGAGCGATTTGTTCAACGACTTGCGAGATCGCAAAAGGTTTCATGTCTTGGTTTCCTTGGAAATACCCTCGCATGACACTCATACAAGGAAAAACCAATAAAGCAATACTCAATGAGCGCATCGCAGGAATCAATTCTGCGCCTCCGCCTGAAGCCGTTGCCAACCATGGGGCTGCCAAATACATGATTCCAGCGGTCACCACGCCAAAACCTGCCATCAATTGAAACGCTCTTAAAAAGAGCTTCTGGCTCGTGCGGTATTCTTGGCGAGAATTGTAAAAAGAAATCTGTTTGGCAATTGCTGAAGGGATCCCCGCAGTGGAGATCATTAAAAATAAGGCGTAAACATTATAGCCCATTCCAAACAACGCATTTGCTTTATCCGCATTTGCGCCCATCCAATAATACCAGGGTAAAATGTAAATGGCGCCAAGCAAACGTGAGCCGATATTTCCCATCGTCATCCAAGCAGATCCTTGAGCCATTTTTTCTTGTGTAGTTAATTCTTTTGACACTGAACGCATGTGTTTATCCATCGCCATTATCTCCAACTTTCTACAAACATATCCCTTCCATTTTAATTCGAAAAAGGGTTGGTCGCAATCTATTTTTGCAACATCTTAAAGTTTCTTCAAAATAAGGAGAAAAAAAAGAAAACTTTTCCCTCCCAAACGGCGGTTTTTAGGAGTTATGCTATAATAAGAGAAATCTTTAGAGGAATGAAGGAGAACAACGATGCAAAAGGAACTCATTACCGTGCCACAGATCCGCAAGCTCTTATTGCAGGAAAACCTATTGAAAGAAATCATCACCCCCACTGATTGGGTTTATACCGTGCCGCAAGAAATGACTGATCTTGCCTTTACCTCATTAAGCTACGACTCGCGAACAGCCGATGCGGCGACGCTTTTTTTCTGTAAAGGAGCTTCTTTTAAAGAAAGCTACCTGGCTGCCGCCATTGACCAAGGGATTCAGTGCTACATTTCAGAAACGCCCTATGACAACTTTGCAACTTATGGAATCATCGTCACCGACATTCGAGAAACGATGGCAGTGATCGCTCAAGCGTTTTATGGCCATCCTCAAGAACAGCTGGTGACCATCGGCATCACTGGAACAAAAGGCAAAACCAGCTGCGCCTATTTTGCTCGGGCGATTTTAGCAGAATCGACGGGTCAAAAAGTAGCATTCTTTTCATCTGAGGAAAACTCAGTCGACGGAAGAACCTTTAATGAAGCAGTGTTGACGACCCCCGAAACACTGGATCTTTATAAGATGATGTCCGAGGCTGTCGCAAACGGCATGACCCATCTTGTGATGGAGGTTTCTTCCCAAGCCTATAAAACCAAACGGGTCGTCGGTATTACCTTTGATATTGGCGCGTTCTTAAATATTTCGCCTGATCACATTGGACCAGTGGAACATCCAACTTATGACGATTACCTTTACTGCAAACGGGAACTGATCCGCAACAGCAAACAGATGATTTTAAATCGCCAAAGCGATCACTACCACTTGCTGCGAGAAACTTGTGAAGTCCATCAAGTTCCTTATATTACCTACGGACGTTCAGACGCCGATTATGTCGTCCAAGAAGGGACAGATCTAAAAGGCTTTGCGCTGTCAGCTGCTTCTGATGTCTTGCAAGTCTCTGGTGAATATCAACTGGGGATCTTAGGTTCTTTCAACCATGAGAACGCTGCAGCTGCGATTTTAGCTGCCTGCTTAGCGGGTGCCTCTCGTGAAGACGCTCAGAAAGTCCTGCCGACAGTGATCATCCCTGGACGAATGATCGTTTTAGAAAAAGAAAATGGTGCAGTCATGATCGTTGACTATGCTCACAATTACCTTAGCTTCCAATCATTAAGTGAACTTGCCCGCCAATTGCGTCCAGAAGGCCGCCTGCTTTTTGTCACTGGCAGTGCTGGCGGCAAAGCCCAATCTCGCCGAGCAGATATGGGACGAGCGCTAGGAGAATATGCGGACAAAGTCTACCTGACCAGCGATGATCCTGATTTTGAAGAAGCAGCTGCGATCGCAAAAGAAATCGCAGCTGCGATCACCAATCCTGAAGTTGCCATCATTCATGAGATGGATCGGGCTCAAGCCGTCAAATCAGCGATTGCTGAAGCAGACAGTAAGGATATCGTGATTATTGCGGGCAAAGGCGCCGAACAATACTTGAAAGTCGCTGGAAAAAAAGTCCCTTACATCGGTGACTTGACCTTAGCGCAGCAGCAAGCCAAACACCAATAGCAACAAGTTGCCTCAACAAAAAAACTTTCAGATGATTTAACAGATCATCTGAAAGTTTTTTTTCTGCGTGACTAAGGTTGTTCGTCTTCGTAAGTCTCATAGACATAGGGTGCGCCATCATAACGGAATTCTGTTGAAATGGCGGCGTCAAGGTCTTCGGTAAACATTCGTTTGCTGAAAGGAAACAAAAAGACTTGCCCTTCTTTGGCATCTTCGGCTGCTAAACGGTAAAACAGCTCTTCTTCTGTTAATTGTTGATTCAACTGTTCCAAGACATCGGCAGTGACTGCCTCTTCCTCATAGCCAGGTTTGGCAATCCGTGCATAATCTTCAAAAAAAGCCGACTGGCCTTCAAATGATTGATACTCCATGTAAGTCCCCTCTTTCTTTTCTCTTACTTTATTATACGAGAGTCCGTGAGGATCAGCGAATAATATGATCGGTCTACAGGGGAATTTTTACTCTTCTGGTGCTTAAATATGTCAGAAACATTTCAAGTGTATTACGAATCAATTATTTGACAAAATCAGATTGAACACGCATCCAAATTTTGTATAATGATACATAGAGACTATAAAAGGGGCAAATGTAATGAACAACGCAAAGAAAAAAATTTTCGTCGGTACTGGTGCTGCAATTGGTTTTGTCGCAATCGTTGCTATGATGGCTCAGTTCATGATTTCCAATCATCTATTTGGCGGAAGTGATGCTTCATCAGAAATTTTCACTCGCGCTACGTATCCAAACGGCTTTCTACTAGTGATCTTGATTCCATTGGTCGCAACAGCCGCTTTGTTCTATGGGATCATTCGCAAAAAATAACAAAAAAGTGTTGCTGAGAACTACTCAGTAACACTTTTTTTCTTTGTCGTCACCAAAAAGCTGCCTAACAGACCCTCGATCTGCTAGGCAGCTATTTTTTAGCGTTTAGTTTGCAACGATATTGACCAATTTGTTCGGTACGACGATCACTTTACGGATCGTTTTTCCTTGGAGCTGTTCTTGGACAAGTTCGTTTTCTTGCGCCAATTGTTCAAGCACTGCTTTTTCGGCATCCGCTGGCACCATTGCTTTGGCGCGAACTTTGCCGTTGACTTGAAAGACGACTTCGATCTCGTCTTCCACTAGGGCACTTTCGTCATAGGTTGGCCATGGCACATAAGAGATCCCATGGTCATTCCCGAGGATCGACCATAGCTCTTCCCCGATATGCGGTGCGATCGGAGCCAATAGCTGCACAAATCCTTCGACATATTCGTAAGGCAAGGCATCGGCTTTGTACGCTTCATTGACAAAGACCATCAATTGGGAAATCGCCGTATTGAAGTGCAGCTGCTCAAAATCTTCCGTCACTTTCTTAACGGTTTGATGGTAAACTTTCGACAATTTGCCATCGTTGAATGTCGTGATGCGGTCACGCATTTTGCCATTTTCATCGACGATCAAGCGCCACACACGATCCAAGAATTTACGACTGCCTTCAAGACCATTCTCATTCCAAGCGATCGATGCATCCAATGGTCCCATAAACATTTCATATAGACGCAAAGTATCCGCACCGTATTGATTGATGACATCATCTGGATTGACGACGTTGCCGCGGGATTTTGACATTTTTTCATTGTTTTCCCCAAGGATCATCCCTTGGTTGAACAATTTTTCAAATGGTTCTTTCGTTGGCACGACACCGATATCATACAAGAATTTATGCCAGAAGCGAGCATAAAGCAAGTGCAAGACAGCGTGCTCTGCGCCACCGATATAAATATCGACTGGCATCCAGCGTTTCAATTTGTCGTAGTCTGCCAAAACAGACTTATTATGAGGATCGATAAAGCGCAAGAAATACCATGAGCTTCCAGCCCATTGCGGCATCGTATTGGTTTCACGACGTCCTTTTTTCCCGGTTTCAGGGTCGGTGACATTGACCCAATCTGTGACATTGGCTAATGGCGATTCACCAGTACCGCTTGGTTTGATATTGTCGGTTTTTGGCAAACGCAACGGCAGCTGATCTTCAGGAAGCGTCGTAGTCGTACCATCTTCCCAATGGATGATTGGGATTGGCTCTCCCCAATACCGTTGGCGAGAGAACAACCAATCGCGAAGACGATAGCTGACTTCTTTTTTCCCAACGTGGTTTTCTTCCAACCATGCGACCATTTTTTCGATGGCTGTCTCTTTGTCTAGCCCATCCAAAAAGTCTGAATTGATATGCAGTCCATCTTCGGTATAGGCAGATTCTTCCACGTTGCCCCCTGCCAATACAGGAATGATCTCTAAGCCAAATGTTTTGGCAAATTCGTGGTCACGTTCGTCATGGGCAGGAACCGCCATGATCGCACCTGTTCCATAAGAAGCCAAAACATAATCGGCGATCCAAATCGGGATCTCTTTACCATTCACGGGATTGATGGCATAGGCACCTGTGAAGACACCAGTTTTTTCTTTGGCCAAATCTGTTCGGTTCAAATCAGATTTTTTCGACGCTTCTTCTACATAGGCATCAATGGCTGCTTTTTGTTCTGGTGTAGTGATTTGGGCCACTAGCTCATGTTCTGGTGCCAATACGGCGTAGGTCGCACCAAACAAGGTATCTGGGCGAGTCGTAAAGACGGTAAAGTCTTTTTCCATCCCTGCCACTTTAAACGTAACGTTGGCTCCGACCGAACGTCCGATCCAATTGCGTTGCATTTCTTTGATGCTTTCTGGCCAATCAACTTCTTCTAAATCGTCCAACAAACGATCAGCATACGCTGTGATTTTCAGCATCCATTGGCGCATCGGTTTGCGGATCACATCGTAGCCGCCCCGTTCGCTTTTGCCGTCAATGACTTCTTCATTGGCGATCACGGTCCCAAGCTCTGGTACCCAGTTTACTGGAACTTCGGCTTCATAAGCTAACCCTTTTTCATAAAGCTTGGTAAAGATCCATTGCGTCCACTTGTAGTACTCGGGATCTGTCGTATTGATTTCACGATTCCAGTCATAGCTGAATCCTAGCGCATTGATTTGACGGCGGAAGGTCTCAATATTTTTCTTCGTGAATTCCGCTGGATCATTTCCAGTGTCTAATGCATATTGTTCGGCAGGCAGACCAAAGGCATCCCAGCCCATTGGGTGCAGTACATTGTACCCTTGGCTGCGTTTGAAGCGGCTCAAGATATCCGTAGCTGTATAGCCTTCTGGATGTCCGACATGTAATCCTTGTCCAGATGGATATGGGAACATATCTAGCGCATAAAATTTTGGTTTGTCCGGCTCATCATGGGTGTTGAATTCATTTTTCTTTGCCCAATATTTTTGCCATTTTTTTTCGATTTCTTTGTGATTGTAATTCACGATGGACTCCTCCTAAAAAATTGGTGTTTTGCTCGTCAAATCAACCAGCAAAACTTAAAAAAAGTCCTATAAAAATCGCTATGATTTTTATAGGACGTTATCAACGTGGTACCACCTAAGTTTATCTGCTCCTCAAAAAAGCAGACCTCGATGTTTTAACGGCCATCGCCGTATCTGCCTAGCCAAATCAGGTTCAGTCAGATATCACTCGAAGACGAGTTCGAAAGGTGTGCTGTGCATTTCCACCAACCATGCACTCTCTAAAAGTCCCACCGTACTTCTACTATTCCTTCTCAAACGTGAAAGTTTCTTTGCACTTATCCTAACAAAAATCATTAGGAATAGCAATCTATTTTACCCTAACTGTTTGTCCTGGGTAAATAAAGTTATTTTGAATATTGTTCCATTGGATAAATTGATCCGTCGTGATGCCGAACTTATCTGCGATCCCCCAAACAGAATCCCCCGATGCGACCTTGTAGGTACCATTTGTCGCTGAAGTGCTGGTAGTAGCTGCCGTGCCGCCTTGCTTGACGACCACCTTTTGTCCTGGATAGATAAAATCATTTTTGATGTTGTTCCAGCTGCGGAATTGGTCCATCGAAATCCCGTGTTTATTGGCAACTGACCAGACTGAATCACCAGAAGCCACCGTATAGGTGTTGCCTGCAGCACTGCTGCTGGTTTGGCTGCTGACGGTCGTGCTCGTCGTTGTACTTGTACGGGTAGAACTACCGCTGACAACCACCTTTTGACCTGGATAAACATAGTCATTTTTAATATTGTTCAAGCTGCGGAACTGATCCATCGAGATGCCATGCTTGTTAGCGATCGACCAGACTGAATCGCCAGCTGCCACCGTGTAGGTGCCGCCACTGCTTTGGCTAGCCGTTGATGCCGTGCTGACGGTCGTAGTACTGCTGGTATTCGTAGACGAACCACCGCTAACGACAACTTTTTGCCCTGGATAGACAAAATCATTTTTGATGTTGTTCAAACTGCGAAATTGATCCATCGAAATGCCATGCTTATTGGCGATCGACCAGACGGAATCACCAGAAACTACGGTGTAGGTATTGCCTGATGTAGTTGCTGAAGCATTGCGATTGACGATCGATACCGTTGAAGTTGCCGAAGTACTTTGGGCGCTGCCGTTGACTTTCAAGGTTTGTCCTGGATAAACAAAATCGTTTTTGATATTGTTCAAACTGCGCAACTGATCCATGGAGATGCCATGTTTGTTGGCGATCGACCAGACTGAGTCCCCCGAAGCGACTGTATAGGTTTGACTACCGCTCGTGCTGACAGCTGATGTCGTGGTCGTCGTACTCGTTGAAGCACTGGCTGTGGCGCCACCACCGGCATTGCCAGAAGCTGGCGTGTCATATTTCGTCAACCCAAATTGCTGGATCACGGCATTCAGTGAAGAGGCATAGTTTGGTGCAGTCGCATAACGTCCTGCTAGCCATGCGGTTGCATCAAGATATGAAGTCGTATTGCTTTTCCAAGCGCCAGAATAATACGCGACACCGCTTTGTAAAGAAGTTGAGCGTAAAGTACGTGCGTTATCTTCAAATGATTGCGTGTAAGATGGGTAACGCTTAAAGGGTTCATTCATAGTCAACCATTGGTTGTTCAAATATTCTAAGGTACTCATATAAACGGTTTGACCGTTATAGCTGCCTTTGATTCCGAAAAGATTGTAATTCGGTGCTTTTGATAAGCTGCTTCGGCCCCAACCACTTTCTAAAATGGCTTGCGCGATCATCACAGAAGCATATAGATCATTGGCGTTTGCCACAGGTTGGGCGTACGTAGCGATTTCAGCAATAAACGCGGAAGTATTCGGCGCGGCAAAATTGCTAGTAGAAACTTGGGCGATCGAGGTCTCTACGGCTTCTGCTTGAACCGATGACACCAATGGAGCTACAACAGAGCAAGCAGTCAGTGTTGTTCCTAAAACAACTGCACTTTTTTTGATCACTCGATACTTATCGCCCGATTGGTCTGCTTGACGATGTACTTTTCTTGATTGACTCGTGTTCATGTCCGTTATTCCTCCGTTTTTTCCTTATAGTGAACGTAGGTTTAGTATACAATTTCTTAAGAATTTATAAAAGGTATTTGAGCCGATTTCAGAAACTGTAAACTCTTTGTAATCAAACGAACATTTATTGCAATGAAGCAATTGGCCTGCTCCCGATAAACGTATCGCTTGCTCAGACGAGTAACACCTTGCTCGTTCCGCGCTTTTTCCGACTTGTGATAAATGCTATAATACCTTCTAGATGTCTCTTTGACTTAATGACAATAATTGACAGAAATTCTCTAGAAACGAGGCTTATCCATGCATAAAAAACTTTATTTTCAATTTGCGGGCAGTTGCTTTTTACTGCTGTTCGTTTTTCTCGGCTATGTCGTGAAATTTTACCCTACTTGGTTGGTCTCCTTTGACGAAACCTTGACTCGCATCATCCGCAGCGGCTACCCGTTTTGGACACCGTTTTTTCTATGGGTCACAAAATTTGCGAATCCTACCACGATCATCTTGCTTTTTCTCGCTGTTTTAGCTGTCTTAGTGATCAACAAATATTATGCTGAAGCCCTATGGCTCAGTATTGGTACCATCGGGATTGCTGGGCTCTTTAATCCATTGATCAAACTGGTCTTTTTACGGGAGCGCCCAACTCTTGAACACTTAGTCACGGAATCAAGTTTCAGTTTCCCCAGTGGACACTCGACGGGCAGTATGATTTTTTATGGAACCTTGCTCTTCTTGGTCCCAGTTTTCTTTAAGCAGCCTTTTTGGCAATGGGGCATCCGCCTTTTGCTGGGCCTTTTGATTGGCTGCATCGGCATCAGCCGTATTTATGTTGGTGTGCATTTCCCCAGTGATGTGTTAGGCGGTTTTTGTGTTGGCCTGTCTTGGCTGCTGTTGACCTATCCGTACTACTTGCAAAAACGCTTTGTCTGGCGCTTCACGCGTAAACAATTATAAAAGAAGGTAAAAAAATGAATCCATTTCCTTATGCAGAAGATAAAAACAAACGATACCATTCGTGGAACTTTGCTTTGCGGCAAGAATTTGGCGAAAAAATCTTTAAAGTCCCCATCGATGCGGGCTTCGACTGCCCCAATCGTGACGGCACCGTTGCCAAAGGCGGCTGTACATTTTGCAGTGTGTCCGGTTCTGGCGATATGATCGTAGCTCCTGAAGCCCCACTGCCAGAGCAGTTTGAAAAAGAGATCGCCATGATGCACAAAAAGTGGCCGCAAGTGGACAAATACATTGTCTATTTTCAAAACTTTACGAACACCCACGCACCGGTGGCAGTGATCCGCGAACGCTTCGAGCAAGTGCTGACACTACCTGGTGTTGTCGGGATCTCCATTGGGACCCGACCAGACTGCTTACCAGAAGATGTCGTTGACTATCTAGCAGAGCTCAATCAACGCTTTTATTTATGGGTCGAATTAGGACTGCAAACGACGTTTGAAACCACGAGCAATGCCATCAACCGCGCCCATGATTATCAAACTTACTTAGACGGCGTCGCCAGCCTGCGCAAACACAATATTCGTGTCTGTACCCATTTGATCAATGGCCTGCCAGGCGAGACGATCGAGATGATGCAAGAAAATGTCCGCCGCACCATTCAAGATTCTGATATCCAAGGCATCAAACTGCACCTGCTGCATTTGATGCGCAATACTCGGATGCTGCGGGATTATCATGAAGGACGTTTGCAATTGATGCGGCGCGATACCTATGTGTCATTGATCTGCGATCAGTTAGAAATGATCCCCCCAGAGATCATCATTCATCGCTTGACAGGCGATGCACCATGGGATTCTCTGGTAGGTCCAATGTGGAGTTTGAAAAAATGGGAAGTCTTGAATGAGATCGATCAAGAAATGCTGCGCCGCAACTCCTATCAAGGAAAATTCAACGTGCGAAAGGAGCCTGTCAATGCTGCCGACCGCCATGCGCTATAGCCACACCCTTTTAAAAGAAGTTCTGCAGCCGGGACAAACCGCCGTTGATGCCACGATGGGCAACGGCTTCGACACGGAATTACTGGCTTCCTTAGTTGGCCCAACTGGTCAGGTGTTTGCGTTTGATATTCAAGAACAAGCCCTGCAAGCTACCAAAAAGCGGTTGGCTGAAAAAGAGCTGTTGGCGCAAGTCCAGCTGATCCATCAAGGCCATGAGACGTTGGCAGAGGTTGTGAGTGGTCCGGTTCACGCCGCCATTTTCAATTTAGGCTACTTGCCGAAAGGGGACAAAGCGATCATCACGCTGCCTGATACAACGAAAACGGCTTTAGAAGCTTTACTGACACGTTTAGCCCCGAAAGGTAGAATCATCCTCGTCTGCTATTATGGACACGCTGGCGGCGAAGCAGAGCTGAAAGAAGTCCACTCCTTTTGTCAACAGCTGCCGCAAGAGGCATTCAATGTCCTTTCCTATCAATTTATCAATCAGCGCAACCAACCGCCGATCTTATTTTGTATCGAACGAAAAAACCATCAGTCCTCGGCACGTTAAGGTGTCGATCGACTGATGGTTTTTTTATTCACTAAAAAGCCATTGCAGGACTCGTTGGATCCATTGATCCCAGAAATTCCAATCATGATCCCCAGTTCCCGATTCAAACGTTACGGCTAGTTTGCGTTTTTGCAGCTTATCCACCGCATATTCACTTGCCGGATACAGCTGATCCTCGGTTCCGCAACTAATAAAAAAGCGCGGCGCTGTGCTTGGATCGATGGTCTCAATCAGATGGATCAAATCATTTTCTGACCCTTTGAATTGCTCTAATGGTCCAAAAATTCCTTCCCAATAAGCTTGGCTTCGCAGCTGCAGCAAGGAATCCATGCTTTCAGCCAGCGCTAATGCCCCAGACAAAGACGCTACCGCCGCAAACTGGTCAGGCTTTCTCAGCCCGAGTTTTACTGCCCCATAGCCCCCCATAGAAAGCCCAGCCGCAAAAGTTTTTTCTCGTTTTTGCGTCAGCTGAGGAAACAGCTCATGGCAAATCTGTGGTAATTCTTCGGCGATAAAAGTCCAATACTTCATCTCATAGGTCGTATCGGTATACCACCCCAGATCAGTAGACGGCATGATGACCGCTAGTTGATACTCTGCGGCATACCGCTCGATCGACGTCCGTCGCTGCCAGACACTATGATTTCCGTTCATCCCATGCAATAAATAAAGCACCGGGAGATCTGTGCCTGTCGATTGGCTTTGCGTGCCGATTTTTTTCTTGGTACTTTGAGGCAAGATCACATCGATCATTACCTCCATTTCAAGAACATTTGAATAGATATTTGCTTGTAAAAAAGCCATACAATCACCTGCGATCCTTTTTTTATATTGTACCAGATTCTCGCGAAATCGTGCGGGTCAAACCAATCGCTAGCACAATAAGTAAAACACCGATCCCAAAAACCCAGTGTAGACCGCTATAAAGAATCTCCCGTAATTGCCCTAATAATGCGGTTGGCAGCTGGCGCGCAGCGGCTGGATCTACTAGCTGATTCATGACACTGCTATCATTGACTTGTGCCTGTGCTAAGCCTACGCTATTCCTGGTGTTTAAAACGATACCGAAGACCGCTACCATGATGGTTTGCCCGATCGTTCGCAACAGGGTATTGAAAGAAGTCGCCACGCCGACTTGTGTGGGGCCAACGCTGGTTTGGGCAGTAACCGTACAAACCACCATCGTTGCCCCTAACCCGACGCCAGTAATAGAAGAAATGACCAAGAACAACCAGAATGAGGTCTGTGCCGGTGTCAAAAACAGCCACAAAGCACCGGTAGCCGTGATCAACAAGCTAACCGTCAAGACCCAGCTGACACTGTGCTGTGTCAACCAACGGCTGGCTAAGAAGGAGCCAATCATCCATAAAATCGACAACGGTGCCAACACAAGCCCGCCAATCCCCGCACTCATGCCTAAGACCCCTTGCATCCACATTGGGATATAAACATCGATCCCCATCAAGAAGCCGCTAGCCAAAGCTGCTACGATATTGACCACCACAAATAATTTTGAGTGAAACAGCTTCAGATCAATAATCGGATCTGCTGCTTTTTTCTCCACCCGAACGAAGCCGATGAACATAAGGACAGAAAAAACGAACAGACTGAGGATAGGCAGACTCACACCATAATCTCCCAGCAACTGGAAGCCTAGCAGGAGCCCTACTAGCGTCAACATCAACAAGAGACTGCCTGCATAATCAATGTTGACTGCAGCAAAGGCCTTTTTTTCTTCATGAAAATAAAACCAAATCAAGGCAATCAGCCCTAATCCAATGGGTACGTTGATAAAAAAGATCCAATGCCACCCGATCGTATCTACGATCAAGCCACCGGCTAAGGGACCAACGACACTGGCGATCCCCCAAGCCGTACTATTGAGCCCTAAGACTTTCGCCCGCTTTTCAACGGGATACAGGTCCGCAATGATCGTTAGGGCAACGGGCATCATGGCACCTGCGCCTAATCCTTGCAACGCTCTGGCAATGATCAACGTCAACATCGTGTTGGCCATCCCACAAAACGCCGACCCGATAATAAACAGCAACGTCCCAAATAAAAAGACTGGTTTGCGGCCGATATTATCGGCAAACTTGCCGTAGATCGGGGTCAACATCGCACTGGTCAAAAGATAGATCGAGAAGACCCAGTTCATGATCTCGATCCCTTTCAATGAACTGACGATGGTAGGCATCGCTGTCGTAATGATCGTTCCTTCGATTGCGGTCATAAACGTTGCGACAAAGACCGCAATGGTGACTAATTTTACATTGGTTCGCATATAACTCCTCCTTTTACTCCAAAAAAAAGAACCTCTATTGATAGTCATCAATAGAGGTCGCCTCTTTTAATCCTTCACACTTGCCAAAAGTGCCGACACCTTGTCGGTGCGTTCCCATGGCAAATCGATATCTGTACGACCGAAATGTCCGTAAGCGGCAGTCTGACGATAAATCGGACGGCGCAAATCTAACATTTCAATAATTCCTGCTGGTCGCAAATCAAAGTTTTCCCGTACCGCTTGGATCAAGCGCTCGTTGCTGACGGTTCCTGTACCAAAAGTGTTGATGCTGATCGAAACGGGCTGTGCCACACCGATCGCATAGGCTAATTGTACTTCCACTTTTTTGGCTAGGTTTGCTGCTACGATGTTTTTGGCAATGTAGCGAGCCGCATAGCTGGCTGAACGGTCAACTTTGGTTGCATCTTTTCCAGAAAACGCACCGCCGCCATGACGTGCATAGCCGCCATAAGTATCAACGATGATTTTTCTGCCAGTCAAACCGGCATCCCCTTGAGGACCGCCGATCACAAAACGACCAGTAGGATTGATATAATATTTTGTCTGCTCGTCTAAAAGATCGGCAGGGATCACTTCTTTGATCACTTTTTCGATGACATCACGGTGGATCATTTCATTATCAGCCGCATCATCATGCTGGGTACTAATAACGACGGTGTCCACTCTTTGTGGTTGATCGTTATCATCATATTCAACGGTTACTTGTGATTTTGCATCTGGACGCAAATAGCTTAGTTCGTTGTTTTTACGCAACTCTGCTAAGCGACGTACCAGCCGATGGCTCAACGCGATCGGTAAAGGCATCAATTCAGGTGTTTCATCAACGGCAAAACCAAACATCAAGCCTTGGTCGCCGGCACCGATATCTTCTTTATCCGTTTCTCCACGACTTTCTAAAGCATCGTCAACGCCTTGAGCGATATCTGGTGATTGCTCATCGATCGCTACCAAAACAGCAACCGTATCGCCGTCAAAGCCGAATTTTGCTCGTGTATAGCCGATTTCTTTGATGGTTTCTCGGACGACTTTTTGAATATCTACATAAGCAGAAGTAGAAATTTCTCCAAAGACTAAAACCAATCCGGTAGTAACTGACGTTTCGCAAGCGACCCGTGCCATTGGATCTTCGGCAAGCAACGCATCTAAGATGGCATCACTGATTTGGTCGGCTACTTTGTCTGGGTGTCCTTCTGAAACGGACTCTGATGTAAATAAGTGTTTCTCTGTCATTTTTGTATTCCCCCTAATATATGTTTCGGTTACAAGGCATCTTCGCAGCTGCGAATCCTTTCGGGAACTTGCAACGGACTGATTATAACAAATTTTGACTGCTCATGCTTGAAAAAATGATAAAAAGATCATTTTTGGGCAATAAAAAAACACTCTCAAGAGTGTTTGCATGATCCGTACGGGATTCGAACCCGTGTTACCGCCGTGAAAGGGCGGTGTCTTAACCGCTTGACCAACGGACCAGTTTAAAAATGTAATGGGCCTAAATGGACTCGAACCATCGACCTCACGCTTATCAGGCGTGCGCTCTAACCAGCTGAGCTATAGGCCCCAAATAAAAAATGCAAAGCGGGTGACGAGAATCGAACTCGCGACAACAGCTTGGAAGGCTGTAGTTTTACCACTAAACTACACCCGCATTCCTATGGCGCGGGACAGAATCGAACTGCCGACACATGGAGCTTCAATCCATTGCTCTACCAACTGAGCTACCGAGCCAAAAACAACGGTCTGGACGGGACTCGAACCCGCGACCTCCTGCGTGACAGGCAGGCATTCTAACCAACTGAACTACCAAACCAGAAGCTTTGTATTGCTGCTTTGCCGTTAAACAAAGCAATTGCGGGAGCAGGATTTGAACCTACGACCTTCGGGTTATGAGCCCGACGAGCTACCAGACTGCTCCATCCCGCGATAAGTAATTACTTTACAGTAATTAAAGGACTGTGATTCTTTTGCTCGCAACAAAAGAGACAGTTAAGGAGGATAAGGGATTCGAACCCTTGCACGGTTTTACCCGCCTGACGGTTTTCAAGACCGTTCCCTTCAGCCGGACTTGGGTAATCCTCCAAAAGTAAAAAATGATCCGTACGGGATTCGAACCCGTGTTACCGCCGTGAAAGGGCGGTGTCTTAACCACTTGACCAACGGACCAATAAAAAACGGAGAAGGAGGGATTTGAACCCTCGCGCCGGTTTCCCGACCTACACCCTTAGCAGGGGCGCCTCTTCAGCCACTTGAGTACTTCCCCAAATGTATGACTACATTTTGATGGGCCTAAATGGACTCGAACCATCGACCTCACGCTTATCAGGCGTGCGCTCTAACCAGCTGAGCTATAGGCCCCAAAAAATAAAAGCTAAAGCGGGTGACGAGAATCGAACTCGCGACAACAGCTTGGAAGGCTGTGGTTTTACCACTAAACTACACCCGCATGGCGGTCTGGACGGGACTCGAACCCGCGACCTCCTGCGTGACAGGCAGGCATTCTAACCAACTGAACTACCAAACCATATTTAGCTTTTATTGCGCTTTTGAAAACAAAAGCAATTGCGGGAGCAGGATTTGAACCTACGACCTTCGGGTTATGAGCCCGACGAGCTACCAGACTGCTCCATCCCGCGATAAGTAATTACTTTACAGTAATTAAAAGACTGTGATTCTTTTGCTCGCAACAAAAGAGACAGTTAAGGAGGATAAGGGATTCGAACCCTTGCACGGTTTTACCCGCCTGACGGTTTTCAAGACCGTTCCCTTCAGCCGGACTTGGGTAATCCTCCATAATAAAACAGATACAATGCCACAATGGACCTTGTAGGACTCGAACCTACGACCGGACGGTTATGAGCCGTCTGCTCTAACCAACTGAGCTAAAGGTCCAGGCTCTTAAAAATCGCGGCGGAGGGGATCGAACCCCCGACCTCCCGGGTATGAACCGGACGCTCTAGCCAGCTGAGCTACACCGCGTAAAAAAGAATCATTTATTCAAATGATATGGAGCCTAGCGGGATCGAACCGCTGACCTCCTGCGTGCAAAGCAGGCGCTCTCCCAGCTGAGCTAAGGCCCCTTTTGAAAAAGTATCGGGAAGACAGGATTCGAACCTGCGACCCCTTGGTCCCAAACCAAGTGCTCTACCAAGCTGAGCTACTTCCCGTTATTAAAAAGCGCGCCCAAGAGGAGTCGAACCCCTAACCTTTTGATCCGTAGTCAAACACTCTATCCAATTGAGCTATGGGCGCATATTATGAAATGCCGAGGACCGGAATCGAACCGGTACGGTGATCACTCACCGCAGGATTTTAAGTCCTGTGCGTCTGCCAGTTCCGCCACCCCGGCTGAAAATTGCTAAGGCAAAGCGGAAAACGGGGTTCGAACCCGCGACCCCCACCTTGGCAAGGTGGTGCTCTACCACTGAGCTATTTCCGCATATTCCTGATGCCGGCTAAAGGACTTGAACCCTCGACCCTCTGATTACAAATCAGATGCTCTACCAACTGAGCTAAGCCGGCAATGAAGTGCGGGTGAAGGGACTTGAACCCCCACGCCCGAAGGCGCTAGATCCTAAATCTAGTGCGTCTGCCAATTCCGCCACACCCGCATAGGTTATTACTATGAGTCGTACAGGGCTCGAACCTGTGACCCTCTGATTAAAAGTCAGATGCTCTACCAACTGAGCTAACGACTCATATGGGGGTTAACGGGATCGAACCGCTGACCCTCTGCTTGTAAGGCAGATGCTCTCCCAGCTGAGCTAAACCCCCATAAGGTAAAAAAAACGCGTGGCGACGTCCTACTCTCACAAAGGGAAACCCTTCACTACAATCGGCGCTAAGAAGCTTAACTTCTGTGTTCGGCATGGTTACAGGTGTATCCTTCTTGCTATCGCCACCACACTATTCAATTGAGTAAGTTTTGCTCACTCAAAACTGGATCGAAGAAATCAAAACTCTACGAGTTTACGTGCTTTTTTCTTTTTGGTTAAGTCCTCGATCGATTAGTATCAGTCCGCTCCAACCATCACTGGCCTTCCACTTCTGACCTATCTACCTGATCATCTCTCAGGGATCTTACTTTCTTAAAGAAATGGGAAATCTCATCTTGAGGTGGGCTTCACACTTAGATGC
>NZ_JBIOMH010000001.1:3455000-3727500 GCF_051711285.1 Enterococcus sp. DIV0213h
TTCCCGTTTCGCTCGCCGCTACTCAGGGAATCGAATTTTCTTTCTCTTCCTGCAGGTACTTAGATGTTTCAGTTCTCTGCGTCTACCTCGACTGCGCTATGTATTCACGCAGACGTAACATCCTATAAAAGATGCTGGGTTCCCCCATTCGGAAATCTCTGGATCATAGCTTACTTACAGCTCCCCAAAGCATATCGGTGTTAGTCCCGTCCTTCATCGGCTCCTAGTGCCAAGGCATCCACCGTGCGCCCTTATTCACTTAACCTTTGACCTTACGGTCGGTTTTGAGTACTTCTTCTAGCGATAGAAGGTTGCTCAAGAAAATAAGCGTTGAACTTATTAAAAAACTCTTTTAACATTTCAACTCGGTGTGTGTTACTTGTTTTGATTATTTCTTCGATATCCAGTTTTCAATGAACAAAGCTTAACGACCATTGTCGTTAATGGAGCCTAGCGGGATCGAACCGCTGACCTCCTGCGTGCAAAGCAGGCGCTCTCCCAGCTGAGCTAAGGCCCCGGGTATTTACTTGAGAGTAGACCTCTCAAAACTGAACAAAGGCAAACGATGTGTAGTCTTCCGAAATATTCCTTAGAAAGGAGGTGATCCAGCCGCACCTTCCGATACGGCTACCTTGTTACGACTTCACCCCAATCATCTATCCCACCTTAGGCGGCTGGCTCCAAAAAGGTTACCTCACCGACTTCGGGTGTTACAAACTCTCGTGGTGTGACGGGCGGTGTGTACAAGGCCCGGGAACGTATTCACCGCGGCGTGCTGATCCGCGATTACTAGCGATTCCGGCTTCATGTAGGCGAGTTGCAGCCTACAATCCGAACTGAGAGAAGCTTTAAGAGATTAGCTTAGCCTCGCGACTTCGCAACTCGTTGTACTTCCCATTGTAGCACGTGTGTAGCCCAGGTCATAAGGGGCATGATGATTTGACGTCATCCCCACCTTCCTCCGGTTTGTCACCGGCAGTCTCGCTAGAGTGCCCAACTAAATGATGGCAACTAACAATAAGGGTTGCGCTCGTTGCGGGACTTAACCCAACATCTCACGACACGAGCTGACGACAACCATGCACCACCTGTCACTTTGCCCCCGAAGGGGAAACTCTATCTCTAGAGTGGTCAAAGGATGTCAAGACCTGGTAAGGTTCTTCGCGTTGCTTCGAATTAAACCACATGCTCCACCGCTTGTGCGGGCCCCCGTCAATTCCTTTGAGTTTCAACCTTGCGGTCGTACTCCCCAGGCGGAGTGCTTAATGCGTTTGCTGCAGCACTGAAGGGCGGAAACCCTCCAACACTTAGCACTCATCGTTTACGGCGTGGACTACCAGGGTATCTAATCCTGTTCGCTCCCCACGCTTTCGAGCCTCAGCGTCAGTTACAGACCAGAGAGCCGCCTTCGCCACTGGTGTTCCTCCATATATCTACGCATTTCACCGCTACACATGGAATTCCACTCTCCTCTTCTGCACTCAAGTCTCCCAGTTTCCAATGACCCTCCCCGGTTGAGCCGGGGGCTTTCACATCAGACTTAAGAAACCGCCTGCGCTCGCTTTACGCCCAATAAATCCGGACAACGCTTGCCACCTACGTATTACCGCGGCTGCTGGCACGTAGTTAGCCGTGGCTTTCTGGTTAGATACCGTCAAGGGATGAACATTTTACTCTCATCCTTGTTCTTCTCTAACAACAGAGTTTTACGATCCGAAAACCTTCTTCACTCACGCGGCGTTGCTCGGTCAGACTTTCGTCCATTGCCGAAGATTCCCTACTGCTGCCTCCCGTAGGAGTCTGGGCCGTGTCTCAGTCCCAGTGTGGCCGATCACCCTCTCAGGTCGGCTATGCATCGTTGCCTTGGTGAGCCGTTACCTCACCAACTAGCTAATGCACCGCGGGTCCATCCATCAGTGACGCAAAAGCGCCTTTCAACTTTCTTCCATGCGGAAAATAGTGTTATACGGTATTAGCACCTGTTTCCAAGTGTTATCCCCTTCTGATGGGCAGGTTACCCACGTGTTACTCACCCGTTCGCCACTCTTTTTCTTTCGGTGGAGCAAGCTCCGATGAAAGAAAAAGCGTTCGACTTGCATGTATTAGGCACGCCGCCAGCGTTCGTCCTGAGCCAGGATCAAACTCTCATAATGATTTGTTTGAATGACCATACGGTCATTAAGCTCATAAAAATTAACTTTGCTAGCTATTGCTTGCATGTATTTGTTTCAATAAATTGAAACGTCCTACACATTGGTTCGTTTGCTTGCTTTGTTCAGTTTTCAAAGGTCTACCGTGCTGTGTTAGCAACTTTTATATCATATCAGAGCGACATTTAATTGTCAACTCTTTTTTAAAAGTTTTTTTCGCTCGTTGTTTTTCAACTTCGTAGCGGCTGTCTCAGCGACTTAATTAGAATAACAAATGATTTGTTATTTGTCAACAACTTTTTTCAATTAATTTTGTTGATGTATCAACATCAATTAACTATTTTAAAATTGCGACTTCGTTATAATATCATCTGTCGAGCTGTGCGTCAACTACTTTTTTCAATTCTTTTTAGGAATTCATTTAGTCATTTGGCACATGTAATAATATACCAACTAAATCCCTTGCGGTCAATCATTTTCTATGGCTTTTTTCAATTTTTACAAACCCGTCTAATCGCATTGGATCCAGCTTTTATCGTTCGCATTTAATCCGTTTTCTGGCAACTATCGTGGCGTTTTTTCCTCTAATTCCTCGCTGTTTTTCACCCTGATCCAGCAGACAAGAAAAAAAGCCGCCCATCTCTTGCGAGTGGACGGAGTTTTTTTATCTCATTGTTGGGAATAATAAAACGTCGCGAATCGATTGCGCATCTGTCAACAGCATCACTAAGCGATCGATCCCGATCCCTAATCCACCAGTTGGCGGCATACCGTATTCAAGTGCTTCTAAGAAATCTTCATCCACCCCATGGGCTTCATCATTTCCTGCTTCGCGCTCTTTTTCTTGCCCTTCAAAACGTTCTCTTTGATCGATTGGATCATTTAGTTCCGTGAAGGCATTCGCAAATTCACGACCAACGATAAATAATTCAAAGCGGTCGGTAAAGCGTTCATCTTCTGGATTCTTTTTCGCTAATGGCGAAACTTCCACTGGATGACCGAAGACAAAGGTTGGCTGCTGTAACGTTTCTTCAACAAATGTCTCAAAGAATTCATTGATGATATGGCCAACAGTCATGGCATCATTGATTTCGACATGATGTTCTTTCGCTAAGCTGCGGGCTTCTTCAACGGACATTGGTTGCCAGAAATCAACACCTGTTTGATTTTTGATTGCATCGACCATATGGATTCGCGCAAAGTCGCTAGCTAGATCGACTTCTTGTCCATCGTATTGGATCGTTGCTGTGTGCAAAACTTTTTCAGCAGCATTACGGATAATGCCTTCGGTCAGATCCATCACATCTTTGAAATCTGTATATGCCGTATACGCTTCTAGCATTGTAAACTCAGGATTATGGGTCGTATCGATCCCTTCATTTCGGAAAACGCGGCCGATCTCATAGACTTTTTCCATGCCGCCCACGATCAATCGTTTTAAGTGAAGCTCAAGAGCGATCCGTAAATACAGATCCATGTCTAAGGCATTGTGGTGGGTAATGAAGGGACGAGCCGCTGCACCACCTGCTTGATTATGCAATACTGGCGTTTCGACTTCGATATACCCATGACCGTCAAGGTAACGACGAATTTCGCTGATGATTTGGCTTCGTTTCATGAAACGATCAAAGCTTTCTTTATTACTGATCAAATCCAAGTAACGTTGACGGTAGCGTTGTTCTACGTTCGTCAAGCCATGGTATTTGTCAGGCAATGGACGCAATGCTTTTGATAAGATCACGATTTCTTTGGCTTTGATGGTCACTTCACCGGTATCGGTCTTCATGATTTCACCAGATACGCCGAAGAAATCACCTAAGTCTGCGTGTTTGAATACTTCGTAAGGTTCATCCCCTACTTGGTCTTTACGTACATATATTTGAATACGGCCTTCGCGGTCTTGTAAATGTGCAAAACCAGCCTTACCTTTTCCACGTTTTGTAACGATTCTTCCTGCAATGCTTGCTGAAAGATTCATTTCGGCTAATTCTTCTTTGGTTCTTTGATCAAATAACTCATGTAACTCGGCAGAATTATGGGTGCGTTCGAATCGCTTGCCAAAAGGATCAATGCCTTCTTCCCGTAGTTTTTCCATCTTTTCACGGCGAACCAACATTTGATCATTCAATTCTTCTTGTGTTTGTCGTTCCTCTGTCACGAGTTTTCCTCCATTCTTAACTTGGGTTTCCTTCTTATAATGCCAATGATGACGCAAAAAATCAAGCCGAACTTTCGAATCGACTTGATTTGTTTCTTATTCCTTAAGAGTTGCTAGCGGCTGTTTTTCGGTCTTTTCCACAAATGCATCTAATAAATCAAAAATCGTCTGCTTATCTTCCGCTTGGTTGATAGCTGCCTTCACTTTGGCTGCCCGCGAAATACCTTTTAAGTAGTACGCAGCATGTTGACGAAATTCTCGCGAAGCGATTTTTTCCCCTTTTAGATCAGCCAAACGTTCTAAATGAAGTTTCGCTGTCGAAATTTTTTCTCGCGGTGTTGGTTCTGGCAATAACTCGCCTGTCTCCAAGTATTGCTTGGTGCGGTGGATCATCCATGGATTGCCTAACGCTGCCCGTCCGATCATCACTGCATCTGCACCGACTTCTTCCAACATTCGCTTGGCATCTTCAGGGGTTTTGACATCGCCGTTGCCCATAAAGGGAATCGTGATACTTTGCTTCACTTGTTTCAACACGTCCCAATCAGCCGATCCTTCATACATCTGTACACGGGTTCTGCCATGCATACCGATCGCTGCGGCACCCGCTGCTTCTGCGGCTTGGGCATTTTCAACCGCAAAGATGTGCTGCTCATCCCAGCCGATCCGCATTTTTACGGTAACGGGCTTGTCGATCGCACTGGAAACAGCATGGACCATTTCATAAACCTTGTCGGGATCTAAAAGCCACTTCGCACCAGCTTCTGCTTTGATGATTTTGTTTACAGGACACCCCATGTTGATATCAATGATATCAGCAGTTGTGTTTTCTGCGACAAATTGCGCTGCTTCTACTAAGGATGCTTTATTCCCACCAAAAATCTGAATACTAAGAGGATGCTCGGTCTCGTCAATAAATAGCATCTCAAGGGTCTTCTTGTTCCGCAGTTGAATCCCTCGATCACTGATCATCTCACAGACGACTAAACCCGCGCCAAATTCTTTGACTGTCACACGAAACGCAGAATTGGTGATCCCTGCCATTGGCGCAACGACGACGCGGTTGGGAATCTCAACCGAGCCGATCTGCCATGTTTGTCTATCTTTCACTTACGCTTCCGCCTCTTTCTTCAATGCCGCCAATTCCGTTTCATCAAAATGATACTTGTTGCCACAAAACGAGCAGACTGCCTCTGCCCCGTGGTCTTCATCGATCATCGCTTGGATCTCATCAGCCCCCAAGGTAATGATCGCCGTCGCAAATTTTTCTTTCGTGCAATCACAATGGAACTGGACTGGCATTTTTTCTAGTACTTCGATCGTCGTGTCTGGCAACAATGTCTCTAAGATCTCTTCTGGTGATTGTCCTTCATCGATCAAGGTTGATACTCGAGGCAATTCTCCCAAACGTTTTTCGATGGCATCAATGATCTCTTCACTGGCACCAGGCATGATCTGCAGCATAAACCCACCGGCTGCCCGAATCGAATCATCGGTTTCTACTAATACACTCAGACCAACAGCAGAAGGAATCTGTTCTGACACTGCTAAATAATAAGTAAAGTCTTCCCCAAGCTCCCCAGAGACGATCGGTGTTTGTCCAGAGAAGGGTTCTTTTAGCCCTAAGTCTTTGATCACGGTAAAGATCCCTTGGTCACCCACTGCGCCCCGAACGTCCAATTTCCCTTGAGGGTTCAACGGCAGACTGATCTGCGGATTTTTTATGTATCCTTTTACGTCCCCACGGCCATTGCTGTCTACGACGATTGCCCCAGCAGGACCATTTCCTTGAATTTTGACGGTCAATTTGTCTTCCCCTTTTAAGGTACTGCCTAATAACAAACTTCCCACCATCGCTCGCCCTAAAGCAGCGGATGCCGTATTCCATGTTTCATGGCGTCGTTGTGCTTCGGCGATCGTTTCTGTTGCCGATACTGCATATGCTCGGACGAAGCCGTCATATGCTAGTGCTTTTACTAAATAATCCTTCATCTTGATTCTCCTTTTTATTCATTAATGAATCATACTAGGAAGCGCCGCTTTTTTCAACTGAATGTGTTTGAATTTAAGGAAAGTCTTCTTAAATAGAAACAAAAAGGCACCGAGTTTCCTCGGTGCCTTGATACGTCTTGTTTTAGGCGTTATCATCTTTGTTTTCTTGATCAGTCGGTTGGCTTTCGCTATTGCGGCGAACGTCTTCCAATTGTTGATCAAAATCGTTTGATGGTGCATCTTCGCTGTGTTTTTCTGCAGCTTGCTTCTCTGCATCTTTTTCTTCCAGCGCACGTTTCGCTTCTTCAAACGTTTGAGCTTTTTCACTAGGATACTCAGAGCTTTCGGTTCCTTCAGGCATTTTGCCTTCTTCAAACAAGGATTTGATTGCTTTGGCATCTAATGTTTCATGTTCAAGCAGTTTTTCAGCGATCAATTTGTGCTGTGCACGGTGTTCTTCAATGATTTCATGGGCTTTTTGATGAGCATCCATTAAAATCTTGCGAACTTCTTGATCGATTTCAAAGGCAACTTGTTCAGAGTAAGCTTTTGTTTGACCATAATCACGACCAACAAAGACTTGATGGTTTCCTTCATATTGAACTGGACCTAACTTGTCACTCATTCCATATTCTGTCACCATGCTTCTTGCAAGCGCAGTTGCTTGTTCAAAGTCATTGGAAGCACCCGTTGATTGTACACCGAAGATGATTTCTTCAGCCGTACGACCACCAAGCAACCCAACGATTTGTTCAAACATATCTTCTTTGGTCATCAAGAATTGATCTTCTTTCGGCAAGGCGATCATGTAACCACCCGCACGTCCCCGAGGAATGATCGTTACTTTGTGTACCACACGGGCACGACTCAAGACTAACCCAACAATGGTATGTCCTGCTTCATGGTAAGCAACCATTTCACGTTCGCGTTTGTTGATGACCCGATCTTTCTTCGCTGGACCAGCGATCACGCGATCTTCTGCTTCATCGATATCTGAAGCATCGATTTTTTTCTTGTTACGACGAGCAGCAACTAATGCCGCTTCGTTCAAGACGTTTTCCAGATCCGCACCAGCAAAGCCTGGTGTTTGTTGGGCAACGACTTTCAAATCAACATCATCTGATAAAGGTTTGTTGCGGGCATGGACACGGAGGATCGCTTCACGACCTTTCACGTCTGGACGACCAACCAAAATCTGACGGTCAAAACGACCTGGACGTAGCAACGCTGGATCTAAAACATCCGAACGGTTCGTTGCGGCAATGACGATCACGCCTTCATTCCCATCAAAACCATCCATTTCAACCAACAACTGGTTCAATGTTTGTTCCCGCTCATCATGTCCGCCACCCATACCGGCACCACGTTGGCGACCGACTGCATCGATTTCATCGATAAAGATGATAGCTGGTGCATTTTTCTTCGCTGTTTCAAATAAGTCACGCACCCGGCTTGCACCGACACCGACAAACATTTCAACGAAATCTGAACCAGAGATCGAGTAAAACGGTACGCCAGCTTCACCAGCAACGGCTTTGGCTAGTAACGTTTTCCCGGTTCCTGGAGGCCCCTCAAGTAAGACACCTGCTGGGATACGAGCACCTAATTCAACGAAGCGTCGAGGATCTTTCAAGAATTCCACGACTTCGACAAGCTCTTGTTTTTCTTCTTCTGCACCGGCTACGTCTGAAAAACGCACGCGGTTGGCTTTTTTATCCGCTTCTTTGGCTTTTGATTTGCCAAAGTTCATCACACGGCCGCCACCGCCACCGCCGCCACCTTGTTGGCTCATCATCATGTAGAAGAAGAAAATGATGATCACAAGTGGTAAGAAGCTAACCAAAAGCGATAACCAAATGCCGCTGTTGGATTCTTCTTCGATCGTGGTTTTGACCCCTTCTGCCGAGGCCAAACTGGTGACTTCGCTTAGTGTGGAATCATTCGGTAATATGATCGTTGAAAAGCGGGTCGAACTCGCCTGTGTATTACCTAAAACAGACAAGCTGTTGTCATTGCTGACGGTTTGTTCTTCATTGTATTCACCCACGATTCGATACACACCGTTAGCGGGTTGAACAGTAAACTGTTTGATCTTCCCGTCTTTCAGTTGCTCTGTAAACGTGGAGTACTCGATCGTTGGGGTCTGCTGATTGCCATTTCCAAAAATGAAATATACGACCATGACCATCGCCAACAAGACAAGTACATAATATAAGGTATTTTTTACCATACCGTTATTTTTCTTATTCATGCGTACCTCCCTGGCTATTTTGTTTTATCAATCCTGACCATTTAATTGTATCACAATTGATTTAGAACAGTCACTAATTTGACTGATAAACACTAGGTTTTAAGACGCCAACGTAAGGTAAGTTTCGATATTGCTCTGCATAGTCCAGTCCATATCCAACAACAAACTCATTTGGCACATCGAAGCCGACATAATCTGCATCGATCTCAACGACACGACCTTCTGGCTTATCTAATAACGTTACGATTTTCACTGATTTCGCTTTACGGTATTTGAATAGATCCACCAGATAAGCCAATGTGCGACCGCTGTCAATGATGTCTTCAACGATCAAGAGATCACGGCCCTCAACATTTGTATCTAAATCTTTGATGATCTTGACTTCCCCAGATGAAATCATGGCATTGCCATAACTTGAGACATCCATGAAGTCTAACTCCAAGTAACAATCCATCTCACGAACGATGTCTGCCATGAAAGGAACGGCACCTTTCAGCACACCTACGACTAGAGGATTTTTATCCGCATAAGCCGCCGTTAATTCTTGACCAAGTTCCACACAACGATTTTTGATTTCGTCACGGGAAATCAAAATTTTCTCAATATCTTTATCTAGCATAAAGTTCTCCTTCCAACTCTTACTTCTGATATTTATAAAGAAGTATGTAGTGTATTTTATCAGTTTCTGGCGCAATACTCAAATAGGAAAATGTATGAGGTAGTAAGGCAATCACCTCTTTTTCAAGGTTTGTGACGACCCAACTTTTTTCTCGCACTTCATTAGGAATTTTTGAATCGATAAAAAAACGACTGATCTTTTTGGTCAGACCACGCGCCAAGCGGATTCGGTCTCCCGGCTGGCGCTTACGCACCACCAGCTCAGAGGAATAGTTTAGCGGTAAATCTTGGGAAAACTCTGACCAATTTGTGATTTTTTTGGGAATATGCTGTTCATTTATCGGAAAATACCCAATCCATTCCTTTTCAGAAAGATAGATCCCCTCCCCTAAAACCAGTCGCTGACTGACTTCTGTCAACGGCGCTGCTGGCTTTTGGGGAAAAGTAACAGGTTCCAATAACAATTGGTCATAACTGCGCCGCAGCTGCCACTGTTTGTGCAACGCCAATTGCCATTGCCCTTTCTTTTCATCCAGCAGACGCAATAACTGCGGCAGCTGTTTTTGATTGAGGGGCTGCTTCGTAAAAGCCTCTGCTTGCTGTAAAAAACCCGCATAGAAAAAATAGCGTTGCGCTGGCGAAAACGTCGGCAGCTGCTGCAGATCGATCACTAAGTGAGCAGCTTGCTGTTGAACGAACGCAGACAACCATTGCTGCTGCTCTTGTTGGATCAGCTGATTGGCGAACTGTACTTCTTCAGAAAGCTGTTGAAAATGCGGCAGCAGCTGCAGATTTTCCGCTTTTAAGGCTGGCACTACTTGCTGGCGTAGTCGGTTTCGCAAATACAGCGGTTCGTGATTGCTTTCGTCTTCAAAGTAGGGAATCTGCTGTGCTTGCGCATAGTCGTAAATCGCTGCCTTGCTGACAGTAAGCAGTGGACGCAACAAGATCCCTGTGTGAAAAGGCTGCTGCTGTTTCATCCCGCCAGCCGATCGCAAGCGCCCTTCTCGCATCATCTTCATCAACATCGTTTCTACTTGGTCATCACTGTGGTGAGCAGTCAGCAAAACATCATAGCCTTCTTGAGACATGACGTCGGCAAAAAACGTATAGCGAAAGTTTCGAGCGCTAGCTTCTACGCCGGTTTCTGGCGGATTTTCCCAGCACCGCTCGTAAAAAGGAATGCCGCGTTCTTGGCAGTACTGCCGTAAAAAAGCCGCTTCCTTGGCAGATGCTGGACGCAATTGATGGTTCACATGTGCCACACCAAAACATGGCTCTTTTTGCATTTCAGGAAACAACTGACAAAAGATCTGCAACAAGACCATCGAATCGACGCCCGTCGATACCGCCAGCAAAAAGCGGCGTTTTTTTTCAGGATCGATGGCAGTGAGTTGCCCTCGAACGGTTTGAATGACCATCGTTTGACCTCCTTCTCATTTGGTAATCCCACAAGAAAGAAAGCTGAAACAAAACGAACCAACAGTTTTGTTCCAGCTTTTTCCAACTTGCTATTCATGTTTAGTTACGGCGTCCGCCGCGGCCACCGCGTTTTCCTTCTGTATTTCGACGTAATGACGAAAGACGATCATCACTATCTTTTAGAAAAGAACTCATCAATGAATCGAAGTCTTGTTTATTTACATTCGTATTTTGATTGCGTGAAAAAGATTTTTTCGGATTTGGTCGATTGAATTCTTTTTTCGGGTATTCACGTTTTTCTTCCGGTTTATCTTCTGCTTTGCGGATCGATAGGCCGATTTTTCCATCGTTGCCGATTGCCGTAACAAGTACTGTCACTTCATCCCCAACAGACAACACGTCGTGAATGTCTTTGACGAATCCGTTTGATACTTCACTGATATGCACCAAACCAGTTTTCCCTTCACCAAGATCAATGAACGCACCAAAATTTGTAATACCAGACACTTTGCCCTTTAGTTTCGCTCCAACTTCGATTGACATATAAAAAATGTTCCTCCTAATTTTTACCCATTTAAAATAATTCAAACTACTGCGCTGAGTAGGTATGACATTGCTTAATCTTGTGACTCTGTGGATGATGATTCTTGTCCGCTTTGCGAAGAACGCTCATTGGTGTTTTGAGAATCCGTCCCGTCTGGCAAGACTGGATAGATTTTTTCGCCATCTTTTGAGTAGAAGAATCGGCTGCGGGCCAATTTTGCCACATACTCATCGTCTTGCAACAAGGCAACGTCTCGCTCCAGTGAAGCCACCTTTTGTTCTGCCTCTTTTTGTTCGGCGACTGTTTCCGCCTTATATTCCTTTAGCTTTTGCAGGCGCATTTGATCGTTGAACATTTGAATCCCTACGATCGCAAATATCGCTAATGCCGCCACGAAAAACGCCACCAGCCGACGTCGGCGAAACACGACTTGCCGCCGCTCTTTTTCAAACTTGGCAAATTGCTCTTTCGCATAATCGGTCTGCAATAGTTCTATTTTTTTATTTGATTCTCTTGCCACCTGAACTCGCTCCCGTCGCTGTCTTTGTTTTTTACATTATACCAACATCCGCAAAGCTTGTCTAACTGAAAATGCCGTAAAAATCAAGCATTTTCTGAGATTCTTTCCTCTGAAACGATCTCATACATTTTTGCAGCGTCTTCTTTTTTCGTCGATTCATGCAATTCATTGACTTTTACTTCCAAGACCTTATTCCCGAATTGAATGCGCATGGTATCGCCTACTTTGACGTCACTGCTTGACTTGGCTAATTTGCCGTTGATCTGAATGCGTCCCTTGTCTGCCACTTCTTTGGCCACAGAGCGACGCTTGATGATGCGGGAGATTTTAAGAAATTTATCTAATCTCATGTTTTTCACCTCTTCTTAATAGTTTCTTTCCAAATGGAACTAACAGCCATTCGCGAATCGTTAACAATTTGATTTTGATCGCTGCCCCGATAAAGGCTGCGCCTCCCAGACCGACACCGCCTAGGCAAAAAAGCAGTGCCTGTAGTCGATGGGTCAAAGGACCGTTCAATAAGATCGCAACGAAGCTATAATATAAGAATAGCACGCTTGCCATGATCCCTAAACAAATAAATAGTTTTTTTCCATAATTTCCTTCATGCCAAAAGTGATTGATGCTGCTTTGTGCTCGACGCTGTTCGGAAACCACAAAACAGCATAAGGTCGCGCCTAACCCCAACAGCGTACTGATACTCGCTCCTGCAGTCCCATACGAAGCAGTCAGCGGCCACATCGATAGACATTTGATCAAAAGACCGATCCCCGCAGCCAGCAAGCCGAAGGTATAGGTATTGCGACTTTGTTGAATGCTTTGATAGGCTTGGATCGTCGCCATCAGAGCGATAGAAAAGACAAACAATACCAGCGCCGCATTGCCAGAACCGTCTTTGAATAAGGCAAAGTTAATATAAGGCAGCAAAATCGCTAAGCCCACGGCGGAAGCCGAAGCAATCCCGATCGTCAGGCGCAAATACATTTTTGCCGACTTTTCAAACAGCTGCTGATTTTTTACCGTCAAATACTTGGTCAACGTTGGCAAAAACGTCGAGCTTAACGCCATCGCCACCACAAGACCTAGTTGGACGAGGGGTTGTCCGCGATCATAGATCCCTTTTGAAATTCGGGCTGCTTGTGCCGTCAGCCCCCCCGCTTCTAGCGCATTGGTCAATAAAAACGAATCCGCTAACTGGAACAAGATCAAATAGCCGCTATAAATCGTCAACAGACCGCCTTCTAAGAAGAACCGTTTCTTCAACGAGGCGGATAAAACAGCGGGATTTTCTCCTGTACTGGTGACTGGTTTATGCCATAGCGATAGGCGTTTGCCGTTGATTTGTCGGCTATAATAACTTAAGATCCACCACGCCGCAAGGCCCCCGACTAAGGCACCCATCATGGCGACAGTCCCCGTTTGATAAATCGTCCAGCCCAATTGCTGGAAAGCTGCCGCAGCACCTAAAATCACACCAACTCTAAGCAGCTGCTCTACGACTTGGGAAACTGCTGTCGGCACCATTTGCAAATTTCCTTGAAACATTCCTCGATAAAAGGTCAAAGGCGGGACAAATAAGAAGGTAAAAGAAACGACTCGAATCAAGCCCGCCAGTTGGTGGTCCCCCATCACTTGTGCGATCGGACCAGCAAATAAAAAGGTCACCGCCCATAAACCGATCGCAGACCAAAGCACGAAAGGCGTCAACGCTTGCAGCCGTTCCTTGCTTTTCAAAGGATCGGGTTCTTCAGCGACGATGCGGGAGATAAACTGTGGCAACCCTGACAACGCTAACGTCATCGCCAATCCATAAATCGGATAGACTTGTTGATACACATAAAACCCTTCGTCCCCTACCAGGTTCTGAAAAGGGACCCGATAAACGGCACTTAAGATTTTTGCGATAAAGGAAGCGATCGTTAAAATAAACGCCCCTTCCATCGTACGCTTCAATTGTGATTTCGGCATCCCGCTGGTTCCTTTCTAGCCTTGGCTGGCGTATTTTTGTTCCCGTAACGCTTTGACAAAATCTTGGATTTCTAATAGCCAGGTGCTTTCCTTCATCACTGGCGGAATCTGTAATTTGATGGTCATTTGCTCATGATCGACACCCATCGTGGCTTTTAATTTAGTAGCTTTCAATGCTTCAAACAGCTGCTCCACCGAATAATTTTTCGTGCCGACTTTACTCAAAGTAAACGACACCGTCTGCTGCTGCTTGCGGATAGTTTCTAACAAGGCACGATCGCCGTTCATTTTGATCTCGCCCACCGTTAAGAGATGTGCCACTTCTACAGGGTATTCACCGAAACGGTCTAACAGATCATCTTGAAGTTCATCAACTGCTTCTTGGGATTCCAGCTCACGAATTCGTTTGTAGATCTCGATTTTTTGCCGTTCGTCTTCAATATACGAAGTCGGTAAGTAGGCATCGATCCCCAGATCGATCTCGACGGTCGTTTTTTCTGTTTGGGTATTTTTCCCTTGTTTCCGAGTGACTGCTTCAGACAGCATTTGCGAGTACATGTCAAACCCGACTGCATCGATAAAGCCGTGCTGCTGCGCCCCCAATAGATTTCCCGCTCCACGAATCGAAAGATCTCGCATCGCGATTTTGAAACCTGACCCCAACTCGGTAAAGTCCTTAATGGCTTGCAGCCGTTTTTCACTGACTTCATTCAACACTTTTTGCTGTTCATACATGAAATACGCATAGGCGACCCGATTGCTCCGACCGACACGGCCGCGCAGCTGATACAACGTCGAAAGCCCCATGTAATCGGCATTTTCCACAAACAACGTATTGGCATTGGGAATATCCACACCGGTTTCAATGATCGTCGTCGTCACCAACACATCGTATTGCCCTTCAATAAAGTCAAACAGGGTATTTTCCAATTGAATCTCGGTCATTTGCCCGTGGGCATACGCGATTCGTGCGTCTGGCACTAACGCCTGCAGTTCTTCGACTTTCCGCTCGATCGTATCGACACGATTATAGAGATAAAACACTTGACCTCCCCGTGCCATCTCCCGTTGGATCGCTTCTCGCACTGCTCCTGGATTCATCTCCATCACATAGGTTTGGATCGGGTAACGATTTTCTGGTGGTGTTTCGATCACAGATAGGTCCCGTACCCCCAGCATCGACATATGCAATGTTCGTGGGATCGGCGTTGCCGTCAACGTCAACACATCGACTTGCGAACGCAGTTGTTTCAAGCGCTCTTTGTGTTTGACCCCAAACCGTTGTTCTTCATCGATCACCAACAAGCCCAAATCAGCAAACTCGACATCTTTTGACAATAATCGGTGGGTCCCCACCAAAATATCGACTTGCCCTTTGCGCACTTGCTCGATCGTTTCATTCTGCTGTTTTTTCGTCCGAAAACGACTCAGTACCCCAACATTGACGGGGAATCCTTCAAAACGATCGACCATCGTTTCATAGTGCTGCTGCGCCAAGATCGTTGTCGGTACTAAGAAAGCCACTTGTTTGCTTTCTTTGATCGCTTTAAAAGCAGCCCGCAGCGCCACTTCTGTTTTCCCAAAACCAACATCCCCGACTAACAAACGGTCCATCGGCTTTTCTTTTTCCATATCCCGCTTGATCTCTGCCGTGCTGCGCAGCTGATCATCGGTTTCCGAATACGGAAAGGCATCTTCAAACTCTTTTTGATAGGCATCGTCTGGTTGAAAGGCATAGCCTTTTTCTGATTCGCGTTTGGCATACAATAAAATCAAATCATCTGCAATGTCTTCAATTTTAGCCGTCACTTTGCGCTTGGTCTTCGCCCACTCGCTGCCACCTAATTTATTGATTTTCGGTGTTTTCGATTCGGAAGCCACATATTTTTGAATCAAATTCAATTGGGTGACTGGAATAAAGAGCTTGTCTTCGTTTTGGTACAAGATCGTCATGTAATCTTGGTGGACGCCATCGACTTCTAAGGTTTCCATGCCGATGTACTTCCCGATCCCATGATTCGCATGGACGACATAATCGCCCGCTTTTAACTCATTGTAGCTTTTGAGCCGTTCCGCATTGGTGACATTTTGCCTGCGGGCTCTTTTTTTGTTCATCTTTTGGAAAATTTCTTTTTCCGTAACCACCACTAGCTTGTCTTGCGGCATTTCAAAGCCGCTTTGCAAACGTTCCACCACGATTTGGGTGCGTCCTGTAAACAGGCGGTCTTGTTGCGTCTGCACGGCATAGATATCATGATCTCGCAGATCTTGCTCTAACTTCTTGGCCCGCTCTTGATCACTGACCAGAAAAATCACCGTCTGCTGCTGCTTCTCCCAGCGATCGATTTCAACTTTCAAGAGACCCATTTGGCTGAAAAACTGCTGCATCGGCCGGTATTGGAATTGATGGATCGCTTGGAAGCGAATGTTCCCCATTCCTTTTTGGAATAAAGAAAAGAAGCTGGTCACAAAGGTTTCTTTTTGCAGCAGCTGATGGACATCGATCCCGAATTGCTGTTCAGAAAAAACCCGCAGCTCCGCTAATTTTTGGGTATGCCACTCCGCCTCTTCCCGTTCGATCTCACGATTGGTCTCCATGATCCGAGCATAATCATCGATCATCAAAAAGGCATCTTCAGAAAAATAATCTAAGACACTCGTTTGCTGACGATACAGTAAATCCGTGTAGTAACGGGCACTTTCACCAGGAATCCCTGCTTGCCATTGAGAAGCCAACTGGCCAAAATAATCTTCTAAAAAGGCGCGATCGGTTGCTTCTTTGGTGACTGCCAACCGTTTGTTCAATAATTCTTGCAGCTGCTTTTGCCCCGCAGCTAAATCTTCCGCTGAGAAAACCAATTCGGTAGTGGGTAAAATAGCCACTTGCTGCAGCGTTTCCACTGAGCGTTGCGTTTCCACGTTGAAAGAACGCATCGAGTCGATTTCTACATCGAATAACTCGATCCGTACGGGATATTCGGCGTTTAATGGATAAATATCGAGGATGCTCCCACGAATACTGAATTCGCCAGGTTTGCCAATCATTGACTGACGTTCGTAACCCATCAAGATCAATTGTTGCGGCAAACGCTCTAAATCGATCTCATCGCCGATCTGCCACTGAAATTGATTGGCTAACCAGGTTTTCTTTTCAGGCAAATACTTTCGCAAAGCCGCTACCGGCAACACATAGATCCCCGTTTTCCCTTGAGAAACAGCATTCAGCGCTGCCACGCGTTCTTCTCTGGCTTCTGGTGAAGAAAAAGCCATTTCGGCTGACAACACTTCATCCACTGGAAAAACGTAGACATCTTCCGTCACATTGCGCAGATCTTCGGCTAGTTGATTTGTATAATAGAGATTAGGTGTCACGACGATCACTTGTTTTTGAAATGCCTGATACACACCAGTGATCGCTAATGTTTTTGCCGATCCAGCTAGACCGGTCAGTAATTGCCGGGGGGCCTGTTCACGTAAACCTGTATGCCAAGCCGCCACTGTCGGCACTTTATTTATTAATTCAATTAAATCCATCTCGGCCCTCCTTAGTTAAATCGATTCATTGTGGCAAGAAAGTCGCCGTTGGTCAAGTAATCACTACTTGCCTCGACCGCTTTATCAATACTTTGTAAAACGATGGGCAGATCGTCTTTTGCAAAAGGACTCAGGACATGATTGACCACGGTTTGTCCTGGACGTGGACGATCGATCCCGATTTTGATACGGTCAAAGACTGTTGAATCCAAATGAGCGATCAAACTCTTGATCCCATTGTGGCCACCTGCACTGCCTTTTTGGCGCAAACGAATTTTCCCTAACGCTAAATCGAGGTCATCATAGACCACCACTAGTTCTTCTTGGTAGATACCAAAATAGGTCATCAACGGGCCTACCGCACGACCGGATTCATTCATGAAAGTTTGTGGTTTGACCAAAAGGATTTTTTCACCCTTCAAGAAAAACTCTGCCACCTCTGCTTCAAAAGCCGACTTTTTAAAGGTTGCTTGGTACTTTTGTGCCAACGCATCCACTACCATAAAGCCAACATTATGTTTGGTTTTTTCATATTTTTTGCCAGGATTTCCCAAGCCTACAATCATTTTCATTTTTTATTTACGCTCCATTATTTCTAGTTTCAAGCTGATTCTTCATCTATTTTATCGGTTTTCTTATCCAAACACAAAATACTGGGCACACAAATGCGCCCAGTTCTTTTGCTTAGGTAATTATAACACGAAATGGACTGTTATGGTGGCACCCTCTTGCTCAGTTTTTATCTTTCTTAACGAATCTTAATAAAACCTTGATATATCTTCTTTTTGACGTAATAACAAAGAAAGCATTTACAACTGAAACAGCGATATTTTGTGTAATATTGTTGTGCAAATCACATGACAAACATACTTGAAAATGGTAGGATGATAGCGAGTAAAACAATTATGCGGAAGGAATGATACACAGATGACTGCAAAAACGAACAAAAAAGATCACCAAAAGGTAATTCTTGTTGGAGACGGTGCGGTTGGTTCTAGTTACGCGTTTGCGCTGGTGACCCAAAACATTGCGCAAGAAGTCGGAATCATTGATATAAATACAGCAAAAACAGAAGGCGACGCAATTGACTTGTCCCATGCTTTGGCATTTACTTCCCCTAAAAAAATCTATGCCGCTTCTTATGAAGATGCACATGATGCTGATTTAGTCGTTATTACTGCTGGTGCGCCTCAAAAACCAGGCGAAACCCGTTTAGACTTAGTTCATAAAAACTTGAAAATCAACCGTGAAGTAGTTACCCAAATCGTTGATTCAGGCTTTAACGGAATTTTCTTAGTTGCAGCAAACCCAGTCGATATTTTGACTTATTCTACTTGGAAATTCTCAGGCTTCCCGAAAGAACGCGTTATCGGTTCAGGTACCTCATTAGACTCTGCCCGTTTCCGTCAAGCATTGGCTGAATTGGTCGATGTCGATGCCCGTAACGTCCATGCCTATATCTTAGGGGAACACGGCGATTCAGAATTCCCTGTTTGGTCTCATGCCAACGTAGCTGGCCTACAAATCTATGAATGGGTCAAAAACAACCCAGACATCGATGAAGAAGCAATGGTCAACATTTTCTTCAGTGTTCGTGATGCAGCCTACACCATCATCGAGAAAAAAGGTGCGACCTTCTACGGGATCGCGGTAGCCTTAGCACGGATCACTCGTGCAATCTTAGACGATGAAAATGCTGTTCTCCCATTATCTGTGTACATGAACGGCGAATACGGCTTAAACGACTTGTACATCGGTGCGCCTGCAGTCATCAATGCCCAAGGGATCCAAAAAGTAATTGAGATCCCATTAACAGACGGTGAAAAAGACCGGATGGCCGCTTCGGCAAAACAATTAAAAGATATTCTTGATGAAGCTTTTGCAAAATTAGATGCGGAAGACAATCAATAATTTCTTTTCCCCCGTGTTAAATAGTCAATTTTAGTTAGTCAATTATGCGACTGAACGAATCCTCCAGCTCACTCTTTTTCAGAACCCTTTGATCAAGATGGCTTGCTGCCGATTCGTTCAGTTTTTTTATCGTAAGAAATGCGTTTCTACAGCTTGCCTAAAGATAGTTTAAGAATTTTCTATTTTTCATGGAAGTTTCATTTGCCATATTCGCTTTCCCGTGGGAATATGGTATGATTTAAGCGTTATTATCTATTATGCCATTAGAAAAAAGGAGTAGTTGAATGACTCGTTCAAACAAACATACTGACGCCAAGAATAATACGAAGAAAATTGTTCTGATCGTTGTGGCTGCTTTACTTGTCGTGATCGCTGGCGGCTATACCTACCGAAGTACATATTATGCAAACCGTTTTCTACCAAAGACTGAAATCGATGGGATCGACATCAGCAACAAAACCGTTGCCGAGGCCAACGCCCTGCTGCATGATCGCTATTCACAAGAAGACTTTACCATCAAAGATGGTGATAGCGAATGGAAAACAGTCAACCTTGCTCAATTTGGTTTGCAGACGGATTTCACCGATGAGCTGCAATCATTAAAAGATGAACAAAATCAGTGGAGCTGGGGAATGGCTTACGTTTCGGCTGCCGAAGAAAAGAAGCTAGACAATCTCTCAGTAGACCAAGACACCTTGACTAGCGAGACCAACACGATCCAAAAAGAACTCGAAACCTTAAATGAAGATCGTACCAAATCGGCTGATGCCACGTTGGAAAAAGGCGAAGACGGCTTTTCTATCAAACCAGAAGTTGACGGCGATGCCATCGATGTTGACAAAGCAGTGGCAGACTTGCAAGAAGCCATCGTCAGCGGCGAAAAGGAATTGAATCTCGTTGATTATGTCACAAAACCAAGTGTGACCGCCGATGATCCAGACTTAACGAAAGAAATGGATTCGTTGAATAAAATCGCCAAAGTAACCGGCAATTATACGATCAACGGAAATACGTTTCAAATCCCAAGAGAAACGATCATGGATTGGCTCTCTTATAAAGACGGCAACACAACGATCGACGAAGACAAAGTACGAAGCTATGTCACATCGATCGGCGAACAATACAATACTAGCACCAATTCTTCGACCTTCCAAAGTACCAAGCAAGGTGAAGTGACAGTCCCAGCTGGTACTCTTAGCTGGACGATCCAAACCGATGCGGAAACAGAAGCATTGATCGAGGCGTTAAAAGCAGGCGAAGACTTCACCCGCACACCGATCGCTCAAGGAAGCACCGATGCAGGCAGCCCGCTGTTTGGCAACACCTATATCGAAGTTGATCTAAAAAACCAACACATGTGGTATTACAAAGATGGCGAGTTAGTGTTGGATACGAAAATTATCTCTGGGAAACCAGCCACACCAACACCAACTGGCGTCTTCTATGTCTGGAACAAAGAAGAAGATGCAACCTTGACTGGTGAAGATTATGCGTCCCCTGTTGATTACTGGATGCCCATCGATTGGACCGGTGTCGGTATCCATGATTCTGATTGGCAGACGGAATACGGTGGCGATCTTTGGAAAACCCGTGGTTCTCACGGCTGTATCAATACTCCGCCAGGCGTGATGAAAGAATTGTACAGCAAAGCCGAAGTCGGTACACCCGTGATCGTGATTTAATCAAAAAAAGAATCAAACCTTTTTATAGACGAACCAAAAGCTGCAAAAGAAAAATCTTTTGCGGCTTTTTTGTTGTCTCCCAAATGTTCCTATTTACAAAGAACGGTTTAATTAATATACTTAATTAACCACTTTAATTAATAAGGAGAATCATTTTGGAAAAAGTCGTTTTTATTGATCGTTCTACTCTGGCTGGAAGTCTGATCAAAATTTTCGCCCGCAACATCCAGCTGCTGTCCGAGGATCAAATCAGTGTAACTGTTGTGACACCAGAACGTCTGGCGAATTATCGTTTTGCGCAAGAAAAACTCGTTTTGGTCGATCCCTTGCTTTCTTTAACAGATCCGATGATCAAGCAGGCCATCCCACCACGCATCAAGCGCCTTTCGTTTCCCGTCAATCATTACAGCGGGATGAATACTGAAGCCATTCTAGAATTGATCCAACATGCATAACCTAAAAAGGCGGACGGAAACCAATGGTTTCTGCCGCCTTTTCTCATGCCACTTCCCCTTTGTTAGACAATCGCTTCTTCTTGTTCTAACAAAGTAACTTGCTCTCCTTTGTCTTGCAGTGCAGCAACGTGCATCGTGCCCCACTGGCAAAGAGTATCCAATAAGCCGCCTAAGGTTTCTCCATATTCACTCAAGGAATACTCAACTTTAGGTGGTACTTGATTATAGGACTTGCGAGTAACGATGTCAGACTCTTCTAATTCCCGCAATTGCTGGGTCAACATTTTTTGACTGATGCCAGGGATCTTCCGCCGTAAATCACTGGGACGTAATGCCCCATGGCGTAAATTACAAAGAATGATTGGTTTCCACTTCCCGCCGATGACATCCATGGTTGCTTCAACACCGATATTATAAATTTTTTCTGCCATTTTTTTCACCTCATTACGCTTGATACCACACAAAGGTTACCAAAAGGTGGGTATCAAACAAAAAAGTACGTACTATACAGTATTACCACCTCATTATATGATGATACCAGAAAAAAAATAAAGGAGATGTTTTTATGATCGAAAAATTATCAGATACCGTCACCCTGAACAACGGCAGTGAAATCCCCGGGTTGGGGTTAGGTGTCTTTCAAATCCCTGAAGCTGACACAGCAGAGGTCGTGAAGCAAGCGATTATCAATGGCTATCGCTTGATTGATACAGCAGCGATTTACGGCAATGAAACAGGAACAGGGGCAGGAATCAAACAAGGCTTACAAGAAACGGGGTTGGCTCGTGAAGAACTCTTTGTCACTTCCAAACTTTGGAACGATCATTTAACTTATGATGAAACGATCCACGCCTTCAATGAAAGTCTGGCCCGCTTAAACCTCGAGTATCTCGACTTGTACTTGATCCATTGGCCAGGAAATCAAGCATTTCAAGAGTCCTGGCGTGCCTTGGAAGACCTCTATGCGGCAGGAAAAATCAAAGCGATCGGGGTCAGCAACTTCCAGATCCATCATCTGGAGCAATTATTGGCCATTGCTAAGGTCGTTCCTGTTATCAATCAGATCGAGCTGCACCCCAAACTGACGCAGCAAGACCTGCGGGCTTTTTGTGGCGAAAAAGCAATTGCGATCCAAGCTTGGTCGCCATTGATGCAAGGCAAACTGCTGAAAGATGACACCGTCTTGGCGATCGCCGATGCACAGCAAAAATCAGCGGCACAAGTGCTTTTACGCTGGGCTATTCAACAAGGGATCTTAGTCAACGTCAAATCGACGCACCCCGAGCGAATGATCGCTAATGCAGCGATTTTTGATTTCCATTTATCAGAAGCTGACATGGCCCGCTTGAACGCATTAAATGAAGACTTGCGAGTGGGTCCAGATCCAGACACATTCGATTTTCATTAACCAAACGATATACTAAACAAAACCTTAGGAGGAAGTATAATGACAAACACAAACACAGGCTTTTCAATGGTTAACCACGTGGGAATCACCGTCAGCAATCTCGAACGTTCCATCCAATTTTATGAAGCATTAACGGGAAAGAAAATCGCCAATCAAGATACGATCGGCGGCAAACGCATGGCGCAAACGCAAGGATTAGCAGATACACTGATCAAATATGCCAATCTTCATTTAGACAATCTCAACATCGATCTTTTAGAATACGTCGAACCAAAATCCAACAAAGCTAGCTATTCCAATGAGCAAATCAGCGCGATGCATCTTTGTTTTGAAGTCGAAAATATTGATGAAGCCGTTGCTCGTCTAAAAGCCATTGGCGTTGAGCCTGACGGCACCCCCATCGTTTTTGAAGCACAAGACGGTTTGAAAAGCGGCTTTGGGACAGGCGTCGCCTACTTTACAGATCCAGACGGCACCAATCTTGAATTGATTGCACCAAAAGGCCCTTTTCAACGGGGATAAAAAAACGGATGGCGCTGCAAATCGCCATCCGTTTTTTTGCTAGAAGCACGTATTTTTCGATTGTTCCCCTTCATAGAAGCGTTCATAGCGGATACAATAAGTATGTACTCCTCTTTAGTGGCTTCACTTACTTATCCAACAAATCGCACGTGAAAGGTAGTGATCTCGATCGATATTGGACTTTTGTTGTTGATTTTTACGGGTATTTTTTTCATCGTCTTCTGGTGCTTTTACCGAGAAGAACCCAATTATGTATTCGGCTTTCGCACCAAGCGCAGTACAGCCAGTGTCAGCAATTGGTGTTTTGCCCAGCAGTGGTTCTCCTTGTTAGCGATGCTCTTTCTAGGCGGGGTCGTTTTATTGCATCACAACGAGCTGATCGCAGAGGCTTTTTACCAAGTAGCCGTTTTTGGCAGCTATCTTCTAGCAGCGCTACTCGTAGAAACGGCACTGTATCTCAAAGATTCACGCACAAGCACCAAAAAGTAAGACAAAAAAGACATTCCAGCGAATGTCTTTTTTCTATTGTTTATTTTGATGATGGATCGTGATCCCCAACACCAAGGCTAAAATCCCTGAAACCACCCAGATGGTGCGGTGGAATAAGAAAATCCCTAGCAAGCTGCTTAAGACTGCACAAAAAAAGAAGCCGCCGATGATCAAGGAAATAGAAATGATCTTGGGTGTCACTGATCGGTCCTTCTTAAACCAGCGCATGTACACATAATCAGCCAGTGAACGTAAGTTGCCGGTGGTCATCGTGGTGGCATAGGGCATCCCTGCCAATCGACGATAGGCGGCATATTGAATCGCTGCAAAAAAAGATAACCCCGAATCGATCATGACATTAGGTAATGATCGAGCAAAAAAGCCCAGAACCAAAATACCGATCGCTTCAAAGATTAATGCGGCATTTTGCCAAACGATCCAGCCCCCTGTCGGAAAATGATGCTGCAGATAATTCGTCACTACGATCCCCACTAAAAACATGAAGATTGGTGGCAGATATCGAAAGGCTTGTTCAAACTGCCCCGTTGAAAGATTGATCCCTAACAAAATGACATTCCCCGACTGCATACTTGCAAACACTTCCCCGTGAAACAAGTAGGTATACGCATCTAAAAAACCGCCCGCCATAGCAAGAAGAATCCCCACCGGTAAACTTTCATGCACGACAAACTCCGATTTGCTTTTGACACTGCTCAAACTTTTTTCCATTGGTTTCGCCTCTTGTTTTTATACTTTCTGACAGCTTACTGCTTAAAAAACGCCGACAACTCGTTATGTTTTGCGGCGTTTAGGTGACTTTTTCGATAGCTGACAAATCAACCACCCCAAAAGAACGGCGGTCAGTGCTCCCGCTGAATCCAGCATGACATCTTGAAAAAGCGGCGTCCGTCCTCCCGTCAGCATTTGATGGTATTCATCGATCCCAGCGTAGCCGGTGGCTGCCAACCAAGCAAAAAAAGCGGCTAGCCAATAGGGCTGTTTTCGAAAAACAAGCGTTAAGAACAAACTGCCCCCTAAGACAAAATAAGTGAAGAAATGCGCACCTTTGCGAATGAAAAATTCCACAAATGAGAAATAGCCTTTTTCCGCAATACTGATCTCCGACCCAGCATAGGAAAAAGAGATCGTCTCCAACCAATCTTTCAATGGTTCGTTTTTTAAGATACGTGAAAGCAACCCGATTTGAGATTGCTGCTCATAGGTTTGTGAAGAGCTGATAAAGAGGATGACCATTACCGCAATTGCGATACAAAAGTAAAAGTTCGGTTCTTTCAGTAATTTTTTCATAGTTTTCACTCCTCATTTTCCTATCTTACCATTTTCATTTGGTGATGCAACTGTTTTTCCAGCAAACCGTGGAGACATTGCACACACAAAAAGAGTGCTTCCGTCAAGTTTAGAAGCACTCTTTCTTTTTAAAAATAGCCATCGGTATGAAAAGCCGTCCCCCGTTTGGTTGTGAGATCTTTGGGCTTGTGACGTTCAGCTTCCTCAACGATTCTCAGGGCTGTTTTGCGTTTTTTTCTCCAGTAAATAATGACGAACCCATCTCGTAGCCTTCTACATAATGATTCAACCGCTCGACGACCTCTGCTGCCGCTTCTTGTGACGGCGTGATGATCAATAAAATATCAAACCCTGCAATCGTGCCGACAATTTCTGGCAGCTCCATTTCATCAAGATAATTGGCGATCACATCGGCGCCATTTTCAGCCGTATGAACGACAACTAAAAAGTCAATCTGCGTAATCTTTTTTAGATACTCATACATCGAAAACGCAATTCTGTCTTCTAGATCCTGCTCTTTGGATTCAAAGATTGAATAATACGGTCGCCCATTTTTGGCATACGTTTTAGCGATGTTCATTTCCCGCATGTCTCTAGAAATCGTGGCTTGGGTAGCTGAAACATTTTCTTTTTTTAATAAATTCATCAATTCTTCTTGAGACTCAATCCGATGTAGGACAAAAAGTTTTTTGATAATTGCTTGTCGCTCTTTTTTTTTCATTTACTTGATCCGCTCCTCTCAAGTCGCCTCGCTTACTGAAATAGTTGATCCGTCTCGTTCACTTCTTGAAACGCAGCTTACAAGAACAACATCGAGAAGATTAAAATGGCAAGATTGGAAATTCCGATAACCAGTAACGGTTTGCGCATAAAGCGAGTCCAAGTAGAATAGTTGACCCGAGCCAGCTCCAATCCGCCCATCACGACGCCAGAAGTTGGTGTGATCAAATTCACTAATCCGCAACCAGCAGTAAAGATCATGACCATGACGTTCGGATTGAGTCCGATGCTTTGCGCCAAGGCACCCATGATAGGGATCGATACATATGCCAGTCCTGAAGTCGATGGAATCAAGAACGATAAGAGCAGATACAAAATATAGGCGCCAATTACGAACAGGACAGGTGATAACCCTTCTAAAAGATGGGAAGCCCGATCCAAAATAAATAGATCCAAGTACGTCGTTTGCATAATGTAGGAAGCCCCCCGTGCCACAACGATGATCAAGACAACGGATAAAATGTCTTTGACCCCATCGATAAAGTTGGTCACGATTTCTTTTTCTGAGAATCCTTGAATCAATGCAATGATGATACTGACGTAGAAGAACCACATAGCCAAATCACCAAAATACCATTCACCGAAGCTATTCCCGGTCAAAAAGGCGGTCCAACCGTCAAACACATGGATATCAAAGTCGCCCCAAGGAATCAAGGAAACCACCATGATCACAAAGGATAAGCCAAAAATCGTCAAAATCAGGCGATGCTTTTGCGTAAACGCCAAGGCTTCGTTCGTGTCTTTGACAAAATGCTCTTCCATTTCTTTTTGCTCTTGCAGCGATAAGATCGTGGAGCCTTTGTCGGCTTTAACTTTTTTGGCATAAGACATCACCACAAAGATACAATACGCGGTCGTGACTAGCCAAAGCAATGCGCCAACTACTAGGATCGTGCCATTATTCGGAGCAATATCGATGCTTCGTAAGGCATCCATTGCCACCCCAGTAGCGAAAGGGTTAACGGTGGAGCCGATCACACCGGCACCCGCCCCCAACATGACGGTTCCTGCTGCGACGATCGTATCAAAGCCCGATGCCACCATTGTGATTGCTAATAGGGAATAGAACGGAATCGTTTCTTCCGCCATTCCATAAGTTGAGCCACCAATTGAAAACAACACCATCAAAATCGGGATCAAAATCAACTCGTTGCCTTTGAGTTTTTTGACCAAATGCTGAATACCAGCTTCTAAAGCGCCTGTTCGTGTGACAATATTCAAAAAGCCACCCAAACAAAGAATAAACACACAGATCTCGATCGCATCACGAAATCCGTTAAAAGGCGCCATAAAGAAATCAGAAAACTTGGCACCGACGACTTGGCTGACCATCTCTTCTTGGCCTGCTGGTAATGAAGGTGCAAAGGGCTGACCGGCTAGTAGCCAAGAAGCGACCGTCAACGCAATAATGATCAGAAATAAGATACTGAACGATGTCAGCGACTTTTTTTCTTTTTGCTTTTTTTTCATCTTCGTTCCTCCTCTATTGAATCAATCTTAGGTGCAAATTGCCAACAGCTAGTCTGTCTGTGGTCAATTCGCAACATGGGAAAAATAATCTTTGTCATAAATAATGAGTTCTTTGTAACGATAATAAATCTTTCTTTTATGCACGAGCGCCTTGATGGTTTGACTGACCGTCTCTCGCGTCGTTCCACTGTATTTAGCAATATCATTGATAAAAACTGGAAAAGGAATGCGAATCTGCTCTCCTTGTGACTGTCCGTGCTCGATCATCAAGAGACCGATCGTATTGACGACTCTTGTCTGCGCGCTAGAGGTGACACAGTACTCCACTCGGCGTCTTTGCTTCTCCAACTGCTGGCTCATTTGCTGATTCAGCCACAGCAACTGACTTGTAGATGAAACAACCAGCGGTTCAAACAGCGACATCGCTGCAAACTGCACGACAATGTCTGTTGCAGCGAATGCCGATACATCATAGTTGTCTCTTTCAAACAAGCCAATCAAAGGAAATAACTGATCAGGCCCAACAAAATCTACATAACAATAGGAATCAGTTCCGTCGGTTTTTTCGATCCGTACGAGACCTTCGATCACATGGAATATCCGATCTCTTACGTCGCCTTCATAAAAAAGCACTTGGCCTTTTTTGTACGTACGGCAGTAAATATGCTCCTTCAATCGCTGTTGATTTTCTTCTTCCAGCCATTGAAAGCTATTCGCTCTTGTTGATGGATCTTTTATTTGGTAGTCGATCATTTCTCTCACTCCAATGTTTTGGACTTGCTTTGCTACTTCGCTTATTTCCAGGTGATCTGTGTACCAGCGTCTTCAATTTCTGCCAGCTTATCTAAGGAAGTAATCACTGCCCGTTTCTCTGTGCCCATTTTGACAAAATTCAAAGCTGCTTGTACTTTCGGTAACATGCTTCCCGGTGAAAAATGTCCTTCATCGACATAGGTTTCCAATTCAGCGGCGGTCACATGATCCAACCACTGCTCATTTTCCTTGCCAAAGTTCAAAGCGATTTTTTCCACGCCCGTCAAAATGATCAGCTGATCCGCATCGACTAAACGAGCCAATTTTTCAGAAGCAAAATCTTTATCGATCACGGCTTCAACCCCCAGCCCATTATCTAACACGGGAATGCCCCCGCCGCCTGCGCAAATAACGATCGTGTTTTGTTCAATCAGCGCCTTGATGCTGGCAACTTCTTGAATCGCTTGTGGCGCTGGACTGGCAACGACTTTCCGCCAACCACGACCAGCATCTTCACGATAGATGGCATCTGTTGCCGCCATGGCTTCTTTGGCAGCTGTTTCCGTTAAGAAAGGACCGATCGGTTTGGTCGGATGGGCAAATGCTGGATCTTGGGCATCGACTGTAATTTCCGTCACCACTGTCACTACCGGCTTAGCCATTTGGGCTTCTTTCAACTGGATTCTCAGCTCATTTTGTAACCAATAGCCAATACTGCCTTGCGTCATTGCCACACAGGTATCTAAAGGCATCGCTGGGTTTTTGCTAGAATCACTGGCTTGTTGCTGCAAAACCAAATTTCCCACTTGAGGCCCATTCCCATGGGTAATGATCAAATGAACGTCTTTTTGGATCAGGGGAATTAAATACTCGACGGTCTGTTTAAGCCGTTCTTTTTGCCCTTTGGCACTGGCATCATCTGCTAGGATAGCGTTGCCGCCAAGGGCGACAACGATCGTTGGTTTCTTTTCACTCATCTGCTCACTGCTCCTTCTTACACTCTAGGAATAAAGAGATCGCCTAAGGTTACTGCCATGATTGCTTTGATCGAGTGCATTCGGTTTTCAGCCTCTTCAAATTGACGGCCCCATTGACTGCGGAAAATGTCGTCTGTGATCTCCATTTCAGAAATGCCGAATTTTTCTTCGATCATTTTTCCATACGTCGTATTCGTATCATGAAACGCTGGCAAGCAGTGAAGCACGATCAAGCCATCGTCTTGTTTTCCAGTCGCCATTACCATTTCGCGGTTGATTTGGTAATCTTTCAACAGCTTCACCCGTTCTTCAAACTGGTCTTCTTCCCCCATTGAAACCCAAACATCGGTATACAGAACATCGGCATCTTTGACGCCTTTTTGAATATCGTCTGTTACCATCAGCTGACTGCCAGATTCTTTGGCAAATTTGTTGGCATAGTCTGTCACTTCTTCAGCTGGGAAAAGTTCTTTTGGTGCACAGATGCGAACATTGACACCTAAAATCGCCCCCGTCACTAACAAACTATTCGCCATATTGTTTCGGCCATCGCCCACATAGACTAACGTAATGTTTTCTAATGTACCGAAGTTTTCTTTGATCGTCATGAAGTCAGCGATCATTTGGGTTGGATGCCATTCATCGGTTAAGCCATTCCAAACAGGAACGCCAGAGAATTTGGCTAAATCTTCAACGACTTGTTGGCTGAACCCGCGGAACTCAATGCCATCAAACATACTGCCTAAAACTCTGGCGGTATCTTCAACGGATTCTTTTTTGCCTAGCTGGATATCATTCGCACCTAAAAATTCTGGATGGGCACCAAGATCGATGGCAGCCGTCGTAAATGCCGCCCGTGTCCGAGTCGACGTTTTTTCAAATAAGAGGGCGATGTTCTTGCCTTCCAAATAGCGATGAGAAATATTTTGCTTTTTCAACTGTTTCAAATAGATGGAAAAATCAATAAGGTATTCTAACTCGGCTTTCGTAAAATCTTTTTCTGCTAAGAAGCTTCTTCCTTTAAATACTTGTTTCATTAGTAATTCCTCCTCTAGATTAAATATCTTCTCTGATAAATGGCATGCTCATGCAGCGAGGGCCCCCACGGCCGCGAACCAATTCACTGCCGGAGATTTTATGCAATTTGATGCCGGCTTCAGTTAATTTTTGATTGGTGATCGTGTTACGGTCATAGACCACGACTTCACCAGGTGCGATCGTCAAGGTATTGGAACCGTCATTCCATTGTTCCCGAGCTGCAGCGACCAAATCGTTCCCCCCACAGCGAATCAATTCCACTGCATCTAATTCTAAGTAGCGGCACAAAATGTTTTCTAACGTATCTTTTTCTTCTTTGATGGTTACGCCATCCCCGTCACGTGAGATTGAATAAACGGTCAGTTCTCCTTCAATTTCTGGATGGATCGTAAATTTGTCATAATCAACCATTGTAAATACCGTATCTAAATGCATGAATTTGCGTTCTTGACCAATATCAAAAGCTAAGACGTACTCAAAACTTGGTTCATGTTGGAACACATTACGAGCCAACTGTTCAATGGAAGTGGCATCTGTTCGTTGGGAGATCCCGATCGCTAACACTCGTTTTGACAGAACCAATTCATCGCCACCTTCAATTCGTGTTGGCTGATCACGGTCATAAAGCAAGTGCGGTGGCTGTTGTTGGAACATTGGATGATGAGCAAAAATGTATTTGCCATACAACGTTTCACGACGTCTTGTTTCTGAATACATGCGATTCAAGGAAACCCCGTTACCGATCGTCGCAAACGGATCGCGAGTGAAATACAAATTCGGCATTGGATCGATCAAAAACGGATACTGGTCATCCACAGCACCAGCTAGGCTTTGACTATGGGGCAATTTCAATTCATTTTTCGCTAGACCTGCCATCGTTTTATCGATGAATTGACGGTTATCTTCAAAAGATAAGAAATAATCGGTAATTTCAGCAATGATTTCTGGGCTTTGTAACGTTGTTTCTTCTAAATATTCCTTGATAAACTGCTCTTTGATTTCTTGACTAGTTAACGCTTCTGCTGCTAAATCTTCTAAATACAACACCTCCACATTATTATTACGCAATACATCGGCAAATTGATCATGTTCAGCCCTTGCTTGTTCCAAAAAGGGAATATCATCAAATAACAAGCGATTTAAATGATCGGGCACGAGGTTTTCTAATTCTCGACCAGGGCGATGGAGCATGACTTGCTTCAAGCGGCCGATTTCTGAAAAAACATGAATAGCATTTGACATTTCTTTACATCCTCCTTTGTTTTGATTACGCCTACATAGTACAAGAATGTATGCGCTTACCAAGCGACGTATTTCGCCTTCATTATGCAAAGATTTTGTCATTATGCAATAAAGAGTGAATATCTTCTTGCGAGCGTTTTTTTACTCGTTGTTATTTTTTTATATGTAATATTTATTCAGCAATTTTTAAATAAGAATTTGATGAGAATGAAAAAATGATCGATTTTGTTCTTTTCTTTGATTTTGACGTCCCCGACCAATGCAGGCAAAGCTTACGAAAGAAAAGAACTTTTTCAACCAACAGCTTTCCTTTTTCGATTAAAAAAATCCGATGGTTGCGACTAAATGTGGCTATGCTATACTTAATAAGATCGTAGGAAAAGAAAGGGGTTTGATAGGAATGACCTATTCAATCAATTGGGATCTAGAAACAATTTTTCCAGGAGGCAGTGATTCTGTTCAATTAAAAGAACGCATGAGCCAGCTGGAAGAAGAAATCAAAACTTACCGTGAAAAAGTTGACGCTTGGGCACCAAACGCTACAGACAATGCGACAAAATTAGAGGAATTAATCGAACTTTCTGGCACAATCAATCAGGGATTTTCACAATGTGGCAGCTTTATCAATGCCTTGCTTTCAGCGAATGTCAACGACAGCAAAGCCAAAATCCTGACAGGCGACCTCTACGCAAAACTGCCAGCATTGCAAGCAGCACAAACCGTTTTCTCGAAAAAATTGACAGAAATTTCTGAGGATGATTGGACTGCGTTACTTACAGCGGAAAACTTAGCACCAATCGCTTTTCGTCTAAGCGAGATTCGTCGCGACGGCAAAGAATTGTTATCTGAAGCAGAAGAAACCATCATCAACACGTTAAATTTAGATGGCTTAAATGCTTGGAGCCAACATTACGATACGATCGTTGCCTCGATCGAAATTCCTTTCCTTCAAGAAGACGGCACGACGATCAACTTGTCCGCTGGTCAAGCCTTCAATAAAATGATGGGTGATCCAGATCCAGAAGTTCGTGCACGTTTATTTGACACTTGGGAAAAGACTTGGGCAGAAAAAGAAGACCTCTTTGCAGATACCTTGAACCATTTAGACGGCTTCCGCCTTTCTACCTTCAAGCTTCACGGGGTCACTGATTACTTGAAGGAACCATTAGAATACAATCGTCTGCAAAAAGCGACATTGGATGCTATGTGGGGCACGATCCAAAAGAACAAACAGCCGATCGTTGATTTCTTGACCCGCAAAGCCCAGCTTTTCGGCAAAGAAAAAATGGAATGGCAAGATCAAGATGCGCCGATCATCCTTGGTGACATGGAAGAAAGAACCTACACCTTTGATGAAGCAGCTGACTTTATTTTGACCAACTTCCGTAAGTTCAGTCCGAAAATGGCTGACTTTGCCCAAGTTGCTTTTGAAAAAAGCTGGATCGAAGCAGAAGATCGTCCTGGCAAACGTCCTGGCGGCTATTGCACCAGCTTGCCAGAAACCAAAGAGTCACGTATTTTCATGACCTACAGCAATTCAGTCAACGAAGTAGCGACGCTTGCCCATGAGTTAGGTCACGCGTTTCACAGCAGCGTTCTTTGGGAGCTACCAGAATTAAACCGCAACTATGCCATGAACGTTGCCGAAACAGCAAGTACCTTTGCTGAATTGATCGTTGCTGATGCAACCCTCAAAGAAGCGACAACGAAGGAAGAAAAAATCAATCTATTGGATGCCAAAATGCAAAATGCGATCGCGATGTTCATGAACATCCATGCACGCTTTATTTTTGAAAATAGCTTTTACCAAGCCCGTCAAAACGGCTTAGTTTCAGCGGAGCAAATCACGGAAATGATGACAGCGGCGCAAAAAGAAAGCTATGCGGATGGGTTAGCAACTTATCATCCACATTTCTGGGCAGCCAAATTGCACTTCTTTATTGATGATGTGCCATTTTACAACTTCCCTTACACCTTTGGTTACCTCTTTAGCATGGGGATCTATGCGTATGCCAATGAAAAAGGGTCTAGCTTTGAAGAAGAGTACATTGCTTTATTGCAAGATACTGCTTCAATGACGACGGAAGAACTGGCGCAAAAACACCTTGGTGTTGATTTAACAAAACCAGACTTCTGGCAAGCAGGGATCGACATGGTCCTAAAAGATGTTGCCAGCTTTATGGAATTGACTGAAGACTATATCTAAAAGAAAAAACCCTCTTCCAACACGACGCTTGGAAGAGGGTTTTTCTATCAGGCATTCAATAAAGTTAAGCCAATCGTTAAGTAGCCTGCGTACAGACACCAAATCAAATAAGGAATAAACAAGTACATTGCTTTTTTGTCGATGCGAGCAAAGAGGATCATACAAATAATCACTGATAGGACTAACAAGACAATAATGACCGTTCCTGCCCAGTAAGCATTCCAGCCAAAGAAAACGATACTCCACAAGAAGTTTAGTACTTGCTGGATCGCAAAGAAGATATAGGCATTCTTTTTAAGCGCTGGATTGACTTTGGCTACGATCAACAGATACAACGCTGTTCCCATAAAGGCATACAAAATCGTCCAAACGATCCCAATGATCCCACCAGGAGGGGCTAAAAAGGGTTTTTCCATTTGCGCATACGTTCCAGCGATGTCTCCTGCAAACAAACTCGAGATGATTCCTGTTGCTTCGATGCCGATCACACAGACCAGCCAAATCAAAAATTTCATGTTCTCCACTCCTTCTTTTTTTCATGACGCTCTCATTTCATCGTACCATCGAATCGAAAAAAAGCAGAATAGAACGCTTAAAAAAAGAAACGCCCGTGTGGACGTTTCTTTCTTGTTCCTTGCAATTTATGCTGCTTGCTCCCCTTCTTGGGCTTCTTGCTTGACTAGTCCTGCATCATAAGAACGAGCGAATGGGAAGTAGATCAAAAAGGCCGCTTCACGTAACTACAACGAGTTCGACTTCCTAATCTTCAACTTCCGTATAGCCGTAGCCCTCATATAATTGAATGACTGACTCTAACGAATAGGTGGAATCTTTCGTGTCTTTGATGGTTACCAAATCTGCGACATTCACTCGGTTCTCTTCATCAAGATATAAATCTGAAAAACCAATAATTGCAGTGTATTCTTTTTTAAGTTTCCCTTCTGTTCCTCCAGAGTACTCTTTTATACTGAAAATCTTGATCAAATTACCATTGTTTGTAATAGAACGATAACCAAATAAATTTTGACTGTCGTTATCTTCTCTAGTGAATTGGCGATAAAGCAATTTTTCTTCCTTGATCTCATAACGAGTTCCAACTTCTTTATCAGCCCACCAATCCTTATACGTGCGAGTAGTTTCTTCATCGATCATTCGCTTTATATCTTCTAAATTAGCAATATCTCCCGCCTTTTCAGCGACTTCGGCAAGTCCTTTTACTTCAAACCTTGGATCAAAACTGTCCTCTAACAGGTATCCATGTTGAACCAGCCGATCTTGCAATTCAGCGGATACTTCGATTTTTGCAGTATCGCCATTTTTAAATTCTCCATCTCCAACTAATTGGAAAGGAAGTCCACCTAGTTCATCAGGGAGCGTGTTGTCGATTTGCGCTTCTCCGCGGCCGCTTACCCCATTAAAGTTGACTACGAGGTGTTTTTCAACCTCCTCACTTGTCAGCCATTTCGGTTCATCAAGTCCTTCCACCGTCACTTCTTTTTCTCCGCCTGTCAGGTTTTTCACTTTAGTCAAATCAACAGAGACCAAGAGTTTGACAGTGTCGCCGTTTGACAGATCCAAGGAATTATCAAAAGATATTTCAAGTATATCTTCAAATTCCTCATTATCATAAACGTGCATATCGTCCTCAAATTCAATTTCTAGGTCATTTTCATATAAATAGGTATGTAACCGATCATAGTTGATTGAATAAGAAGCAAATCCTCGTGTATCTAATCCTTGAAATTCAACATCAATAAAATCTATCATATCAACATTGCTCTGAGCGCACCCTGCTAGCCCTAAAAAGCTAACCATTACAACCAATACCAAAACCAACTTTTTCATTTCTTCCTCCTTATTGTTCATAATAATAAATAAAAAAAGGTTATAAATGCTTTTTATGACCATTTTTCAAAAATTATACCACATGTATCTATGAACGGTTAAGAAAAAATCATCTTTTCGCCTTTTCTAGTTTCTGCTTTCCTCAGACAAATGAAAACGAGATGATCGAATAAGACGATTTTCGAGAGTCAGACTAATTATGAACTCTTCGCTGCAAACTATCGATGCTGAAAAAAAGAGACGCAAAAAAGTGATGAAACAAGTACGCCCATCACTTTTTACATCTATAATCTTTGGTGTTTTTCACTTTGACTTGATCTGCCCTCTTCAAACTTCCGTCGTTCATTTTCCACATACTTGTATAGCGCCCCGTAGCGGCTGCGGTAGCCTTTTTTCCATGGCTTCTCTTTGCCGCAAAAATGTAACAAAACGGTATGCTCAATGACCCAATCCAAGCTCCATTCCCCTAAACTGATCGTTTCATAGGTACGGTTTTTTCGTACGTCATAGTTGTAGAGCTGATCAGGGATCGCCAGCACCCGATCGCCGTACAACCCATTCAAAATGTCTTGATCTGGCAAAAAGAGGTTCAAATGATTTTTCTCAATGAACGCTGCGATCTCTGCTTCTTTGACCTCTTGCCGCAGCTGGTGCACATTCATCAGCAAAACACCTGAATTATAGTAGCCTTCCGACTCATAATTGCGTAACCGGACTTTATTGATGACTGTTGTTACTTCTGTCAGCTTAGAATGGCTGGCGGCGGCATACAGAAAATCCCCTAACGTCAGCTCATACAAGGGGCGTAAATCATTGATGCACAAAATATCCGCATCCAGATACAGGATTTTTTCCACCTGCTGCGGCAAGTAATTTTGTGCCAATAATCGATAGTAGATCGACTCAGGGTAGCGATCACTAACTGGCGCGGTTTTAAAAATCGAGCCAGAACCGATGATGATGGGATGATAGGTCATCGCCAGCTTTTGACAAAAAGTCTCCAGCTCTGCAGCATGGCTCAATTCTTTTTCTTGTAAGACATAGACATCAAAGGATGCTGCTGTCGTATGACGTTTGATTGAATATAACGTTGTTTTTAATTGTTCACTGAATCGATCATCAATCGCAAAAAGTAGATTCATGCTCTTGTTCACTCCTCTGTTACTGGCTGCGTGCAGGTTTTTGGAAAAAAATCGATTGCTGTTGCACGCAGCTTCTGTTCTTCTAGTATACCCGATTTTTGGTCTTTCTTTCAGTGAAACACCCTTGCCAATCGAACCCTTGCTTGGCAGACGCCAAAAAAGCTGTTCCATCCATGGGATGAAACAGCAAAGGATCGCTTATAAATGATTGTGTCTTAAAAACAGATCAGCGGATCGTTGCAAAAGCTTTTGACCACAACAACAATTCATCTAGCATATCATTGACACCCGCAGCCATGTGCGCACCGGGTTTGAAGGTACTGAAACTTTCAAAATCAGTAAATAAGTTGAAGGCTGGGTTGGTCCGCACGGTGGCAACTTTTTGTTCAGCTAATACGTTGCGCAATTGTTCAGCGGCCCGAATCCCACCGCCAGAACCGTAGCTGACGATCCCAGCTGCTTTATCAAACCATTCTTCCCGAGCAGAATCTACGGCATTTTTCAAGGAAGCTGCAAAACCGTGGTTGTATTCTTGCACGATGAAGATATAGCCATCTAATTCAGAAATTTTTTTGTTCCATGCCAGGTTTGGCTCAGCCGTTCCCATAAATGGTAGATCAAATGCCTTTACATCAACGATCTCAAACTGATGCTCTGACCGTTGATTAGCAATTTCTTGAATATATGCTCCGACTTGCGGACTTACGCGTCCTTCTCTTGTACTGCCTAAAATAATACCAAATTTCATGATAGGTTCCTCCTAAGATTGTTTTCGTTTGTTTTTTTAACGATTGGCAAATGTGTCTGCCCAGTCCAATAATTCCGTCAACATGTCGTTCATTCCTGCAGTCATATGCTCGCCAGGGGTAAAGGTGGCAAAGTTTTCAAAATCAGTAAATAAGTTGAAGGCAGGATTGGTGCGCACCGTGGCTACTTTTTGTTCCGCCAAAATCAAGCGAACTTGCTCAGCGGCACGAATCCCTCCTGCCGAACCATAGCTGACGATCGCTGCTGCTTTGTTAAACCATTCCTCTCGAGCGCTGTCCAACGCATTTTTCAAGGAAGCTGATATGCCATGATTGTATTCTTGTACGATGAATAGGTAGCCGTCTAACTCAGCGATTTTTTCGTTCCACGCTTGGTTCACTTCACCTGTCCCCATAAATGGCAAGTCATAGTCTTTGATATCAATAATTTCAAACGAGCGGTCGCTATGCGCGCGTGCTGTTTGTAAAACATAATTGGCTACTTGCGGACTCACGCGGCCTTCTCTCGTACTGCCAACGATGATCCCGATTTTTTGCGCTTTTTTCTTTTCAGGGGTGCGATACACCTCTTTAATTACTTCTTTTTCAATTATTTGTTCTTTTTTCCCAAATCCAAAGACCATTCTTTTGTACTCCTTTTGTTGTGGTTTCTTTAACGATGGACTCAGCATACCAAACTTACTTTTAGTAAGTCAATCATTCTGCTTACTTTTTGTTAGAAAAAAATCTCAGCTGCTTCTTATTGACATTCGTTCGGTACCGAACTATAATCAACTCATCGATATCGTTAGGTACCGAACGATAAACCAAAAGGAGTGTACACCATGAGTACAATGACCGACCACTTAATGAAACAGCTTCGTTTTATCAGCGAAGCCAGCAATGCCTTTATGAGTCAAAACAACCAGCGCCTTTCGGGACAGCAACGTGTCCTGGCCGTTTTAAATTTAGAAGACGGCTTGGTGCAAAGTTATCTTGCAGAAGTCTTAGACCTACGGCCAAGCTCTCTAGCGGAACTATTGAAGAAAATGGAAAATAGTGGCGATATTCATCGCAAAGAAGATGCTGCTGACAAACGGATCAAACGAATCTACCTGACAGAAACTGGAAGAAAAAAAGCGGAAAAATTACTAGCACAAAAAGAAGCCACCAGCAGTCAGTCGTTTTTTGCTGGGCTCTCAGAGGAGGAACAAACCGAATTTGCTCGTCTGCTTGAAAACATCGCCGCTGGGTGGGAGACGGACTTCCAACAGCAGGCACAACGCTTTATTGACCCAATGGATCGTTTGCAAGCCATGCAAGAGATTCGGGAAGAAATGATGAAGCAATGGGACGGAAATTGGCAGGAAATGTCGAATGAGGATCGTCGAAAAATGAGGCAACAAATGAAAGATACTTGGCAAGAAATGGGCGTTGATGAGCGACGCAAAATGAAAAAACAGATCAAGGAAGCCATGCGGCAAATGCCGTTTCCTGGACATCGCGGCATGGTTGGCAATCGACCATTTGAGCCGTTTGGGCCGTTTGATAATAGCGAGGCGAATGATCCACGGTACACATGGGTAAAAGGCAACTTTTTTGATGCCTACGGGTTTGGACAAGACCGCAAAGCAAGACCGACTTCCGCTTCTAAAGACGAAGCAGCCGAGGAGGATTGGCAGGATTTCTAATAACACCTAATTAAAAAGAAAAAGCGGTGAGCCATCTTGCTTGCTGCGGAGGAAAACGAATGGAAACAACGACACCAACAGTGAACAAAAACAAATTTAAAATGAAAGACTTTATCCACCTGATCGTCAGTGTCAATCCTAAGAAAGGCTTGTTTCTTTTAGGGATGCTCTTTAGCCTGATCACAAGTGCCGCCAGTTTGGTCGTGCCGCAGCTGACGAAAACACTGGTCGATGCCAGCGGCACCCCCACGTTCAGCACCTCCATGCTGGTCGTTTTGATCCTAGCCTTTGTGCTGCAGTTAGGCGTAGGGACTTTAGGCGGCTTTCTCTTGCGCTATGTGGGAGAAAGTGCTGTGAAAACGTTGCGGGAACGTCTTTGGAAACATCTGCTGCATTTGCCAGTCAGCTATTTTGATGACCACAAGTCGGGGGAAAGCAGTTCGCGACTCGTCAATGATACGTCAGTGATCAAAGAACTAGTCACCTCGCAATTTCCCAGCTTTGTCACTGGCTTGATCCAATTGATCGGTTCGATGATCATCTTGTTTTTGATGGACTGGAAGATGGCTGCGATCATGTTCAGTGCGGTGCCTTTGATCACCTTGATCATGTGGCCAATCGGCAAGATCATGTCAAAACTGGGACGCCAGTTGCAAGCAGCGACCGCCGATTTCAATGCGGATGCCAGCGAAAAGCTCTCAGAGATCCGTTTGATCAAAGCCAGCAACGGAGAAGCCAGTGAACAAGAAAACGGTCGGCGCAACATTGGGGTAATTTTTACCCTCGGGGTCAAGGATGCGAAAGTCAGTGCGATTTTGCAGCCAATCATGACGACGGCCATGCTGGGCTTACTCGTAGGAATCCTCGGTTATGGCGCGATCCGTGTGCAAGCCGGCACCTTGACGAGCGGCGCATTGATCGCTTTTCTACTGTATCTCTTTAATATTATTGCGCCTGTAACGACGTTTGCGATGTTCTTTTCACAAGTCCAAAAAGCGATGGGTGCTACGGAACGGATCCAAGAAATTTTGGATACGCCGCTGGAGCCGATCCAGGCAGCACCCAAAGCCGCCATCGATGGCGCAGTCTTACGAGCAGAACAAATCGATTTCAGTTACGATCCCAAACGGCCGATTTTGCAAAACATTTCTTTTGAAGCCAAACCCAACACCGTGATTGCTTTTGCAGGACCAAGCGGCGGCGGAAAATCCACGATTTTTGCTTTACTGGAACGCTTTTATGAGCCCACCAGCGGGCGCTTGCTGATTGGAGATCAGCCGATAGCTGACATTGATCTGCAAAACTGGCGGGCACAGATCGGCTATGTTTCCCAAGACAGTGCGGTCTTTGCTGGTACGATTCGGGAAAACTTGCAATACGGATTGGGCCGGACGCTGTCAGAGGAGGAATTGTGGCAAGGACTGGCATTGGCTTATGCCGATCAGTTCGTCCAAGAGTTCCCCGAAAAACTAGAAACACAAATCGGTGAACGCGGCGTCAAACTATCTGGTGGTCAAAAACAACGGATCGCCATCGCTCGAGCATTCTTGCGGGATCCCAAGCTGCTGATGCTGGATGAAGCGACTGCCAGCCTAGATTCTCAGTCAGAAGAAAAAGTCCAGCGGGCGTTGGATCATCTGATGGAAGGACGTACGACATTAGTGATCGCTCATCGCTTATCGACCATCGTGGATGCCGACCAAATCTACTTTATAGAAAAAGGCACCATTACCGGTCAAGGTACCCATGCACAATTGATCAACAACCACCCGCTTTATGCTGCCTATGTCAATGAACAAATGATCAACTAATCGAAAAAACTGCTTATTGACGGATAAGCAGTTTTTTTCTATTAGCCAACGGCTGAATGTTGCTTCTCTTCACGCATGTCAGGCACTTGATTTACTCGCTGCAATTCTTTCAGCACCTGATTTTCTGCCCGCAAAAAATCCCGTTCGCTTTGGGCAGTAGCAAGCTTTCCTTGATAAACTAAGACTTCTTCTTGGTAGGTTTTAGTGGTCTTTTGGACTTCTTCTTCTAACTGATCGATTTTATGGGTCAATTCTTGATTGATCTGTTCATATTTTAGGTAAAGCTTCTGGGCATTTTCGATATTCGTTTGTTCCAAATTCGCTTTGCTGGATACTCGGGTAGCCAAATAAGTAAGTACACCAGTAATGAGTGACGGCAAGACAACTGTTACGATCGATGTATCCATGATCCTCCCCCATTCTTTTGATACGATTCATATCATCTGTTTCCAGTATAAAAGATACGATTCGTATCGTCAACTAATGTGATATTTTTTATATCGAATAATACAAAAATAGATACAAATTATATCTAACGTGCTATACTACAAAAAAGGAGGCGATCACTCATGCTTGGCGAACGGCTAAGAACACTCAGACTACGAACCAATCAAACCCAACAGCAGATCGCAGATCAGCTGGGAATCACCCGCGCAGCGTATTCTCATTTCGAAAATGATCGTAACGAACCCGATGGCGAGACCATCGTCAAACTCGCGGAGATTTTTCAAGTATCCACCGATTTTTTATTAGGCAGACAAGTCCCGGCAGGCTTTACGCAGCCCTCTGCAAAAGTTCAAACCGTTGCGGCCCATATTGATGATGACGTCACCGATGAGCAGATGGAAGATATCCTCAGCTATATTGAATTTATAAAACAGCGGCACGCCCAAAAGGAATGATGGAAATGGATAAAGTAGAAGAACTGATGGCCGCCTACCCAGACTTGCACTTTATTTTCGATAAAAATATGCCTGATGGTCAGCAAGGATTGTACATCGATCACCATATTTACTTGAACCCTGACCAATCACAAGAAGACCTCTTGAGCACCATCGGTGAAGAAATCGGTCATTATCTGACCAGTGCTGGCGACATTACCGCCCAAGACACCAACGAAAAACGCAAACAAGAACGCAAAGCCCGCGACATTGGTTCTGCGATCGTGGTCACGCCCTATGATATCATCGCTTGTTTTGAAGAAGGATGCAAAACATTGGCGGCATGCGCTGATTTTTTAGGGGTTCCCCCACAAACCTTCAAAGACGCGGTCACCTATTATGCCCGACGTTTTGACGGTATCAAAACCGAAGAAAATTATACCTTGTTTTTTCATATCGACGGCACGATTGAAGTTGTCAAAACCTTTGGCAATCAAGGCTAAGCCTTTTTCACAGAAAAACAGACGTTCCTTTCCTGCTGCTAAAGGCAGCGTTGACGGAACGTCTGTTTTTTATCCTTGCATGTTGACCCGCATCAATACACGGTTCGGTCGATAGTTTTCTGAGGATTGATGAACCAATGCACCTTCCTCAAAACGATACAAATTGTATCCATAGCGTTCTTCAAAACGGACCATCCCATCGCCTTCATCTTCCCCGACAAACGACATACTTGCCACAGTATAGTAAGGAATCCCTGCGATCGTTCCCGTAAACGCATGATGGGTATGTCCACTGAGAATACAAGAGATTTGATACTGCTGCAATAATGCCACCAAACGATTGGCACCGGCCCATGCCGGCGTGCTTGCTTGGTCGGGCAACAAATGATGGTGCGTCACAAAAACGATCTTTTTCTCTTTGAGCTGCGCCAGCGTGGCTTGCAGCCATTCAAACTGTCGCTCATCTACGATACCGTCGGCATAGCCATAGCAGGAATTATCGAAAGTCACGATCGCCAATGCCTCCGTTTCATAGACTTGATTAAAAGGTGTATCACTGGCGGTTTCTACTGACTTGCCTTGCCAGCCTTGGCGAAAATGCCGTTTGATATCATGATTACCTAGCGTTACTACGATGGGCGCTGAGCCAAAGGCTTTTTCTAAATATTGCTTCAAAGAGGCATAATCGGCAGGCGCGCCATCTTCGGTCAAATCGCCGCTGATCACCACCAAATCGATCGCTGCTCGCGCCTTGGCATCTTGGATACACTCTTCAAGAGGAATCAAAGGATTTTGCATGGCTGCCAGCATTCCTTGATACCCTTCTTCACAAGGCAGGTAACTTTCTCGAAAATGGATATCTGATATATGCAATACATTCATAGGTTTATCTCAATTTCTTTCTGATGATTCCAGTCAACTGGTCTAATAAGAAGACGGTCACAACGACGCCCAACAAAATAATACTTACCTTGCTCCAGGTTCTGGTTTGAATAGCAAAAATCAATGGTGCACCGATCCCGCCAGCACCGACTAACCCTAATGTTGCCGCACTGCGGACCGCAATTTCAAAATGATTCAATGCAAAGGAACTATAGATGGGTGCTAAGTAAGGGACCCGCACGAAAAACATCGTCTGCCAAAAATTGGCACCGACGGCTTGCATCTCTTCCGTCAAGCGCTCATCCATGGCTTCCATTTCTTCGGTAAACAACTTGCCCAGCATACCGATCTGGTGGACACCGATCGCCATAACTCCAGCAAAAGGTCCTGGACCTACCACACGGACAAAAATAATCGCATAAACCAGCTCGGGAAATGCCCGCAAGATATTGCAGATCATTTTGCCGATTTTTGCGACCCAGGGTGTCGAGGTCCATAGGTTGGCGGCACTCAGCAAGGTCACTGGAATCGCGCAGACTGTTGCGATCATCGTTCCTAGACAAGCGATCCCGATCGTCAGTAACAACAAGCTCCACAGATCTTCCCCACTGCCGTCATAAAAGAAGGACCAGTCTGGCTGACTCAGCCCTTGCAAGACATCTCTTCCCATCGCTAAGGAAAAGGTGCTTAATCCAGAATAATCCAGCGTCGCAGCGGATAAAACTAGTAAAACAGCAAAGAGTCCCCATAACAGCCAAGTCGTTTTCTTCACTTCTCTGATCATCATAGGAAAGACCTCCTTACCCGCTCACTGAGAAAATCAACGATCGCTACTGTCAGCAAAATCGTCAAGATAATGATCGAGACCCGCTCATAATTCAACAATGCCAATGAGGCGTTCAAGATGACCCCGATCCCGCCGGCACCCACATACCCTAACACCGTCGAAGCTCGAACATTGACTTCAAAGGCATAAAAAGTATAGCTGGCAAACTGGCTGATGACTTGGGGAATGATCGCCCAAACGGTCACTTGAAATTTATTCGCTCCTACCGCCGCTGCTGCTTCGATCGGCGCAAAATCAATGGTTTCGATCGCTTGGAACATCAACTGTGAAACCATACCAAAGGTAAAGACCGCGATGGTCAAAACACCAGTGGCTTCACCGACCCCAAAAATCGCTACGAACAATGCCGCCAACAATAGATTGGGGATCGTCCGCACCAGCCCTAAGAGAAAACGCATTGGCACCGAGACCCAACGGCTTTCTGTCACGACTGTTGTCGCCAACAGACTCACCGGTATCGCTGCGACTACTCCTAAAACGGTGCCTAAAAAGGACATCTGCAATGTCTTGATCAAGGGCATCATCAGTTGCGGTAGATAACTAAAGTCTGGGTGCAAAAAGCGAGCCATGAAAGCCGTCATCTGGCTGCGATTCGACCACACTTGTGCAAAATCAGCCCCTGTGATCCAGGCACTACTTTGAAAAAAGAGCAGCAATAAAAGAACCAGCAGCAGGTGCTTGTACCAATTAAAATGAACTGTTTCTTTCAGTCTCATCGATTTCTCCTGCCTTTTCTTCAAAAATTGCTTTCCCATAGATTTGTTCTAAACGCTGATCTGTCAAAGCGGCTGCGTTGCCGTCAAAAACGATCGCACCTGCTTTTAAGGCAATGATCCTTGTCGCATACTGACGAGCCAAGGGAATCGAATGCAGATTGATGACAATCGTTTTGCCCATTTCTTGATTGATCTTCTTCAGATCCTCCATCACTTTCTCTGTCGTGATGGGATCTAGTGATGCCACAGGTTCATCTGCTAAAATCACCGGCGCTTGTTGGACCAAGGCACGGGCGATGGATACCCGCTGCTGTTGCCCCCCACTCAACTGGTCACTTCTCGTTTGCAGTTTGTCTGACAAGCCGACCGTCGCTAGCGCTTCTTTCGTTCTTTCGTAGTCTTCTTTCGTAAACAACCCTAAAATACTTTTCCAGGTCCCGTAATACCCCAAACGCCCAGACAAAACATTTTTTTGAACGGTACTGCGTTTGACCAAATTGAAGCTTTGCGAGATCAATCCGATTTGTCGACGAATCAAGCGCAATTCCTTTTTATTGGCTTTCGTGACTGATTTGCCGTCTATCCGGATATCTCCTTCTGTGATTGGCACTAAGCGATTGATTGAGCGTAAAAAGGTACTCTTACCAGCACCGCTCAAGCCAATGATGGCCACAAATTCACCTTGCTCAATCGTCACATCTATGTTCTGTAATCCTTTGACCCCATTTGGGTAGACTTTGGATACATTCTCAAAAGTTATCATCTGTTTTCTCCATTATGTAGGGACCGCGGCAAAGTTTCCCCAATCGGTCACGGTCTATTTCACTAAAAAATGCACTGGTACTGCGTATTCCACCTATTCCCCTAGTAAATCGCTGCACATCTCCGTGTCCCGTTATCCTTCTACCGCAATCCCTGATTTTTTACTCTGCTGCTCGTTGTGTATAATCGCGAATGGTATCGTAAGCAGAATCTGCTGCTTCTTCATACCCTTGGTGTCCCCACAAGCTCATTGCTTCGGCACCCTCTTCATCATCTGCCATGTTCAAGAACACTTCTTTGATCTGCTCTTTTAGTTCAGCATCCATTGACGGTTGGACGGCAATGGCGTCATTTGGAATATCCCCTTCAGTCAAGTAAAGGACTTTTAGGTCTTTGAATAAGTCGTTGTCTGGGAAGCTTGACGCAAAGACATTTCGTGCCCCTTGAAACACAAAGGCGGCATCCATCTGACCATTCAAGACTGCAGTGATTTCACTTGGAATATCATTCACCGTCGTTAATGTAGCATCCGTCGTTGGATCAACGCCTGCATCTTTCAACTCGGCAACTGGGTAAATATAGCCGCTGGCAGAGTTTGGACTCAATGTGGCGATTTTTTTCCCTTTTAAGTCCGTCAATTCTGTCATGTCGCTATCCGCACGGACCAAGATTTCCCCTTTGAAGGTATTGGTTTTTTCCCCTTCTAATGGCAAGCCCGTCTCTGGATCATAAGCACCTAATTGAGAAGTCAAAATCGCTTCAGCTGCATCCATGTCTTTGGCTTGAACATAAGCGGCTGGCGGCATGATCCCTAAATCAACTTGTCCAGAAGCCATCGCTTCTACGATCGTCGAATAATCCGTTGCTAACGTTACTTCTACTTCACGGTCTAATTTTTTTGATAAATACTCAGCAAACGGTTTTGCTTTGGCTTGCATCGAGCCGTCATTATTGGTCGGTACGAATTGTACCACCAGCTTTTCTTTTTCGGCTGCGGCACTGCTGTCGCTGCTGCTGCTCCCATTCCCACAGCCGGTCAATGCGGCAACTAACGCAATTCCTAACATTCCTTTAACAATTCGTTTCAATGGCATTTTTTCTCCTCCTAATGGTTTGAAGCTTTCTTACATTCAAATCATACCAAGTATCCCGTCAAAATGAAGTGACACATGTCCTATTTTACCTTATTTTTACATACAATTTACATTAGATTTTATTTATCGTTCGTGTTGAGTCAAAAGGGGAACTAAGCTATACTTAAAGAAAACCATTCAGGAGTGGCTGATTTCCATGAAAAAAATCGATGATACCGTACGCCTCAGTAATTACATTGACACATACGATCTGCAATCTTATATGGACAATGATTTGTTAGCGATGGCCACTTTGCATTCCTTTGAAAAAGAAGAGCACCTGATTCGAACGGGTACGCCTTCTGAATACTTGTATTTTCTCGTAGAAGGAACCGTAATGGTCTATTCCTTCTCTTCGGATACCCAAACGATTTGTATTGATTACGCCAAGCCAGCTGCACCATTAGGAGAAGCTTCCTCTTTATGGGAACTCTTGCCGAAAAGCAGTGTCAAAGCCGCTTCTGCTTGCGTCTGTGTCTGCATCCCTTTGAATCGCTACCGCAACACCTTGCAACAAGACGTCCGCTTTTTGCAAACCATCTGTCAGTTGCTCAGTTCCCGCTTGAATTCGGGGATCAACTTAGCGAATTCATTGACGGAACCTGTAGAGACACGGTTGGCCAAATTTATTCTTGCGCATCAAGAAAATCAACACTTTTCCTTTCAGTTGACCACCTGTGCCGCAATCTTGAATGTCAGCTATCGCCACCTGCTGCGAACCTTTACCAGCTTTCGGGAAGACAAGCTGATCGAAAAACAAAAACAGGGCTATGCAATTCTCGATTTCCCCGCTTTAGAGTCGCTTGCCGAAAATTTAAGCCATGTGTAAGGAACAGTCCCCAAGAATGTTCGGGTTTTCCCTGAGTAGGCGTTCCTGATGTTGGTCTTGCCCTTAACTCGCGCTGTGACAAGCGTTTGCCACCAAATAAGGCAAGCGAGAAGGGCAACTGCGCCTTATTTTCTTACAAAAAACCCGGTCCTTGCTGATATTCAGTCGAGGATCGGGTTTCTTTTGCTTATTTTACGATGGCTAAGAAGTCTTCTCCTTGCAAGACATCGGTTTGGTTCATATCCATCACATCTAAATATTGCGGGGTGTTCGTCACAACGATCGGTGTGATCGTAGATAAGCCAGCTGCTTTGATCGTATCTAGATCAAACTTCACTAACAAATCGCCACGTTTGACTTGATCGTCTTGTTTAACAAAGACCTTAAAGCCTTTGCCATCTAGTTCCACAGTATCCATACCAATATGCATCAGAACTTCGGCTCCATCCGTGGTGGTCAAACCAACGGCATGGCCGGTAGGAAAGAGCGTCGTGATGGTGCCATCTGCTGGCGCATATAAAGCCCCGACAGTTGGTTCGATAGCGATACCTTTTCCTAATGCACCAGAAGAAAAGACTTGGTCTTTGACTTCTGCTAAGGGAACCACTTTGCCTTCTAACGGACTGCTGAGGATCACTCGTTCTTTAGACGAACTCTCTGTGGGTGCTGCTGGCTCTTTTGCTGGTGCTACACTGGCATCAGTTGCTGGCTGATCTTCAAAACGTAAGAAGAAGGTCAAGACAAACGCTGCGCCAAAAGCGATAGCCGTGCCGATCGAAGCTGCGATCAGACCACTTAAATCTTTCGTATCTTGTGGGATAAAGGACGGCAGACTTAGTAAGCTGACTAACCCAAAGGTATAGTTTTCGACTTGGCTGAAGCCAATGAAGGCACCACCGAGGGCACCACTGATACACGCGGCGATAAATGGTTTTTTCAATGGCAAAGTCACCCCATACACCGTCGGTTCTGTGATCCCAAAAATTGAGGTGATTGTTGAAGAAAGGGCCAAGCCTTTCAATTTCACATTTTTTGTCATAAAGAACACTGCTAGCGCTGCACCCCCTTGAGAAAGGACAGCTGGCAATAGCATTGGTACCATGGTATCGACACCAGTTTGGCTGAGATTCAACATGATGATCGGTACAAAGCCCCAGTGCATGCCAAACATCACAAAGACTTGCCATAAACCACCCATGACAGCGCCAGCGATCAGTGGGCTGAAGTGGTAAATGCTGTCATAGGCACTACCTAACAAGTTTCCTAAAATCGTTCCTAGTGGACCGACGACAATAAAGGTCAATGGCGCCATGATCAAGAAGACCGCTAAAGGCACACAGATGATCTGTAAGAAGCTAGGAATGACTTTTTTAAAGAAACGCTCCACATAGCTTTGTAAAAAGACCGCTAATATAATCGGAATGACGGAAGACGTATAAGCACTCGCACCAATAATGACCGGAAGGCCTAAGAAACTCAACGTTTGCCCAGCTAAAGCGGTGATGTCTGGATGAACCAACGCCATCGCTAAGGAAACCGCTAGAAATTCATTGGTACGAAACTTCTTCGCTGCAGTAAAAGCCAACATCACTGGTAAATAGGTAAATAACCCATCGGCAATCGCATACAATACGGTGTAGACCCCAGAATCAGCCGCTAACCAATTCAAGGTGACTGCCAGCGTCAAGAATCCTTTTAAGACCCCGGCACCTGCCATTGCGCCTAAAAATGGCGTAAAGATCGACGAAATAATATCCACCAGTTGATTCAACAAATTGCCTTTGTCGCCTTTGCTGTCTGCTTCGCCATCAAAGTTCGCTACTCCATTCAATTCACGGTAAACGTCACTGACATGACTGCCGATCACCACTTGGTATTGTCCGCCGCTTTGAACGACTTGGATCACATCGTCGTCTTGATTCAAGCGTGCCGTATCCGCTTTGTGCTCATCTTTTAATTTGAAACGCAAGCGGGTCGCACAATGCACCACGCTGTTGACATTTTCTTTGCCGCCCACCGCATCAAGGACGCGAACGGCAATCTCTTTATTTGAACTCATTTTTTCAACACTCCTTTTTTTAATAAAAAAACCCAGATTGAAAAAACGACCGTCTAACGAGTTTTTTCCTCGCTGACTGTTGTCTTTTCAATCTGGGTATTGCCTGCCTGACAGTAACAATCCGTTAATGATTGAATGTTAATTGGTTTGATCATTGACGACACGTTCGATGTGGATCGTTAAGTAGATCATTTCTGATTCACCGATCGATTTGTCGTAGGTTTTGATCAAGTACTCGTTGATCCGTTGGACCGTTTGAAACGCTTTAGGGTACTTCGATTGCACAAGGGCAAATAAAAATTCATCTTTTTCCCCCGAAAGTTCATCGCTTAAATAACGCTGCGCAAAATACTGCAAATGCGTGGTGATCCGTTGATAATTCAAGGAATCTGGGTTAAAGACTCGTCCATAAAAGCGACTGATGATCGCCAGTACGTCACGTACGATTTCTACCGCTTGCATCGTGGTTTCCATCGTGCCATTGGCTTGTTCGCTATTGACAATATGAAAGGCGATAAAGCCGATCTCCGATTCTGGCAATGTAATCCCGAAGACTTTTTCAAAATAAGCAACGGCATCTGCTGCAACCGCATACTCTTTCGGATAAAACTTGCGGGTCTCAAACAACAATGGATTCGGCAGCTCAATGCCTTCACGTGCCCGAACCAGCGCATAATGGATATGGTCGGTCAGGGTCAAATAAATATTTGGCGACAGCTCGATCCCCAAGGATGCTTCTGCATCATCCACCACTTGCTTGACGGCTTCGACTTCTTCCACAGGAATGTCTGAAAACAATTGCTGAAACTGATTTGCAGTAAAGGTATCCTTTAACACAAATTCTTTTTCGACAAAGGCTTCATCCACTGGATCGCCGACTTTTTTCTTAAACGCAATGCCGCGACCCATATAGATCACTTCCTGACCGGCATCATTGGTCGAGATGACGACATTATTATTTAAAATTTTTCCAATAATCATCGCTTTCCCTCACTCCAAAATAAAAAAACCTAGAATCTCCCCGTTAGCGCGCTGCGGTCAATTCTGGTTTTGCCTGCCGAACAGTAACAATCCTTGTAACTGAAAGAATAATAACACACCCCTGTGGCAGATGCAACCCTTTTCAAGCAGAATTTCTACAACGGGTTTTTCCTTTGTTATACCATTGAAGCGTTCTCCTTGCAACATCCTTCACTACCTAAAATGCTTTGTTTTTTAATAAAAAAAGGAACGGCCCAGCTGCAGCCATTCCTGATGTATCAAAGTTGCTTTCTTTGCTGTCCCATGCGCCGCTCTTTCATCGCCGTTCCTAACGTACCATAGGTGAAGACCGCGATCCCCAGCCAAATAAACGCAAAGGCGGAAAATTGGGCCAGTGAATAGGTTTCGTGAAACAAAAAGATGGCTAACAAAAGCATGATCGTCGGGTTGACGTATTGAATAAACCCAAGCGTAATGTAAGAAACATTTTTCGCAGCTTCCGCAAACAGCAGCAGCGGAATAGCCGTCACGATCCCAGCACCCACCAATAAGAGATTGGTTTGCCAGGGATAATTCATAAAGCCGACGGTTGAAAATCCTAAAATATACACGAGGGCAAAGGGGAAAATCACCATCGTTTCGATCGTTAACCCAGTAACCGAACTAATGGGGATTCTTTTTTTGATCAAGCCATACGTACTAAAGGAAAAGGCCATGATCAGTGAGGCATAAGGAATCGTTCCTGTTTGGATCGATAATAAGATCACCCCGATACTTGCCAGCAGACACGCCAGCATGCCAGTACGACTAAGACGTTCCTTCAAAAAAACGGTCGCTAACAAGACATTGACAAGCGGATTGATATAATAGCCTAAGCTGGCTTGCATCACGTGGCCCGCACTCACCGCGAAGATAAAGGTGAACCAGTTGATGGAGATCAGCACAGAAGCTAAAACGATCAGTCCAGCAAATGCTTTGTTCTTCCATAGTAGACGCGCTTCTTGTAAAAATTGCGTTTTCTTCCCAGAAAGCACGATAAACAACACCATAAAAACAAAGGACCACACGATTCGGTAGCACATCGTTGCTAATGGCGAAACCCCAACGATTATTTTCCAATATAGTGTGACCAAGCCCCACAAGACATAGGCAGACAACCCAAAATAAACGCCTTTATTCTTCATTTTCTCCCTGATTTTTTTCCATTAAAACAAGTCTTTAATGAAAAAAAATACTCCTCCTAAACCATAAGTTATCTTATTATATCGAATTTTTTGGTTTTTCATAGAGTTTCATGAAATAAATCAAGAAAAGCACCCTTCAAAGAAAGGTGCCCCACTTTATTCCAGTGGTTCTTCTGCCCCTTCTAGCCAAACGGCTTCTGGCTTCTGATCACGAATCAAGAATAGCCCCGTTGCAAACAGCAGTCCAGAAGCGATCGTCATCAATAAGAAAGAAACATTCATCCCATGAAGCAGTGCACTTGTTCCTGTTAAGGTCGTGCTTTTTTGCGCCACACTATTCATGATCCCGACAAATAATGCTGTCCCGATGGCGCCTGCCACCGTTCGCAAAGAAGTCAATAACGCTGTTCCATGCGCCGTCAGCTGCGGCGGAATATTTTTATTTCCCCATGTCACGAAGGGCATCAACAAACAACCTGTGGCGGCACAGCGCAGCATGTTCAAAACCACTGCTACCCAAATACCCGTGTGCATATGGATAAAATACATGCCGATGTTGCTCAAGACCAGTGAACCGCCGCCAAAAAGCGTCAACAGACGGATGCCGACTTTGTCATAGATTCGCCCAGCCACGGGACTTAAGAAAGCCGAGACCAGAGAGCCTGGCAAAACGACTAATCCCGAGATCGTCGCTGATTTGCCTAAAATCGACTGCACGTATAGCGGCATCAGCATCGCCGAACCCATCAAGACCAAGTAAAGCATGATACTGCCAAAGACACTGATGGCATACTCTTTTGTTTTTAAGACCCGCAGATCCAAAAATGGAGTTTCCGCTCTTAACTGACGGAAGACAAAGAAGATCCCTGCTACCAAACCGAGCCCTAAGGTTCCTAAAACGGGTAAGCTGAAAAAGCCATAGCTGCCGATATTGCCAAAGCCTAAAGTAATCCCACCAAAGGCGAAGGCACTCAAAACAAAAGAGGTCTGATCAAATTTGCTGTTGCTTACTGGCAACACATCATCAAAAACCTTTATGGCCCAAATCAGTGAAATCAAAACAATCACGGCAACGATATAAAAAATCGCATGCCAGTTCAAGCGGTCCACGATCACCCCAGCAAGAGTCGGTGCGATCACGGGTGCCGCGGTGATCGATAGTCCATACCAGCCCATCACGACACCAATACGATTGATCGGATAGATCGATAAGAGGATCACTTGCGCCATTGCGGTCAAGATTCCATTGCCTACGGCCTGCAAAATACGAGCAAGCATCATGACTAGAAAATTGGGCGCTGCAGCACAAAGCAGCAAGCCCACCAACGCAATTCCTAAGGCAGCGAGATACAGCTTTTTGGTTGGCACACGATTCATAAGATATGCCGTCAAGGGCATAACGATCGCCATCGCCAAGGAATAACCGCTAGTCAGCCATTGTCCCGTAGTGACGGAAATCTGCAGGTCAGTGACGATGGCGGGTAAAGCCGTCGTCAAGGCGGTCGCCAACATGGATACGGCAATACATGTAATCATTAAATTAATAAAAATCAGTGTCCGCTGACGTTCCGTTCGTTGGACTGTTTCACTCAATCAACGTCCGCCTCCTTCTCAAGATAAAACTGTTCGATTTTTGCTAAGGCTTGACCAAAGGCTTGTTTTTCTTCTGCCGTCAAATAGGTCAGCATTTCTTGGTGCGCCTTGCTGCGTTTTTCTTTCATTCGCTGTGCCTCTTCCTTGCCTGCTTCCGTCAGCGAAATCAGATGGCTGCGTTTATCTTTCGGATCGACTTCTTTTTGGATCAGCCCTTTTTCAGCCAGTTTCTTTAGTAGTTCGCCAGTGGATGTCGAACGGATCGCTAAATACGCGGCGAGATCTTTTTGGGTCAACGTCCCTTTTTCGTCCAATACCAGTAGGCAATTGAACTGTCCCCGACCTGGCATAAAACGCCCATATTTTTGTTCCGCATACCGCCGATTTAATTTATACACTTCAAACAATCGTTCCACGATTTCTTGTTCGGAAACCATCGACCTTCAGCTCCTTTCGCCTCTTCACTATTTAGATAGGTACCTAGTTAAAAGTCCGCTCTCCATTTTACATAGGTACCTATCTATTGTCAAGAAAGGATTGACAATGAGAGCGGGTACAGCAACCAAAAACAAAAAAAGCATTGAAACTTACGCTTCAATACTTTCCTCGTGGTTCTTTTTCTCAGCAAACTCTGACAGCAGTTGCCGAACTTCATCCGTTGATTTCGTATTCATCAATTTTGCCCGCAAATCACTGGCTCCAGGGAAGCCTTTGACATAGATTTTAAAGAAACGATGCAATCCTGCGATCGAGCGCGGCACCATTTTGGCGTAATGGTCCTGCAAGTCTAATTGCAGCTGCAACAAGCCTAATAGCTCTTCTGAGGTATGCTCTTTCGGTTCTTTTTCAAAGGCATAGGGATTCTTGAAAATACCCCGACCGATCATGATTCCGTCCACGCCATATTTTTCTGCTAGCTCTAAACCTTTGGTACGATCAGGGATATCGCCGTTGATCGTCAGCTTCGTTTGTGGGGCGATTCTATCCCGCAAGGCAACCACTTCAGGAATCAATTCCCAATGGGCGTCGACCTTGCTCATTTCTTTGCGGGTTCGCAAATGGATCGAAAGGTTGGCGATATCCTGTTGCAGGACATGGGTCAACCAGGCTTCCATTTCTCCTAGTTCGGTATAGCCCAAACGAGTCTTGACACTGACCGGCAGACCGCCAGCTTTGGCTGCTTGGATCAGCTCAGCAGCAACTTCTGGTCGCAAGATCAAGCCGCTGCCTTTGCCTCGTCCAGCAACGTTCGGCACTGGGCAGCCCATATTTAAGTCGATCCCTTTAAAGCCCATCTCCGCTAAGCCGATACTCATCTCACGGAAATACTCTGGCTTATCGCCCCAAATGTGTGCCACCATCGGTTGCTCATCTTCGGTGAAGACTAAACGTCCCCGCACACTGTCGCGTCCTTCTGGATGGCAGTAACTATCGGAGTTGGTAAATTCCGTAAAGAAAACATCTGGTGCGCCGGCAGCTTGAACGACATGTCGAAAAACGACATCGGTGACATCTTCCATTGGTGCTAGGATAAAAAAAGGCTTCGGCAATTCAGCCCAAAAATTTGTTGTCATGATTTACGCTCCATTTCTTTGTCCAAGGATCTTCTTTTATGACCCCCACTTGCAAAACAAACCCCATTATACTAAGAATGCGTCAAAGAAGCAAAAGAGCAAGACGACACCCGCCGGTGCTTCGCCTTGCTCTTTTGCAACAGACGCTTAATATTGCCGAATAACTGGCGGTTCGTAGGCTTGAATAAAAGCTTCAAGCTCCTGAGTTGTTTGCGCAAAGCCGATTTTTTCGCGATCGGCTTGCGTCAAGAACTCATTTTCCACCATGTTGTCATACAAGGCTCTCGTTGCGCGGTAAAAGTTGTTCACATCATAAAAAGCACAAGGATTCGGGTTTTGACCGATTCTTGACCACGAGATCATCTCCGTGATTTCTTCCAGCGTACCCGGACCACCTGGCAGTGCGACAAAGGCCTGCGACAATTCGAACATTTTTCGTTTTCTTTCTGACATCGTCTCGACGACATGGAGTTCGGTCAATCCAGGATGTGCTAGTTCCCGATCTTTCAAAAAGGTTGGGATCACCCCGATCACCTGACCGCCATTTTCTAAGACAGCATCTGCCAGCACGCCCATCAAGCCCGCTTTTCCGCCGCCATAGACCAGCGTATTTTTCCGTGAAGCGATCCACTGCCCCAATTCTTGAGCGGCTGTTGCAAAACTAGGTTCATTACCGACACTGGCACCACAATAGACTGCAATTTTCATAAAACTCTCCATCATCCTTCTCAATCATTTTGAAATAGTATATCATGATTCTGATAAAGGTTCTGGGAAAGGATGGAAAAAAATTTATGAACATTGAGGAGTATCAACGATTTATCAGTGACTTCTACAAAGCCCGCAATTGGTATCAGTACGATCCGTTTATTCGGGCGAATTTTTTAGCAGAAGAAGTCGGGGAAGTGAGCCGTGCCATTCGAACATTGGAGATCGGTCGTGACCGTCCCGATGAACAAGAAGGCTTGCCAGAAGAAAAACTGGCAAACCTGACGGAAGAATTGGGCGATGTACTGGATAACTTATTTATTCTCGCTGATAACTACGATATTTCTCTAGAGACGATCATGCAAAAACACAAAGAGAAGCTATTGTCTCGCTATCAAATGGACCACGTGACAGAAAAAAACAGCTAACGGGTTACTTGTTGCGGAACGGGCAGCGGCAAAGGTTGCTTTTCCCAAATACAAAAAACCAACGTTTCTGTGGTCGATCGGCCAGTGAAACGTTGGTTTTCTTCTATTATATAAAAAGTTGGTTCTCCTTTTTATGCAATAGGAGGTGCTTATTGTGCCATTTGCTCTACCAGTTCTTCCAATCCAGTCAAGGCTTGGTAGCCGTAGCCAAAGAGATAATTGTAGTCCATGCTGTAGACTTGTTTGTTTTTGATGGCTTTCATGCTGGAGAGTTTGTCATTTTTGTACAAGCCTTCAATGATTTCTTGACCAGAAACACTGCCTTCGATCGTTGACCAGTCGCCGACGATCAAGACATCGGGATCCGTTTCGATCAAGGTTTCGACACTGACTTCTCCTGAATAGTCTTGAAACACATTGTTCAGTTTGATCATATCAAAGTTGCTGTTGAAAAAAGACTCGTCTTGAGCGGCATAGACACTGACCACACTTGGATCAGACATAAAGAGATGGGCAAAGGTTTGCTCTTCTTTGTCTGCTACTTTTTCTTCCAAGGCACTCTGGCGATCCTTTAATTCTTTTTCAAAAGTAGCGGCTGCCTCAGGGACATTGAAGAGCTTACCAAGGTTTTCAATGTCTTGATAAACGGAATCAAATGTCGCCCCAGTGACAGAGGTTTCTTGGACGTAAGTCGGAATACCCATCTCGTTCAAGGAATCAACGGTGCCGACGCCCCAATCTTGGTTATCGAAAAGTCCCCCGCGACCAAAAATAAAATCTGGATCCACACTGAGCGCCGTTTCTTTACTGATATAGTCACTGCCCAGGTCGTTTAGTTCTGCATAATCAGCAGCAACTTCCTCATCGGCGGCACCAAAGGTTGCACCGACACCCGCAATCTGATCCTTAAGGCCGAGATGCAGCAGCAATTCCGCTGCTGGTCGTGTGTTGGCTACGACTTTTTTCGGTGCCTCATTAAAGGTTTGGTCCTTGGCAGTCCACTGCGTACCGCCTTCTGCTTTGGTGTAGTTGCTGATGGTTAAGGGATACGTACTTTCTGCCTGTGAGGAAGAAGCCGAAGTTCCTTCATCCTTCGTATTGCCGCAAGCGCTTAATGTAAAGACTGCCAATCCTATCCCAATCATTTTTCCCCATTTATTCATCTGTTTGCTCCTTTTCAAAATAATAATGAAACCCTAATCCGCCTGTGATCGGATGATGGTAAATACTGCATTTCACGCCATAGATTTCTTCGATCAGTTCTTCTGTCAGCAACGTTTCTGGTTCGCCATACCCTACGACCCGACCATCTTTTAAGGCATAGATGATGTCGCAATAGTTAGCTGCTTGTTCCAAATTGTGCAGCGCCGCCAACAAGCCAATCTTCAGATGCTTGACGGTTTCTAAGATTTCCAGCTGGTAACGGATATCCAAATGATTGGTCGGCTCATCGAGAATCATAAATTTCGGTTCTTGGGTGATGGCACGAGCAAGGACGACCCGCTGTTTTTCGCCTCCTGATAATGAGAGGTAGCTGCGTTTTCTATAGGCACTTAACCCTGTTTTGGCTAAGGCTTCAGTGACCAGCTCATGATCGGCTTTGGTGTCTTGTTCCAACAAACCCTTGTGGGGCGTGCGGCCTAAAAGCACCATCTGTTCTACTGTTAAATCAAAGCTCAACTCATTGAATTGACTGACGACGCTGACTTGCTGGGCGACTTTTTTTTCGGAACTTTTCAAAATATTCATCTCACCCAAATAAATGTCGCCGCTGTCAGGTTTCAACGTTTTGTAGATAGCTTTTAACAATGTAGATTTGCCGCTGCCATTGGACCCAATCAAGCCGACAAATTGCCCCTGTGCGGTTTGGACGGAGATGTCTTTTAGTATCTGCTGATCCCCGATCGTCAGATTGAGCTTTTCAACTGCTAATTTCATTCCGTCACCCCCCAAAGTTGTATTGCCGTTTGACAATGATATAGATAAAGATCGGTGCGCCAATCAGCGCTGTAATGATTCCGATCGGCAGTTCGACTCCTTGCAGGGTCGAGCGGGCGATCACATCCGCCCAAATCAAAAACAACGCGCCTGTCAAAGCGGTCAAAGGCATCAACAGGCGATGATCCGACCCGCTGACTCCACGTACGATATGAGGAATGATCAAGCCGACAAAGCCGATCATACCAGAATTCGCAACGATGATACTGGTTAATAGCGCTGCTAGCAGCATGTAAAAACGACGATAGAAAGTCAGCTTGACCCCTAAGGTGGAAGCAACTTCATCTCCCAGCAAAAGCGTATTCAAAACACGGTATTGCGTCAGGAAGAACAGCGTGATCAAAGAAACCAGAACCACGATAAAGCCTAATTTGTTCCAAGAAGCCGAGGCTAAGCTGCCCATCGACCAAAACGCCACAGTCTTCATCCCTTCTGCATTGCTAGCCAGATAGATGATCAAGTTTGAAACAGAGCTGCATAAGGCACTGACGATCGTCCCCGACAGCACAAGTTTTGTGGAAGTCATTTTCCCACCGATACTGGCAAGCAGCAGCACCAAAATAGTGGCAATCCCCGCTCCTGCAAAGGCACCAAACGATAAGCCCAGTTGTAAGACTAGCGCCGAGCCGCCAAAACCGACTAAGATGGCGAAGGTCGCCCCTAAGGATGCGCCAGAAGAGATTCCTAAGATATAGGGATCTGCCAGCGGATTTTGGACCACCGCTTGCATCACTGCCCCGCTGATTGCTAACCCCATGCCCACAAAAATAGACAGCAAGACCCGCGGTGCCCGAACAAACCAGACGATATTGATGTTTGCGTCTGAAATGCCTGAAAGATCACCAACCAATCCATGGCTGATTTTATAGAAGAGAATTTGGTAAACTTCGCCAAGGGTGATATTGGCTTGACCGTTTGCCAAAGCAACTCCTGCAGATAAGAGAATGGCGACAACTAAAACACAGCAAATGATTGTCGAAACCATCCAACGATTTGATTTAATCAACCCTACCGACATGTGATTCTCCTTTATTCAGCACGACTCCCTCCTGATTTCACAGCAAAAACAACCTTGACTGTTGCCTCGCCGCCATCATAAAAGAAGCATCTGTGCGTTTTTTCGCTTATAACAGTTCTTCTCATGAAAAGCGCCAAAGCCATGTGCTGCTTTGACATCTATTTGCAAATGAGAATCACTCTCAATGAATAGAGTCATTATAAGGAACCTTTTGTGAAATGTAAATAATTTTCTGAAAATTTCCTTAAATAAGAGTTATTCTAATGTTCGTGATTGATTGGGCGTCTTCCTCTCCATTGACCGATCGAAAACACGGTACCCGTGAAGAAGCGAATCCTTTGGCATAATAATCAAGTGTTTTTTTTATGATGAAAAAAAGACAGACTTCATTTTGTACGAAGTCTGTCTCCAGTCTGATGCCTATGCTCAGGCAGGCTTGTTCTTGCTAGCTTCCCTTTGTTCGAACGTGAAACCTATGCGTTGCCAAGGATTTGCTGATTCAACGAAATCATCTCCAAAAGACCTTGAGCGGCTTCGCTGCCTTTGTTGCCAGCTTTGGTTCCCGCCCGTTCAATGGCTTGTTCGATCGTTTCAGTCGTCAACACACCAAACATGATCGGAATGTCGGCATTCAGACCAATTTGGGCTACGCCTTTCGCCACTTCATTTGAGATCAATTCATAGTGGGTCGTTGCTCCGCGAATCAAGGCACCTAATGTCACGATCCCATCGTATTGCTTGTGGTCAACGATTTTTTTGGTAATATACGGAATCTCATAAGCACCTGGAACCCAATACACATCGATGTTTTCTGCTTTGACTCCATGACGCAACAAATTGTCTTTGGCGCCTTCCACTAACTTGGAAGTGATAAACTCGTTGAATCGTGAGACTACGATCCCTACTTTGACTGCCTCTCCCTGAAACGTTCCTTCAAATACTGTCATCGCTCATTCTCCTTTGGTTGATTAAATAGATAGGTAATGGTGAAACTTTTCTTTCTTCGTTTTCAAATAGCTGCTGTTTTCTTTATGCACAGGCATCTCCAGCGGTACCCGTTCTGCGACCTTGATCCCTAAGCTTTCTAATTCCTTCACTTTGTCAGGGTTGTTGGTCATCAGTTGAATCTCCTGCACTTCTAAGGAACGTAAAACATCAGCGGCAAACGTGTAATGACGGGCATCTGCTGCAAACCCTAATGCAATATTTGCTTCATAAGTATCCATGCCTTGTTCCTGCAGCTGATAGGCACGGAGCTTGTTCCGCAAGCCAATACCGCGGCCTTCTTGGCGTAGATACAAAATCGCACCGCGGCCTTTTGCTTCGATCTGCCGCATCGCTTCTTGCAGCTGTTCGCCACAATCACAGCGATGAGAGCCGAAGACGTCGCCTGTTAAACACTCTGAATGGATCCGTAGTAACAGCGGCTCGGTAGTGTGTTGAATCTCGCCTTTGGCTAGTAAAAGGTGTTCATTGCCGAACTCATCTTCAAATAAGGACAATTGGAACGCCCCATAAGCCGTTGGCAGATCCACCGTGATAGGCGTGGTTCCTCGTAGATATTCCGCCAACTCATCAATGGTCAAAAACGGCAGCTGCCATTTTTCTGCTAATTTTTTCAATTCTGGGACCCGAGCCATCGTGCCATCTTCCTTTAAAATCTCACAAATGTAGGCTGCTTCCACGCTGCCAGCAAGCTTTGCTAAATCCACAGCCGCTTCTGTATGTCCTCTGCGTTCCAACACGCCGCCAGGTTGAGCGGTCAATGGGAAGATATGACCAGGGCGATAAAAATCCGCAGCCTGTGACGCAGGATCAGCCAACTTTTCAATCGTCACTGCCCGGTCTTTCGCAGAAATTCCCGTACTCGTCGTCACGTGATCGACACTGATGGTAAATGCGGTGCCAAAGGCATCCGTATTATTGGCGGTCATCTCAGGCAATGCCAGCTTTTCAGCGATTGCTTGTGAGATGGGTGCACAGATCAAGCCGCGGCCATAAGTCGCCATAAAATTGACAGATTCTGGCGTTGCGTATTCAGCGATCCCAATCAAATCTCCTTCTGATTCCCGATTTTCATCATCGGCGACAATCACTAAGCCGCCTTTTTTTAACCATTCCACTGCTTGTTCTACTTTATGCATCGTCTGCCTTCTTTCATTTTCGTTGGTATTTGACATATTTCCCGATCATATCCGTCTCGATATTGACCCACTCCCCTTGTTTCAACTGCCCCAGCGTCGTCTGGTCTTTGGAATGGGGGATCAAGCTAACGGAAAATGCCTGTGCCGTCGTCTGGGTAACCGTCAAACTGACGCCATTGATCGCAATCGACCCTTGCGGAATGATTTCCCCTTGCACACTGACAGGATAAGCAAACGTCAAGATCAAGGCATTTTCCAACTGCTTTTTCTGGATCAAACGGGTCGTTACATCAATGTGGCCTGCGACAAAGTGGCCTTCAAAACGCTGCGTCGCTGCCATCGCTCGCTCCAAATTGACTTCGACACCCACCGAGAGTTGTTTAAAGGTGGTTCGTTGAAAGGTTTCTGGCATGATATCCACCGTAAACGTCGACGCTTGTTTGGCGATCGCCGTCAGACACGTCCCGTTGATCGCCATACTGTCTCCGATCTGGTAATCCGCCAGTAATCCTTCGGACGCACTGCAAGTTAGCTGGATCGTGCGGCTTTGCTTGCGGATCTCTTTGATGCGGCCTTTTTCCTGAATCAATCCTGTGAACATTCCTCTGGTCTCCTTCCTCGGATGCAAACATCTTCCCCAACTGCAGTCACCGTCACCTCTGTTAGTTGCTGCAGCTGTTTCGGGGTACGCTCACTGGTAAAACTTGCGAGACTATTGCCCCCAAGAAACTTTGGCGCCACATAGGTAATGCTTTCTTGCCACAGTCCGCTGGCTAAAAAGGCATCATGGATCGCAGCGCCTCCTTCTACGTAAAGCGATTGGACCTGTCGTGCGGCAAGCTCCTTCAGCAATGAAACAATTGTCAACTCTTCCAGCTGGATCACTGACACATGAGCTGGCAAATCACTGACAGTTGTCTGCTGCGTAAAAATCCACACAGGTGCCGAATCATCGGCAAACAGTGCCAAATGGGGTTGCGACAGCGTTCGCCCCCGACGGTCTAACACGATGCGAATCGGCGGAAAGCTGGTTTCAACCGTGGTCAATAACGTGGGATCATCCGTCAACACCGTCTGACTGCCCACTAAGATTCCTTGATAGTCTCCACGTTCTTGATGGACGTTTTGCCAAACCGCTGAACCAGTGATCGCACTGCGGGTCAACGCATCATGAGCGATCCGGCCATCTAAAGTGATCGCTTGCTTCAACGCCACGTAAGGTCGCTGATGCTGATGATAAAAATTATAGTGGGGATTCAAACGGCGCACCGCTGTTTCTTCGATGCCCACCAACACGTCGATGCCCTGTTCTTCTAAAAAGCGCTTGCCTTGTCCAGCCACGATCGGGTTAGGGTCTAACTGGCCGATGACTACCTTTTTGATGCCGCTGTCGATGATCAGCTGGGTGCAAGGCGGCTGTTTTCCTTGATGGTTGCAAGGTTCTAACGTCACGTATAAAGTCGAATTGATTAGGTCTTCGGAGGAATGGCATTGTTCGATGGCGTTTCGTTCCGCATGGGGCTGCCCATAGACTAAGTGAGCCCCTTTAGCAATGACCCGTTGCTCTTTGACGATCACAGCGCCCACTAGCGGATTGGTAAAGGTTTGGTAACGCCCTTTTTTGGCTTCTGCGATCGCCAAACGCATGTATTCGTTATGCATCTTCCTTCCTCCTTTCAATAAAAAAATGCCTCGTGAGAATCTCACGAGGCATAGACAAACAAGACCGGCAAAAAATCAATTTTAGACGCACTGCGCCCCTTGAAATTTTGTGGTTTTTCTTCTCCCATCCAGACTTTCACTGTCGGTGCCAGATTCACACTGGCTCCACCGCATAGCTATGCGGGTCACGGACTTCAAGCATTGCGCTTGTCACCGTCGGTCGGGAATTACACCCTGCCCCGAAGAATACTATTCAATTCATGTGCATTTTAGCCCGACCATTTTTGTTTGTCAATAGGCCTGATTACAGGCCGATAGGAATTCCTCTTGGCTTTTTCTTTTGGCAACCCCAAAGCAGCGACAGCAGAAATCCCTTGTCGTTCCGCCATTTTCCTAAGCTGCAGCAAGGCGATTTTGCCTGTAAAAAAACACGAGAAAACCTAGGTTAAATATTTTTTCTTGAACGAAGCCATTTATCAAACTCCGTCACGAGTAAGACGACCATCCCAGAAGCTGCTGAGATGACCCAGCCGATCAAGGACATGTCCTCCGTATGAAAGGCGCTTTGCATAAATGGAACATAGGTCAATAACAGTTGCAGAACTAGCATCACACCAATGATCACGAACGCTTTTGGATTGGTGAAGGAAGCTTTAGAAAACGCTGATGCACTGGTACGGATGTTGAATAAATAGAAAATCTTACTCAAGACCACGATATTGACCATCATGGTACTAGCAACGGCTTCGCTGACGCCTTGCAGCAAGAGCCAGTCATGGGCGATCAAACTGATGACTGCCATCAAGATCGACACATACGCCATCTGCCAAATATCGTGACGATTCAACAATTTATTGCCTGTCTTTCGCGGCTTGCGGCTCATGATCCCAGACTCTGCTGGTTCAAAGATAAACGCAAACTGGATCGTAATAGCAGAAACCATGTTGATCCACAGCAGTTGTGTCGCCTGCAGCGGCAATTCTTTTTGCATCATGATCGTAAAGGCAATGATCAGCCCTTCGGCAAAAGATGTCGGCAACAGAAACAGAATGCTCTTTTTGATGTTGTCATAGATCCTGCGTCCTTCGCGAATCGCTAAGGACATGGTACCGAAATTGTCATCGGTCAAGATCATATCAGCAGAATCTTTGGCTACATCCGTGCCGCTGATCCCCATCGCTACACCGATATCCGCCCGCTTCAACGCAGGGGCATCGTTAACGCCGTCCCCTGTCATCGCCGTGACTTTGCCTTTGGCTTGTAGCGCTTTGATAATGTCCAATTTATTTTTCGGTGTGGTTCGTGCAAAGACTTGATTCGTCAAGGCAGCATTTTGAAATTCGGCTTCACTCATCTGATCCAACTCGGCACCAGTCACGACGTGAATCTCATCCGCTAAGCCAAGCTTTTCCCCAATCGCTTTGGCGGTCAAAGGGTGATCGCCAGTGATCATTTTCACTTGAACACCGGCTTGGTTCATTTCCTTCAGGGAGGCAATCACTTCTTCTCGCGGCGGATCGATGATCCCAGCGATTCCCAGTAATTGCAGCCCTTGCTCAAAAATCGTTTCATCAATGTGATCGATCGAAACTTTCTGATAGCCCACCGCTACCACTCGTTTGCCTTCTGCCGACAAGCGGCGGACATGGCCTGTCCAATAGGCTTCATCAAAAGGCGCCGCTTGTTTTTGCACCATTTCAAACAATTTATCTGGGGAGCCTTTAACAAATAGCAAGCGTTCCCCCGCAGGGTTTGCCACTAGTTTCGCCATGTAGCGGTTGTCCGAATCAAAGGGCAGCATATCCAGCTCTTGGTAAGCAGGTGCTTGCGGATAGGCAAACTGCTTATGATACAGCGTCAAAAAGGAGCCGTCTGTTGGTTCCCCATTGATCGTCCAGTGATTTCCTTCTGGGACCAGTACCGTATCGTTGGCTTCGTAACCAGCTTCCAAAAACAACTGCAAGGTGTCTTGCGCGTGGACGTCCTCCTGCTTTGGACGAATTTCTCCCACCGGCGCATAGCCGTCACCCGTCACTTCATATTCCTGCTCAGCCAATACGATGTCTTTGACCGTCATTTCATTTTTGGTCAGGGTACCTGTTTTATCCGTCGCGATCACATCCACTGAGCCTAGCGTTTCAACCGCTGGCAGCGTTTTGATGATGGTGTGCTTGTTTTTTGCCATGTCGCTGACACCCATCGCCAAAACCACCGAGGTCGTTGCTGGCAATCCTTCTGGGATCGAGCCGACGATCATGGTGACAACGGCTAAGGATAAGACAGAGATCGCATAGGTTTGCTGGAACAAACTGACGACAAATAGCAAGACCGCCACGCCCATAATCACATAGGTGATGCCTTTCCCCAGTCCATCGATCTCTTTCATCAACGGTGTTTTTCGTTCTTCCGTTTGATTGACTTCAGCTGAGATTTTCCCGATCTCAGTCGTGACGCCAGTAGCGATCACGATCCCTTTCCCGCTTCCTGACGTCACGGAAGTCGAAGCAAACGCCAAATTCCGTTGTTCCGCTAATGGAGTTGCTTCATCCATTAAGGCATCTGTTATTTTTTCCACCGAATCGGCTTCACCAGTCAAGGCGGATTCTTGGATACGCAAGTTGTCGGCTTCGATGATTCGCAGATCTGCGGGCACATTGTCACCAGCTTCTAGGAATACGACATCCCCTGGAACGACTTCGGCAGCTGGAATATCTTGACGAATCCCATTCCGATAGACCGTGGCTTCTGCTGATAGCATCTCTTTGATCCGTTCTAACGCATCGGAAGCATTCGCTTCTTGGTAATAACCGATCAACGCATTGACCAGCACGACGATGCCAATGATCACGGCATCAGAGAAATGCCCCATCAGCAGCGTTAAGATGGCAGAGAAAATCAAAATGTAGATGATCGTGTTATGGAATTGTCGCAGCAGCAAACGCCACTTGGCGGTTTTTTTGACCGCTAATTGGTTCAATCCGTAGGTTTCTAACCGCTCGGTTACTTGCGCCTCAGTCAACCCTTGATCGATTGACGGCACCTGATACTGTTCGATTGTTTCTGACACTGATAACTGAAACTCTTTTTTATTCATTTTTTTCTTCTTCCTTTTCTTTTTCATTGATGGATAACACAAATAAGCCCCTCATTTAGAAACTGCTCCTAAATAACGCGCTGTTGTTTGTCTCCTATTCAATTAAAAAGTAAGGCAAGTCAAAATAGTGTTTCTGCTCACCGTCACTCGAGTCGCTTGACATTCGTTTACCACCCCCTCTAAAGTTAGCAATAAGCGTAACAAACTATTTTTCCAAAGTCAAGAGTCACCGCTTTCAAAAATGAAAAGTGGCTGGCTTCTTCACAAAAAAAAGCCGCACGCCAACGATTCATTGCCGTACAGCTCCTTCAGTAGATTCTCTTCAAGCCCAAAGGCTCGCCTTAAAGCTGATCCAGTGCCTCGCTGATGGGGGTTTCCCCAGCTTGGACTTTGATGACTTTTTGATAAGTTGCTGGACGTTCCAGCATTTCACCTAACAGGACGGCGACATCCTCGATGGGGATCGCACCAGAGGTCGTTTCACTGATCTCGATCAAACTAGAACCTGGCGTTTCTTTCAACGCACCCGGCTGCAAAATCGTATAGTCTAGTGCGGTGTTGTCGATCAGCCAGCGATCAGAGAAAAATTTGGCGATCGTGTAATCCATCAATGACGCCATGCCTTCCCTTTGCCACTGTTCAGGTTCTAAGGCATAGGCTGAGCTAAGGTGGATGTAGCGCTTAATTCCTTTTGCTTCAGCGGCTTGCATCACTTTGACCGCACCATACAGATCAGATTGCAGCAAGTCTTTGCCTCGGGAACCCGCCACGAAGTATACCGCTTCCGCATCTGCGAATTTCGCCGCCATCTCTTCCGGTTCCGTGTGTAAATCAAAGAACACGGGCTTGATCGTCTCCGTTTCTGTGATTTTCTCACTGCTGCGCGCACCAGCATAAACGATGTGTCCTTGTTTTTCTAGAAAGGTGATCAATTTTTGGCCTACTCGTCCAGTAGCACCAACGACAAAAATTTTCATTTTCTTTGCTCCTCTCGTTTCTTTTTCCAACTCTTGCTAGTATCATCGTAGGACAAAAACCAAGATCCAACAACTATTCTGTTTCTAAACGAAGGGAAAAAAAGCACAGCACAAACCAATTCTTGCTGTTTTTCCCCATAGAAACCCATGTTTTTTAAAAAACACCCAAAAAAATGAAAAAAATTTTCTCAAACGATTGACAAAGCGTTGACTCTTTTGTAGACTAGGTAGAAATAATTTAAATATTTAGAAAATTCCAAATAAAGAAAAGGACGGTGGCGTATATGACCCACACCAATGTTAGCAAACGAATTATTTTATTATTATAGTCGGGACTGTTTGATTTTATACATTCAAAGAGTCCCTATTCACATTGCATCCAAAAAGAAGAACAGCTTCTTGAGATGGAGTGTTTTTTTATACCCATTTTCAAGAAAGCGGCCTTTTGCAAGCTGACACCTTGATGTCAGATAGATCCAAAACGCTCGTTGACCAACTGCTGCCGATTCCCCGCGGTTATGCACTGCACTTATTCTAAAGACCCCTTCTGTTTGGACACTTGATTGGTCAAGCAGAAAAAAGGAAGGATGATTTTTTATTATGAAAACCGTCAACACGATCGCTGCTTTTGTAAACAAGTATTTGATCTACATCATGATTTTATTGATGATCGTCTCTTATTTTTTCCCGCAACCCTTCTTATGGATTCCGCCTCGTACAACGATTCTTTTGAGCATCATCATGTTTTGTATGGGGATGACTCTAAACGTTGCTGCGTTTAAAATGGTCGTCTTACAGCCCAAAGCATTCATCTTAGGGGTGCTTTTCCAGTTCACCATCAGCCCTTTGGTGGCTTACGGCTTAGCGCAGCTGTTTGGTCTTTCTTCCGGTTTGATCATCGGTTTTGTCTTACTAGGCTGCGTTTCTGGCGGAACCGCCAGCAATGTCATGACCTTCATCGGCAAAGGCGATGTCGCCCTCACCGTTTCCATGACCACGGTATCAACCTTGTTAGCGACCGTCGTTACACCCTTTTTGGTTTATGTCTTAGCTGGTCAGTACACCGAGATCTCCTTCTGGGAAATGCTCCTGTCTGTCTTGCAGATGGTGCTTTTGCCGATCATTTTAGGGGTGATCGTCCACAAACTCATTGCCAAGCACATCGAGCGATTTCTGCAATCATTTGTGTTGATTTCTTCCGTCAGTATCTTATTGATCGTTGCAGGAACTGTCGCTCGCAACGGTGCCGTCATCGTCCAATCTGGCTTGATCGTGATTTTCTTAGTCTTGCTCCATAACTTGATCGGCTACGGCGCAGGCTATGGTCTGAGCCGTGTGATGGGCGTCAGTGCTACCCAAGCCAAATCCATCATGTTTCAATTAGGAATGAAAAATACTGGCCTAGCGATCTCGTTAGCCAATGCCCACTTTGCCGCCATTGCTGCAGCCGTTACCCCTGCCGCAGTCGGCATGGTGATCCATCAAATTACCGGACCAATTTTAGCCAATCTCGTGGCCAAGAAAGAAGGAGAAAAGTATGAGTCAAAGTATCTTTTTGCCAAACTACACAATCGGGGCGGACGCCTACGAAAAAGTAAATGACATCGTAAAACCATACGGCACCAATGCCGTGATCATCGGCGGAAAAACCGCCCTTGAAAAAGCTGAAGACAAGATTAAAGCCGCTTTAACGTCAGCAGTCCAAGTGACGGATACCTTGTGGTACGGCGGCAACTCGACCTATGAAAACGTCGATCAGCTGTTCGCTACTCCAAGTGTCCAAGCCGCCGATGTTCTATTCGCCGTTGGTGGCGGCCGCGTTTGCGATACCGTCAAAGTGGTTGGGGAAAAAGCTGGCAAACCAGTCTTCACCTTCCCAACGATCGGCTCCAACTGCTCACCAGTCACCGCGGTTTGTGTCATCTATAAAGAAAACGGCGAGATGCAAGGGTTGTTTTTCCCTTCGCAACCGCCGACCCATGCCTTTATCGACAGTGAGATCATCGCCCAAGCCCCCGACAAGTACTTATGGGCAGGAATCGGCGATGCCCTCTCCAAAGAGATCGAATCGACATTTTCAGCGCGGGGCGATCAGTTAGATTACACCGATGGGTTAGGCATCCAAATCGGCAAAATGTGCACGGAACGCTTATTGCAATACGGCACACAAGCCTTGAAAGACAGTGCCGCCAATCAGCCGTCTTATGCCATTGAGCAAGTCGTCTTGGATATCATCGTGACCACCGGCTTAGTTTCCGTCTTAGTCATCAATGATTACAACTCCGCCCTTGCCCATTCCTTTTACTACGGAACGACCGTTTTGGAAAAAATGGAAGACTATTTACACGGAGCATCCGTTAGTTACGGCGTTTTGGCCTTGTTGCAACTCGATCAGCAAGATGCCCTCTTCCAGCGCATCTACGCCTTTATGAAGGAAAACAAACTGCCGGTTTGCCTAGCGGATATGGGCCTTAACGACACCAGCGATCTTGAGGCAATCTTAGACAAAGCAATGACCACCAATGACATCGTCCACGTCCCTTATGAGATCACGCGAGAAATGTTTAAACAGGCAATCCTAGACGTGGAAGCCTATCATGCCAAACAAAACCAAGCAGCATTGGCAGCTGCCAATTAAATGAAACCCTCCAGCAATTCGTTGCTGGAGGGTTTTTGTATGTCCTTTTTTCGCTTCTTCGTACTTGTCCTCCTTCTTCTTTCTTACATGTTAAAAAACATGCAATCGTTTGCTTTGATTTATTTTTAAAAACTTATTACTATTTTAGTATAACAAAGGAGGAGATTGGTTTGGAATTGGTTTATTTATCTGGGTTGTTTTTGGTCATTTTCTTGTTGTATTTTCTGGCAAAGAAAAATAATCGCATCAAACAGTTGTTTTCGAAGATCACGATTGCTTTTCTGCTTATTTACTTGGTTTGGCGTTTGTTTTTCACGATCCCTATGGATAGTTCTGCTTCACTAGTATTTGGGATCATTCTCTATATTGCGGAAGTCATTGGTTTGTTTGTCTATGGCTTTTTTGTTTACCTTTTTTCCAATAAGCTCTCAAAAGAATACCGCTACGAGGGGGATGAAGCAGAAGAATTCTTGCCAAGTGTCGCCGCTTTTATTTGTACTTACAATGAAGACATCAAGCTGGTGATCGCCACCGCACTGGCTGTCAAAGCCTTGAAATACCCCAACAAAAAAATCTATATCTGCGATGATGGCCATCGAGAGGAACTAAAAGAAATGGCCGAGCGAATGAACCTCGGCTATTTGACCCGCGAAGGAAATGCCAATGCTAAAGCTGGGAATATCAACTATGCCTTGTCCCAAACCAGCAGTGACTTGATTTTGCTTCTGGATGCTGACTTTATCGTCAAAAAGAACATTATTTTTGAAGCTGTCGACTATTTCCGCAATCCTAAAGTTGCATTGGTGCAATATCCACAAACATTTTATAACAAAGATCCTTTTCAATTACTGCGCAAATCCATGTACAACGAACAGGAATTATTCATGCGCTTTCTAGAACCCGCACTTTCTCGTGAGAATGCTTTGATCCATATCGGTACCAATGCCATCATTCGTCGCAGTGCCCTTGAAGAGATCGGCGGCGTTCCTACCAGCAGTATCACCGAAGATATGGCGACTGGGATGCTTTTACAAGACGCCGGCTATGAAACGATTTTTATCAATAAAGCCTATGCCTTGGGGATCACTCCTTACACTGCCAAAGAGCTGACCTCACAACGGACTCGGTGGGCGCAAGGAACGAAACAAATTTTTGACCACTTCAAACCGCGCCGCTTAAAAGGATTGTCGTTCATGCAAAAACTTTGTTATTACAACTCCTATTTGTATTGGTTTACCTCTTTCCAAAAAATCATCTTTTTATTGGCACCAACCTTATTTATGGTTTTTGATATCTTTATCGTCAGAAGCAACAATCATCAATTGTTGCTGTTCTTTTTACCGCCTTTCATTATGATTTCCCTGTCGTTTCGGCTGTATGTCCCTAAGATCAGGAACCTGACAAGCTCCCACATCTATGATTGCTTTGTCGCTCCTATCCACACTGGGGCATTGATCAAAGAATTTATGAAATCACAGAAAAAATTCAACGTGACCAAAAAAGAGATCGTCGGCAGCAACGCCTTTGATTGGCGAACCGTCTTGCCCCACATCATCCTCTTTACTTGGATTTCCTTTGCCTGTCTGGTGGCTGGGTATCGTTTGTACCGAGGAGAAGGCTATGAATTCGGCTATATCGTGACCTTGATTTGGTCGCTCTATAACCTCTATGGCTTGTTTTATGCCATTTTGATCGGGAAAAACCGTTTTATCGAAAGTGATAGTGAAGCCTTGAGTATCGCCATCAATCGTCAGCTTTCTTATGATGCAAAGACGTTCGAGATGTATCAAATGAGTTTTAACGGCTTCCGTATCCGTACGCATCCCGAGCAACTATTCGTACCAGGTGAAAGTTATACCTTTTACGATGATAAACACCGCTTCACCATCAATTCGATCTGTCTGGAGGATCATGGCACCTATGTGACTTTTGCCTTCAACAATCTAACACCGCAATCTGCTGAAGAGCTTGCCAGCTACTATAGCGACCAGCTCAATGCTGCCAAACAGTTGGAATTTGATATGGAGGAAGAAGTCGCAGAAATGAATAGTTAGCCCCGCCCCCTTTGTCGCAAGAGACAAAGGGGCTTTATTGATTCCAGAAAGCTCCTTAAAGGGCAGTTCTCCATCTTCTGATGATTCTCTTCCTTTAGATAACACTTAGACGTCTGCTTTATTTTTTTTCAATGATCATTGATTGAAAGAGCCATAACAGAATCTTGATGATGTCTCGATGGCAAATACTTTTTAAGCCATTAGAAAATATTAAAAAGTCTGCTTTTCCTATGACCTGATTGAGCTGATACGCTTGTCACTGCTCACCCGTTTGTGAATAAAAGCGCATGGAAAAGCAATCCTTGTTATACTTATAAATAACACGAAGTCCTTAGAAAAAGGAGGAAAACTCATGACCCGTTACAAACGATTTCGCTTTGTTCATTTAGGCGCTCTTTTGGTGTTGGGCTTACTCCTCACTGGCTGCAGTGCGGATACGGCACCAATTGAAGAACAACCGACTACCAACACCGCCACTTCTTCTGAACCAGCGGTTTCCTATGAAACCTTTCCATTGCCGCAACCAATCTTAGTCGGGGAAACCAGTGTGTCGGAAGCTCTCTTCGAGCGGCGCTCGCAACGGGATTTTCAAGACACTGAGCTAACACAAGAACAGCTGGCACAGCTTTTATGGGCCGCTGCCGGTGTCACTACAGAAGATGGTCGCCGCACAGCGCCTTCGGCTGGTGCCTTGTATCCCTTAGACCTCTATGTCGTGGTCACACAGGTAACGGGGCTTGAGCCAGGGCTTTATCTGTATCAACCTGAGCAGCATACCTTAGCAAAAGTTCTTGCCGGCGATTTTCGGACCGCACTGGCGGAAGGTTCGTTGGATCAGCAAGCGATCCAACGGGCACCTGCTACATTGCTTTATACAGTGGTTTATGAACGACTGATCGAGCGCTATGGGGACCGAGGAATCGAACGTTATGCCTATATCGAAGTCGGTCACTCCGCCCAAAATGTCCTTTTACAAGCCCAAGCGTTAGGCTTAGGTGCTGTGCCGATCGGCGCCTTCACAGATCATGAACTTACAGAGCTGCTGCAGCTGCCACCGGAAAATGAACCCCGCTATTTGATTCCTGTAGGCGTTATTGAGTAACACTGCCGACGAACGAAACCCAATTTTCATGGAACTGCCGAACTGCCGTTAGAAAACGGCAACTGACAAGGTTGATTTTCCCACAAAAACCAGTAGAACCGAAAAACCACCTGCAAAAACAGCAGGTGGTTTTTCGATGGACTTACAGTTTGTATGCTCGGACTTCTTCTGGTATTTCTTCTAGCGGCAACTCTTTTACCACCGCTTCGGTGCCTGCTGCCATCGCGGTATCGTAGTACCAGCATTTGTATTTGATCGTATTCATGGTTTCTTGTAAGGCTGCCATTTGCTTTGTGACTTCTTCCAGACGTTCATGAAACAGTTGCTGCCGTTTCTGCAAAGACGCATCGCCTTCCTCCCCCCAATCCAAGAAATTCTTGATGTCTTTGATGGGCATGCCAGTATTCTTCAAACAATCGATCACTTTGATCGTCGCTACTTCTTTTTCGGAAAACACCCGAATGCCGCCATTACTACGGGCCAGCTTCGGAAACATCCCTTCTCGATCGTAATAACGCAGAGTCGAGATGGGGATATTGGTCGTTTGTGATACTTCGCCAATCGAGTAACTCACTTGCATCGCTCCTAAAAAAAATTATATTTATCGCTTGACCTAAACCTAACTTCAGGTTCTACAATTAAAATACACCGCAAGCACTGTACTGTCAATCACCTATCGTCTCACAGGTTCACCATTGGCAGTAGCAGGATTCGCTGAAAAAATCATTCATTGGAGGATATACAAATGACAGAAATCAAAGAAAAAGTTATCGTAATTATGGGAGCATCTTCAGGGATTGGGGAAGCAACTGCCGTTAAACTAGCCGAACAAGGGGCAAAAGTAGTGATCGCTGCCCGCCGTGAAGAGCGCATCAAAGCACTGGCTGAAAAATTAGGAGAAAATGTCTCGTATCAAACAGCTGATGTCACCAATCGCGAACAAGTCCAACAAGTCATTGATTTAGCCATGGCCTCCTTTGGTCGGATTGATGTTCTTTTCAATAATGCTGGCATCATGCCTCAAGGAAACTTGGCAGAGTTGAACTATGACAGCTGGCAAAAAATGCTGGATATCAATATCATGGGGGTATTGAACGGGATCGGCGCTGTGCTGCCCATCATGCAAAAACAGCAAGACGGCTTGATCATCGCCACTGACTCAGTTGCCGGACATGTCATTTACCCAGGTTCTGCCGTGTACAACGGGACAAAGTTTGCAGTTCGTGCAATTATGGAAGGCTTGCGCCAAGAAGAACGTGAACATGGCATTCGCTCCACCATCGTCTCTCCAGGAATGGTCTCCACGGAATTGTTTGAAACCGTCGGCAATGCTCAACTAGAAGCAGCCTTGAAAGAAACCTCTCGCGTAGAAGGCAACAGCCTAACGCCAGAAGACGTAGCAAATGCAGTGGTTTATGCCATTCAACAGCCTAAACATGTGGCGATCAGCGAAGTCTTGCTGCGCCCAGCAAAACAAACCGTTTAAGCTATTTCTACTAATCTATGAAACCTGCGACTGCTTCAGGCTGGTCGCAGGTTTTTTTGTCGTCAAATCCCACCGTTTTCTTGGAAAAATTACTTGATTTTCTTGTAACACCCAATTGTCCGAGGGATGTAAACCAATGGTTGCTTTATGTAAACGACTAGGTTCTGTTGCTACGGTGGAAATTTTTTTATACTTAGTACAAAGCTTCCGTATAAACCCGTTTGATCAGAAACAAACCGGACGTTCTCCTCATGAACGATGAATAGCCAAGCAAGCGCGCAGCCCTACCTTCACCGTTGACTTGCAAGTACTGCCTTAGCTGTCCTCTTCTTAGTACTTGCTTTTTATAAAAGAATGGAGTGTGTATATGAATGTAAAACAGCTACTCGTCATTGCCGAGCAACGAAGAAACATTACGAATCAAAAATTGACCTATGCCGAAAATTTCTTGGCTGCCGGCTACTCTGCTGCCGAATTGCTGGCAGACGAAACCTTTCTTGAATTAGAGCGAAGGGAAACCCAACTGATTGCAGAACGCAACGCCATTTTTTACGAAGAAGTCAGCCACAATTAATCCCCCTGTCCAATTGCAGGCGACGAAAAAGCGAAGGCTCAGCAGCACCTTCGCTTTTTTCTGTAATTACTTTAGCTTGCGATTTTCTAATTAATTCCTTCCCCATTTGATTGAATCACTTTTTTATACCAATAAAAGGACTTTTTCTTATAGCGAGCCAACGAGCCAGTCCCATCGTCATGCTTGTCTACATAAATAAACCCGTAGCGTTTTGCCATTTGTCCAGTTCCTGCTGAAACAAGGTCGATGGGCCCCCAAGAAGTATAGCCGATAAGATCAACGCCATCTGCAATAGCATCAGCCATTGCCTTAATATGTCTTCGTAAATAGTCGATACGATAATCATCCTCGACTGTATATTCACCATTTTTTTCAATTAGGGTATCCATTGCACCCAACCCATTTTCGACCACCATCAAGGGAATTTCATAGCGCTCATAAATTTGATTTAACGCGATGCGTAATCCTAATGGATCAATTTCCCAGCCCCATTCACTCGCTGTAAGATGCGGATTTTTAACCCCATTGAAAAAATTCCCCGTTTGCTTTTCGGCTTGATTATTTACTTTAGTCACAGTGGAAGATTGGTAGTAAGAAAACGTATAGAAATCAACAGTGCCCTCTTTCAGTACTTCTAAATCTCCTGCTTCGATAGTAAGATCGATTCCTCTATCTTGCCAAAACTTTTTAGCAAAATATGGATAGCGCCCTTTCACTTGAACATCACCACAGTAAAAATTACTGATATTAGTCATCTCTTGTGCGAAGCGAATATCCTCTGGATGAGAAGACAACGGATAAATCATTCGATAGGCAATCATACAGCCCATTTGCAAATTTTTGTGTAGACTTTTTGCGTATTTAATCACTCGGGCACTTGCAACGAATTGGTGGTGGAGTGCCTGAAACCGTTGCTGACTGTTATCGATATTTTGAGTATTCAAAAAATCATCAATATCTTTTGGATACATTCCTCCACCTAAATACGTACCCACCCCTACATCCCTGGATAAAATATTGATTTCATTGAATGTTAGCCAATATTTCACATCATCTTGATAACGATCAATGACCGTCTTGGCGAATCTTTCATACGATTCAATCATTTCTCTGCTTTCCCAGCCATTGAACTGTTTTGTCATTTCTATCGGTGATTCATAATGAGACAATGAGACCATCGGTTCTATCTCGTACTTCTTTAATTCTGAGATCAGATCATCGTAAAACTTTAACCCTTCTTCATTTGGCACTTTCTCTAAACCGGTCGGAAAAATACGAGTCCATGCGATAGAAAAGCGATATAGCTTAAATCCCATTTCTGCAAATAAAGCAATATCCTCTTTGTATCGATGAAAATGATCAATCGCCTCATGACTTGGATAAAAAGCACCTTCTTCAATTTCTGTGGTGATTCGCCGAGGCGTGTTCACATCGCCTCCCAGAAGCAGATCACTGATTGACATTCCTTTGCCATCCGCTTGATATGCTCCTTCTAATTGATTGGCAGCTGTCGCCCCGCCCCAATAAAATCCATCTGGAAATTTTGCTTTCATTTTTTCCCCTTCTTTCTTCTAAATAATTGTTACTAATTTATTCGAGCAATCAATCAATTCATCGTGCTCTAAAAATACCGGTTCATTCTGATTGTTCATAAAAATCAAAACAGAAGTTGGATCATAGCCTTTAGACTTGATAAAATCAATATCAACACGGGCTAGCAAATCACCCGCCTTTACTCGCTGACCTTCCTCAATAAAAAGTTCAAATCCGTCTCCATCCAGTTTCACTGTATCTAATCCAATATGCAGTAACATTTCTAATCCATTATCATGTCGCAACCCGATGGCATGTTTTGTTGGAAAGACAGTTGTTATCGTGCCTTCAATCGGTGAATGGAATTCTCCTGACACAGGATCGATCGCTAGCCCTGGTCCCATTTGTTCGGTAGCAAAAACCTCGTCAGCTACTTCACTCAGCGGCAAAACGCTGCCGCGGACGAAGCCTTGAATCAATGCTTCTTCAGCCGCTGTCCGTTTTTCTGAAGCAATCAGTGAAGGTTTCTCCAACGTTTTCATATCTTCTTCAATACCCTCTTCAAAACCAAAAATGACTGTCAAAACAAACGATATCGAAAAAGCTAACGCCAATGTTATGGCTGCTTTTACAATATTAGAGGCATCCTCTCCGAAAAATACCGGCAAGGTCAAAAGTCCCGGCGATCCGAATGAATAGCGGACTAGTCCGCTGATCCCCGCATAAAAACCAGCAATTCCACCTGAAATCATCACATAAATCAGTGGTTTTTTCAGTTTCAAGTTAACCCCGTACAGTGCAGGTTCCGTGATACCAGACAGCGCCGTGATACCGCTGGAAAAAGCAATTTGTTTCATCTGTTTATCTTTGGTTTTAACAAATACCCCAAAGGCGGCCCCCGCTTGCGAAATGTTGCTTGCTAACATACCTGGTCCTTGGACGATCTCAAAGCCTACGGTTGAAAAGGAGACTTGCGCAATCGGAGTCAAAGCCGTGTGCATACCAACCATTACTAATAAAGGCGTGAAGATGCCCATCAGTGTTGGAACGAGCCACGGAACAGTCACTCGCAGATAATCCACAACAAAGAATAATCCATCTCCAAAAATCGCGCCGATAGGTCCTAAGATCATCAGTGCTAGCGGAGCCATGATGATCACGATGAAAAGCGGCTTCAACATGGTTTTTAAAACACTCGGAATGATCTTTTCAGATAAACGATCAACATAACTCATAACCCAGACAATCAAGATGATGGGGATAACCGTTCCTGAATAAGCGGCTTCACGTACCGGAAGCCCAAACAGCTGCATAGAAACATCCGAGGCAACCAGACTCTGAAAAGTTGGATGTAATAAGACACCTGTGATCCCCAATGCTAAATAAAGATTGGTTTTGAATTGCCTTGCCGCACTAGCCGCAATTAAAAAAGGCAAAAAGTAAAAGGCAGCGTCTCCAATCATATTGATGATTTGATAATTTAAACTTTCTCTACTCAATCCCAAAAGGACCAGTAAAGCTAGAACCGCCCGGATTAAACCAAATCCGATCAATGCAGTAATGATTGGCGCCATTACACCAACAATGTTTTCGATGATTCGTTTCACAAGTCCGTTTTTAGATGTATCTGCAGCTTCATCACTGTTTTTTTCCGTGATTTTATACTGATTGATTACAGTCGAATAGTAATTGCCTACTTCTCCACCAATCACAAATTGTACTTCATCTCCGGTCAATTTGGTTCCTAATACTCCTGGAATTTCCTTCGCCTGTGCTTGATTGAATTGCGTGGTATCTTTTAACTGGAAGCGAAGGCGAGTTGCACAATGATAGACCGCGTTAATATTTTTCTCTCCACCGATCGATTGAATGATTTTGTCTACTGATTCTTTCTTTTTATCAACCATTTGGTTCACTCCTCATTTTGTGATAGTAATAGTCTATTAATATGAATGGCTAAATACGCAATTTCTTCTTCAGTGATTGGTTTCTCATAGATTTCTTCTAAAGTCCGTTTTATTCGCTGACTATAGGCCATCGATTCTTGATATAGCGTAGAAACTGTCTTTATTAGAACTGCATCATTGTTTAACATCGTGTTCGTTAAATAGCGTTCTGCAAAAAATTTGGCATGTGTAACCAGACGCTCATAGTGCAGACTGTGGCTATCCAATTTTTTCTTCACCAACATTTGTACAGACTTTAAAATATTTGTCACGATTTTTGTAATTTGGATAGCATTAGCATGAATTGATGAGCGACTATTTCCGTTAATAATATGGAAAGTAATGTTCGCTGCTTCTTGTTCATTCAAAGAAACACCAAGTGCTTTTTCAATAATGGCAACACCTTTTTGAGCAGCCTGAAATTCTTCCGGGTAAAATCGTTTGAACTCCCAATACATTGAAGAAGTCATAATGACATTGTCTCTGATCCTCTCGACAGTAAAATAAATATGGTCGGTTAGTGAAAAGAGTGTATTAGCAGATAACTCCGTATCTAGATATTTCTCCGCTTCTTGGATGACTTCATACGCTAGCTCGATATACTTTACAGGTACATTGTTCATAAACGTGATCAAGGACTCCATTCGATTATCTTCAATCGGAAGATAAAATTTAGAGATTTTCTCTTCCGAAATCAATTGACCCTTCTTTTGCTGATAACCGATACCTTTGCCAAAAGCAATAACATCTTTGTTGTCTTTCTCAACAATAATAACGTTCACATTCAAAACCTTCTTAATCAAATACATGTATTCTTCTCCTTCCTCCTTTCTAAGCGTAAAAAAAGGCATAATAAAATCAAATCTGCGAACCTTCGCAAAATTGATTTTATTATGCCTTGCCTGCCGTACAGTCACATACACATAAAAAAAATCATTATTTATTTCTTAAATTAATCATAGCATCCAAAAAAAGAAAACGCAATCATTTTTTTAATGTAGAAAAAACCGCAAAATAGGTATTTCCCTTCTTTTGCGGTCAGCTTCGAATCTTCAACTGGTTGACAAAAAACTCTTTCAAATGAAAAAACACGACAAACCTTTCAAAAATCCCGTTATTTCTTCACGATCAGCTGAACGGCTTGATCGATTTTCTGCTTTTGGGTTTCCGTGTCGCTGTCTGGATTTTCCAAACAATTTTTCAAATTTTCAGCGACAATGATCCCCATAATACGGTTAACACTGGAACTGACGGCGGACAATTGCGTGATGACATCGACGCATTCTTTCTCGTCTTCAATCATTTTTTGAATCCCCCGCAACTGCCCTTCGGTTCGTTTTAACCGATTCAAAATATCTTTGTTGCATGCGGTCATCGTTTGATTTCTCCTCTCCATGCTGACATGCCGCCGAGGACATTGGTCACTTGAAACCCTTGCTGGCTCAAAAACTCAGATGCCATTTGCGAACGAGCCCCTGAATGACAGATGACATAGTAGTTTTTATCCTTCTCTAAGTCGCTGATTTGTTCTGTCAGCTCGCTCAACGGTAGGTTTTGTGCTGTTTTGATGTGTCCTTGTGCAAACTCATCGACTTCTCTGACATCAAGGATCTCAAGTGGTTCACGTTTTTCTTTCTGGGCAAATTCCTCCATAGATATTGCTTTAATCATGAATAATCATCTCCGGCTTAATAGTATTATACAACGAAAAGGCACCATCGAGGTTTTGACAATTGATGCCCGCTTGTTTTAAGATGCGTTCGGCAATGTAGCTTCTCAATCCGCTATGACACGTAACGACATACGAAACGCTTGGATCCAATTCAGACAACCGATCCCTCAATTCATCTAACGGAATGTGGAGCGCTTGTTGAAAACGTCCATTATTGGCTAATTCCATCTCTGAACGAACATCCAACAACTGCTTACCGTTTTCTAAGGCATCCGTCAATTCGTGCCACTGAATATTCTCACTGATTCCTTCCGCCAGATTGATCGCTGCATAGCCAAGCATATTCACTGGATCTTTGGCTGAGCCAAAAGGCGGTGCATAGGTGAATTCCAGTTCAGGCAAGTCAAAGATCGTTAAGCCGCCTTTGATCGCTGTTGCCAATATATCGATCCGTTTATCGACTCCTTTGGCACCGATGCCTTGCGCACCGTAGATTTTTCCAGTATCCGCATCAAAAATCAGTTTCAAATAAATATCCGTCGCATCAGGATAATACCCTGCATGGTCTTTGCCTGACAGATGAACCACCTGGGGATTTAGCCCTGCCAGTTTGGCGCTGCGCTCACTCAACCCTGTGGAAGCTGCTGCAAGATCGAATACGCGCACGATCGCAGTCCCGACACTGCCTTTGTTTTTGCGATCCAGTCCACCCAACACATCAGCAACTTGCCGACCTTGGCGATTGGCTGGTGACGCCAGGGAGATCAACGTGTCTTCGTTGGTGATTTGTTGTTTCACAACGATGGCATCACCCACCGCGTAAATATCTTTCTTGCTGGTTTGGTATTGCTCATCTACTAGGATACCCCCCCGGTGTCCTAATTGGATACCAGCACGTTTCGCCAAATCCGTTTCTGGTTGGACACCCACCGAAAGAATCGTGACATCTGAAGTCAGGACCGTGCCATCTTCCAGAACGATTTCTTGCCCTGCTTTTTCAAAAGCGGTCGCTGACTGCGAGGTCAAAACTTTGACCCCTTGCTTGATCAATTCATTTTTGACATACGCAGCCATTTCTTCGTCCAAAGGTGGCAATACGTGGGGTGCTTTTTCTACGATCGTTACTTCGAGGCCTTTTTTATGTAAATTTTCAGCGACTTCTAACCCAATAAACCCAGCGCCAATGATCGTGGCTTTTTGAGGCTTTTTGTCTTCAAGATGCGCCATGATTTGGTCTAAGTCAGGAACATTGCGCAAAGAAAAGGCGTTGGTTGCTTCTTCTAGCCCTTTGATCGCTGGTACTAGCGGTTTTGCCCCCGGCGATAAAATCAACGCATCATAAGATTCCGTGAAGACGTGTTCGCCATGTTTGACCGTCACCGTTTTCTCCTCTGGCTCGATCGCCAGCACTTCATGAAAAGGTCGCACATCTAAGTTGAACCGTTTCTTTAATGCTTCAGGTGTTTGGACCAATAGGGCGTCTCGCTCTTTGATCTCACCAGAAATGGCATACGGCAACCCGCAATTCGCAAAAGAGACAAAAGGACCTTTTTCAAAAACAATGATCTCCGCTGCTTCTTTAAGCCGACGTAAGCGCGTGGCTGCCGACATTCCCCCTGCTACCCCACCGACAATAACTATTTTTTCCATCATTACTTTCCTCCTTTGGTTGTTCCGCGCCATTGATTCATGCCGCCACGAACGTTGACCACATCAAAACCTTTTTTACTTAGGATTTTGGCTGCTTGTTTGCTTCGCATCCCCGATTGGCAAATGACTGCCAGTTTCTTGTCGCCTTTTTGAGTAAATCCAGCAACCTTATTTAACGGTACATTTTTCGCATAGGCAATGTGCCCGCTGCGGTACTCCGCCGGCGTGCGTACATCCAGAACCGTCCATTCTTTGGCTCCTTCTTTTTGTAAATCTGCTGTTGACATACTTGGTATGCGCTTAAATAGTGAAAACATTTCTTGCTCCTTTCGTATACCCCTTGGGGTATATTAAACAAGATGTTTTGCGATTTGTCAACTAAGTGATTTTCTTTAAGAAAAGAAACTTGCTGTTGCGCTCCCCCCCCCACTCGATACTCTCGACAGCTGTTAGACAGCTACCAATCAAGTAGCGAAAGGCCTGTATCCCACATTTCCCTCCCCTCGATCACAATGCTATAATAAAAGAAAAGATACATTGTAAAAATAACACACATCAAATCGTTTACTTAGCAGCTGATCGCTTTGATTATTAAAGATGATTGGCTCCCGCCCTAACCAAGAGCGGACAAAAAAGCGACGCAAGCACCACTTTCCCTTGATTTATCAAGCAGCAAGCCCTGCTTTCTTGGAACCAATGAGGGTTTCGACTATGCTTAAGTCACATCAGCGAAAGGAAGAAAAGATGGAATTTGGCGAAAAAATCAAAGAAGTACGTACGAGAAATAACTTGACCCAAGAACAATTTGCCACTCAACTACACGTGACGAGACAAGCCGTTTCGAACTGGGAAAACAATCGCAATCTACCAGATTTAGAAATGCTGATTGCCATCGCCACGATTTTTGAACTCTCGCTTGATGAATTGATTTTAGGAGGAACTCAAGTGAACAAGATCACTGAAAAACTAATCAAAGACGGCAGCGAGACCCGACGCGCCAAACTCAATTTGATCACGACCTTGATCGGAACATTTTTACTACTATTCGGCTTTGCCTGCTTCTTCATCAAAGCAAGCGCCGTAGAATACATCGATCAATCCGGCATTTTACATGAAAATTTCTACCTGATTCCTGTAGGATTTTTGTTCCTATTGGCTAGTTTCGTAGTATTTGCAGGAACCGGGCTCAATTATTTTCGAGCTGTTAGGAGAAAATGATTAAGAGCACGACTCTATTGGGTCGTGCTCTTTTTTCTTCAATATTCCAAATTATATCTATTTATTTAATCATAATAACTAAAATTTCCATTGACTTTTTATATTTTATGATTTATATTTCACCTATTAAGTTAGTACGCAAAACTAACTTAATAATGGAAACGGTATCACTAAAAGATAAAATGTAACAAGGAAGGAGATCAAATGAAAATTGATGTGAATATGAGAAAAAATCGGCTCCAATATACGGAAGCAGCTGAGAAGATTTTGAAGCAAATGACCCTAAAAGAAAAAGTGCACTTGATGAGCGGCAATATGGTTTTAGCAGATGTAAGAAGGGATATGGCAAATGGGCAGCATTACAACGAATTTCCTTATGAGGCCGGTGGAAATGAACGATTGAATGTTCCCTCCATGAAATTTGTAGACGGTCCTCGCGGTGCAGTAACCGGCAGAGACAAAACAACTTGTTTTCCAGTTTCTATGGCAAGGGGCGCTTCCTTCGACACTGAGTTAGAAAAGCAAATTGGAATAGCGATTGCGAAAGAAATCAAAGATAGTGGTGGGAATTTTTTTGGCGGCGTGTGTATTAATTTACCTTATAATCCCGGTTGGGGGCGCAGTCAAGAAGTCTACGGAGAAGATTCATTCCTTCTCGGTGCGATGGGATCTGCCCTTTCAGAAGGTGTTCAATCTGAAAGTGTGGTTGCTTGCGTCAAGCATTATGCATTTAACAGTATGGAAAATGCTCGTTTTAAAGTCGATGTTCATGCTAGCAAAAGAACAGAACGAGAAATTTATTTATCGCATTTTAAAGATGTTATTGATTCTGGTGCAGCTTCGGTAATGACTTCTTATAATAAATATTTTGGCGAACATACTGGTAATAGTACTTATTTAGTTCGAGATGTACTAAAAAATGAATGGAATTTCGACGGCTTTGTCATTAGTGATTTCGTTAACGGAACGAGAGACACTGTAAAAGCAGCATTGGCAGGATTAGATATTGAAATGCATGTAACAAATCATTACGGAGAAAAATTAGAAAAAGCTGTCGAAGATGGATTAGTACCTGTAGAAACAATTGACGATGCTGCATTAAGAATTATTCGTACCCTACTCGTCTTTGAAGAAGCTAGGAAAAACGATGATTCCAAAGAAACCATTGATTACAAAAAACATATACGTCTAGCTTTAGATGCTGCAGAACAATCGATTACTTTGATAAAAAATGAAAACAACTGTCTTCCTTTAAACGCAAATATTAAAAAAGTTGCTATTTTTGGAAAATTAGCGACTGAAGAAAATACAGGCGATCGTGGTTCTAGTCGAGTTTATCCTCCCTATGTTATCAGTTATTTAGAAGGATTAAAAAAATACTCTCCACACATTCAGGTTATTTATAACGAAGGATCAGATATTGAATTAGCAAAAACGATTGCCAGAGAAGCGGACGCAGCGATTTTTGTTGTTGGATATAATTATGATGATGAAGGTGAATATACTGGTGAAGCAGAAAACAGAGAGGTTCCTGCTGGTGCGATTTTTGACGCTAAAGGCGGTGATCGAAAAGAATCATTAGAACTCCATTCTGAAGATATTTTACTAATAAACCAAGTTGGCCCAGAAAACAATAATTCAGTTGTTGCTTTAGTTGGTGGTAACACAATTATGATTGAAGAATGGAAAAATGCAGTATCTGCGATTCTCTTTACCTACTACTCAGGAATGGAAGGTGGCACAGCGCTGGCAAAAATCCTCTTTGGAGAAGCCAATCCGAGTGGAAAACTCCCATTTGTAATCCCTTACAAAGAGAAAGATCTGCCACAGATTGATTGGAATGCAGATCAAATCACCTATGAATATTACCATGGATATGCGAAGTTGGAAAAGGAAGGAAAAGTGCCTTCGATTCCTTTTGGTTATGGGCTTTCTTATACCAATTTTGATATTTCAAACCATGATTTTACAATAGATAAAAAGCTTTTGACAGCAAAATGTACAGTTGAAAACATAGGGAAACTACCTGGAGCAGAAGTTGTTCAATTATATGTAGGATTTAGTCACTCGCAAATCGATCGTCCCATCAAAGTATTACGCGGGTTCAAGAAAGTGCATCTACTTCCTGGAGAAAAAAAGAATATTACGATTAAATGTCCTATCGAAAAATTGAAATGGTACAATCCTGATTCTGAACAATGGGAGCTAGAAGAAATTCCTTACGAAGTCTATCTAGGAAACAGCAGTTCACCAACAGATTTAATAAAAGAAACTATAACTGTTTAACGGGGGTTAGTATGGAATCCACAGCGAAAAAGAAAAATGGTGTATTAACTAAAATCATCGATATGATCACAGGAATTTTTATGCCAATCGTCCCTGCCATTGCTGGTGCCGGGATGTTAAAAGCCCTGCTTGCAATCATCTCTTTATTAGGAATCTTGTCAACAGAATCAGAAACCTATATTCTTCTAGAGATGATAAGTGATGCTGCTTTTTACTTCTTACCACTTTTATTAGCAAATTCAGCTGCTAAAACATTTTCCGTCAATCCTTACATTGCTATGGCTATAGCAGGAGCACTTGTTCATCCCACTTTCATAGGCCTGTTGAATAACAGTATAGAGACGGGAAATGCCGTAAGGTTTCTTGCTTTTCCAGTCACAGTTGCCACTTATAGTTCATCCGTTGTACCAATCATTCTTGCAGTTTGGTTTATGTCTTATGTTGAACCTTTTATAGATAAAATTGTTCATAAATCCATCAAACTCATTATGGTACCTCTTCTAACTCTAGCTATTGTTGCGCCAGTAACTTTAGTCTTACTAGGACCATTAGGGGCTCTGATTGGCTCAGGATTAGGAGATATGGTAACTTTTCTGAATGAACATGTAAGTTGGCTGGCACCAACTGTGGTTGGTATTTTGAATCCTCTTTTAGTGATGACTGGTATGCATTATGTATTGATTTCATTGGGCATCAATTCTCTTGCCACGATAGGGATCGATACAGTCGTTGGACCGGGAATGTTGATTTCGAATGTTTCTCAAGGTGCCGCCGCTTTTGCAGTAGCTGTCAAAACAAAAAATAGTTCAGTTAGACAACTTGCGATTTCCTCAGGTATTTCTGCTCTCTTAGGAATAACTGAACCTGTCCTATACGGCATTAGCTTAAGGTTTAAAAAACCATTGATTTCAGCAATGGTCGGAGGTGGATTGGGTGGTCTGTTTATAGGAGTTATGAATGTTGGACGCTATGCCCAAGTTGCGCCAAGTCTCGTATCACTTCCAAGCTATATTGGCACGGATGGATTTTCGAATTTTATCTATGCAATCATCGGTTGTATCATTGCTTTTTCCGCATCATTTATTATTCAACTATTCTTAGGAATTGAAGATCCTGAGGAAGAAGCTGCTGCTTCCGAAATAGGAAAGGAAGTTGTACTAGAACCAGATCAAGCAGAAGAAGCCCTAGTAAACTAAGCGAATTTCAATTAAAAATTTTTTCTGATATTGATGAAAAGAGTCGAATTTATTTATCCTGCTAGAAACTATCTAATAGGCGATTACCTGCTTTTTTTAAGAATAATATTAGCAATACTACTAACTAATCTTACAAGATATATTAAAACAAATACCAACTGATAACCAACAATCGAACCATGTAACAAGATCGCTTCTCAAGTAAATGAATGGAGAAAGCGAATCTGCTCGCAACATGTGCCTCTTGCTAGTGCTTTTGAATAAAAAACCAAGCCAATCATTTTTTTTGACACAAAAAATGTCAGATGATAGCCTTGAAATAGAAGGTTATCACTAAGATGACCTTCTTGCTTTTGGAATAAATAATAAAAAGGAGTGTATGAAATGAAACATCTAAAAGCGTTGGTTGTCAAAGCACTAATGATTTGGGCGATTTTGTGGATTGTGTTGTCAGGGATTTACGATGTCAGTTTTATGGACTCGACGATCGTCGGTGTGATCATTGTGGTGATGATCTATGTGCTAGGCGACTTGGTCATTTTGCGCAAGATCGGTAACATTGCGGCAACGATCGCAGATGCCGGCGCAGCAGCCCTTATCCTATGGCTGTATCTGACTTATATGGACTATACAAATGATATTTGGATGCTAGTATTGATCCCAGCAGTATTGATCGGTGTGGCAGAATGGTTCTTCCACATCTGGTTGTTAAAAGCAGACATCGTGCCAGATGAACGGAAAATGAAATAATTTTGTTGATTGCTAGAATCGAACGCAGGCTCTTGTTCTGTGTTCGATTTTTTTTGTTTACAAGATCGGCTATTGAAAAGCGACGCATCTTCTTGTTCCATATGCTTTCTATAATCACGGACGCTTGCCAAGATTTCTGGTTAGCTAAAGCAATCGCCAAATTTGAATAAATCCCATCTTTCCATTACTATAAACGAAATCCGATCGTTTTTTGCACGGTTATACTATCAGGGAGGTTTGTATGGCAATTCATGTGATGTGGTTTAGAAAGGATCTACGCTTAGAGGACAACACGGCACTGACTGAGGCGCTTTTTTCTCTTCAAGAAAACGACCATTTGTTGTGTGTATTTCATCTCAATGACAAGCAGTTTCTCCCCGAGGCGCCAAGCCATGATTACTTTTTTAGCGCAGTTGCTCACTTTATCAAGGCTGCCAAAAAGCAAAATCTGACGATCCACCTATTGACAGGGACTTTGACAGAAGCCTTTGATCAATTGTTCGCCTGCTATCCCGAATGGAGCCAGCTTTACTTCAACTTTGATAACCGTGGATTTGGTCGTAAACGTGATCTCTACATAAAAGAATTGGTCGAGAAAAAAGGCATCACTGTCCATTCTTTTGAAGACCATCATCTGCATCAACCAACAGAAGTCACCAAAGAGGATGGGACGTATTACAAAAAATTTACCCCCTACTATAAGAAATGGATTCAATTGCCCAAACCGGTGTATCAAAAGCAGGACCTCGATTTTGAAAAAGCCGTTGATTTTGATGATGCCCCGCACTTCAAAGCAGGGACAACGCTGCTTACTAAGCTGCTAGAAAATAGAAAGACCGATTTTTCAACGATCGTTGGGGAAGACTATGCGCATAAACAATTGCAGGCATTTGTGCAAAAGCGTTTGGCCGCCTATGAAAAAGACCGTGATATCCCTTCGATCAAAGGAACCAGCCGCCTGTCCCCTTTCTTGTCTTTTGGACAAATCTCCATTCGGAAGGTTTGGGCCGCTTGCCAAGGAATGCCATCAAGCACTGGCAAAGCGACCTTTTTAAAAGAACTGGCTTGGCGAGATTTTTATCATATGATCTACTTCAGCCATCCTGAACAAAAAAACTATGAACTCATTGAGAAATATCGAAACATGGATTGGCAAAAGGATGAGGAGGCGCTAAATAAATGGCAAGCAGGGCAAACCGGCTATCCGATCATTGATGCCGCGATGCGGCAGCTGAATCAAACTGGTTGGATGCATAACCGTCTACGGATGATCGTCGCTTCCTTTCTAACCAAAGATTTACTGATCGATTGGCGGCAAGGAGAAGCCTATTTTGCTCGACAATTGATCGACTATGACGTGGCCAGCAATATCGGCGGCTGGCAGTGGGCCGCTTCGACTGGCACCGATGCGGTTCCTTACTTTCGAATTTTCAACCCCATTACACAAGGGAAAAAATTCGACAAGGATGGGACGTTTATCAAACAATTTGTTCCCGAACTCGCCCAGTTGCCGCTAAAATTCATCCATGAACCCTACTTGATGACTGACGAAGAACAAGCCAACCTAAAGGTAGTTTTAGGCACCGACTATCCGTTGCCTGTAGTTGACCACAACGAAGCCAGAAAAAGAGCCCTCGATTTGTATAGTAAAATCGAACCATAAAAAGCTGTCATGGACTGCTCTCAAGCATTTTCGGTAGAAAAAACCAGCAAAGACGATCCGTAAGAGGACCGTCTTTGCTGGTTTTTTATGAAACTGGTGCGCCCTCTTTCGCCTTTCTCTAGTGAAAAAACAAGCGGCATGTCTCATCAAGCTGTCTGCTGCTGGGCATACATAAAAGAAACATTTTCCATGCTGTGTTTTTTAATTAAGGTCTTGTTGTCTACTTTCCCTCTTATTTCTAGTCGCTCTAAGCACCAATCCCCTAACGATTCATAGACAGAACCCTTTACTAGCGGCGTTCCCTGCTTTTTCACGACTGGCTAGTAACGTTTCTCCTTGCAAAACTGTTCGTCTGATGAAAGGTCATCTATAGAACCATTCTGTTATAATAGCTCCATATTTGAGGATAAGGATGGTTTATATGAAAAAAATAATCGGATTCATCTTAGTCGTACTTTTAGGATTCGTTGGATACAAAGGATATGAATATTATCAATCCACCTACTCAGGACAAACAGCTTACGCGTATGTCCCGTCTGAGATTCCGCCTAAGGTCCAACACGAAAGTAAGAGCGGCATCGGCGACCAGTCTCCTTGGTATTCTTACGATTACACATTAAACTTTGTAAAAGAAGATGGCAGCATACAAACCCTTGAGGTTTCTTTATCAGAAGATAACGCAAAACCACTAACACCAAATTCTTATGTAAAAGCGGTGATCAGTGAAAAACGTACAATAAAAGGCCCGAATGGCGTTGAAAAAGACGCAATTCCCAAAAAGGTTCTAGAGAAATTAGAAAATCAGAACTAATGAACTCTTCGTTAATAAGGACTAATGAGTTGCACAACATCAAATCTGGGACAGAATAAACCACATTCTGGCTCAGATTTTTTGTTAGTGATTTTCATCTTTTTTGAGTCTACTGGACATGGATGGCACTTCTCTATCTGGTGCAAATCCACTCGCAGATAGTTACTGGCAAGTGCAGCGAACCACAAGCCGAATACAATAATGACAATGTGCAGGAAGTAGTGCCGCACAACTTTTAGCCTACGAACAGAAACTCAATCAAACGAAATAGCGGATAAGGTTGCTGAACCAACCAAAGTCCGAAAGGGAAACGTAAAACAAAAATAGCAAATCTTTTGAGATCCGCTATCGATCGAATGCATTTTCTATCACTTGGTACAATTTTTCAACATTAAGCATCCCGTAATCTTTTTTTGAAATAGCTATGACTGGTGTTGTAGGAAAATTCTGTTCAATTTCGTTTTTCGCATACCCGAAAGTTGGAGTCAGCAAAATAAGATCGGCTTCGCCGCCATATTGATTTACCTGATTCGAATTATAAGTCTCAATTACAACTTTCTGTCCTCTTTTTTGCATAAGCATCTCCAATTTCCTACTTAAAGCTTGCGTTTGTAAAAGTCCTTGGTCTGCAATGAAGCTGAAAACGATATCAAAAATAACAACTTTTTTCCATTTCTTTTCTTCTACTGAATCTTTTGGTTTAATTAAATCTCCTGTTTTTTCCATTTGCTGGTATCCTTTCTTTTTAGAAAAAAGAGTCTCAAAAAAAGTAGGTCTTTTCCTTCCTAACATCTCGTCAACAGAAACATTGAAGTAGTTACTCAAAGATATAAGCGTCTGAATGTCTGGATTGCTCTCGTTTCTTTCCCACTTTGATACAGCTTGTGGCGTAACGTTCAATATTTTTGCTAGGCTTTTTTGGGTCATCTTTTTAGATTGTCTTAATTCTTTGATATTTTTTCCTAAATCTAACATTAATATAACTCCCTTCAGATTATCTTTTCAATGAACAGATCGTTGAATAGAGGGAATGGGGACTAAACTATTGGTTGAGTTCTATCTCAGCACTTATTCAAACGCTTTCATTAGTTGCTAAAAAAAATTATCGCTCAGAATTTCTGTTAAGCTTTTTGAGTCATCTTTTAGATTGCCTTAATTCTTTGATTTTCTCTTCTCTCTACCATTAAAACAACTCCCTTGAAATTATCTTTTCAATGAACAGAGTGCGGAATAGAGGAAATCAGAACTAAACTATTAGTTGAATTCTATTTTAGCATACTTCCGTTTTTGGAAAAATATAGCTAGTCGGTTTGTCGATATTGATAGAGCCAATTAACGATTGCAGATTCACATCATTACGTGGGCCTTTTTTTACCTCCTTCCAAAACCCGCATTTTGAATCCCTTCTATTATTTTCACGCTTGATGTCTTCTGCTCTGTTGCGATACGTTATACAAGGATACTGGACACATTTATCTAGCAGAAAGCTGCTTGACTGATCCTTGTTTTCATTCCGTCATCCATGATAAGAGCAATTCAAGCTCCTTTTCCTTTCCCTCCTTCGCAGATAATTGAAAAAGCAGCGAATCACCTATCCGTTGACTCACTGCTTTTTAACTAACAAGTAATGGCTCACACCACAAAAGAATGGTACTTAGAGTAAGCAATTTGATCGACGATCGCAGAAACCTGATTGACATCTAAATCGGCACCGATGGCAGTCACTTGATAAAATTGACCATAATTGTTGCCAAGTTGAGGGACACGGGCGTTTGAAATCAGCAAATCGTATTCTTCCTCATTGTTATAAGGAGAAATAGTCACATTTTGTTTCCCTTTTAGTTCATTTTTTAACAAGTAAATGGAAGCATCTGCCAAAAGACTGGAGCCCATATTTAAGACCCCGATCCGTACCCGATATTCCTCTTTCGGTGATAACAGATAGATTAAAAAGACCAGACGTTTCTTGAGGTAGTTGAGTTTCGTGGGTGTAAACAAGTTGGTTGGTGCAATAATGTGTTGCAGGATGTCTGTAATCACTTGATCTCGCAAGGAATTGTGAAACAGCTTGTGGTAATAATTCAAGGTGACTCTGTCAATGGAGTAATTTACCCCATGAAAGTAATAGACTTGTGCGATCAAGGAGAAGACACTGGCTTTAATATCGATCGTCGTATGGGAGGCTTCAAGACAATAAATGGACTGGATCGCTGCCATGACTTCATCGGTGATCTCAAAGACAGGATTTTTATTGGTATACAACCCTAAGCGAAGCTCCTCGTAAGGAATTCCTCCTACCGTAACGAGAAAAAGACAGATAAAGAAGGGGACGATCTTGGCTTCGTCTACTGAACAGATGCTTTTTTTCGACACATAGGCCTGTCGAATAAAGCGACAAATCGGCATTTCTTGGCAGCGATTGATTTTGATTTGTTCCTCCGGACTTAAGCTTCCCAAGGTTGTGTGAGGTGTGACTTTTTTCATGATCACAAATAGCCAGATCTTCAACTGCTTTTGTTGCGCAATCGAGAGGGTTATTTTTTTCGCTAACTCCGCCACTAGGTCATCGATCAAAACAGAATCGATCGCTGTTTCCCCCATTTTTAAAAAATTATAGTAAAAATAAATGCGTTGCGTCATCGTTCCCGCTAGCTTTTTGTTCTTTATCTTTAATTCAAAATGCTGCAGCAGCTGATTGCACTCTGCAATCACACGATTCAGTGTCCCGACGCTTATTTTTAATTCATCGGCTAATACGAAAGCATCATAGCCTGCATGTTGAAACAAATAATGGATAATTTGATATTTTACAGATTTTTTCAATAACGTGTCGGTCAAATCATCCAATGAGACGCTGTCGTTTACTTGCAGATCAAGGGTATAACGGTTGATTGCAAAAGAGACCTTCTCATTTTTTAGTTGCTGCTGAAGATTTTCTGATAGTTTCGTCAAGGTTGGCATCGTAATCTCTAATTCCCGACACGCATCACTTTTTTTGATATGACCCGTCGATAAATACAAGAATTTGAGCAAGATATACTCCAATTTCAAGTCTTTATCCAGTAAGTCTTCTTTATACATGACTGTTTTTCCTCCTGTGTAAATCCTTATTCTTTTCGAATAGTCACAACCAATTTACAGAAAAAGATAGCAGTACATTCCCTATGAAACAAACAAATGCAGTAAAAACATGCCCTTTCTACACATACTTTTCCTTCACTTACTCCCCAAATAAACCAAAACGAACGAACAAAAATGCGCCCTGTCAGACGAACTTTCCTTAGAATTTCCTCGCAACAACGTTCTCGGATTTTCTTTTTGTTTATGTAAAACATGCTTCTCTAAAAAAATATATTTAGACCATAATAATTAATACTATCACAAGCTAGAAATGTCAATAAATGAAATTATCAAGCGCCATTTTTTTACTTTCTCTTAAAAAATGACACTATCAAGTACTTACCCGTTCTTATAAGCAAAAAAATCAAAGGCAGTCGATGCAACCGCCTTTGATTTTTCTATAAACCATTGTTCATTCAGTCTTGCAAAAAACGTTTCATAAAGGGTCTTTTTATTCATTGAAAAAAGCAATGAACGGGTTTCTAGCGATACCGTTTCTTAATGTGAAAAGCCATAGGTTTGATCAGATGAAACATGACGGCTTGGTCGCTTGTTCAAGCGCTCGATTCCTTCTTTCATGTCTTGCACCAGATCCATTGCCATTTGCATACTTAAATCTGCCCGGCAGACAAAGCGTTGGATATTGATATGTGATAGATTATCAGGCAATGGATAGGTAGGGACTTGCCAGCCTTTCATGGCAAATTCATCCGTCAAATCATACAGATTCCAAGAAATGTCGGCATCTTCTTTTAATTTGTAGCAGACGATCGGCAACCGTGACCCATCATTATAAATATCGAAGTAACCCATGTTTTCAATCTCTTTTGCTAAATATTGGGCAACATCACTGGTCTTTTTGTGGATCAAGCGGTAGCCTTCAAACCCATTGCGGATAAAGGTGTAATATTGTCCGATGATTTGGCTGGCGCTTCTTGAAAAGTTGATGGCCATCGTTGGCATTTCACCGCCAAGATAACTTACTTTGAAGACCAATTCTTCTGGAAGGAAATCTTTTTCTTTCCAAAGCACCCAACCGATACCAGGATAGACTAACCCATATTTATGTCCAGACGTACTGATGGAACGAACGTTTTTCAAACGGAAATCCCATTCAAGCTCTGGTTCCATAAATGGTGTGTACAATCCACCACTAGCCGCATCCACGTGGATGTAGACTTTGTAGTCGGTGTGTTTGTTGTATTCCTCTAATTTCTTATCTAGTGCTTTGATGTCATCGTATCGTCCAGTGTAAGTGATCCCTAAAATACCGACGACCCCGATCGTATATTCATCTAAATAGTCTGTGACCTTTTCAACATTGATGCTGCCATGTTCCTCATCGATAGGGATCGTCCGCATTTCAATGTCCCAATAAACACAGAATTTTTCCCAAACGACTTGATAGGCAGAAGAAATCACTAAGTTTGGTTTTTGTTTATTGATATCTAAGCCAAGTTTTTTTGCCCGATTGCGCCAAGCAAATTTTAAGGCCAATCCACCTAGCATACACGCTTCACTTGAGCCTACCGTTGATGTACCGATAAAATCGGACGCTTCTGGTGCATGCCATAAATCAGCGATCATGTTGACACAGCGGTTTTCAATTTCTGCTGTCCGTGGGTACTCGGTTTTATCGATGGCGTTTTTATCAAGGGTTTCACTCATGATTTTGACTGCTTCTGGTTCCATGTAGGTTTGACAAAACGTCGCCAAATTTTGTCTTGAGACCCCTTCATCGATCAATTGATCTTTGACTAATTCATAGGCGTCCCGCGGTACCAAGGACTCTTTTGGCAATTTATACATAGGGATCGCCCGATCCATTGCCTCATTCCCATAGATAGGTTCCAAATATTGGGCTTCTTTTCGATTTTTTTTACTAAATAACATGCAGCTCTCCTCCTCATAGGTTGTGCTTTTTATTTTTTATCGCTTGCTTTTTCACCTACGTATTTATAGATGACAAACGGTATCACGACAATTATCAGCCAGCTGATGATCAAGATGGCCAAATAGGTTCCGCCTTTTCCCGATCCAATATCGCTCGGTGGAAAGAAGGAAATAAAGAAAGAAAAAATAGAAACAAGCAAACCAACCATCGCAACACCAATTTTCACATTTTTCCCACCAGGAATATGATACGTTCTTGTTAAGTCGTCTTTTTCCTTGACTAACTTAATATACGAAAGAAACAAGAGAACATAAGCAACCAGATAGATGCAGACCGTCAAAGCCATCGCAACGAAGAAGGATAGATTGGCGCCCCCGCCGCCTAATGTCAAGACAACCGCCCAAATAGAAACAATGATGCCTTGCACCAAAACGATATTGATTGGGACATTGTGTTGATTGACTTTGGCCATTTGTTTTGGCAGCAAGCCATTTTCAGCTGCTTCAAGCATCGCCGTCGATGGGCCAACTACCCAAGCAGCAATTTCTGCAATAACACCTAAACAGATGACCACGGCAATCAAACGAACCAGCCATTCCCCGCCGCCAAAATGATGGATCAAATAAGAATAGGCTTGGATCACACCAGTATCAAGAGACAATTGATTTTGGGGAATCGTGGCAGCCACCGTTGCTCCGCCGAGCGTATCCAAAAGAATCGTCGCTACGACTAAAATCAAAATGGCTTTCGGGTAATTCTTCCCAGGATTGTCCATGTCTTTTACGTGACTGGCAGAAGATTCAACCCCTGCATAGGCCAAAATAAAGGAAACAAAAACGACCAGCGTATTGATTTTCGTAAAATCAGGAATCCAAGCGCCTGAGCCAAAGGAAACTTTGATGGGATTTCCTTGAGCAATGTAAACAATTCCTAGGATAAAAAGTATGATCCCAGTTGCGACGATCCCCACAAAGAACCCTACTTTGGCAATCTTCGCGGTATTTTTTGTTCCGCCAAATTGTGAGATCGTAATCAACCAAAAGATCACTAAAGTGGCAATCAGCTTCAGCCAAACATTGGTATTAAGAGCCGGCCAATTTAGGGCATAGGAAAGCGCCCCGACAATAAAGTAAATCATCGTAATAAAGCCTACCGTGATTTGGAACCATTGGAAGAAAATGGCAGCAAAGCCCCATTTTCTCCCTAATGTTTTTGAGACCCAGGTATAGAGTCCCCCTTTTTCCCATCCTTTTACAGTAGCCATCTCCGCAGAGCAAAGGGCCACAGGGATAAACCAGAGGAAACCGCCGACGAGTAAATAAAAAACTAGATTCATCTTCGATGTCGCAAAGGTTGGATACTCATATACCGTCATCACCATTGAAGCAGTTATCGCAAAAAAACTCAACAATGATAGTTTTTTCTTGCTAGTATCCATTTTTTTCAACCTCCTATCGTTAGATACTATTTTTCAGCAGCGGAAGAAAGATCAATATGGTACGTATGTGTCAGATCGCCATCTGCTTTAAATTCGATTTCGATTGCTTTGATCGCTGGCAAACTTTGTTCTTGTGCTACTTTAAAGTGAATAAAGCCATCTTTGTGATTGTCATGGGTCAAAATTTCATCATCTAAATAGTCCACAAATACTTCCGCTTCAATTTTCTTGCCATCATTCAACACCAAATATGCTTTGTCAGGTTTGATTTTTTTGTCTTTCGAATCTTCATTAAACAATTGGTATTTCAGTGAAAGCAATGTTTTGTATTCTTTGTCTTTGTGTTTGAACGCTTCTACATTCACAATTTTTACATGGTTCACTAAAAAGCGAATGTGATCCCAACCAGCATTTTCATAATTCGTTTCATACCAAACAACATCTTTGACTTTCGGATCGATTCCCTTGGTTACGATTTCTTCAAAATACCCGTCATCACTCAATTTTTCACTTCCCACGATCACCTCATCTGAAGAATCACTGATCAACGTTTCGGTTCCTGACCCAGAGACCACTTCCCCTGACTCTTCCACTGTTGAGCACGCACCTAGAGTGAACAAAACGCCTACACCTAAAACGAAACCTGCAACTAATGATGTTTTTTTCATTGTAAATCCTGTCCTTTCTTTTATTATTTTTATTCCATCTCAGGTATACCATTTATCTAAAAAAAGCGAATATCTAATTTTTTATTTTAAAAACAAAAAAACGCGAAAAATACTTCGCGTTTCGGTGCTATCATGAAGTGCAGATAAGAACAATGACCATTGAAAAGAAAGGACTGAGTTTTTTGAGAGCGCTTGTGGTCGTCATAACCGCCTTTTTGTTGGGTATCCGCCCACTTTCAGCTGCCTTTTGTCTGGAAAGTACGGACGGACCTACTTCTAGCGCAACGATTTCTCGGATAAAAGCTGCCAAAAATGAGTGGGTGCCTGCTGGGTCACAAAGGTTTGTTGGAACGCTAATGCTTCCTGATACAAAAGACAACGTGCTGACAGCTGACGGGTATTTTCTGAGAAAGCCTTCCAAGATTGCGACGAATAGACGCGCAGCAATAGCAGCTTGTAGGGTTCAAAAAACACCAAAAACCGCACGGGGCAGCCAACTTACTCAGCGTTGCAGCTCTTCAGCCCTTACGACTTTGCGGTTAGAAAAAGCGTGTCAGGCACGGGCAATCAACCGTCCTTAGTTCTCATCCGAGTATCTGGTGTCGTACACGACGCCTTCATCCACAGGGTTTCCGCAGTGATGGCACATAGGTAAGTCAAAAACAAATGATCCTCAAACGTTTATCCTCACGTGTATCCTAGACAAATCTACTTCCCCATCCTGAACACAAAAAATAGCCACTACCTACTTTCCACTTACTTGTGCCATCCTCTGCTTGATAAAACGATCAAACTTTTTTGATTGAAAACAAAAAATTGCCTATTCTGTTTTGATCATTTTTTAATGATCAATCATTGCTTAGCAAGCTAAGCCCCCAAAAACCCCAAGCAGCCCCCGAAAAACAGTTTCGGAGGCTGCTTTGTGTGAGCTTTTCATTCAAATTGGAAAGTTTTTTGGAGGCATTGCAAATGAAGCTGACTTGATTGGGTAGCAGCCTTTCACATTACAAGCGTAATCTAAATGATGACGACCTATAAAATGATGAATGATAGACAGTCGTATATAACGACTGCTGAAAATAAAAAGCTTGTGACGCTTATCTTGTTTCTAAAATCGTCTTCAATCAACCTAATTTTAGATCTTCTAGGCATCCAGCCAAGCAATCCTCAAAAACAAAGAATGAAAAAAACAGCTACTTTTTAGCAACTTTCTTCATATAAAGAATCGGATAAGGATTTCCTTGTTCGTCCAACTCGCTTCTTCTGTATACCTCAAATCCCATATGCTCATAAAATCCTTTCGCCTGAGGATTCTGTTCATTTACTCCCAGTTCATTTACAGCATAGTTTTCCATCCCGTATGCCAAGAGTTTCTTTCCTAGGCCCTTGCCTCTTTGTTCATTTGCTATAAACAGCATTTCAAGATTTCGATCCGAGATCCCCATGAAACCAGCTGCTCACTTTCTACGACAATCAAATGCGGCACATGATGCAATGCCTCTGGAATGTATTGCTTAATGGCTTGGATTTCAGACTCTGACAAAAAGGTGTGCGTCGCCTTAACAGAACTCTCCCAAACTTCAATTAATTGTTGCTCTAACTTTTGATTCATATTATTTACTTCTTTTATATTCATGAATAGTCACACTCTCATCAGCTTTTTTTCGTTTTTCATAACAAGAACCGATTGTTTCCTTGATCCAAGTTAAGAATTTTCATCATCATCATAACATGAGATGGATTTATTTAAAATCTATGGAAAAAAATGCCTCGCTCATATAGATAGCAAAACAATAATCTAGGTATGTATTTCTGAATTTTAAAAGAGCATGATATGCTTTGAAGCACACTAAAAAAGGAGCTTTCAATACTGATGATTGCTCAAATCATTCTGTTGGAATAAAAATGCTTGTAGCTTTTTCTTCATGAATAGCCGCCATAACGAACAAAATATATTCTTTTAAATAAACGAGTTTAAACCACTTGCCTTAGAGTCCACTTCAGGGTTTATGATTACTTATAGAAAAAGATAAGGAGAACCGACGATGAATATAAAAAAAGCAGCGGAAATGTTTGATTTGAGCGTAGACACATTGCGCTATTATGAACGAGTCGGTGTGATTCCACCTGTTCAACGCAATGAGAGTGGCTATCGGGTGTACACAACGAATGATCTAAACTGGATCTATTTAGCAAAACATTTACGAAATGCAGGATTGTCGATCGAATCACTAATTGATTTTGCCCAATTGGCACAAGTACGTGAAAGTCAAAATGTCGAAAAAGCCCAAAAACAGATTTTAGCCGATCAACTCGAAGAATTAGAGAAAAAGTTAGCAGAAATGCAGGAAGTACGAGACCTGCTTATTTATAAGATAGAAACGTATGATGAGCATATCGCAAAATTCAAAGCAGGAAATATGACTCCTGATAAAGTGGAAAAATTATGGGAACGAAAGAAATAAAATCTTTTACTTGCTATGGACCTAACTCCAAGGTTTAGGATAGAACATGTAATGAAAATTAGAGGAGGAAACACTATGCAAACAATCACACTCAATAATGGTGTCACCATGCCGCAACTAGGATTTGGCGTTTATCAAATTCCTTTGGAAGAAACAGCTGAGGCTGTTTACCAAGCAATCAAAGCTGGGTATCGTCTGATCGACACTGCTTCTATTTATGGAAATGAAAAAGAAACAGGCGAGGGAATCAAGCGTGCCATCAGTGAAGGTCTAGTCACTCGAGAAGAACTTTTTATTACCTCTAAATTATTTATTCTACAAGCTTCCGAAGATAAAGCTAAGGAAACGATTGAACATTCGCTTGAAACAATGGGATTAACTTACCTTGATCTCTACCTTATTCACCAACCATATGGAGATATTTATGGTGCTTGGCGCTCAATGGTTGCTGCTCAAAAAACAGGAAAATTACATGCAATTGGCGTTTCAAATTTCAAATCAGCTAAGATGATCGAGTTTGTCGGCTTGAATGAGGTGAAACCTCAAATCAATCAAATCGAAGTGAACCCTTGGAATCAACGAGTGGAAGATCAGGAATGGCATGAAAAATATGACGTCCAAGTGGAAGCTTGGGCACCTTTTGCAGAAGGGCGTCATGACCTATTTACCAATCCGACATTAGCAGAAATTGGCAAGCAATATGGCAAAACGGTTGGCCAAGTTGTGCTTCGCTGGTTGATGCAAAGAGGGATCGTCGCTTTAGCAAAAACAGTTCGTCCAGAACGGATGGCTGAAAACATTGCTATTTTTGACTTTGAGCTTTCCCAGGAAGACATTGAAAAAATAGCCGCTTTAGATAAAAAAGAGTCCGCATTCTTTGACCACGATGCCCCCGAACAAGTGGAATGGTTTATGAATCGGATGTTAGATACTGAAAACTAATAGGGTTTTTATTGAAGGAAACCAATACAAGTCCGCTTCCGTTTCGAAAGGAAGCGGACTTGTATTGGTTCTTACTGAGTTGTATTTTGTCTCTTTTCATGGTAATTCTTACAAAATTTTTGGAAATTCTGCCTTGATCAAGTAACTGAAGAATCCATCGATTAAACTCATTTCTCTGGAGCACTGTGCTTGTAGCTAAACAACGGACAGCGTTCTGTTACGCTCGCTCTTAAAATCTCTATTGTACGATTTCTATTTACTACTCCCTATTTATCAAAGACAATGATCTTTTTGCCAGTATTTCCGCCTGCTTGGAAATCAAGGTGAGCTTGCTTGATTGCTTCTAATTCAAAGGGATATGTCTTGTCTACAAGGACATCAAGTTTTCCTTGCGCATAAAGATCAATGACTTCTTTTAGCTCTTCAACAGACATGAACCCCATAGAATACATACCAGTAATTTCTCTACGCTCCGTTTCAACAGGATCGATTGGCGCATTAACAGAAGTGACGCGTCCACCTTTTTTGATTACTTGATAACTGTTCTCCAATGTTTTAGGACCAGTCAAGTTGACCACTAAATCGACATCAGAAACCAATTTTGTGAAATCTTCTGTTTGATAATCGATCGTTTCATCTGCCCCTAACTCCTTCATATAGTCAGCTTGTTCAGCGCTGCCTGTTGCTATGACATACGCTCCGGCATGTTTTGCCAGCTGAACAGCTTTAGACCCGACACCGCCAGCACCGCCATGAATCAGTACTTTTTGTCCATCTTTTGCTTGACCATCACGAATGGTTGCACCGTAGGCTGTGGCCACGCCAAGGAAAAATCCACCTAACGGCACCAAGTCCAGCTCCTTCGGTACAGCAGCAACAACTGCTGACTCGTCTAACAAAATGTATTCAGAATATGTACTCATAAACGCCATCCCAACCACATGATCACCTACTGAAAAGCGGGTCACATCATCTCCGACAGCTGTTACGATACCAGAAAAGTCTTGTCCCAAAGAGTGTGGAAGCACAGGTTTCAATTCTTTTGGCATCGTTGGAAATGGTCCATTCGCACGAATAACAATATCAGGATCATTCACGCCGATCGCTGCGGTTTTGATCACAATTTGTTTAGCAGCTGGCTCAGGGATAGCAGTTTCAACCATTTGTATAACATCTACAGAGCCATATTGATTCAGTATCATTTTTTTCATAAAAAAACCTTCTTTCTTAAGATGATTTCATTATGACCTGTTCCCTCAATAATAAAAAGTACCATATTTTTTGATAGGTACTATCGTTTTCAATAGATTTGTGTAATCATACGGATTTCAGGTACAAAAAAAATCCTTGAACGCTTCAAGGATTGACTACTTTTTCGTTTTCTGACTCATAGGTAGAAGCAAATGTTTCTAAGGCATCCAAAACTGGCATGAATTTATGCCCCATTTCGGTCAGTGAGTATTCAACTTTTGGCGGCACTTGCGGATAGACTTCACGATGAATGAGGCCATAGCTTTCAAGCATGCGCAATTCCTTTGTCAAATTTGCTTGGGTCACCATGGGCATTTTACGACTAAGCGCACCGAAACGAAGCGTTTTGTGCCGTAAAAAGGACAAGATGACCATGGACCACTTGCCGCGTACGACCTTCTGGACGCTAGCCACTGGGCATTCTACAAATAATTCAGTTTCTTCTGTTTGCTGCATCACTACTTCCTCCTATTCGCTCACTTTTGCTGCGGTCTTTCATATCAGCAATACTACCGAAATGATGACGACATACGAAAACATGAAGTATAGACATCAGTATATAACGACTGCAAAAAATAGCAAGCCCGTAGCGCTTATCTGAACTCTCAAATCGGCTTCAATCAACCTAATTTTAGAGCTTCTAGGCGTACAACCAAGCCATCCTCAATTCCTTTACGCTTATAGGCAGCCACTGCACAGTAATTTTTAGATCAAGATGGCTGCTGCCAGCACAACGAAATTATAGAAGCTATGTGCAAAAATGGATTCCCAAATATTTCCCCTACGTAAATAGGTGATCGTCAAATAAAACCCTATGACAAAGTAAGGAAAAAGAGCAAAAAGATTCCCGTTCACATTTACAATATGACTCTGAGTAAAAAGCAAGAGACTTCCGGCAGCAGTGATGATTCTCAACCATCGTTTTTCTCCAACATAAATCAGTGAATATCGATAAAGGATTTCCTCAAAAACAGGTGCTAGCAAAAGGGCATCAAATACAAAGGGAAGGGTTCGTTGATCTGAGGGATAAACAAAAATCAACGCATTGAGATCACGAAATAAAAGAATATTAATTAACCCGATTGTAAGGATGATACTCGTAGGAACGATTAGAACGATTTTTATTAATTTAACTTTATTTAGCTTTTGATAACTCTCCACTAAATAATTACGAAAGAGTATAGTACCGAATAAAATGAATAGTAATTTTATCCCAATATGATTATAACTCATCAAATATCTTGCATAAGAAGAAGGAATGCCATGTATTGCTAGCCCCTTCCATAGGACATAAAACAATAAAAATAACCCTCTTTTCAACTTATCCCTCCTTATGAACGAAAGCTTTATACTCCAGATATTGTTACTCTTCTTTCAGTTCTTCCTATCTCTAAAATAACAAAAAACCAAATAACCACTCGAGCATACTAACAAAGGAAGCCCGACATAGAGCATACCAGTTCCTAATGGATAATTAATAGCAAGATCAAGTTGGATATTCTTAAGTTCTTCTTTGCTGATTGTGTCAAAATCTTGAATAGGGATCAAAATCGTCTGTAAAAAAAGGCCAACGATCGTCATAAAAAGGCTGATCCCAAAACAGCCAATTGCAAATTTTTTCATAAGAGTCCTCTTTTCAGCATACACTTTCTTACTGTATGTTCTTATTATACATATCAACCATTAAAAAAAGAACCTTAAATTATTTTTTAACATTAATTTTACATCAATAAAAAGAAAATGAATCAATCGGCAAACAAAAAATTGACAAGACTCAATTAGTACTATATAGTTCTATTATGACAAATTATAAACGTTCAAATAAAAACCGAGTGATCGAAACAGCCGCCAGCCTTTTTCTCAAAGTCGGCTACACGTATACCAGTATGGATGAGGTCGTGCAGCAAAGCGGTGTGTCAAAATCAAATGTCTATTACCATTTCTCAAGTAAGGAGGAATTATTACTAGCAGTGATTGATTTTTGGATCACTATATACCGAGAAAAACTAGCAGACATTTTGAAACAGACCAATCTAACTTTGGAAGAAAAAATGTTGACCTTTCTAGAAAGTTTGGCTGAAGAAATTGAAGAGCGGGACTATCAAGGCAGCTGTCCCTTCATTACTTTCATTATGCAAGCGCCGAAAAATGATCGGCAGGTCCAAGAAAAAATCAATCATTTTTTTGATTATTTAACGCGTATCTGCAAGGGATTGATTCAAGAAGGAATAAATACTAAAGCATTTCGTGAAGATATCAACGTCAAAGAAACGGCGGAGATTTTTGTGAACAACCTTGAAGGGGCACTCTTTTTAGCAGAAGTAAAAAAAGAGAGTCAGTATCTCACTACTACAGCCAAAAATTTATTTAAATTACTCGTTTAAGAGTAATTTTTTTATATAAAATTAGGACTAAACAGTTCTAAAAAGGAGAAAATAATGAATATTTTAATTATCGGGGCAACTGGGTTTATTGGCAAAGAAGTCGTCAAACAACTCGCAAAGGAAGATGTTTTCTTAACATTACTTGTCAGAAATTCAGCGAAAGCAAGACCATTACAAGCATTAGCCCCTGAAAAAATAGCATTGGTAACAGGCGATTTAACAAAAGAGAACTTAGGCTTAAATGCGATCGACCAAGAACGAGCGATGCACTGCAACATGATTCTTCACTGCGGCGGTCCGATGGATATCACCTTATCAGAAGCAGCCGCGAAGAGCTCCTTTTTAGAAGGCAGCAAAAACCTCATGACCCTTGCAACAGAAATCAACAAGAGAAACAAATTGAAAAAGATCATCCACGTAGCTGGGTACATGAGCCCATTCACAGATGATGCTTCTGTCTGGGAAACGACGGATGTGTTCAAAGAGGTGCATCCAGCGTTACTTGGAACCCCGCCCTATGAGCAGATGAAGTTTTTATCTGATATTTATATTCGACAAGAAGCGAAAAAGCACCATATTCCTTTAGCCGTGATCAATCCGCCAACCGTCATCGGTGATGAGCAAACAGGCAGCACCGAACAACTCGAAGGCTTTGGCTTATTTATAAAAATAATCCGAAGTGGAGCCTTACCTGTTATCCCCGGAGGAACCGACTATCGACTGCCGTTGATCAATAAAAATGTACTCGCTCAATTTATTGTCAAAACCATATTCAATGAGACAAAAGACGAAATGACGTATCCCCTTGTTGCCGATAAACACGCCGATAAAGAGATCGTTCAACTGATGGGACTGATTTCTGAAAGTCTTAATCGAAACAAACCTCGTCTGAGCGTTCCTTTTGGTTTACTCAAGTTCGTTATGGCAGCTGGCGGAAGCAAACTAACGGGTATTCCTGAAAGCAGTTTAAACTTTTTGACCAATAGAACGTTTGACAACCGGCTGACAAAACGCGATTTTGAACCGGAACTGATAAAAAAAATAGCAGCATCAAACATCCCGCTAGCAGTAGCTGACATTGATTTTCGCTTGACCTATGGGGAAGAAAGCCTAACACCCTACACACGCATAGCTGTCAACGAAGCGACGGTCTATCAATTGGAGGGCTCTGCTACTCCTCTCGTGCTTTTGCATGGCTTATTTAGCGATGGCACCGATCTCTTTCAACTGGGACTAGCATTGAATAAGCAAACAGGCAGAAAAATTATCATTGCAGATTTACCAGGATTCGGAAGATCTCCGTTTATTAAAAAGCAACAGCTGTTGACACCATATCTTGAATTGATACGCTCACTAAATAATATCCTGCCTGACGGCTCTGTCTTTATCGGCCATTCTTTTGGTGCCGCCTTGTTATTAACAGCCGCTGAACAGCGCTTCTTTTCAGAGAACGATCAACTGATTCTTTTACAACCACCTATTCAAAAAACCGATTCGGTCCCTGCAACATGGCTCAGTAAACTAGCTTTAAAGCATGCATCTGAACGACAATTACTCGCCTATTTCACAAAAAAAGGACTGCTGATAGACGAAACAGCCTCTTCTAGTGAATATTTAAAAAGAGTGAAGAAGAGTGCTCGTTCTTCACGGATAGTCAACACAACACTTCAACTAAATCGGTTGTTAAAAGAAATGTCCCTTCACCAAAGAATAGATCCTTCGATTCCAATCGTATGGGGAACCGAGGATAAAAGCTATTTACCGCCAAGAGAAACGACTAAAATAGTCGATCTGCCATTGGGTCATCATTTTCCAATCAGCCATCCGCAAGAAACAGCTGATGTGTTGGTAGAGTTAATCGAAGGGTGATTTTAGAGAGGCATGCGATGATTGATCAATTGCGCTAACCTTGCTACCGAAAATTCCTACTTAATATAATTAGTTATTGAAAGGTGACCCTCTCTTTGATAAGAATGGTGTCAGTACCTTCCTAACATTCTTCATGTAAGAGATATAATCCTCTATGAAATAAATTTACATGGCCTCTGTGAGGGTTTCTATCTCTCAACTATCAAGAAAGAGAAGCTTGGCTGAAGTCTTTTTCAAATAAAATAAAGTACCCGGAAATAAATCCCGCATACTTTATTTTTTAGACATTACACTTTATTCGCTTTTCTTTTTTTCCAAAAGAAAATTACACCTGTTAGAAGCACAATTATGACACCTGCTACTAATTCAACTACTGATTTGTTTTCATTTGTTTTAGGAAGTGTTACCTGTTTCTTACTATCAGAAGTTATTTTTTTCCGATTCTCTTTCTCTTGTTCTGATGTCGTATGCGTTGAATCATTTGCAGGTTTTTCTTGGCTAGGTTTTTCTTTTACTGTGACTGTAGCCGTTACCGTAATTCCATCATAACTATACGATACTTCGTACCTACCTGCTTTGCTCGTATCAACTTGACTTGCGTCTACTGTCAAGTCTTCGTACACGACTTTCTTTCCTGCTTTGTCTAATGCATTGTCAAAATTTTCTTTTGCCGTCCATTTATCTCCGACGTAGATCGTTGAGTCATGGACATTGACGGCGGTCATTTTTTCTTTGACCGTGATAGTCGCTGTACTCGTTACACCATCATACGTATACGTGACGTCAAAGCTCCCTGCTTTGCTCGTGTCGGCTTTACTGGGATCAACCGTCAAATCTTGGAAATCTATTGAATTACCATTTTTATCTAACGCACTATCGAAATTATCTTCTGCTTGCCAGTTATCCCCCACGTAGATCGTTGAGTCATGAACATTAACGGCGGTCATTTTTTCTTTAACTGTGACAATTGCTGTACTCGTTATACCATCATACGTATATGTGACTTCAAAAGTACCTGCTTTATTTGTTTCTGCTTTACTAGCATCGACCGTCAGTTCTTGGAAATCTATCGGATTACCATCTTTATCCAACGCACTATCAAAATTATCTTCTGCTTGCCAGTTATCTCCTACGTAAATCGTAGAATCATGGACATTGACGGCTGTCATTTTTTCTTTAACTGTGACAATCGCTGTACTCGTTATACCATCGTACGTATACGTGACGTCAAAGCTGCCTGCTTTACTCGTGTCTGCTTTACTAGCATCGACCGTCAGTTCTTGGAAATCTATCGGATTACCATCTTTATCCAACGCACTATCAAAATTATCTTCTGCTTGCCAGTTATCTCCTACGTAAATCGTAGAATCATGGACATTGACGGCTGTCATTTTTTCTTTAACTGTGACAATCGCTGTACTCGTTACACCATCATACGTATACGTGACGTCAAAGGTACCTGCTTTACTCGTATCTGCCTTACTGTCATTCACCATCAGGGCTGAAAAGTCAACATCGTTGCCATCTTTATCCAACGCACCGTCGAAGTTATTCTCTGCTTCCCAATTATCTCCCACATAAATCGTAGAATCATGGACATTGACGGCTGTCATTTTTTCTTTGACCGTAATGACCGCTGTACTCGTTACACCATCGTACGTATAGGTGACTTCAAAAGTACCTGCTTTATTTGTTTCTGCTTTACTAGCATCGACCGTCAGTTCTTGGAAATCTATCGGATTACCATCTTTATCCAACGCTCTATCGAAGTTATCCTCTGCTTGCCAGTTATCCCCCACGTAGATCGTTGAGTCATGGACATTGACGGCTGTCATTTTTTCTTTGACCGTAATAACCGCTGTACTGGTTATACCATCATACATATATGTGACGTCAAAACTGCCTGCTTTACTTGTATCTGCTTTTCTGGCATCGACCGTTAGGGCAGAAAAATCAACATCGTTGCCATCTTTATCCAAAGCACCGTCGAAGTTATCCTCTACTTCCCAATTATCTCCTACATAAATCGTAGAATCGTGAACATTGACGGCGGTCATTTTCTCTTTGACCGTGATAGTCGCTGTACTGGTTATACCGTCGTACGTATACGTGACTTTAAAACTGCCTGCTTTACTTGTATCTGATTGACTGACATCGACCGTCAAATCTGAAAGTGCAACGTCGTTACCATCTTTATCTAACGCACTATCAAAATTATCTTCTGCTTCCCAGCTATCCCCCACGTAGATCGTTGAATCATGGACGTTGACGGCGGTCATTTTTTCTTTGACCGTGATAGTCGCTGTACTGGTTATACCGTCGTACGTATACGTGACTTTAAAACTGCCTGCTTTACTTGTATCTGATTGACTGACATCGACCGTCAAATCTGAAAGTGCAACGTCGTTACCATCTTTATCTAACGCACTATCAAAATTATCTTCTGCTTCCCAACTATCCCCCACGTAGATCGTTGAATCATGGACGTTGACGGCGGTCATTTTTTCTTTGACCGTGATAGTCGCTGTACTCGTTACACCATCATACGTATACGTGACGTCAAAGCTCCCTGCTTTGCTCGTGTCGGCTTTACTAACATCGACCGTCAGATCTGAAAGTGCAACGTCGTTGCCATCTTTATCTAATGCACTGTCGAAATTATCCTCTGCTTTCCAATTATCTCCCACATAAATCGTAGAATCATGGACATTAACGGCGGTCATTTTTTCTTTGACTGTAACAATCGCTGTACTCGTTACACCTTCGTACGTATACGTGACTTCAAAGCTCCCTGCTTTACTCGTGTCGGCTTCACTATCATTGACTACAAGATCTTGGAAATCTACTGAATTACCATCTTTATCTAATGCACTATCGAAATTATCTTCTGCTCGCCAGTTATCCCCTACATAAATCGTAGAATCGTGGACATTGACGGCGGTCATTTTTTCTTTGACCGTAATGATCACTGTACTCGTTACACCATCATACGTATACGTGACTTCAAAGCTGCCTGCTTTACTCGTGTCGGCTTTACTCGCATCGACCGTTAAAGCTGAAAAATCAACATCGTTGCCATCTTTGTCTAACGCACTATCGAAATTATCTTCTGCTTGCCAAACATCTCCTACATAGATTGTTAAATCATGGACGTTGACGGCAGTCATTTTCTCTTTGACCGTAATGATCGCTGTACTCGTTACACCATCATACGTATACGTGACTTCAAAGCTGCCTGCTTTACTTGTATTAACCTTACTGTCATCGACAATCAAATCTTGGAAATCTACTGAATTACCATCTTTATCTAATGCACTATCGAAATTATCCTCTGCTTGCCATGGATCACCCACATAAATCATAGAATCATGGACGTTGACGGCAGTCAGCCTAGGCTTAACAACTATTGTTGCATCCTTGGTTAGATTATTGAGAGTATAACTAACCGTATAAGTACCCGCTGTCTGTGTGTCTACTGTACCAGAAACAATCCCGCCGTTTGCTAAAAATTCCTCATAAGTTAGCTGTTTCCCTTCTTTTGATGAAGCCTCGATAAAGTTATCAATCGGTGACCATGTGTCTTTTGTATAAATAGTGCTATCTTTAATCGAAATATCGGTATAATCAATTTGCGCTTTCTGATAAACATAGGTAACAGTAAATTCACCACGTTTAAATTTTCCAATAGCATCTACAGGTAAGTTACTTGTATCTAGCTCATATCCAGGAATTTCTGGAATATAGTCACTAGTTGAAACGTCATAGGGCTGATTTGTACTATCATCAATTCGACGTGAAGGGTAGATTTCATTACCTGATTCATCTACATAGTTAATAGTTAAGTGGCTGTTTGTAAAACGGATATTGTATGCAGCTGCAAATAGATCATTCCCGTTAGCATCTTTGTAAGGAATAACCACAGTAAACCCAAAATACTCAACATCATCTGGGCTCCAACCTTGCGTGAAATTACTCCATGACATTTGTAAAGTGTTCACTCCTATTACTGGGTTACTATGTGATAAACCTGTCATGAAATATTGCTGATCCGATTTGTACTCGTAAAAGTTTCCGTCATCCCCACCTAACAGAAGACGAAAATATAGTTCATCCTGTATATATTTTTCAGGAATGGGTAAATCGATTACCAAAGACTTAAACTTAATAGGATCATATTCGACTGTTAAATCATAAGTGAACGTCTCTGAAGCTTCCATTGGAGTCATAATCGTCTTCGAGTCTTTTTTATGTATTTGATTCTGGTCAGCATTATCTGTCATACTTTCTCTCGTATCGGATCCAGATGACTGGCTTTCAGATAGTTCTTTCCTGTTATCCGATTGCTCCTCATTAATAACAGCATCATCTTCTAGACTGCTTGACATTTCATCCCCCAAAGGGTTTTCCTTTGCTTCACTTTCAGAAAATACATCTTTGTTATCAGGCGACGGTTCCTGATTTTCACTTTTTTCAAAGCTGTTCAAAGATTCCGATAAAAGATTGGCAGCTTCTTGTTCTTGAGCGGGTGCTGATCCGAGCGTATCTGTCAATGCTTGTACTGGATTCATTACCACAGAGCCTAACAATAAACCTACTAAAAATAGTTGCATATTCTTGTTTTTCATTCGTTTCTCCTCGTTTCAATTTAACAAAAGGTATCTTCGCATTAAACCACACATTTTAATTCATCCTCCCACTAAGGTTATTACATAAAATTATTTGCTAAATGCTATGATTTATAATGTGTATATTAGAAGTGCGTAACCTATACTTCATCATGGAAATGTTTATTATCTATGCTTTCTTCATCTTAAATATCTTACTTATCTAGTTATTTCATCCAAAGACTAAAATCGTACTTGTTCTATTATCCTTCTTTTTTGTGTATAGAAATTTCTATTTTTTTCATGGGATTTAAATAATAGAACTACAAAATTTTAATACTACTTACAATAGAACTGACTATCACGACAATAAATAAAGTTTAGTAAATACAACAACCATCTTATTTATACATTCATTAAAGTAATTTTTATTTTTTCATAAAACCTACAATATTTGTCTATTAGTAGGTCCGCCTGCACTTGGTATCTTATCAATTGAATTCATCTTCTCTCCAACGGTAGCGATGTTATTATCAGATTCTTCTATTTTAGTGCTGTCTTTCTTTTTATATTCACTACACATTCAATATATTAATTAAAATTATTTTCGCACAACATTTATTTGTAATTAATAAATTTATTGGCAATAAAAAAGCGTTAGATTATTTTGCGTTTTTTCAATCACGGTGGTATGATAGCACACAGAAAAAGCGCTCGCTATTTACAATTCTGGTATACCATTGTACGGAAACTGTGTTTGAGAAAGGGGGGAATTGTATGATACCTGACTACTTAAGAAGGGAAATATCTGTTTTATTTTTTATCATAAACAAAGAACAAACAACCACAAAAGAAATTGCGGAAAGCTTACAGATCACTCCTCGAAAAGTACGGGATACCTTAACCATCATCAATAAACATTTTGAGGAATTTCATAGCATCAGTAGTTTTATTCTCATAAAAAACTCTGGTGTGGTGCAAATCAACTCTGAATTCAAAGAACATTCAGTCTCTTCCGCCTACTCTCTGAAATTGCACCTATTAAAAAACAATGCAGCGTTTAATTATACCGTTTTGTTGCTTACTCGAAGCTCACTGCATAAAGATCATGTATTAAATGAACTCTTTATTTCCCCCAGCTATCTGAACATACTAACCCAAAAATTAAATGAATTTTTCTCAGGTTTTGATTTCCGCATTACAGTTAGAGAGGGCTATTATACTTTAGTTGGCGATGAAATGAATATTCGCTTGTTCTCTTATCTATACTTGCAAGATTCTTTTCATGATTTAGAGTGGCCATTTCGAGATATCTCCCTTCACAGTATTCGCGCATCAGTTCCCGAAGAAATCCTGGAAGAATCTTACAAACGTTCTTTTACAAAAAATAGATCACTTTATATTTTATATGCTATTTTGCAAACAAGAATCCATAGTAATCATCGTTTGGTTCAACCAGAATCCTTATTGACTCGAACTTTGTTTACAATTATTTTTGAAAGTTTTGATGCAGCAGTAATCTTTCAAAAAAACAGCTTCGGATCCCTTGATGATAGTACGAAAAATAACGAGATTCTCTATTTTAATTTTCTTTCCCATCTTTTCATTTCAGACATTATCCCTATAGAAGAAAAGATAAAACTAGGAAAAACTTTTTTCGAATCAGATCATTCTTATTGCACTTTCTCTCGCGACGTTTTGGCAGCTAGTTCTGTTCTAATAAACGACAAACTCTCTGATCAGAACAGGTATCTTGTTCTCTACTATTTAACCTTATTCAACGCTTTTTATTTTTTGATAGGAGATACGATTGACTGCTTCGCCCAACTATTTATTCCACCTTTATTTTTTCGATCAAATGTTCAAAATGACTATATGAATGTCATAAAAAAAACTGTTTCTATCTACACCAAAGATGAAAATCACACCAAATTTTTATCAAGTCTGCTCTATACGCTCCACACCGCTAATATAAAGACAGAAGTTACAATATACTTACAACTAGTAAAAGACTATTCCGCCAGTTTTTATATTGAAAATAGTCTTATGAACTTCTTTAATAAAGAACACATCAATATTACCGATAATTACGAGATAGCCGATATCGTCGTTACTGATACATTAGTACGATCCGATCCTAAGAAAAAAGTGTTTTATTTGAACTCGATAGAAAATGACGGACGATGGGCTGAGTTACTTTTTCTGATTCAACGTGTTTATTTGGAAAAACAGCACATCCAAAAGGAAAAATTCAGTTTGTAAAGGTTATAGATGTGCATTTTTCTCGGGTACAAATACTCAACATACGATCTATTCATTCATCGTTAGGAAGAAATTCCTTTTTCAAGAAAGCATATGAATTATCTATTGAAGTGATACATCTATAATAGAACGGCTTAGTTCATGCTCATACACTGCTCGTTTTCTTGGTACTATTTTTTCAATACTCTCTTTAAAAAATTGATACTAAATTATGAGAGTCTTATGCCAATCATTTTCGATAAATAATAACTTGCGACTATCAGGGTTCATTTATACCTTTGGTTCTGATAAAAATTTATCATACACAAATAAAGTACTTGGGAATGAATCCCAAGTACTTTATTTAATCATTACGATTTATTCGCTTTTCTTTTTTTCCAAAAGAAAATTCCACCTACCAATAACACAATTATGAACCCTGCTGCTAATTCAACCACTGATTTGCTTTCGTTTGTTTTCGGAAGTGCTTCATGTTTCTTACTATCAGAGTTTATCTTTTTCTGATTCTCTTTCTCTTGTTCTTGTGATGTATGCTCTGAATCATCTGCAGGTTCTTCTTGGCTAGGTTTTTCTTTTACTGTGATGGTGGCCGTTACTGTAATCCCATCGTAAGTATACATTACTTTGTAACTACCTGCTTTGCTCGGATCAACTTGACTTGTATCTACTGTCAGGGCAGAAAATGCGACCTCGTTACCATCTTTATCTAACGCACTGTCGAAGTTATCTTTTGCTTGCCAAGTATCTCCTACGTAAATCGTAGAATCGTGGACATTGACGGCTGTCATTTTCTCTTTGACTGTGATAGTCGCTGTACTGGTTATACCATCGTACGTATAGGTAACTTCAAAACTGCCTGCTTTACTTGTATCTGCTTGACTAACATCGACAATCAGATTTTGGAAATCTATTGAATTGCCATCTTTGTCTAATGCACTGTCGAAATTATCTTTCGCTTCCCAGGTTTCTCCTACATAAATCGTAGAATCGTGGACATTGACGGCTGTCATTTTCTCTTTGACCGTGATAGTCGCTGTACTCGTTACACCATCGTACGTATAGGTGACTTCAAAAGTTCCTGCTTTACTTGTATCTGCTTGACTCGCATCAACCGTCAGATCTTGGAAAGCTACTGAATTACCATCCTTGTCTAACGCGCTATCGAAATTATCTTTCGCTTCCCAGTTATCTCCCACGTAGATCGTTGAATCATGGACGTTCACCGCGGTTTGTTTTTCTTTGACTGTAACAATCGCTTTACTGGTTACACCATCATACGTATAGGTAACTTCAAAGCTACCTGCTTTACTCGTATCAGCTTGACTCGTATCAACCGTCAGATCTTGGAAAGCTACTGAATTACCATCCTTGTCTAACGCGCTATCGAAATTATCTTCTGCTTCCCAGTTATCTCCCACGTAGATTGTTGAATCATGGACGTTCACCGCGGTTTGTTTTTCTTTGACTGTAACAATCGCTTTACTGGTTACACCATCATACGTATAGGTAACTTCGAAAGTTCCTGCATTACTTGTATCTGCTTGACTCGCATCAACCGTCAGATCTTGGAAAGCTACTGAATTACCATCCTTGTCTAACGCGCTATCGAAATTATCTTTCGCTTCCCAGTTATCTCCCACGTAGATCGTTGAATCATGGACGTTCACCGCGGTTTGTTTTTCTTTGACTGTAACAATCGCTTTACTGGTTACACCATCATACGTATAGGTAACTTCAAAGCTACCTGCTTTACTCGTATCAGCTTGACTCGTATCAACCGTCAAATCTTGGAAATCTACTGAATTACCATCTTTATCTAATGCACTATCGAAATTATCTTCTGCTTGCCATGAATCCCCCACGTAGATCGTTGAATCATGGACGTTGACTGCGGTTTGATTCGCTTTGACCGTAATCGTGGCCGTACTAGTCACGCCATCATAGCGATAATTCACTTGATATGTCCCCGGAGTGTTAGCATCTACGCTGCCTTCTACCGTTACATCTTGGAAAGCTACTGGATTGCCATCTTTATCCAAAACACTATCGAAATTATCCTCTGCTTGCCATGAATCCCCCACGTAAATCGTTGAATCATGGACGTTGACTGCGGTTTGATTCGCTTTGACCGTAATCGTGGCCGTACTAGTCACGCCATCATAGCGATAATTCACTTGATATGTCCCCGGAGTGTTAGCATCTACGCTGCCTTCTACCGTTACATCTTGGAAAGCTACTGGATTGCCATCTTTATCCAAAACACTATCGAAATTATCCTCTGCTTGCCATGAATCCCCCACATAAATCGTAGAATCATGGGCGTTGACTGCGGTTTGATTCGCTTTTACCGTAATCGTGGCCGTACTAGTCACGCCATCATAGCGATAATTCACTTGATATGTCCCTGGAGTGTTAGTATCTACGCTGCCTTCTACCGTTATATCTTGGAAAGCTACTGGATTACCATCTTTATCTAATGCACTATCAAAGTTATCTTCTTCTTGCCAGCTATCTCCCGTATAAATGGTTGAATCATGGACTTGGATCGAAGCAGAAGCTTGTTTTTGCCAAACATACGTATCCGCCATCGTTCCTCCAGCATAAGTACGTAACAAATCTGCACTTGTCAATATAGTGGTTCCTTTGGGATTGTCGACTGTTCCAGAACCAACATTTTGCCAATAGCCTGTATACATATTACTTACAGGAATGGCTGGAAGTGCTGCAACTGGATATAATTTTTTTATATTGGTTCCTAATTTAAGTTGTTTCAGCATCGTTGCTCCGTCAAACATAGCGCTAAGATATCCAAATTCCTTGCTAGTATCAAAGCTTGATAAATCTAATGATACTAAGTTCGTCATTCCAGCAAACATTAAAGAAAATCCTATCACATTTGAGGTGTTAAAATTTGAAAGATCTAAATCAGTGATGCTTGCCGCATTTCTAAACATGGCAGTCATGCTGGTCACTTGGCTTGTGTCAAAGGTTGAAACATCTAATGAGGAAACACCTATACCTTCAAACATATTGTCCATATTTTTTACAAGACTGGTGTCAAAACTTGACAAATTGATGTTTGTTAAAGATTGAGTACCAGTAAACATACTCGCCATGTTTTGAACCTGTGTAGTATCGAAAGAACTTACATCAAGCGATGCTAATTCTGCTAAGCCATTAAACATATATCTCATATCTCTGACTTGACTCGTGTCAAAGTTGGAGAGATCTAAAGAAGAAACTTCCCCTGCACGATCAAACATTGCAGCCATATTCGTGACTTGGCTTGTATCAAAGCTAGAAACATCTATAGATGTAAAGTTTGCCCGTGAAAACATACTCCCCATATCTGTGACTTGACTTGTATCAAAATTTGCAAGATTGACTTGCTTTACGTTTGATAAGAAAAACATCCCATTCATGTTGGTTACTTGACTCGTATCAAAACTGGATAAATCTAATGCTTCAATCCCAGTGCCATAAAACATTTCGCTCATATCTTTAACTTGCCTCGTGTCAAAATTTGAAACATCCACGGACGAAAGGCTATGAGTATTAATAAACATCCTATACATATCTCTGACATTAGAAGTATCTAGTCTATCCAAATTTTGAATAGCCGTTAAGTTTATCATTCCATCAAAAAAACTTCGTAAGCTTAATCCAGCTATAACATTTCCTTCAAAGACTATTTCTTTGATCGTCTCTAAATACCCACCCCAGAGATTCATTACATTATCTTCCAGCTGTCCTGCACCAATATGTAAAACACCGTTAGAATCAATCCGCCAAGGAGCAGTCCCTGCGGTTCCTGAAGCTATATCTTGAATTGCTGCATCTTGTATCACTTGATCCACTTCGTTCGCTGATGAAGGGTTGCTGTTATTTGCTTGTGGCGAACTCGAAGTCGTCTGGCTTTCCGTGGTTTTTGTCTGCTCAGAGGTCTCGTCCCCATTGCGGCTTTCTTTCGAGGAATCTTCCTCCCCGGTATCCGTTTCGCTAACATTGGTTTCATTGACAGACGTACTTTCTACACCATCATTGTCTTTTTCCGAAAAGCTGCTTTCACTTGTTTCTTTTCCAGTATCTTCAGTAGTCGCTTTATTATTAGTAGTAATTTCTTGATTCTGATTTTTTTCAGTTTCAATCACATCCGCTGCTACTTGGTATGAATTTATCATAGACGGAGCTACTAATAACAGCACACTAAAAAGTGATACAAACCCTTTTTTCATCTTTACCTCTGCCTTTCTTTTTTACCTTTGATCCACCAAATGAGCCTTTTACCTATAGAAAAAATTTCCATGCCTCTATTCATACAAAATAAAGCAGTAAGGAAAAGTATTTGACTGTTTGCAGGTCATTAATTGACCGAGGTATCGTATCACAGAGAAAAAGAAACTGCCATCTACAATTTTGGTATAACAGTGTACGAGAATTGTGTTTTAGAAGTGAATAAATGTAAATGCTCTACTAGAACATCATAAAGATTAAATAACAAAATCCAAAAATTCAAAGTTTTTAAGCCACAATAATACTAATTGAAAGATTCAATGTCTTAGTAATCTATCATCTGGACTTTATTCTTTCATATGCTTCAATCGAAAGAATGAAAAATTATATTTATTCCAACCTACCCAAACTAGTTGGCTTTCACCGGTGCAAGACTATTGTCCAACGACGAAGTTTTTAAATAAAGCTAGTAGAATACAAACTGTAAAGCATAGTTTTCAAATTGTATATCTAAAAATATTTATTAAAGTAATCAAAGATAGCGCCAGCATAAATAGTATATACAACAATTCAATTTTTCTAGAACTAAGTCTCTGATTAAGAATTGTCCCAATATAACCACCCATTATAGCAACGAAAACTAGTATGGGAACGAGCGGCAAATTAAACTGTCCATATTCACCCACATAGACAATTGAAATAATTTTGGCGATTTGAGAAAAAAATACCGTCGCAAGGGAGTATATTACTGCATCTCGCATGCCAAATCCGTATAAAATTACGAGTAATGACACATTAAGCGGTCCGCCGCCAATCCCTAAGAAAATTGAAATACTTCCTAGAAACAATCCTAAGAAAATCGTTGATATAGTAGAAGGGTTTTCAACTTTCTTTTTTTCTGGTCCAATGCGTGTATAAATGATTAAAAATACTAAGGTTATAAAGAGAATAATTGATTGTACTAATTGAACGCTTTGCTGCTCATAGTTTCCTACAATACTATTTAGTATGTAATCACCGAGATATCCACCTATCAAAGAGCCACTCGAGATACCTGCAAGCATTTTTAAATTGAATTTGAACCCTCTTTGCCATTGCTTATAAATAGAGACAATACACATAGTAAAGACAACAACTGTCGTATAAAAACTAACCACGATAACTGAATCGTTACTAAAGGTATCAACGAATGATTTTAAAACGATCCCTCCTCCGATTCCTGTTAAAGAACCAATAATCGTTGCTAAGAATGAGACAATAACATAAAGTATGTTTTCGAGCATCCTTTTCCTCCAATCTAGATAAAGCCTATCAGAAACTAAAATGGGTCTGATAGGCTTTATCTATTTACATTTTTTTGCGTTTTCCCTATAACTTATTCAGCCAAAAATACCAGCAGAATTGACGAATCGCTATTCTCTACGCTTTAATTAGATTTGTATAGAAAACACCGCAGATCCTCACAAAAGCTGTGCTATATTTTGTTTTATTTACAATTCCTCGCCATTTGTAGCTATCACTTTTTGATACCAGTAAAAGGAATCCTTCTTTATTCTTTGGCAGCTTCCTTTCCCATAATCATCTATATCAACGTAAATAAAGCCATATCTCTTGCTCATTTCACCAGTGCTGGCAGAAATTAAATCAATTGGTCCCCATGAGGTATACCCCATGACTGGGATTCCGTCCAGTTCAATAGCTTTTTTAACTTCCAGCAAATGTCGGCGCAAATAATCCACTCGATAGTCATCATGAATGGTGCCATCATCTTCCAATTTATCTTGTGCACCAAGTCCATTTTCAACAATTATTAAAGGCTTTTCGTAACGATAATAAAGGGTATTCAAGGCAAACCGTAATCCCTGCGGATCAATCGGCCACCCCCATTCAGTACGTTCTAGGTAAGGATTTTTGTAGCCAGTCTCTAAGCCATTTAACCCTTTTAAAATTCCTTTTGTTTTTTTACCACAAACATGGGTCAGATAATAGCTAAACGAAATAAAGTCAACTGTTCCTTCTTGTAAAATAGCTTCATCACCTTCTAATACTGGTAAGGTAATATTTAGCCGTTCTAATTCTTTTACTTTATAATTTGGATATCTTCCACGTACTTGTACATCCGCATAAAACAGCATTAGCTTTTGAAATGCTTCATTCCCTTGGATGTCATCAGGATGACTACTGTTAGGATAAGAAAAATGTCCGTTATACATCATACCCACTTGATTGTTTTCGTCAATTTCATGTGCCAGTTTGACTACTTGAGCGCTGGCAATAAATTGATTGTACGCTGCAATCATTTTATCCTCTTCATTTCCTGAAACACTAATTCCTCCAGCATTCCAAGGCATTGTTGACATGTTATTAATTTCATTAAATGTCAGCCAATAGCGAATACGCCCTTTAAAATGATTTAGCATTGTTTTGGCGTATCGCACGAAAAATTCAACAGTTTTTCTCCCTTTCCAAAAACCGTATTTTTCTAATCCTAATGGTGTATCAAAATGTTGGAGAGTCACTAGCGGCTCAATCCCATAAGATAAACAAAGATCAATTATCTTATCATAGAAATCAAGCCCCTTTTTATTGACCTCATGATCATCACCATTTGGAAAAATCCGCGTCCATGCAAACGACAGACGATACACTTTAAATCCCATCTCCGCAAATAAAGCAATATCTTTAGCATAATATTCATAATGTTTTATCGCTTCATGTGTCGGATAAAATTGATCCTTCTCAATAGTCTGGGTAATCGCTCTAGGTTGCCCATGTTCGCTTATCGGCATCCTATCAGCGGTACTCAAACCTTTCCCGTCTTTATTATACGCTCCTTCTATCTGCGCTGCTGAAGTCGCTCCACCCCATAAAAAACCTTTTGGAAATGGCATTGTCTCACTCCTTTATTCTTACTCTCATCAATTCTTGACCCATTTGAATAGCGCCTCTTCTAGTTGGTACAACATCATCATAGTTACTACTATTTGTGATTAAAATAGGTGTCGTTGTTTCTAAGTTTCGGGATCGTATATAGTCAATATCCATTTCGACTAATAAATCACCTTTTTCTACCCTATCCCCTTGTTTTACATGGGCTTTAAACCCTTTTCCTTCAAGGCTGACTGTATCCAAACCACAGTGAATCAACAACTCTATTCCATTGTTGCCAATCAGACCAATCGCATGCTTACTCTCCATAAATACAGAAATTGACCCATGAAAAGGTGCATATATTAGACCATCTTTAGGAATAACTGCGACTCCTTTTCCTAGCAGACCCTTAGCGAATACTTCATCATTTACTTGTTCTAAAGGAAGTACTTGTCCATCCATCGGAGCGTCAACATAGATAGGTTCTTTCTGTAGTTGAGCATCTGAAGAAGACGTATGAACCAATGATTCTTCTTGTTCAATAATTTTTTCTTTTTCCTCGTCTATGCCCAAAATAAGTTGAGCTGCAAAAGCACCCACAAAAGCAATCGCAATGCCTATAACCGTATAAGTCAGATTAGAAAAGCCATCTTCTCCGATGAAACTTGGAAGCGCCAATATTCCCGGGGGTACCTGCTGGTAACGACCCACACCCATAATCCCAAGAAAAAGACCACCTAATCCACCACCAATCATCGCTGAATACAATGGTTTACGATAAGGTAAGTTGACTCCATATAGTGCAGGTTCTGTGATTCCTAAAATTGCAGAAATACCAGTGGAAATCCCTAAAGAGCGGAGTTTAACGTTTTTTGCCCGTATCGCTACTGCCAAAGCTGCTCCACCTTGCGCAATGTTAGATACTAGCATTCCTGGTCCAGCAACTGTATCAAAACCAAATTTTGCTAAAGAATTGATCCCAATGGAAATCAAGGCGTAATGCATACCTGTCATTACTAAAAGTGGTGTGAACGTTCCAACAATCATTGGAATTAACCAACTTGCATAGCCATCAAGCCATTTGATCCCACCGGCTAAGCCATCTCCTAAAAAAGCGCCTAAAGGACCAATCACAATTAACGCAACCGGGGCAACTATAAATAGTGTAATTAATGGTGTGCTAAAAATTCTCGTTACTTTTGGAACAATTTTATCCACTCTTGGTTCAATAAATGACATAAACCAAATGGTTAAAATAATTGGTATCACTGAGGAACCATAATTAACCAGTGTTACGGGCAAACCAAATAGATAAATTGCTTCTCCAGATTCCCTGGCAGTTGCAATCATGGCAGTAAATGTTGGGTGAAGTAAAATCCCACCAATTGTGATCGATAGATAAGGATTGGTGCCAAATTTTACGGAAGCTGAATGGGCTAGCAACATTGGTAAGAAATAAAAAATAGCATCACTCACAAAATTTAAAATTTGATAGGTCTGTCCATCCGTATTGATCCATCCAAGTAAAACCACAATTGCTAAGATCGCTTTTAACATACCTGATCCCGCTAGTGCAGGAACAATTGGAACAAAAATACCAGCAACTGTATCCAATACTTTGTTTAAAGTTGATTTGTCTTGTGTTTCTGCCGCCTTTTCTTCTCGATCAGAAACTCCCACAATTTCTTGCAGTGCCTTATAAACATATTTCACATCATTACCGATGATCACTTGAAATTGTCCACCTTGATTTACCGCCCCAAGCACCTCTTCAATGCTTTTGATTGCTTCGAGATTGACTTTCTCATTGTTGTTTAAAGTAAATCGTAGTCGTGTTGCACAATGCGTGAATGTCTTTATATTGTCTGATCCGCCAACATCTTCTAAAATACTCTGTGCTAGTTTTTCATAATCCATAACTTTACCTCCCCACTTTCATACTCCCATTATACGAATGCGCATCCAAAAATAATTCGTTTTCAAAAAACAAAAAAGAGTGTTGCGTAAAAAGCGTATAAAACGCTTCCATTTACGCAACACTGTTTCTTATTAGCTAATTTTGAATCAAAGGATTATCAGAATAACGATATTTTTGATAACTTCTTGCAATTCTCTTTTTATTATTCCAAGCTTCCTGATAGTTCTTTGCAAAAATACTTGCGAATAAACAATCTAATAAATACATTACGGATAAATCACTGCTAAAGTTACCCGAGTTATTGATGAGTTTCTCTCTTGTTGAGATTCTTAATGCAAGATTTGTAGACTTTGCTAATGTATTATCCCCAAAAGAGGTAAGAGCAATCGCAGGTGTTTTTTTGTTTTTTAAGGCATCTAACACCCGAATCATATCCTGCGTTTCGCCGGAGTATGAAATAAGTAAGTAGCAGTCTTCAGGGCTTGCATAATGAATACTATAAAAAGCTAGGTCGAACCGTGATATTACTTCGACGGAACGGCCAATCTCCATCATCTTATTTTTAAATTGATTAGCCAGATTAATATGATTTCCTGCAGAATAGATATATATTTTCCGACTATTATTTAATAGCTGGACAACTTTCTCCATCGTTTCATAGTCTTGGATAGCTAAAGTATCTCTAAGCGTTTCCGTATACAGTTGACCTATTTTATTTGAAACTGTCCACGGATGATCCCTAGGTTCAAACGGGTGATTGGGATCAATTTCTGTAAAATGAGATTGCAGATACTTATACTCTGATAAATAGGCTTCCTTAAAATCACTATACCCCTCATAACCAATTTTTTTACAGAATCTTGTAATCGTTGAAGGGGCAACAAACATAACTTCTGCTAGTTTACGCGCACTCAGCCTTTTCAAATTATCTGGCTCATTTAAAAAGTAACTTGCAATAGTCTTTTCAATTTCACTCATTGTCTCTTGGCTCGTCAGCTTTTCATGTATTAACATTTTTTTGCTCCCTGTTTAGATATTATATGTACCCAAATTATCACATATTAACAGGGTATGCTAATAAAATTTACTAGAAATACCCTCCAAGCGTTGCATTCTAACACATAGAGGGTATTTCATTTACCTATTAGCAATGACTTCTTTTACTATAAGCAGTAATGGGATTTAAGATCCTTACTTGAGTCACACTATAAATCTTGGGTACGTAAGCTTAAATTTGTTCTCCATTTGTAGCAATCACTGTTTTATACCAAGCATATGATTTTTTCTTCGTACGCTTCAGTGTTCCCTTTCCTTCGTTATCTCGATCCACATAAATAAAACCATACCGTTTTTTCATTTCCCCAGAACCAGCACTAACGATATCAATACAGCCCCACATCGTATAGCCAAGTACGGGTATACCATCAAGGTCAATCGCGTTTTTTATTTCTTTAATGTGATCAGCCATATAATCAATACGATAATCATCTTCTACATAACCATTTTCATCTGGTATATCGTTGGCACCTAACCCATTTTCTACGATAAATAATGGCTTTTGATAACGATCATACAATTCAATTAAAATAATTCGCATACCTAAAGGATCAATTTGCCAGCCCCATTCAGAAGAAGGCAGAAAGGGATTTTTAACTGAATCAAATACATTTCCTGTTGTTTTTTCAGCAATTTCTGGATCAGCAGTTCCAACTCTAGACATATAATAGGAAAATGAAATAAAGTCTACTGTATTTTCTTTTAATAATTCGACATCACCAGCTTCGAAAACAACTTCAATTCCTTCATTTTCAAACTTTTTCAACATAAACGTTGGATACTCTCCACGAGCTTGAACATCTGAAAAGAAATAATCTTCTCTATCTCGTAATTGACTGACTAATACGTCTTTTGGATCACAACTATACGGATAGTGTTTTCCTCCAGCCAACATACAACCTACTTGATTTTCTGGATCGATCTCATGCGCAATTTTTACTGCTAATGCATTGGCGACTAATTCGTTATGCGCAGCTTGATATTTAACTTTAGTAGCTTCTTTTTCTGACAAATCACCAATATAAACGCCAGCTCCCATAAAGGGTGCATGTAAAATCATATTGATTTCGTTAAAGACTAACCAATATTTTACAAGACCTTTGTAGCGAGTCAAAATTGTTCGACAATATTTTTCAAAGAAGCCAATCATTTCTCGGCTGCGCCATGATCCGTATTTTTCTACAAGATACATAGGCGTATCGAAATGAGAAATGGTAACTAAAGGTTCGATCCCGTACTTTTTACATTCTTTGAAAACATTCTCATAGTATTGTAATCCTTGTTCATTCGGCGCCTTTTCATCTCCTCGTGGGAAAATTCTTGTCCAAGCAATCGACATTCGGTAAGTTTTGAATCCCATTTCAGCAAAAAGAGCAATATCTTCTTTATAACGATGATATCCGTCAATCGCCTCTTTTGCTGGATAGAAGTATCCTTCTTCAAAATCAAACATTTTCTTTTCTCCAAAAACAACTGCTCTGCGATCGTTCCCTACTGGTAGTAAATCTACATTTGACAAACCACGTCCCTCTTCATTATAAGCACCTTCATATTGATTGGCCGCAGTAGCGCCTCCCCATAAAAAGCCTTTCTGAAATCCCATAAATAGTCCTCTTTTCTATCTTAGATTGAATAACTCTTGACCTCTAGTAACTTGATCTTGCCCTTTTGATATATGTTCTATCCTTTTATTCGAAGTACTTAAGTTGGTCACTACTACTGGTGTAGTTACATCGAATCCTTCTTTTTTCAGTAACTCAATATCAAACTCTAAGAGCAATTGTCCTTTTATAACTCTTTCACCATCTTTTACCTTTGGAGAGAAACCTTTTCCTTCCAATTTCACTGTGTCCATTCCGACATGAATTAGCAATTCATCCCCGCTATCAGAAAGTATACCGATTGCATGACCGGTTTTGAACATTACTTGAATGATCCCATCAACCGGTGAATAAACTTTCCCCTCAGTAGGAACAATAGCTGTACCGTCTCCTAGTAATTTTTGAGCAAACGTTGCATCATTAACATCTTCTATAGAAACTACTGTTCCTGTTAACGGAGAAGCTACAATAGCTTTCTCTTGAATGATTGTGTCTGGTAAATTCACATCAGCTTTATTATTAGTTGACGTCCCAACATCCTCAAATTTTAATATCAGCGTCAGTAAAAATGCACTAACTAATGCAATAATAGCAACAATCGCTGCATTCAGAATATTAGAAGGTTGATCTGGTGAGATAAACTGAATCAAGGCGATTAATCCTGGGGATGCAAATACATAGGCTTTAAGATTTAACAGCCCCACAAAGATCCCTGCGATACCAGACCCGATCATAGCCGCAATTAATGGACGTTTTAAACGAATCAATACACCAAATAAAGCCGGTTCTGTAATCCCTGCAACTCCAGCTGAAATAACGGAAGAAAAACCAATTGACTTCATATTTTTATTTTTAGATTTAATGGCTACAGCTAATGTAGCTCCAGTCAATGCAAAATTATTTGCTAACATCATTGGGAAAAAGAAGTTATCTACCCCCTGATTTGCTAAACTAGATATAACGATTGGATCGAAAGCATGATGCATTCCTGTAAAGATTAACAACGGCATCAAAGCTGATAATATAGCTTTTGTTAACCATGGAGAGTATTGTTGAGCAACATCAGTTATTCGAACCAACCCTTCTCCTATGATTGCTCCTAATGGTGCAAAAATAATTAGCACAACAGGCACTGTAATTAATAACGCAAGCATCGGTCTGAAAATTGACTTACTCCAACCAGGAGTAATTTTATCTACACCTATCAAAACATATTTCAACACCCATGTAGCTAACAAAGGCGGAACAACTGAATAAGTATAACTTGTTGCGTAAATTGGAATATTTAAGAAGGATAACCCATTTCCGCTCAGTGCTTCTATTAAAGTAGGGTGGACAAGTAATGCAGAAACAGCCATAGATAGTACAATATCTATGTTTAATTTCATAGCCGCAGTATAGGCTATATAGATTGGCAAGAAGTAGAAACCTACATCTCCAATAATATTTAACACGTCAACCGTTGGTGTATCTGTAATATGAAAGATTGCTAACACAGAAACCAATAATTTGATCATACCGCTTCCCAAAATGACAGGAAGCGCACCAGTTAAAGAACCTGAAATATAATCGAAAATCGAAGACGTATACCGTTTAAATGATCGATCCTGTTTTTTGCTTTCTACCTCTTCTTCACCTTGAATAGTTTTCGGTAAAGAACTAAATACATTAGCTACTTCTCCACCAATAATAATCTGATATTGGCCTCCTTGTTTCATCAATCCTTTCACACCATCGATATTTTCAACTGATGAATCACTTGCTAGCGATTCATCTTTTAAAACTAGTCTCAAGCGTGTCATGCAGTGAGTTGCTGACTGAATATTTTTAGTACCACCTACTGCTGTAACAATTTCAGATGCAATTTTCTTTGTATCCATAATATTCCCTCCTAAAAATAAAAGACCCAAACTCATAGATCGAGTTTGGGTCTAGCTCGTTTTACCGATAACAATCCCGTTTATATATTATTTACCACACGATTAATATGAATAGTAAGGTAAGCTAACTCAGCTGTCGTAAGCTTATACCCCGTTTCTTCAAGTACATAATTATTGATTTTGAGTGCACATTCGTATTCTTTCGGATAGCTGTGACGAATTAAAGAAAACAATTCAATATTATCATCTGGCAAAGGGCGATTCATGGTGATTCTTTGAACAAAAAATTTCAAATGAGTCAGCATACGTTCATAGGACAGACTAGTTTCTGTGAATTCCGTATTAAATGAGTATTGAATAATACTTAGGATTTGCTTAATTATCTTTGTCATTCCCATCGTACCATCCATTGTAGAATCCATCTCAGCATTAACAATATGTAAAGCTATCGTTACTGCCTCATCAATAGGCAGGTCAACCTTCAATCTTTTAGAGATAATTTGCAATGCTTCTTTTCCAATCAAATATTCGTGATTGTAAAAATGTCGAACTTCCCAATCTAAAGGATTTTTAAATTCGATTCCATTATTAAATCGTTCGATTGCAAAGTGAATATGGTCGGTCAACGAAATATAAATACTATCACTAATCTTTTTAGCCAATGACAGCTTAGCGTACGAAATAATTTCATCGATCGTTTTGATTTCCTCTACCGAAATATCAGTTAACAAACTGCCAAATCGATTGGTCGTTGCTCCATTTTCTAAGGAAAAAACTTTTTCGATTTTCTTTTCATCGAGTTTGTTTCCAACTTTCTGATTAAAGCCTACACCTTTTCCCATAATCACCACTTCATTGCCATTTTGAGTGGAAGTAACAATATTGTTATTGATTATACGTTCAATTTCCATCACTAACCTCCTTCCTCTTACTTTTTCACACAAAAAAAGGCATACTCAACTAGAAACGCTGAATATAACCTGGGTCAAGCTTACTTGCGTAATAACAATTCCATTATTATATACCGAAACTATTTAATTTAAAAGACTTGCCAACCAAATGTCACAATCTCAAAAACATATTAGCACGCTTACATTGTTAAATCAAGCTACTTATTTAATTCTTTTATTTTTAGTGAAGTCCTTGCAGGGAATGATCGTTGTTTTTAATGAAGGAATATGCATTATTCTCATTATGTGTATATTCCCTCACACTACAAAAAACAACCGAGCGAATCTTGAATATAACCATCTAAACTTTTCTCATAAGCTATTGACTGTGTGGTTACCCGACACGATATACTTATCCTCAGGAGGCTGCTTATGAAATTACTTACAACAAGTGAACTAGCATCATTGTTTTCTATTTCAAAACACACGATTCGACACTATATTGATATCGAATTGCTCACACCAAAGGAACGGAATGAAAACGGGTATTTTTTCTTTGATGAAGAAAATGTCTACAAACTCTATCAGATTCTCGTTTTTAAAAATATTGGTTACTCGCTTCGTTCCATCAAAACCATTTTGCCCCAATCAAACATGGCACCTTTTTTTACTGAAGCCGAACAAACGATCCAAAAAAAGATCGATGAATTGCTGGCTATAAAAAATACCGTACACGCCGTTATCGAAGCCCAAAATTCCTACAAGTTAAACGAAATAAGTTTCTTCGAGAGGTCCGATCGTTATTTTCATTCGTTTCCAGAATCAGTTGTGGAAAATGGCGAGGTGGATTTGATAAAAGCCAATAATATGAATCTATCCTCTCTCGATCAAATTTTTTATGTTCATCGTGAAAATGTAGATATTCCTTGTCTTGAAAGTAAAAAGGAAGAAGGGGAATTTGCTTTTACTAAAGGGACTTATGCAAGTATGAGTTTTATCGTGGAGACGGAAGATTGTATCAAACAAAATATCGACCTTTTTTTAACTGACAAACTGCTGTCTGTCAGAAATATTTCTCAAAATCAACTCTTATTTTTTGAAAACGTCTATTGCTCATTAGCCTATAACAGCGCCACTATTTTTACTGTAGAAATGAAATTGTGAAAGAAGGAATCTATTATGTATTTAGTAACAACCGAGACCATTGCAGACCAAAAAATCAGTGAAGTAAAAGGAGCTATTTTTAATGAACAAGTGATTTCCGTGAACATCGTAAAGGACGCCATAAGTGGGATAAAAGGGATATTTGGTGGAAAATCTACTACCTATTCTGATGAATATTCTAAAGGAAGAAAGTTGGCTCTCGTGGAGTTGGAACAACAAGCGCATCGCTTATCGGCAAACGCCATAGTCAATACGCATATCAGCTACAATCAATTTGTAAATTCAGATATTATGTTAATTGTGGTGACAGCCAGCGGAACAGCGGTTGTTGTTGAAGACTAGAGAATTCTGCATGTTTCTATAAAAAGCGTTTCAAAATAAAGAAAACACGGTGCGGATCACCGTGATCTGATTTATTTTCATTGCGCTTAAAAGATCATTTATTTCATTAAAAAAGCGACCGCATAAAAACGGTCACTTCTGAGATCAAATGAAAAATTCTACTATAGCATTTGTTTTTTCCGATTTAATCGATGCTCATTTATTACAAAACCAACTATCCCTACCAATATAGCTACAACAGAAACGATTAGGTCATAGACAGTCAGGTCATGAAATCTAAGAACCGGCGCTACTAAAGTAACGAGGCTAAACAAAAACACCCGTTCACTTTTATGAAGATTTGGTTCATAAGTCATACTTGTCCAAGTGACACCAATAACGTTGTGACGAAGCAAAGACCCCCATAAAATGACCAGTACGAGGAAAGTGAGAATGATCATAAGTACCGCCGTTATGCCATAGTACTTCACTTGTCGTATAAGTGAGGACACTATAGCCAAAAGTAAATAAAGACCCACCAATCCTAACCGCCGCTTCTTTTTGCTAGTATTCATAGTCACACCCCCTCTAGACAAGATTTAAATAAATAACCAGAAAAATGACGAAACAAGTGACGGTCAGTTCGATTATATTTTCTGTACATCTCGTACGGTTCTTTAAAAAAATACCCGGAGCAGTCGATGAAAATTGTGAGCGATATTTTTGGGGGATAAAAAATCCTACTAATATTCCTACTAGGACCAAGTAGAAGGGCCAGTTCGGTGAGATCCCACGATTAAGAAAAGCCATAGCTAATGCAATCACGTAAATCACTACCTGAATAACCGTAATACTGTAAACCTTTTTTAACTCTTTCGACATCGTTGTGCCCTCCAGTAGAAGAAAAAAATCTTGATTGTAATAGAAGTGCTACGGCGTAACCGAGTTTTATAAAACTAACTGACCAGATTACAACATCCTTTTCAACCGCATAAGCTGTCAATAAAGCGAATCTGCCTCCCATTTGAAAGGCTGTTGTTGGCGGATTCCCTATCCGCTATCTCTCGGTTAGCTCATCCCTGAATTTCAGGAATAGCTCTTTCGCTTGTCCTGTGCTCATGTTTGTCAGATCTTTGATTTTCTTGACCATGCCAATATCATTTTCGTTTTTTGAAAGCATTTGTCGTGCCATTTCTTCTTTGATGTCTGCTTCTTCTTCCTTCGTTAAATTTCTGACTTCTTTCTTTTTACCAAATAATCCCATTCTGCTCTCTCCTTCTTATAAAATCCATACGCTTTTCACACCAGCCAGACTGCGCACGCTTTTTTATCTAAAATACCGTTTTTCTGTCCATGACTTGATTCCTATACCCTAATCTACCATTTCTGTCGGAATCGAGGAAATGGTTCGTTCTCTTTTTTATTTTTAGGGAAGATATAAAAATAAAACACGGAGCCAATGATGATCGCTGGCGGCACAGAGATGCTCAATAATTTTAAAGCGGTGGTTAAAAGTACACCAAATTTTTCTTGAATAGAAAGATTCATAATCCTGCTGAAGTCTTGATTGAACGAAGTTATGATCATCGTGACAAAAAAGATCAAGCAAAAACTAATCACCCCATACTTGATACTTACTTTTAAATCATCATTGTCTTTCTTAGTTTCTTCCAAAAGTAATGTTTCTAATGAAATATCCAATTCTTCGGCTAGTTTGATCATATTTTTTTTGCTAGGGTACGTAGCACCTAACTCCCATTTTGAGATCGTCTTGTCACTTACTTCTAATAATTCTGCGAGCATACTTTGCGTTAGCTTGTTTTTTTCTCTATATTCTTTCAGCTTCATTGCTAATATCGTTTCTTTCATTTCAACCACTCCTCATCCATTTCTACCCTTCATTTTGACATAAAACCTATCATTTAACAGGAATTCTTGAAAAAGAGAGTAGAATAGAGTGGATTTTATGGCTATTTCTGGCGATTTGCCTGAAACATACTACCGAATCCTTCCTTACAACAATAGTTGCTGTGCATTCTGATATCTTCTAAATAATATCAAACCAGAAATCATAAGCGTCTGTAAATAATTAAAGGAGATGCAAAAACTTCCAAGTTTTTGCCCTCCCTCATTTCTCAAGAAAATTTGTTAATAGAAGATTTTCTATCTATCATTCTTATTAGAAGAAACCAAAGTGCTTTTTCGCTTCAATGTATACTATATGATTCTATACATACACCAGCATTATAAACACCCTAAAAAAACCTAAGTCATTTTCTCATACACCAAAGTTGTGATAGAAGAATTGGATTAACGCTACAGTAGCTGAAAAAACAAGTAACAATATAGAACGATTAATTAATAGGAAATTTGACTTAGGTGTGTAATATCCATTATCTAACGCTACTTTCAATAAGTTTGTAGGATGATTGTCTAAATATTCTTTCCAAAACAATTCAATTTCGTTCTTCGAATATACTTTTTTTACATATAAAATAGCTATAATATCCGCTATAAGAGTTAACTGAAAAAAAATAAAAAGGACACTTAACCAGTACACCATTGATAAGAATGGCGTAAAAAAATATAGGAGTATGAATATGAATTGAAAAAAATACGCTAGGTGACGCAAGAAAAAACCAGTTTTAGGATTTTCTTTAAAAAAATAATTGGTTTGTTTTTTTAACAATCCTTCAGCCTCTTTTAAAGACATTGAGCCAAACTCATTTGCAATTTTTTGGTAAATTTGTTTATTTCCTTTTTCATTTTGTCTAATTAGTACACCACAAGCAATGAGTAACACCCAATAACATACTATATAAATAATCATTATATTATATTCCTCACTCACCTAATCTAATAATTTAAAATTCAAAATCATCCTTGTTACTCTTTTCGAATCGATTCAGCTCTCTTATTAATTATTAGCTTATATATTCACTATATTGATACCAGATTCAATGTTGTTAGTTAATGGAAAAACTAAGGTTGATTTACTGTGACTCTGAGAATTATTACTTCTATTATTATTTTGATTAATATAAAGTGACAACGTTAGTTCATCATCATTTCCATCGAGTAAATATGATTCTTCATCATATTTGTTCAATTCATTTTTCAGTTCTACAATTAATTGTTTATCAGCAATTGAGACTTTGTTTATATTCGATCTATCAATTAGTTCTTGTTTATTATCTGTAATAACTTCTGTAAAATAATGAACTGGAAGGTAGCTAACTTCTTTTTTTGGAATCTGATTATCAACAAAGTTGAGACCATTATTACACTGACAAAAATAATTTTTGATAGTTCTTTTTCATTATTAAACCCCTCAAGTAATTAATTATCTTGATTATATAAAAAAAACATGTCTTAGTCTAGATAACAGTTTGAAGATGTAATAAAACAATACTGTAAACGATTACTGATATAGAAGGGAAATACATTATTAGGTAAATTTTATAAAGTAGTTGCATCATCTTCATAAAAAAAACACTGCACTATTAGCAATGCTCTAAGAATACATGGATTAATAAATTTTTTAATTTACCTTATCTCTCACTAAAACAAATCGATTAATACCATCAATTTTTCGATACTCTCGGTCACAAGTTTTGCATAGATAATGTCCATTTGAGTAAAAAGAATTTTCTTTCCTTACCGTAATTTTTTCTAGATCACCACAATCGCATTCTATACAATCAGGTGGCCAATACCATCGTTGATTATACGGTGTAACAGGTACTTTCCCTTGGTCACCGTAACATTTCCGCTCAAAAACCATATGAATCATCCCATCGTGATAAAACACTATAACGTGTATATATTTATTATATAGTGTTTTTCAGAATAGACTTTTCTTGTTATAAATTTGTCTCTATAAGGGCCACTGGAACATTCATGCAGAAATTAGCAATAAGGAAAGTAGCATAGATTCTAAAAAAATTAGTTTTTGGCAATCAGTAAAATAAGTTATAAAATCTTATTATAACAATGTTTTATAGTTTCAAAAAGTCATTGTCAAAATGATTCTGAATAATCATTCCCAAAAACTACCGCTATTTTCTATACGGATGTTCCAGTGTCCCCTTAAACGAGGGATAAAAAAAGGATCAAAAACTATTAAGTTTCTGACACCTTTTTTATCCTGAAATACATCTTATTTGGTGACTAATAACGGGAAGTATAAATACTTCAACTTTTTAAAACGGTTCAGAGAAAATATCGTTGGCGCACTTTAAACATAAGATAGATGCATTTTGATTCTCTAAAGCCTTGAGGGATTTTTCTTGAGCGCTATTGATTTTGGGAGGAAATTGCCATTTAGTCCAACATGTTTCATAAGTACTTATTTCTTTCTTACATCTGTTACAATAAAATTTTTTTGACTTTACATCATACATGTTAAAGCTCCTTTAATCTGTATTTGGTCATTGGTTAACCATCTTTTTTGTAATTCTAAAAGATAGGTATATCGATATAAGCAAAAACAATAAACAAACTAAGAACAAGCAGAAAAAGAGAATGTAATTTGATAATTTAAATATTTCATTTATCATAGAAGTTTTCAATAAGTTTTGAACTAACATGAATATAACAATCAGTATCAGAAAAACGATTGAGCTTCCGTTTATTCCAGCTAAATAAACCGCTGGTACTAAAAGGGAAGTGTATATTACACTAATAGCTATTGATAATCCTATAACACTTAAGTATACCAAAATTGAGTATTGGTTGTAAAAAAGTAAAAATATAGAATCTACAATTAAATTGAATAGTGAAATAGTTGCTAGAACAACTCCCATAACAGTATATCTTGATAGGACTATATCCGTATATCTAATAGGCAAAGTAGTAGAAAAATAGTACCAATCGTCTTTATGATCATCTGTGAATAATGGTAGTACAATCGATACAGAAAAAAATATACTAATAATATTAGCTATTATAAGCCCAGTTTCTTTAAATATCAAAACAGCAGTAAAGTATATGATCAAAAATGAGATAACATAGATTATTTTAATCTTATTCCTTAAGGAATAAACACAGCACATCCAGTTTCCTTTGAAAAATCTGATATATAAGATAGTAATGTATTTCTAAATACGGGATCCAATCCATTAGTTGCCTCATCCAGCAACAACAATTTGAGCTTTCGAAAAAAAGCATAGGCAAAATTTAATTTCACTTTCATACCATGTGAATAATCTTCAATTTTTTTATCTTTTGGTAAGTCGAATTCCTTTATGTATGAAAAAAATAGCTCCTTGTTCCAGTTTTTAAAAACTTTGCTAAAAATAGAGTTTATATCAATAGGTGTAAATGATGCGTTGAAATGATTTTTGTCTAGAATAATGGCCATTTCTGATTTGTCTGTTTTTGTGTGCTGATCGCCCAAAAAAGATATTTCTCCATTGGACGGCTCTAAATTTTTAAATATTACGTTAAATAAAGTTGTTTTCCCTGCACCATTTTCACCTATCAAACCAACAATATTCCCACTGTAGATTTTAAAACTTATGTTGTTAAAACTAAAGTCGCTCCTCTCAAAATTAACATCTGTTACTTTCAAAATTTCCTGCATAGTAATTCTCCTTATTTAAATCATTAAAAATAGTGGTGATATATACTTCTACCAATGCACCTAGAAAAATAGCGATAATTCCTAATAATAAAATTAATTTTGTATTTTTGACGTTTGCCACATGATATTCAATACTTTTCAAACCAATAAGTGCACCCAAGAAAAAACCAAAAAACTCGATCTCTCCATGAAGTAGAACGGATACTGCACCCATTTGTAACATATCTTAGTTAGAAAAAAAGTAAAGAATAAGCAAATCCAGGATATACCATATAGAAATAATAAGTGTAAAATCTTTTTTACTTCCTTCTATTTTTTTGTAAACAGATATGCGAGTATGATTATACTGATAATTTCAAAAGGATTGACCTTGTTTATTAGAATATTTACTAAGTGATTATCCGACTTAATTAAACTATTCAATCCTATATAAGACTCTTTACTAACTCCAAAAATGGCGCCCAGAAATGTGTTCCTTATTTAGAAATAAATCATCCATTGTTGTTCCTCCTCTAATTGGTTTTGACCATTCATTCAGTAATTATTCAAACGTTAATTTTGCAATCTCAAAATCAAAATACGTTCCAGATACCCAGTCTACATGACCGCTATCTGTAAAAGTTTTGCGGATCACATCCTCTTCATCTTATAGTGCATGTATGGCATCAAGGATTGCCTTTGCTTCGTTCTCCTTAAAAATACCTAACTCTTCTTTTCTTTGCGTAAATTGCAGATTCTCAACCGTCGTAGCGTTACTTAAAAAGCCCATCAGGATAGAAAAATCCCCTTTTTTCACATAAACTTGTTTTACTAACTCACCGCAATCACATTTTGTCCAGCTAGGCAGCCAGTATAAGCGCCGATTGTAGGGCGTTATTGGTATTTTCCATTGTTCATTCAGTTTCTTCATGCACATGAAAGATATTTTAAGTACCCGATAGATTAATAATACCGAGAAAATGAATGGTTAAATTGCAGAACAATGGTGGTACTTAGACCTTTTTTAAGAAGGAAAAGCGATCTTTTTTACCCTCCACGTTCCAGTTGGCTCCACCACTTAGGAGGACAAAAAAATAGACGTGCAATAGCACGTCTGTAGCGTCAATGATTGATATCTCACCGAAATCTTGCTATAATTACTGTGTAAAAAGGAGTTGCGCGAACAACTCCCCTACAGCACCGTTTAAGACGGTGGCAAGTTTTATATTATTTTAGTAATCAGTCAACTCGCCAAAGTTTAGTGACTGGTTACTTTTTTTTGTCGTTTTTTGCTGCAGTTAGGATGCCAAAGGTAATCGTTGCGATTAAAGAACCGAAATTAATCATTAGCCCTAATGCTTCAGCTACAGACAAAAGGCTTCTCCTTTCTAAAGAGTGAACACTTACTTTCATAAGCACCACCACCTTTCAAAAGATAGCCACCGTCACAAACTTTACTGTCCTACTATTATACCAAAAATCCACGCTAAAAACCGAGAGTTATCAAGGTTTTTAGCGTTTTTTATGCGATAAGTACAGCCTAAATAAAGGAAGCTTTTTCTCGTTTCATCGTTTAAAGGAACCATTCACTCGTTTTATCTACTTTGAAAGATTTTTCTTACCTCAAGCATACATACCGACACTATTTTTCTCTGACCTTACCTCAAGAAATCCCCATTTCTCACCCTTCCTCCTCCCAAGACAGCTCATCCAAGATCCTGATCAACTTCTGGACCTCTTGATTCAACATCGCACTCTTTAAATAGGCATATTGAATATAAAAGATTTCCTTATCTTCAGGGACCAATGGTATTTTCACTAAGCCTTCCATTTCTTGAAACACAGGAAATTCCGTCATCAAGGTAATGCCGATATTGGAACTGACCAACTGACCAATCGTCTGAACGTCTGAAAAATAAAAGGGGACTTCGGGCTTCTTCTTTGATTTCTCACTTAAATTCTGAAAGGCGCGCATATGGGTATAGCCTTTTTCCAATAGGATAAAGGGATATTCGGCAGCTTCTTCGAATGAGATTTCCTTTTTTTCTGCCAATGGGTTTTCTTTTGACACAAAGATAAAAAACTCTTGTTGGTGCAGCAACTTCACCTGCAGATTCGGGTGGACGAGGGGATTGACACTGCCCAGCAAGCTAAAATCGATTTTTCCTGATAATAGTTTCGAAAGCAATTCATTGGATCCCCCAGATACTAAGTGGAAATTCGAAATAAAGCGGATGATCTCTTTTTCATCTAAGAGTTTTGAAAAAACTTTGGAACGAATGATCGGCGGCAAACCGATGTGGGTCCGGTTGTTTTTAGCATGGTCGATGGCTCGGTCCAAGGTCACAAATTCATCTAAGATATATTGCGCATGAGCCTTCAAAATTTCCCCCTCTGTCGTCAATGAGATGGAGCGATGAGAGGCTTCTCGAGCGATCAAATCACAGCCATAATGCTCTTCCAAGCGTTTGACAGCGTAGCTGACGGTTGGTTGACTGACAGCAAATTTATGCGCCACTTGCGTAAAAGAAAGCATCTCTGCCAAAGCGTTAAAGTATTCTAAATCTCGTATGTTCATCGTCTGATTTCTCCCTTAGCCGATTCAAGCTCACATCGGTTTTGTTATAAATAATTTTTATTATACCACCGATAGTTGACTATAATTCTGTCCGAGGATTAAAGTAGCTAATGGAAATGAACGAGTACTCAAAATACACCTATTGGAGGAACATAATGAAAGCACATGACATTTTAAATAACCCATTTTTAAACAAAGGAACCGCGTTTACACAAGAAGAACGAAAAGAACTAGGGCTGATCGGTTTATTGCCCCCACACGTACAAACGATCGAAGAACAAGCAGAACAAGCCTATTTGCAATATGTCACCAAAGAATCAGACATTGAAAAACGTCACTTTTTAATGGAGATCTTTAATACCAATCGGACATTGTTCTACTATTTGTTCAACCAACATATCGTTGAATTCAATCCGATCGTCTATGATCCAACGATTGCTGACACCATTGAAAATTACAGCCGCCTATTCGTTGATCCTCAATATGCAGCATACTTAGATATCAATCATCCAGAAAACATCGAAGAAACGTTGAAAAATGCCGCTGGCGATCGGGACATTCGCTTGATCGTAGCCACAGATGCTGAAGGGATTCTTGGGATTGGTGACTGGGGTGTCCAAGGTGTCGATATTTCTGTCGGTAAATTGATGATTTATACAGCAGCTGCTGGGATCGACCCTGCTTCTGTTTTACCAATCGTGATCGATGCTGGGACCAACCGTAAAGAATTATTAGAGGATCACTTGTATCTAGGCAATCGTCAAGAACGTGTCTACGGTGATGCCTACTACCAATTCATCGACCAATTTGTTCAAACGGCAGAATCATTGTTCCCTAAACTTTACTTGCATTGGGAAGACTTTGGCCGTTCAAATGCTGCAACGATTTTGGACAAATACAAACAATCAATTCCAACTTTTAACGATGACATCCAAGGAACGGGAATCGTTGTACTGGGCGGTATTTTCGGCGCATTAGATATTACAGGTGAAAAGTTAACAGATCAAATCTACTTATGTTATGGCGGTGGTTCCGCTGGTGCCGGGATTGCCAGCCGTGTCCATGCCGAAATGGTCAGCGAAGGTCTTTCAGAAGAAGAAGCCTACAATCATTTCTTTATGGTTGACAAACAAGGGCTTTTGTTCGATGATATGTCCGATTTGACTCCTGCACAAAAACCATTTGCCAAAAAACGGGCTGACTTTGCCAATGCTGGCGATATGACGCAATTGATCAATGTCATTAAAGTCGCAAAACCAACGATTTTGGTCGGTACTTCAACCAATGCGGGTGCCTTTACCAAAGAAGTTGTGGAAGCGATGTGTGAAAACACTGCTCGTCCAGTGATTTTCCCTATCTCGAATCCAACCAAAAAATTAGAAGCAACGGCTGAACAAGTAATCGAATGGTCTGATGGAAAAGCCTTTGTGGCAACCGGTGTCCCTTCAGGAACGATCCAATACAAAGGGGTCGACTACCAAATCGGTCAAGCAAACAACGCCTTGATCTATCCTGGTCTAGGGTTAGGTATGTTGGCTTCAGAAGCCTCTCTCTTGACCGACGAAATGATTGGTGCCGCTGCTCACTCATTAAGTGGTTTGGTTGATTTGAGCCAACCTGGTGCACCTGTTCTTCCACCATTTGAATACGTTGCGGACGTTTCTATCAAAGTGGCTGAAGCAGTTGCCAATAAAGCCAAAGAACAAGGGTTAGCCCAAGCGCAAGAAACCGATATGGCAAAAGCTGTCCAAAATCTTAAATGGTATCCAACATACTAGGAAGGTCTGAAAAATGAATAAATTAAAAACGATGACGATTTCGGGAATTAGTCTTCCCTTGTATCTCTTTTTCATGGTTGTCATATTCAGTGCGATTGCCTTAGACAAATTGCCATTAAATATGGTTGGGATCACCATTTTACTGGTTGCCTTAGGACACCTGCTGTATTTCATTGGGGAAAAACTCCCGATCATGAATTCTTATCTTGGCGGTGGGTCAGTTTTTACCCTGCTTGGTGCCACTCTTTTAGCCTCCTTCCATCTCGTACCCACGAAAGTCATTGACGCGGTCAGTGACTTCATGGGGGGCGGTTTTGGCTTTCTTGATTTCTATATTGCCGCTTTGATTTGCGGCTCGATTTTAGGGATGAACCGCAATTTGTTGGTGAAAGCTTCTACGAAATTCATTCCTGTTGCTTTGATCACCATGGTAGTAGGCTTTTTCTCCGTCGGCCTTGTCGGTATGCTGCTAGGCAATGGCTTTGCTGATTCGGTGATGTATGTATCTCTACCAATGATGTCTGGCGGGATGGGTGCGGGAATCACCCCACTTTCACAAATTTATGCTGATGGCTTGGCAAACGGCAATCAAGCTGCCATATTTTCTCAATTAGCGCCAGCAGTTACTTTCGGGAATATTCTTGCCATTATTGGTGCTTTATTTATCGCAAAGGCCTTTGCTAAAACCAAATACAATGGCCATGGCACCCTGATCAATGCCACCAAAGAAGAATTAGAAAAACCAAAAATAACGCTTGATGCCCAACAAATCGGGGTCGGGATGCTGTTTTCCTTCTCACTGTTGGTCGTTGGTGCGATTTTAAGCGACTTTTTCCCTAAAATTCACGAATATGCCTTTATGATCGTGATTGTCTTTATTCTAAAAGCCTTGAACATTGTCCCTAAGAAACTCGAAGATTCTGTGGTGATGTTCAACAATGTTGTGATGACGAATTTGACCCATGCGGTCTTGGCGGGGATTGGTTTGGCATTGATCGATCTGTCAACATTGGCTTCTGCCTTTACTTGGCAATTTGTCGTGCTTTGCCTAACCAGTGTCGTATCTATGGGGGCTGCCAGCTGGTTCTTCGGGATGGTATTGGGGATGTACCCCGTTGAAACCGCAATTGGCGCCGGTATGATCAACAACTCCATGGGGGGAACAGGCAATATCGCTGTATTGTCTGCCTCTGATAGAATGGAAATGATTGCTTTTGCCCAAATGGCCAACCGTTTATGTGGTGCGATCGTGCTGATTTTAGGTGGGATCTTGATCCGTTTCTTCTATTCTTGATCTAAAACAAAAAAACAGGTGCTGCTACGCATGATGCATAGCAGCACCTGTTTTTGCATTCCTCAAACGAATTCGTCCAATTGGTTGCACGAATCAAACAAAGGTTCAATCATTTCCTCATAAAAGAGTCAAAAAGAGCAGTGCCACCGCACTGCTCTTGCGTTACTGATTCATTCAAGGGTTACAGCTTCTGAAACAAGGTTGGTGCTTGATCAGGAGACCATGTTGTGTCCCCGTAATTTGAGTGGGTGTTGATCACGACATAATTGCTGCCTTTATGGCTCACGATTTCACCACTTGTATACACTTCTGGTGCAGAGAAAGTACCTAGTTTCCACACGCGGTATTCTGACTCCCCGCCTCCAGGTGTTTCCGTTTCTTCTTTGGCATTGGTTTTCACGCTCAGCTGGTTACTAAAGGCGGATTGTTCGCCCGTTTTGCTGATTGCTTTGATTTGGTAATTGTAGGTTGTATCCGCTGCTAGATTCGTGTCTTCATAGGTTGTTCCTGTGGCTGTAGCGATTTTGACGCCATTGCGGTAAACGTCATATCCAGCGATCCCATTTGTATGAGTCGATGCTTGCCACATTAAGGAAACGCTGCTGTCTGTCACGCTCATTTGGTGCAGGTTGCCTGGTGACGAAGGGGTTTCGACTTGATTGTCTGCTGAGGTAGTCACTTTCACTGCAGCACTTTTTTCTGAAACTAACGCCGTAAAGCCGACTGCTTCTACTTGATAGCTATAGGTTGTGTTGGCTTTTAATTGTGTGTCGGTAAAAGTTGGCTCAGTAGTCGTCGCCACTAAGGCACCATCGCGATAGACGTTGTATTCTTTCGCATCGGTTTGACCGTTCCATGCTAAAGCCACCGTGCTGCTAGTCACTCGTTCTGAGCGGACATTTGCTGGTGCTGCTGGTTTTTCGGGAATGACCGTTGAGCCGGAAACGTTGACGTCGATCACGTTATAAAAGGCATTTGGCGTATCGGCAACATCCCAGACCGCTAAAATGACATGGTAACCGAGACGATTTTCTGGAATGGTAATGGTATGGCTTGGGCTATTGCTGGCCGCCGAACCATCGTGATTCACAGTAGCGATCAATTCCAAGCTATCTCTTGAAAGTGGCGCGTTTTGATCCCAACCTGGTTTCGTGATATAGTAATGCCATTTTGTGGTCTTGTGAGGCGCTGTATAATGCCAATTGACCCGCAATGGTCCTTGATTGATGTCTTGTTTGGTCCAACGATTGGTTCCTTGTTCATCAAGAACAAAGTCCCCGATTTGTCCGAGTCCACCATCTGCCGAAGCGATGCGACCATCTACTGGTCCTGCTTCTGGAAAGCCTTTTTTGGTTTCCAATGATTGTGGGTTTGAAATGACATTGCCATATTTTTCAAACGCAGCGCTCCACCCTAACGTATTGCGATCCAAAGACCCTTGATAGCCCCGACTGACCGGTGATTCCACATAACCATGAGCAAATACTTGTTTTCCCGTGAAGAACAAGGTCCCTCCAAGTAAGATTGCCACCCCGACCGACCATTTTACCAATGCGTTTTTCATACTCTGCCTCCTAAAATTTTTTATCATCGAATAAACCAATTCTATCCGTTTATTCCTTGATTCCGATTCATTGAAAAGCAAATCCTACTGACAAAAACATTTTGTTTATATGTGAATTATAAATTATCAAATCATTATAAGATTATAATGACTAGTTTCCCGTCCTTTCAGTGAGAAATACAAAAAAACTTGAAACGATTCTCCTCCTAATCGCTTAAGAGGATTCGTTCCAAGTTTCTTTCTTTATATACGGTCTTTTTTAGGAAAAAACAGCCGCTTATTTCCCGTTTTCTTTCACATAGTCAGAGGATTGCGCGCCTGCTTGGCGACCAAAGACCATAATGTCGGCTACAGCATTGCCGCCGATTCGATTTTGTCCGTGGATACCGCCGGTCACTTCACCTGCTGCATACAAGCCAGTGATTGGAGTGCCATCTTCTTTCAACACTTGGGTCTTCGTATTGATTTTGACGCCGCCCATTGTGTGGTGGATCCCAGGTGCGATTTGAATCGCATAGAATGGCCCTTCCGTCAGATCATAGTCCATCGCCGTTTCACGACCGAAATCTTTGTCGGCTTTGTCTGCCACTGCTTGGTTCCATGTATCTAAGGTTTTCTTCAAGGTTGCTGGATCGACATCGATTTTTTCAGCTAAGGCTTCGATGGTATCGGCTTCTACCACTACACCTTGTTCTTTGTAGTAATCGACTTGTTTGGCTCTACCTGCTAACGCATTGTCAAAAATCAAGTAGGCATAGCTTTCTGGCAGATCTGTGATAGCAGCAGAAACATTGTCGCGGGTTTCTAATTCATTGTAGAAACGTTCCCCTTGTTGGTTCACCAAGATGGCGCCTTCTCCACGAACGGTTTCACTGATCAACATGCCTGTATCTTGAACTACTGTTGGATGGACTTGGATTTGATCCATATCAACCGTTGCGCCGCCTAATTCTTCGATCATCTTGATACCATCGCCTGTACTTCCTTCAGAAGTCGTGCTGACATAGCCTTTCAAGTCTGGACGGTATTTTTCGATCAGTTCTTTGTTGGAGCCAAAACCACCAGTAGTAACAACGACCGCATCGCCAGCGATTTCTTTTTCTTCGCCATTGATTTTTACGTTGACGCCAGTGACTTTGCCGTCTGTTTCATTGATTTTTGTCACATCAGCATTTACAAACAAAGGAATCTCTTGCTCATGAATGTTTCTCAATAGGCCATCCACTAAATACGTACCGACTGCTGAACCGTCGTGAGGACGATGGATCCGTTTTACACTGGCACCGCCGCTATAGCTGATATTGTCTAAAGTGATCCCCATTGAATCCAACCAATCAATCGCTGAAGCAGAGTTGTCTACTAAATAATGCAGCAGATCTTGATCGTTGGTTCCTTTGCCGCCTTTTAGGGTATCTTCAAAAAATAGTTCATTGGAATCTTCAATGCCTTGGGCTTCTTGGAACTTGGTTTCTGATGCGTTCATTCCGCCAGAAGATTTCAAGGTATTTCCGCCTGCGATCGGCATTTTTTCTAAAATGACTGGATTCATTCCAGCATCTTTAGCCGACAAGGCTGCTGCCATCCCTGCACCGCCAGCACCAACGATGACGATATCATATTGATCTTTTAACTCTGCTGGATCGTTATACTCTTGTTGGGAAGCACCTGAAGTGACTTCACTTTCTGAAGAAGAGCTTGCCGCACTGCTGCTGGCTTTTGTTCCGCCATCGGCGCCACATGCACTAAGCAACAATAATGAGGCTGCCCCAATCACCCATTTTGACCATCCACTTTTTTTCATTTGTTTCCCTCCGTTTTTCTTGCTCTTTTCTCCTCACTGATCCCCGTCATATACGATAAGAAAAGCAGCATTTTTCTTGCGAACTCCGTCAACTTGTTACTTTATTAACAATTGTAAATATCTTGCGATCGGACTATTTTTCTATTCGATAGCGATAAAAACATTGTTTAAGCAACATTTTAACAGCGTTCTATTTTATTTAACCATTGTAACAAAAAAAGAAACTAAGTGTCTCGTAATAATTTGTGTATATTTTAACTATTCATTCTCATCTTATTCTAATTTTACCAAAAAAAGATATTATATTTTCCTCGCTACTTTCTGCTATTGAAAGCTATCACAAAAGACATGCCCATAGAAGGACCGTTAAGCTTGCGGTCAAAAAGATATGGCCGCGATTGTTCTTTCTCTGTTCTTTTCCCTTTGTCCTACGCCTTCTTTTGTATAATAAAAGAAAAAGCAGAAATGGAGTGGCGAATGGAAAAATTGACCCGAATGTTCGAGCGAGTGATCAGTATTTGCATTGATAGCATGTTGGCGATCTTAGTCGTTGTCGTCTTGATTTTTATGGGAAAAGCGATTTTTATGATCAGTACGACGCTCTTTCCCTTAAGCGAAGCGCCCCACCTGTCCTTTTTGATCGAAGAAATTGCCACGTTATTCATTTTATTAGAAATCATTTTGATGTTGCTGCGGTATATGAAGGATGGACACCATATCCCTGTCCGTTACTTGATTCTGATCAGCATTACTGCGATTTTGCGCGAGTTATTGTTGACGCAAGGCATGGCGAACGATGCCCTATTTTTTGCTTTAGCGATCTTTGTTTTGGTACTCGTCTTGCTAGTCCTGCAAAAAATCAATGCCTTCCAACATACCCAGGAAAAAGACCACTGAAACCATCCCATTGGATCAATTGGTTTCAGCGGCTTTTTCGGGATCAGTTAGAGGGATACCAATATAAAAGGTGGTTCCTTTAGGCGTACTTGTAACATCAATCAGCCAATCGTTTTTTTCCACGATCGAAGAGACAGTGAAGAGTCCTAGACCAGTACCGCCAGTGGCACTCTTGGTCGTGAAAAAGCGGGTAAAGATTTTTTCTTGGATCGCTTCTGGTATGCCGGGACCGTTGTCGGCGATTTCGATCAAAGCAAACTCCTGTTGCGCGGAGAAAGCTTGCTTACGAAACAGAAAGGTGGCGCTTTCTGTCGAAGTGCGGCTCAATCGAATGCTGCAGTCAGCATTTGCTTGGTATACATTCATCAACAAATTGTAAATAATGACTTGCAGATCGATCTTCTCGTAGACGGCATATCCTACTTCTTGGATATCATACGTAAGGGAAAAGGCTTTTGGCAACAGTGCGCGCATAGTATCGATGGCTTCTGTCAAGGTAGTAGCGATCGACTGCACAGTTTTGTCGGCACTTTCGAGTTTTGAAAAACGCAGCACATTGCTAGATAACTCTTTGCCTTTTTCTGCTGCTTTGCAGACTTCTTGCAAGTCCTCCACTAAGACTTCATCGTGTTGGTTTTCCTCGATCAGCAATTGCAGATGACCAATCATGGGCGTCAAAAAGTTGTTTAGGTCATGGACGATCGAGGTCGTTAATAAGCCAATGGTTTCCAGTTTTGATTCTTGCAAAATGTTTTTTTCGATTTCGTGCTTTTCTTTTAACAGCCGTTGTCGTTCTTTCAATGCTTGGTTTTCGACATAGGCTTGATTGCGTTTCATGTAGTTTTTGATCAGGACCGTCAATAAAATCATAATGACAAACAACAAACCTAGTAGGCCGATCAAAATCAAGTTGTCTTGTAAAAAGAGACCGCTTTGCTCCAAAAAATCAGCATTGCTAGCGACGATCAGCCGACTGTCGCCGATGGTGATCCATTGATAAGCAGCCAATTTCAGCACTTTTTGCAGTGCTTCTTCGTTCCACCAATAAGAATAATAGACGGAGGTGCCTTCTTCATTGTCGATTTGTTCTTGCTCCAAGCGCTCAAGATCGGTGAAATCCAGCTCTGGAAATTCTTTTTTACGGCTTTCAACGATGGAAAAACCAATTTGTTCGTCCGATGGGTGCATAACGATCCGCATCTCGGCGTTTTTGACCATCGTATAGCCGGAGACATTGCGATCGGTGGTAAATTCATGATGGTACATGCGCTGCAGATTCAAAGGCATCACAAGAATCGCTTCTTTGTCGTCAAGGGTTAGGGACTGATACACATTTAGATAGGCCTGCTTGCCATCAAAATAAACTTGCCCATTTTGTACCTGCCGTCCTGCCAATACTTTGTCTAAGGATGGGTCTTTGAATAACAATTCTTGCAACGGCGGGTCTTCTGGTTTATTGACCGCCGTTGCGGTATTTTGGGCGATGACCTGACCTTGTTGGTCGATCAAAAACAATCCGACCATGGCATTGTTCGCAGAATTGATCACTGGTAACGTTAAGGGGCGCTGCAAATCAGCCAAGGCGGCGCCTTCAAGGTGGTCATCGGCATAATTGGTAAGAGCCATGTGGTACGATTCGATACTGCGGCTGATCAGCTTGATCGCCGCTTGATTGACCGTTTCCAACTGCCGCAACCCGACGGTTTCAGCTTGTCTTTGTGCGCTTTTATAACTTGTAAAGGTAAAAATAAGTCCAATCAGTGTAATGAATAAGGTAGCGACCACACTTAAATACAGCCAAAACTTTGATGGCGGTTTCATTGTAAACCCCTTTCATATTTACTATAATACTATTGATACAGGAGGCGGATATTTTGCGAGATGAAAAAATTTTAATCGTTGATGATGACCCTGCGATTCGGCGGCTGATATGGAAATCTTTACAGTCGACGGGTATTTTGATCTACCAGACCGATTCCGTTGAAAAAACGATTGCGATCAACTCTCGTGTCAGCTTTGATCTTTTTTTACTGGATATCAGTTTAGAGCATGAAAATGACGGCTATCATTTGGCACAACTGATTCGGGAAGAAAACCCCACGGTGCCGATCGTTTTTTTGAGCGGAAAAAGGGACGAAAAAGACATGATCAACGGCTATGAGATTGGCGCTGATCACTACATTACGAAGCCTTTTTCACCGGCACTCTTAAAAGCACAAATCGTTTCGATTCTTGATCGCCGCAACGTGCTGCGAGAAAAAGGGATCGCCAAACCGGAAGGCGATCTGTGCAGCGGCATGTTTCGTTTTGACCAAAAACGCTATCAGTTTTTCAAAAATGATCAGCTCATCAAGTTGTCTTCAAAAGAAATCATGCTGATGCGCTTTTTCATGGAAAATCCGGATCAAGTGTTCTCGAAAGAACAGATTTACAGCAATGTCTGGCAAGACGGCCAATTCGATGCCAATACCGTGATGGTTTTTATCAATCATCTGCGAAACAAAATTGAAGACGAGCCGAAGCACGCCCGCTTTTTGAAAACCGTTTGGGGGATCGGCTATACCTTTTTACCAGAAGGAGACGCCTTCTAGCTGCAAGAAATAAAGCGCCAAGGCTAAAAGATCCGCCGAGCCGCCGGGACTCAAATGGCGTGCGATCAATACTTGATCATAGGTCGTTAATTCACGAAGCAAGTCTGTATCCGACAGATTGGCTTGGTGAATTTTTTGCATCTCCTGCTGCACGGTCTTCATCGCCTCGTAACCTCCTCGGTGGACGAGGTTGCTGTCTTCGGTTTCACTCATTAGATAGACTAACCCGCGCAACAAGGAAACGGAGGTTTTTTGCGGTTGCTGCCGCAAGTACTCCAGCAGTTTTTTGACCGTTGGATACCCAGCTGCAGCTTCTCCACGAATCCCCATCGTGCCGTAGGTCAAATAATTTTTTTCCCCGTAAGACAACTGGTCTTTGTGGGTGATTTGCTGCAGGTCTTGCTTGACCAAATGCTGGCAGATATCAGCGGCAAGCTGCAGGATCTGATTGGTATCTTCAGCCGTCAGCTCCGCCTTGCCATTTTGTTGATAATAGACTCCTGTCGCCCCCAACAAAACTGCAAAGGAAAAATTTGCCCCTTTGTGGGTATTGATGCCTTTGGTTGCCCGAAGCATCGCTGTTTCTGCTTCTTGACCGATCCCTCGTAACTGGTCAAATAGCTGGATCAGCGAGCCTGTATGGGCAAAGCCCGCTTGGCTATAGCGCTGAAAAAAAGGCGCCAAACAAGTGATACTGTTGATAAAGGTAAACACATTCATGTCCTGATGCGCACCAGAGGAGCAAGGATCTACTAAACCAGGCTTGGGTGCTAACGCTACCTCATAATGCAGCGCATTGACTGCATAGTTGCTGGCGGTAAAAAGACGGGAATCAGTCAATTTTTCTTCGCTCCATTTCAGCAAGAATAAATTGCAGGGAGTGATCCAAATGTTCATGGGTCAACAACGTGATCTGTTCCGTGTCATTAGTTCTCATGCCGCGATAAATCAGCCAATGTTCCGCCAATGCCGCATCCCTTCTTCTAGAAGAGCGAATCGCAATGTCACGAAAATACACGAGGTACGCTTGCAGATCTAGCACGATACTTTTTAACCGCAGCATTTGACTTTTTTCGTAAATAAACGCATTGAAGTCCGAAAAGTTTTTCAAGACCCCATCCACATCATCCTCACGATTCAGCTGTTCGCCATGTTCTAACAAGCAGCGCATTTCCTGGAAATCTTCCTCAGTCATCAAGTCCATCGCTTTGATGGTCGCTAACGTATCCAATGATTTGCGGATATCGTAAATCTCATAAGCATCTTTGATACTGATCCCTTTTACGACGATGCCGATTTTTGGCACATGCTCCACCAGTTTTTCAGCCACGAGCTGAGTCATGGCGTAACGAATCGGGGTTCGGCTGATATTTAGCGTATCGGAAAATTCTTTCTCATTGATGCGAGAGCCTGCGGGAATATCTCCTAAAATGATGGTTTTTTTGAATGCTTCATAGATCAAATCTTTTAATGGTTTATTTTTGGTCAGATCCAGATTTTTATTTACTGCATCAATAATTGGATTCATGATTTACTCCTATCATACTAAAAACAAATGAGATTTTTGGGAAAAAATAAGTTTATCGATAAACAAGGAAAACTACCGAGCAAAATGGCAGCCTGCTCGATAGTTTCTGTATGAAATTACTGTGGAATATAAAACGGCATGTGACCTAATAGCACGATCGTAACGACGAAGATCACGAAAATCCCCAGTGCGTATTTCGCAGCTTCTTTTTGCCATTGTCCCATATCTAAGCCCGTCAAGCGCAACAGCAAGTAGATGAAGGCAACCAATGGACTTAACAAGTGGAACGCTTGGCCCATTAAAGAGGCTAAGGCCATCTGCATATTGGTGAAGCCATACGAACGACCTGCTTCTGCTAAGACTGGCAGGACCCCAAAGTAAAACCCGTCATTGGAAATAAAGAAGGTCCCAGGTGCAGAAATCAGGGCGATGACTAAGCCCCAGAAACCAGCCAATTGTTTAGGGATGATTTGCGTGAAGCTATTCGCCAAAGCCGTTGCCATCCCTGAGCCTTGGAACAAGCCCATGAAGACGCCTGCTGCAAAAACTAAAATTACGACTTGCACAGCGTCGCCGCCGTTGGCACCGATCCGTGACGACTGGTCTTTCAAGATTGGGTAGTTGACCATCAATGCGATACACGTACCTACTAGGAATAACAAGATTGGTGGTAAAGCGATACTAGAGATAAAGGAACTTGCTACTAACCAGCCAATCAAGACGATCGTTAAGATACCGTTGAAGACAAAGTTTTTCGGACGGCGGATCGCTAATGTATCAGGATCAGTCACAGTTGTCATTTCTAAAATCTCATCATTCGTCAGCTCGGTAACTCCTAAACGTTTCCGTTCTTGGATCCCCATTCTGCGAGCTACAAAGAAAACCACATAGAGCAGAGACAAAATCATTCCTGGCAGCAGATAAGAAAGAATATCCGCATCGACTTCCAGCACGGCCATTGCCCGAGCAGTTGGTCCGCCCCATGGCAACAAGTTCATGATGGTATTTTGCAAAATGATCAAGACACCAAGGTTCATCATTTTCATATTCAACTTCTTATAGATGGGAATAAACGCAGAACAACAGATCAAGGTCGTGGTCGTTCCATCACCGTTCAAAGAGACTGCAGCGGCAACGACTGCCGTTGCCATCAAGACTTTCATCGGATCGCCTTTAGCAAAATAAATCATTTTTTTCGTGATTGGATCAAACAAACCCGCATCCAACATAATCGAAAAGTACAAAATCGCAAACAGCAACATGATCCCTGTGTTGGCTGTGGTGGAGATTCCCTCAAGGACAAAATCACCGATATTGCCTTTTTCTGAAACACCAGCAACCATCGCAACAAGGGTAAATAGTAATGGGATAATTACTAAGGATGTAAAGGGTGACATTTTTTTCTTCATGATGACGAACATGAAGACAATAATCATAGCATAGGATAAAATCGTTAAGAACATTTTCTTCTTCCTTTCATGCATCGAAATGTGTAAGCGTTATCAAAAAACATTTTAAAAAAATTACAGGCCCGTAATTTGTTAGCGACAAGCGTCACTAGTTTGTGAATCTTTTTCTTTTCTTAAAGGAAATAATGTTATTGAATGCTTTACACGTCTAAGAATAAACAATCAAGAAATAGAAAAAAAGACCCGTTTAAAAAAAGAACAGCAAAAAAACAATTTCTCTTTTCAAATCTTATTTTTCGTTTAAAAAGTTCTTAATAGAATATTAACGCAAGAAAAACCTTGATAAATCAACGTTTACTAAGGTTTTTCGCTCTTTTTTTAAAAAAGGAACACTGAAAAAACAATTTTCAGCCGAAATAAATCTCGCTGATTGAACGGGAGTTTCTATAATGAAAGGGAACGAATCATTGAGAAAGGAGAAACCCATGAATCTTATTAAAAGATTGTTCAAAAAAACGCATGATGAACCTGATGCGCCTGTCAGCTCCCCTTTGAAGCCACAGGAAATGATAACGGATCCACCCGCGTCTGATTGGCAAGAAGTGTCGAGCTATCAGCCAGCGCCTGCAGAAGATTATCCATTAGTCAGTCTGATAGCCGCCGCACTAGGGGCTGAATGTTACCCTGAAAGTCAGTTTGTCATTCGAAGAATTGAGAAACGCAATCCTGAATTTAAGCGAGTCGCCCTGATTGCTGCCAGTATTGCCGCAGGAGAGCTGCCTGATTCTCAGTTCACAATCAAAAAAATAGCCAAAAAAAATGAAAACAAGTGAGGGAAAAACATGTTACGTAAATTTAAAATAGCGATCGATGGGCAAGAATACCTTGTCGAAATGGAAGAAATCGGTGCGCCGCAATCTACCGCTCCTGCCCCAGCAGTGCCAACACCGGCTCCTGCAGCGGTACCTGCTCAACCAGAGGCAGTCAGCACACCAGAACCAGAAGTAGCACCGCAGCCAGCGCCAGCTACGCTTCCTGCTGATGGCGAGCCGATTCATTCTCCGATGCCGGGAACGATTTTACGTCTCTTGGTCAATGTAGGTGATACTGTACAAGAAAATCAGTCGTTGATGATTTTAGAAGCCATGAAGATGGAAAATGAGATCGTGGCACCAAAAGCAGGAACCGTGGTTGCGATTGCAGTCAATGCGGGCGACATGGTCAACCCAGGAGAACTGCTGATTACGATCGGCTAATTTATTGAAAAGGAAGTGACGTAGTGGAAACGTTAATTGAAGGTGTAGTCGGGTTAGGATCGGAGCCGGGACGGATCGTTATGATGTTCATCGGTGGTCTATTGATGTATTTGGGAATCAAGAAAGAATATGAACCGACCTTATTAGTACCCATGGGATTGGGCACGTTGTTAGTGAACTTCCCGAACTCAGGTGTGTTAAGTGCTGGCGGAGAAGCTGGCCCGTTCCAAGTATTGTTTGATATGGGGATCTCAACTGAATTGTTCCCCTTGCTTTTGTTTATCGGGATTGGCGCGATGATCGATTTTGGTCCCTTGCTGCAAAATCCATTTCTTTTGTTGTTTGGCGCTGCTGCGCAATTCGGGATCTTCTTTACGATCATCGTTGCCGTGTTGCTTGGTTTTGATTTAAACGACGCAGCTTCCATCGGGATCATCGGCGCTGCTGACGGTCCGACTTCGATTTTTGTCGCAAATACGCTGAACTCGAAATATATGGGTGCGATCATGGTAGCAGCTTACTCTTACATGGCGCTAGTGCCGATCATTCAACCAGTTGCCATCAAAGCAGTGACGACCAAGCATGAACGAAAAATTCGTATGTCGTATCGTGCCGGCGAAGTTTCGCAAACGGCCAAAATTTTGTTCCCGATCGTGATCTCGATCGTAGCAGGGTTAATTGCACCTGTTTCATTGCCACTGGTTGGATTTTTGATGTTTGGAAATCTCTTACGGGAATGTGGTGTCTTGGATCGTTTGTCCATCACTGCTCAAAACGAACTAGTGAATATCATTAGTATCCTCCTAGGTTTATCAATTTCTGTGAAAATGCAATATGAAGAATTCTTACAAGTCGATACATTGATGGTTATTGGTTTAGGGCTGGTTGCCTTCGTGATGGACTCGGTCGGCGGCGTGTTGTTTGCGAAAGTGCTGAACTTGTTCCGTAAAGAAAAAATCAATCCAATGATCGGTGCCGCTGGTATCTCTGCGTTTCCAATGTCTAGTCGGGTCATCCAAAAAATGGCGACAGATGAAGATCCGCAAAACTTTATTTTGATGCATGCAGCCGGTGCCAACGTTTCAGGACAGATTGCTTCGGTCATCGCCGGTGGCTTACTGCTGGCACTGATTGCTTAGGTCACTAGAAAGGAGAGGAAAACTATGAGTCAAGATTTACTGACTTCATTTGAATTGTTGTTATTCGGTTGGGGCGGCGTCTTTGTCGTGATCCTGATCATCTACTTCGCATCCTTGCTTTTGTCGAAGCTCTTCCCAGTAAAAAAATAAAGAAGGCATTGTATGTATACCTTAAAAAGAATCTGGCTGCAAAAAGATCCAGAAGTCTTTTTGCAATGGCAAAAATTGATTACTCATGCTGGCTTAGCCGTCGGTGAAGAAGTAGCCTATACCGTCGGCATTTTTGACCAGCAAACCTTGATTGCTACTGCTTCTTGCTATGCCAATATCATCAAGTATGTGGTGGTCTGTGAAAAAAGACGCTCCGAACAGCTGTTGACGCAATTGATTTCACACCTTAGCGATCATATCAAAGACGAAGGCTTCACCAAGTCCTTCGTCTATACAGCACCGAAAAACCGCCTGTTTTTTGAATCCCTCGGGTTTCGTGAAGTGCTGGCAGCACAAGACATCTTGTTCATGGAACAAGGCGTTCCTTCTTTTGAAAGCTATGCCCAGCAACTGCAACGGCAGCGAATTGGACAAAACAACGGCGCGATCGTCATGAACGCTAATCCTTTTACCAAAGGACATTTGTACTTAGTCGAAACGGCTGCGAGTCAAAAAGAACAGGTTTATGTGTTCGTTTTATCAGAAGACCGCTCGCAATTTTCTACCAGCGAACGGCTGCAGATGGTGACGGATGGTGTGGCTCATCTGCCAAATGTAACGGTGCTGCCGACCAACAACTATCTCGTCTCTTCGGCGGTCTTTCCCAGTTATTTCTTGAAAGAGCAAGCACCTGAGGCGATCGCCAAAAAACAAGCCGCCTTTGATGCAACCCTCTTCAAAGAAAAACTTGCCCCGCTGTTGGCGATCACTACGCGTTTTGTAGGCTCAGAGCCTTACTCGCCCGTGACCCAACTCTACAACGAGGCCATGGCTGCCGTTTTTTCACCCGAGCTTGAACTGATCGTGATCGACCGTCTGAAGATCAACCAATCAACCGTTTCGGCTACAAACGTTCGGAAAGCGATTGCAGAAAAAGATTTACTTTCCTTGCAGCAATTTTTACCAGAAACAACGTTCTCATTTTTAATGCAGCATAACTATATTTAGAGGTGATAATAAGTGGAAATCAAAAAAAGTGCGGTTGCTGGCTCTGTTGAATCCAGTGATATCTTGATCGCGATCGAGCCTACCACAACCCAAACCATCGAGCTGACCCTCGATAGCAGTGTCGAAAAACAATTCGGCAAACAAATTCGCGCCGTCATCCTTGAAACGCTGAACCATCTAGGCGTGACCCAGGCCAAAATCACCGCCACCGATAAAGGCGCCTTGGACTGTACCATCAAAGCCCGAACTCTGACCGCCGTTCATCGGGCCGCCGAACAAGAACAGTATGCTTGGAAGGAGATCGACACATGGAACGTTTAAGAAGAACGATGATGTTTGTACCAGGAGCCAATGCTGCCATGCTACGAGATGCACCATTGTATGGCGCCGATTCCGTTATGTTTGATTTAGAAGATGCGGTCTCCTTGAATGAAAAAGACTCCGCTCGGACACTGGTGCATTTTGCCTTAAAAACCTTTGACTATTCTGCCATCGAAACCGTCGTACGCATCAACGGCCTCGACACGGTGGGTGCCCTTGATATCGAAGCGATGGTCCTAGCGGGGGTCAACGTCATTCGTCTACCGAAAACCGAAACCGCCCAAGACATCATTGACGTTGCCGCTGTGATCACACAAGTAGAAGAAGAAAACGATCTGCCTGTAGGAACCACCAAAATGATGGCTGCCATTGAGTCTGCCGAAGGCGTTTTAAATGCCCGAGACATCGCTACAGCTTCCGATCGTTTGATCGGGATCGCTTTAGGGGCAGAAGATTATGTCACCAATATGAAGACTCGTCGCTACCCAGATGGGCAAGAATTGTTGTTTGCCCGCAGTATGATCTTGCATGCAGCTAGAGCTGCAGGGATCGCCGCCATCGATACCGTCTTTTCTGATATCAATGACACCGATGGCTTTATCGCTGAAACGACTCGCATCAAGCAGCTTGGTTTTGACGGAAAATCAGTGATCAATCCACGGCAGATTCCCCTAGTCAATGGGATCTATGCGCCTTCAAAAGCCGAGATCCAACAGGCCAAAGAAGTGATCTGGGCCATTCGCGAAGCCGAAAGCAAAGGTTCTGGTGTGATCTCCTTGAATGGCAAAATGGTCGATAAACCAATCGTTGAGCGAGCGGAACGCGTGATCGCCCTTGCCAAAGCAGCGAAATTGATTACCGAGGAGGAAGTGTAATTATGGTGTTAAACAAAGCAGGAAAAGACATCCCTGAATGCTATGCCAACCAATACGGGGTCTTTGAAAATGAAACGGCCAATATCCATGCCTACAAAGAAGCGAGTCGCAAGATCGAGCCAGTCCTGCCAGGCAAAAGCAAGGTCTTAGGCAGCATACGTGAAGCCATTGAAAAAACAGGTTTAACGGACGGCATGACGATCTCCTTCCACCATCATTTTCGCGAAGGGGACTTTATCATGAATCTCGTTTTGGACGAGATCGCAAAAATGGGCATCAAGAATCTTGCGATTGCCCCTAGTTCCATCGCGAATGTCCATGAACCATTGATCGGACATATCAAATCTGGGGTCGTGACCAATATCACCTCTAGCGGTCTGCGGGACAAAGTCGGTGCCGCAATCTCCGAAGGCATTATGGATGCCCCAGTCATTATCCGTTCTCATGGCGGTCGTGCTCGTGCGATTGCCGCCGGCGATATCCACATCGATGTCGCTTTCTTAGGAGCGCCTAGCTCAGATGCGTATGGCAACGCTAATGGCACCGTCGGAAAAGCAACCTGCGGCTCATTGGGCTATGCGATGGTCGATGCAAAATACGCCGACCAAGTCGTGATCGTCACCGACACCCTGGTGCCGTTTCCAAATACCCCAATCAGCATTCCCCAAACGGATGTCGATTATGTCGTGGAAGTCGACGCCATCGGTGATCCTGCAGGGATCGCAAAAGGTGCGACCCGCTTTACCAAAAATCCAAAAGAATTGCTAATTGCTGAGTATGCAGCCAAGGTCATCACGAGCTCGCCTTACTACCAACAAGGCTTCTCCTTCCAAACTGGAACAGGCGGTGCCGCATTAGCCGTTTCTCGTTTTTTACGCGAAGCAATGATCCAAGATGAGATCAAAGCCAGCTTTGCCCTTGGCGGCATCACCAATGCCATGGTGGAACTGTTAGAAGAAGGATTAGTGGAAAAACTGATCGATGTCCAAGACTTTGATCATCCTTCCGCACAATCGCTAGGAAAAAACGCCAATCATTACGAGATCGATGCCAATATGTATGCCTCACCGTTAAGCAAAGGGGCGTTTATCAATCAATTGGATACCGCCATTCTTTCCGCACTGGAAGTCGACACGGATTTCAATATCAATGTCATCACCGGTTCTGACGGTGTGATCCGCGGTGCTTCTGGCGGCCACTCAGATACCAGTATGGCGTGCAAAATGAGCTTAGTGATCGCTCCTCTCGTGCGGGGACGGATCCCAACGATCGTCGATACCGTCAACACGATCGTCACGCCAGGCGCCAGCATTGATGTTGTCGTCACAGAAATCGGGATCGCCATCAATCCAGCTCGCAAAGACCTGATCAGCCATTTTGAAGCATTGGATATTCCCCAATACACCATTGAAGAATTAAAAGAAAAAGCCTACAGTATCGTGGGTCAACCCGAACCCATCAAGTACGGGGAAAAAACCGTCGCTTTGATCGAATACCGCGATGGCACGATCATTGATGTGGTCAAAAATGTCTGATGCCCTATTTTCAGGAACCCCTGTGACGCTAACCGACATGCTGCAGGCGCGAGAAAATAGAAGCTCCCTTCAACGGGAGCTTCTCGCTGCGGATGAAAAAGCGGCATTGCTTGTTGCCACCATGAATATTCCTGGTCCCGTGAAAAATTCTGCCCCATTGACCGCAGTTTTTGAAGAACTCATTACGGAAATCGAAGAGGTCGTCAAGGAACTAATTCCACTGGCAAACCTCTACCGCAGTTTGGAGACCGGACCAGAATATTATCTCGTACTGCCCACAGATCCTTATGAACTAAAACGAATGATGGTTCAGATTGAGACCAATCATCCTTACGGCCGGTTGGTGGATCTTGATGTCTTAACCAAAACCCAAGACCAGCTTTTACCTATCAGCCGCACCGAAATTGGACTGCCTGCAAGAAGCTGCTACATCTGTGAGCAAGACGCCAAAGTTTGTGGCCGTTCTAGAACTCATAGCGTAGCAGACATGCAGCAGCAGATCCGTAAAATCATTCAGGAAAGAGTGAAAGAATGAAAAAAATCCAATTTACCGAAACCGTCTTGCGGGACGGCCAACAAAGTCTGATCGCTACACGAATGCCTACCAGCGATATGCTGCCGATTCTAAAAACCATGGACCAAGCAGGCTACCATGCCCTGGAAATGTGGGGCGGCGCGACCTTCGATGCTTGTCTGCGTTTTTTAAATGAAGACCCATGGGAAAGATTGCGGGCGATCCGCAAAGAAGTGAAAAAGACCAAACTGCAAATGCTCTTACGGGGACAAAATCTCTTAGGCTACAAAAACTATGCCGATGACGTCGTTGCTGACTTTGTGACCAAATCGGTCGAAAACGGCATCGACATTCTTCGTTTGTTTGATGCCTTAAATGATGTCCGCAATTTGGAAACTGCCATCCGTGCCACAAAAGCAGCGGGTGGACACTGTCAAACGGCAATCTCTTATACTACTAGCCAGATCCATACCGTGGATTACTTCGTTGACCTTGCCAACAAAATGGCAGACCTCGGCGCAGATTCTATCTGTATCAAAGATATGGCAGGCGTTTTGACGCCGCAGACCGGCTACGAGTTGGTCAGCCGAATCAAAGACGCGGTCGATCTGCCGCTGGAAGTCCATACCCATGCCACCAGCGGCATTGCTGAGATGACTTACTTGAAAGTTGCGGAAGCTGGCGCAGACCTCATTGATACTGCCATCTCCTCTTTTGCTGGCGGCACCAGTCAGCCAGCGACCGAATCTGTGGCGATCGCCTTAGAAGATTGCGGCTTTGCTACTGGACTTGATTTGCAGAAAGTCGCTGAGATTGCAGAACATTTCAATCCCGTTCGTGATCGTTTCCGTGAAGAAGGGCTGCTGAATCCGAAAGTCAAAGACATCGAACCCAAAACCTTGATCTATCAAGTACCTGGCGGCATGTTGTCGAACCTACTCAGCCAATTGACGGAACAAGGATTGCAAGACAAGTATGAAGAAGTCCTAGCAGAGGTACCAAAAGTCAGAGCGGACTTGGGTTATCCACCGCTAGTGACCCCATTGTCGCAAATGGTCGGCACTCAAGCCTTGATGAATGTGATTTCAGGAGAACGCTACAAACTTGTCCCAAGTGAGATAAAAGATTACGTCAAAGGACTTTATGGACAATCGCCAGCACCCCTCAGCGAAGAAATCAAAGAAACAATCATCGGAGATGCCGAAGTGATCACCGTTAGACCAGCGGATCTACTGGCACCACAACTGCCAGCCTTTCGGGAAGAAATCGCTGAGTATGCCAAAAGCGAAGAAGACGTGCTGATGTACGCCCTCTTCCCTCAGCAAGCCCAAGACTTTTTAGGCCGACGAGAAGATCCCTTTTATGACGTCCCCTTACAGACAGTGTCTGTGAGGATTGCGGTGGATTAACAATGAAGCCAGAAATAGAGAAAACAACTTAAAGTACCCCTCACAAATTCGCTTGCTTTAGCAAATTTGTGAGGGGTATTACCATCTATAGGCTGTTTCTTTTTTTTTACTAATCAGCAGTGCAAAAATACGTACGCCACTGCCACTCCACCAATAAGCTTGCATTAATCGCTTCTCGCTCACGTATTTTGGGTAGCTGAGAAGCCAGGATTGTGCTTTCGCTCCATCCATTCTATAATCAGCTAAAAGAAGCGTTTTAAAGGAGGGTCTAGCCATGCAACGATACATCGCTTTATTAAGAGGCATCAATGTCGGTGGAAAGAACAAAATTTCTATGAAAGAATTGAAAGCCGGTTTTGAAGAACTGGGGTTTAGAGATGTGGTCACTTATTTGAATAGCGGCAATGTGATTTTTTCCAGTGAAGGGTATGATCCACAAGCCCTTGCCGAAATGATTAAAGCAATGATCAAACGGTACTTTTCCTTTGATATCGCTATTTATATCATTCGCCAAACAGAGCTGCAGGAACGCTTGACCCATATACCTGAATGGTCAGGAACGGAAGATAAAACCATCTATGACAACCTGATCTTTTTGATGCCTTCACTGACCTACGAGGTGTTATCTGAAAAACTCGGGGCTCCAAATGCCGACCTTGAACAGGTTTTCCCTTACAAAGACGTCGTCTTCTGGTCCTACATCCGCAAAGACTATCAAAAAACCAATTGGTGGAAAAAAACAGCCAGCACCAGCGTCGGTAAACAGATTACGATTCGGACTATCAATACCGTAAGGAAGATTGCGGAGCTGTGAGGAATAGCAAGCCTTCTAATAATTATAAAACCCGTCAGGTAGACTCTTCTGACGGGTTTCTTATAACATTCTAATGTCTCATTAGTTCTCGTTACTACTATTCGTGACGCACTTTAACTGACGTTAAGTTTCTACGCAATCATCCCAACTAGAAGCAATAAACTACCGAGAATAATAGATTTTCACATCGTGTCTTTCTATAATGAATATCTGTGATAAAACAAAAACCAAGCACTAAGAAGTAATTTTGAGGCAGCTAGACAACAATATAACTGAAGACGAGAACGAAAGAAAAAATTCTTATTCGCAACATTCGATTACGAAAAAGATACATATGAACATCTATTATTAGCCATCCTTTTTACTAGCTCACATTTTAGTTAACCTTTTTATCTATCCTAACTGCTATAAAAACTCTCTCGCACGTTCTTTAACATGCTGCTATTGTTCCAACTTCTTTATTGCTAAAGCTAAGCAGCCGATCAAACCTGCATCGTCAGCGAGCATTGGAGTTAGTAAGTATTCTTCAAGAGCAGGGGTATCCACATAGGAACCCATTTTTTCTTTAAACGCTTGGCGAATCAACTCGAGTAGTTGCGGCTGTTTCATTACACCCCCACCTAAAATTATTACTTCCGGTGCATATAGTAACGTTGTGTTATACACACACTGAGCAAGATAATCTGCCTCAATCGCCCAATAAGGATGATCAAATGAAATGGTCTGGGCTTTTCTTCCAAAGCGTTTTTCAATCGCGGGGCCTGAGGCTAACCCTTCCAAACAATCATGATGAAAAGGACAGATTCCTTCAAATTGATCTTCATTATGACGTTGTAAGAGCATATGTCCCATTTCAGGATGACTGAAACCTGTGACTATTTTTCCATCGACTACAGCACCACCACCAACACCAGTACCAACGGTGTAATAAAGAACACTATTTTTACCTTTTCCATACCCTGCCATATATTCTCCATAACAAGCAGCATTTACATCGGTAGTCCAATAGATGGGAACCGACAAGGCGTTTTCCAAAGCTCCTACAAAATGATAATTTTGCCAAGCTACCTTCGGAGTGTTGGTGATATATCCGTAAGTTCTTGATTCGATTTGAATATCAATTGGCCCAAATGCTCCTACACCAATTGATGCGATATTTCCTTTGTACTTATCAAAGAAATCAAACACTTGCTTCATCGTTTCTTCTGGTGTTGTGGTAGGAAAACTTTTCCGTTCTATCACTTGTAATTGTTCGTTACCAATCCCACAGACAAACTTTGTTCCACCAGCTTCTATCCCGCCATATAACATTTTATCTACACCTTTCATTCACTCATTTTCAAAAAAAGAAACGTATTTGCACTAAGCAAAATCGTTTCTCACTAAAGATTTCGTTGTTCCACCTTCACCAAATTCAATCGGCAATACGGTACGTTTTTCTACTGTCTCTCCATTAATGACAGCAATTAATTTTGCCACTGCCACTTCCGCCATTTGCTTTGTAGGTTGGGCAATTGTTGAGACGAGATAAGGGTCTCCTTCTGTCATCTTTTGACCATCAAATCCGATAACTTGGACATCCTCTGGTACGTTTTTCCCTATTTTTTCAAGCATACCAATGACAGCTAATGCCATCGGATCGTTGATCGTAAAAATCCCATCGATATCGGGATTCTCTAACAAAAAATTTGTTACACGTTCTGAGAGATGGTCTAAAGGTTCTAACATATCTAACGCTTTATAGGAAATCCCCAGTTGACGGCACTCGATCTCAAAATATTTTCGACGACTCTTCGTTTCATTCGGTGTTTCTTGGTACCCACCGATATATGCTACATTCTGACATCCTCGGCGATAAAGTTCATTTGCAGCCAAACGTCCACCGGCCGCATTGTCAGCGGTCACATAAATCACCTCTTCAGTGAAATAACGGTCAATACTAACAAAAGGCAGATTACTCGAAATGTATTCATCGATATCTGAATAAGTAATTCCAATGATGCCGTCTACTTTATTTTGGCTGACCATCTGGATATATTCTTGTTCTTTTTCACTATTACCACTGGAGTTACACAAATAAAGCTTGTAGTTTTGTCTTTCTAATGCTGTTTCTACATGGTAGGCAAATTCGCCAAAAAATGGATGCCATACAGTGGGTAGAATCAAAGCAACCGTATTCGTATGCTTCATCTTTAACCCCCGGGCATAAAAATCTGGTTGATAGTTTAACTCTGTCATTGCTGCTTCAACTTTTTCTCTAGTAGAAGCTTTAACAGAGCCGTTATTCAATACCCGGGAAACAGTTCCTACTCCGACACCTGCTAATTTTGCGACATCTTTCATTGTTGCTTTCATAGTTGATCCCTCACATTTCTGCACAAGTTTAGTATAATGAATTTTGTCATAAATTACTAATTTTTTCAAAATACTAATAGCAAAGCCATGGGAAATCTAGCTATCTGTTCTTTTCTAAAAATATTATCCTTCAAAACCTATTAAATAATTGATACACCGCCTAAGCAATCAAACATTTATTTCACACTCGCTGTTTCAAAAGCTTGAATACGACTTTCTCCAATCGAATGAAACAAGATATCTCGAGCTTTTTCCAGCTCATAGAAAGTAGCCGTCATAACTTCTAAACCATTAATAAAGACTTCAACTGATGAGGTATCTCTAAAAATCTCAAGAACGAGCTGATTATCAATCAAAGGTACTTCAACTTTTCGGACATTCAGAGATTCTTCTTCCGCCCCTGTAAGCTCTCTTCCTAGTTTCTGACGATCCAATTCAAAAACCTGTTTAGCAGTGTCATAAGTTAGTTTGAGACAATCCGTCTTAGACCGCAGTAATTCAATTGTAAAAACTTCTGCTTTCTCCAAATCTGCGACTAGATGTAAATATGAAGAATCCGACAGTGCGTTTCGAAATACGACTGATGTGTCAGTCACTGCGATATTTTCACTGCCTTGTTGATAAACTAAATGACTATATACAGTTGAGATGGGCTTTTGTACCAATCGATTTTTTTTCACTCTTAACTCTCGGGGCAAACTCATAGAGCCTGCCCAAAGATGGCCTAACTCATGTGTAGGCAATGTACGATCCCACATCTGCATCCAAGCAATCATCACCCGTCCACCATTAGGATCTGTTGTTGTTTGTGGTGCATAAAAATCCATTCCAAAATCCATTTCATGGAAATTATCAACTATCATCTGACCTGTTTCCCAGTTTACCTCACCAATACAAGCCATGGTAGAACTGATATTATGATATTCCAGTCCGTTCTTCTTGATTTGTATCGGAGACATGATTAAGACATCTCGTCCGTCTAAATGGAATAAATCAGGACATTCCCACATTATTCCTTGCTCTGAAGTCCCTTCTAGCAACACAGAGTAAAAGTGCCAAGTATACAAATCTGACGATTGAAACATCACTATTCTACCAGTAGACTGTGTAGATTTAGTAGCTACTACCATATAGTAAGCATCGTTGTGAACAATTACTTTAGGATCACGAAATTCTTGTATCAGCCCATTTTCACCTAGCTGTTTTTCTGCTACCACAGGATTACCACTGTATTTGCTAAAATGAATACCATCTTCAGAGACCGCCAAACATTGATGCTGATGGCTAATACCATCAATTTCTTGACAGCCTGTATAAAATAAATATAGTTTTCCGTCTCTTTCAATTGCACTTCCTGAGAAACACCCGCCGCTGTCATAAGGTTGATCTGGGGCTAACGCTACTGGTAGATCTTCCCAATGGACCAAATCACTACTGCGCGCATGCCCCCAATGCATGGGCCCCCATCGACTATCGTAAGGATAGTATTGATAGAAGAGATGGTAATGCCCTTTGTAATATATAAACCCATTGGGGTCATTTATCCACCCGATGGGTGCGGAAAAATGATAGTTTTGTCGATACTGAGGGTTAACTTTTCCTCGCATCATTTCAATAAATCGATTTGCTTTATCCAAAATCGCCGTTTCTTCTACTAACACTTAGTGTGCTCCCTTCAAAAAATTATCATAGCCAGTTTGTTTTATTTGAATCCATTCTTCCAAACCTACACGTTCCAATTCAGCAAGGTATTCTTCCCATTCTTCATCGATTTTACCGCCGGTGATCCACTCTGCTCTTTTGCGATAGATGTAATCCCACATATCTGTTTCAATTTTTGCTAATCGATCTGTTTCTTCTTTTTCTAAAAAGACACGTGGATAGATATTGTCTTCTGTAATATATGGCAAATACGTGTCATGCATCAAATCTAAACGCCACTTCGCATCATCTGGCATAGTAGTGACTGTGCCGTAATAAGAATCAAGAACTGCTAATGGTCCTCCAGCTTCGGTTTTTTGTCTTAGTTCCCCCGGTGCTGTCCCCTCTAAAGGCAAATGTTTTAACATACCATCCTTTAATTCAAAAATATTCGCCTGTGCTTCATCACCGTAGGTTCCCCAGTTATTTTGGACAGACTGTAACGGTTCATACATTTTATCTATCCACCTAGCTGTAAGTTCCAAGTTTTTATTCGCACTAGTAATTACGAAACGATCTCTTGAGAAACCCATGCCATTCGTACGAGTAACGTGTTTCGTTCCATCTGGTCCCGCTAAGACTGGCAAGACGTCATAACTATCATCTGCACCCGTGATATTTGCTTTATCCCAAGTAAAGTACACGCCATACTTATGTTCTTTCCCTTTGGCAACATACGTATTCCAATCTTGTTCGAAAGCCTCTTTATCAATAAGACCTTTATTATTCATTTCGTTGAAATATTTGATGGCTTCTTTATACCCTTCTTTGTTAGCAGTAAATTGTACTTGGCCATCGTTATCAACGACTAAGTGGTCATCATTATCACCTAGACCGAATGCCCCCATTAAAAATTTTAAGTCTTCGTTTCCTCCATTGTTAATAAAGCTAAAAGGAATTTCATCTGCTTCACCATTACCATTTGGATCTTGCGTCTTGAAAGCCTCCAACACAGTCATCAACTGATCAGTGGTTTGCGGCATTTCAAGACCCAAATTATCCAACCACTCCTTGTTGATCCAAGCCATCCCATTTACTGTATGAATCGACTCTTTTCCTTCGCCTAATTCTTCAATCCAAGGCATAGAGTAAATGTGACCATCAGGTGCAGTAGACATTTGTCGGTATTCGGGGTTTTCATCAAAAATTTTCTTCAGATTTGGCATATAATCTTCGATCAAATCTTCAATCGGTACAATAACACCACTTTCCGCCCAGTTTAATAAATCATAGTCACCTGCAGCGGCGTTGAAGATGGCATCTGGTAAATCACCACTAGCGATATCCAAATTTCTTTTTTCGGCAAAATCACTACTGTAGTTTGTCCAATCAATATGGAGATTGGTCTCTTCTTCTAATCGCTGGAAAATCAATTTGTCATTAGGATCATTGGGAGCCAAAGGGGCACTTTGAGACATCATTTTTAAAGATACTTTTTCTTTCAATGGAAAAGAGACATTTTCTAGTTCATAATCAGGGCTTGATGTACTCTTTTCTTTTGAGCCTCCACAAGCCCCCAAAATTAGTACGGAAGTAAAAACGATTGGCAGCATCCATTTTGCTTTCATCTTAAAATCTCCTTTATAATTTTTATTCATACAAATAGTGAACAATACTTATCCTTTAACAGAACCAACTAAAACACCTTTATCAAAATATTTTTGGAAGAAAGGATACATTATGATTAATGGCAGACTAGAAATGACGATCGTTGCGTATTTAATCAACTCAGCAATTTGTTTCATTTCTGCCATGGCTGTATTGGCTCCCACCATGTCTTGTGAGGGTTGGTTTTGGATCAAAATATTTCTTAATACAAGTTGCAACGGCTGTAAGTCGGGATCTTTGATATAGATCATGGCGTCAAAGTATGAATTCCATTGTCCAACAAAGGCATATAGAAACAACACGAACATAATTGGTTTAGCTAATGGAAGCATGACTTTGAACAGTATTTGCAAGTCATTGGCCCCATCGATAGTAGCAGCTTCAGAAAGTTCTTTTGGCAAAGCACTAAAATAGGTACGCGCTAAGATAATATTCCACACATTTATAGCACCTGGTACGATAATCGCCCATACACTATCTAACATGCCCAAGTTCTTTACCAATAAATAGGTAGGTATCAAGCCGCCACCAACGAACATTGTAATGACAAAAAAAGTCATAATAATCTTTTTCCCAGCCAAGTTAGGTCGAGACAAAGGATACGCAGTGATCATCGTAATAAATACAGTCAATAAGCTGAAGCTAAAAGAGTAAAACAACGAATTTATAAAACCGCGTAAAATGGAGTCATCTGCAAGTACCCGTTGATATCCTTGTATTGTCCAATCTTTCGGATTGAAGCTTATACCTTTATTGATCAAAGTAGCTGGGTCCATAAAAGAAGCTACCAGTACATAAATCAGCGGAACAATGGTGATGACGACTAAAAAAGTTACAATCACTCGATTCAGCCATAAGATTTGACGGTCGATTTTTGATAAAGCACTATTCATAATTTTCTCCTTTCGTTACAAGCCTTGACCATCGTTTAGCCGCTTGGTTATATTGTTGACAATCAGTAATAAAACGACATTAATAATCATATTGAACAGACCAACAGCAGCAGAGTAGGCATAATCACCTGATTGCAAGCCGACTTTGTATACATAAGTGGAAATGATTTCTGAGGCAGGGATGTTCATTGAAGTTTGCATCAAGTAGGCTTTTTCATATCCTACATTCATAATACCGCCGGCGGCCAAGATGAAGCTGATCACCATCACAGGCCTCAATGCAGGCAAATCGATATGCCAAATCTTTTGTAAAATATTTGCCCCATCGATATTTGCTGCCTCATATAAATCGGTACTGACTCCCGCCAGCGTCGCGGTGTAAAGAATGGATGACCAGCCGATTCCTTGCCAAATTCCCGATAAAATATAAATCGTTCTGAAATAAGCTGGATTAGACATGAACATAATTGGTTGCCCCGTAACCTTTTCTACTAACCCATTAATGGGTCCATTTGCGGATAGGAACAAAAACAGCATCCCCACGATAATAACTACTGAGATAAAATTCGGCGCATATAGAATCAACTGGATTTTCTGTTTTATTTTTTTATTGATAATTTGATTCAAGCTCAGTGCTAAAATAATTGGTGGAAAAAAACCTAACAATAAACCATAAATGCTAATTTTTAATGTGTTGCTCAGCAAAAGCGTAAAATTTGGTGAACTGATAAATTCCCTAAAGTGATCTAGTCCTACCCAAGGACTTTCCAAAATTCCTAGCATAGGATTATAGTCTTTAAATGCAATCACAGCACCGTACATTGGCACATACTTAAAGATAAACGTCATGATGATACCTGGTAAGAGCAACAAGTACATCCACTTATCACGCCGCAACTGTTTCTTTAATTTTTCCCACTTCGAGATATTTTTTTTATCCCGTTGTACCGCCCTTATCTCACCACCTGGTCCCAATGTCTTTTCCAATTCAATCTCCTCCCGATACATTTTAGAAACGTTTCCATTTTTGTTTAAAAAAAAATTTAAATTTAACGAAGATACTTTTTGGAAACGTTCCCACTATTTTCGTTTATAGATTACCATAGCCATTTTTTTAAGTCAATATTTTTTTGTAATTATTCTTTCACCCACACTAAGCTTCCTTAAATTCATTTATGGTTTACGAAAATTGTTAAAATTAATGATCTCGATTATTTCATTAATCCTATTTTTTCTCTACTTTTCTAGCATTCTTCTTTTATGAGTTTACTTATCACAACTTGCATTCCCTAATCTATTTTCTAACAATCATTCACTGTTTAACCGTTCCAATCGGAAGATTATCTAGTTAATTATTTAAAAATAGCTCGGATTCACATTTATTTTTTGCTTTTTAACTAACTAAAAGCGAAAAGATAAGAGTTAAATTTGTAAATGTATATAAGGTTAAGAGCTGTTAGATGAGCTTTTTAGGGGAATCTCGGAAAACTAAAGATATTCAAAAAAATTGTGAGTTTACTCCAAATCAATACAAAGCTTTTCTTTCAAGTAATCAAGTTTTCTATAGAGACGCTTGCGCTTTCCTCCTATAGCAGTCCCATACTTAGTCAATCTCAACATTCAGCTACGAAATGCTTTTGCATATGAATGATCTGTGATCAGCTACTGATCAAATCTACAATAATCATTGTATTCTCGATGTAAGAGCGTTTAGATCACTACGCAAAAAGCTAGTCAGGGACTATTCCTAACTAGCCGTAATTACTTTTTCATCTTCCTGTGTGTACCATTATCTAAGCTAACCGTTAAAGCTAGTTTTATCTTATAGAACTTAGTAAAAAAGAGTTTCTCTTGACTACTATCTCTCTTACTTTTATCTAACTTTAAGCTTCCCTGCAATCAGCCCTACTAGAAGCAATAAACTGCCGGAAAGAACAAACACCCACCGTACATCAAAAACATCTGCCACCTGTCCCATCAACAAGGTGAATAAAGCAAAAACACCGGAATTCAAGATGCCTGAGGCAGCGTAGATGGCAACCAATCGATCGGCTGCTACTTTTTGTTGGATCAATGAGGCTTGTGGGATATTTTTGATCTGGGAAAAAAGCCCGATTAAAACGGATAATCCTAGAATCAAAAAGCGGTCGCCTGATAGGGCAACGGCAACGGTGATCAGTCCGCCTAAGACAGCGCCCATTACAATCGCTATTCGTTTGTTTTTATCAAACCGTTCGGAAAATCGCATCACCAGCGAACTTCCTAGCAACGCACCAACAAAATAAGTGGCGTTGATATAGCCCCACCAAGCATCAGGTGCCTGCATCACTTCTCGGACGAATACTAACACAATTGCGGACACCCAGGCTGTATTGGCGATACTTTCCAGCATGTCCATGCCAACGATCACCCGAACCAGAGGATCTTTCATAATCCAGCGCCAACCAATAAACAACTGGTGTCCTAATGGCTGCTTTTCGTTTTTTTCTCGAGTCGTTCTAGGCAAAAACGCTAATACTATCGAGGCACTTAGAAACAAAAAGCTGTCTAATAAAACCAACTGATGAGCAGAAAATACCAGCAGCAAGGAGGTTCCGATCGCCCAGCTACCGATGTTGACTGTTTGAAGCATCGAATTGAATATTCCATTGGCTTTGACGAGGCGATGCTTTTCCACATATTTCGGGATCAAGGCACGGCTAATTGGTTCTGAACAGCCGTCCAAAAACGAAATCAATGCGACAAGGCAATATAAAACCAATAGATTCATCGTTTCAGCTTTCAAATAGAGATACGCGGTCATAAAAAAGAGTAAGGCTGTTTTGCACATCTGGCTGACCTTCAGCACTTGTTCTAAGCGAAAATAACTCGTGATGACAGGTGAGAGAAAGCCGGAAATGATACCGCCTCCTGTTACTAGCACCGGGACAAGCGCCGCTGCCAAAGCAGAGTCTGTCCAGCTAAAAATAGAACTGATAATTGCCACAATATAAATGGTATCCCCGACATTCGCCACTGTTTGGCCAATGATCAATTGGGTAAATCCCTGATTCTTCTTCATTTGTTTTCCACCTTTACTTAGAAATAACGATTGCTCGTTTTTCTAGTTATCGATCGCCATTTGCTAAGTAAAGGATTTTATTTTGTCTGATTCATTTGTGGGGCCTCCTCTATCTGGTGTTGCCTAGCTGTCTAATAGTTCTACTATACCAGATTGACGGGCAAAATTATCTTATGTACACTATAATCACATTGCTCAAGGAGGCAACTATGAATGATTTAGGAACCACGTATCGTAAAATCAGAAAAAGCCGCGGCATCACACAAGCGCAAGTTTGTAGAGACCTGCTTTCAAGAACCACCTTGTCTAAATTTGAGAATGAAAAATTAACACCCTCCGTTACCCTTTTTATCGAACTTTTAGCGCGAATCGATTGCAGTTTTGATGAATTTTTTTACATCGCCCAAGGATACCGTTTAAATGAGAAACAACAAATCTTGCATCAATTTTTCTCTATGTTTTCCAACCAGGACCTAAAAGCATTGCTTGCTTTGAAAGAGCAATGTTTACTTTTCCAAAAAACATCCGTCAGTAAAACCATTGACTTATTGTTGTATGTAATCGACTCTCTCACAGCGCTCTCAATGAATGCAGAAAAAGAAATTCCTTGCCTGCCCAAAGTTCTTTTGACGGTTCCCTGGGATGCGCTTCAAGCTTATTCCGACTGGACCCTTGATGATATCAAATTGATCAATTGTCTTTTATACCACTTTCCAATTGAAACGGCCCACGCCATTGCCCGCCAATTGATCCAACAGCTAAAAAAATACGAAGCACTAGAAAATACTGTGCCTTTACAGTGTGCGATTCATTTGAATGTCGCCTTGCTTTATCTGCAAGAGCAGCAACACCAAGAAGCGAAAGAAGCCGCGGAACAAGCCCTGCTATTGGCAAAAAAGAGCAAGCGCTATGATTACTATTCGTTAGCCACTGCTCGAAAAAGTTTTGCGATCAGAGATTCGGATTTGTTTGAGCGAGCAAGACAGATGGCGTCGTTGTTTGAGGATAAATGGACTTGTGAGTTGATTGAGAAGGAAGGACGACAGTTTTTGGGTTGATGGCAGGTCGTCGGATGGCTTACATTAACTAAATTTTCATAACCGTTCTCCAATGATCACTACGTCATTAAATCTATCTAATACCAACTGGTCGTAATGATGTAAAGATAGTAAAACTATTTTATCATCAATCTTAAGTAAATAGTCCAGCACAACTTCCTCCATTACTTTGTCCAGAGCAGAAAAAGGCTCATCCATAATTAAAAATGATGCGTCTTTATACAAAGCTCTGGCAATTGAGACCATTTGCTTTTGACCACCACTAAGGGCGCTAACCTCTTTCGAGAAAAAATCATCCTGCTCATTAATAAACATTTTTTTTATCTTACGTAGTTTCTCTTCATTCACATCGCTAGAAAAGCCTGTAATGTTGTCGATTACACTGCCGTTGTATAGTTTTATGTTTTGTGTCACGGCACTGATTTGAGAAAAATAACCTTCTTTTTTCAAATGTTGGATGTTTTTACCATTAATCAAAATTTCTCCACGATATTTATTATTAGCCAGCATCAAAGCAGCATATATCGTTGACTTTCCGCTACCATTTTTCCCTATCATTGCATAAGAATTTCCTTTCTCCAAAATAAAACTATTTGGATCAACTTCTCGTTTGTTTTCCATAAGAAAAGTTACATTTTTCATTTCTACTTTATCTATAACAGAATGGAAGTCCTCTTGCTTTTGTGAATCTTCTGATTGCAAAAACTCCATCATTTCTTGTCGAATTTCCTTTGAAGAGTAAATATCTGCTAGCGTATTGGAAAACCAGAAAATAGGTGTTGTAATTGTACCAGCAGCTTGTGTGATAGCAATCAATTCCGCAAAAGATAAGCTCTTTTGTGTAATGAGAATAGCACCAATGACATACATACCAATTTGTAATAGCCAAGCAAACGAATCATTTGAGACAGTTACGATCGACTTTTCTTTTTTTAATACAAACATTTTTTTTGCACTCTGTTCACTCGAAGAAGCAAACCGTTTTTCCAAAAAATTATCTAGAAAAAATACTTTTCTAATTATGGAGTGATCAAAAATATCTAGCAAAACGTCTGAGTTATTTCCCAAACTATCATTGTATTTCTTTTGAGAAGGGGATATCTTGTTTGACATTTTTTTCGAGACGAGTAACGAACAAACAGCAATAAGAATCAGATAGCACAGAATAATTTTGTTTAAAGAGAAAATAAGAATCGCACCAAAGCTAAATGACAAACCAAAATATATTAAACTAATCAATGAAGGAATATAATTATCCACGATTAAAGGGATGTCATTACTAAATACCTTAATTAGTTTTGAAACCTTTAATTCTTCTGTCACATGTTTAGCAGCTTTGCTGTAAAGCAATTGATTCAACTCGTTTTGTGAACGAGAATAAAATTTAATTGAAAAATATTGTGAAAACCAATTAACTAGACACAAAAGAATCAATACACTCAGATTTATTGTTGTCAATCTAACCAGATCTAAAGCGTACTTACCTTCTGCGACAGACATATTGTACTGAATTAATTTTGATAAAATAGGACTATACGCTGAGTAACATACTAAAAAGAATATCGATAAGAAACCCAAATATTTATTTTTTTTCAATAATAGTCTAAACATTATTTACCTCCAATACGTATCTTTGATACTGATCTTTCAAAATTTGTTCAAGAGAATCACCAGTACGCTCATAGACACCTTTCTTTCCCCTAAAAAAATTATTTTTTCACTTTCTGAATCAATTTTAGCTACAAAATAACTTATCTATTTATTCTTTCTTTTTTTTAAAAAGCATATTACACTTTCTTTAGAGAAATTAATTTTGTACAGAGTACTCACTTTTTAAGGAGGTTGTTTATGAGATGGGATGCAGGAAGTATTTACAAAAAGATACGAAAGAGTAAAGGATTAAGTCAAAACGAGGTTTGTGGCACTAGCATTTCTAGAACAACCTTGTCAAAATTCGAAAATAATAAACTTTCACCTTCCTATGACACGATGGTCTATCTGTTGTTGCAAATTGATATGAGTGAAGAAGAGTTTCAATTTGTATGTAATGACTTCAGCTATGATTTAAGGGATGAAATTATTACTCTTTTCTTTAGACAAACGTCGAACTTAGAAACTGCTCAACTTTTCAGGTTACTTGAAAAAGGAAATAAATATTTGAAAACAGCAGACGATATTTTTATAAGAAACTTGATGAAAATCATTCAAAGTCTCACTCTACTGACTAATGACCAGATTGAGCAAATCGATTGTTTACCAAAAATCATCATAAGTGATGTCTGGTCTAAATTGTCAAAAATGGATGAATGGTACTATAGCGAGCTTCGTCTAATTAATAGCTTTATGTATTACTTTCCGATAGAAACCGTCCTTTCGTTTCTTCCAAAACTGCTTGAAACTGTTGAAAAATATGAAAAATTTACCCCTATGATTACAATTAGACTATCTATTCTATTAAATGTAGGATTACTTTTGATTCAGAACAACCATAAAGAAGTTGCAATTCCTCTACTCAAAGAAGCAATCGATCTAGGAAAAGAAGCGAAACGATATGACTATTTGTCGATTGCCAAAGTACGTTATGCTATCTGCATAGATGATTACAAAATGGCTTGTGAAGGTTTTCTCTTGTTGGAAATGACCGAAGAAAACGATATTTTAGAGCATGTGAAAAAAGAATGGGCAGTTTTCTCTTCTTAATTAAATGCTTACCTATTTCCTTTTATGTACCGATGGACAAAAGACTGAACTATGCAGAAACCAAAAAGCTATAACAACGTTGGTGTTCACTTTTTCCGCCAACTGAAAGAAATTAGCGAAAAAAGAGTAAACTCACAAAAAATGAGTTTACTCTAGATCAATATAATAATTAACTGCGCCCTTCCTCATCCATCTCTCGATAATCAAATTCATAAAACACAGCTTTTGTGTCATAGCCTGCATAGTCAACCGCTGCTAGTCCGACAAATGCTCCGGTGAAGAAGCCGCCGCAAGTTTGTAATACATAATCATCCGAGAGAATAGCAGAATCAAATTCGATTGGTAAATCTTGCCATGTTTCTCCATCAAAGGAGTAGGCATATCTATAGGTCTGCTTGCGGACTTTTGTTTTGAACCAGACAAAATCCACAGCATCTGGAATGGCAATCGCATTTTCTCTTAAGTAGGACGTATAGGTTCCTTGGTTGTTTTCAGCTACTTCAATTACTTTTCCATTTTCTTCATTCCAAGTGATAAAAATGAAGGACCAGTGTTGGTCATTATAATAATTGGTTAGTCCTGCCATTTGTTGGTAAGAAAATGGATCAAATTTTACTTTTGTTATTGCATCAAAATAAAAGGTTTGCCAACGGCGTGCGATCATTGAAAGATCATGGCGATTTGTTAAGCTTCCTTTTCCAATTAGTTCTAGTTTCCCATCGCCTACACTGCCCATTTCTGCTGAAAATGGTACACGAAGGGTCTGCCAGTTTTTATTGAGCTGCTTCTCACTAAAGTCATCATAATGAGAGCGGCTACTCAAAACTTCGGTAGGTGCTGCATCTTTAGGTGCCTCCACGCTTGTTTGTCCCCCATGTCCACCAACGATTCTTGGCCAGTTTTCAGAATCCCATTCAACTTTTTGAATGGCGGTCTCACGTCCTAAAGTTGACCATCCGCGAGGATTTGTCACCGACTCGTTTTCTCGATGTAAGGGTCTTGCACATAGCGATGCATAGTACCATTCGCCTGACGGAGTAGACACAAGTGCCCCATGTCCTTGCTTTTGCAAGTATGAATGAGGCGTATCGTAATTGGTTAGAAACGGACCATGAGGATCGGTCTCGAACGAATCAGCTTCCAGTGAAGAGGATCTAGCTACGACTTCTTGATGGGTAAAGACAGTTCCACCTTCTGCCACAAATAAATAGTAACGCCCATTTATTTTGTATAGATGCGGCCCTTCAACTAATCCTACATTCGTTCCTTCATAAATCATTCGAGCAGTTTCTGGTTTCAACTGCATGGTTTCTACATCAAATTCGGTCAGTGTAATGCCATTGAAAGGATTTTTATACTCTCGATGGTCCCACGTCTGTTGCACGAGGTATTTTTTGCCATCCTCATCATGAAACAGAGAGGGATCAAAGCCAACGCCATTCAATCGAATCGGTGTAGTCCACGGTCCATGGATGTTCGTTGCGGTAGTCAAATAGTTGGTCATGTCCTTAAACGCCCCATCCACAACTTTTACGTCGGTAAACACCAACCAAAATTTGTTGTCTGCATAGGATAAGTCTGGTGCCCATATTCCACCAGACGACGGATTTCCCTTCATGTCTAGCATCTCTACTGAATCGAGAGGAGCATCCAGCAGTTTCCAATGGACCAAATCTTTTGATTCGTGCAAACGAATCCCAGGGAACCATTCGAACGTTGAATTAGCTAGATAGTACGTATCTCCTACTCGGATGATGGACGGATCAGGATGAAAGCCGGATAAGACAGGATTTTTTATTTTCATAGAAACACCTCTTTTTTTAAATTTAAGCTACAGTTTTTGATTAGTATTCATTTCAAGCCGTTCGCTCTTGTTGCCCCACTCCTCAAAAAACAAATCAAGTGAAAATCGTCGAATCAAATTACGATACACGCCGTAATTGATTGCACCACTAAGAAAACAAAGATACGCCAAAGAAAAATACTGCATCAAAAAGATCGACAGTCCAATAAATGCACTATTGTAAACAGTGACTGAAGGCAAACGGTAGCTTATCAGCAATGACCATTCTAGTTTCTTCTTAAATGGGATTTGAGTGACGCGGGAATCGCTTGAGATCAGTAAGACAAAGAGCATACTGCTTAATAAAAAACAGCTCGTAAGGACAAATGGCAAAAACATAACAGATCGTTGATATACTATCAGTATTTTCAGTCCAAAGAGAATCAAGAGAATGATCAGAGAATACAAGAAATATAATCCCCAGTTTTTCTTCAAGCATTCTCGATAGTACTGAGAATAGTTCTTTCTATTCGATAAATGCTCTGGGTTGTTAAATAAGCCGAATTGAGCGGACAGACTTGCAATAAAAAATACTAGGGGTACCCAAAAAAAGACAATATTATTCAGAGTCAATCGAAGAAAAAACAAGTGCATCAGGAGTAAACTATTCGACAGGATGAAATACAGTTGATAAACCAAAAGCCGATAGGCTGAGTGGACAATGGCAACGGTCCACTCAGAAATAGCGTGAAAGAAAGGATTCATACTTACCTCCTATCCTTTGATACCCGAACTTGTGACACCTTCGACAAAATACTTTTGCGCGCTGAAGAATAAGATGATGGCTGGCAACAATGAGATCACCGACATTGCAAACACTTGATTCCATGGGGTGTTAGTAGATGGGTCAACGTTGAGCCGCAACGCAAGAGATACTGGGAATTTGTCTTGTGAAGTGATATAAATCAATGGACCTAAGAAATCACTGAAACTCCAAACGAATTGAAAAATCACACAAGAAATCAGTGCAGGTTTTAATGCCGGAATCAGGACACGCCAGAGAACACCGAAAGAAGAACAACCGTCAACGATCGCTGCTTCATCGAGATCCCGTGGAATTGAACGCATAAACTGGATCATCATGAACACGAAGAAGGGTTCTTGTCCTAAAAATGAATTGGCCAGTAACGGAACATACGTATCTAATAGATCCAAGCGATTCCAGAAGAGATACAAGGGGATTCTGGTTACGACTTGAGGTAAAAACATCGTTGCCATTAACAACGAGAACATGATTTTCTTGAATGGAAAGTCAAACCGAGCAAATCCATAGGCTGTAAGAGTCGCCGAGACAACAGTAAAAAGAATCTTTGGAATGACGTATTTAAAGGTATTGATAAAATACAAGGTGAACGTATAATCGCCCTTGGTGTTCCAACCATCAATATATGCTTGGAAATCAATCGATGAAGGAATGAAGCCGATTGATGTGAAAATCTCTGTGTTCGTTTTGAAGGACGCTCCAACCATCCAAATAATTGGATACAGCATAATCAGTGCAACGACCGTCAACAAAACATAGCGAATCAGTGCTTGACCATGCTTATTCGAGTGCTTCTTTTTTACAGATGCTACAGGGGTTGCCTCCATTTATTTCCCACCTCCATCAGAATAATAGACCCATCGTTTTTGGCTCGTGAAAAGAAGAACCGTTGAACAAACAATCAACGCAAACAACACCCAACTTGCCGCACTTGCGTAGCCCATATCAAATTCTTTAAATGCTTTATCATAAATAAACATCGAGGACAGATACGTGGCATTGAGGGGACCACGACCGGTGACAATAAAAGGACCGTTAAATTCTTGAAAGGCATTGTTCAGTTGCATCACTAAGTTGAAAAAAATGGTTGGTGTGATCAAAGGAATCGTAATTTTGAAAAACTGGGTCACCCTTGATGCGCCGTCCAAACTCGAAGACTCATACAAATCCTGGGGGATTTCCTTCAACGCAGCTAAGAAAATCAACATTGAGGAACCAAATTGCCACACTTTCAAGAGAATCAAGACGACCATTGCGCCTGTAGGTGTCGATAACCAGTTAATTGGCTCGATGCCAACGGTTCCTAGAAAAATATTCACCAAACCTTCTGGTTGAAACATTGATCGCCAAAGCACACCAACGGCCACATTTCCCCCTAGAATCGAGGGAATATAATACGCCGTCCGATAGAAATTGATGGCTTTTAATTTGAAATTCAGAATAAACGCAACGAACAATGCAAACCCTAGTTGAAAAGGCACAGTAAACACCGTATAAATCAGTGTCGCCCGCATCGAATCAAGAAACGTTTGATCCTTAAAGAGATTCACATAATTTTGAATGCCTAAAAATGCAGGTGTCTGTCCGACACGAGCCAAAGAATAATCGGTCAGTGAGTAATAAAATGAGGACAAGATCGGCCAAGCGGTCAACAGTAAAAAGCCAATCAGCCAAGGGGTTACATAGATCAAGCCCACTTTTTCCTTTTTCATAAAATCCCTCCAAACTTTTTGACAACGATTCACGACACTTCATGGAAGCAAACAAAAGCCATTCACTCCCATAAAGTATGCGGATAGTTGTCTATTGCAATTTATAGTCTTTCGCAAGCTTTTCGGCTTGTTCTTTTGTTTTCGTGTAGACGTTGCGAGCAGCTGTTTCTAAATCCGTTCGTCCTAATTCGACAGCTTCCATTTCTGCAGTGTAAATAGTCGTTAAGGTACCATCTTCATAGAACGGTGTTTGGTTGATTTTTGCGACACTTTGGGCGTACTCAAAGCCTTCTTTCATCACGCCTGATAATTGTCCATCTTCCGTCAATACTTCGATCGCTTTGCTTGAAGCAGGAATCCCTCTGGAAAGACCCAAAATTTTATTTGCTTCCTCGCCATTTAAAAATTCATTTAGAAATGTGCCTACTTCTTCTGGATGCTCGACATTTTTCCGAACGGCAAAAAGGAGTGAAGGTTTTGACATTAAATTCACCTCGGTGCCGCCTTCTGCGATTGGGTAGTCAACGACGACCATTTCATCCCCTACTTCTTTCAATGCTTCATAATTAGAAGACATACTGGCATTCCAATCGATGCCACCCGCATATTGTCCTTCAATCCACTTTTTGTTAGTGGCTAAGGATACAGGTTCTGAGCCGACATTTTCTAAATAATCTTGTCTTGAAACGAAGACCCCAGCATCTGCCATTTCCTTATACCAAGTCATCGCTTCTAAATAGTCTTGTTCTGTCCAATTCATATTTCCCTGTTCATCAAACTCAGACGTTCCAGTCTTTTGTTGCAACCAAATGGTTACCGGAAAACGCCAAGTTGGGGATACGACACAAAAGGTCCCTTCTGGTAACTTCTTAGCGGCTTCCACATAATCGTCCCACGTCTTCAACGTAGCGACATCAATACCATGTCTTTCATATTCGGATTTGTTTAAATACATAACTAAAGTATTTTCCCCATAAGGAACGGCAACTTGCTTTCCATCAACTTGTCCGAATGCCAAAAAATCAGGATCATAGGTGGACAGATCCAAACTATCGATTGTATTAAGATCATAAAACCCGTCATTTTGCCCGAATTGCGGCACCCAATTGTAGAGTAAAGTCGTGATATCCGCCAAAGTATTGCCAGCATACCTCGTCGTGAAGGCTTGATCCAAATCGCCAAAGCCGCTCGGCTCTCCTTTTACTGAAATTTCAGGATGCTCCTTTTCAAAATGAGCGATCATTTCCTGGGTTGCCTGATGACGATCATCATTTCCCCACCAACTAAAGCTGATTTCTACTCGATCACCACTCCCCGTTGTCTCAGTCTTTTTCCTCCCAGCATTGCATCCAGCCAACACCAGTGATACCGAAAGCAAAGAACCTACCACTATCAATTGTTTTTTCCATTTTTCCATCACTCTTCCTCCTGATTCTTTTTAGTAAGTTGGATAAACTAACTTATATTACAAAAAATTTATCTCTGGTTGAAATCTTTTTTCTTAGTGATCTAAACGAGCTATTTCTTCTTTGAAACCTAGCACTTATTTTTCTTTTTACGCATAAATTTGACGTCCATGTGCATCTGGAATGCCGCTTTTACGATAAAAATACGTGTTGATTTGATCCCGCCAATCTCTAGCAGAACGAACTTGTTCTTGCAATCGTTCGGCGACGTTTTGATAACTTTCTTCATCGATTTGTCCCTCTAAGGAAGCCCACTCGGTAACATATTCCTCTACTTTTTCATAGCCTTCGAAATGCGTGTCATAGATGTGTTGAATGATCGTTTTGCCGCTTTGTAAGACATGGTCGTATGGCAGATGGTGGAAAAATAAGACAAGTTCATCTGGGCAAGTTTCTACATTTTCGTATGTTTCACACCAAGCATCCGCATACTGCCTTACATAGCCGGTGCCGTCTTTTAACGTTCGATTGACGCCAATGCCCTTTCTATCCGCAAAGTGATACGTCCCCCATCTATCATATTCGTAGCCATCGACATCAGGCCCATAGTGATGATTGGGACGGACCATAAAACCGATACCTAGTGGGGCAGTATAATTTTCATAGGTCTGATAGGACGTAGCGAGGATTGCAAGTAGTCTTTTTTTTGCAGAATCATCTAACTCAAAGGACAAATCGATCCATTCGCAAAGAATAGCTTCTGTGCTTAATTCATTGTTCCAAATCAATCTGCCATAGCCAAAAAGGTTCGCTTGCGCTAGCTTGTGTCCGGTCCAATTATCATCCATGCCGACATTGACGACTGCTGCCACGCCAGAGTATTTAGGATTTGGACTTTGCTCTGGTAGAATCTTCTTTACTGTGGCGTGTTCAAGTGGATGCTTCATATCAAAATCTAGCACATCTTTCCACATCGGTAGTAAGCAGCAAATGTGCTTTTGTTGTCCGGTATACTCTTGCGTCACTTGGAATTCCAACATTTGATTGGTGTGTTTTAACGCGCCAAAAAGCGGCGTCACGGGTTCCCGTACTTGAAAATCAATCGGTCCATTTTTGATCTGTAAAATAACATTTTCCTCAAACGTACCGTCTAATTTCATGAAGTGGTCGTAGGCAGCTTTGGCACGATCAATTGAGCGATCTCGCCAATCCTGTAAACAGTCATAAACAAAGCAACGCCATATCAGTAGCCCTCCATAGGGTTGCAACGCCCGTGCCAGCATATTGGCACCATCATTATGGTCACGCCCGTAAACAAACGGTCCCGGTTCCCCTTCAGAATCAGCTTTGACTACAAACCCACCAAAATCCGGCATTACCTGATAGATTGTATCTGCTGTTTTTTGCCAAAACGCAATAACTTCCTCAGCTAACGGGTCGGCGGTCGTTAGTCCTCCAACGGATAAAGGTGCCGCAAAGTTGATACTTACAAACGTCCGAATCCCATAGGTAGCGAATGTATCTGCGATTTTTTTAATCTCGATCAAGTATGATTCCGTAATAAACCATTTGGCATCTCCGCGAACATTCACGTTATTGATAGAAACCGCATTCATTCCGATGGAAGCTAAGAAACGCGCATAGTCGCGTACCGTTTCATGGTCTTGCCGAAACTGATTGTTTGAAAAGAAAATCGATTCTCCAGCGTACCCACGTTCGATCGTCCCATCAAAATTATCCCAATGATTGACCATACGAATGGCTTGATTGGGAATCGACCTCAAATTTTCTGGCAACTCAGTGGTTCGAATCACATGCTTGTAAAGTTCAAAGAAGCCATATAACCAGCCTTTACTAGTGTTCGCATAAACGACTGTCTGATTGTGCTCATAACTGATCTCAAATCCTTCATCCCCAAGCAGCGCATCCATTGCCTTTTTGAAATATAACTCTGCATTTGCCTCTTTCACATAGCGGCACATTGGAAATAATGTCTGCATCTCTCGTTTGATCGTATCCGTCAATTGGTCCGACTGCTCGAAACTATATGTCGAAACTACATCAGTTGCTACACGCTTTTTTAGCCAACACTCGTCTTTCTTTCTCATTGCTTCATCCCCTCTTTTATCTAAAAAATCCCTTTCGGCAGTTTCCAAGCAACTTCACTTTCTATGTGAATCCCTCCTTAGAACTTTTTGACTATTTGATAGACGAATAGAAACCGAGGCTTGCCGACACTCTGTTTGAGAATTGGAATGCGTCAATCCCCTGTTATTTTAACTTCCCCATTTGAAACACAAAAAAAGGATTGGACGACTGTCCAATCCTTTTGACATAGCGAAATAAGCATAAGGCATCCTGCATAAAATCCCAGAAAATCTGCTTTTCCTACTAGAAAAAGAACAGAATATTAGGTACAATAAACAGGTCGATACCTTAGGGTATTGACTATGGCAACTTGATTAGTCAGTTCGCGTGACTTTTCAAGGCCTCGTATTGGAGCGCCAACTCTGATACGGGGTGCCTTTTTTTATTCGGTTTCTATTCCCCTCTATTGTATAGAAACCCGTTTTGGAAAGCAAGACCAAATCTGTTTGAAATGATTTAATAACAGAAATGATTTATGTTTTTTTGATGGATAAAGTAATCGATGTGTACAATTTGTTATTATGCTGTAATCTCTTTGACCGTATTAATATTATCATATGAGGTGATTTTGTGTATCATAGAATTCGCGACTTACGCGAAGACAAAGACTTGAATCAAGAACAACTTGCTAAACTACTGAATATCAGCCAAACCACTTACTCCCGCTATGAGTCAGGGAAATTAGACATTCCTACTCAATCTCTGATCAAACTTGCAGATTTTTATTCTACTAGCGTCGATTATTTGCTTAATTTAACGGACCATCAAAATCCTTATCCTCGTAACTAACAACATGATATGAGCAAAAACGCATAAAAACCAATATGCGATAAGAGCATAATTTAGAATAGTATCGAGGTGACGTGAATGTTTCAGCGAATCCGCGATTTGAAAGAAGACAACGATTTAACCCAACACCAGATCGCTACTCTTTTAAATATTTATAGTCAACGTATTCTCGGTACGAGAACGGTGAGCTAGATATCCCTATTCAAACGTTGATAAAGTTAGCAAATTATTATGATACTAGTATTGATTATTTAACAAATATGACTGATGTCAGAACTTCTTATAAAGCCAGTGAGCACTGATACCGAAATTTCATTGTAATAACGCTTTTAAATCATTCTAAGAGATGAGTAGACGCTCATTAATCAGTTTCTTCTCTCCGATTTTCTGTTTATATTAATGACTGGATCTGTTTTTAGGTTAAAAGTGATAAATAGGAAGAACTCACTTAATGTTTGCTAATAAAGCAATGGATTTGTTAACATTATACTCTATGATACTTACATAAACATCAATAAAGAGGTGATTTTTGTGTATAAGGAAAAAGTGTTAGTGATCCGTATTCAAGAACTTGTGAAAAAACATGATATTTCTTTACGAGAGCTTTCTAGGCGTGCGGACATAGATATTGCCCGGCTAAGTGAACTATCCAGTGGAAAACGACAACGGATCAATATTGAATACATCGAACGAATAGCTGAGGCTTTGAATATAGATGATATTCGTGAGATTTTGACGATTGAGGATAAATGAAAGCTTTCATAGACAGCACAACATTAGTATATTATTTTTATCGATTCTATTCATGTTAAACAGACAGTATAACAAGATAGGCTTAAAAAGCGAAATTACTTGAATTTCAATAATGATTTTCTATCGATCGACTTTTAAATACATAATAAGCACGAAGTGATACTTATATAGGTATCACTTCGTATTACTCTTATAAGCAAATTTTTTTAAAAAATTTGCTTACCAACAATAAAACCCAATAAGCACAAGAGATCAAGAGCTATAATATAATTAAGTACACAATGTGTTCCCGTAGTACGTTCATCTTTACTGTATAAATCAATAAAGAAAACTCAACAAATACTATTTCAAGCCTGATTAAAAAATACCGCGTCGCTTCATTCGCTTAGCGTATGACGGTTATGTTACTCTTTTATTAATCATAAAAGGATGGGGATAATAAAATGAAACATAGAAAGTTAGAAACAGATGCAGCAACATCTAAAAGGATGGGGAACGTCCATTTGAAAGGAAGCAAAGCTGAGAACCTCTTAGCGCTCTCCCTGTGGCACCAAGGCATACGTTATCGGAAAAACTATAAAAAATTACCTGGTTCTCCTGATATTGCAATCACAAAATATAAAATCGCTATTTTTGTTGACGGAGAATTTTGGCATGGACAAGATTGGGTAAATCGAAAAAAGAAATTGAAACGAAACAGAGATTATTGGATTGAAAAAATCGAGGAGAACATCAAACGTGATAAAAAGAATGACCAACTTCTAATTGATAGTGGATGGTTACCGATCCATTTTTGGGAAAAAGAAGTTTTAAAAAATTTGGATAGCTGTGTGATCAATATTTTAACTAGGATAGAACTGCGCAAATAAACATAGAGTTGATTCATTGCATCTCCTCAATAAATCAACTCACTTTTTTTATTTATCCTTATAGGAAGGGCATTTTGTTCAACATATCGACAAGTATTTTGCCTTTTATCCAGAGATCTTGGCGATACATTGAAATACCATTGATCTCTACGGGTTTATCAGATGAATCCGCACCAGATCCCCTAAAAAATACAGTATTAGTTGCTGATTTAGGGAAATTTATCGATGTCATCACCGTTCCATTTTTATTGACACGCACTTGTCCATCTTTCTTTTTTTTCACAGTTTCAACTAGCTTGTTCTCAAAAATCAAATAACGAACAGATTCCCAAATCGGGCGTACCTCTGTCTCAATAAACTGTTCATCGAAAGACAAACGTTTAAACCCTTTAAATCGTTTTTCAAGTAATTTATCTTTAGAAGAACTTTCCTCGAAAATGATAAATAAAAATTGTTGCTCGTTGAATTCAGCATAAACGGTAGATTCTTCAAAAAGTATATCTTTTTGCATCCACTCATCAAAATCGATTGGGAACATTTTAGTATCTTCTGTTCGATTTCCTCTAGATGTTTGTGTAATAGTTTTTGCTCTCAATCCAATTTCACTGAATAATTCGATTTTCTTCATTTTATTTGAAGAAGCACCAAACATACGTACAACTATTTGCTCAGTAACAGATTTTGCTACGTCATTTTTATCATTCAATTTGATTGGAATATCAAAATGTTCCATCAATTGTAAAACCGTCATTCCCTGATAATTCAATGTAAACTCTTTAAGCTGTTGATCGATCTCAGCATATGTACCAAAATCCTTATCCAATTCTTCAAATCGTTTACCAAAATACTTTTGAACCATAGTAGTGACCGTCGACCTTTTCAAACGAAACCTAGGTGGATTGGGCCATTTAGGTGCGGTATCTATCAACATCAAATGTGGTCTAAGTTTAGATGAAATCGTCGAGTAATGTTCTTCCGGAATTTCCTCTGACTGCAATTCTACGATATAGTTTTTTACTAGAGACCAATCATTCGACAATCGTTCTTTATCTGCTTCATCAAATTCATGAAAATCATAACCTTTGATTGGAAAATCAGCATATGCGGCAGCTGGTACTGTCACATCAGAATCATATAAATAATAAACTAAAAGCATTTTTTCTAACTTTTTCCAAAAATGTGAACTTTCAAAATCTTGTGTAATGATAGATTTGGGAGAAACTGCGGTAATAGACATCGGTTCTTTCGCTTCAAATTGACCTTTGACCTTTTTAGACATTCTAAGTCCTGTAGTTTTCAGTTCCACTTCCTCACCGTCAACTATCAAATCAGGTTCTTGTCTTGAATCAGCAGGATATCCTAAAACAGACTGCTCAATCACGTCGCCAGCAATACCTGTAATTTTGGGATGGACTATCGTACGATCAAACACGCGGTTTTTATCCACTTCACCTAATGTCTTTTCCAGAACATTGTCCAAAATCATTACTAAATCTTTTTTTGTAAAGCAATGCAAATTTTTTTCCAAATTCTTCATCCTTCTTTAAATTATTTATATACATATTTCATTCATATCCTGACTTTCTTCATATGTTTATTATAACATCAATAAATTGAATTTAGATCTTGATCTTTTTTTAATTTTAGTGTATAATGACCAATAGATATATCGAAAGGATGTTCGTATAATGAAACAAAAAATGAAAGTATTAGAACTTTTTGCAGGTGTAGGCGGCTTCCGCGTTGGGCTCGAACATTCCGATCCCGATTTGTATGTAACTAAGTGGGCAAATCAATGGGAACCATCTCGCAGATCCCAAGATGCGTTCGAAGTTTATGACTATAACTTCCCAGATAGTGAAAATTTAAATATAAACATTGAAGAGATTTCTGATGATGTTTTCGAAAAAATGGATGCAGACATAATCGTAGGTGGATTTCCTTGTCAAGATTATTCAGTCGCTCGGAGTAAGAAACATGAAATGGGGATCCAAGGTAAAAAAGGCGTTCTTTTTTGGCAAATCATACGTGCTACTAATCATATTCGCCCCCAATATTTGATTCTTGAGAATGTTGACCGTCTGTTAAAATCTCCTTCCAAGCAAAGAGGACGTGATTTTGCTATCATGCTTACCGCGTTCAATCAACTAGGATACTCAGTTGAATGGCGGGTCATCAATGCTGCTGACTACGGCCGGAGCCAAAGGCGCAGACGTGTTTTCTTCTTTGTTTATCGAAACGACACAGATTTTGCAAAACGATTGGATAAACGTTTCGAAGAAAATTCATCTTCTGAGGACTTATTTGTTGCTGAGCATCGCTATGATGAGTATATATTCAATGATGGATTATTTGCTCGGCAATTTCCGATAGTTAAACAGCCTTATAAAAATAGAGAGGCTTTTTACGAACTTTCAGAAGATATAGTAGAAGTTTCTGATGGGTTCACTGGGAAAGTTTGGAATACAGGTGTTATGCGTCATGGGCGTTATTACACTATAGACACTTTACCACTAGGTGATGAACGTCCTATAACCTTAGGTGAAATCATTCAGCCATCTGAGATGGTAGACGAAAAGTATTATTTGACAGACCCAAATAAACTAGAAAAATTCCAGTATTTACGCGGACCGAAAAAAATCGAACGAACTTCTGCCGAAGGCCACAAATATATTTTTGCAGAAGGTGGCATGTCTCCATATGATGATTTGAGCATGCCAGGAAGAACGATGCTTACCTCTGAAGGATCAGTAAATCGCTCTACTCATATTTTATTTATCGATGGTCGATATCGATTATTGACACCAATAGAAGCAGAGCGGTTACAAGACTTCCCTGATGACTGGACAAGATTCAAAAAACTTTCGACGGGTGAAATTGTAGAAGTCTCTGATCGTATGCGCATGTTTTTCATGGGAAATGCATTAGTGACAGAGATAGTAAAACGGATCGGTGATGGGCTAAAAGATATTTTAGAAGCATGATCTCCAACTGTTTGTTTTCAAAAACTCAAAAATATTTCTAAAAAAAGCGTCAATCGTACTCAACATAACAGTATGGTTGATGCTTTTTTCTGATTTATTTTATATTAGTTTATTATCTAACAATATTTTATTTATATACTCCGAATTAGCCCAAAACGTTCGTCTCGTTATAAATTCACCATCACTAAACTGAAACGTATCCTTAGAATTTGCTGCTTTAGGACGAACATGGAATCCAATATTTGAACTTACTTTAGGAAATCTCGTTGAATCCCCTAGCAAGAAAGCTTTTCTCACTAAATTGAAAGCTTCCTCAGCCTTTTCTTTCCAATCTTTAGCCATTGTAACTGAAAAAGATGAGATAAATTTAACGTTCTTAATATCGTTATTCTCATTCAAAAAAATAACATAGACAGGGTACTTCCTTCTTATTTCTTTTAAAAATAGGGAGTCTTCAAAAACTGGGTAAGCGTCGTCGTCCATATATTTTTCTCGTTTATAAAATTCTTCAAATGTAGAATTAGGGAAAGGAAAATTTTCTTTAACTTTATTCCCTTTGTATGAAATAGTACGGAAATACTCCATATCGATACCCTGCTGTTCATTAAATCTCTTGATTATCGATGATACTGAATAATTATTTTGCTTGTTCTTGATGACATAATCGCTCAAAGCTCTATCATCATTACTTTCATTCTCCTTAATATTTATAGCTTTTGACTTAGATAGTTTCCTTTGTATCTTCATAAAAGATTGATTTGATTTATAGTCATTGATTTCTATATTCATTTCTTTTGCTAACGATTCAATCTCTTCATAATACATTTCTAAATCAGTTTCTATAAAAGAGACTAGTCCGTCGTTCTCATCGAGCCTCCATACTACAAAACTCTGAAAATAATTCTTCCCATACCTTAGAAAAATAGACTTATCATCAGCATTACGATATAAATCATCCCACCACTTCCCAATCTGCAAAGCTATATCTATTTTCGTAAGTAGTACCTCATTATCCTTGATTGTTGCAACAGCCTCCCCTATATCCTTTTCTAAGTTCGTTTTATTAAAGTTTTTACTTCTTCCTGGGTCACCTTTTGCAATATAGAATAATTTTATAAATTCCAAAGAAGATAATCCCCTATATATTTTTGAGATTTCTCCAGTCTTTAATACTTTTAATTGGTACTTCTTTAACATTTTATTCAGTTCAACAATATCTTTCGACACACCAATAAAATCTTCTTGAGTTATTGGAATTTGGTTATTTAATCCCCAAGTGATAGTTTTAGATAAATTTCTATCTCCTTTTATGAATATCGTTTTAACAATGATTGAATCTAAAACTGCATTCATTTTGATATCTAAATTTGGGAGTTGAAAATCACTTATCTCTATTTCCTTAATAAGTTCATCTTTAGCAATAAAAAAATTCGTCAATGTTTGGGCACCGTTAATAACACTGACCAGTTTCGGGTTTAATTTAACAAGATGCGTTGAAGTATCCAGTAGAGCATGTTCATCCATGTAAATATTTATACCGTTATGTTTATACCAAAAAATATCGGGATTAAATTTCTGTTTCGTACTTTCTGTTATACCAAAGTAATTCGATAAGCTATCCAATAGATCCGTGTCAGTATTTTCTTTAGCAACTTGATTAAAAAGTCCCACTTTTAAATAATTTTTAAAATCTTCTTTTAATTCTAAGCCATTTTTTTTATTTTCGATTCCGGTTCTCACGTTTAGTTTAAATAAATGTTTTCCTCTAATATTGAATAAGCCTTTTAACTCCAACATAGATACATTGAATATTTTCGCTTCTAATTTTACTTCTTTGATTCTAAGCATCTCTAAATAATTTATACCTTCTTGATCAACTTTGAGATGCAACTCTTCGGGTGTCTCATAGTAGATAGAGGTGATAAAACTATACATGTCATTAACTATTTTACGCTCTTTTGCATTATCCGATTCTTTTAAAAAGATTCGTAAAGATTCTCTTTCCTGTTCCCAATCGTTGAAAAATACATATAGCTCGTATATTTTTTCCCCTTTCTCAATTTCATTCCTTAATTCTAATAGATTTTTTTTCAGCAGCTTGATCTCATTTCGATCAACAATATTTATATTTCTGTAATCTGCTATCAAAATAGTAATAATACTACTATCAGTTTGTTTTTCTATAGAATAAAATCTGAACAAAGATTTGAACTTTTCGGCTTTCAAATCTTCAATCGTAATAATCTCGTTATCTATCAATATAGATTTTAATTCATTTTTCATAAACCCACTCCTGATTCAATAATTGTAAACTTATCTTCGATAATTTTTCTCTTTTTATATTTTTCTGATTCGCTTTTATAGTTTTTATCAATATAAGTGAACAAATTAGCTTTTTCTTTCCGTAGGAATCTAAGTATTTTTTTTGGATCTTCCTGTTTCAAACTAGTTTCAAATTCGATCCTCCGGAAACAATATTCCAATTCAACATCTACGAAATCACCTTTATTCGATCTATTTCTTTTTATGTAGGAAAGTCTCTCCATTATAGGATCTTTCCGCTTGTCTTTCTCTGGAAATATAGTTGATTCATTTAAATTAAAGTATTTTGACAATTGTGCTCGAATCGTTACTTTATCTTCTGCTAATATTCTCGTAGGTTCACAATAGTATTCTTCAGGAATTTTGGAAAAAGCTTCCCCTCCAAATAGAATAAAGCCACCGCTCTGCATTTTTAATCGTTCATTATTATAGCTATGTGTGATTACTTTGAAATCTTTCGAATATGGAAAAAATTCATTAGCAACTAGGCTATCATAATAATGATTTAAATAATCTGAGTTAGGAGAAAAAGACTCTGGAAATACAAAAGTATATACGAACCCATCGTCTTCTTGGTTGTCACTAGCAAAATAAAGGGCTGGTAGAATACTAAACGTTATATCAAGTAAACGACTGATTTGTAAAAAATGCTGTCCTGCAATTGTTTTTGAAAGTTTAGTATTATCTTTTGATTGAGGAATATCATAATCACTTAGTAATTCAATAAGTTCTTTTTCTAATAAGATTCCGGAATCATTCCGAAATAAAGACGGCATCAACTTGGTATCTCCATAATCTATGGACTCTCCACGGAAACATACTAACGGCTTAGTAGAATTGTTATCATTTATAAGTTCCTTTTTTATATCAACATTTTTCATGATTTTTTCCATATAATACAAAATTTTATTTTTCATTAAACCCTCCAACTATTTTGAATTAATGAATTTTAGTTTTATAAGTATTTCACAAAACAGTTTGTTTCATTGACCATTACACATTCATGACTTGACTCTGATCGATAAGCTAAGCGCTGTTTCTACTTATATACAACTATACCGCCGCATTTTGAATACGTTTACATATAATCGTAGTTTCTTCTTATTATAAAATTATACACTAAGTTATCATCGAATTGGCTAACAAATTTTTTATTTATCCCATCAGTTTGCATTCCAGTTATTCAATCTAAGTAGAATACACTTATTCGAATTGATTAAAATTCAAATAAATTTTTAGATAATAATCTTATAAAAATACCAAATTAATATTACAAAGAAAGAGAGTATCTTACTGCTAGCAATCTATTGTTTCCCAATTTACAAAGAACATATCACATGATAATACATTTTTTCTAAAGACACATTATTATGGAGTATGAGCTTATTTTATCAAGCATCAACCACTAGTTGATTGATAAAAATCAGAAAAAAATATACTCTAACAATGAAAAGAGAAAGGACGGGATTAAAATGTTACTACAAGATATGTTGAAAACCTTAAGAAATACAAATGGATATACTCAAGAACAAATTGCAAACAAACTTTTTATTTCAACACAAGCTGTTTCTAAGTGGGAAAATGGATCTTCTGTTCCATCGATAGATAATTTATTAGCATTATCTGATTTGTATGATATTTCACTAGATGAATTGGTTCAAGGCAGTCCATACTTTAAAAAGCCTTATCTTGTTGGGAACAAGTATAATGGAAAAAAAGGGTTACTCTTTTTGATTGTTTGGTTACTTATTAGTTTGCTATTCACAGGCTTTGGATATCAGCCATTCTGGATATTTCTTATTATTTTTTCTATGGGAATATTTGTAGTTTTGCCCACAATTTTTAATGATTACTGGGTTATCGAAAGTGATGGTATTTCTATCAAAAAATACTCAAATAATGATTTGCGTAAGCTAATAGATTTATTAACAAATAAAAAAACTAGCAAAAAAATCAACTATGATGGTCTCTTATCAGCAGAAATTATTTACGAAAAAAAAGTACGGCTATCACCCTTTGATTTTGGTTTCGATATGTTCTATCTACAAATATCATCTGAAGATGGCCAATATAATCTTGATTTCGATGCTTCAGTTAAAAATTTTTTACCACAATTTATGATGTTTTTAAAAAGACATGGTATTGAAGTCATAGATGATCATAATGTCATAGAGTTATTGATTTTAGGAAGATCATTGTATGATTTTTTTAATGATCCTGCGTAATAAGTTTACATACATTCTGATAGAATTTAGTATTAATAATTTTAATCTACTTAGCTATGAATATCATATATTCATACTATTTATCCCAACTAGATATTATGATTCATTGCATTATTTGGACATTCTTCACACCAACAAAAAAACGCTCCACAATCTAAATTGCGAAGCGCCTGAAAATATCGATATAAAAAGATTAACGTTTTGAAAACTGTGAAGCTTTACGAGCTTTCTTAAGACCTGGCTAAACAAACTTTTGTTTTTTAATGTTTTACACTGCTACAAACAGCGCAAAATTAAGGTTCTCTTATTCATGAAGTTTTACTAAGCAATATAAAATTATATTCTGTCATTACCTCAAATCATTACCACAACTTGGCGAGTTGGCTGATTGAAGAATAGCAATCACTTTTTCATTAAACCCTTAACCCTCTATCGTCCGGTGACCAAAATAGCGATATACCGGGTTTAAAGACATAGCGTCCGGTGAATCGTCCGGTAAAAGGTTCTAAAACTATGAATATTATGAAACATCGTCCGGTCGATAAAACGTTGATATAATAAGATTTATATTCTATCTTCCGGTAAATCGTCCGGTAAAGATAAAAAAATTAATTAAAATTAGCTAGCTTCAGTGGCTATCAGGTAATATCTAGTAGCTGGCCCTCGCCCCTCAGAACCAATTATGCTTGCTTTCTTCAGACTAGATAATAGTTCAGATGTGTAGCTTTTTTGCAAGTCTAGGGCATCTTGGATCTCTTGGCGGCTAGCAAGTTTCCCATCACTAAGATATTGAACAATCGAAATCATATTACGATTCAATTCCATAGTATTTAGCTTATAATTCATATTATACAAGACAACAGTAAATAAATTATGTGTTGCAATTAATTCTGGTTGACGCATAAACCCCTTATACAGAGAATAAATGCGGCGAATTCCAGAACCGTAATTTTCAATATAGTTCATTTTATCCAAAGCATTTATCAAAATAGGATTCCGTTTAGCATTCGCTCCTTGTTTTATGTCCTCAACCGTTAATCCATCTGGAAGAGAGCCCGGTGAAGAAATCGCTAATCTATCATCAAAAATCTCTATTTTAATATCTGAACTCATAGTATAGTCTCGATGAACGAAGGCATTCATTATTGCTTCACGGACTGCATCAATCGGATAAGAATAATTCTCTATTCGCTTGCCATTGTGTCCTAGAGTAATTTGAACCCTGTTACTTAGATGAATATATTGAATTGCATCATCAATTTGTTTTGCCACAGAGCCTGAAAATATTTTTTTATCTCGAAAAGTGACTACATCCAGTCCTTCATACACCGCTACTTTTGAAATAAATGGATTCTCATCGCTAACTATTAATGCAGCGTTATTGAATTGATCCTCTACCTTTTTCTTAAAATCCAACCCAATAACATCAAATTTTATTCCTTCTTTTGTAAAAGCCTGCTCGGCGTAATTAAAGGTTAAGTCATTCCGTTCAATTTTTTCGCTATCGAAAGAATTGGCAATATGCCGATTCATCATTCTTCTTATCTCCGAATCACTAGCACGTCTTTTCGAACTGCCATTACGTATATATACGCCTTTCCAGTTCATTCCTTCCCCGTCAGTATAATAATAGGGTTTATTAGAACCCGCACTTACAGAAATTTTAAAAGGTGTACAATTAGGATCAACCAGAATTAAACCCGTAACTTCTGGCCTAAATGCACTGGCTACCCAATTACTTAATAGTTCTTCCCATTCTTTATATTGCTTACTCTTATTAGGAAGTTCAACTGGTATTCCATCATCACTAGCACCTAAATAAATCGTTCCGCCTGTATCGCTATTTAAAAAAGATACGATCTCTGCCTTTAGATGATTAGGCTTCTTGGGAACTGATTCCTTGTATTCTATGTTATATCCTTCATTAAGTTCAGTCAATTGTATCCCCCCATAGTTATAAATTATAATTCAGCTTTATGTCACCCATTAATCACGAAATGTTTTTTATATCACTGAAATTTATAATTCAATTCAACAAAGTACTACGCTTCTATAACTAATCGATTTCAAAAAATTAGCATAGCGAATATTATATTATTCTTCATATTGCGAAAAAAATAGCTCTAACTCTTTAGATGGCGTAGTCAAGCTTAAATTCGAAATGCAAGCTTCATTGATTATTTCACTTTCATCAAATCCATCATTCAACCAATCAGAATTCCACAATGTGAATCCTTTAGGATCAGAAACTTTCTTACATAATTTTGCACTGTAAGGTTTCTCTCGTGAATGAATTAAAGAAAGCCTTTGTAACCAAATTTCAACTATATCAGTATTAGGAGTATTAACGAATTTTCTTAAGATTTTATCCAAGTATAAGTTGATTTCTTCTACAGCAATAAACTCAAAAAGCTTACCTAAAATCACAATACAAGCTTCCAAAGTTCTAGGATTCTTTTGCATTATATTAACAAGAATGCTAATCAATTGGTAGATATCATCTGGTCTTTTATTTAAAGTAGAAACTCTATGTGTGTAAACCTCACTTAGCGCTTTACTTAAGCTCCCACAATTTGGATATTTATCTCCTAAAAGCTTTACTTGTAACAAATGCTTTTGAAGACTAAGCTTAAACTTCCACTTATTATTATTTTTTTCTGTAAAACTTGCATGCTTAAGATCCCAGTAAATCTTATCTGACTTAATTGCATCTAAGATTATATTATCCGATAAAAATGTTTTATTTGAATTTAGCTTCAAATTTAAATCCGATAATACTTCAGATAATAATCTGATAATCACTTCGGCCTGGTCTTTTCGAACCGAGAAAATTCTGTAATCATCTCTGTAACGAAGTATTTTAAATTCTTCAATCCCCGCCTCTTCTATCTTGTTTAACAACATTTTATCAGCATATCCGAGTACTATTTCAGCTATAAAATCCATTAATACATTTCCTTGGGGTATACCATTCGTTTGACCGTTTTGCAAATATTGTATTTTAGAATCTATTAAATTTCCAATACCTTGGGAATTTTTTCTATGTGTTTTAGCCCATTCTTTTGAATGTAACGCCCATGGAATGGTATGTGTGTACATTGAGCTATAGCAATCGGTAATATCTGAATGAATACAGTACTCATATTCCAATGCATAACCAATTTGTGCTTGTTCAAGATTTTCCCACCAATTTAAAATAGTTTCCGCAGTATCACTCTTCGAAGAAATCGATTCTACAGGAAGCGATATACATTCAATTCGCTTATCAGCTTGGAATTCTTCAAACTTATTTTTGATGTGCCTCCAATTGTTTTGCTGTGTAATTACGTTTACCAAGTCTACATATACTATTGGATGTAATATTTGAAGAGGTCTCCAAGCGTAATTTCCATCTTTGTTAGCTAATATTCGATGATTAACGTCAACTGCTTCAGATAGCGACCTCTTATGTTTAACTAGTTCAGAAAATGGCTTGTCTTTTAATAAATCCACCGCTTTTCCTATAACTACTGATAAATTGATATAATTAGGCAAAGGCGTCTTAAAAAAGCTTGCTGGCGTTAATAAAAATTGTTTTGCTTCTTGATTATCCATTTCTAATATGCTTTTTCTAGTACTATTCAAATTCAAAATCTCCTAGATAAATAAAGTTGTAATACAAGAGTATACCCTAACGTTACATATCTCATTCATTATTATACCAGTATTTCTTCGCGACACATAAGGGTGTAACATAATAATTTTAAACGAATGACTACAAGTAGTTATTGAAGCAAATCTCCATAAGGCATCTGTAAAATCTTCTAAAAAGAAGCGTTGAAAGAAAGAATTTTTCTTCAACGCTTCTTTTATTGATTCAATTTGCTATATTACTTGAACGAATAATCTTATTTCTAAACTCTCGAAAAACTTCTTGTGGTTGATAATAATCTGTATCTATTTCAAATATTTCCGAAAACAATTCAAGGAACTTTTCTACTGAAATGATGATGTTACCATCTTCCTCTTGGCTATTTTTTATTATTTCTGCTTCTAATTCAAATAAATCTAGTGACGAACTAAAATCATAAATCATGTCATATTGAACAAAAAAATCAAGAAAAAGTTGCTCAAATTCTTTCTTATTTATCACTAATGTTTCAAGCGGATCAACTTTATTTTCTTCAGCCATTCTTCCAATTTCCTCACTTTCATTTTCAAAAATCACAAAAATGATATTAACTTAAAAGCCACTAACAAAATAAGACTTACAAAGTAAAGGGTAATCCAACAAAATAACCATTCGCTCTACGTACTACGATTTGATATTCCTGTGTATCATTCGGTAATTCACAATAGTAATTTATTGTTTCTGCTTTGCCACTTTCAATATATTCTGGATTATCCAATATCATAGCATACTCTTAAAGTTCTTCACCATTCTTATTTTCAATCGACCATTGTTATGGACGTATCGGATTTTCTGTATCATTTTTTAATGTATAAGCCACTTGTAATACACGATCATGTTGTGCAAATTCATTTCTTTTTTCGGTCAATTCAATATCTTTAAATGTTAGTTCAACCGCATCTGCCTGATAAGTTTCACCTATTTTTAAATCATTTGTTACAATTTTTATTGGCTTTTCTTCTGGAAAATATCTGGCTTTAATTGTTAGATAACTTCCAAAAATAATCAATCCTAGTAGCACTAAAAGAATTCCTTTAACGAGCCACTGAAACGGGAAGTAAACTTTAAACATCTTTCCCCTCCTCCATTTTGTATTTATTTTTTGGAGAAAACGATAATTTTGATCAATATCATCCAAGAAACACAAGATCGATTGGGTCATAAAAATGCTGAAACTACCCTTAACACTTATTCTCATGTTACTGAAAAAGCTCAACGAAATGCGTTAAAAAAATTCATTGCTTACACTGGTTTATAATATTGTTATTACCTTTCTCATTACCAGAACAAAAAAACACCCTCCAAAAGGAGAGTGTTTTGAAATCTTCGATAAAAAGATTAACGTTTTGAAAACTGTGAAGCTTTACGAGCTTTCTTAAGACCTGGTTTCTTACGTTCAACCATACGTGCGTCACGAGTAAGTAAGCCAGCACGTTTAAGAGCTAAACGGAAATCAGGATCAACTTGTAACAATGCGCGTGCGATACCGTGACGGATTGCACCTGATTGTCCAGCGTATCCACCACCATTTACGTTTACAAAAACATCGTATGAACCTTTAGTTTCTGTAACGCCGAATGGTTGGTTGATTACTTCACGCAAGTCTGCGTGTGGGATGTATTCTTCAACATCTTTTTTGTTAACAGTAATTTTACCAGTACCTGGTACTAAACGTACGCGGGCTACTGCATTTTTACGACGGCCAGTGCCGATATATTGAGCTTGTGCCAATGAAATTCCCTCCTATTAGATTAAGTTTGTGATGTCCAATACTTCTGGTTGTTGTGCAGCATGTGGGTGTTCAGCGCCAGCATAAACATGAAGTTTCATTCCTTGTTTACGGCCTAAAGTGTTTTTAGGAAGCATGCCTTTTACAGAAGTTTCGATCAAACGACGAGAATTTTTAGCACGTAATTCTCCAGCAGAGACTGATTTCAATCCTCCTGGGAAGTTTGAGTGACGGTAATAAATTTTATCGCTTGCTTTGTTACCTGTTAATTTGATTTTTTCTGCATTAATGACGATTACGAAATCGCCTGTATCCACATGAGGTGTGAATGTTGGTTTATTTTTACCACGTAAGACAGATGCTACTACTGCTGAAAGACGACCCATAGGAACATCTGTTGCATCTACTACGTACCATTTACGTTCTACTTCGCCTGGTTTGGCCATATATGTTGTACGCACAATTTTTTCCTCCAATTCAATTTCACGAATGTTTGACATACACTTGAGTTTCCGGGGCTCTTGTGGGGCAAACAATACCATATAACATAATACCTTCTATAAAGCCTAATGTCAACGTAATTCCGCCTCTTTTTGAAAATTTTCTCCATTCGTTTTCTGCCATTTTCTCTGAAAAACGAAACTTGTTGTTGCAGGTTTCTAAAACTGAATACCATAATGAATATTATGTATAAAATTTCATAAAAAAGTGAGCATGCAATTCTTTTCCTCAATCACCGATAATAGTATAAAAACCTGATAATCACCATTTTTATGTATAAATATTTAATTTTACCCTTGATTTATTATTTTTATTCTGATAAGATAGCTTCAATCACTTGAAAACACGCGGAAAAGGAGTTAATAAGTATGAAAGAAAAAGTAATATTGGCCTATTCTGGAGGATTAGATACCTCCGTTTCAATTAAATGGTTAACGGACCAAGGATATGATGTGGTGGCTTGCTGCCTAGACATCGGTGAAGGTCGCGACACCCAATCCATTAAAGACAAAGCTTTGGCAGTTGGCGCGATTGAATCTTATGCCATCGATGCCCGCGAAGAATTCGCCCAAGATTTTGCTTTGATCGCTTTACAAGGCAATACTTTTTATGAAAATTCTTATCCTCTTGTTTCCGCTTTGTCTCGTCCATTGATCGCCAAGAAATTGGTGGAGTTGGCATTAGCGACTGGCGCAACGACCGTCGCCCACGGCTGTACTGGTAAGGGCAACGACCAAGTTCGGTTTGAAGTAGCGATCGCCGCTTTAGCGCCTCACTTGAAAGTCATCGCACCGGTTCGGGAATGGAAATGGTCGCGAGAAGAAGAGATTGCCTATGCGGCTGAAAAAGGAGTGCCGATTCCCGCTGACTTGGACAATCCATATTCCATCGACCAAAACTTGTGGGGACGTGCCTGTGAGTGCGGCGTCTTAGAAGATCCTTGGGCAACACCGCCAAAAGGAGCCTACGCCATCACGCAAGAATTAGAAGATACTCCTGACGTACCGACGATCGTTGAGATCACCTTTGATCAAGGGGTACCGACCGCCATTGATGGCGAAACGATGAATCTAGCAGAATTGATCATGAAACTAAACCGGATGGCTGGCGAACATGGCGTTGGTCGGATCGACCATATCGAAAATCGTTTAGTGGGGATCAAATCACGAGAAGTTTATGAATGTCCGGGAGCGATCGCTTTGATGACGGCTCATAAAGAATTGGAAGATTTGGTCTTTGTCCGGGAATTGGCGCATTTCAAACCAATTATCGAGCAGCAATTAGCCCAAGTCATCTATGATGGTCTTTGGTTCAATCCATTGACGGAAGCCTTGATTACCTTCCTGAAAAGTACGCAAGTCTACGTCAACGGGATCGTGCGTTTGAAATTGTTCAAAGGAAACGTCATTTGTGAAGGACGGAAATCTGAAAACAGCTTGTACGATGAAAACTTAGCAACGTATACTTCTGCAGATACCTTTGATCAGCATGCGGCCATCGGCTTCATCAAATTATGGGGACTGCCAAGCAAAGTGCACGCTGAGATCCAAGCACAACAGCAACTAACAGAAACATTGATTTAAGTATGCACGGCTGAAGCTGCCGCTTCAGCCGTAATCTTTTTTTGAGGTGAGAATATGGCAAAATTATGGGGCGGACGTTTCGATGGAAAAAATGAAGCATGGATCGATGCTTTTGGGGCTTCCATCACGTTTGATCAAAAGTTAGCAAAGCAAGACATTCTTGGCAGTTTGGCACATGTCAAAATGCTGGTCCATACGGGCATCATCAGTCAAACCGATGGCGAAGCGATCATTGACGGCTTGACCACGATTCAACAGCAATTAGCCGCTGGCGAATTGACCTTCACGATTGAAAATGAGGACATCCATTTAAACATCGAGACATTCTTGCATGAATTGATTGGACCAGTGGCAGGCAAATTGCATACTGCCCGTAGTCGTAATGACCAAGTGGCGACCGATATGCATTTGTATTTGAAAGAAGTCGTGCAAGACGTGATCACTTTGATCGCTGAATTGCGAGAAGCGCTGGTTTTACAAGCCGAAGCCAACATCTACACCATCATGCCCGGTTATACCCATCTGCAGCATGCACAGCCGATTTCTTTTGCCCATCACCTCTTAGCCTATTACAGTATGCTGACGCGTGACCAAGAGCGTTTCAGTGAGAGTTTGAGCCGCATCGATGTGATGCCTTTAGGCAGTGCCGCTTTGGCAGGAACTACCTTCCCTATCGATCGTGCTTTCACTGCTCAAGAGTTAGGGTTCAGCAATATTTACAGCAACAGCCTAGATGCGGTCAGCGATCGTGATTTTATCTTGGAATTTTTAAGCAACGCCTCTTTATTGATGATGCATCTGTCTCGTTTTTGTGAAGAGCTGATTCTTTGGTGCAGCCACGAATACCAATTTGTGGAACTGACCGATACCTTCTCCACCGGCAGCTCCATCATGCCTCAAAAGAAAAACCCTGACATGGCGGAGCTGATCCGTGGAAAAACAGGACGTGTCTATGGGAACCTCTTTGGTCTTTTGACGGTCATGAAGGGCTTGCCGCTGGCGTACAACAAAGATTTCCAAGAAGACAAAGAAGGCATGTTTGACAGTGCCGAAACCATCACGAAAAGCTTGCAGATCATGACGGGCATGATCGCAACGATGAAGGTCAATCAAGCACGAATGCAAGAATCCACTGAAAAGGATTTTTCCAACGCAACAGAATTAGCGGATTACTTAGCTGGCAAAGGCGTGCCTTTCAGACAAGCCCATGAGATCGTCGGCAAACTTGTCAGCGAGTGTTTGAGCAAAGGCATCTATCTGCAAGATGTTTCCTTGGAAGACTACCAAGCGATCCATCCTGCCATCGACAGCGATATTTTTGAAAAACTTGACTCCTATACCGCCGTCAAAAATCGTCATTCTTATGGCGGCACCGGTTTTGATCAAGTGGCACAACAAATTGAAGCCGCCAAAGCATTATTGGTAGGCAAGTAAAAAAACCAGCGAAGAAAATTCTTCGCTGGTTTTTTTGTGGATTAATGACGTACGCGAGATTTCGCTGGATCGATCAATGGCGCTTCGCCTAAGTGCGCTTGGATCATCCAAATACGTTTTTCGATGGCTGTTTTGAAGCCGATGAAGATATCTTGGGTTGGATCGTCGCCTTCTTCACCAGATACTTCGATCCCTTTTTGGTATAAGTCCGCTAAGTAACGGTAACCTTCCACCAATGTAGCTAAGCGTTCTGGAATCGTGCGGTCCCAGTTACCCACTTCATCAGGGATTTGAGTGTGTTCTGCCATTTCACGCAAAGTTGAATATGGTGAACCGTCTAATGTAATCAAGCGTTCAGAAACTTCATCCAATTGCTCATTTAGATCATCCATGAATTCGTCCATCATTGGATGCAATGTCAAAAAGCCAGGTCCACGCATGTACCAGTGTGTTTGGTGAACGACCATAGCCATTTGGCTTAAATCAGCAACAAGTTGGTTTAATACTTCTTTTGTTTGTTCAAATTTCATAACGATTCCTCCTCTAAATTATCTATTTTAAGGATAATACGAAACAATTAAAAAGTACAACAAAATCATCTATTTGAGAAAATTTCTCACTCTCTTACGTATTTCTTTATGAGGGGGGACGAAAAATGACGATTTTCGTGTTTTTTTTAGGCGCTTTACTCGGCTTCTTTTGGCTTTTGCTCTTACAAACCCTGTTTTGGAATCTGCCAAAAAGTGATTCTCGTTCTCACTACCAGAAAGTGAACAAAGTTTCGGATAACCATTGGTTTCTTCTCCTTCCTACAAGATGGCTTTCACCCCCGATTTACTGGGCCATCGCCTGCTTGTGCTATGGCGGACTTTGCGGGCTTGCCTTTCATGATTCAGAAAGCTTCCTGGCTTTTGTCTGGCTGACCAGTGCCTTTTTACTCAGCTTGACCGACTTGATAGACTATAGCGTCTACCCGCAACTGCTGTACCCCGCCCACCTACTGCTAGCGCTGGCACAGCTTAGAAGCGGCGCTTCTTTTCAATGGCTGTCTTTAGGCTTGCTGGTTCCACTGGTCTTTTTTGTCTGGCAGGAAAAAATGGGCGGCGGCGATCTCTTAGTGCTGGCAGGCTGGGGCACTTGGCTAGCGCCAAAGACCCTTTTGGCCCTCTTACTAGTAGCCAGCAGTCTTGGTCTCCTCGCTTTTTTTAGCTATCAAGGCATCTGGAAGAAACGATTGGCACAGTTGCCCTTCGTCCCCTTCTTGAGTCTGGGTTTGCTGATTGTTCGCTTCCTAGCGTTTCATACTTTTGACGCTTTTTTTCTTTGAAGTGAAGAAAAACGGGACAGGAAAAAGCGGGACAAGTTGGCCTCATCCCGCTTTCTCTTTCTGCTTTGTTGCTTCCCCTGCCTATGATAACGGCGTCCGTTTTTTGCGATCAAGGTAGATGCCTACTGCGATCACTACCAACAACAGTCCAAGGACGACCCAACCAGCGGTCATGGTGTCATTGGTTTTCGGTAAGTTGTCAGTTCCCGGCTTCGGTGTTTTGCCTTCTTTGACATGGTTGTTGAATACCATCTCTGCCGTTTGCTCCGCTTCAGCTACTAATTTTCCTGCTTGTTCTTTGACGGTGACCGTTACTTGATAGGTGGTTTCATCATAGATGATCGTGGCGTCGTTGCCAGCTTTTTCACGAATCGTGTAACGATGTTCCCCAGCATCGTCATACGTCAATGCATCAAAGGTAATCGTTCCATTTGCGTCATTGCGTTGGGTTTGCAGAACCTTTCCAGCTTCATCCACTAATTCAAATGCGAATTCGTTGGCTTGCAAGTCTCTACCCGTCAAGACTTTCTTCGCACTTAGTACGACACTGCCTGCTTGTGGTTGGTAGCTGTTTTCGAAGACTTGATCGCCTTCGTATTCGGCAACTGCGGTCAACTGTCCGTCTTCATCCGTCACGGTCACAACTACTGCAAGCTCTTTTGTATCGTAAGTGATGGTACCGTCAGTTCCTGTTTTCTCACGAATGGTGTAGCGGTATTCGCCTGCTTCATCATATGCGAGAGCGTCAAAGTAAATCTTGCCCGTGGCGTCGTTGGCTTTTGTTTGAAGTACAGTTCCATCTTCATCGACTAGTTCAAAAGCGAATTCATTTGCTTGTAAGGTACGGCCGGTTAAGACTTTCTCGGCACTTAGTACGATACTACCGGCTTTTGGTTGATAGCTGTTTTCAAAGACTTGGTTGCCTTCGTATTCCGCAACTGCGGTCAACTGTCCGGCTTCATCAGTGACGGTTACAACTACCGCAAGCTCTTTCGCATCGTAGGTGATGGTGCCATCGTTTCCTGCTTTCTCACGAATGGTGTAGCGGTATTCGCCTGCTTCATCATATGCGAGAGCGTCAAAGTAAATCTTGCCCGTGGCGTCGTTGGCTTTTGTTTGAAGTACAGTTCCATCTTCATCGACTAGTTCAAAAGCGAATTCATTTGCTTGTAAGGTACGGCCGGTTAAGACTTTCTCGGCACTAAGTACGACACTGCCGGCTTTTGGCGTATAGTCGTTTTCAAAGATCGCATTGCCTTCGTATTCGGCCACTGCCACGAGCTGTCCGTCTTCATCGGTGACGGTTACAACTACCGCTAGTTCTTTTGCATCGTAAGTGATGGTGCCATCAGTTCCTGCTTGCTCACGGATGGTGTAACGGTATTCGCCTGCTTTGTCATATGCAAGAGCATCGAAGGCAATTTGCCCGGTTGCATCATTGGCTTTTGTTTGAAGAATGTTACCATCTTCATCTACCAGTTCAAATATAAATTCGTCAGCTTGTAACGTGCGGCCTGTCAAGACTTTCTCGGCACTCAGTACGACACTACCAGCTTTTGGTGTATAGTCGTTTTCAAAGATCGCATTGCTATCATACGTTGCTTTTGCCACTAGTTGCCCGTCTTCATCGGTTACTTTCACGACAACACCAATTTCTTTCGTGTCATAGGTAATGGTACTATCTGCGCCAGCTTTTTCCCGAATCGTATAACGGTATTCGCCGACTTCGCCATATGTCAATTCATCGAAATAGATTTGACCATTTACGTCATTGCTTTTCGTCTGTACTACATCGCCTGCTTCATCGACTAGTTCAAAGGCAAACTCGTTGGCTTCTAACGCGCGACCCGTCAACACTTTCTCAGCATTCAGCACCACACCGCCAGCTTTTGGCGTATAGTCGTTTTCAAAGACTTGGTTACCTTCGTATTCCGCCACTGCAGTCAACTGTCCGTCTTCATCCGTTACAGTAACAACTACCGCCAGTTCTTTCCTATCGTACGTAATCGTGCCATCAATTCCTGCTTTCTCACGAATAGTGTAGTGATACTCACCTGTTTCCTCGTAAGGGAGCGCGTCAAAGTAAATCTTGCCCGTGGCATCATTGGCTTTTGTCTGAAGCACAGTTCCTGCTTCATCAACTAGTTCAAAGTCAAATTCTTCTGCCTGCAAGCTTCGACCCGTCAAAATTTTCTCAGCATTCAAAACGACACTGCCAGCTTTTGGTGTATAGTCATTTTCAAAGACTTGATTACCTTCATAGACTGCTGTCGCAATCAACTGACTGTCTTCTTCTGTCACCGTCACAGTTACCTTTAGTTCTTTGTCAGTATAGGTGATGGTTGGATCATCGCCGGCTTTTTCCCGAATCGTGTAATGGTAATCGCCAGGCTCATTGTAAGTGATGTCGTCAAAGGTGACTTGTCCGTTACCGTCATTGGTTTGGGTTAGAATCACAGAGCCAGCTTCATCCACCAGGTAGAAAGTAAATTCGCCGTCTTTCAGCTCGCGTCCATGAAGCAGCTTCTGAACATTCAAAGCATGGGTCGTTTCTTTGATTTCTCGCTTGTTGGCTAGCTCAAAGACATAATTGACTTCTTTATCAGAGATAGTGAAGGTGTACTGAGTCGCATCTCGTTCGTATCCTTCTGGTGCGGTGATTTCTTGGATCATATAATCGCCGTAACGCAGATTGTCGATCCGATCAATGGCGTTGCCGTTTTCCATGATCTGATTGTTTTTGACCACCAGATTCGACAAGATGACTTCATAGGTATTTTGCGCATTTTTGCGGCTTAATTGGAAAACTGCTTCTTCATCGATCCCTCGTTCTTTGGTGCCATCGGCATCGTATTTCACGATCGTCAAGGAGCCATTCGTCCCAGAAGAGGTTCCGCTGCCGTCTGTCGATTTGATGGTGATTTCTTTGGTCACTGTGTGAATCTCGATCTCACTACCCGTCAAATTGACACTATTGGCCACCCGTTCATTGTTCAAAATCCCAGGATCAAGCTGTGTTTGATAAACGATAAAATACGGTTTATCAATCATTTCTTCAAAAGCGATCACTAACGATTGCGTCCCTGCTACCACATCTGAGGTGATTTTCGGATTGTCCTCGTTGGTGAAGGTGACTTTTTCTCCTTTTTCCCACGTGCCATTGTTTAAGACCGCTTCATACACCTCTACGATCACGGCATCGTTGGCATCGCGTAAAAAGGTGTGCTGATTGTAGTTGATGGTATCGGTAACTACCGCATTGTGGATTTTGCGACTGTCAGCGTTGATCATGATTTCCCAATCGATCAACCGATTGTTGTCGGCATTCTGGCTGCCGTTTTTCATCAACCAGTCCGTTTTTGCGGACTTGTCGACTTGGCCATCGGCAGTCAAGGTTGTGTCATTGTCCGTCAATGTGATGGTATTTTTGTAGGTAAATACCTCTTCAGCTGCTTCGGTTGCCAAGAAGACCGCCAGTGTTTCAGACGTTTCTTTCAGCAAGGTGATCGTAACTTTCTTCGTATCAGGATCATAGGTGTAACTGTAATCCTCGTTTAGCACCAATTGCTCTTTCAGTGCTCTGACTTGTGTCGTATATCCAGTTACCGTGACCGTGTAAAGCGCCAAGTCTTTCAAGGTTTGGCCTTCTTGCAGCTGGTCCGTGATGGTTGCATCTTTATTGATTTTTTCTTTGTACGTATTGAATAGCCCCATCCAATAGACTTGATCGCTTGAAGCTGTCTGCTCATCAAAAATAGTTCCTAGATTCCGACCAAATACAGCGGTAATCGCTTTGGCGACATCTTCGCCTTCACCAATGAATAGGCCGTATTTCAAGGCATTTTTTACCCAGTTGGTATCCATCCAAGTATTGGATTCAGAAGCTTCCGTGAACGTATTGCCAGCTTCGTCTTTATAATGGACAAACGCTGCATTACTAAACCGGCTGCTAGAACTTCCTAATGCGATCTGTTGTGAAACATCGAAGCTGGTTTTGAAATTAACAGTGATCGTTGCCGAGGTCGTTTGGTACGCTCCTTGCAGCTTGATGCGAAATCCACTCTCAAGTTCCTTCGTTGAGCCATCGGCTAGCGTTTTCGTTTCTGTGATCAGCTCTAGCGTATAGTCGGTATTGAGCTCTAAAGGCTCGGTCACCCCGCTGGCTGTCACTACTAGCGTATCCGCCAATAAAGCTAAAGCACTGCTGTTTGCGCCAGATATCAATTGATAGCGGTCTTCTATAATCAGATCGCTAACTTTTTGCTGATTGGTATTAGCTTCAATTTTCCATGCGACAGTCTTCGTTTCATAGTCTTTGGTGCCAGCGGTTTTCACGACACCGATCGTTTTGGTTGGTGTCACTGTCCCACTGCCCGTCAACGAGGTATTTTGATTGTCGCGGACCGAAGCGTAGTTGTAAATACGGGTATCGGCTAAAACCGATTCATACAGCTGAGTATCGTATTGAATCTTGTAGTAACCAGCTTTGGCAAACGTGATACCAAAGCGTACGATTTCCCCCTCTTTGTCCAGCTGGTACGTCCCATCAAAGGACCAATCTTCTGCTGGAATCGAGTTACCATCTTTGTCTGTGATCACCAAAGTCTCTGGCACAAAAAAGTGCAGGGCTTTTTCAGGATCCGTTCCTGAATAGGTCTGATCCAAAACTTTGGCTTGGTCTTTGTCCAATGTGACGGAAATTTCCCATGACGCACGTTTCGTTTCTTGATTATACCCTTTAAACCGTTTGTATTCTGATTGTTCATCATAGGTCACCGTTGCTTCTGCGGTTTTTTCTGTAAAATCGCTACCGTTGATTGTTGCCGTGTTTTTGAAAGAAGAAGCCGTTGGATCGGTGACTGCACTATTGATGACGATGCGGACCGGTTGATTGACGGTTTGATTGAAGGTAAACGTGTTGTTGACGCTGTTAAAGGTATATAAGCCATCGGTACGAACCCACTCCTTGGTAGCTTCATCGTACAAGTAGCCCGTCGAGGTACTATAAGATAAGCCTTGGGGCATCTTATCGGTGATCACCACATCGTGCAATTCACGACTGGTTTGGTTAAAAATAATTTCCCAGACCACTGAACCGCTGGAAGTCACATTACCAGTCTTAATGATATCGACTTCATAAATCGGCAATGTAATGATGATCTCATGACCATCTTCATCGTAGATCCCAGTATGAATCGTCACTTCTTCAGTAACAGTACTCACACTTAATTCCGTGATCAGATCAATGGTCCCCGAACGATTGGATAATGTCTGTGCGGCCTCATTAAACGTGACAGTCAATGTACCATCATGATCCAAGGTAAAGGTTCCGATCGATTGTCCGCCAGAACGAGTCAATTCGCCGCTAACGGTATTATGAATGGCAAAATAGTCTGGCAATTGATACGTATAATAATCGCCTGCGCGAATTTCTTCCGTGTCTGCTAACGACCAGTCAAAATGGATTTTGATGTTGCCGTTATACATCGGTGGATTTTCGGCAGTGAAGGGTTGATCGTTTAAGTCAGTGATCCGAACATTATCAAATAGCTGCACGCCCCGTTCATTTAGGTTGGCACTAAGATTCTCCGCGGTAGCCGAAGCTTCCGCTTCCGTCTCAGCATCTGGTGCTCGCGGTTGAATACTGTTTTGATTCAATGTCGAAGATGCTTGGGTTTCTTGACTCTCGCTAGGGACGGTAGTTGGTGCTTCTGTAGATTGAGTAGTCGTAGGTTGTGTTTCCTCTGTCCCAGATGAGTCCGTCGGTGCTTTTTCCGAATCGATCGTTTCGCTCTCTGCTTCGCTACTTGCTAGCGTTTCTGTCGTGCGTTGCGTGCTATCGGTTGCGTTAAGTGCTTCTGCTAATATGATCGTTGGTTCACAAACAATTGAACCAAGCAACACCAGCAAACATATATAGATAGAAAATGGCTTTTTCATGATTATTCATTCCTTTTGTATAAAGTTTTTTTATTCAATTGATTTCGGAAGTGCTCCACGAATAAAATTGTTCAACAGTGAGCAAGATATCCCAACAAACAACTGCTTTTTTCCCCCTCCCCATGATTCTACGATTTAGGTCTTTGCTACTTGCATCAAACGTGTTACTACTATCCCACACTTCTATTTTCCCAAATTATCACGTGGTGATGTATTCAAAAAAAATTCAACAGGTAATTTTTTTGAATACATGTAAAAACGTGATACTATTTAGTCAAAAGGAGGCTTGGAGGAAAATATGTTACGGAAATTGTTATCATCCACTTCACAAAAGAAACTACAGCTGATTGAGTATTTATTGGACGATCAAGGGACCAGTCTTCACGATTTAGCACTGAAATTTTCTATCTCCATGTCCTCAGCAAAAACCTATATCGCAGAAATTGACAATGAATTTTCGTTTCTGGACTTACAATTTGATGATTTTTCAGCGGTTCGCTTGCACTTACATCCCTTTGCTACTCGTTTGGATATTTACAGCCACTTTTTGAACCGTTCTTCTGCGTTTCAATTACTGGAATTATTGTTTTCTTCCAGTTTTACCAGTTATGATATGCTGGCGCTGGAATTAAATTTAAGCAAATCATCGATTATTCGTTTAATTAAGAGGATCAACTTGATTCTGGCTCCTTTTGATTTCTTTATCGCAACTAAACCTATCCAGTTAAAAGGCAATGAAAAGAATATTCGCCAATTTTTTCTGATTTTCTTCTTGGAGAAATACCAATATGAATTTATCGACGCCAACATCAATCAAGAACAGGAATTTTTGAAAATCGCCCATATTATGGCAGCAGCGACGCCCTTAAATCTCTATTTTTCCGATATCAAAAAGATCGCTTTTGTCATCTATATCAATACGAAGCGTGACCGTTTTGCTGCCTCTGAAACCAATGCGGATCATATCGAGTATTTTTTAGAAAAAATCGACTTGAGTGAATTTACTGGCTACACCCGTGCCTATGTAGAAAAAATGGTTGGCTATGTCACGACGCACATTGGGCAAGACCCCACTGTCTTTCGCAAAACCAAACAAGAATTTTATCATTTGACGAAGCAATTGTTTCGAAAATACAACTACCGTGAAAGCAATTTTGAAGAAAAGCTGGATGCTGTCGTCTTTTCCTATTTTCTTGGGATCAATCTGCAGGTTCCTTACTGCATTTTGGATGATCGTTTCGCCCGCTTTGTTGCTAATTGTGATTTTGTTCAGCAAGCAGTCAACCAAGACATCGTTCAGCTTTTGACCCATTCGAGTTTACCGATCATTCGACCAAGTACGATCAATTACCTGATTTATATTTTTCATACTTCTTTTCCCAATTTTGCCAAAGAAATCATCGACGCCAATGCTGACTTTCACTTAGCCTTGTTCTATGATACGAATAGTTACCATACGGAATTTATCCAGACGAAAATTCAACAGTTTATTCCCTATCAGCTAACGATCACGATCTTAAATCCCCTCGATTCTTTTTCTCTAACTATGCTGGACGAGACCTATGATCTGATCATCGGCAATCTGACACCTTCAAGCAGAAAAAATGTGTTTCATTATGCGGATATCAATCTGACTTCAAATGACTTGGCTTTTATTGCGCAGCAGATTCAGGAAAAAGGGATCGCCAATTTACAAAAACGGCAGGAAGACCGATGAAAAACAAAAAAGCCCCTCAAAAGGAGCTATTGAAGTGCTATCCCTTCAGAAGTTAGAGCAACTTCTGAGGATACAAGCTTCGTTTCACTTTTGGCGGGGCTTTTTAGTATGCCAAGAGCGTTCAACATTTGATCCTATATAACTACAAAAAAAGCTTGCCATTCCGAAGAATGACAAGCTTTTCCGTCACACTGAGTCAATCAGGTGCTGGGCATTGATTAGTTTTGGCTGTTCAATGCGTCTTCAGCAGCCATTTGTGCTTCGATGTCTGAGATGCTGTAGACATTTTCGCTGGCAACTGTTACTTCTTTTGGTTCCATTTCACGGTAACGAGGCATACCAGTACCAGCTGGGATGATCTTACCGATGATAACATTTTCTTTCAATCCAAGAAGTGGATCTTTCTTGCCGCGGATCGCTGCATCGGTCAACACACGAGTGGTTTCTTGGAAGGACGCAGCAGACAAGAAGCTGTTGGTTTCCAAGGATGCTTTCGTGATCCCTAATAGGACTGGACGGCTAGTTGCAGGAACGCCGCCGGCTACCAATGTGTCGTAGTTGCGGTCTTTAAAGTCGGCGATATCCAACAATGTTCCTGGCAAGATGCCTGAATCACCTGGATCCATGACGCGGACTTTACGCAGCATTTGACGAACCATTACTTCGATATGTTTGTCGCCGATTTCTACCCCTTGCATCCGGTAAACGCGTTGAACTTCTCGTAATAGGTAGTTTTCAACAGACAAGACATCGCGAACTTGTAACAGTTGTTTTGGATCGATCGATCCTTCCGTCAATGGCGCACCACGATGGATAAAGTCGCCTTCTGCTACTTTCATCCGGGCAGTATAAGGAACGGTATACGTACGCGTATCGGTTTCCCCTTTGATGGTCACTTCTTTGGTCCGAGTTGAAGGGTCTTCTGAGATATCGATGACTTCTCCGGTAACTTCGGTAATGACCGCTTGTCCTTTCGGATTACGAGCTTCAAAGATTTCTTGGACACGAGGGAGACCTTGCGTGATATCGTCTCCGGCAACCCCGCCGGTATGGAAGGTACGCATGGTCAACTGAGTACCAGGTTCACCGATTGATTGGGCAGCGATGGTACCGACTGCTTCCCCAACTTCAACTTCAGAACCAGTGGCTAAGTTGCGGCCATAACAATGTTTACATACACCATGTTTGGTGTTACATGTAAAGACAGAGCGAATGGATACTGTTTCGATGCCAGCGTCCACGATGGCTTTAGCTAAATCTTCAGTGATCAATTCATTGACCCCTAGAAGGACTTCGCCAGTTTCAGGATGGATCACTGATTTACGTGTGTAACGTCCAATCAAACGTTCTTCTAAGGATTCGATGATTTCGTTTCCTTCGCGAATTGCTTGAATGTCTAAACCACGGTCAGTGCCACAATCGTCTTCACGGATGATGACATCTTGGGCAACGTCAACTAGACGACGTGTCAAGTAACCGGAATCGGCTGTTTTCAAGGCGGTATCGGTCATCCCTTTACGGGCACCATGGGTCGAGATAAACATTTCCAAGACAGATAGACCTTCACGGAAGTTTGAGATGATCGGCAATTCCATGATTCGTCCGTTAGGCGCGGCCATCAATCCACGCATCCCAGCAAGCTGAGTAAAGTTGGAGATGTTACCACGGGCACCGGAATCAGACATCATGAAGATTGGGTTTTTCGCTTCCAATGATTCCATCAGTTTTAACTGAATTTCATCTTTGGCTGCATTCCAAACACCAATAACTCGTTCATAACGCTCGTCATCGGTAATCAAACCACGACGGAATTGTTTCGTGATCGTTTCTACTTGTTTGTGGGCATTGTCGATGATGTCATGTTTTTCGTGCAAGTTCATGATATCAGCGATACCAACGGTGATACCTGCCATTGTTGAATGGCTGTATCCTAAGTCTTTCATGCGGTCAAGCATGCGTGACGTTTCAGTGATGCGGAAACGTTTGAAGACTTCTGAAATGATGTTTCCTAAGTTTTTCTTCTTGAATGGGCCAACAAGCTCTTGTTCTTTGATGAAGGCAGGCACATCTGTACCAGCTTCAATAAAGTACTTGTCTGGTGTTTGAACCGTCAAGTTGTAGTCAGTCGGTTCGTTCAAGAATGGGAATTCTGGCGGCATGATCGAGTTGAAGATCACTTTACCTACCGTTGTTACCATCAAACGTTGTTTTTGTTCAGACGTGAATGGTTTGTCCCCTAAAGTGTTTGGATTGATGGCGATCCGTGTGTGTAAATGCACGTAGCCATTGCGCCATGCCGTAACTGCTTCGTCCATGTCACGGAAGATCATGCCTTCCCCTTCACGGCCTTCTTCTTCCATCGTCAAGTAGTAGTTCCCTAGGACCATATCCTGAGATGGTGTTACAACTGGTTTTCCGTCTTTTGGATTCAAAATGTTTTGGGCTGCTAACATCAGCATACGTGCTTCTGCTTGCGCTTCTTCGTTCAATGGTACGTGAACGGCCATTTGGTCTCCATCGAAATCGGCATTGTAGGCTTCACAAACAAGTGGGTGCAAACGAATGGCACGGCCTTCAACTAAGACTGGTTCAAATGCTTGGATACCTAATCTGTGAAGCGTAGGTGCCCGGTTCAATAGCACTGGATGTTCTTTGATGACATCTTCTAAAACATCCCAAACTTCGTCTTCTTGACGTTCGATTTTGCGTTTGGCATTTTTGATGTTTGACGCGATTTCACGAGAAACAAGCTCCCGCATCACGAATGGTTTGAACAATTCGATCGCCATTTCTTTTGGCAGACCACATTGGTACATTTTCAGGAATGGACCAACGACGATAACTGAACGACCTGAGTAGTCGACCCGTTTTCCTAGCAAGTTTTGACGGAAACGACCTTGTTTCCCTTTCAACATGTGAGAAAGAGATTTCAATGGGCGGTTCCCTGGCCCTGCGACTGGACGGCCGCGACGACCGTTATCGATCAAGGCATCGACTGCTTCTTGCAGCATCCGTTTTTCATTTTGAACGATGATGTTTGGTGCATTCAAGTCTAACAAGCGTTTCAAACGGTTGTTACGGTTGATTACACGACGATACAAGTCGTTCAAGTCACTTGTGGCAAAACGTCCACCTTCTAATTGCACCATTGGGCGCAAATCAGGCGGGATAACTGGGATAACGTCCATGACCATCCAGCTTGGTTTGTTTCCTGAAGCACGGAATGCTTCTAAGATATCCAAACGGCGGATCGCACGGGTCCGTTTTTGACCAGTTGCGTTTTTCAATTCTTCTTTCAATTCAGCAACTTCGCCTTCAAGATCAACGCCATCTAATAATTGTTTGATGGCTTCGGCACCCATCGCTGCTGAAAATTCTTGACCGTATTGGTCACGTTTTTCACGGTATTCCCGTTCAGTCAATAGTTGTTTTTTCTCAAGGCTGGTGTTTCCTGGTTCAATCACTACGTAAGAAGCAAAGTAGATGATTTCTTCCAATGCACGTGGGCTCATGTCTAAGACAAGACCCATCCGTGAAGGAATGCCTTTGAAGTACCAAATGTGTGATACTGGTGCTGCTAGTTCAATGTGTCCCATGCGTTCACGACGCACTTTTGAACGTGTTACTTCCACGCCGCAACGGTCACAAACGATGCCTTTATAGCGGATCCGTTTGTATTTGCCGCAAGCACATTCCCAGTCTTTGGTTGGACCGAAAATACGCTCGTCAAACAACCCTTCGCGTTCAGGTTTTAACGTACGGTAGTTAATGGTTTCTGGTTTTTTTACTTCACCATAAGACCAGCTTCTGATTTTTTCAGGAGAAGCCAAACCGATTTGCATACTTTCGAATTTATTTACATCGATCAAAAAAGGTTCCCTCCATTTCATTTCATGGACATATCCGATAGAACGGGGGCTATTTCCGCTAGTGGCGGAAATAGCGAGGGCCGTCTATTATTGCAAGCGATCTTCTGCTGTCTCGATTTGTTGGTTCAACGCGTCGGCGGCATTTTTAGCTTCTGTTTGTGCTTTTTGTTCTAATTCACGGGCTGTTTGTTGCTCCGCAAATTTTGTTAAGGCATCAACGGTGATCAAATCATCATCGTCATCATCCATATCACGTAGTTCGATCTCTGCATCATCGATATCTAGGACACGCATGTCTAGACCCAGTGATTGCAATTCTTTTACTAATACGCGGAATGATTCTGGTACACCTGGTTTTGGAATTGGTTCCCCTTTGACGATCGCTTCGTATGTTTTCACACGACCAACCACGTCATCTGATTTGTAGGTCAAGATTTCTTGCAAGGTGTAAGCAGCACCGTATGCTTCCAGTGCCCAAACTTCCATCTCTCCGAAACGTTGTCCACCAAATTGGGCTTTTCCTCCCAATGGTTGTTGAGTAACCAATGAGTAAGGTCCAATGGAACGGGCATGCAATTTATCATCGACCATGTGGGCCAATTTGATCATGTACATGACACCAACGGAGATGCGGCCATCAAATGGTTCGCCGGTACGTCCGTCGTAAAGCACTGTTTTGGCATCGCTGGCCATTCCTGCTTCAGCAACCGTTGCCCAAACATCTTCATCGCTGGCACCATCAAAGACTGGTGTTGCCACGTGAATGCCTAGTTGACGCGCAGCCATTCCTAAGTGTAACTCTAATACTTGTCCAATGTTCATCCGAGAAGGTACCCCTAATGGGTTCAGCATGATGTCGACTGGTGTGCCATCTGGTAAGAAAGGCATGTCTTCTTCTGGCATAATGCGAGAAACGACCCCTTTGTTTCCGTGACGTCCGGCCATTTTATCCCCTTCATGGATTTTCCGTTTTTGAACGATATAAACGCGAACCAGCATGTTCACACCTGGTGACAATTCATCGCCAGCTTCGCGGGTAAAGATTTTGACATCGTGGACGATTCCGCCGCCGCCGTGAGGCACGCGTAGAGAAGTGTCACGCACTTCGCGGGCTTTTTCACCAAAGATTGCGTGCAATAAACGCTCTTCTGCTGAAAGTTCCGTTACCCCTTTTGGCGTGACTTTCCCAACAAGCAGATCGCCATCTTTGACTTCCGCACCAATTCGGATAATCCCCATTTCGTCTAGGTCTTTCAATGCGTCTTCCCCAACGTTCGGGATTTCGCGAGTGATTTCTTCAGGTCCTAATTTTGTGTCGCGGGCTTCTGATTCATATTCTTCAATATGGACAGAAGTGTAAACATCATCTTTCACCAAACGACGGCTCATGATGATGGCATCTTCATAGTTGTACCCTTCCCAAGTCATGAATGCGACTAAGACGTTTTGTCCTAGTGCCATTTCGCCTTGTTCCATAGATGGGCCATCTGCTAAGATGTCGCCTTTTTCCACTTTTTCACCAAGTGCTACTAATGGACGTTGGTTGTAGCTGGTTCCTGAGTTTGAACGACGGAATTTGGTAACAGAATAAACGTCCAATGCGCCATTGTCACGACGAACGCGCACTTCGGCTGCATCCACGTATTCTACGATCCCATCATGTTTACATAACAACGCAGCTCCTGAGTCATGTGCTGATTTGTATTCCATACCAGTACCAACCCAAGGTGCTTTCGGATTGATCAATGGTACAGCTTGCCGCTGCATGTTGGCACCCATCAAGGCACGGTTGGAGTCATCGTTTTCCAAGAAAGGAATACATGCGGTTGCGACTGCGACTACTTGTTTTGGTGATACGTCCATGTAGTCGACTTTATCGATCGAAACTTCCAAGTTTTCAGAAGTAGCACGCGCCATAACAACGTCGTTTACGAAAGAGCCGTCTTCATTTAACAAGCTGTTTGCTTGGGCCACAACGTAGTGGTCTTCGGTATCGGCAGTCAAGTAATCGATCTTGTCAGTAACACGGCCTGTTTCGCGGTCAACTCGACGGTATGGTGTTTCAATGAAGCCATACTTGTTGACTTTGGCATAAGAGGCCAAGCTGTTGATCAACCCGATGTTTGGTCCCTCAGGCGTTTCGATCGGACACATACGGCCATAGTGGGAATAGTGAACGTCTCGAACTTCATAGCCGGCACGGTCACGGGTCAAACCACCAGGTCCTAAGGCAGATAGACGACGTTTATGGGTCAACTCACCCAGTGGGTTTGTTTGGTCCATGAACTGTGACAACTGAGAAGAACCAAAGAATTCTTTGATACTTGCGACTACCGGACGAATATTGATCAATTGTTGCGGTGTCAAGGTTTCGGTGTCTTGGATCGACATCCGTTCACGCACGACACGTTCCATCCGAGCAAGCCCGATCCGGAATTGGTTTTGCAATAATTCACCAACAGAACGAATCCGACGGTTTCCTAAGTGGTCGATGTCATCGACATTGCCAATGCCTTCCATCAAGTTGAAGAAGTAGCTCATTGAAGCAATGATGTCTGCTGGACGAACCGTACGTGTAGCAGTATCTGGATAGCCATTACCGATCACGTTGACTTCTTGTTCTGGATCTTTTGGTGAAAAGACTTTGATGACTTGGACTGTCATTGGTTCGGTAACGACCCCATCTTCTGATGGATAGTACGTTACACTGTTTAGGCCATTATCGATAAATGCGCCTAGTGTTTCCATGACTTGGTGAGTCAAAACCGTGCCTTTTTCAACAATGATCTCGCCTGTTTCAGGGTCAACCAAGGTTTCTGCTAAGGTCAAGTTCAATAGACGTGTTTTCAAGTCTAATTTTTTGTTTACTTTGTAACGACCAACATTTGCTAAGTCGTAACGTTTTGGATCGAAGAAACGTGCGTTCAGCAAGCTACGTGAGCTGTCTGCTGTTTTTGGCTCGCCTGGACGAAGACGTTCGTAAACATCTTTCAATCCTTCTTCGGTACGAGAATCGCTTGCGTTTTTATGCAAGTCTTTTTCGATCGTGTTACGCAATGATTCACTGTCGCCGAAAATTTCAAAGATCGTATCATCAGAACCAAACCCTAGGGCACGGACTAAGACCGTCAAAGGAATTTTACGGGTACGGTCAATCCGTACGTAAGAGATATCTTTGGCATCAGTTTCCATTTCTAACCACGCACCGCGGTTAGGGATAACAGTTGAACCAAAGCCTTCTTTGCCGTTTTTATCGACTTTGCCATGGAAATATACACCTGGAGAGCGGACCAACTGAGAAACGATAACCCGTTCTGCCCCGTTGATGATAAAGGTTCCTTGTTCAGTCATTAATGGGAAATCACCAAAGAATACTTCTTGGGATTTGATTTCCCCAGTTTCACGGTTCGTCAAACGCAAAGTAACATGTAATGGTGCCGAATAGTTTGCATCATGGGCACGGGCTTCTTCTACTGTATACTTTGGTTCTTTCAATTCATAATCCACAAATTCTAGGGACAAGTTACCGTTGAATCCTTCGATTGGCAAAATATCTTCAAACATTTCTCTTAGGCCCTCATCTAGGAACCATTGGTAAGAGTCGGTTTGAATTTCAATCAAATTCGGTAATTCTAATACTTCACTGATCCGTGCGAAACTTCTACGTTCGCGATGCTTTCCGTATTTTACTACGTGTCCAGCCAAGCTCTTCACCTCTTCATAAAGTCTTTCAAAAAGGCTATCCGATTATTTACAAAACTGTAACAAATATTAAATATAGGTTACAGAAAGCATTTTTTGCGGCTTTTAGGCAAAAAAAAACCAAAAATAGAACGGATGCATTGGGCATTTTCTACTTTTGTTTCCTTATTCCTAAGCCGAAACGGACAATATTTCGTTTCTGCTTTTTTCGTTCAGATAGTTTTTGCAACTCCTTATTATACAGATGAAGTACTTTTCTGTCAAGCTTTCATTGGAAGTTACAATGCTTTTCTGACGCACCCATTTCCTAAGATTTTCTAAAGAAAAAAACAAGGCTGGTGAGGACTGTTTTTCGTAAGAAACTACTTTGCTTTTTGCCGATTTCTTGCTATGCTAACGAAAACGTTACACGTGAAACATTAGGAAGGATATCCTTATGACGACAAAAGAAAAAATACTGACCTTATTACAAAAAGAAGATACTGTACTGTCCGGAGAAAAACTAGCCCAAGCCTTGTCGATCTCTCGTACAGCAGTCTGGAAAGCCATTAAAGAACTTGAGAAAGAAGGCTATCATTTCGAACACTTGGCCAACGGCTATCGCTTTGTCTCCGCTGACCGCTACGATCAAGCAGCACTTGCAGCCGCCTTGCCGATGATCCCCACGATTCAAATCAAGGATGCTGTTGAGTCCACCATGAAAGAAGCCAAGATCGCCGCTTTGGACAGTGGACTGGCAACCCCCGCCCTTTTTTTGACCGAAACACAAACAGGCGGCCATGGCCGCTTCGAACGACCGTTTTTCTCACCGAAAAAACAAGGGATCTACATGAGCTTGCTCTTAAAACCAAACCAAGCGTTTCAAGAATTGCCGCAATATACCGTTTTGGCGGCGGTGGCAGTCGCAGAAGCCATCGATGCCCTTCTAATGAAGGAAACGGCCATTAAGTGGGTCAACGATCTGTACTTAGATGGAAAAAAAATCTGCGGTATTTTGTCTGAAGCAACCAGTGACTTTGAAACAGGCCGCATTACCTCGGTTGTGATCGGTATCGGCATCAGTTTTTCGATTCCGCAACAGCAGTTTCCAGCAGAGATTCGGGAAAAAGCGACCTCACTCTTTCCTGGTGAAGAGTATCCAACCTTTTCTCGGGCAACCTTGATCCAAGAAATTTGGCGTCGGTTCTTCCAATTATTGGCAAAGCTGCCTGACATGGATTATATGGCCCGCTATCGACAGAAATCCTTCGTTTTGGGCCGCACCGTTCAGTTTACACAACAAGGTGTGACCTATGAAGGAATCGCCAAAGACATTACTAACACCGGTGAATTAGTGGTGGAAACAGCAACGGAGCGCAAGGTGCTTTCTTCTGGAGAAATCAGTTTGGAACGGTATTGATGCTGCAAAAAGTCGCAAATCCGCTTGCTGATTCGCTGCTTTCGCAAGGAATTAGTCAAAGCAATCGCGAGCACACATGCTCCATAAACAGACCTGCTTATTCCGAGGGGTCATACAAAAGAACAACCTAGGCAGCTCCCCTTTCTATCGGGTTTAGCCACTGTCACCACAACTTTACTGTTGCAATCAGGATCGCAGAGAAAGCGAGCCTCATCTTTTCATAATAAGTAGGATGCTTGTTCTTTTATCATGTCTTTTCTACAGTTTTTATGCGCTCTTTCATTCCCCACATAAAAAAGATCGACCTGCTCTTTCAAGAGCCGGTCGATCTTTTCTTTTACAGCAATTGCCACAGCAGGCACAAAAGCAAGCCCAAGGCATAGCTGCTGTTGAATAAAATCATGTTTTTAATCGAATAGCCGAAGCTACGTGGGTGGGGCAGGCTGGCTTGATGTTCTTTCAAGTTTTGACGGATTTTTGGCAGTGTCAGAAACACGAGCAAAATTGGCCATTGAAAGAGACCAAACAAGAGGCCCAATAAAATAGCGGCATAAGACGCCAACATCATGCCTTGAAACAGACGGATACCTGCTTCGCGACCGATGTAGTACACCAGCGTGTAGCGATGGTTTTCGATATCAGCTTCCAGATCCCGTAAGTTATTGGCTAACATGATGTCAGCAATCGTGAAAATCAACGGCAAGGATGCCAACACGATGGCGCACACGGCCCAGAGGTTCCCCACTAAGCCAAAGGTTCCGTTCGCAAAATCCAGTGCCAGATAAAAAACTTTTTGATCAATGGTATTGATATAGATCGTGATGGCAAAAATCCCTAATCCCATCGTTACACCGCTGAACACCTCGCCTAAAGGCATCCGCGATAACGGAATGGGGCCAAAGGTATAAAAGACCCCGATAAAACAAACCACCAGCCCCATCACTAGCAGCAGCCAGCCGGTAACAAAGGTCAAGTAAAGACCGATCAGTAAGGTTCCTGCCAGCATCGCAAAAATCAGATTGCGAACAGTAGCTTCTGAGATGTTTTCGCGCCCGATCACATTGTGCTGGTATTTGTAGGTCTCTGATTTGGCTTTTTTGAAATCCATATAATTGTTGATGGACGTCGTCGTCAAATCAAACAGCAGCATCCCCAGAAAAAAAATCACAGTATTCAACGGATGAAATTCATGAAAATACACCAACGAGAACAACACACCCATAATGAAGGGGAAGACACTCGCCACCTTGGTGCGGATCTCCACCACTTCTAAAAACACTGAAAGAGACATCTTTCACTCCTCCTATTCTAAATCAGCACGATCACCCATCGTGTAGCCTGATTCCTCTGAAAGCTCAAAGGTATCTTTGATGCCGTCTGTTACGTACACTTTATCTTCTTTTGTGATAAAGATCGCATCGGTTCCCTTTTCGGTATGCTGTTCGATATAAGCCAAGCCTTCTTTGACTCCTTTATCAAACGCCACCGTAGTCAACCCGTCACCATCGATGGATTTGTCAGTGATCACAGTCACACTTGCTACATCGCTATCGTAAGGATAGCCAGTCTCAGAATCAAAAATATGGTGATATGTTTTGCCGTCTACTTCTAAGTAGCGTTCGTAGATCCCTGAAGTAACTACTGTTTTATTGGTTTCTTTGATACTGCCGATAATCGAGCCGCGAGATTTGTTTGGATCTTGGATTCCGACATTCCATGGCTCATCTGCACCGCGGTTGCTATGACCTAACACATAGACATTCCCGCCCAAATCGACGATCGCGGAAGTCACGCCATTGTCCTTCAGCACTTTGACGACTTCATCCGTGATGTAGCCTTTGGCGATCGCCCCAAGGTCAAGGATCATGTCCTTGTCTTTTAAATACACCGTGTGGTCTTCGTCGTTAAACTCGACTTGTTCATAATTGATATGTTTCAACGCTTCATCGATCTCAGATTGTTCTGGCTTGCGGGCATCATCAAAGCCGATTCGCCACAATTGGGTGATCGCACCGATGGCCATATTAAAGCCGCCTTCTGATTTCACACTATAATCATAGGCTTCTTTCAACAAATAATAGATATCATCTGAGACCTTCACTGGCTTGATGCCAGCTTGCGCATTGATTTCATCGATCTCTGACCCTGCTTGGTTGATGGTGATTTTATCGCCTAACTCTCTGATGCGGTCAAAGGCAGGCTTCATAGCGTCCTCTTTGCCTTCATCATAAATGCGAATCCGAGTATACGTACCTAATAAAAATTCTTCTTGAAAATATGGTTCTTCTCGCAGCGTCGTTGCTTCCTGATCACTGCCACAGGCTGCCAACATTGTGCCTAAAAAAACAAACATCAGAAAAAACGTTACTTTCTTTTTCATGATTTTCCTCTTTTCTATTGTCTTCAACCTTCATATAATAGCCTTTTTTTGGCAGAATGAAAAGGGCATTCCGTGATTCCTCAACGTATTTTAGGAATCCTTAATCGAACCTTTTCTTCTTTGTAAAAAACAGTTCTTTTTTAAAAAAACCTTCCCACCAGATTGCTTCCTTTTGCACGAACTTGCTTTTGTGCCCTTGTTGCCCACGAAAAAAAGACAGCACTCAAAACGAATGCTGTCCTCTTCATGGAAAGAAGTTGTGATTATTCAGTAACGAAGTTATCCACTTCGATTGTTGTTTGGTCGCCTTTTTCAGCGGCATTCAACAATTGTTGTGCATAGATAACAAAGCTGTGGAAGCTGTGGGTTGCCCCTGAAACAACATCCATGTCTGCCACAGAGCCGTCTTCGGCATTGACTGCAGAAACAAAGGCTTCATTGAAGTTTGGAATGAACTCTTCTGGACTTGTACCAGATTTTGCTTCCATGTTTTCGTTGTATGATGCATCATCTTTTTTCGACTCGCCTGCTTCGTTTAGGTAGTCGTAGTTTGATTCAGAGATTTTGCCGTCAGCTACAGTCATTGAGAAGACTACGCGGTAACCGTTTGAGTAGTTCTTTTCTTCTAATGTATAGGTTCCGTCTTTCAAGTCTGCACCATTGTCGATTTCAATGGTTTCCGTGTTGCCTGCTTGCGCCGCTTGAATCAATTGTTGTGCATAGTTTTGGAAGGAATCAAAGGAATGAGTCGCGCCAGAAACTACTTCGATTGAAGAAGGGCTTTGTGCGGCAACTAACTCTTCATTGAATTTAGGAATAAATTCTTCTGGGCTGATGCCTGCTTTTTCTTTCATTGTTTCATTGTATTCAGTGTTTTCTGTTTTTGATTCGCCATCCGCATTGACGTTGTCATATTTTGATTCAACGATTTTGCCGTCTTTGACTGTGATCTCAAATGTGACACGGTAGTCGTTTTTATAGTTCTTTTCTTCTAAACGATACGTACCATCTTGCATTGGCTCGCCTGCAACGACGGTTGCTTCTGAGCTTTCTGTAGTTGCAGAATCGCTTGCAGAAGTTTGTGATGTACTTTCACTAGTTGACGAAGAACCTGTATTGTTGTCGTCTGCTCCGCATCCCCCTAACAATAATGCTGCGAATGAAAATACCGCCATACCTACAATCAATTTCTTTGCTTTCATAATTATCCACCTTTTACTTGTTTATTTTCCCCACAAAAAAGTTTGTGATACATCTAACATTGTAAAGTAAATTTACGAGATGTCAACCGCTTCCTTTCCGCTTTTTCAATAAAAAATGACTTATTTTTTGATTTTCGCAAGTTTTCACGAATTTCAGGAAATATGCGTTTTTTTCATCAGAATCGTTAGACAAATGAACCATTTGTCTATATAATAGGAACGATTGTGTAATTATTATCATAGATTATTTTTATTAAGGAGAGATTTGCAATGGCAAAGAAAAACATTGTCGTTGTCGGTGCCGGTTATGCAGGCGTTTCTGCTACGAAGTACATGGCAAAGAAATTGAAAAAAGACAATGATGTTGAGATAACATTGATCGACCGTCACTCTTATCATACGATGATGACTGAACTGCATGAAGTCGCTGGAGGACGTGTAGAACCTACCGCAATTCAATATGACTTGCAGCGCTTGTTCTCACGCAAGAAAAATGTTCGTTTAGTAACCGATACAGTAACTGGGATCGATAAAGAAAATAAAACCGTCCAAACAAAATTAGGCAGCTATTCATTTGACTACTTGATCTTAGGGATGGGTGGCGAACCGAATGACTTCGGTACACCTGGTGTCAAAGAAAATGGCTTTACTCTATGGTCATTTGACGATGCTGTCCGCATTCGCGAACACATTGAAAAAACTGTCGCAAAAGCAGCGATCGAACCAGATGCAGCATTACGTAAAGCAATGTTGACGTTTGTCGTTTGTGGTTCTGGGTTTACTGGGATCGAAATGATCGGTGAACTGATCGATTGGAAAGATCGTTTAGCTTCCGATTATAAATTGGACCCAAGTGAAATCAGCTTGAAAGTCGTTGAAGCAATGCCAACGATCTTAAACATGCTTGATCGTAACGATGCAGCCAAAGCAGAACGTTACTTGAAGAAAAACAATGTTGATCTTGTCTTGAATGCACCAATCGTTGAAGTGGCACCTGACCACATCAAACTAAAAGATGGTTCAACGATCCCAACCCACACATTGATCTGGACTGCCGGCGTCAAAGGAACTAGCGATGCTGCTGATTTCGGTTTAGAAACCGCTCGTGGTTTCCGTCTAGTTGCCAATGAGTACATGGAAGCAAAAGGCTACGAAGACAAAAACATCTATATTATTGGTGACTTGGTTTACTTCGAAGAATTCCCGAACACACCAACACCACAAATCGTGCAAGCAGCTGAACAAACTGGGCACACTGCAGCAACGAATATCGTTTCAGCCATCAAAGGCGGCGAAAAACATAAATTCAAAGGAAACTACCAAGGATTTATGGTTTCCATCGGTGCCAAATGGGGCGTGGCGAACTTATTCAATAAGATTCACCTGAGCGGTTTCTTAGCGATCATTATGAAACATATCGTTAACTTGAAATACTTCTTTGATATTCGTTCTGGTTACTACATGTTCCAATACTTGATGCATGAAATCTTCCACATCAAAGATGACCGGACAGTCGCTCGTGGTCATACGTCTCGTTACGGAAACGTCTTGTGGAGTGTTCCGCTTCGTATTTTCTATGGTCTTGTCTGGTTCGTTGAAGCCTTCAAGAAAATTTTGGGTACGAATGGGGAAGTCTTCAAACCTGGTACTTGGTTCGGTGAAGGTTCTTGGTTCCAAGGCAACAGCGTTTTCCCTTGGACTTGGGAATACCAAACAGTCGCTGATGCAGCAAGTGGTGCTAGTGAAGCAGCCGATGCAGCAAGTGCCGCTAGTGGTGCCGGTGAAGCAGCCGATGCAGCGACACAAGCCGCACACTTCGGTTTGAGCTATGCCTACGGTGAGCAACCAATGATCGTGATTGAAAAATCACCTGACTGGTTCACAAAAGTTATGCAATTTATCATGCCAAACAACGACGTTGCAATGTTCTTCCAAAAATTCATGGTCTTCTTTGAAATTGCTTTAGCTCTTGCATTGATGGCTGGTCTCTTCACTTGGTTAGTAAACGCAACGACTATCGTTTTAGTGTTGACTTTCTGTATGTCTGGTATGTTCTACTGGGTAAACATCTGGTTCATTCCAGTTGCATTTGCCTTGATGAACGGTTCAGGACGCGCAGTCGGTTTAGACCGTTGGGTAATCCCATGGTTGCAACGTACCCTTGGAAAATGGTGGTACGGTACCCCTCGCTCCTTATACGGCAATAAATAAGCCAGCAAAATAGAATACCTGTACGACTTCATGAGACTAAGACATTCTGATTTTCAATCAGTGTCTTGGTCTCTTTCCAAGTACAGAACTTTTTCTTGATCGTCCTTGCACAGAAATCGGTGGATTATTGAGGATTCAGCTAGTAGAATCTTGTCTTCTTATGCTAGAATGAGACACATCACATGAAAGAACAGGAGTCTTTTTTGATGAAATTAAAAGAATTTATCCGCGATGCCCATTTAAAACCATGGGATGGCGTCATCATACTTGTTTTGATCCTCAGCTCTTTTTTACCGATTTTTATTTTTGGCCAGACGCAAACAGCGGACAAAGAAGCCGTCTTGCGGGTCGATGGGACAGAAATCAAGCGTTTTGACTTAGTTGAAGGTCAAAAAACGTACACCTATCTTTATGAAGATGAAGATGGCGATACCAATTTACTGGAGATCGAAGGGGATCGGATCCGAATCAAGGAAGCCGATTGCGGCGACCAGATTTGTGTCCGCCGTGGCTGGGCTAGTAAAAATGGGGAAACCATCGTCTGTCTGCCTCATAAATTGGTGATCGAAATCCAAGCCGCAGATGGGAGTGAGACCGACGATCTAATCTATTGATCGTTTGCTTATGAGTCGATTACAACGAATAATTTTCATCTCACTGCTGGTCGCCCAAGGGGTCGTGATTGGTTTAGTTGAAAATATGATCCCTTATCCATTTGCCTTTGCGCCTGGTGCGAAACTAGGTTTGGCAAATTTAATTACCATTATTGCTTTGTTCACCATGCCAAAAAAAGACAGCTTTCTCTTGATTTGGCTAAGACTGATCTTAACGACGTTACTAGGAGGAACGGTTTCGACCTTCTTATATAGTATGAGCGGTTCCTTATTGAGCTACTTTGGGATGTCTTTGGTGAAACAGTTGGGGCCTAAGCGTGTCAGTATCATCGGCATTAGTGCGGCCGGCGGGTTCTTACACAACGTCGGACAGTTGATCACTGCCTCATGGATCGCTCAATCCTGGAGCGTGATGCTCTACTTGCCGGTCCTGTCTTTCTTTGGGATCTTGTCCGGGATCGCTATCGGAATCGCCGCCAACTACTTGCTGCGCCGTGTCGAAACACTGCGCCGTTTTCAAATTGATTATGAACGCCAGACCAAAGTCAAATGGCGCTCGGATTCAGAATAAAGGAGTTAATTATGAAACTTCATTCCATGTGGCAAGAGTATCCAGCACTGCAAGCTGACTTATCTGCCTCCTTGCAATTGATGGAAAAATCATTAAAACTAAAAAACAAAGAGGTCGAACAAGCGATCCTGTCCATGATCCATTCAGGTGGGAAACTGCTGCGTCCTGCTTATCAGCTGCTCTTTTCTGCTTATGGCAGCGACAAAGATCGCGAAAAAGCCGTCGCATTGGCGGCCTCGATCGAAATGCTCCACACTGCCTCGTTGATCCACGACGATATCGTCGATCATGCGGACACCCGCCGCAAGCTGCCGACCATTCGTTCCGAATTTGGCAACGATGTCGCTGTCTATGCTGGTGATTACCTCTTCGTCTGCTGCTTTAAATTGATGGCGGATTATGCCAGCTCCATGAAAAGCTTGCAGATGAATTCCCGTAGTATGGAAAAAATCCTGGCCGGCGAATTAGGACAAATGAGCAAACGATACGATTTGTCCGTCACTGTCGAGGATTACTTAGAAAACATTCGCGGCAAAACCGCTGAGTTGTTTGCTTTAAGCTGCTTCATCGGAGCTTACGAAAGCGGCACCTCCTTGCGCTTTGCCAATCAAGCCCGTGAGATCGGTGAAGCCATTGGTCTTGCCTTTCAAATCATGGATGACGTCTTGGATTACAGCCAAGATGCGGCTGCTTTAGGGAAACCAGTATTGGAAGATGTTCGGCAAGGCGTCTATTCCCTGCCGCTGTTAATGGCACTGAAAAGTGACCGCCAACAGCTGCTCCCATTGCTGGAAAAACAAGACGCCATGACGGACACCGACACCCACGAAGTCTATCGGATCGTCCAAGAAAGTGCTGGGATCGAAGAAGCCAAGAAACTCGCAGCCGACTATACGAAAAAAGCTTTGCAGGCGATCCAGAAATTACCTGAGACCAAAGATGAAACCAAAACGTATCTTTACCAGATCACTGCTCAGATCCTTGGGCGAAGCAATTGATCTAATGAACGAACACCAAAAAAGCATGGTCGCTGCCAAAGCGATCATGCTTTTTTAGTTGAGCAAGGGAATCCCTCATGAACTCATTTCTCTTTGGGCAAACACTAAATCTGCAGCAACATAGGAAGAGGTAAAGGTTTTGCGGTATTGGTTTGGTGTATAACTGGTTTCACGTTTGAAGATCCGGGCGTAATAACCCGCATCATCATACCCCACTTGTTCAGCGATAGCAGCAATGGAATCCTCCGTAGTAACCAGCAGCTTTTTGCTTTGTTCTATTCGATAAAACGTCAAATATTTAGTAAAAGTCATCCCAGTGGCTTCTTTAAAAATCCGGCTGATATAGTTGCGATGCATGTGGCTGAAAGCAGCAAGGACATCTAAGGTGATCGGCTCTTGATAGTTGAGATGGATGTATTCAATGATCTGATTGACTTGTTCAGCAATATTATCAGTGATCGCTGACGTAGAATAGTGCAATAGGGAAATTTGATTCAACGAGAGAATACTACGGTGGATACTGTGCTGAAGCTCTTGCTTGCTTAAAGGCCGCACTAAGTAGTCGATGGCTCCGCAGCGCAGTGAGCGATGAAGATTGTCGAAGTTCTTCGTCTCATCAATCAAAATCAGTTTGATGTTCGGCTGTTTTTTCATGACCTCGGCTGTCCAATAAAAAGGATCTTCGGCCTCATTAGAGATTGACAAGATGAGGATATCAACGTGTACTTTCCCAGCGATCGCTACCGTTTCAGCCATTGTCCAAGCATCTTGCAAGAGCGTGGCGTTAAAAAAATCTTTTCTGACCACTTGTTTTATCTGATTTCGTTCCTTTTCATCTGGGGTGGAAACTAAAATGTAGCACATGAAAGCAGCTCCTTTCCGTGTTCTCTTTTTCAAATTATACCATGTTTAATCATTTATCATTAAGTTTATTGCTTTTTATGAACAATAACAACACATGTTAAAAATATAACAATCTTGGATAAAATTGTCCTGAAACAGCATAGAACCCTCCTAAAGAAAACGCTTACTTTCGCATATAATTAAAGTATAAAAAACAAGGAGGATGATTGATATGATGACAGAGACAAAGATGCACAGTCCCTTAACACTGGTTGATTCCTTAATGAAACAAGCGTCAGACGCCCAAGAACTTTATCGTACTGCCTCGCAAGAAACGGTTGATTACGTGGTGGGAAAAGCTGCAGAGAAACTGACCAGCCACTCGATGCACTTAGCAAAATTGGCACAGAAAGAAACCGGCTTTGGAAACGCAGAAGATAAAAACATCAAAAATTTATTTGCCAGTGAAATATTATATAACAGTATCAAAGATATGCCGACGGTTGGAATCGTAGAAGAAATTCCTGAGAAAAAGATGCTAAAAATCGTTGCGCCATTGGGGGTCTTAGTTGCTTTGATCCCCTCCACCAATCCTACATCCACCACGATTTTCAAAGTACTTTTGGCATTGAAAACGAAAAATGCAATCATCTTGTCCCCTCACCCCCGAGCGCTGCAGGCAATCAAGGAGACCGTGTCCCTCTTTAAAGAGGTGCTGCAAGCATGCGGATTGCCGATCGATTTGGTTCAATTACTAGAAGAACCGACAATTGAGGATACCCAAAAATTGATGGCACATCCCGATACCGATCTAATCTTGGCTACTGGTGGTAAAGCGATGGTTCGAATCGCATATTCTTCGGGCAATCCAGCAATCGGTGTCGGCCCTGGTAATACCCCTGCACTGCTAGAAAAATCTGCAGACATCGCGAAAGCCGTTGATCAGATCATCCGTAGCAAAACCTTCGATTATGGGACGATCTGCGCCTCTGAACAGGCATTAGTCGTTGAGCAATCGATCAAAGATACAGTGATCTCTGAATTGAAAGCAAATCACGGCTACTTTTTGAATCAAGAAGAGTCTGAAAGGCTGGCTGATTTTATCACCACGACTGAGGGCGGTCTGAATCCCCGAATCATCGGTCAGCCAGCAGTTAAAATTGCCGAAATGAGCGGTCTATCGGTCCCAAGTGATACGAAAATCCTCGTTTCGGAACAGACGGTCATCGCTAAAGACAATCCCTATGCGCGGGAGAAACTTTCGCCGATCCTCGCGTTTTATACCGTGGCTGATGCCGAGGAAGGCATTCGTTTTTGCCAAGAGTTGCTAAAGATCCAAGGTGCTGGACACACCGCTGTCGTTCATACCAAAGACGATACCTTTGTTCGTGAATTTGGGCTGGCGATCCCTTCTGCCCGAATCTTAGTCAATACCCAAGCAGCTTTAGGAGCCATTGGAGGCACCACGAACTTAAATCCTTCCTTGACTCTAGGTTGCGGGTCCCATGGAGGCGGCAGTACTTCAGAAAATATCCATGTCGCACAGCTTTTAAACACTCACTACATCGCTTACGATGTCGAAAAATAAAGAACCTAGGTGCTTCAAGATAAGCGGCTGAACAATACAGCCCCTTCCTTTCATAAAAATGAGCAGGGAAGAACGATCCATTCGTTTTTCCCTGCTCATTTTTTCTTCTATTTACTAGTTAACGCATCGTCACAAATTCTTCTGACCCTGTCGGATGAATGGCAACGGTTTGATCAAAGTCTGCTTTTGTAGCACCCATTTTGATGGCTACAGCGAAGCCTTGCAGCATTTCATCGACACCGATCCCGATGCCGTGCAGACCGATGATTTTTTCTTCTTTTCCTAAGCACACCAATTTCATCTCACATTTTTGGCGATACTCATTTAAAGCAAAGTACATCGGTGTAAAGCGCGAGCGATACACCTTTATCTGCTCTTGGCCGTATTTTGCCAAGGCTGCTTCTTCGGATAAACCAATCGTGGCAATCGGTGGATGAGTAAAGATGACCGTCGGTACTAAGTGATAATCCAAGTACGCATCGCTTTGACCGTTGAACAAGCGTTCAGACAAGCGACGACCGGCGGCGATCGCAACCGGGGTTAAATCCAATTTTCCGATGACATCGCCCACCGCAAAAATCGAGTCAGCTGTGGTATTTTGATATTTGTCCACAATGATAAACCCTTTTTCATCCAATTGGACATCGGTGTTTTCCAGACCTAACTTATCCGTATTCGGCACGCGACCACCAGCAAAAAGGACGCAATCGCCGGTCAAGGTTTCGCCATTTTCAAAGTGAACGAGATACTCGTCACCTTCTTTAATGATACGAGAGGCAACGTAGCCTGCATAAGTTTCGATTCCTGATTCTTGGTACATCTCCACGAGATTATCCGCAAGCATCTTGTCAAAGGTTCGTAATGGCCGCTCTTTGCGGTACGCCCAAGCCACTTGGCTGCCCAGCTGTTGGCTGACACCGCTGATTTCGGCTGCGATGTAGCCTGCCCCTAAGACGACCATACGCTTTGGTGCTTCTCGCAACGCAAAAAAACCATTCGAGTCAATGGCGTACTCACCGCCGGGAATATTCATCGCGCTAGGTTTTCCACCGGTGGCAATCAAAATGTTTGCTGCATGGTAGTTTTCCCCATTGACGGTAATCGTGTGGTTATCCACAAACTGTGCATAACCGTGGATAACTTCTATATTGTTACTGTCTAAGCCTTTTTGATAGGCTGTGTGTAAAAAATCAATGTATTTTTCACGGTTATCCACAAGCTCAGTAAAATTAAATTTATCCACATGTGGATAAATGCCGTAGCTAGTTGCGTCCCGTTTGATCATTTCTAACATCTCACTAGCTTGCCACATGACTTTTTTCGGTACACAACCGACATTGACACAGGTGCCGCCTAATTCATTGCCTTCGATCAATAATACTTTGGCGCCGTGCATCCCTGCCCGATTGGCTGAGGCGATTCCGCCGCTGCCGCCACCAATTACTATGTAGTCGTATGTTTCCATATTTGTTGTTTCCTCCTTAAGATTGTCTATGTTCTCATCGATCCTTTTTGGCTGGATTGATTCAACAAAAAAAGCCGAGAGAAACTCTCGACCTTATTTTTTCTTCCGAATCATGTCTCCGACTTCCACCGGTTCTTTGACCGGCATCGTCAACAGCATCATAGGATTTGGTGCACGATCGATGGATTCACCGTCTTCATTATACATGACTTCGACGGTTTGGTGAAAGTGATGGAATCCGGGACCGTAAAATTCGATTTCATCGCCAACGGAAAAGTGGTTCCGTTGCCGAATCGTAGCTGTTTTTGTTGCCGGATCATACGCCATGACTTCCCCAATAAATTTGTATTGCGGAATTTTCCGACGCGGACCAAACAACTGCTCATTTTCACTTGGGGTATCGTAGTAAAAGCCTGACGCAAGCTCTCGCTGCGCAACTTTCCACAGTTCATCGATCCATTCTTGTTTGCAGACATAGTTCTCTGGATCGGCCATGTAACTGTCCACGGCTGCTTTATAAACGTTCGCCACGGTTGAAACATAGTGGATCGATTTCATGCGGCCTTCGATTTTGAAACTATCCACGCCGTTTTCAATCAAATCCGGGATATGTTCGATCATCGACATATCCACAGCACTCATGGAAAACTCTTCTTCCACTGTCCCGTTTTTAGTCAAACTGTTTCGTTCCGTTGCAAAGGGCATGTCAAACAGATCATATTTCCAGCGGCAAGATTGCGAACAGCCGCCGCGATTGGCGTCTCGCATCGACATATGATTGGACAAAGTACAACGGCCAGAATAAGAAATACACATGGCGCCATGAATAAAGGCTTCGATCTCCACGCTAGTATTTTTGCGGATCTCAGCGACTTCCTCCATCGACACTTCTCGGGCGAGAACGACCCGTTCTAGGCCTTCTTCCCGCCAAAATTCCAATGTTTCATAGTTTGTGGCACTGGCTTGGGTGGACAAATGGATCGGTAGACCTGGCGCTTCTGTTGCGCAGATCTGGATCAAAGCGGGATCAGAAACGATCACTGCCGAAATACCGACATCTCGCAATTCCCGAAAGAATTCCCCTGCACCTTCTTGATTGCCCTCGTGGGTCACCATGTTGGCTGCTACATAGACTTTTGCGTTGTGGGCTTTGGCAAAAGCCACCCCTTCCGCCATTTCTTCATAGGTAAAGTTTCCCGCGCGACTCCGTAGACCATAGGCATTGCCGCCGATATAGACAGCGTCAGCGCCATAGTGGATCGCTGTTTTTAATTTTTCTAACGTACCAGCTGGTGCTAACACTTCTGGTCGTTTCAATGCTTGTTTAACGGTCATTTGTTCTTGCTCCTTACTTGATATCGTCAGGATCGATGGCATAAAATCCAGTGTCCAACCCACGTTCTGCTGGATGAAGTTGGGCAACTTGTTCACTGAGCACAGTTGCTTGCTCTGCTTGCCACTTCCCACTTTCCACAAGGCTCTTGGCTTGGGCAAACAGCTTAGCAATTGCCACAAAGGCAGCCCCTCGTGTATAGATTCCGTCCAGCTTCCAGGTTTGAAAGCCTGTTGCGGCTAATTCCCCCAGCTGCAGCATCAGATTGATGTCGTTATTGGCAAAAATGTGCGTGCCGTGGCTATCTTCATAAATGGAATAGTGAGTTTCTTCTTTTTTCGGTTCAGATAAAAACAACCCACGGTCGTGGTTCTTTTCTTCCGATTGTTGGGTATAGTTATAATAATTTTGTAAAAGCGGACGCTTCGATTGGTGAATGCAGGTCGCACCATAAACCAATACTTCCACAGGAATATTTAGTTGTGGTGCCATGATTTTCATTTCCTCGAAAGGAACTTCTCGCGCTAAAACGGCTGCCTTTGCTCCTTTTTGTCCCCAAAAATTGATTTGACGAGCGCTCGTTACTAAGGTTTCCCCTGCATAAATAAATGGCACGGCACATTCTGGATTTTGCTTCATGCGGTAAATGATCCCAGGATCTCCGAGAGCGATTTGATCGGCTTGATTGGTCTTCAGAAATGCTAGGTATTCTGGAATCCGCTTCATTTTTTCTGGATGCATGATGCCATTGACTGCGATCGTCACTTTCTTTCCAGCTTCGTGGACCATGTCGATCAGTCTGATTTGCTCTTCACGAGAAAAAGAGGCCGGTAGGCGCAGCCCGAATGTCTCTTCTCCAAAAAACAATGTATCAACATAAGGGATGAGCTGCTGTGCTTGCTCGATCGATTCCACCGTGGCGATAATTTCAACCATAATACTCCTCCTTTTTTCAACTCATTCATAGTATCACACAGCAGGATTCTTTCCAAGAGGTCTCGTTACTCTTTTTTTCACGAATAGCGCTTTTTCCGTTAATCAACCGTTGTCATAAAGCTATTTAGAAGGATATTTTTTTGTGAATCATCAATCATAATTAATAGAGATCACTTGATCACTACTAGACATAGCAAGACAAAAAAGCGACGTTTCTATGGGTGCCGATTACTCGACCATAGAAACGCCGCTGCCGTTATTGGCTCGACTTAAACTTGTTGCAAGACCCGTGCTTGTCCCTCTTTGACATTGAGAGTGATCGATCCTTTGGAAGCACCAATCGTCACTTTGTCACCTAAATGAATTTGTCCTGATAGGAGTGCTTCACTTAAACGGTCTTCGACTTCTTTTTGCAATGCTCGACGAATCGGCCGTGCCCCATATTCTGGATCAAAACCAGCTTTACCGATCACATCGATGGCAGATGGCGTGATCTTCAATTGGATGTCTTGGTTGCTTAACCGTTTGATGATCGCTTTGCTCATAATCTTCACGATTTCGTGGATCTCCCCTTCACCTAAGGATTGGAAGACCACTGTTTCATCCACACGGTTCAAGAATTCTGGACGGAAGGCTTTTTTCAGCTCTTCTAAGATCCGTTTTTGCATCGCTTGGTGATCTTTCGTTAAATCAGTGACATTGAATCCAACGCTTTTTTCTTCGCGGATTTGTTGGGCACCGATATTAGAAGTCATGATCAAAATCGTGTTGCGGAAATCGACCTTCCGACCTTTGGCATCCGTCAAATGTCCATCATCTAGCACTTGCAAGAGGATATTGAAGACATCGGGATGGGCTTTTTCCACCTCGTCCAATAAGATGACGGAGTAAGGTTTTGAACGGATTTTTTCCGTCAATTGCCCACCTTCGTCATAGCCGACATAGCCTGGCGGTGAACCGATCAAACGGCTCGTGCTGTATTTTTCCATAAATTCGGACATATCGACACGAACCAAGGCATCTTCACTACCAAACATCGCTTCCGCTAAGGCTTTGGCAAGCTCGGTTTTCCCGACACCAGTCGGGCCTAAGAACATGAAGGAACCAATTGGGCGGTTGGGGTCTTTCAACCCACTGCGGGCACGACGGATCGAACGAGCGACTGCTTTGACCGCTTCTTCTTGGCCAACTACCCGTTGATGCAAGATCTTTTCAAGATCCAACAAGCGTTCGCTTTCTTTTTTCTCCATCTGTTGCAAAGGTACACCAGTCCATTGGGAAACGACCGTGGCAACATCTTCTGCAGTAACACTATCGGCATAGCCTGACGCTTCTTTGACTTCCATAAACGCCACTTCCGTCAGTTGTTGGGTCAATTTCTTTTCCTTGATTCGCAGACGAGCTGCTGCTTCAAAATCTTGCTGGCGAATGGCTGCTTCTTTTTCTTCGATCAAGTTAGCGATCTCGTTTTGTAGATCTGCCAATTCCGAACTTTCATCGGTTTTGTCTAGACGCACTTTGGCTGCTGATTCATCCATCAAATCGATGGCTTTATCTGGTAATTGGCGCGAATTGATGTAACGTACGGACAATTGCACAGCGGCGTGTAACGCATCATCAGAAATTTCCACCCCATGATGTTCTTCATAACGAGGACGCAAGCCCCGCAAAATTTCTTCCGCTTCTTCTGGTGTTGGTTCGTCGACTTGCACTCGGGCAAAACGGCGTTCTAACGCAGAATCTTTTTCAATGTATTTTTGATACTCATCTAGCGTTGTGGCACCGATGGTTTGCAATTCTCCACGGGCTAAGGCTGGTTTCAGAATATTCGAGGCATCAATCGCCCCTTCGGCTCCGCCGGCCCCAATCAGTGTATGCAATTCATCAATGAATAAGATGATTTGACCATCTTGATAGATCTCATCGATGATTTTTTTCATTCGGTCCTCAAATTCTCCACGGTATTTCGTTCCAGCAACTAAAGCCCCCATGTCCAGCATCATCAAACGTTTGTTTTGCATGTCTTCTGGGACTTCCCCATTGATGATTTTTTGGGCTAAGCCTTCGGCGATCGCGGTTTTCCCAACACCAGGTTCCCCAACGAGAACAGGGTTGTTTTTGGTCCGACGGCTAAGGATCTGGATCAGCCGTTTGACTTCTTTGGCACGACCGACAACAGGATCTAGCCGTTTTTCACGGGCTAATTTGGTCAAATCACGGGCTAAGGAATCCAAGGTCGGTGTTCCTTGCTGCGCTTTGGCTTGGGCTGGACGACGACGACCAGCACTTCCGTTGGTTTTGCTTTCATTGAAGCCCATTTTTTTCTTCAAAAGCTGACGCATTTTCGCGAGACTCAAGCCGAGATTCAGCATGATTCGTGAAGCCAAAATGTCTTCGTCTCTTAATAAGCCTAATAATAGATGTTCGGTACCGATCTGTGGTGCCCCTAAACGCTTGGCTTCATCCCCTGCATAAGCAAATGTATGTTTTGCTCGTGGTGAATACGCGAGATAGGCGTTTTCTGGGTATTGACGAACGGTGCCATACCCTGTTAAATGTTCGATTTCTTCACGAATATCGTTTTCTGTGATATTCATTTCCCGTAACGTTTTGCCAGCGATCCCGTTTTGTTCAATGACCAGTGCCAATAGAATATGTTCAGAACCTACCGCTTGGTGCTTAAAGTATTTTGCTTCTTCTTGGGCGATAGCCAAAACGGCTTTCGCGCGTTGGGTGAATAATTCATCCATCTCTTTCACTTCCTGTCTTCGTAACTTAATCGTTCTAGAATTGCATGGAGCAAATCAGCTCGTGTTCTATTTTCATAAGGAGAACGTCCTAGAACTGTTTTCGCGATGACGGTCAACAATAAATTGCCTTCTCGCTTGGACAGGATTCCTTCCTCATAAAGTTTCTGGATTATTGCATACGCATCTTTTTCCGAGATGGTTTCATCGAATAGTTGATTCATTTCTTTTAAATAGTGGTGGCTGTCAGTAATTTTGACTTTCTCGATCCGAATATAGCCGCCCCCGCCGCGTTTACTTTCAACCGCATAGCCTCTTTGAACGGTAAAGCGGGTATTGATCACGTAATTTATTTGTGAGGGCACGCAGTTGAACAAATTTGCCATTTCTGCGCGACGAATCTCAATGGTTTCACTGTCTTCAAGAATTTTCTTCAAATATGCTTCAATCAAATCGGAAGTGTTGTGATGACTCAATTCATTCCCTCCCTTGACTAATTCTGACCTTCATTATACCCAATTTTTGAATCCTTGGAAAGATGTACGCTTGCACAAAAGGAAGGTCTAAAGGAAATTTTAAAGACACTTATCCCTCGCTTCAGCTTTTTTAGCTACAAAAAGAAACAAGCAGCTCGTCGGGGAACAAAAAGAGAATTCTTTGGTCCCCGACGAGCTGCTTGTTCTTCTAACATAAACGTTCGTCTTATTGCGTACTTTCTGAACTACTTTCACTCGTTGACGAGCTGCTGCTTGAGGAGGATGAGCTGCTTGACGAAGAAGAATCCTGTGGTCGAGGACCTCTGGAAACCGTCACGGTAACAGAACTTCCTACTGCTACAGAAGTACCTGCTCCGGGCGTAACGCGCACTACTTCTCCAGTAGGCACAGAGTCGTTATAATCAGATTCTTGTTCTATCGTATACTGCAGTCCTGCTTCATTCAAATCTGCTTCTGCATCGGCTTGGCTTTTGCCAACGATTCTTGGTACATTGACCATTTCTTGCCCGCTGCTGACAGTTAATGTAATGATGGTTCTGGAAGTCACAACGGACTCGCCACTCGCTGGTGCTTGACCAATGATCGTACCTTCCGGTTGGCTACTGGATTCGTAAGTGACATTGATTTGTGAGAGGCTTACCCCACGAGAAGTCAATGCTGCTCGTGCATCTGCCTCTGTCATGCCATAATAGTTGTCCATTGCGAAGCTATCTGGTCCGGAGCTGACCTTAAAGGTGATTTCGTCTTCTGCTGGGGAAACTTCTCGCCCAGCCGCTGGTGATTGACTGATAATATCTCCTTCGTCGACATCATCTGACGACTCTAGCTCTTCTTTGATCCTGTCTTCATCAAAGCCCAAATCGATCAACTCTTTTTTGACATCATCAAAGGAACGACCTTCATAATCATCAAGGGTGATTTTCTTGGTTCCGCTGCTGATATAAAGAGTCACGACGGAATTCTTTTTGACTTCATTGCCTTCTGGGGGATCGGTTTTGACGACATTGCCTGCTTCGACTTCATCGTCTTCAATTTCTTCCACCTCGTCTGCTACTTTCAAACCGGCGGCTTCCAGCTCGGCACGGGCAGCTGCTTCTGTCTGACCACTGACTTCAGGAATTGCCACATCTCCCCGACCACCGCCGAATAGGAAGTAACTGCCTATGCCTAGCAGTGCGATCACCATAATGATAGGCAGCAGCAGCCACCGTTTGCGTTTTTTCTTTTTCGGCTGCGCTGGTTCTTCAGCTTGATCCGCAACCTTATCTTCTACGGGTTCTTCTACTGGCGGCGTTTCGACTTGGGCTGCTTCCACAGGAGTCAGCACTCTCGTTTCATCCATCAGGGCATGAGGTTCCCATCTCGGTTCATTGAGTCGGTCAGGAGACAACACGGTATCAAGGTCCGCTCGCATTTCATCGGCAGTTTTGTACCGATCCGCCGGTTCTTTGGCGGTCGCCTTCAATACGACGTTTTCCAGCGATTGCGGAACATTTTTGTCATAGATCCGAATCGAAGGGATCTCATCTTGGAAATGTTTCAAGGCGATCGTTACGGCTGATTCGCCATCAAAGGGTACTTTGCCCGTTAAAATTTCATAGAGGATAATCCCAATCGCATAAATATCTGATTGATTGGTCGCCATACTGCCTCGTGCTTGTTCTGGTGAAAGATAATGCACCGAGCCTAGCATCGAGTTGGTTTGGGTGATTGATGTTTCTGATAAGGCGATCGCGATCCCAAAATCGGTGATTTTCACCACGCCGTCTTCATTGATCAGCACATTCTGGGGCTTTAGGTCCCGGTGAATGATGCGGTGCTGATGGGCCAATGCCACCGCTGATAAAATTTGTTGGATGATATCAACGATCTGCAAATAAGGTACGGGATAGTGCGTTTGGATATAGCGCTTGAGATCCATCCCTTTGACATATTCCATCACCAAAAACTGCATGCCGTCTTCTTCGCCGACATCATAAACGGTTACGATGTTTGGATGAACCAGCTCAGTCGCCGCCAAGGCTTCTCGTTGAAAGCGCCGAATCGCACTTTGGTCGTTTTGGAAGTCAAAACGAAGCACTTTGATTGCCACTTCACGGTCTAAGATCAAGTCATGCGCCAAAAACACATTTGCCATTCCGCCGCTGCCGATATTGCCGATGATTTTGTATCGGCCGTTTATCTTCTTCCCAATTTCGATCATGGGCGCTCTCCTCCAACTTTAATCAATAATACCGTGATATTGTCGACACCGCCGCGTTCGTTGGCTTGATCGATCAATGATTGCACTGCTTCTTCCAGCACAGGGGTTTCTTGGATCGTTGCTGTGATCTCTTCATCTGAGACCATGTTGGTCAATCCGTCTGAACACAGCAGCAAATAATCCCCGTCTGCAATAAAGTGGATCGCCACATCGACTTCGACTTCGCTTGGCATACCGATCGAGCGGGTCAAAACGTTTTTGCGAGGATGATTCAAGGCCATTTCTGCCGTGATTTGTCCCGACTTCACCAATTCATTGACCAGTGAATGGTCCTCTGTGATTTGAGTCAGCACTTGATTGCGTAAAAGATAGGCACGGCTGTCCCCGACATTGGCGATCGTAAACTGGTCGCCTAATAAGGCCACAGCAATGATCGTGGTACCCATGCCGCTAAGTTCTTCTTGTTCTTGTCCTTTTTGGAAAATCACTTGGCTTTCCGCTTGGATTTTTTGGATCAGCCATTGGGCAGTTTTTTCACTGTCTGTCAGCTCTGTCTGTTCCCAAGCGGTGCCGATCTCACTGACTGCTTGACGGCTAGCGACATCTCCGGCCCGGTGGCCCCCCATGCCATCGGCAAGCAAGGCCAATGTCACATTGGCTTTATTTACATAGGTTGCTGCAAAATCTTGGTTTGTGTTGCGACGTTTGCCGACATCTGTTTGAAAACGAATCTCCAATTTCTTTCACCTCGTTACTTTTTGCGTAGACAACTGATAAAAAAGCCATCTGTCATAAAATCTTGCGGATAGATCGTCAACATATCCTCTTGAACCGCTTCGGCTGCCAGCGGTCCTACCGCAAGAGGCATTTGCTCAAATTCAGGATGGTCAGCGAGAAACGCTGCCACGACTTGTTGATTTTCTTCCACTAGAATCGTGCATGTGCTGTAGACCATTATACCCGATTTTTTCAGGGTTGGGGCGGCACTTTCCAAAATCTCTCGCTGAATCTGCGGCAAGCGTTGGAAATCGGCTTCCGTCTTGCTGTATTTGATGTCCGGTTTACGGCGCATCAACCCTAATCCAGAACAAGGGGCATCCACTAAGATGCGATCAAATTGTTCGGGTGCAAAGGTTTGAGCCGTCTCCCGCGCATCCATCACGCGGGTCTCCACAACTGCTTCGACGCCTAAACGTTGGGCATTTTGCTGAATCAGCTTAACCTTATGGGCATGGATATCCAGTGCTGTCACTTTGCCGCCCTCTGCGGCAGACAAGAAGGCAGCGATATGGGTCGTTTTGCCTCCTGGTGCTGCGCAGGCATCCAGTACTTGATGGTCTCGGGCTACTTGTAAAACGGGGGCAACCAGCATCGAACTTTCATCTTGGATCGTCAGTAAACCTTCTTTGTAAAGGGACGAGCCCGCCATAAAGCCTTTGTCAGCCACAACCCCATAGGGGGAAAGCTCACTTGGTCGTGCGTCGATGCCTTCTTCTTGCAGCCGTTCGATCGCTGCTGCTTGCGAGATGCGCTGCAGATCGATACGACCACTGGCATGATTGGGTTCAAATAGGGCATAGCCCAGCTCACTGGTTTCTTCGATCCCAATTTGTTTGACTAGTTTCTTCGTTAGCCACAGGGGCAAACTGATTTCCGTTGCTAAACGTTCCATTGGGTCTTTGATCAATGCCAAGTCTGGCACTCCTTGTCGTTGGATCGTGCGCAGGACGCCATTGACGAATTTTCCAGTTCCCGGATTGCCTTTGGCTTTCGCAATATCCACGGCTTCATGAATGATGGCATGGGCGGGTACTTTATCGAGATACAGCATCTGATACAAGGAAAGCCGCAGCAGCGTTTTGACCCACGGGTCGACTTTGCGGGCATTTTTAATAAACCGATCCAAATAATAATCCAATAAAAGCTGACGACTGATGGTGCCGTACACCAATTCAGTCAGCAAGCGACCGTCTTTGTCATTTAAACGCCCTTGATTCATCAATTCCCGCAGCAGTAGATTGGAATAAGCGCCGCCTTTTTCGATTCGCAACAACGCTTCTAGTGCCACAAAACGCACTGTATATTGTATGTCTCCAAGATTACGCTTCATAGGTACCTACCTGATCCCCTTTTTGAATCTGTTGTCCACTGCCGTTTAAGAATGCAGCAATGTCTTGTCGGCCTTTTCCAGCTGGCTGCAATTCATCGATAGCCAATACCGTGCCTTCCCCACAAGCGATCAGCAACGTTTTTTTCGTCCGTTCAATGATCGTTCCTGGCTGGGCTGTCGTCGTTTGCTCCAGCGGTGTTACTTGCCAAAGTTTCCAGCGGTTGCCATTTTGTGTCGTAAAGGCGATCGGCCATGGTCGCATGCCTCGGACTTGGGCATCGATTTGCACCGCCGTTTTCTGCCAGTCGATGGCTTCTTGTTCACGGCTGATATTTGGTGAAAAGGTGACTTTTGCTTCTTCTTGCGGGACAGGCTGCAGCTCTCCCGACAAGATTTTCGGCACAGTTTCCAGCAGCAAGTCTTTGCCTAATAGGCTCAACTTATCAAACATCGTCCCCACATCATCTTGGGCCGTGATCGGCAAGCGAGCTTGAGCAAAAATACCGCCAGCATCCATTTTTTTGATCATTTCCATGATGGTTACACCCGTTTCTTGCTCCCCTTCCATGATGGCATAATGCACAGGTGCTCCGCCACGGTATTTCGGCAGTAGGGACGCATGAACGTTGATAGCGCCATGCTTTGGTACTTCTAGTAACGCACTAGGTAAAAATTGGCCGAAAGCTGCCGTGATCAGCAGATCAGGTGCTAAAGCTTGAATCTGCTCCATTTCTGGTGACCCACTGATTTTTTCTGGTTGTAAAACCAACAAGCCATGCTTCATCGCCGCTTCTTTAACGGGGGTCGGAGTGATGGTTTTTTTGCGACCGACGGGACGATCCGGCTGGGTCACGACTGCTGCCACTTCATAGCCAGCTTCAAGCAAGCCTTCTAAAATTGGGACGGAAAACGCCGGGGTACCCATAAAGACGATTTTAGTCATTTTCATGTTCCTCCATATACTTTTCTAAGTCTTCTTCAGGAATGCGTTCGACGAGCTTGTCGACAAACAGCACGCCATTTAAATGATCGATCTCATGCTGCATCGCACGCGCCAAGTAGCCGAATGCTTCCACTTCCATTTCCTCTCCTTCTCGGTCGAAATAGCGGACAGTGATCTCGTCTGCTCGTTTGACGGTCCCAAAGGTGTGGGGAATACTCAAGCAGCCTTCCACATCAAGGGATTCACCAGAAGAAGCGATGATCTCAGGGTTGATCATTTCAAAGCGGTCGTCTTCTTCGACTTCCACGATCGCCACTTGCAGGTTTTTGCCGACTTGCGGTGCGGCAATACCGATCCCGTCGTGGGCGACCATCGTTTCATAAAGGTCGTCTAGTAGCTGAACGAGCTCATCGGTAATAACTTTGACGGGTTTTGCTTGCCGACGAAGACGTTCATCGGGGGTGATAATAATAGGATAACGCATATTTTCTCCTCTAAATAAAATTCAACGGCTCTTGGTCAATCGACACGTACAATCCTTTGCGCTGATCGATTTGACTTTGATCCAACAGACGGGTCAACAAAGCAGGTAGCTGCGGTTCATTTTTGTATTTAATGATCAATTGGTAGTAATAACGGTTTTTCACCCGCAAAATCGCACTGGGTGCCGGCCCCAACAAAATACTCTGCGGTGACAGCTCCTGCTGCAGATCCCGCGCGATCGCAAACATCTTCTGAGCTGCGACTTGCTCTTCGGGATGACTGCAGGTGATTTTGACGGTGAAATAATACGGTGGATAGCCGCTTTGGTGCCGCATCCACATCTCTTTTTGATAGAAATCTTCGTAATCTTGCGACTGCGCCAATTGGATGGCGTAGTGCTCAGGGTTGAATGTTTGGATCACCACTTCGCCGGTTTTTTCCGCCCGACCTGCCCGACCACTGACCTGAGTCAACAGCTGGAACGTCCGTTCACTTGAACGAAAATCTGGCAAATTCAAGGCTGTATCGGCATTCAAGACCCCTACCAGTGTGATATCAGGGAAATCCAAGCCTTTGGCGATCATTTGAGTCCCTAACAAAATATCCGCTTTTTTCTCCCCAAACAAGGTCAAGATTTTTTCATGGGCGCCTTTTTTGCGGGTGGTATCGACATCCATCCGTAAGACCCGCGCTTCGGGAAACAGTTCTTTCAACTCTTCTTCCACTTTTTGCGTGCCCGTTCCGTAATACCGAATCTTGTCTGCATTGCAGTTGGGGCAACGATGGGGGATGTGTTCTTCATGTCCGCAATAATGACAGCGCATCGTTTTGGTATCCATATGCAGCGTCAAGGAGATGTCGCAATTTGGGCAAGGCAAAACATACCCACAATCGCGGCACATCACGAAGGAAGAGTAGCCGCGCCGATTCAGCAGCAAGACGATCTGTTCTTTGCGGGCCAAGCGGTCTGTAATTTTTTCCTGTAACGGACGAGAAAAGGTTTGATACTTTTTATTGGCAAATTCGGTACGCATATCCACGACTTCGATCTGCGGTAATTGCGCACTGGTTTTTGCCCGCTGATTCAATTTCAATAAGCGGTAGACTTCTTTTTGCGCCCGGGCACGAGATTCCAATGACGGCGTCGCACTGCCTAACACCACTGGACAGTGATGGTACTGGCTGCGCCAAATCGCTAAATCTCTCGCATGGTAACGAGGGGCTTCATCTTGCTTGTAGGAGGCTTCGTGCTCCTCATCGACGATGATGACCCCGATGTTTTTCAACGGAGCAAAAATCGCCGAGCGGGCGCCAACCACCACCTGCGCCTCCCCACGTTCGATCTTACGCCATTCATCGTATTTTTCACCTTGGGACAAGCCGCTGTGTAAAACAGCCACTGCGTCGCCGAGGCGGCTTTTAAAGCGTTCGACCATTTGCGGGGTCAACGCGATCTCTGGCACGAGCATGATCGCGGTTTTGCCTTGTTTCAGCAATTGGGCGATCGCTTGCAGGTAGACTTCTGTTTTTCCACTGCCGGTGATCCCTTCCAGTAAAAAAGTCTGTGCCTCTTGGTCATCCGCACAAGCAGTGATTTGCGCTACTGCAGCTGCCTGTTCTTCATTTAATTCAAGCGGGACCGTTTTTTGAAATTGACGGTCTTTGTAAGGATCACGGTAGGCTTCAACTTCCGTAAAGGTCAGCCAACCAGCTTCTTGCGCTTGGTTCAAAGCCGCGGTGGAAATCCCTTGTTCGGTAAAAAAGGAAACCGGCAAGCGGGCTTCCTCTGTCAAAATCTGTAAGATTTCCAGCTTGCGTTTGGCTCCTTTGCGCAGCTGTTGCTGGACGGCGGGGATTTCTGCTGGATCGATCTTGCGTTCAATGTAACGGGTCATTTTCGCTTTGTTTTTATTTTTCACGAGATACTGCAATTCAACTACTGCGGCTTCCCGCAAAGGCTTCAACTGCGGCAACAGCCCTGCACTTTCGGCGTCTTGCCAGCTGAGGATGCCGTTTTCGGGAAAATATTCTTTGATGGGATGATTTCCTTCCAGCAAAACGATCTGCTTTTGGTACTCGGCTTTCATCACACTAGGCAGCATCGTCTGCAAGCAAGTGATCTTAAAGGCAAAGGTCGTTTCCTTCATGTAGTCGGCTAATTGGAGAAGTTCTTCATTGACGACAGGCGACAAATCCAACAAACGAACGATTGGTTTTAAGGTCTGCTGCGGTTCGGCAACTTCTGAAAGGCCGACGACGAACCCTTGGATATGGCGGTCGCCCTTTCCAAATGGCACTTCGACCCGCATCCCTGTCTCAATGGCGGCTTGTAATTCTGATGGGATCAGATAGGTAAAAGGCTGATCGGTCTGCATCGTGGGAACATCCACGATCACTTCTGCTATGTACGCCATTTCTTCTCCTCCTTTTAGGTTCTATTTTACTAAATGGGTGGGGGTTTGTCTGTACCCCTTACAAAAATTTAACCATCATCATTCAAAAGAAAAAGCCAGAACACAGGCGTGCTCTAGCTTGCTTTTGTCTATAGCTTTTGTTCGTCGCGGATACGCGCTTCTAATTCTTTTTGTTCTTGGTCTTTTTGCGCTTTGCGCTCTTCTTGTTCCATTTTCAAGCGGGCACGCTTGATTTCTGGATGCGGATCATTAACGACTAATTCCGCTTCGATTTCTTCAAGTGCTTGACCCACGCTTTTCACTGAATCAAAGTTTTCTAGTGTTGCTTGCGCACCGGCATCAAGTTCATGCGCCCGTTTGCTTGCTAAGATCACTAATGAATATTTTGAATTGACACGATCCAACAAAGAATCGATTGAAGGTTTTAACATCATATTTCTTACAGCTCCTCTAACATTTTGATATAGGTTCCGATCACTCGGTCAACGCGAAAATGTTCACTCGAAATAATTTCGCGAATTCGTTGGACTGCCTTAGGTACTTCATCATTGACAACGGCATAATCATACAAAGCCATCATTTCGATTTCTTCACGGGCGACACGCATCCGTTCATCGATCACTTCGGCAGAGTCGGTTCCTCTTCCTGTAATACGAGAGCGTAATTCTGCCAGATCAGGTGGCGTCAGAAAAATAAACACACCATCGGGAACTTTGTCTTTTACTTGTTTTGCCCCTTGCACTTCGATCTCTAAAAACACATCTTTTCCTTGATCCAGTGTCTGTTGGACATAAGATAATGGGGTTCCATAATAATTGCCGACATATTCGGCGTATTCCAGCATTTCACCGGCTTCGATCAAGGCTTCAAATTCTTCACGCGTGCGGAAATAGTAATCGACCCCTTCCACTTCCCCCTCGCGTTTTTGACGAGTGGTCATTGAAACGGAATATTGAAAATCGTTGTCGTCACTCTCAAAAATTGCTTTGCGCACGGTCCCTTTCCCTACTCCGGAAGGTCCTGATAAAACTATAAGTAATCCTCGCTCTGACATAATGACGTCCTTTCACTGACATTTGCTTAACGTCTATTTTGCACTTTTTTTCAGCAACTTTCAAGAACTACTTTATTATAATGGGAATTTCATGAAATTGCTAGTCTACACTTCGGTCGCTTTCTTAAAAGCCCATGTTGCTTAAGGTATTGATGACCCCTGCCAATTCGTCTTTAGCGGTGATCGCTTTTTCAGTAGGATCCGTCACTTCTTGGCAATCGATACGTACGATGTACCGACGATTTAAAGAAACAGCTACGCCATCAACTAATAGATGGAGAAAATCTGGCTCGATGGCTACGCAAGCATCTTCCCACGCAGAGAAATTCTCTTTGTCAGAAGGAATACTGCGCTTGATGACATTTTTTCCGCTTAGTTCGTGAAAGGTGATATCGTAATATTTCATTGGTTCATTCCTCCTACTCGATGTTTTGAACTTGTTCTCTGATTTTTTCAATGATCGTCTTCATTTGGACGACACTGTTTTTGATTTGGATCGGACTTGATTTTGAGCCAATCGTATTGACTTCTCGGTTCATCTCTTGGATCAAGAAATCCAGCTCTCGACCTATCGGTGTCTCAGCTGCCAGCAGCTCCGTCATCGTCGTTAAATGGATACTTAAACGATCCAGTTCTTCGTGGATATCGCCGCGTTCTAATAAAATCGCCAACTCTGTCAGTAAACGATCGCGATCGACTTCTTCCCCTAAATAAGCAGTCAGTTTCTTTTCAAAGCGTTCTTGGTAGTCCGCCTCATAGAGGGCCACGAATTGTTTGAGTTCTGTCAGCTTTTCCTGCAGCTGTCGCTGGTTTTCTTGCAAGATCTGCAGAATACCTTGCCCTTCCACCCAGCGGCTTTGATCGATCGCTGCCAGCGCTTGATCTAATGCTTCCATCACGCCATCGGCCAAGGTGCTTTCTTCTGGCTCTTGATCAGAGATCGTTAGAAAGGCCTCATGGAGCAGGAATTGTTCCAGCAATGCTGCTTTGGGCAGCTCTGCTAGGTCAAAACGGTCTTTGGCTTCGGTATCGATCTCCTGCATGAAACGTTCCAGCAAGTCCCATTGGATCTCGATCTGTTTCGTATTTGTGGTTTTTTCTTTTAACGTCACATACAATTCGATTCGTCCTCGCTGGAGGGTCTGCTTGATCGACTGCCGTAAAGCACCTTCAAGAGGATTCAATTGTTTGGGCATTCGCAGCTGCAGGTCCAAAAAGCGCTGATTGACACTTTTGATCTCAATTTCGATCTGCACATCTGGCGTTTCTGCACTGCCTTTGCCAAAACCAGTCATACTTTTCATTTGATCACTCCTCACCGTTTTGCTTTCTTACATGGAAAGCAGGGCTTTTTTAAGTTCTGCAAATTCTTCATTGGATAAGGTCACGCCTTTGCCCATCTTCTCGTGCTCTGGGCCCCAATCTCTCAGATCAAATTTTGGCGGACGCCCATTCCAGCTCACCAAATTCAATTCTTTGCGCCAGCCTCTTTGATTTTCCGAAAGCACGGCGATCTCTTCAACGATTTCATACGAAAATTTATCCATTTTCTGCTCCTTTCAAAAGATAGTGACTATACGCTGCCATTAAAGCAGTCAGCGGGTAACGCCGCCGAATCTGCTGAAGGGCGGGCAGATTCAATTGCTGCGTCCGATAAAAAAAGAAAAAGCGGTTTTGCTCGGACAAGACAAAAAAACGGTCGCGATAATAGCTCAGCCACTCGGTGATCGACCAGGCATCGGCTTCTTCCACTGCCTTTAGCGCAATTTTTTCAGCTAAAGCCGTTAGAATCGTTTCCTGCTCATAAATCACTGTAGGCGCTAGATACAATACTTTCGCGGTACACTCTATCAGTATACGCCCCCACTGCTCAAATGGCACATCCTGTTGATAGAATTTACGCATTTTTTTCCAAAATTCTTTTTTCTTTAGTTCCTGATAAAGCAGCGGGTCTGTCTGGCGCAGCTCTTTCAAAAAGCCCCGCCATAACGGCTGAAAATCAACCGTCCTTTCAAAGGTATACCAATGGCCTTGGTATTTGCCGAACACTTTCAAGGTTTCCAAATAGCCTAAGGTCATATTATCCAGCGAACGCTGGGCATCAAAAACCAAAAAGCTGCCTAAGGACCAAGGAGACCCCAACGAAAGCTGCGCAGTTTCTTCCGTCACAACCGTCCTTTTATTGATGCCAGGTCCTTGGACATCCACGGTGATACATTCCGTTGCCCCTTGCTGGACAGCGACATCGATGGGCAGGTTGTTGCGATAGCCGCCATCGATGTAATAAGCGTCGTTAATTTTTTGCGCCTGCATCGCTGGATAAAATGAAGCGGATGCCAACAACCAATGCAGATTTTCCTCTACTGCGGATGGATCAAAGGCATAAACCGTCTCCTTGAAATCGGGCAGACGAGTCGTACAGATCAGCAAACGACAAGCAGTTTGGCTGAATTTTTCTTGATCAAAGGTCTTTTGCAAAAGCTTTGCCAACGGTTCGGTACTGGCACCGTTGCTTTTGACCGCTTCGCGGACCAGTGAATTGGCTTGATTCATCAAATCTCGCAGTGTTTGGGCACGTACCGAAGCAAGCGGGTAGTGCAATACTTGCTCGTTAGAGATATTTGCCCATAAATCGACGGCCGCTTCCACATCGTTCATTAAAATCAAGGCGCCATTCAAGGCACCGACGGAAGTTCCCGTGATCCATTCAAAGGTGATGCCCCGTTCTTGCAGCGCTTGCCAAACACCGATTTGATACGCCCCGTGAGCACCGCCACCGCCTAAAACCAGCGCCGTCTGATAAGCTAGCGCTCTTTGATACCCTTGAGGGATCACCTGATACCCTTGCTGGATAAACCACTCAGCCAAGGGGGTTCGATGAGGAAGCTGCCACAAGACAGCTGCTACAAAACGACTGCGGGCAAAGCTTTCTGTCACGGCTAGCAGTTGTTTCCAAGTAAAATCGGCGGCTGCTTCCACCAGCAGATTGGTGATAGTCAGTGTCTTTTGGTCAAAATCAAACTGCCCAGCAAGGTAAAAACGTCCGTAACGGCTGTCGATCTGCCAGCCCTGCTGCGCTATATCGGCTAGAAAGGCTCGTCGCGCTTTTGAATGCGACTCAAAAAAGGAAAAGACGAGTCGGCTTTCTTGAAATCCTGCCCTTTGTGCAAGAAAATCGATCGAAGTCAGTTTTTTCACTTTCATCAAGACGCCTCCTCAAGCAAAAAAGAATAGACGAATGACACGCCAGCTGCCGTACCACTCGAGCTATTCTTTTGATTAAAATGTTCGTTGTGCCATGTTGAATGCCGCCAGCATCTCATCCGTTGCTTCGTCGACAGGCGTTACAGATTCCAGATCACCTTGGATCACACGACGGGTGACACCGCCCATTTCGCCACAGGTGATCAGCGTGATCATTTTACGGCCTTCCACTTCGTCAAGCAAATAGACATCGGTCGGGTCGACCCGCACAGAAGAAGTCGCGGTATACGTGTAAATATTTTCCAGATCGGTCACATAGATAGCCGCCCCGATGGCGACATCATCCAATGGCGTAAACAAAAGCTCTGGCGATTGAGCGCGATGGCTGGCTAGTGCGTAATTGCCTTCCCCCATTTTTTGGGTGGGACTTAACGTACCAGCACCATACAGCAAGGCCTCGTTGGCCAAGCCTTTAAAAATCGGCAGATTGATCCCCACACTAGGAACCGCCACGCCGCCGATCACTGGCAAGGCTTTGTTGCTCAGCTGCGCCCGTAAGACTGCTTCTGAACTCGCCGGCTCCACGGCATCAAAATCAAAGGTCGCTTCCGCTTCCATATTTTTTTCCACATCACTGCGATCAATGGTGCCGACTGCGTAAGCTTCACCCGTTTGTTTAATAAAATAATTTTTGATTTGATTATTAAAAATCAATGCTAAACCAATCAATAACAGCAAAAGCAAAAAGAGATTGCTCAGCCAATTTGAAAGTCTGCGTTTCTTTTTTCTCATAGGTTTTCGTCTCCATTAGTTTCTTCTTTTATCATACCAAAATCCTCATAAAGACGCCAATTTTGGCCAGTTTTTTTACGAAAAGACAAGATTTGCCTTTTTTTGTCGAAAAAGGGAACTTAAAAATTGTTTTTTCTGTTATTTTGTAATATAACTTTAAACGAAAAGATACAAGCAATTTTCAGCGCTTTGTTGTAGAATGAACTTAGTATATAGGAGGGATCGATCGGCATGTCTAACACGATTTACGTACATATTGATACAACCAGCAATGCCGTCTTGACCCGCGGGCTTGCCCCCCAAGATTTTAACAAGAGCATTGTCCATCAGCCCAAGAATTTGCTCTTGCTTGATCCTTCCAGTGATTTCGGCGAATTCGACGGTCATACGGGCTTAAAAGTGATACGCGGAATGGAAGACGTCCAACTGTTTTTTCAGCAGATCAACAAAGGTCGTGTTGCCGAAGAAATGAAGTGGATCGATTTTAATGATTACGAGATGGTCAAAGAATTGACGCCTTTAGAGATCTCCGAGTTGTTATATTTTGGCCACATGAAGACACACCTCCACTCCCCTTTCTTTTACAAACTGCAAAATAACTTTGTTTTCTTTGACTTAAAAGATGCACGTTCCCGCGTTTATTATCGCTATTTAGATGAATATTATCGGATCTTGGCGGATCGGATCACCCGCATCGTCTTAGAAAAAATCAATGATCGCCTCTCCTTTTTTAAAAAAGCAACACCGGTGGAAAAGCTCGATTTTAATTTGCTGAAAGAATTGCGGGGAATCATGCAAGAAGGCATCGTCTTTTGTCTGACACAAGAACAATTGATCGACAGAACCTATACGATCCCGATCTATCTGTCAGAAGATGCTGGCTTAAAAAACACGCTGGTCAATCAAAAAGAGCTGGATCAAATCGCTGTTTTACGCTATTCAGCCAGCAAAAAAAGCTGGTCGTTGGAAATCGACCAAGAAGATCTAGCGTTTGGCTTTATCGACAAAAAAATGTCTTGATGCTTCTCTTTCTCAAAGCGCATCAAGACATTTTTTATGATTTCATTTCTAAAAAACTAAGCTTTCGGGACAAATAATTTCGGGGCTGCCTTGACTAAGAGACCTAGGACGACCCCTACATAAACGATATTGATAATGACCGATGTCCCATTGAAGATCAAGGAATACAGATACGGACTTTGTCCTGGCGGTGCGTACATTCCCCAGACAAAGACCCCAGCCCAATAATGCCAAAACCAACGGCTGATCACCGCCACGATGCCCCCTAAGACGACATACCACGTAACGGTTTTGCTGTTTTGACGGATCGCTTGCTGGATTTTATTAGCAAACAAGCCGCCCATCCCGCCAAAAGCAAAGGCAAAGGGGTATTCAAAGATGATCTGTGGAACGGTGATAAAGTTACGCATGGCGCTACCAATCAAGATATTCAGCAAGCCCCACATAAATCCAGCTGTCATTCCCGGCAGCACCCCACGACGATACGAATACAAGACCAAGGGCACGAGACCTAGAGACAAGTCGATACTGGAATTGGCTGTCTGGATCGGGATATACGACAAGACGACCCCAATTGCAGCGATCATCGTTCCTTCCGTCCAGACCTGCAGCGACATTTTTCGTTTCAAAAAAAACTCCTCCTTTAGAATCATCACAATTCACAAAGGAGAAGTGTTGGACACTTCAACTCGTCACAATTCCTACGTTCGCATGATCGAAACAGGTACGAAGGGTTTAGAGTACTCTCATTCTCAGCCTTTGCAGACTCCCCTTTGTGATTAGATTCTATTTTATTTTTTGCTTGCATTTCGCAAGTCACTTTCAAGAATACCATAAATTAGTGAAAAGAAACATGACTGCGATCGTTTTTTCTAAAAACATCCTGAAACTCCTCAGAAAAAAACAGCCAATGACGGGCTAAAGACCGACCATTGGCTGTTGTTCTCATGCTTATGAGACACGATTAAATTGATAATTTTGATTCAAACAGTGGACTGACTGGTTTGTTCTCATGGATTCGTTTGATCGCTTCGCCCATCAAAGCACCGACACTGATCTCATCGATTTTTTTCGACTTGCGGTCTTCTGGCAAGTGAATCGAATCTGTCACAACTAGATGCTCAATGGCAGAATCTTCGATCCGTTCCAAGGCAGGTCCTGACAAGACAGGGTGGGTACATGAGGCGTAAACACTTTTAGCACCTGCTTGTTTCAACGCATTCGCAGCCAATGTGATGGTACCAGCAGTATCGATCATATCGTCGATCAAGACACAAGTTTTGCCTTCAACATGACCAATGATATTCATGACTTCTGCTACGTTGGCTTTCGGACGACGTTTGTCGATGATCGCGATTGGTGACTTAAGAAACTCAGCTAATTTACGGGCACGAGTCACGCCCCCGTGGTCTGGTGAAACGACGACGACGTCATCGCCTTGAATGCCTCTTTCCAAGAAGTAGTTGGCGATCAATGGTGCACCCATCAAGTGGTCAACTGGGATATCAAAGAACCCTTGAATCTGTGAGGCATGCAAATCCAGTGTAACCATGCGGTTCGCACCGGCTTTTTCGATCATGTTTGCTACAAGTTTTGCGGTGATTGGTTCTCTTGATCGCGCTTTGCGGTCTTGTCTTGCATAACCATAATAAGGCATTACTACATTGATCGTCTTCGCACTGGCGCGCTTCAAAGCATCGATCATGATCAGCAATTCCATTAAGTTATCGTTTACAGGGCTGCTGGTTGATTGAATCACGTAGACGTGGGCACCACGAATACTTTCTTCAATATTCACTTGGATTTCACCATCGCTAAATTGTTTGACTGAACACTTACCTAATTCAACACCTACTGCAGCTGCGATTTTTTCCGCCAAAGGACGATTTGAGTTCAGAGAAAAAATCTTCAATCTTGGATCAAAATAATGATTTGACATGAGAACCTCCACTTTCTTTGCGTTCATCTAGAAAAAAATGACTCCTTTTACTAGAATCTTCTTCCTAATAAATAGTAGTCATTTTTCCTTAAGAAATCAAGTCATTTCGCTATTTCTAATTTAGATAAGGCAACTTTTTCGCGTAATCCGCTTTATTTTCCTGACGGGCGCGGGCAATCGCCATACTGTGTTTAGGAATATCTTTGGTGATCGTTGAGCCAGCAGCGATCATCGTTTCCTCTTCGATGGTCAATGGTGCAACTAGATTGGAGCCAGAGCCGATAAAGCAATTGTCGCCGACAGTCGTTTTGAATTTGCTCTTGCCGTCATAATTAACAAAGACTACGCCGCAACCGACATTGATGTTTTTGCCTAAGGTCGCATCGCCAACATAAGACAAGTGTCCGACTTTGGTGCCTTCACCAATCGTCGCATTTTTGACCTCCACAAAGTTCCCGATATGGGCATGGGCCAAAATTTCCGCATTAGGACGAAGATGGGCATTGGGACCGACATCGGCGCCATCATGAATGATGCTCTCCTCGATCGTCGATGCCTTGATCGTCACTTGGTTGCCGATCTTGCTGTCTTCTATTTCAGAAGCTGCCGTAATGACACAGTCTTCTCCGATCGTCGTCTTCCCTTTGATGGTGACACCGGCTTCGATCAGAGTATCTGAGCCGATCACAACACCTTCGTCGATATAAGTCGTTGCCGGATCGATCAAGGTCACGCCATTTTGCATGTGCTGACGATTGATCCGCTGACGCATCAAGCGATTGGCTTCGGCTAAGGCGATGCGGTCATTGACTCCTAATGATTCATGAAAATCTTCGGTTTGATAAGCAGCGATGATTTTGCCGTCTTCCTTTAAGATCTCGATGATATCAGTCAAGTAGTACTCCCCTTGGGCATTGTCCGTATCTAATTTTGCCAAGGCGTCAAATAACAATTCATTGTCGAAGCAATACGTCCCTGTATTGATTTCTTGGATCAGCGCTTCTTCGATCGATGCATCTTTTTGCTCAACGATTTTCTCCACGATACCGACACGATCCCGCACGATTCGGCCATAGCCTGTTGGGTCTGCCGCTTGCGCCGTTAAGATCGTCGCCGACGCATTTTTCCCTTGGTGGTAGTCGAACAAGTTATTCAAGGTTTCCGTCGTCAATAACGGTGTATCCCCACTGATCACTAAGGTCGTCCCTTTTTTGCCTTTTAAAAATGATTCGGCTTGAACGACAGCATGGCCAGTACCCAATTGTTCGGCTTGTAAGGCATAGTTGGTGCGATCCCCCAGTTGCTCTTTGACCATTTCTGCCCCGTGACCGACGATCGTCACGATCTCTTCAGGATTGGTTTCCACCACTCGATTCATGATGTGCTCCACCATTGGTTTGCCACAAACAGGATGTAACACTTTATATAACTTCGATTTCATGCGCGTGCCTTTTCCAGCCGCTAAAATTATTGCAAAACGTGCGTCCACGTATTCCACTCCTATCAATCTGAACGATTTTTGTTCATTGAATTTCCTATAAACAGTTTAGCCCAAGTACTTGTAAATTTCAACGATTTAAGGAATCCCCACCTAGACCAATCAAAAAAAGACTGGCGGCCGCCGTTTAAAAAACAGCTGCTTGCGCCAGTCTAAGAGCCACAAAAAATCAGGCTTTTTTCTCAAAGTAATTTCCCGGTACTACCGAGATCGTTTTGGTCTGGGTATCGACATCTTCAACATACAGCAGAGAACTGTAATCGCTGATGGCCCGCTTGCCTTTGAATTTCGTTTCGGCAAAAACCGTAATACCGACTAATTCGGCTTCAAATTCTTCAATCAAGCTCTTCATCCCATTGACCGTGCCGCCGCCTTTCATAAAGTCATCGACCACCAATACTCTAGAGCCGCGCTTTAAGCTGCGCTTGGATAATTCCATTTTTTCGATGCGCTCTGAAGAACCAGAGACATAATTGACACTCACGGTCGAGCCTTCAGTGATCTTGGAATCACGACGCACGATCACGAAGGGAACATTCAAGTAGTAAGAGACTGCTTGAGCGATCGGCACTCCTTTAGTAGCAACGGTCATCACCGCATCGATTTGTTCGCCTAAATATTTGGAAGCGATGATGCGGCCGACTTGGCGCAGCAATTCCGGTTCGCCTAATAAGTCAGATAGATAAACATAGCCGCCAGGCAACAAACGGTCTTGCTCAGACAAGCGTTCTGCCAGCCCTTCGACGTACGCATACGCTTCTTCTTCAGAAATTTCAGGCACAAAAAAAACACCGCCAGCAGCGCCTGGCACGGTATCAAGAATGCCTGTTCCTCGTTCTTTAAAGGTCTTTTTGATAATAGATAAATCTTCGCTAATCGATGATTTTGCAGAGGCATATCGTTTAGAAAAGAAGGACAATGAAATCAATTCATGGGGATGATTCAACAAGTAATGTGTCATATCGATCAGTCGTTCACTTCGACGTATTTTCACACCGGACAACTCCTTTAGTTTATTCGCCTTATTATAAGGCTTTTTCGGGATAAATGCGAGCATTATCTAAAATATTGCTTATATTGTTCGGTTTTGATTAGAGTTTAAAAAAAAGAAACGAAAATTCTTCGTTTCTTTTTCATAAAGCCCTTTATTTTAGGCGTTGTTTTCGTTGCACGAGGATCACGATGCGTTTGATCAAATTGATCACTAAGAAAAGAGCGATAAAAACCAGCGTGATCGTCGCTCCCGGTGGTGTGTCCAAATAAAAGGAACTGGTCAAACCAGACATCATCCCAATCATGCCGATCACGACACTGATCAAAATCACGGCATTGAAGCTCTTGCCTAAACGCATACTGATGGCAGCTGGTAAAACCATGATCGCAGAGATCAACAATGCACCCGCAATCGGGATCATCATGGCGATTGCCACCCCCGTCAAGACATTAAAGAGCATCGACATCACTCGCACAGGCAAGCCATCGACATGAGCGGTATCTTCATCAAAGGTCAAAATGTACATGGGCCGTTTGAATAAGAAGAATAAAGCAAAAACGGCTAAAAACAAAAAGCCTAAGATCCAGACTTGTTCTTGTGTGATCGTAACGATCGACCCAAACAAATACGATTGGATACTCGTTGCGGAGTTCCCCCCGCTAAGGTTCATCAAGACGAGGGCTAACGCTAAGCCGCCAGACATCAAAATGGCGATCGAGATCTCTGAATAACTGCGGTACAGTGTTCGCAAGTATTCCAAAATGATTGCGGCAATGACTACGATCAATAGCGTCGTCAAACTCGGATTTAGATTTAGAAAGAAGCCTAGTGCCACCCCTGCTAAAGAGACATGGGACAGCGTATCAGCCATCAATGACTGTCGCCGAATCACTAGAAAGACCCCCAGCATCGGTGCGATACCAGCAATAAAAATCGCCGCAAGAAAAGCTCTTCTCATGAATTCATATGAAAGCAGCGCCATGGTGAATCCTCCTTCCGCACTAAACGGATCTGACGGTCCGCGTATTCTTTGATATCTTCGTGATCATGGGTGATCATCAAAATCGACTTGCCGTGGTCATGAGCATTGTGCCGTAGCAGTTCATAAAACAGATTGCGGGATTGTTCATCCATCCCCGTAGTCGGTTCATCTAAAATAAATAAATCAGGGTCCGTGGCAAAGACCCGTGCCAAGCTGATCCGCTGCTTTTGGCCACCGGACAACTCGCCGATCCGTTTATGACGCACGTCCCACATCCCGACGGCATCTAATGCACGGCGGACATGCTCATGGTCTCGTTTCGTCAAGCGCTTGAACCAGCGATCTCTTGGGTAGCGGCCCGATTGGACCAATTCCAAAACGGTGCTGGGGAACCCGACGTTAAAGGAAGCAATCTGCTGAGGAATGTAGCCGATGCTTAATTTTTCACCAGCAGCATTTTTGGTCGCCAAGGTGACTGCTCCTTTAGAAGGTTTCAACAAACCAAGGGTTGCTTTGATCAAAGTAGATTTTGCCGCCCCATTTTCGCCAGTCAAAATCACGAATTCGCCGTCTTCGACAAAGTAGGAAATGTCTTCCAAGACGGGCTCATCATCATAATAAAAGGTCAAATCTTTTACATCGATATAACGCACGCAGGCGCCTCCTTAGTGAATACTTTTTTGTAATGCTGCCAAATTGTCTTCCATTACAGACAGGTATGTTTCGCCGTTATCCATCTGCTCTTGCGTCAAGCTTTCTAATGGATTCAAGACCGCCAGTTCCACTCCTGTTTCAGACGCTAAGGTCTCAGCCACCTTCGATGACGCGTTTTCTTCAAAATAGATAACTTTGACTTGTTTTTCTTCTACATATTCTTTCAGCTCAGCCAACCGACTTGGCGTTGGTTCTTGATCGGGTGAAATGCCCGAAATCGATTCTTCGACTAAATCATACTGCCGTGCCAAATAGCCAAAGGCTGCGTGCTGCGTAACGAAGGTTCGTTGGGTCGCATCCTTTAACGCCGCTTGGTAGGCTTCATCTAAAGCAGAAAGCTTTTCGATATAGGCAGCTGCATTTTCCGTGAAAGTTGCCTTTTGCTCAGGAAACTTCGCAATCAAGTCATCGCGGATCGTTTCTACTTCTTGGATCGCTAAGACTGGGTCGGTCCAAACATGAGGATCGTACGTATGATCATGGCCTTCATGGCTGTCTTCGCTTTCGTGATCATGCGCGTCATGATCTTCCTCCTCTGTGCCTTCCACCAACTGAATGTTTTTGGCCGCTTCGATCACGGCTATTTGCTCAGGATCGACGGAATCCGTCAAACTAGCGACCCAAGTTTCTAGCTCAGGACTATTGTAGACAAAGGCATCTGCATCCATGATTTTGGTCATATCTTTGGCACTTGGCTCATAGTCATGGGGTTCAGTTCCTGCAGGGATCAACAAGGAGACCTCTGCTGCGTCGCCTACGACTTCTTTCGTAAATTCGTACATTGGATAAAACGTCGTGACGATCGACAGCTTCTCTGTGTCACTCGATTGACTTGTCGCTTCTTGCTGCCCACAAGCGCCAAGAAGCACGCCCCCTAAAAGGAGTGCTGTAGTAAGTAAGATTTTTTTCATCGGGCTTTCCCCTTCCATTTGCTGGCTCTTCTTTTTATTTTAAAACGGAACAACTCCGTTTTGTTAGCAAAAGTTACTCTATCAAATGATTTCCGGTTCGTCAAGACAAATCGTACGTTTTACGATTTAAAACTTTTATTTCGAGATAAATCGGAAAACATAGGAGAAAACGTTCATTTGAAGCGGCTTCTTCTCTCAGGAACTTAGCCATATTTTACGCCATTCGCCATGCGCCCCTGCTGTACCAGCTTGAAAAATTAGAGAGTATGTAGGATAATAACCTAAAAGCACTTGGAGGAAACGAAGATGAACGAATTTGTAACTGTGCCGCCAACTGTAAACAACAGCGACTTGTTGACTCGAATCGTCTTACCAGAAGATCCTGCATCGCAGCAAACCGAAGAAATCCGCAAAACGATCGACAAACCATTGTATGAAGAAGACAAAAAGAAAAAATCCGCAAAGAAGCAGCACCAAAAAGAATAGCCTTTGCTTTACGTAAAGAATCAGACCCCGACGCCTTATTTTCGTCGGGGACTTTTTTGTAGGGCAGCTTCTAGATGCTTCCTTCCCCACTTCAGCTGCCTTTTTCTTTACTATTGAAATAGAAGGCATACAAAAAAACACAGGCGAATTCAGCCTGTGTCCTTGACTCATTCATTTCAATGTACGTACAAGATAAACCTCATCGCAGAATCCTTTTAAGGCATTATAGACCCGCTGTGCCCGCGAATATTTTTGACAAAGAGCAAAGACAGTCGGTCCGCTGCCGGTCATCAAGGCAACATCTGCGCCGTATTTCATCATGCGATCTTTGATCTGTTGGACGATCGGATACTTCGGGATCGTGATGGCTTCTAGGCTATTGCCCATGGCAGCGATCATTGCTGGATAATCTTCGGCTAAGACGGCGGCCGACAATGCCGCGATATCTGGATGGTGCAGTTGGTCTAGCTCAACTTCTTGAAAGATTTTCCCCGTTGAAACACTCAAACGAGGTTTAACCAAGATGACCCAACATTGCGGCATCGGCCGCAGCGGCGTCACCAGCTCCCCTTTTCCTGCAATGTGGGAAGTGGTCCCATAAAGACAATAGGGAACATCGGTGCCGACTTCCATACCAATATCGATCAGCTCTGCCATGGAAAGGTCTAAATGCCAGAGGCGAACCATCCCCCGCAGCGCTGCCGCACAATCCGTACTGCCCCCACCTAACCCAGCTGCCACCGGGATATTCTTGGTGATGCGGATACGGATGCCTTTTTTTATGCCGTAGCGTTTTTTTAAGATACTGGCGGCTTGATAGACATTATTGCGTTTGTCGATCGGCAAAAAGGCTTTGTTGGTTTCTATAATGATCTTATCTTCTGTTATCTCTTCCATTATCAGACGGTCGGCTAGATCAACACTAGACATCACCATTTCCAACTCATGGTAGCCGTCTGTTCTTTTCTCTAACACATCGAGACCGAGGTTGATCTTAGCTGGCGCTTTTTCAATAATCTCCATCTTCATTCATCCAATCATCTGATAGTTATTTAGTTCTATCATAGCAGATTCTTATAAGATAGTTGAGTGATTTCTCTTGTTTTTATGATTGTTGCCATTTTGGTTGCCCTTTGGCTTGGTTCCTCGTAAAATAGAAGTACCAACTCAATAGATAAAAGAAAGCGGGGGAACCACATGGCAAATTTGATTCCAAGAGATTTCGCAGGCGGCGAAGAACTATTAGGCAAATTAATGAACAGTTTTTGGCAAGAACGGCAAATGAATACGGACATTAAAGAGTACGAAGACAAGTATCTCGTTCAAGCAGATTTACCCGGCATCAAGAAAGAAAACATCCGCGTCAGTTACGTCAACAACACGCTGACGATTTCAGCGGCTCAAACAGAGACCACGGAAACCGAGGAGGATTTCGGACATTATTTGCGCAAAGAACGCTCTAGCAGTGCCTATCAACGGACCTTCACCATCACAGACATTGATGACGAGTCCATTAAAGCAGTGTTTGAAGACGGCGTATTGACCCTGACGTTACCAAAAGCCAGCTACAAAGATGCACCCGCAAAAAATATCCCGATCGAATAACCGAGATACCAAAAAGGCAGTCCCTTCAGAGAACGCTCTGGGGGAACTGCCTTTTCTTATTTGCGTGCTTGTCGTCGATACGCCTGTCTTGAGGTCTGTGGTTCTTCTTCAGAAATCTCTTTTTTGACGTACAATTTCAAACTGTATGGTTCATGGTATTTCACATCATTTTTGATAAAATCACCGCCAGTGATAAATAAGCCCACTGGCTCTAAGGGCTGTTTGCCTGTCCATTGGATCGTGCCGACTTTCGTCATCTCCGTGTAGCTAGTACCGATCTGCAATGCGTACTCATTTTCCCCTTGCTGTTTGACAAAATAGTAAGGATACAAGGTGTTTTTCGGGATCGTAAAGCCGTTGGATGACGGTTTGATCGCCAATTCTTCTTGAGCGATCAAGGTCTGCAAATGATTCGCCAATACCAGCTGATAGTCTTCTTCAAAATGGATCACCGCTTTTTCAGTCGTCAAACGATCAATGTCGGTGGTGCTGATGGTTTCTCCTTCAATATTGAAGACTTCGTCTGGTAAAACTTTGACAAAGGCCTGAGTGACATCGAACTTCATATTTTTGTTTAAGAAATAATAGAAGATATTCAGTACCCAGAAGTAGACTAAGACCAAAAAGCCGACCGTATAAAGGATCGCTTGAAAATAGTTTTGGTTCGCAAACATCCCGTAGACGATCCGCAAAATATACGCCGTTGGAATGATACTGAGGATGGTATAGGCACGGTTCAAGTATTTAGGACTGATATCGAGATAGCCCAAAAATTTATGGATGCCGTTGATTAAATCTAAAATAAGCGTCATTTTCTCACCTACTCATTTCCTTGATTCTCATCCATGATCCCTTGTGGATCTGGCGTGGTCTCTTCACTTGAAGAAGGTGTTTCCTGATTGTTTTCCGATGGTGCTGGTGAAACATTGGCATCGCTTGATGGCGTCGTTTCTGCAGGCACCGAAGAAGACGGAGTCGTTGCTGGTGTTGTTGGTTCACTGCTGGATGACGGTGTTGTCTGCTGATCATCGTTCGTCGGTTGTGAGTCCGTGCTAGCAGGTGTCTGATTTTGACTGTCTTCTGTCATCGAAGAGGGTGTGCTTTCACTTGGTGCTTGTTCGGTCGTTTCCGTCGTCTCTGTTGTTTCCGTCGCACGACTTGGTTGGCGGTAGCTGCCTGAATTCACCACGCCGGTAGCAGTGGCAATGATCGTTGATATCGTTAAAAGTGCAATTGGTTTTAAAATAGGCGGGACTTTTCGCATGATTCTCATCCTTTTCTTACCCGGTGTTGCCCATTGGCAGCCTCGGTTCCTTCAGCCTCTTCTTACCTTTATAATCGTTTCTGACAAAAGGGTCAAGATTCCAGAGGCTTCTGTCGCAGGATTTAAAAAAAAACTAAACATGTAACTGTTTTCACAAAAAAACAACGACGGCAGTTGCCGCCGCTACACAAGGTATTCATAAAACTTTTCAAAGGTCAGCCGCAACGTGCCATGGTAATCCCGTAAAAGGGTAGGCAAAGCGATCACTTCTTCATGTTGGATCGGGGCATCGATTTGGATCACCGCTTCTTCCTCATCCAGATAATAAGAACTAAACAGTTCATCATCAGCAACTTCTTCTAGCTGATTGGTCAGCTCCTCATAAAACTTTTCTACGATCGGTTCTGCCAACTCATCAAAGACTGGCTGCAAGGCTGCTTCTACAGCTGGAAACGGCTGCGCGAGTAATTGCTGTCCGCTGAGGGAATGGCGGGTATTCTCATAGGTCAAATAAAGCAGGTCGAAATAATCCTCTTCTTCCCCGATCGCTTCTAGCGTCAAAAGGGCTTTTTCTACCAATGAAACCAAGGCCGAGGATACCTCTTGATGCATCACTGCATCAACTTTTTCAAATAATTGCTGTTTCTCGATGACAAATGATTCTTCCATAAAAGTGAATTCCGCTTTTTCAAAGCAAAGGGGGGTATCAGAGATAAATAGTTGGATCGTTGCCATGGCGTTGCCTTCTTTCTTTTTCAAGCTGCGGACAAACAGATGATTTGTCAACAGCGAAAATCTTCGTTAGCATAAATAATAGCAGGTGAACAAATTGTTCATCAAGTAATAAGGAGGAGATCGAATGAGTAAAGTTGCTGTTATTGTCACTGATCTAGTTGAAGATGTTGAGTTGACGTCACCAAAAGAAGCACTGGAAGCGGCTGGACACGAAGTAGTCGTTATTAGTAATGAAGGCGCCGAGACCGTCGAAGGCAAACAAGGTGGAACATTTACCGTCGATGCGGCCATTGATACGATCGATCCTGCAAGTTTTGATGCTTTGTTGATCCCAGGCGGTTTCTCCCCTGACCAATTACGGACCGATGAGCGCTATGTGTCATTGACGAAAGACTTTTTGACATCTGATCGTCCCGTCTTTGCCATTTGCCACGGCCCACAACTGTTTATCCAAACAGGACTGACAAAAGATTTGACCTTGACGGCTTATGATTCTGTGCGACCAGATTTAGCCTACGCAGGTGCCACCGTCAAAGATGAGCCTGTCGTGATCGACGAAACCTATCGGTTGATCACCAGCCGAAACCCAGATGACTTAGATGCCTTCAATCAAGCCATTACCGAGGCATTGAACTAACCACGAATAAGACTTGGTTTCTTAGAGAAAAAAAGCCGCCAATTGCAGCGTTTGATCCTTCGTATCGATCGAGCTGCAGCTGAGCGGTTTTTTCTTGCGTAGCTTTTCAGTTTTCAGTGAATAGCTCGTTTCCCGTTACTCGTCAGAGGGCAACTCAAAGCCATCGAAAGTCTCGCCATCGTAATAGCGCAATAACTCTTCCGTCGATAATAAGGAAGACGTCATTTCTTCCTGTGCCTCATTGGCCTCTCGAAGTTGGGCAAGGTAAGCCGCGTAGGCTTCTGCCAACTGCCGATAAACAGCTTGCCGCGAAGTTCCTTCCCCTTGGATCGTCGGCAATTCACGGATAAAGGCCCGATAGACGGGGCGGTTTTCCAGCCATTCGATCGGCAACTCAATTACTTGAAGCTGGGCTTCTTCAAACCATCGTTCCATCGCTCTCCCTCATTTCTTTTCTTATTATCGTCAAGTTAGCAACAAAGGTCAATCGGTGAGCAAAAAAACACAGAACAAGCGTTGAAAGAAATTGCCACATCCGCAAAAGCTCGCTTGTTGGGCTAGCTTTTACGGATGCGGCAATTTATCTGCTTGTTCTGTGTGTTACTCGTTTTTATGCGGCAACATACGCATATTTTTCAATGTTTTGTCGGATCGTTTCAATCATGTCTTCATCTTGTAAGCCAGTGATTTCTGCAATAACTTCCGGTAGTGATTTTTCATCCAAAAGTGCTTGTAACTGTTGGCTTTGCTCATCTTCAGGGTCTTTGTAGTTGAAGATCATGCCGATCGTTTCATAGAGATGATCTGGCTGCATGTTGCGTTTTTCTAACTCAAGGACTGGTCGGATAAAGCGTTCTTCAGTTCCTAATTTGCGGACAGGTGTCCGTGCCACCCGTGTGATAGCATCGGAAATGTGTTTGTTTTTAAAGCGTTGGATGATTTTTTCGATATACCGTTCATGTTCTTCAGGATCAAAAGCCCACTTCTCAATTAAAAGCCGCCCAGTTTCTTCGAGAACGGATTTTAATTGGATCACCACTAAATGGTCCTGCATCGCTTCATCGATCGTCTGATAGCCTTGGAGGGCGCCTGTGTACGCTACCGTGGCATGACCCGTATTGACACTGAATAATTTCCGTTCAATATACGGTTCCAGGTCCGCCACATAATGGACCCCTTGCAGATGGATCGAGGATTTCATCCCTGACTCTTGGATCACCCATTCGCAAAAAGGTTCTACTTGAACGAATAAAGGATCTTCATGGTGCTGCAGCGGTACGATACGGTCCACCGCTGCATCTGGAAAACCAACCGTCGCTTCCAATGCTGACCAATCCGCAACGTATTTTTGCACTTCGCTTTTTAAAAAGGTCGATCCGCCGATCATATTCTCACAAGCGATCACATCAATGGCTGGCTTGTCTGGGTGTTGCTGACGTGCTTCTAAGCCTTTGGCGATCAGCTCAGCGATATGCGGCAAAATGTTGGGACCAATGGCGGTCGTAAGGATGTCTGCCTCGGCGATCGCTTGGATCACCGCTTCTGGTTCTTTGGCATTGTTCAATCCCGTCACATGCTCGATGTGGATCTGTTCTTGGGACTCATCGGCTAATTCGATGGTATACCCTTGTCTTGCTTTTAAGGCGTCAATGATCGTTTCATTGACATCAATAAATGTGATTTCAAAGTTGTTGGCAGCCAATATCTCGCCGATAAAGCCGCGACCAATATTACCTGCACCAAAGTGAACTGCCTTCATGTCTTGTCTCCTCCTTAAATCCTTATGCTACGGTCAAACTTTGGGCGATTTCTTCTTTATCTAAGGCATCCGCCAATTCGACAACGTTATCGATATCGCTGCAAAAGAGGGCGATTTGTTGGACCAATTGCAGATGATTTTCCCCTTTGCCCGCGATGCCGAAAAGGACGGTGACGATTTTTTCTTCGTCCGCTGTACCGAAATTCACGCCATCAGGTACTTGCACGATACAGATACCTGATTTTTTGACGTATTTTTTGGCTTCATCCGTGCCGTGAGGAATCGCAATAAAGTTCCCCATATAGACTGAGAGCATCTCGTCACGCTCAAGCATGGCATCGACGTATTCTTTTTCCACACAACCTGCCGCCAGCAATTTTTCACCACAGTAACGAATGGCTTCTTCTTTGGTCGCAAATTGTTTGTTCAATTCAATCATGTCTTTTTCTAATACTTGCATTCGGCTCATCCTTTCTTAATTTGCTGCTTTGATCGATGCCACGATCCGTTGATAGTTCGTCGTTCCCATCAAATTATTGACAGATAGGTGGATCGCTTCTGGCGCTGACGTTTGCGCTTGCGGCGTTAGGGCTTCTTTTGTGATCACCAGTGAAGAGGCGTTGGCATGGAGATCATTGATATGGCTTTTTCTGATCGGCATCGTCAGAGCTTCTTTGGCTAAAAGATCTTGGAAGACTTTCTGAGCCATCGTTGCCGAACCTTTGCGATCATCGTGGGCCAAAATGATTTCGCTGACTTGCTTAAGGTCATTGGCGGAAGGAACATCTACCTGGTTGCCTGCTTCAGACTTTTTTGCTGACTCCCCCGCTGTCTTAGTCCCTGACAATGTGGCTACGATTTCATCGTACCGTGGAGAGTTCAGGAAATTCTCAACCGCGACAAAGGTCGCATTTGGCGCTTTTTGTTTGGCACGTTCTTGCAATTCTTCTTGAGTGACGATCAGCGTATTGGCATCGTCCGTCAAATTGTTGATGGCGGAATTAGAAACATTTTGTGGAAGACCCGCTTCTTTGACTTTTTTACGTAAGATCGATGCCCCCATAGCACTGGAGCCCATGCCTGCATCACATGCGAAGATGATACGATTGATGCCAGTCATTGGTTGAGCCGCCAAGCCTTTTGAGCTAAGTTTTGCTGCTTGCGTTTGTTGTACTTTTTCTTCAAAATTATCCACCGTATCCTTCGCATCCGCTTTCAAGATCGCGGCAGCGACGATAAAGGATACGCCTGCTCCTACGGCAATTCCGGCTAAGACAGAAACGACACTCATCACTGAGTTGAATGGCGTCATTGCTAAGATCGCAATGATCGAACCTGGTGAAGCAGGTGCCCGTAAGCCTGCACCTAGCAATTGGAAGGTAAAGCTTCCTGATACACCGCCGGCAATCACGGCTAAGAACATCAATGGTTTCATCATGACGTATGGGAAGTAGATCTCATGGATCCCACCGATAAAGTGAATGATGATCGCTCCAGGTGCCGAAGATTTCGCTGCTCCTTTTCCGAAGAAAGTGAAGGCTAGCAAGACTCCTAAACCAGGTCCAGGATTGGCTTCTAATAAGTAAAGGATCGATTTCCCAAATTCGCTGACTTGCTCAGTACCTAATGGTGTCAAAATTCCATGGTTGATAGCATTGTTTAAGAATAAGATTTTTGCTGGTTCAATAAAGATATTGGCTAATGGAATCAAGTGGGCATTGACGATCACTTCGACCCCTGCTGCCATTGCTTCTGTCAAGGTGTTCACAACTGGCCCGATTGCTACAAAGCCCAGTAATGCTAAGGCAAAACCGATCAAACCTGATGAAAAGTTGTTGACCAACATTTCAAAGCCAGCGCGAACTTTGTCTTGGAAGATCTCGTCAAATTTCTTGATGACCCAACCGCCTAAAGGACCCATGATCATCGCACCCAATAGCATTGGGATATCCGTTCCGACGATGACCCCCATCGTTGCGATCGCCCCAACCACGGCTCCGCGGTCACCAGCAATCACTTTCCCGCCAGTATACCCGATCAAGATTGGGATCAAATACGTTAGCATTGGACCGACCATCGTTGCAAAGGCTTCATTTGGTAAATACCCATCTGGAATAAATAATGCCGTTAATACACCCCATGCAATCAATGCGCCGATATTCGGCATCACCATACTCGACAACGTACTGCCTAATTTTTGAACTTTTGCTTTGACTGATGATTTGGCTGCTTTTTGTGTCTGTTCCATTTCTTTCTCTCCTCTCGTCTGCTTACACCCTTATTGTAGGCGCTTCCCAAAAAGCTCGAAAGTCGTACTTTGGCACAAAAAACTGTGCCAAAACTTGTAGCCAAACGGATAGAACAAAAAAAGGCGAGCAGCCCCTGCACTCGCTTATTTTCGTTATGTTTCACGTGAAGCATTTTTTTGGATTTTGCCAAAACACAAAAAAAACGTGTACCCGCTCCTTCTACACAAGGTAGAAAGAGCAAGTACACGGAGGCAGCTCATTCATCTATTTCGTTCGCTGCTCTTGTTGCAAGCCAGTCTGCTGCTGATCGCTTATTCTTCTGCTAACAAAATCTGTTGGATCTCTTCAACCGATTCGGCATCACTAAGCACCCGAACATTCTGCATATCAGAACAAAAAAAGGCGATTTCTTGCAAAACAGCTAATTGCTGCTCTTTTAGGACGACTACGAAAAGGATCGTAGCGATTTTAGCCTGCTCCTTCGTGCCGAAGTCGACGCCATCAGGCACTTGGATCAAAAAGAGTCCTTCTTCCTTGATCCATTGCTGGGCTTCTTCTTCCGCATGGGGCAATGCCACAAAGTTGCCGATGTAAACACCTGTTTTTTGATGGCGCCGCAAAAGGCTTTTGACATAGGGCAAGGAAACGATCTCCTGGTTGACTAAGTACTCGCCAATTTTTTTCAGGGCCTCTGTGGCATCGGTAAAGTGTTGATCCAACAAAATACGCTCCTGTGGAATATACATCGCTGATCCCTCCTATTGTTTTACTTCTTCAATCAAGAGCGAAGAGAGTAACTGATAAATAATCGAATCATTGCCCGAATTAAAAATCTCCGTATTTAGATCATTCATAATGATCGAACCACTGATTTTTCCTAACATCTGAGAGCTTGTTTCATTGATAGGATACGGCGCAAGCATGACTAATAAACGGGTAACAGCGATTTCTTTTTTATCCATCGCTAAAAGAGGCAAAGGTTGTTTCAAGTCGAAAATACGAAAAACTGGTTGCAGGATCGCCGAGCTCGCCGCGTGAAACAAGGCAAAGTGAGTGTCAGGAATGCCCACTGGCGCTTGGAAGTAGCGCCGTAAGAGACGATCAACGACTTTCTCACGATCCAAAACAACATGTTCATCAAAAGACGTCAGTACCAGCTGTAACGTTTCTTCCAAGTCCGCTGGGTTATCAATGGCTTGCACTTGAAACAGCGCCAATAGCTGGTTAATGGCTTCGATAAAAGCCAAGACCGCTTCATAGGATTCCTCTTTGACCAAAGCAGAGGGTGCCTTTTTTGCGGAACGTTTTTTCTGACTAATGGCTTGGAAGGCCTTCTTCAACTCTTGAATATCTTCTTCTAGCAGGATCGGTGAAACGAGTTTGTACTCTCCTTGATACCCTGGCAGCAAGGAAGTCGAGATCACCAAGTCATAGGTCTCCTCGATATTTTCCCGTTTGACATCTCCCACTCGAAAGAAGGTGATTTGATTGATAAAGGGAAAATGTTTCCGCAGCTGCATCTCTAATAAACTGATGGAGGCTAATCCGCTAGGAGAGATCCCTGCAATATTGACTTCTAACACTTTCGGATTTTTTTCCAACGAATTGGCAAAATGCAGGACCATATAGGCGATTTCTTCTTCCGAGAACTGCTGCTGCGGAAAGACCTGCGGCAGATGATTACGAATCCCGCTGGCGATCTCGACATACTGGTTCATGATTTTTTCTAGGATAGGGTTGTTCAAATGATCTTCTTCTAAAATCGCCCGCGTCATCACTCCTGAGATATGGGTCAGCAGCATTTTATACAAGTTCGTATCTTCATAAAACGCCACTTCCGTTTGCTCACTGACCAATTCGATCAAGCGTTTCACACGATAAGCCAAGTCAGTATCAAAATTGTCATCAAAAAAATCACGATCAAAGGAATTGGCAAAATCACCTAGTAACACGGCAAAAAAGACGATTTCGTTAATGGAATAAAGCAGTTTCGTCTTTTCGGCGATCTGAGCAAAAATTTTTTTCGCCACCTTCAGCAAGTCTTTGTTGATCTGACTCGGGTACGTCTCTTCTTCCACCGTGTAGCCCAAAGCTACCCGATCCATGGCTAGCGCCAGCATCAAGACGATAAACGCCAATTTGCGGTCACTAAGTTCCTTGAACTGCGGCTCGATGGTTTCTCGAATCAGCCGCTGGGCTAGCAATAGATGGTCACGGGACAGAAATTGAAAAATAAACGGGGCTTCATCATCGGTTTCCAGTAAATGGAAAAATTGGTACTCATTGATCTCCATCACTAGTGTATTGGCTGTGATCAACCGCCGATATTTTTCGGAGCCTTCGATCTCATACCCTTGATTGCGCACGATCCTTAACGGCAGCCGTGCGAGACTTTCTTCTAGCTGTTTGATATCTGAAAAAAACGTCGTATTGCTGATTTGGTAGCGATCCAAGAAGAAATGACTAGATACAGGCTTCGTGGCGGTAGTCAATTGCAGCAAAATACGATGTTGTCGCTCACTAGCTGCGAATTCTTGATCGGTATCTGCCATAATGGCTTCTTGCAATTGGCGAATGCTCGTTTCTGATGCAAAAATTTGGAAATGACCACGACCGACCTTCTCTAAGGTAGCTCCTACTGTTTCCAGCGATTTTTCTAGATTAGCCAGTTCACGGTACACCGTTCGTTTACTGACTTTTAAGACTTGCATCATGCGATCTAAAGAAACTGGACCGGTACTATTCATCAATTCCGTTAATAAAAGTGTTTCACGATTGGTCAAAAACATAGTCGACTCCTTCTGTCAGTAACTGACGATACGCATCTGTCGTCAATAAATCATCCACCACCAGCAAAGGAACATCTGGGATCGGGCACTTTTCTGCAAGTTCTTTCGGGAGGATATAGACTGCCGTAGGGTCAAGAGCTTGTCCTTCATACGCCATTTTTTTGATGGTCAAAGACAGCGCTTGTTGGCGGGCCATTTTGCTTAGTATCTCCACTGCCATCGTTTGTGAACCGCGTTTTTTTCCAGTATACAAAAAGATGATCGTTGAAAATCCTAACGAACTTGCTGCCTCGGTTTGCAGCGATTTTTGCGGACCCTGTTCTCTTCTTTGTAATTCTAGGATCAGCGGGGCATACTCATCAGCCGCCAAAAAATTATCTAACACATAATGCTGTGCGTGTGGTGTCTGCTTTTGGGCAATAGCTGCTAATTCCCGTTGGGTGATCACCAAAAGCGCGGGATCATCGATCACACGATAAATCGATTGATAGCGGACAGGAAACGTTAGCTGGGCTTCTTGTAACTGTTTTTTTAGTATGCTGGCACCAATCGCACTGGACCCCATCCCTGCGTCACAGGCCACGACGATCTCCGTGACTTTCTTCATTTTCGGCATCTTACGCTCCTCATTTTCTGTATTGGACTTCCGTTTTAACAGCACACTAGCGATCGCAAACGATACGACCGTACTGACGACAATCCCAGCTAAGACACCTAGGATCATAGACGGCGGTGTATTGAGTAAAATCGCTAAGATCGAGCCCGGAGACGCAGGCGCTCTTAAGCCTACCCCTAAAAATTGGAAGATCAGCGTGCCACTGAAACCACCAATGATCGGACCGAGCAACACCCAAGGATCGAGCAGAACAAACGGGAAATACACTTCATGAATCCCACCAATAGCCTGCACAAAAACGGATGCTGCGGCATTCGTTCGGTTTCGCTTTGAACCAAAAAAAAGATACGCCGCTAAGACCCCTAATCCTGGACCGGGGTTGGCCTCGATCAAAAATAAAACCGACTGACCATTGAGTGCCGCTGCTTCGATCCCTAGCGGTGTAAATAGACCATGGTTGACAATATTATTAAAAAACAAAACCTTCAATGGTTCTACAATGATATGAATAAAGGGCAAAACGTTTTGCTGAACAAAATAATCAACAAGCTGATAGCTGCCGAGACTGAACCAATTAAAAAGCGGCGCCAATAGGAAGTAACTGCCTAAAAAGAGGAGTCCGCCAAACGCACCTGCAATAAAATTGCGCACCAGCATCTCATAGCCACTTTTGACTTTGCTCACGATCGAATCACTGCGGTACAATAGCCAGCCCGCTAGCGGCCCCAGCAGCATCGCCCCAAAGACCTGGGGAATATCCGTTGCGAGAATAGCCCCTAAGACCGCCACTGCTCCTACGACCCCACCTCGTTCAGGCGCCAACATCTGCCCACCTGTATAGGCGATCATGAGGGGCAGCAGCACAGTCAAGACCCCTTGTTCCATTTGCTGGATCACTTGTTGATCGACTGAGAAAAAAGGCAGCAGGAATGAAATCAGCATCCACGCAATAAAAATACTTAAATTCGGCATCATCATGCGAGAAAGATAATTCGTATAAAACTTAACCGTTATCATTTTTTCTCTGGAAGACGAGGTCTTGTTCATTTTATCCGCTTCCTTTCTCTTCTCTATTATAAGATGTTCTGGCAAGACTGAAAACAAAAAAAGCATACGTTTTTTAAAACAGAAATCAAAAAAAGCTGACGTAAAACGCCAGCTTTTGAAATAGCTTCAATTGATTTAGTTTACGCGTACCGCGAAATCTGGTGAATAATAAGAGTAACTGCTAACAGAAACATTTTGACCTGGTGTTGGTGCATGAACGTATTGTCCGTTACCCATAGCGATCGCCACGTGGTGTGTGCTTCCGCGGCTACCCCAGAATAACAAGTCACCAGCTTTTGCTTCATTGATCGAAATCACCGTACCAGAAAATTCTTGTGCGTAAGTTACCCGTGGTAATGAGATCCCAACTTTAGCAAATACATATTGTGTAAAGCCAGAACAGTCAAAGCCGTCTGGTGTCGTACCACCCCATACATAAGGAGTACCAATGTATTTCATTGCTTCTGCTACGATTGCTGAACCGTTGACCGTTTGTGCGGGTGCAGGAGTATTGCTTGCACCATTGCCGCTATTGTTCGATCCTTGGTTGTTATTGCTATTGTTATTGTTGGCAGGAGTCGATGGTGTCGTATTTGTTGAACCGCCACCTTGTGATGAACTGCCTTGCGTAGTATCAGTCGTCGTACTAGAATTTGTTGTTGAGTTTGATGTCGTTGAATTCGACGTTGAAGACTCGCTTGATGCTGCTTCCTGAGTAGCTGCTTCAGCTGCTGCCGCTTCTTGAGCCGCTGCTTCTTGTGCTGCTTGTTCACGAGCTGCTGCCGCCGCCGCTTCTTCTGCAGCGATGCGTGCTTGTTCTGCTTCGTATTCTTCTTTTTGTTTTTCTAAATCAGCTTTTTCATCTTCTTTAGATGCTTGTTGAACAGCCAATTCCGCTTGCAAAACATTTAAATCGGCTTGTTTGGCTTGTAGATCCCCTAATTGTGTTTCTAGCTCAAATTGGTTCGCTGCGATTTCTGCCAATTTATCGTCGTTTTCCGCTTTTTTCGCTTCAACTGCTTCTTGGTCTGCCTTTTGTTGATCCACAAGATCTTTGTTAGCATTGACGATCGTCGTCATTGCTTGCACACGGCCAATAGCATCTGTTAAAGAGTCAGCTTCTAATACTGCATCAATAAAGTTCGTGCTTTGACCATTGACTTGAACGTCACGGGCTTGTTTTTGGATCGCTTCTTCACGCTTTTCGATTCTGACTTTCAAATCAGCAATTTCTTGCTTCAACTTTTCAGAATCCGCACGCAAATCACCTTGTTGTTGCAACAAAGTTTGGGCTTTTTCATTGATTGCTGCCACGTCGCTTTCAAGTGCTGCTACTTGTGACTTGATGCTCGCTTGCTGGTTTTGCAAGTCAGAGATCTCTTTATTTTTTTCTTCAATTTTATTGTCAAAATCTGATGCAAAGACAAGTGTCGGTGCTGCTGCAGAAGTAAGAACAATTGAACTTACTAACAATAAAGATAAAATTCGCTTTTTCACTCTTCATTCCTCCGGCTGTTGCTTCCCCTAATATGGTTTTTTTATGTATAAATGCTTAAGAATACCTAAAGTCCTTCACGATAGTGTGATTGTAACACAGCCGTATGTCAGAGAGATAAAAGGAATATTACAAAAACATTTCAATCGCTGTTATTTTTATACAGTCAAACGCAAAAAAAATGAAGCTATTCGTCTTTGAATAGCTTCATGAATGGAACGACTAAAAGGATAAACAAAATGATGTTCAATAAAAGCGTTGGTGCTAAAAAGCGGGAAACAAAGAATGACGTGCTAACTGAGGCGATCTTAAATAGCAACTGGACGCCCAACGTCACAACTTCTAAGCTTGTAACAAAGATGATCATTCCGAAAAACATGGTAAATACATTTTGATAAAGCGTATTTTTCAAAATATACATGATCCACACGATCAAGGGAAACGCCACCGTGTAGATGCCGATCACACCGACATAATACACGTCATAAAGGCAACCGATCACAAGCCCCGTTGTGATCAAAAAGTTTTTCGGCAAATACTTCGCGCCACATAAAAGGGCGATCAATAAAAGATGCGCACTGGCGATATAATTGTCTTGGGTCCATTTTTCTAAAAAACGCGTCAGTTGTCCATCTGCCAACATCATCAAAAAGAAGACGCCCGCTGCCAGGTATTTGATGTAGTCATGCTTTTTCATGGCTATTCCTCACCTGCCAAGCGTTTGATAATCGTTACTGCTTGAATATCATACATTTGGGCATACGGTTTTACAAACACTTGGGTGTCAAGACCAAACTCATCTTTGGTGGTACGGATCACTGTTCCGATCGCTAAGTCGGCAGGCGAGTTTCCTCCTAATCCAGAGGTCTGCACGACATCGCCTTCCTTCAGCTCATTGTCCCCTGTCAACTGGGTAATGACCAAGGAACGTTCTTTTTGATCGTAACTACTTAGAATCCCAAAGTTTGACCCATCTTCGCCGCTGATCCGAACCGGATAGTGGTTAGAATTCTGGTTTTCAGAAGTCAAAAGTTCAATTTTAGAAGAAGCTGCATTGACTTCTATCACACGACCAATCAAGCCTTTTTGCGACATGACCGCCATGTTGACCTCAACGCCGTCTCTTGAGCCTCGATCCACGATCAGCATATCTTGCCAAGTATCAGGTGACCGATTGATGACATTGGCGGAGATCCGTTCATAATTCGTCAAGGTCGCATTCAGCTCTAGCTCTTCTTTCAAGGCATCGATTTCTCTTTGCGCATTGTCCTTCGCTTGTTCCAATTCATCAAAACTGTCCAATTTCTCTTTTAAACGTTCATTTTCTTCATACGTCACAAACAAGTTTTTGACTGAATTCGCACCATTTTCGATCCAACGAAAAGGCGCCGTAATCACTTTATCGATAAAGCCAACGGAGTCATTGACCGTTGATTGCACAACACTGGTGGAGTTTCCCGCAGCTCTGCGGGCGATCGTCACGCTTAATACGGTGACAACTAAAATCACAATAATCAATGTGATGATAATATTTTTATTAGGATTAAACTTTTTCACAAAGACACCTCAAATAATTCCAAACTGTAGTTCCAATTTTACCATTAATACCCTGCAAACAAAAGCTAAGTTGACCGTCTTAATGTTTTTTTTGTAATTAAGTTTCTGAAATTTTCAACAAAAAAAAGAGACGTTCCGTCTCTTAATCACAACTTTGAATGACTGCTATCATCCCGCTGCTAAAGGAAAAACCTGCTGTTTGTGTCAGAAATTCATTGCTGGCATAAGAAGTTGGGTACGGCACTTGGACGTTTTCTAATAAATACTTGCTACCTGTCAACGTCAAATCTGTTACCGGCGTCAAACAGCAATACGCCAAATACTGCATCTCGGGTTCTTTTTCCAATTGATAGGTGCCTGGTAAAAAGAACTGAACGACATTTTGACGATCTAAAAAACGCAGATTTGGGGCAAATGGACGAAACCGATCTTCCAAAGGCAGCCATAGATTGGCTAAAAGATGGTCGAGACGTCCTCCTGTTGCACCAATCAAGTCGATTTGCGCTTCTGGATAGCGACGCAACGTCTCCACCAATGCCAATTGGGTATCTGTATCATCTTTTTCAGCAGGCGCTTGGATCACTGTGTTGACTTGTTGTTTGACTGCTTGCAGTTCGCCTGCGGTCAAAGAGTCAAAATCACCAATCGCTAGATCGACTGGCCGTTGGTGCTGAAGCAAAAACAGTGCCCCGCGATCAATCCCAATGTATTTGTCATACGTCATCAGCGGTGGCCAATTTTCAGGGCGCCCCCCTGCTGCTAACAAAATCTTCATTTATTGCAAAGCTTCTTTCAAGGCTCTGATTTGTGCTGCAGGTTCATCGGCATCGTAAATATAGCTTCCTGCTACGAAGACATTTGCACCTGCTTCCAAGCAACGTTTGGCTGTCTCAGGAACGATCCCGCCATCTACCTCGATATCATAATGGTAGCCTTTTTCTTCTTTTAAAGCAGCCAGTACCGCAATTTTTTCTAGTGATTCTTCAATAAAGGATTGCCCACCAAACCCTGGATTGACCGTCATGACTAACACTTGATCACACATGGATAAAACATGTTCAATGGCTGATACTGGTGTGCCTGGGTTGATGACGATTTCTGCTTTGACATTTTCTGCCACAATCATTTGGATCGCACGATGGATATGAGGTGTTGCTTCCGCGTGGATCCCAATGATATCTGCCCCAGCTTCTGCGAAGGCATGGATATACTTTTCTGGTTCGGTGATCATTAGGTGAACATCCAACGGCAGTTTGGTAACTGGGCGAATCGCTTTAACGATGTTTGGGCCTAAGGTAATATTAGGGACGAAATGACCGTCCATCACGTCTACGTGAATATAATCTGCGCCATGGCGCTCTACCAGCTCAATGTCTCTTTGAAGATTTGCAAAATCGGCACTTAAAATAGATGGTGCTAGTTTTATCATGCTTTTCCCTCACTTTTTCTTCTTTTTATAAACCGGACGTCGGTTTTCAATCTCTTCTAAAAATTGCACGTAATTCTTATAACGA
>NZ_JBIOMH010000001.1:3732500-3763848 GCF_051711285.1 Enterococcus sp. DIV0213h
CGGCTACCTTGTTACGACTTCACCCCAATCATCTATCCCACCTTAGGCGGCTGGCTCCAAAAAGGTTACCTCACCGACTTCGGGTGTTACAAACTCTCGTGGTGTGACGGGCGGTGTGTACAAGGCCCGGGAACGTATTCACCGCGGCGTGCTGATCCGCGATTACTAGCGATTCCGGCTTCATGTAGGCGAGTTGCAGCCTACAATCCGAACTGAGAGAAGCTTTAAGAGATTAGCTTAGCCTCGCGACTTCGCAACTCGTTGTACTTCCCATTGTAGCACGTGTGTAGCCCAGGTCATAAGGGGCATGATGATTTGACGTCATCCCCACCTTCCTCCGGTTTGTCACCGGCAGTCTCGCTAGAGTGCCCAACTAAATGATGGCAACTAACAATAAGGGTTGCGCTCGTTGCGGGACTTAACCCAACATCTCACGACACGAGCTGACGACAACCATGCACCACCTGTCACTTTGCCCCCGAAGGGGAAGCTCTATCTCTAGAGTGGTCAAAGGATGTCAAGACCTGGTAAGGTTCTTCGCGTTGCTTCGAATTAAACCACATGCTCCACCGCTTGTGCGGGCCCCCGTCAATTCCTTTGAGTTTCAACCTTGCGGTCGTACTCCCCAGGCGGAGTGCTTAATGCGTTTGCTGCAGCACTGAAGGGCGGAAACCCTCCAACACTTAGCACTCATCGTTTACGGCGTGGACTACCAGGGTATCTAATCCTGTTCGCTCCCCACGCTTTCGAGCCTCAGCGTCAGTTACAGACCAGAGAGCCGCCTTCGCCACTGGTGTTCCTCCATATATCTACGCATTTCACCGCTACACATGGAATTCCACTCTCCTCTTCTGCACTCAAGTCTCCCAGTTTCCAATGACCCTCCCCGGTTGAGCCGGGGGCTTTCACATCAGACTTAAGAAACCGCCTGCGCTCGCTTTACGCCCAATAAATCCGGACAACGCTTGCCACCTACGTATTACCGCGGCTGCTGGCACGTAGTTAGCCGTGGCTTTCTGGTTAGATACCGTCAAGGGATGAACATTTTACTCTCATCCTTGTTCTTCTCTAACAACAGAGTTTTACGATCCGAAAACCTTCTTCACTCACGCGGCGTTGCTCGGTCAGACTTTCGTCCATTGCCGAAGATTCCCTACTGCTGCCTCCCGTAGGAGTCTGGGCCGTGTCTCAGTCCCAGTGTGGCCGATCACCCTCTCAGGTCGGCTATGCATCGTTGCCTTGGTGAGCCGTTACCTCACCAACTAGCTAATGCACCGCGGGTCCATCCATCAGTGACGCAAAAGCGCCTTTCAACTTTCTTCCATGCGGAAAATAGTGTTATACGGTATTAGCACCTGTTTCCAAGTGTTATCCCCTTCTGATGGGCAGGTTACCCACGTGTTACTCACCCGTTCGCCACTCTTTTTCTTTCGGTGGAGCAAGCTCCGGTGAAAGAAAAAGCGTTCGACTTGCATGTATTAGGCACGCCGCCAGCGTTCGTCCTGAGCCAGGATCAAACTCTCATAATGATTTGTTTGAATGACCATACGGTCATTAAGCTCATAAAAATTAACTTTGCTAGCTATTGCTTGCATGTATTTGTTTCAATAAATTGAAACGTCCTACACATTGGTTCGTTTGCTTGCTTTGTTCAGTTTTCAAAGGTCTACCGTGCTGTGTTAGCAACTTTTATATCATATCAGAGCGACGTTTAATTGTCAACTCTTTTTTAAAAGTTTTTTTCGCTCGTTGTTTTTCAACTTCGTAGCGGCTGCCTCAGCGACTTAATTAGAATAACAAATGATTTGTTATTTGTCAACAACTTTTTTCAATTAATTTTGTTGATGTATCAACATCAATTAACTGTTTTAAAATTGCGACTTCGTTATAATATCATCTGTCGAGCTGTGCGTCAACTACTTTTTTTAATTCTTTTTAGGAATTCATTTAGTCATTTGGCACATGTAATAATATACCAAGACTTGTGCTATTCGTCAACCATAAAATGATTGATAGACCAACGTTTCTAGTTACTCCGTTTCCAAAGATGATTCGTGATTTTTAGTCCGTGATTTCCGCCTTTTTTAAGGACTTTTTCCGTTATTATTAGCCTATCGTTCGTCTTTTTCCTTTTTGTGTTTTCTTAATTCCTATCATTCTTATAAATTTAAGTATGATTTTATCTATTTTGTGGAATATTTGCTAAAATGGAGAAAAGAATATTGTTCCTAGGAGGACCCAGTATGAAAATACTTGTAGCAGATGATGACAAAGAGATCGTAGAACTATTAAGCATTTACTTACACAATGAAGGCTATGAATCGGTCAAAGCATACGATGGAAAAGAAGCACTGACCAAGATTCGCACCACTTCTGATATCGAGCTATTGATCTTAGATATCATGATGCCTGAAATGGACGGCATGCAAGTCGTCAAAGAATTGAGAAAAGAATCCCAAATCCCCATTATTATGTTGACCGCTAAAACAACCGATATGGATAAGATTCGTGGATTGGTCGCCGGTGCTGATGATTATGTCACTAAACCTTTCAATCCATTAGAAGTCATGGCACGGGTAAAATCGTTATTGAGAAGAACCAAGATGCAGGCTGCTTCAAATCAACCAGAGATTCTGGAAGTAAGCTCCCTTATCATCAACCGCGATTCCCATGAAGTAAAAACGGTGGATGGCAATGAGATCCAATTGACCGCATTAGAATTTGGCATCCTCTACTTACTAGCATCGCATCCGAACCGTGTCTTTAGCGCCGATGAGATTTTTGAACGAGTTTGGAAACAAGAAAGTGTCGTTTCTGCCAAAACAGTGATGGTCCATGTCAGTCACTTGCGAGATAAGATCGAAGAAGCCACGGATGGTGAAAAAGTCATCCAAACAGTATGGGGGGTCGGCTACAAAATAGATGCGAAGTAAACCAACTGAAAAAAAGCGCAACACACCAATCGAAAAAAAGAAACGGATCACGTTGACCTCAAAAGAAATCAGTGAGTTATTTGCGGAAGGAATTGTAACGATTGTTCTTTTACTTCTATTAAATGTCGCTATTTTGGTCATCTTGACCTCAATACGAGAAAACTCACCGGTTTTAGTCGAAGCGATCTATGAATCAAAGAATGCGTTCACGGCTGCCTTTAACACAGATATCTTCCGCAGTGGTCGCAACTTCATTCTACCGATGTTCTTCCTATTAGATGTGATCGTCTTATATTGGCGTTTGATTCGTCGTTACCATCAAATGCAGCTACGTCACATTATCAGCGAGCTGCACTTTATCGCAGAAGGCAACTACGATCATCGCATCCCCTTCGAGTTACGGGGCGATTTAAGTCGGATCGTTTCTAATATTAATGGCTTAGTCGACAGTACGGTGGCGGCGATCGAAGATGAACGGCGGATCGAGCAATCCAAAGATGAGCTGATCACCAATGTCAGTCATGACATTCGGACACCATTGACTTCGATCATCGGCTACTTAGGTCTAATCGAAGATCGACAATACCATTCGGAAGAAGAATTGCTGAAATATACTCATACGGCGTATGTCAAAGCCAAACAAATGAAATCCCTCGTCGATGATTTGTTTGAATACACGAAAGTGCGTCAGCCTAGCGTGCCCATTAATGTGATGGAATTTGATATGGCTCAGCTAGTGGAACAATTGGCGGCAGACTTTGAATTAGAAGCTAGTCGAAAAGGCATCAAGATCGAAACCTACACCCGTCCAGAGCATATCGAAATGGATGGCGATACCGAAAAACTGGTGCGAGTTTTCAACAACCTGCTGTCAAATGCCTTGAAATACGGCAAAGGCGCCGATAAGATCCGCATGGAGGTCGAGAAAGTCGGGACCGAAGCGATCTTAACCGTCAAAAACAATGGACAAATGATTCCTAAGCAAGCCCTTGATTCTCTATTCGACCGTTTCTATCGAGTGGAAGAATCCCGCTCTCAAGAAACAGGAGGAACTGGCTTAGGTCTAGCGATCGCTCAAAGCATCGTCGCCTTACATGGCGGCTATATCTATGCCAAATCAACGCCAGAATGGACGTCCTTTATTATCCATCTCCCGTTGAAGCGCAACAATTTGTCCAACACACAAACCTATGGTTGACGCCCCAACATTTTTTGGGTATGCTAAAGAAAATAATCAAGGCACAGAACCTAGTATATTTTTTTCATCTAGTAAAGAGAGCTGATGGTTGGTGAAAATCAGTGTTGGAAAAAATAGAATCCAGTTCTTTAACGTGTATTTTTCGAAAGAAAAATCGTTGGCTCACGATACGAGCATCAAGGGCAGCGCAAGCTGAACTTGGGTGGCACCGCGAATGGTCATTTCGTCCCAAGCAACACGGGATTGGAATGGCCTTTTTTCTATGGAAAAATCAAAGGAGGATGTATCACTATGTTAGATGTAAAAATGATTCGCCAAAATTTTGCTGAAGTACAAAGCAAACTCGCAACACGAGGCGTGCAAAAAGAAGTATTGGACCGCTTTTTAACGCTTGACGAACGTCGCAGAGAACTCTTAGTCCAAACGGAAGAACGCAAGAAATTGCGCAACGATGTTTCTGGTGAGATCGCTGCCTTGAAACGGGCAAAAGAAGACGCGGCAGATAAAATTGCCCAAATGAAAGAAGTCGGCAGCCAAATCAAGCAATTGGATGAAGAGATCGCTCAAATTGATGAAGACATCAAACAGATCGCCACGACATTGCCGAATTTGCCAAATGATTCTGTTCCAGTGGGCAAGGATGAAGACGACAATGTAGAAATCCGTCGCTGGGCAGAACCAAAAGCCTTTGACTTTGAACCAAAACCGCATTGGGAGATCGCTGAAGAGTTGGGGATCCTCGACTTTGAGCGGGGCGCCAAAGTTTCTGGCAGCCGCTTTGTTTACTACAAAGGCTTAGGTGCTCGTTTGGAACGTGCCTTATACAACTTCATGCTGGATCAGCATGTCTATGAGCATGGCTATACCGAGATGATCACCCCTTATATCGTCAATAGCCAAGCAATGTTTGGCACTGGGCAATTTCCAAAGTTCAAAGAAGATGTTTTCCAATTGGCAGACACGGATTTGACTTTGATTCCAACTGCTGAAGTACCTTTGACCAATTACTATCAAGGGGAGATCTTAGAACAAGAACAGCTCCCTGCCTACTTCACTGCCTTGAGCCCATCATTTCGTTCAGAAGCTGGCAGCGCTGGTCGTGATACTCGCGGCTTGATTCGTCTGCACCAATTCAATAAAGTTGAAATGGTGAAATTCAGTGATGCTGACCATTCTTATGAAGAATTAGAAAAGATGACGGCTAATGCCGAAGATATTTTGCAAAAACTCAACTTACCTTACCGAGTGCTTAGCTTGTGTACAGGAGATATGGGCTTTTCTGCGGCGAAGACCTATGATTTAGAGGTATGGATCCCTGCTCAGGAAATGTATCGTGAGATCAGCTCTTGCTCAAACTGTGAAGATTTCCAAGCACGCCGTGCCATGATCCGTTACCGCGATCAAGAGGGCAAGATTCACTACATGCATACACTAAATGGTTCTGGTCTGGCTGTCGGTCGGACGGTAGCCGCAGTGCTTGAAAATTATCAAAACGAAGACGGCAGTGTAACGGTACCAGAAGTTCTGGTTCCTTACATGGGCGGACTGACAAAAATCGAAAAAGCCTAAGCCTTAGTACCCTTAATTGCACCCCCTTCGTAACAGTCACTCCACGTGATCTGTTACGAAGGGGTTTTCTAGTTCACCTAATAGATAGTGGTTGCAAAAGACCCCCTAACGCCCTTGATCATTTCTTGCAAGAGAAACAACGCAACAAGGCTGTAATTTTTAAATGAATAATTAGAAAAATCCCTTCATCTTTTTAAGTCTCTATCAGAAACCGGGCATGATCGTTGAAAGTACCTGTGACTTATGGTAACGTGGGCATAATTTAGGATGGAATGAAGGGAGCTTCACCAATGCCCGAACGAAAGACCTATGCCCGTCGGAGTGACTTGCACAAGAAACCAAACAATAATCAAAAACGAACAGCGTCAGCTGAAGAAAGACCGAAAGGACCACCCTCGAGAAAGAAGCCGTATCGAAAAGCAATTTTTTCCTTATTCGCCTTATTATTGATCGTTTTGATCGCGACGGCTGGCTCAGTCCTTTACACGTTACACCAGCAAGAAGTCGCAGCCCAAGAAAAATATGAGGCGGCTGCGGAGAAATTACTGGCATCAATCCAAGCAGAACAAAGTCAAAATGGGTTAAAAACAACGCCTGAAGTGCTCTCCAAAGGCGCAACCAAAGAATTGATCTACCGCCCGCAAGACCTTGATACGTTTCCCATCAAAGATATCAAAGAACGGTTGACACAAGCCGCTGATCAATTGCGTAAAAAACAAACGAAAAAAGAAGTCGTCACCGTTGCCCGCATCCAAGCACAAGCAGCGGCGTCAAAGGTGTCTACTTATTCATTGAAAGCCGACAGCTATGTGTGGAATCGAGAAACCGGACGTTTTGAAGATGCGGACAGCCTAACGGATGCACCGATCTTCGTATCAGAGAAGACGCAAACCGAATTGTCTTTGAAAGAACTGGTTCCTGATGAAGGCAGCTTATTAGGTATTCAACAAGTCATTCAGCAGAAACTGCTGGATCAAGCCAAAGAACCCGCCAAAATCATCGACGCCGTCTTGGCCATGGAGCGGATCACCTTCGATTCGAAATTTACTTACGATCCAGAGAAGCTGACCATCGAATTGCCAAAAAATCAGACGGGAGCGACGGAAATCACCCTGTCTTACAGCGAGATCGCCCCATTCATTGATCCTGATCTCGTGGCTGCTGACCAACTCAACAATGCCTTGCCAAGTTTAGACCCCAATAAAAAATACGTGGCATTGACCTTTGATGATGGACCCAACAGTACCTCCACCATGGATCTGTTGAACATCTTACAAGAAAATGACGTTAAAGCGACCTTCTTTATGCTGGGACAAATGGTAGAGCAATATCCGCAAGCTGCTAAAAAAGTCCAAGAAGCTGGACACGAGATCGCCAGTCATTCTTACTCTCATCCACAGCTGAATACTCTTTCAGCGGAAGATTTGCAGGCAGAAGTCACAAAAACCAACAAAGCCATTTATAATGCGACGGGTTTACTACCTAGAAATTTACGGCCCCCTTATGGCGCTATCGACAAACAAAGCGCACAAACCATTGGCATGCCGATCATTCAATGGGACATCGATTCTCAAGACTGGAAATTGAAGGATCCGAAGAAGATCAATGCCTTGGTGCAACAAAATGTCTTTAATGGTGCCATGATCTTGATCCATGATATTCACCCGAAATCTGTGAAAGCCGTACCGGGAGTCATTAAAATGCTCAAAAACGAAGGCTACGAATTCGTGACTGTCGATCAATTATTAGAAGCACGGCAAAAACCATTGCATCAATACTTTGGGATGAACGACGAGCGCCTCGTTGACTAAATAAAAAAAGGAACGCAGCAAATTGTCTCTTGCTGCGTTCCTTTTTGGTTATTGGATCGTTCCCTCTTTTTTTAGCCCTTCTTATCCTCATATACATTGGTCACAAAAATTTGGATCAACAGTTCAGCGACAGCTTTTGGCGGCATCATTGAGAAATCTTTGAGCCAGCGTTCGATCAACCCGATAGACCCGCAGACAAAAAAGCTAAGACACAGTTCCAATTCTTCCTCGGAAGCATCTTGAAAGTATTGGGCAAACCGTTTCAAGGTCTCCGGTTTGATCTCTGACAACAAAAGATTCAGCAAATGGCTGTTGTTTAACAAAATCAAATGGGTCGTACTAGGATTCTCATACAAAATCGTCAACAGCTTTTCCAACCAAAGATCCAATGACAAATTTTCCTGCTGCAAGTTCGATGCGATCTGCTCAACAAGCTCCCCTTCGATCTCCTCCAACAACGCGGCCGTATCCTTATAATATTTATAAAATGTTCCCCGGTTGATATCGGCTCGTTCCGCAATCTCTTTGATCGTGATTTTGCGGTACTCTTTTTCCAACAATAACTCCTGAAAGGCGCGTCGGATCACTTTTTTCGAGTAGATCGTTCGACGATTCCCCACAGTCCCCACCATATCGTTTCCCCTTTTCTCTGTACATTTGATCAATATTTGTCTATTTAATGACAAATACGTAAGCATTGAGGATTGCTCTTACTTTTCTTTCTTAGTATACTAACACCATGTGATTAAATCAACACGTGTTTAAAAAATGGAGGCTTTATTAATGAGTTATGTTGAAGTAAAGAATGAATATAAACGCTATCAGATGGGCGAAACCACCATCACTGCCAACAACGATCTTTCCTTTGCCATTGAAGAAGGCGAATTAGTGGTGATCCTTGGCCCCAGTGGTGCAGGAAAATCGACCGTTTTGAATATTTTAGGTGGGATGGATTCGCCAGATGAAGGACAAATCATTATCGACAATGTCGATATCGCGAAGTTTAACGACAAACAGCTGACGGAATACCGCCGCAAAGACGTCGGGTTCGTCTTCCAGTTTTATAATTTGGTGCCGAACCTGACAGCGAAAGAAAACATTGAATTGGCAACAGAAGTCTCACCGAATGCACTCGATCCTGATGAAGTCTTAGCACAAGTCGGGTTAGAAAACCGTAAAAACAACTTTCCTTCGCAGCTCTCTGGTGGGGAACAGCAGCGGGTGTCGATCGCTCGGGCGTTAGCCAAAAACCCGAAATTGCTATTATGCGATGAACCAACCGGTGCGCTGGATTTTGAAACAGGCAAACAAGTGTTGAAGCTTTTGCAAAACGCCAGTCGGAAAAACGGCAATACGGTGTTGATCATTACCCATAACAGCGCCATTGCCCCGATCGCCGATCGGGTGATCCATATCAACGATGCCACTGTCCGTTCCATTGAAGAGAATCCTCATCCAATCTCGATCGATGAAATCGTTTGGTAGGAGGATCTGATGAAAAATAAAACCTATCTTAAAGCAAGTTTGCGGGAGATTCGCCAATCAAAAGGTCGCTTTATCGCAATCACCTTGATCATTTTTTTAGGAACGTTTCTCTTTGTCGGTGTCAAAGCGACGGGACCGATCCTGAATCATTCCGCGAGTGAATATGTCAACGGTCAGCATTTAGCAGATCTGCAAGTCACTTCCACGCTGGGATTGACGGAGGACGACATTGATGCGGCGGAAAAAAGCGGTGCGCACACAGAAGCCGCCTATCAATTTTATTACGCTGCCAATTCAGATGAAGTCGTGCAAGTGACCTCTTATGATCCCTCACAGGAACTCAACCAGCTACTGGTGAAGGACGGCCGACTGCCAGAAAAAGCCGATGAAATCGTGCTGGACACCGAAGCAAAAAATTATGGCTGGCAAATAGGGGATACTTTTACGATCGATGATGCCGATAATCTGTCGGACAAAGACTATACGGTCGTTGGGTTCGCCACCTCTCCCATTTATATCAGTGCTGCCGAACGTGGCTATGCGAATGTCGGCAGCGGTGTCGTGACGTATTTTGCTTATGTACCGGAAGAACAGTTCAAGATGGAGGTCAAATCGATCCTTTATCTCGCCTTTGATGATGTCGCAGGCCTTGAAACATACTCCGATGCGTACACCGACAAGATGGCAGCCCATCAAGAAACGATTGAGGAACTGTTTGCGGATCGCCCTAAAGAACGCTTAGCAGAAATTCAGCAAGATGCTTTTGATGAATTAGCGCCTGCAGAAAAAGAAGTCCGCGATGGACAAAAACAGTTAGCTGATGGACAAGCCCAACTGGATCAGGCCAAAGCGGAACTAGAACAACAGCAAGCCGCCTTGGCACAGCTGCCGCCCGTACAACAAGCAGCCCTCGAAGGCCAATTGACCGCTGGGGAAGAAGAATTGGCTCAGCAGCAAACCCAATTAGATGAACAGCAACAAGAACTAACCGATGCCCAACAAACACTGGCAGAGAAACGTACAGAGATCGAAGACTTGGCAGAACCTACGTATCTTTACAACCAACGCAAAGACAACCCCGGTTTCCAAGAGTATGGCGGGCTGTCTGATCGCATCGCAGCGATCGCCAATGTGTTTCCTGTCTTCTTCTTCTTTATCGCTGCGTTGATCACCTTTACGACACTGACGCGGATGGTAGAAGAAAACCGCAAAGAGATCGGTACCTTAAAAGCGATGGGCTATGGCAAAGTCGAGATCTCCCTTAAATATTTGATTTATGCCCTCCTGTCTTCGGCCATTGGCATTATCAGTGGTGCCGTATTAGGGACGGAACTGTTGCCGCGTTTGATTTATTTTCTATCCAGCGAACGGTATCTTTTAGACGGGATTCGCGTCTATTATGTCTGGTCGCCAATTATTTTGGCCGCGATCGCCTTTTTACTGGCGACGCTCGGTGCTTGCCTCTTTGTTTTGATCAAAGAATTGCGGGAAAAACCTGCCCAGCTACTGCAAGTTCGGGCGCCAAAACCTGGGAAACGGATTTTATTAGAGGCCATTACACCCTTATGGTCACGCTTAAGCTTCAATCAAAAAGTCAGCTTCCGTAACATCTTCCGCTACAAATCGCGAATGATCATGGCAATCATTGGCATCGCCGGCTGTACGGGACTGATGGTGGCAGGCGTTGGGTTGAAAGATTCCTTAAGTGCTGTGACTGCGAAACAATTTGGGCCCATTACGGATTATCAAGCCGTCGTGACCTTAAATGATGCGAAGGAAGAAACCGTTGCTGCCGCTGAAACGGTTTTAACAGACGATCCTCTTGTGACCCATTCGATGCTAGTCTACAATGAAACGATCGAGATTCGACCAGCTGACCAAGGAAAACAAAGTTTGACCTTGATGGTCCCTGCAGATCAAGAAGCTTTTACCGACTATGTCCATTTGAAAACAACGGCAGGTCAGAAGCTGCCATTAACAGAAGGTGCCGTGCTGACTATGAAATACGCAGAATTGTATGATCTGCAGGTTGGGGATACATTGACCTTCTATACTAGCGATCAAGAAGCTTTTGAAGTACCTATCAGCGGCATCGCAGAAAACTATTTAGGCAATTCTCTGTATCTGTCACCGACTCTTTACGAAGAAATCACCGACAGTACTTTTGAACCGAATGCGTTCTTAGTCAAAAGCAAGACGATGACGAAAAAACAAGAGGAAGCTTTATCAACAGCCTTGTTAGCTACCGACAAAGTCAAAAACACGACGTTCCTTTCTACTCAGATCAAAATGCAGGATGATTCGATGGGCAACTTGAACTCCATTGTCTTGATCTTAGTTGTACTATCAGGGGCATTAGCCTTTGTCGTCTTGTATAACTTGACCAACATCAATGTTTCCGAGCGGATTCGCGAGCTTTCTACTATTAAAGTATTAGGGTTTTACAATAAAGAAGTCACCATGTACATCGTACGGGAAAATATCGTCTTTACGTTATTTGGGATTCTCGCTGGCTACGTGGTAGGTTACTTCTTGACTGACTTTATTTTGATCCAAGCTTCGATGGAAAACATGGTCTTTCCATTAGTGATCAATTGGCCGGCCTATGCTTTAGCCGGCGGCATGACGATTCTCTTTACGATCATCGTGATGTACGTCACCCATGTGAAACTGACTCATGTCAACATGATCGATGCGTTGAAATCAAACGAATAAGCTGCTGCTAAAGCGATTTGCTGATCATCCAGCAGCGATTTTAAAGAAAAGGACGCCACTCTTGCCTAGATAGCTGAGAGTGACGTCCTTTTTTGAACAAATAATCCCCCCTGTCCACTTTTGAACAGAGGGGGCGTTGGTTTTCACGTGAAACATTTTATGATTTTACAGAGTAGTTTGGTGCTTCTTTCGTGATTTGAACATCGTGGGGATGTGATTCTTTTAGTCCGTTGCCGCTCATTTGGATGAATTGTGCTTCATCACGTAATTGCTGTAGATTGCCAGCACCGACATAACCCATCCCTGATTTCAAGCCGCCGATCATTTGGAAGATGATATCAGAAACGCTGCCTTTATAAGCGACACGCCCTTCGATGCCTTCTGGAACCAATTTGTTGGCTTCGTTTACGCCACCTTGGAAGTAACGGTCGCTGGAGCCTTTTTCCATTGCCCCCAGTGAACCCATTCCGCGGTACGTTTTGAAGCGACGGCCTTGGTAGATTTCAAATTCACCTGGTGATTCATCGGTTCCTGCCAACATGCTACCTAGCATTACGGCATGTCCGCCAGCTGCTAAAGCTTTGACGATATCCCCAGAGTATTTGATCCCACCATCGGCAATGATTGCTTTGCCGTATTGACGTGCCACAGAGGCTGCATCATAGATCGCGGTCAATTGAGGAACTCCGACACCGGCTACCACCCGAGTAGTACAGATCGAACCTGGACCGATCCCGACTTTTACGACATCGACACCAGCATCATACAATGCTTTCGTGCCTTCTGCAGTGGCAACATTTCCCGCAATCAATGTCGCTTCTGGGAAATGTGCACGAATTTCAGAGATTTTGCGTAAAACACCCGCACTGTGTCCGTGGGCAGTATCAATGACGATCGCGTCAACGCCTGCATCCAATAATGCTTGTGCTCGCTCAAAGGTATCGCTGGTAACGCCGACTGCCGCTGCCACTAATAGGCGTCCATGCGTGTCTTTGGCTGCATTCGGGAATTCGATCACTTTTTCAATATCTTTGATAGTGATCAAACCGCTTAAGATCCCTGCTTCATCAACGATCGGTAATTTTTCGATCTTGTGTTGTTGTAAGATTTTTTCAGCGTCTTTCAACGACGTACCGACAGGTGCTGTGATCAATTGGTCTTTGGTCATCACATCATTGATCGGCATCGTATAATCCGTGACAAAACGCATGTCGCGGTTCGTGATGATACCGACTAATTTGCGGTTTTCCATCGTTTCTACGATCGGTACCCCGCTGATGCGGTACTTGCTCATCAAATGTTCTGCATCAGCAACTAAGTGGCTTGGTGTTAAGAAAAACGGATCGATGATCACGCCGCTTTCAGAACGTTTTACTTTGCGCACTTCATCTGCTTGCGCTGCGATACTCATGTTTTTGTGAATCACGCCAAGTCCGCCTTGACGCGCCATTGAGATCGCCATTTTACTATCAGTTACGGTATCCATACTGGCACTTATGATTGGAATATTTAGTGTAATATTCGGGGCAAGCTGCACTTTCATATCCACGTCATTTGGCAAGACGTGACTTTCTGCCGGAATCAATAAGACATCATCAAACGTTAACCCTTTTTTTACAAATTTGGTTTCCCAGTTGGACATTTTTGTAACCACTCCTTAAAGTTTTTAGGTATTTTAAAAAAAATAGCAAAGATTTTTTCATAAGTCAACCATTCGGAAAGCTTTCTTAATAATCCTCTTCAAACCTTTGGTTAAATCTCATAATTCGCCATTTTTTCTAAAAAAACACGCTGATCGTGAAGCGACCCCCAAAAGTTAGACCAAAAATCTAACTTTTGGGGGTCGTTATTTGTATGGCAAAATATCCTTTTGAATTAAAACTAAAAATCGTTAAAGAATATCTTAGTGGCGTGGGCGGATATCGGTATCTTGCCAACAAATACGGTATTTCAAGCAAGTCTCAAGTAAGTAATTGGGTGAATGCCTATCGTGAATACGGAGAGGAAGGTCTATTGAGAAAACATCAAAATCAGAAATATTCTGTTCAATTTAAGTTAAATGCGCTAGAGTTATATCAAACAAGTGAGATGTCCTACCGAGAAGTTGCTAGCACTTTAGAAATGAACAACCCTGCGCTTATTGCCAATTGGATGCGTAGTTTCAGAGAAGCAGGTATTGAGGGGCTCTCAAAAGAGAAAGGGCGACCACTTACTTTGACTAGAAAAAAAGAAAACAAAAAAGAAAATACAACAACTAAAGAACGCGATCGTATCAAGGCATTAGAAAAGCAAGTCCGATCCCTTCAAATTGAGAATGCCTTTTTAAAAGAGTTGAGGAAGCTGCGAAAACAGGAAGCCCAGCAAAGACGCAAGAATCAATCGCACGAATCATCGCCAGCCTCCGAGGATCATTCAAACTAGTTGAGCTTCTTGAAACATTGAAATTTCCTAAAGCAACCTATATGTATTGGCAGAAACGGTTTGACAGACCAAACCCAGACCAAGAAATTGAAGAAAAAATGCTTGAAATTCGCAAAGATCATAAAGATTATGGCTGTCTGCGACTAAAAAAAGAATTAGAGAATCAAGGGATTCATGTCAATAAAAAGAAGATTCAACGTCTGATAAAAAAACTAGGTATCGAAGTAAAGTCTTACACTCGAAAATCTCGACGGTACAATTCTTATCGTGGGAAGGTTGGCACTGTCGCCAAAAATCGTATTCATCGTCGGTTTTATACAAATATCTGTCACCAAAAAATTACAACTGATACCACAGAGTTTAAGTATTATGAAGTAGACACCACAGGTGTCGTTCGTCAGAAAAAGCTGTATTTAGATCCTTTCATGGATTTCTACAATAGTGAAATTCTATCTTATCGGATTTCTGAAAAACCAAACGCACTAGCCATAATGGAAGGATTAGAAGAAGCAATCCAGATGACAAATGATTGTCCATTTCGTAGAACCTTCCATTCAGATCAAGGATGGGCCTATCAAATGAATGCTTATAAGAATAAATTGAAGCAGCATAAAATCTTCCAGAGTATGTCTCGTAAAGGGAATTGTTTAGATAACTCACCTATGGAAAACTTCTTTGGTTTATTAAAGCAAGAGATTTTTCATGGAGAAGTCTATCGGAGTTTAGATGAATTGAAAACAAAAATTGACCAATATATCTATTATTACAACCATAAACGCATCAAAAAGAAATTAAATTGGCGAAGTCCGGTTCAGTTTCGAGAAGCTGTAAAAACAGCTGTCTAACAGTTAATTTTATCGTACAAAAAAGGAGTGGATTTCTCCACTCCATAAAAGTCTAACTTTTTGGGGTCACTACATCGTGCGGTCTTTTTTAACAAAAGAAGGCACACGATCAACGTGTAGTCATCAGCCTCTAGGAACAGACATACTGCTGATGATATTGTATTTGCGTTTCAAGTAGTATTTCGCTGCTAATGCCACTGCCCCGATCAAGGCTTCGATCACAGGATCCACTTGTGGATTCAATGGTGGTTGGATCATCGCAGAAAGCGAGATCACAACGATCCATAGCATGAAGGCTGCGACTAAAATCAAAATGATCTTCCACATCTTCGGCCGTTTGCTCTTATCGGCACCTGGGCGTTCATATTGATACATGTATTTGTACATCAAGTAGAAGACCCAACCAGCAAGCATCGCCATCAAGAAGAGGGTCGATAAGCCATAAGGTTGTGCTTGTCCTCTAGTAAAGATCCCCATGACCCCTAACATCAAGCCAAAGATCCCTAAAATCAGCAAGGTGCTATCCAACCACATCAAGAACGGGCCGGATTCTTTTTGCTCAACGGGTTTGTTGATGATGGCTTCGGTGCGTTCAGACACTGTACCAAATAATTGGCGGGCTGTTTTGCCGCCTTTTTGTTCTTTGACTAAGACCGGCAGCATCTCATGCAAGGCAATCGTTTTTTCTTCTTCAGAAAGGTTGGCTGCCTCTAGCGATTTTTTTAAATCAAATATATATTGTTGGTTTCGTTTTGTTAATTGTTGTTCTAATTCACGATTTTCGGAAACATAATTTCGCAGAGTTTCTGGTTCCATGAATTGATTCTCCCTTCTGCGTTTTCTTCACAATGGACATTTTACCACAAATTCACTGGGAAGAAAGCCCTTTATACGTTAAAACGGAACAACATCACGTCGCCATCTTGCACGACATAATCTTTTCCTTCCAAACGTACCCGACCGGCTTCTTTGGCCGCTTGCATCGTGCCGTATTGGTTCAGATCTTCAAAGGAAACAGTTTCCGCACGAATAAAGCCGCGCTCAAAGTCCGTATGGATGATCCCCGCTGCTTGCGGTGCTTTGATGCCTTTACGGAACGTCCACGCACGCACTTCTTGTTCACCAGCGGTAAAGTACGTTGCTAGACCCAGTAAATCATAGGCAGCACGAATCAATTGATCCAACCCTGATTCTTCAATTCCTAATGCTTCTAAAAACTCTGCTTTGTCTTCTTCTTCCAGCTCAGCGATCTCTTCTTCGGCACGAGCACTGATGACGATCACTTCCGCATTTTCGCTCGCTGCAAATTCCTTCACTTTGTTGACATAGTCATTGGTTTCATAGTCTGCCACGTCTTCTTCTGCTACGTTGGCAACGTATAAGACTGGTTTGGTCGTTAGTAAAAACAAACTTTTGACGATGCGCTGTTCTTCATCTGTAAATTCGATCGAACGAGCTGAGATCCCTTCTTCTAGGACCGGTTTGATTTTATCAAGAACGGCCAATTCCGCAACCGCATCTTTGTCTTTGGTTTTGGCAATTTTTGAGACCCGAGTATAGCGCTTGTTGACGGATTCTAAATCCGCTAAAACCAACTCCAAATTGATGGTGTCGATATCAGCTAATGGGTCCACGCGGCCTTCCACGTGGGTGATGTTGTCGTCGTCGAAACAACGAACGACATGACAGATCGCATCCACTTGGCGGATATGGCTCAAAAATTGGTTCCCTAATCCTTCCCCTTTGCTGGCACCGCGGACGATTCCAGCAATATCCGTAAATTCAAAGGTGGTTGGGACCGTCTTTTTCGGACGAACTAATTCTGTTAAACGCTGTAAGCGCCAATCTGGCACTTCCACCATTCCTACATTCGGATCGATCGTCGCAAACGGATAGTTTGCGGCTTCTGCTCCTGCTTTGGTTATTGCATTAAATAAAGTAGATTTGCCCACATTTGGCAATCCAACGATTCCGGCAGTTAACGCCATGCTTCACTTCACTCTTTCTCTTTTTTTTCTAGGATTTTCTTCATCTTTTTATCAAATTCTCGGCGCGTCATCATGACGATGTGGCCGCAATTCGTACACTTTATTTTGATATCTGCCCCCATGCGGATGATTTCCCAACGATTGGCTTTGCAGGCATGCGGTTTTTTCATTTCGACAATATCCCCAAGATCATACATCTTTATCACCTCAAGCTTCATCAAATTGAATGTTCAATAAATCTAAAATACGGGTTAAATCTTTTTGTGACAGGTATTCGATCTCGATTTTGCCTTTGCCTTCTTTTTCGCGGATCTCGACATTCGTGCCGAATTTATCCATCAACCGTTCTTCGCTTTCTCGTAAATAGTACGGTTTTTCCCGAATCAGACGCGGAACTTTTTTCTTTTCGTTTTTCGTGTCGTTCATCTCAGCGACCATTTGTTCTAATTGGCGGACTGTCAGATTTTCTTTGACACAACGATTGGCTAATTTTAAGATCTGTTCTTTATTTTTCAACCCTAATAATGTCCGGGCTTGCCCCATAGACAAACGGTCATCTTGAACCATTTCTTTGACGAGTTTCGGCAAGGACAGCAACCGCAAATAATTGGCGATATACGGGCGGCTTTTCCCTAAACGTTCAGCGACTTGTGCTTGGGTCAATTTCAAGTTCTTCATCAGCATGTCATAAGCTTCTGCTTCTTCTAAAGGATTCAAATCTTCCCGCTGCAAGTTTTCTAAAACGGCGACTTGCATCATCGCTTCTTCATCAAAATTGCGGATGATGGCTGGGATCGTTTCCTTGCCAGCTAGTTTAGACGCTCGAAACCGGCGTTCACCCGCAATGATCTCATAGCCTTTGACGGATGATTGCCGCACGATGATCGGTTGAAAGACCCCCGAATGCTGGATCGAATTGGCTAGTTCTTGTAATGAAAGCTCATCAAAGGTTTTTCGCGGTTGATAAGGGTTGGGTCTTAATTCGTTTAAAGGCAGTTCAACGACTTTTTCTGTCTTGATATCGACTTCTTCTAACCCTTGCAGGTCTTGAAACAACGCATCGATCCCACGCCCTAATCCTTTCCCTTTATTCTTCACGGGCTAACACTTCCTTTGCTAACGTCTGATAGACTTCGGCTCCTTTTGAGCGTGGATCATAATCAATGATCGACAATCCATGACTAGGTGCTTCAGACAACCGGATATTCCGCGGAATAATGGTTTCATATACTTTTTCTTGGAAATAGCGGCGGACTTCTTCCACGACTTCCGCGCCTAAGTTCGTACGGGCATCATACATCGTCAGTAAGACCCCTTCGATCTCTAACTCAGGGTTAAAATGTTTTTGTACTAAACGCACGGTATTCAATAGTTGGCTCAGCCCTTCTAATGCATAGTACTCACATTGGACTGGGATCAAAATCGAATCACTGGCGGTAAAGGCATTGATCGTCAAATGACCTAAAGATGGCGGGCAATCGATAAAGATATAATCGTATTGTTCTTTGATTTCATTCAAAGCCGATTTCAATCGAGATTCCCGTGCCATCATGGAGGTCAATTCAATTTCCGCACCAGCTAATTGGATCGTCGCTGGAACGATATCCAAGTTTTCCCGACTGCTAGGTAAAATCGCTTCAACGATCGGTGTTTCATTGACTAATACATCATAGATGTCTTGTTCCACATCTGGTTTGCGAATGCCGACACCGCTTGTGGCGTTGCCTTGGGCATCAATATCTACGAGTAACACTTTTTTGCCGACAAATGCTAAGGACGCACCTAGGTTCACCGTTGTGGTGGTTTTGCCTACGCCGCCTTTTTGGTTTGCAACAGAAATAATACGGGCCATTGATTTTCCTCCTATTTGATTGGTTGTTTCGCTGGCATTCCCGGTTTGCGGGGGTATTTCTTTGGCGTTTCTTTTTTCTTTTGAATGATCAAAAGATGGCGTTCATCGCCGCTGACCGGTAAGGTAAAGCTTTTTTCTTCAATAAATTTGCCGCCTAAGAGTGAGATGGCTGGTTTGGCTTCAACCAGTTCTTCCTCGCTTTTGGCAGCTTTGAGCGCATAAAAATAGCCTGCTTTTTTCACCAATGGCACACAGAGTTCCGTTAACACATTCAAACGGGCAACCGCACGAGCAGTCACATAATCGAATTGCCCACGAAATTGCGGGTTTTGACCAAATGTTTCTGCACGGTCATGGTACAAGTGGACATTTTCCAATTGTAGATCCGTCACAAGGGTTTGTAAAAAGGTGATGCGCTTATTTAAAGAGTCGACGATCGTCACTTCTAATTCAGGAAACACGATTTTTAGTGGAATACTTGGAAAGCCAGCACCTGAACCGACATCACACAAATGACTTTGCGGGTCAAAGGCGGTTTCAAAAGCTAAGGAAACAGAATCGTAGAAATGCTTCAAATACACTTCTGATTTTTCCGTGATTGCGGTTAGATTCATCTTCTGATTCCATTCGACTAAACGCTCGAAATAGACAGCGAATTTTTCCATTTGTTCTTCGGTTAAAACGATCCCGTTTTTGCGTAATTCTTCATGAAATTCTTCAGGTAGCATAACGAATCCTTTCTATTTTGTGAAACAGAAAAATGTTTCACAGACTAGTTCCTACTTTAACGCAAAAAGCAATGTGATGCAATAGCCAGACATTGCTTTCTAGGAGAATTTACCATTTTTTAACTGGGGCTTTAAAGTTGGTTTAAGGCAGAGGAATTATACTCATTTCAATCCAAAAAACTTTTTTCATTTTTCCTTGACCAGCGAGGCTGCCAACCCTCCTGGTCAGCTTTTTTCTCAAAGAAACAAGCATTGATCACAGGATCAATGCTTGTTTTTGTTTCATATGAAACTTTTTTATTTCACCCGGGGCTCGTTGTATTCTTCGATACGATCAGACGCGCGGGAAGCCGCATGTTTGGCTTTGTTGGTTTGACGTGAAGCAAAGTCGCCGGTTTTAGATGCAGCTGACGATACTTTGTCTTGAACCGTTTCTTGTTCCTCTTCGTATTCAGCGATCGTTTTTACATCTACAACATTGATGTTGACTTCGATAACTTCTAATTGAGTCATTGTTGTTACTTCTTTTTGAATAACTTCTTTGACTTGGTCAGCGATTTCTGGGATGTTGCGGTCATATTCAACCACGATATCTAGATCAACGGCTACTTGTTTTTTCCCTACTTCAGTATTGATACCCGCAGTCACATTGTCTGTATTGACTAATTTTTCCGCAATGTTAGAGAAGAAACCACCATCGACCGTCAACAGACCATCCACGTGTTCTAATGCGATCCCGATGATTTTTTGGATCACTTTGTCATCATAGGTCAATGAACCATGAACGGGTGCATCGCCAGTTGGTCCTTCAAAATCGTTGTGGCCAGGTTTTGGCGGTGCTGGATGATGTCCTGCTGGATTTGGATTTCCTGGTGCTGGATGATCCCCTGGTTTTGGTCCGTTTTGTTGTCCTGCTACTGCTTTTTCAGCATTTGGTACCACTGGATCTGGTGCTTCAGTCATTGGAATCGCATTTTCATTTGCTTGATGATTGGTGTTAGGAACCACTGGATCTGGATGTGCGCTGACTTTTTTATCATTGTTTAATTCGTTTTTATCGTTATTCATTAAAAATTCCTCCTATTAAAATGCGTTATTGTTGGTTAAAAAATTCGTCGATGATACCGGTACGTTGGAGATACAATCCTAACGCAAAACCCAAACCTGTTAGGAGTAGAATCAGCAATGTTTTGAAAAAACCGATCGTTACAAACAACACAGCCAGAACAAGGCCGATTGCTCCAAAAATCAATGGGATTTTGTATTGTTGTAGTTCGTTCATCATAGCCCTCCTATTCTACTCGCGGGTTTTCCGGAGTCTCATTTTGTTCAAAATTCGCGTAGTTGACTTCGACTTTGACTTTCTCACTTGAACCAAGCACTCGTTGGACATCTTGTTGGATTTCCGCCATTAAGTTTTCGGTTTTGCCGACTAAGGCAGACGTCCGTTTCAAGCGTCCTTTGATTTTAATCAAAATTCGATTTTTGGTCGCCTTGACATGAACTTTTGGTCCTTCAACAAATTCTTTTTCATTTACTTTCGTACGTACAAGTCCTTCGATTGCTTTCTTATCGATCGTCAATGCGCCCTTATCCTCTTTCAAAACAAAGGTCGTTTTGGTTTTTGGATAAAAAAGCACGACTAAGATCACGATCAAGAATAAGGCGATCAAGACAACAGCTACCCAAAACATATATTGACGCATAAACAAGTTGTCAAAGAAATACGTGACGACATTGCCTCTGCTGTCCAAACCAAATGGCAGCTGCATATAAGGATTACTCATTAATACGATTGGTAATAAGACAGTGATAAAAATCAACGAAACGATGATTGATACGATTTTCCACCCTTTACTCATAGGACACCTCCTCCTTTTTCTCCAATTTTCGATAAGCTTACAAGTTGATGGCTTCTCCGCCGGTAACACCATAAATCTGTGCTGTCACATAGCTAGCTTTATTCGAAGCTAAAAAGACATAGACAGGTGCCAGCTCAGCTGGTTGTCCTGCCCGTTCAAGTAACGCTTGCTGACCAAATTCAGGCAGCTGGTCTTGCGGTTGGCCATGATCTAACTGTAATGGTGTCCAGATCGGTCCTGGGGCTACCCCATTGACGCGAATTCCTTTTTCAGCAAATTGTTTCGCCAAGCTGACTGTAAAACTGGCGATCGCCGATTTGGTTGCCGCATAATCCATTAAATGGGCACTTGGACTAAAGGCTTGGACAGAAGTCGTTGTCACGATCGCTCCTCCAGCCGGTAAGTGCGGCTCAGCAGCTTTGACTAATGCAAACATGGAGATAATGTTTACCATAAAGGTATCTTTCACTTGTTCAATCGGTAATTCTGCAATCGATGGCCGCGTGATTTGCTGTGCTGCGTTCAATACTAATGTATCTAACCCACCTAATGCTGCCACCGCTTTGTCAACGATCTCTTGTGGTGCCGCTTCGTCTCGCAGGTCATAGGGTAGCAAGATCACTTTGCGCCCAGCTTCTTTGATGTACCCTGCAACTTCTTCGGCATCTTCTTCTTCTCCTGGGAAAAAGTGTAGGGCAATGTCTGCTCCTTCACGGGCGAAGGCAATCGCTGCTGCTCGTCCGATCCCAGAATCCCCACCGGTGATCAGTACTCGCCGGTTTTCTAACTGCTGACTTCCCTCATAAGATTCTTCACCACAATCAGGTTTTGGTCGCATTTCTTCTTGTAAAGCAGGCGTATCTTGTTCCTGTTTGCTGTATTTACCCGTGTGATAAAGTTCCCGTGGATCAGTCAAAATAGGTTCACTCATTCTTACGTCCTCCTTTTCTCTATAATAAAATTCTAAACCATTCATTTTTTTTTGGGAAATATAACGCTTTGTTAACAAAAATAAATCTTCGTTTATTAGAAAATGAAAAAAGAAAGTGCCCTCATTTTTGACCAGAAATCAAATAATTTCCCTTTTTTATAGAAGGGGGTAAACTAATAAGTAGTAACTGGTAGTACCTGTAAAAGGGAACCCCTAAGAAAATGACCTTGGATCAAGAAAAAGGAGGAAACAAAGAATGCCTTGGAATGTCCGTGATTATCCTGCGTCAATGAAGAATCTAGACCCCTTAGTTCGTAAAAAAGCGATCGATATCGCCAATGCCCTGCTAGCCGATGGCTATTCGGATGATCGGGCAATCCCGATCGCCACGAGTCAAGCAGAAAAATGGTATGACAATGCAGATGAAGAGGAGAAAAAAGCGTTTCAGAAAGAGAAAAATCCGCAAAAAGACGACGCCCATCAAACCAATAAGAATGCGGAAAAATTAATGGATGCGGATGTAGAAGTTGTGTATGAAGACGACCAATGGCAAGTCCGTTCCAAAGGAGCGAAACGTGCCAGTGACCATTTCGACAAGAAAGCAGATGCCATCGCCCGTGCCAAAGAAATCGCCGAAAACAAAGAATCCGTGGTGAACGTTTATAAGAAAGACGGCGACCATCAAAAGGATATTGATTTGAGAGAATAAAATTGGCTGCAAAAAAGCGGAAGGAGGTCTTACCTTTGTCGTTTGAGCTGCGCGAAACGTTGCCTACTCTTTCGCTTTTTTGTTTCCTTTCACAGCTAGGTTTGATTAAAACTAAAGCAACCGTTTCTTTGACGTTTCTTTTAAAAAGCAGCGGTTCGTTGTCAGAAACCTAAAAAACGAAGACCTTTTGAATGAACCACCACTTTTAAAATTTCTCGACATCCTAAAAAATAAGCCTATGAAATGCTGATCTAGCAACAGTTGTGAACCATCCGTTACCTCTGTAAACTAGCTTGTGCTTTCTTTAACTAAATAAACCTTGTATACTTGAATTATTAAAAGTACAAGGAGTGGTGTTTGTGAAAAAATTATTTTTTGTGCCGTTTATTTTTCTTTGTTTCCTCTTTGCTCTCCCAGCTGCCGCCCAGACAGTGGAAGAACCTGAACTCGTTTATGACTTAGCATCAGATAGTCCCTATGAGCAGCTGATCACGGTAGATGAAGAAGGCAACGAGGTGATTTTGTCCATTGAAAAATTGCCGTCATTCCGAGCAAATCTGGCAGCGGGAACGTATCGTGTGTCAAAAACATCCGCAGGTAATTGGACCGCTAGTTATAATGTAACGGTCAATAGCCGCAATCAATTTACAGGCACTTCGAATTTAAGTTTAGTTGCTCACAGAGGAAGTATCACTTCTAGTTCATTAACTCACACGTCCACCAAAGCCACCTGTACGTTTAAGCAAAAAGCAGGTATAATCACTACCAATGGGAGTGTCGTAACCACGATCTCAAATGGGAAGCTAGTTGTTAAATAGCAGATAGGAGCATACATTGGCTTTAGCAGAACAATTAAAAAGCTGTCGCGAGTCTTCCGGATTGTCGCAAACAGCAGTCGCAGAAAAATTACAGATTTCACGCCAGTCGATTTCAAAATGGGAAAATGGGCGCGGCTATCCAGATATTGAGAATTTGATTTTGTTGAGCGATCTCTACCAAGTCTCGATCGATGAGCTTTTACGTGAGAACGAAGCCTTAAAAGAGCGGATCGAAACCAACAATCAAGAAATCAACGACAAGAAAGAAAAATTGTCGTTACTCCAAAGAACGATGGCAGCAGATAAAGATGAAAGTCTGCTCTTGCTACTGTTAGCTGGAATCGGCTCCTTTCTTTTTCCTTTAGGACTGATCTTAGATGGCTTTGTTTTATGGCGTAACAAAAAAGCCAATAATTTTTATGTATTGATCTATATCGTCTGTGCCTTCTCGATTTTCTTGAATTTGTACGATGGCTATGTCCATCTCAGCAACATCATGAATTGGGGAACCACTACGATTGAAAAAGTGGAATAACTTTATTATTAAGACAAAAAGCCCGCTGCGAATTGTTTTCGCAGCGGGCTTTTGACACTCTATTTACCATTTATAAATTGGTTTTTCAAAGAATATTAACCGTCTTTAGTTAACCTTGGCAATCTTCCCTTGCTCGATATACACCATCAAAATACTGATATCAGCTGGGTTTACTCCGCTGATACGGCTCGCTTGGGCGATGGTTTCGGGTTGGATTTTTTGCAGTTTTTGTTTGGCTTCTGTTGCCAAGCCATTGATAGCGGCATAGTCGATGTTTTCAGGAATGCGTTTGGCTTCCATCCGTTTGAGTTTCTCCACTTTTTCGAGAGCTTTTTTGATATAGCCTTCGTATTTGATTTGGATCTCGACTTGTTCGATCTCTTTTGGCTTCAATGCTTCATTGGCTTCGATAAATTGTAGCATTTCGGCATACGTCACTTCAGGCCGACGCAAGAATTCATTGGCTAAAACGCCATCTTTCAAGGTAGCCGTCCCTTTAGCAGTCAAATACGCTTGTACTTCTGGCGTTGGTTTGATGCGGATCTTAGATAAACGTTTAATTTCTGCTTCAACAGCTTCTTTTTTCGCTACATACGCTTCGTATTGTGCTTCTGGGACGAGCCCGATTTGATGTCCCACTTCGGTCAAACGCAGATCCGCATTATCATGACGCAGCAATAAGCGGTATTCGGCACGAGAGGTCAATAAGCGGTAAGGTTCATTGGTTCCTTTGGTCACCAAATCATCGATCATCACACCGATATAACCGTCGCTGCGTTTCATAATGAAGGGTTCTTTGCCTTGAATTTTCAAAGCAGCATTGATGCCTGCGATCAAGCCTTGACCGGCCGCTTCTTCATAGCCGCTGGTTCCGTTGGTTTGTCCTGCCGTAAAGAGGTTTTCGATGACTTTGGTTTCTAATGTTGGACGCAATTGATGAGGCACCACGACATCATATTCAATGGCGTAGCCCGTCCGCATCATTTCCGCTTTTTCTAAACCTGCGATGGAATGCAGCATTTGGACTTGGACATCTTCTGGCATAGAAGTAGAAAGCCCTTGAACATACACTTCTTCGGTGTTCAACCCTTCTGGTTCCAAGAACAGTTGGTGACGAGATTTGTCTGCAAAACGCACGATTTTGTCTTCGATAGATGGGCAATAACGGGCACCTACTCCTTCGACGATCCCTGTAAACATCGGCGCCCGGTGTAAATTCTGGTTGATGATTTGGTGCGTCCCTTCGTTCGTATAGGTCAACCAGCAAGGTTCTTGGTTTTGATTGTAGGCTTCATCGGGTGTGCTGTAACTAAAGTGATTCGGTTGTTCATCGCCAGGCTGGATCTCCGTTACCTCATAGTTGATGGTGCTGGATTTCACCCGCGGTGGTGTACCCGTTTTAAAACGAGCGATCTCTAGGCCAAGCTCTTTCAAATGATCGGCTAGTCCAATCGATGGCTGGGAGTTGTTTGGTCCAGAAGAATACTTCAACTCTCCAATGATGATCTCTCCTCGCAACGCTGTTCCCGCAGTGATCACTACAGCTTGGGCTTGGTAACGAGCGCCTGTAGAGGTCACGACGCCACGGCATTCGCCTTCTTCAACGATCAGCTTTTCAACGATTCCTTGGCGCAGTGTCAGATTGGCTTCTTTTTCGATCGTTCGTTTCATTTCAGCCGCATAGGCATGTTTATCGGCTTGCGCCCGCAAGGCCCGCACAGCGGGACCTTTTCCTGTATTGAGCATCCGCATTTGGATGTAGGTTTTGTCGATATTTTTGCCCATTTCTCCGCCTAAAGCATCGATTTCGCGCACCACGACGCCTTTTGCTGGTCCGCCGACGGAGGGATTACAAGGCATGAATGCGACCATGTCTAAGTTGATGGTCAGCAAGAGGGTTTTTGCCCCCATTCGGCTGGCTGCCAAGGCAGCTTCTGATCCGGCATGGCCGGCACCAACAACGATCACGTCATAACTTTCTGCTTGATATTCTTGCATGGTGTTCTCCTTTTTACGCCAGTGGCGCATTCTTTATTTTCCTAAACAAAACTGACTGAACAATTGGGTGATCAACTCATCTTGGACACTGTCGCCCACAACTTCTCCTAGATAGTCCCAGCAGCGTGTCATATCGATTTGAACCAAGTCGACAGGCATTCCTGCTTCGATCCCTTGGATGACCTCAGACAACGACTGAACGGCATTTTCTAATAAGGCAATGTGGCGAGTGTTAGAAAGATAGGAAGCATCCTTATCGGTGGTCTTGCCCCCAAAGAATAGATCGGCAATGGCTTGTTCCAGTTGATCCAAGCCTTCACTCGTCAACACAGAGACAGAAAAAATCGGTTCATCTGCTGCGTACTGTGCTAGCTCAGCGGGTGCTAATTTTGGCTCAAGGTCGGTCTTATTCAATAAGATGATCCGACGGCTGCCAGCAGTCAGCTCCAGCAATTGTTTGTCTTCCTGGGTCAATCCTTCGCTTTGGTTGAGAACCAGCAAAATCAACTCCGCTTCTGCCAATGCTTTGCGGCTGCGTTCGACCCCGATTTTTTCAACGACATCTTCTGTTTCGCGGATACCAGCCGTATCGATCAGTTTCAACGGTACCCCGCGAACATTGACATACTCTTCAATGACATCTCGAGTCGTACCAGCAATGTCTGTCACGATGGCTTTTTCTTCCCTTAATAAATGGTTCAATAAGCTGGATTTACCGACATTCGGCCGACCGATGATCGCGGTACTCAAACCTTCTCGCAAAATTTTTCCTTGTTGGGCAGTCGCTAATAAGGCTTGGATCTGCCCTTTGACCATCGTGGCTTTTTCTAGCAATAAGCGGGTCGTCAATTCTTCCACATCATCGTATTCAGGGTAATCGATATTCACTTCAACTTGCGCCAGCGTCTCTAAGATCTCTTGGCGTAAGGTCCGAATCAAGTGGGAAAGATTGCCATCCAGCTGATTGACTGCGAGATTCATCGCCTTATCGGTCTTGGCACGAATCAGGTCCATCACCGCCTCGGCTTGAGAAAGGTCAACCCGTCCGTTTAAAAAGGCCCGCTTCGTGAATTCTCCCGGCTCAGCCAACCGTGCGCCTTGTCGTAAAACCAGCTGCAAGAGTTGATTGACGACAACGATCCCGCCGTGGCAGTTGATCTCGACGACATCTTCTCGGGTAAAGGTCCGCGGCTTTTTCATCACTGATAGCATCACTTCATCCATCAAACGGTTTTCTTCTGGGTCCACGATATGACCATAATGGATCGTATGACTAGGGACTTGGGCGAGGGTTTTAGTGCCTGCTTGAAAAATCCGATCCGCAATTGCGATCGCTTCTTCCCCGCTTAATCGCACAATACTGATGGCCCCTTCGCCTGGCGGGGTGGAAATCGCGGCAATCGTATCAAATTCTTGCGTTATATTCGCCATGTTGCTTGCTCCTCCTATTTTTTCACATAAAAAAAGTGCCCACTCCACCCGTCAAATTGATTGAAAATCAATAAAAACGAGTAGACTTAGCACTTTGACTGCTTGTCAATTAAATTCTGGAAATAGATTAGCACATTTTTGCGTGAGTCGCAAGCTTCCTTCAAAAACTTTTAAATTTTGCATCTGTCCGCAAAAACCTTTAAAATAAAAGCAAAGAATAAGAAAAGAGGGATCTATTATGGAAACCATCAAATCATCAAACAGCGCTGCTCGCATTAAAGAAATCATTTTATCGACAGGAAACGTGAATCGGCCTTACGTCGTGCGGGATATCGTCTTTGCGGCAGACAAAATCGAAGTAGATCTATTTGATACATCTGTGAATTTGAACGATCTGTTGGCAGATGTGACCTATCGCTTAAAAGAAACCGCCCACAGCTACGGAGCGAATGCAGTGATCAACTGTCATTTCGAACATGACCGCATCGTCGAAGGCGACAAAACCTACCTTGAGATCTTTGCCTATGGTACAGTGGTTCAGTTTACTCAATCAACCATCGGCGGCTAATTGCCTCTATCATCAAAGAAAAATACAAAAAAGAGTCCGCGGCATACGGACTCTTTTTTGATACCAAAGGCTGACCTACGTAACGTATGTTGACTTTGATAAGAATGATTTCTAGTCAAGGATACTTGGTTTTAAATTTGTTGTCAATCGCTTTTTCCCATCAAAAAAGGGAAAGGCTTGTCAGACCGCCTTTCCCTTTTTTCATTAAATTCGTTTGTCCGCAGGTTCCACTACTAAGTAGCGATACGGTTCATCCCCTTCAGAATGAGTTTGAACATACGCATCTTTACTCAAAACTGAATGGATCTGCTTTCTTTCAAACGCCGGCATCGGTTCTAAAAAGACTGGGCGGCCTGTTCGTTTGACTTTTTCAGCAGTACGGCTAGCCAAACGTTCTAAGATCGCTTGACGTTTTTCACGGTAATCTCCGACATTCACTACAATCGACAATTTGTTTTTCGCGATGCGGTGAATATACACTTGCGCCAAATATTGCAGTGCATTCAAGGTTTTGCCGTGCTTCCCAATCAAAATGCCTTGTTTTTGCGTTTCTAAATGAAAGACGACCACGCCGTCTTGACGAGCGGTTTTTACTAAGGCGGGTGCATTCAATGCTTTTGAAATATTTGTCAGATAGAGTCCCAGCTGAGCCAGCGCTTCCTCATCTGAAAGATCCGTCAGCAAAACAGGTTCGCTCGCTGCTGCTTCCATCACACTGCTTGCATCCTCTGTCGTCACAGGATCTGGTTCTACCAGCGGTTTTGCTGGTACTTCTTCAACGGGTGCCGGTTCTTCAACGATTCGTTTTTCAATGGAGACCCGTGCTTGTTTTTTTCCTAGACCCAAGAAGCCTTTTTTTCCTTCATCCAGGACTTCGATTACTGCTTGATCTTTGGTGATACCAAGGACTTGCAATCCCTCTTGAATTGCTTCATCTACTGTCAGATTTTCATAAATCGGCATTGCAGTGCAACCTCCTCTTATTTTTTCCGTTTCTTTTTAGGACTCATTGCTTTTTTCAGCGCACGCTCACGCTCGCGTTCTTTGCGGGCAGCTTCTTCTCTTTCTTGGCGAATCTTGAATGGGTTATTTAAGATCATTGTTTGCACAACTTGGAATGCATTGGAAACGACCCAGTACAAGGAAAGACCGCTGGCAATGTTGATCCCCATCAGTAAGATCATCATCGGCATAGCGAAATTCATGATTTTCAGACTCGCATTTGATTCCACTTGGCTCATACTTGATAAGTAAGTACTTGCAAAAGTAAAGAGCGCCGCTAAAATCGGCAAGATGAAGTATGGGTCACGATCACCCAGCTGCAGCCATAAGAATTTTCCTTCTTGCAGAGCAGGAACCCGTGAGATCGATTGCCACAAGGCCATCAAAATCGGCATTTGTACCAATAATGGCAGACAGCCGGCATAAGGATTGACATTGTTTTCCGCATACAAACGTTGTGTTTCTTCTTTTAACTTGCTTTGTGTTTCTGTATCTTTTGACGCATATTGCTGTTGCAGCGCTTTTAACTTCGGTTGTAATTCTTGCGTTTTGCGCATGCTTTTGGTTTGGAAGTGCATCAACGGCATCAAAATGACCCGAATGATCAATGTAAAGAGGATGATCCCGATCCCGGCATTGCCGAAGGAGAGGGCTTTGATCGCCTCTGCAAAATAATAAACGATGTAACGGTCCCATAGACCAGTACTTTGTGCATTTACTTCACCTGTTGCACCGCAGGCAGATAAGACAACTACTAATGAGAGAACTCCCAAAAATAGTAAGACGCGTTTCCCTTTTTTCACGTAACTAATTCCTTTCCATTAATGAATAATTTTGGCAAGTTTTAAGACATGCTCTAAATTCGAGTAGATTTCCTTTGAGGAACAAGTGGCGATACTTGGACGGGCGATCACGATGAAATCGACCGCTGGTTCGATTCGCGGCTTCATTTCCGTTAAACTTGCACGGATCTTGCGCTTGATCTCATTTCGCTTCACTGCATTACCGACTTTTTTCCCTACAGATAAACCAACTCGAAAATGTGATTGCTCTTTAGGTAAGACATACACCACGAACTTCCGATTTGCAAAAGAATTTCCTGCCTGAAAAACTTTTTGAAAATCTTGCTCTGTTTTTACTCGATAGGATTTTCTCATCTTCGGTTCCTTCACTTCTTTCAATTAAGCTTCGCGAAACGGATTGAATCCGTAACCACTCACCTGTCAATAATACCATATTTGCCAAAAGTCAGACACTATATTCCGCAAAAACGGCATAAAAAAAACCACTGGCATTCAGTGGCTTACGCAGAAATAACCTTTCTGCCTTTACGACGACGGCTAGCTAAAACACGACGTCCATTTTTTGTACTCATACGTTTACGGAATCCGTGAACTTTTTGACGTTTACGTTTATTTGGTTGATACGTTCTTTTCATTTATTTCCACCTCCATCAGGATAATGCTTATGCGCACAGACATACTTTGATAGTATAACGAGTCAAGTACTAGTTTGTCAATAAGAAGTTTGCTCAAAATCAGGCATTCTTTATCCACAATCCCTTTGATTTGTGTGGGTTTGCTGTTTATAGCCAATTTTTGTGGATAACTTTTTCCCCAGAGTTATTTTGGCTTTTTCCACAAACAAACAGCCTGTAGAAAAGTTTTCCACAATCACTTTTTTAACTGTTGATAACTGCCCTAAAACCTAGTGTTATCAAGGCGTGATCTTCACATCGATCTGTGGATAAAGGAGATTATTTTACAGTTATGCACATTCTTTTTCTACCTGTGGATAGTCGAATTTCGAACATGTGCATTTCCATTTTTCTTTTATCCCGTTTTGTGGAAAAGTATTTTTTTCTAACCTTTTTTATCGTAATCTGTGGAAAACTTTTTCAATCCGTGCTATTTTAGTTATATCTATTCTTAGTTATAGGAGGACAATTT
>NZ_JBIOMH010000002.1:0-31338 GCF_051711285.1 Enterococcus sp. DIV0213h
GACGCTCGCTTTAAATTAGCTACCGCCCTTTTGGTTGGTAGTTGGTATGAAAGTCGTTCAAATGAGGGTGCCAGCACTTCTGAAATACCATTCGGTGTACAAAGTATTATTACTCAGTTACGAGGTGTTTAATTATGGCTCTTATTAAAATCAGCGACTTACGTGAGCGAGTTAGCTTTTTTGAAAAGCAAACGGTTAAAGACGATCGAGGACAAGTTAAAACCGTAGAAGTTGAAGTAGCTACTGTTTGGGCGTGTTTCAAAGAGCAAATGTTTAAAGACAAGGTTGCTACTGTTGGGACTGTCTTAGAAGGTACTGTTTCAATCATTATTAGATACAAGCAAGATTTTGACATTAACACAAATATGAAAATCAAATGGAATAACGAAGTATATGAAATTGTTGACTATTCAAAAGGTGTTTTCGGTCAAGACTTTACGGTTATATCGGCAAGGTTGGTGTAACTATGGCTTATATCGACTCAAGTGAAGTAACTAACGGAATTAAAAAAGTTCAGAAGACCATAAGGAAAGCTGAAAAAGAAGCAATTACTGAAGCTACTAAATTGGTAGCAAACCAGTTAGAAAAGAATACGCCCAAGAGCAAAGAAGGAACTGATCACGCTAAAAATCACGTTGTTAAGTCTGGCGTCAAAGACGGCATGGCAGAGGTTGGTTTTGATAAAGAAGTTGCCTGGCGTATTCACTTTATCGAGTTTGGCACTATCAAACAGAGACCCCAGGGTTTCGTACAAAAGACTCAAACTCAAGTAGAACAAGAAGTAGTAGAAATAATTACAAAGGCTCTAGGGGGTGCTTTATGAAAACAGCGGTTAGTTTAGTTTATGACGTTTTGAAAGAAACAGAGATAGACTTTTATACAAATAGCGTACCTAATTCGGCGCTAACTAAACCTACCTACCCTCTTGGGCGAATAGTAGAGATTCAAAGTAACTATACAAATAAAGCTTCAGATAACCCCTGGAGTATTCAGTTTGTTACGCAAGTAGACGTATGGGTAGACAGCCTGGACGAAGTAGACAAATACTACTATTCCCTAGATTCATTAATGAGGGCGAACGATTGGGAATGTATTTACAGCGAACAAACAGACGACCCAGACATTGAGGGTGCAAAAAGAATCATTAAACGATACTCAGCAACAATAAATATCGAATTTTAGAAGAGTCTTTTTTAAAGGCTCTTTTTAATTTACTCAAAAAGGAGAAAAAACAAATGGCTAATATTGGATTTAAAAAAGCGATTTTTACGATCGGCGAAGAACAATTTATCGTAGACAAAACTCAAGGCGGAACAATCGACGCTAAAATTAGTGGTATTGCTAACGAAGCAACTACTGTTGACGCTTCAGACATTCCATTTTTCGTATATCAAAAAGGCGTAGGGAACATTTCAGTAGACTTGACAGTATTCGACTTACAATCAGTTGAAGGCTTATACGCTAAACTATTTGGTGTACAAGCAGAAGACGGCATTTCTATCGTAGGAGCTGACACAGCGCCAGCTTACACTTCATTGGTGTTAGTTTCTGAAAATGCTCAAGGAAAAGACTTATACTTTGGTTTAACAAAAGGTAAATTTGCTCACCCAGATATTGAATTAGCAACTAAATCTGAAGGTAAAGCAGACCCTAAAACGGTTGCAACGACTGGTACATTTATTGCTGACACTCGTGGCTATGCTTACATGACAGCAGTTCAATCAGAGACAGTTACAGAAGACGTATTTATTAAAAAAGTAAACAACGTAAAGTAACAAGCCAAGCTAGTACGGCTATGAAACTAGCTGAAGTAATCAAAGAAGTAGCAAATGAAGAGTTGGCTTAACAGTCAACTCTTTTCTTTTAATATTTTGCAAAATAATAAAAACAAAGGGGCATGTAATAATGATCGAATTAAAATTAAAAATTGAAGGTAAAACAAAAACCTTTAAACAAAAAGAAGTAAGCGCACGTGCAATGCGTCAAATGTTGCAGTTCTATACGAAAATGGAAAAAGTTGATAAAGGCGACGCTGAAATTACAGAAGTAGAAATGCTAGACGAAATGATCGTTTTAGTAGCCGATTTATTTGCTAACCCAGAAGTAAACTTTGACGCTATCTTAGACGGTTTAACAGCTGAAGAACTTTTCCCAACACTTCAAGGTGTACTAGAGCAAGTGGCGGACATGGGAAAGCAGACGGCGCAGCCGACATTGAGCCAAGCTTAACCTTTGAAGAAGCAAACAAGCAGCTAGACCAGCTATACAAGCAGCTTATTGGCAATGGCTGGAAGTTAAATGATATTGAAGACGTTGATTATTTTTATTTACTACACTTATTTAGCGAAGTAGACGAAAATGGATCAGACGACCAACGTATGAGTGGAGAAGAATTTTTTGCTTCAATAGGCGAAAGTTTTGAATAAGCAGACCTAGAGACCTTTATTAAATGGGTCTTTAGGTCTCTTTTTTTTTGAATAAAAATATAAGGACGTGAGAATATGGCGGATAACAAACCAATCGGAAATATTAAATTGGGTATCAGCTTAGAAGGTATTGACGAGTCGATTAAAAATTTAGATCAACTAAATAAACATATCAAAGTCAATGAATCAAGTATGAAAGCAAATTTAAAAGCTTTTGACAGTAGTAAAAATAGCGTTGAAGCTTTGTCACAAAAGCAAAAAGACCTAACCAGCGTAACTAGCGACTACGACGCTAAAATTAAATTACTTAAAAAGCGTTTAGAAGAGCAAGAAAAAGCTGAAAATAGAAATGAAGCAGCGATCGCTAATACCCAAAAAGCAATAAACGACGCAACTGCTAAATATAATGGGTACAATAGTCAGCTTCAAAAGACCAAGGAGCAACTAGCTTATGCTGAAAGTGGCGTAGAATCGCTCTCTGACGCATTAAAAGAAAATGAGAAACAAACAAATCAGCAAGTTAAGGCGTTAAAGGACGCTGGCGACGAAGCTGGTGCGTTTGAAGCAAAACAAAAAGGACTTGAAAAGCAACAAGATTTATTAAACGAATCAATTAAAGCCCAAAAGGAAGCGGTAAGTAAGCTATCCAGTGAGTTCGGCGCCAGCTCTACCCAAGTTAAAAAGGCTGAACAATCATTACAAAGCTTAGAAAATCAGTCTGACATTACTGACAAGCAGCTAGAAGCTTTAAGAGACAGCACTAAAAAAGCAGCTGATACTTTTGATAATTCTAGTGATAGTGTTGGAATTTTCCAGGGTGCCTTAATGGCTGACTTTGCTACTGAAGGACTTGAAAAAGTTAAAGATATGGTCGGCAACATTATTGATAATATTAACGAAGCTAGTGAGCAATACAATACACTAAAAGCCCAACTTGGTAGTGGTGTAGACGTTTCTGAAGTTCAGACCAACGTAGCAAACGTATATGCTAAGGGCTATGGTGAAGACGTTGAAGAAGTTCAACAAGCACTAACAGCAGTAAAACAACTAATGCCAGACTTGAGTGGTAAAGAATTAGAAGACATGACGGCACGAGCATTAACATTCTCAAAAGCTACTGACACTGATATTAATGAGTCTATCAAGGGCGCACGTACCCTAATGAACGAGTTTAAAATTACTTCAGTTGACGCTTTCGACCTAATGAATAAAGGGGCGCAAAATGGTTTAAACTTCAGCGGTGATTTAGCAGATCAGATAAGCGAATTTGCCCCAATCTTTAATCAAGCTGGTTACAGTGCTAACGACATGTTTGGAATGATGAACAACGCCCTAGACGGTGGAGCCTACAACTTAGATAGAGTAAATGACTTAATGAACGAATTTACAACGAGACTAGACGACGGAACGATTTCTGACAACATGGGCTTACTATCAGATGATACACAAAGGTTGTTTGAAGAGTACAAAACAGGTGGCGCTTCAGCAAGTGAAATGTTTGACGCAGTTGTAAAAGACATAAACAACATGGAAAACCAAACAGATAAAGCGGCAGCGGCTTCAGTCATGTTTGGGTCTCTTGGGGAAGACAGTTCACTTAAAATGGTACTAGGACTTACTAAAGTCAATGACAAATATAAAGATGTGCAAGGAACTTCAGACGATGTGAACAGCGCAATTTCAAATAGCTCACCTTGGGAAGCGTTAAAACGTAATCTAAAATCTGGTCTAACACCTTTTGCTGAAGGAATGAGCGGCATTAAATCTCAAGTTACAGACGTTATAAATAATTTGTTTGAGAAGTTCCCAACAGCGACTAAATTAGGGTTGGGCGTATTATTAGGTACCCTGGCTCTCTTGGGTACAGCTTTTACTATTGCACTTATTCCAGCTGGTATTTTTAGTGGTATTTTAGCAGCACTAGGTACAGCTGTAGGGGTTCTAACGAGTCCAATTACATTAGCTATTGCTGGTATAGGCTTACTTATTGGGGCTTTTGTACTCGCTTATAAAAACATTGAACCATTTAGAAATATGATCGACAGTATTTTAGATTCGGTTAAAAACTTTGCAACAAAAGTATACAACGAATACCTAAAACCAGCGATTGACGAAGTTATGGGTGCATTCAGAGACTTTACTACCGCTATTAAAGAGTGGTGGGACGAAAACGGCGCTCAATTTATCGAAGCAATAAGTAATGTACTAGGGTTCATTTGGGACTTAATCAGTCCATTTTTAGATAAGACTTTGAATTTGTTCAAATTAATATTTAAAGGTATTGCAGAGACAGTTAAATTTGCTTGGGACATTATCAAAAACCAAACACAAGCATTCTTCACAATTGTTAAAGGCTTACTAGACGTTTTCATTGGTGTATTTACTGGTGATTGGAAAAAAGTGTGGGACGGCGTTAAGTCAATATTTACTGGCGCTATTGATTTTCTCACAAGTATCTTTAGAACTAACCTAGTAGGCAAAATTACTAGCTATGTAGTTGGCTTTGTTCAAGATATACCTAAAAAGTTTAGTTCAATGTGGGACAGCATTAAGCAATTCTTCTCTGACGGTATTACTACTTTAGTTGATCGTATGAAAGAAGTTCCTGGCAAAATTGCTGAAGGTATTTCTAAAAACGCTGGTAAAGTAGTAGACGCATTTAAATCTATGTTTAAAAAGGCTCAACAAGTTATCAAGAAACCTGTAAACATGGTTATTGGTGGTGCCAATTGGGTACTTACAAAGTTTGGCGCCAAAGAGTTACCAACGTGGCAACCAGACGAAAGCTATGCCAAAGGTACACCACGTGGCGGACATAAGGGCGGTAATGCCTTAGTCAATGACGGTAATGGCGCTGAAATGGTGATCATGCCTAATGGTCAATCGTTTATCCCAAGAGGAAGGAACGTATTAATTCCTAACGCCCCTAAAGGTATGCACGTAATGAACGCACGAGACACAGCTTTGGCAATGGGTAGAGCTAAACCAACCTTTGCTTATAAAAACGGTACTAGCTGGTGGGAAAACACTAAAAACTTTGTCGGCAATATGGGTAAATGGGCTAAAGAAAAAGTATCGAACGTTTGGGACTTTGTTTCAAACCCTTCTAAATTGGTCGATATTGCTTTATCTAAATTTGTAAACTTTGGAGACGCTAGTCATTTTGCACTAGACGCTGGTAAAGGTTTAGTCGGTAAGGCTAAAGACGCTATGTTTGGTTGGGTCAAAGATTTATTTAGTGCCAATGACCAAGGTGGGGTGTTTGATGGCTCAACAGATAAGAGTTGGGGCGTATACAAATACCTAAGAGATATTGCTGATAGTGCTATTGCACAGTTTGGCAGTGGTTTACGTATTACAAGTGGCTACAGAGCTGGCGACCCTTACTATCATGGGCGTAGACAAGCAATAGACATTGCTTTACCAAGTTCTATGAATGGTTCGGCTAAAAATAAAAATATTGCTGATTGGGTATTTAATAAGTTTCGCTCACAAGTAGCTTACGTTATTACAAACGGACGTGTTAAAGACCGCAGTGGCTTCAGTGGCACAGGTAAAGACAGCGTTTGGAAATCATGGGCGCCAAACGACCACTATGACCACGTACACATTAACGGTCTCTTGGGCGCTTCAGACGTCGTTAAGGCAACTGGTAAGACTTATTCCAATTCAGTAGAGAGATGGCGTTCAATCGCAAGCCAAGCCCTTCAAATGGAAGGACAATACAGTACAGCCAATCTAAACGCTCTAATGAACCAAATGCGCACAGAGTCAAACGGAAACCCATATGCTATTAATAATTGGGACATTAACGCTAAAAACGGTACACCTTCAAAAGGGCTTATGCAAGTTATTGACCCAACCTTTAGAGCATATGCACGCAAAGGCTACAACACTAACATTTATGACCCATTATCAAACATTTTAGCTTCAATCAGATACGCTAGAAGCCGTTACGGCTCACTGACAAACGCTTATAGAGGTGTTGGTTATGCAAATGGTGGTTTCATTACCAGACAGCATTTAGCAATGGTTGGAGAAGGAAACAAACCAGAAGTGGTTATTCCTTTAGATAAGGCGAAACGCTCACGAGCTATGCAACTATTATCAAAAACTAAACGAATTATGGGAGATAATGACGGTGTAATTATTCAAAGTAATGTACAAACAAACGACCAAAGCGAAATTATAGCACTCTTAACTGAACAAAACTCATTGTTACTATCTATTCTAAGAAAGGATAGCAACGTTTATCTGGATAGTAAAAAGGTCAATAGACAACTTGAGATAACTAGGAAAGAAACAAATATGATCCACAATAAAAGGTTAGGTTTCAACAACTAAGGAGAGGACAATTAGTCCTCTCTTTTTTTTTACGGCTATCAGAAATAATACCTTTTTATGAGACTAAAAGAGAGGGGAATAATAAAAAATGAGTTTTTATCAAGATAGATATATTACCTTAGACGGCAAGTCTAGTAAGGAATTATTTTATATAACTAAAAAATCAGAGCAACTTTTATCTAAGTCAATCAACACTCAAGCGATACCAAGCGCATATGGCGATAAAGTTAAATCTGTTGAGTACAATTCAAAAACAATTAAATACAGTATTTTGTTTACTATGGAACAACTACAAAATACAAAAATCTATAATATCAATGATTTAAAACGTGCAATAGCTAAATACTTTGACTCAAATGAAGTAGTTAAATTGTGGGACAGTCAAGACCCAAATATTTATTACAATGTTCTTTTTCAAGGAACTTCAGAGATCCAATTTTTAGGAAACAAAACAGCTATCACAGAAATAGAGTTCCTGGTACCAGATGGACTAGGATATTCCGTTGTAGAAAAAGAGTTTGTACCTAAAGTAAACGCTGACGGCATTTTAGAAGTGATCGTAGACAGTCAAGGTACCGCCTTATCTGATTTTAGGGTTCAAGCAACAATGAACCATGATAACGGATATTTTGGAATTGTTTCAGAGAATGGCGTTATGGAGTTTGGTAAACGTGAAGAAGCAGACGGAGTAATAGCAGAAAAAAGTGTTATTTTAGCTTCTAACAAGAATGGTAATTTTTCTGATTGGGAAGACGGCGCTGTATTTTACGAGAACCCAAATAAAAGACCTGTTACAACTATGATTGCTGACAGCACTTATGGCTTAGGTCGCTTTCCTAACTCATTTACTAACGTAACTAATAGCTCATGGTTTGGTGCTATTAAACAGAAAACTCTATCAGAAACTTCTAAAAACTGGTATTTATGGGCGCAAGCATGGTTTGAAACAGGAGTAATGGGACAAACTGGTGAGTGGGCATTAACAGTAATTGATAAGAATAATAACTTAATTGCAGGAATGGCAATAGAAAAGAATGATACCGTTGGTAACAAAGCCTTTGTTAGCTTCCTGGTAGGTAACGGTAAAGGATCAAGTAGAGTTATAAAAAATATTAATTTTACGCCTTCTTACTGGCTAAAAAATAACCCTTATGGCTCTGAAGCTAAAAACAGTGGAAGAAACCCCTTTGACATTAGAAAAGAAGGATCAGACATACGCTTTTTCTGGTACGGCAAATACTTTACTTTCACTATTCCAGAGTTAGCAGACACAGAAGCAAAGACTTTACAATTTTTTGTAGGTCAATACTACAACAGAAGTGCAGAAGTTAAACAAAAGGTATCTCATATGTACCTTAATAACTTGGCATTTACAAAGACAAAAGTTCCGTACTGGAAAGACGTTCCTAATCGTTATGCGAAAGGTGACGTAATTTCAATCGAAACTGAAACTAAAACACCTTACGTAAACAACTTGGTACGTTACAGCGATCAACTTAAAGGAACGGAGTATTTTAAACTAGCCAACGGTGAGACAAAAGTACAATTCTATTATTCAGATTTTAGTACGCCAATACCAAGTGTAAAACTATATCTTAGGGAGGCTTATATTTGATGAATTTAAAAGCGCCAACTATCTCAATTAGAGACAACAGAGACAACCAAGTAGGTGTTCTTTATGACTACTTCAATGATTCAATTGAGTTGTTCTTAGAAGGTAAAGTAAGTATTTTGACTTTATCAGTGTTAGACGAAAATAATTACCGAGAGTTGCTAGTAAATGGTAACTCTCTTTCTTTTACCTATAAATCAGAAGACTATCATATGATTATTGTGAAGAGTGACGAAGACGAAGATGTTATTACTATTACAGCATGGTCATTAGTATTAGAACTAAACAATGAGACTAAAGCGCCTTTTTCTGGCACGTCATTAACTTTCGCACAATACCTAAATGCTTTTGATGGTGAAAAAATTCTTACGTTGAATATCAACGAGGTTTCAGACAAAAAAATATCACACACATTTGACTCTCAACAAACTATGCTAGAAAGACTATTCAGTCTCGCAAAACTGTTTAACGCTGAAATTGAGTTTAAAACTATTCTAGCTGACAATGGCTCTTTAGAAAGACTAGAGATCAATGTTTATAGAGCCAATGACAGCAAAAATCAAGGCATAGGAGAAAATAAGTCTAGCGAAGTATTTTATTTTGGCGAAGAGATCACTACAGTTAAAAAATCAAGCGACATTATGAACTTGTTTACAGCTATACGCCCTGTGGGCAAAGATGGGCTAAACTTAAACAACTATACAATGAACGACGTTAAAGACGAAGACGGAGAAACATTATTTTACTTAAAAAACGGAATGATTTATGCCCCAAGAGCAAGAGAGTTATACCCTTCAAACCTAATTAATAAAGCGGACAGATGGACGGTCTACGATTGGGCGACAGAGTACGAGTCTCAAGCTACTTTATGCGGCAATGCTCTGGCTAAACTAAGAGACGAATTATCTACGCCAGCCGTAACCTGGACTATTGAGGGCTACATAGACGCTAACATTGGGGACACTATTTCCGTACACGACAACGGTTATAAACCTACGCTACTCTTGGAAGCACGCATTAATTCCCAACGTATCTCTATGACTGACCCTAGTTCAAATGAGACAACTTTTTCCAATGTTAAAGAAGTTCAGTCAGAAATTTCAGCAGAACTAATTGCTAAAATGAACGATATTATCAAAGAGAAAATTCAATACACTACTAGCATTATTACAACTAACGGTACTTCCTTCAAAAACGGAAAAGGTAGCACAGTTTTAAAGGCTAGAGTTTTATCAAACAATGCTGACATAACAGATAAGGTTTCAATTAGCTGGTACAAAGACGATAGTTTTGTTAAATCAAGCACTGAACTAACTGTTTCAGCTTCAGATATTGTAGAAAAGGCTGTTTATCGCTTTGAAGTAATTGATACTTATGGAAACGTAAAGAATGTACAAGAAGTAACTATATTCAACGTTGACGACGGATCAAATGGTTTAGGTATCAAAAATATTACTAATAAGTACGCAGTAAGTAAATCAAATGTTACACCACCTACTAGTTGGGTAGATACGCCACCTAGAATTACTGAAGAAACTAAGTATTTATGGAACTACGATATTATCACTTATACAGACAATACGACTTCTGAAACAAGTAAGAGAGTAATTGGTGTTTATGGTGATAAAGGACTAGACGGACTTGCAGGTAAAGATGGTCTTGGTGTTAAAACGACCACAATTACTTATGCTATTTCAACAAGTCCTACAGATACACCTTCAAGCGGTTGGACTAACCAGGTTCCTACACTTGAAAAAGGAAAGTATTTATGGACTAAAACGCAATGGACATATACTGACAACACTGTAGAAAATGGCTATACAGTTTCATACATTGCCAAAGACGGTAATGATGGTAATGATGGCGTAGCTGGTAAAGACGGAGTTGGTATTTCAGATACCTTAATTCAATACACTGGATCAACTAACGGTACAACTAAACCAACTACAGGCTGGTCTACAAGCATTCCAGCTGTTGCAGAAGGCAATTACCTTTGGACTAAAACTACTTGGACGTACACAGACGGCACAAAAGAAGACGGCTATTCAGTCGCTAAAATGGGTGCTAAGGGTGCTGACGGTAAAGATGGTATTGCAGGTAAAGACGGTGTAGGACTAAAAGAAACCGTTATTAGATACGCAAGTTCTACTAGTGGAATAACCGCCCCAACTACAGGCTGGCAAAGTTCAGTGCCTACAGTTACACCAGGAAACTTTCTATGGACTAGAACTGTATGGACGTACACAGATAACTCAAGCGAAATTGGTTACAGTGTCGCTAGAATTGGAGCAGACGGTAACGACGGTAAGGACGGTATAGCTGGTAAGGACGGCGTAGGCTTAAAATCTACAACTGTCACTTATGCAGGTTCAGCAAATGGCGTAACAGCCCCTACAAATGGCTGGACTCTTTCGATCCCTTCAGTCGCAGACGGTAACTTCTTGTGGACTAAAACAACCTGGACTTATACAGATAACACAAGCGAAATTGGCTACTCTGTTGCAAGAATGGGTACTAAAGGATCAGACGGTATCGCAGGTAAAGATGGTATCGGTATTAAATCAACAAGCATTATTTATGCAGGTTCGACAAATGGTACAGTAGCGCCAACTACAGGGTGGTCTACAAGCATTCCAGTAGTACCAGCTGGTAACTATTTATGGACTAAAACAACTTGGGCTTATACTGACGGAACTTCAGAAAGCGGCTTTACGGTATCTCGTATTGGTAAAGACGGTAATACAGGTAAAGATGGTATTGCTGGTAAGGACGGCGTAGGAATTAAGGAAACGTCGATTCAATACGCCGGATCAACGAGCGGCACTACACCACCAACGACAGGTTGGACGGCTTCAGTCCCAACAGTGGCTAGTGGCTCATACTTGTGGACTAAGACAACATGGAGCTACACAGACGACACTAACGAAACAGGTTATAGCGTATCAAAAATGGGTGAACCAGGCGCCAAAGGAAACACAGGAGACTCAGCTACTTCCTATTGGGTGACGCCTAGTGTGAATGCTATTCAAATATCGACTACTAAAGTCCTAAACCCAACTAAAGTAACGTTCACAGGTTATTCAAAAACAGGTACAGCTAACGCTGGTTTATATGCTGGTCGATTCAATATTTTAACTTCAGTAGACGGCGTAAATTATTCAAGTAAATATAGTTCTTCAGCTAATCAATCTGCATATACTTATACGGTGCCAGCAGACGTTAAATTTATTAAAGCTAGAATGTATCAAGCTGGCGGTACTTCAGTATTAGTAGACGAAGTAACTATCCCTATTATTGAAAGTGCTGAAGGTTTAGAGATTGGTGGGCGTAATTATTTTAAGGGTTCTGAAAAAGAAATTACGGCAAGTAGAGAGTTTGTAAATAACCCTAATTGGGATATGGCGCCAATTTTTGATACATATGGAATTGATAAATTTTATACAATATCATTTGATCTTAAATCTAAGGTTGCTGGAAATATCCAAATATACGCCCAAAATGGATCAGGAAGCAAATACAATATTGGAACTACAAATATCCAAGCTACAAAAACATACCAACGATACAGCATTACATTTAAACCAACCTTACAAGCTAATTCAACAGAAACTAGAGCATTATTAGCTTTTTATGGAACGTATGATAGTGGAAGAATACCAACTGTTAAAAATGTAATGATTGAAACAGGTACAAAAGCTTCAGATTGGAAGCCAGCACTAGAAGACGCAGTAACTTATCAGCGCTGGTCTAATGACCCTAATGGGTTAGTCGATATGACTGATGTTTATCCTAATGAAAATCTATTATTAGGCACAAGTAATGAAGTTCAGTCAGCAAGTGGTACTGGTTGGTTTGACGGAACTAGAGCTACAAATGCTACACAAACGCCACCACAGCTAGAGTTTTCTACTAATTATACTTACTCAGCTTATATAACAGCCCCAAGTGACGCAGAAGCTTTGATTTATGTTCGACTTTCAAGACCAGGCGCCCCAAATGGTAGCTATGAAGACAAGGCTAGTAATCGTATCCCAGCTGGTAAAAGCGGTTTGGCAAAAGTTACTTTTTCAATTCCAACCGATACAACTACAATTAGTTTTAGAGTATTAAGGTTCGCTACCGCTCAGACGTCTACTAAGACTATTCAATGGAGCAGAGAAAAATTAGAGTTAGGTAGCAATGTAACTACGTGGACGTCAAACCAGCAAGACAACAAACTTTTGTCTGTTCCACAATATGTTGGGGTAGGCGTTCAAAATACTATGAACCCTTCAGACTTTACCTGGACAATTTCACCAGAATATACTCAAGCTCTTGCCGACTTAGGTCTTAAAGATAAAGTTGACAATGGTTCTTATGAAAATGACAAGAGTGATATTTGGGAAGAAATAGGTAACAGGGTAACAGAACAAGAAGCCAAAGATATACGAGACCTAGCCGAGTCACTAAAAAATAGTTATGAAGCGTTCATAAGTGAGGGCGGTCAGTACCAGTCAGATTTAGAAGCACTAGACGCTAGATCAGCTCTCTTGGTTCAAAACTTAGGAGACAAGCTGGCAACATATAACTTTTTAGATACTCATATCAAGTTAGGTGAGGAAGGTTTGTTGATCGGTGCTAAGGGCGACCCAATGAAAATGCTGTTATCAAAAGACAAACTATCTTTTACAGACGGTGGTGAAGTAGTTGCTTACTTCTCTAAACAGTCTTTCTACATTAACAGAGGTGCTATTGTAGACAGCCTTCAAGTGGGTCAACATAAAATGGTCAAATTAAACGCTAATCACACAGTATTCCAATGGATAAATGGATAAAACAAACAGGGGAGAGGTTCAAATATGGCATTAAGTGGTAGCTTCAGAATAAACAGTAATGTCAGCTATTTGTGGTTGCAGGTCAACTGGTCTGCAACCCAAAACACAGCTGGTAATTACAGTGATATAAAAACAGACGTCTATATTCAAAAGAGTGGATCAGCTTCACCTTGGAATGCAACAAACAACACTCTATTGATCAACATAGACGGCAACAGATCAGAAAGAGCAACAACCTTTGATTTAAGAAACAAAAATTCTCAATTGATCGGTAGTCATTCAGCTAGACTAAACCACAATGCTTCTGGTGACAAGACTTTTTCAATCGGTGTAAACTTTCCTACTGGCATATCAGCAGGAACGATTAACAATACAGTAAGTTTCTCGCTGAACAAGATTCCGAGGGCGTACACGTTTATAACTAACACCAATAGTTATACTTTTGATTCAGCAATGACAGTTTTTATTAATGCAAATGGTTCTGGCTTTAGGGCAGATTTAGAGATGTTATTCGGTAATAAATTAGTTACTCTACAAACAAACTGTCCGATCGGTACTAACTTTTTCCCTATCCCAAAGGGTAGCGATTTTGCCAGTCAAATATCGAATAATACTAGCGGTGTTGGTCTTTTAAGAGTTGTTACCTATAACGGATCAACTAAAGTAGGAACAGCTGAAAAGACCAATATTAAATTTACTTTGCCTAATACGAATGCCTATACGCCTACTATATCAAGTATTTCTGTTACAGATAAAAACAGTAATGTAACAAGTGTAATGGGTTCAAATACGTTATATGTACAAGGTATGTCAAGACCAACTTACACCATTAACACAGCGATAGCATACGGCTCTGCAATTAAAGACTACAAGCTTACTGTAGGCGGTCTCACTTTCACTAGTAAGACTTCAGTTATTGAAATTGATTTAGCTAGTGTAAACATTGGCACAGGTAACGTTACAGCGACAGCTACGGTTACTGATAACAGAGGTAGAACAAATTCTTCTAACGCTACGATCAACATACAAAGTTACTCACCACCTAATATAGGTAATTTTGGAGTAACTCGCCTATCCAATCCAGCAACTACGATTCAGCTAACTAAGAGTATTTTAACTTCAAGTTTAAAGAATGGATCAACTGAAAAGAATAGTTACACAGTCGTAACTAAATACAAAAAAGGATCGGCTTCAGATTGGACGACAGTGAAGACAGAAACAAACAGTTCGGCTAACTTGACACTAACAGGCTTTGCTGTAGATTCTTCTTACGACTTTTTAGTAACTGTTACAGATAAGTTTTCTAGTGTTGACGTTCAAGGATCAGTTTCAACAAATGCGGTACTAATGGACTTGTACAAAGACGTCGGTGTTGGAATTGGCAAAATGTATGAAGAAGGTCATGGAGCATTAGATGTAGGAGATATGATTTACATGATGGGTAAAAGTCTACTTAATACTTTTTATCCAGTTGGTACTATTTATCAAAGCACAAACCCAGCAAACCCTAGTACTTTTATGGGTGGAACATGGGAGAGATATGCTAAAGGTCAAGTTTTAGTGGGTCTAGATGAAAGTGATACTGATTTCTCAACTCCTGGAAAAACAGGTGGAGAAAAAACACATAGATTAACACCTTCAGAATTGCCTAAATTGGGTGGTAGTCAATTATTCCATGGAGCTGGATCTATTGGTACTAGCCTAAGTTCAGCTACTGGTATTATTACAAGTGGGGATAAAATCGACAACAAATACCATACAAACGCAAGTTCTACAGGAGCTTCTTCTTACAACTCCTTTAATATTAACTTTGGTGGAGATCAAGCCCATAATAATTTACAGCCATATGCTACTGTCTATACTTTTAGAAGAATTGCATAACAACAAAAAAGGAGAGAAAATATAATGATAACAGTATACTTACCGCAAGAAATGAAAGATGAAAAAACTGGTTTATTTTATAAAGTTTGGGAAGTACCAGAAGGTCTTCCTTTAGGAGAAGGAATTGTTTATGTTGCCCCATCAGAAGAACTTTTATTTCCTAGATGGGATTCTAAACAAGGTATTTGGGTAGAAGATAAAGATAGTATTATTGTATATATGAAAAAGCAAATTGACGAATTAACCGTTGCAGTTGAAGAAATTAAAAAAAATAAGGTGTAGTTATCAATCATTGGTAGCTACATTTTTTATTGGGGGCGAAAAATTAGGAATGGAGAAACAGCATGAACTTAAATTATTTATCAGCATTAGGTGGACTAATTGGGTTTCTATTTGGAGCCTGGTCGATTACCTTAACCATTTTTTTAGTTGTACAACTACTAGACCTTATATCTGTTGTACTAAAGCACGCCAAGCAAGGAAAGCTAAATAGTTCAGAACTAAAGCTAGAAATCATTGGCAAGGTTGGGGTTTGGATCGTTTTGATTTTGGCTCACTTTGTAGACGTCGTTCTATTCGGTGGCGCAACGATCGTGCAAACAGCAATTACATTTACTCTTATCGGACAAGAAGGACTCTCTATTTTAGAGAACTTAAACTTCCTTGGTATTAACGTACCAGCGTCTTTAGCTAAGTATTTCAAAGAGATAGAAACTAAACACGACGACGAGACCCAAGAGCAAGACGAAAACAAATAAATAGACAAAACTAGGGCGCCCCTTTCTATTGGGCGTCTTTTTTGTAAATAGAAAAAAGGAGAGAATTAATATGGGACAAATAAAAACTTCACACGCAGGACATGGTGGAAACAGAACTAATGGACGTTGGGCGGATCCAGGCGCAATCGGTAATGGTTATCAAGAAACAGATATTGCACGCCAAATTAACGCTAAGATAGTTAAAGCTACAGGTGCTTTAGACGCAACAGACAATGCTGGTACAAGTGTAAACGGCAACCTAGCTAATATCGTTGCTAAAATGAACTCTGTAGGCACAGACTGGCATATTTCAAACCATTTAAATTCGGCTGGTCCAGGCGCTACAGGTGTAGAGGTTTGGTATTGGGCTGGTGACGCTGTTTCTAAAGCTAAGGCTGATCAATTGTCTAAAGCTTTAGCTGACGCACTAGGTATTGTAAACAGAGGTTCTAAGCCTACTGCGGACTTTTACGTTTTGCGTAACTCAAGAGGACGCACTTTATTGATTGAGTGGGCTTTTATTAGTAACTCAAATGACGTTAAAAAACTTTTGGCTAATATGGATAAGGGCGTAAATGCTTTGTTAAATGTTTTTGGCTATACTAATGCTAAACCGTCCACCCCTAAACCAACGCCAGCTAAACCTTCTGTACCTTCTAAAAAACTTAAAGGTTCAGACCTACCTAACAGTGGCTATTATACCGTCACAGTAGGAACCAACATTAGAAGCAGTGCTTCAACTGGTTCAGCTATCGTTGGTAGTTACAATAAAGGTCAAGGTTTCAACTATGACAGCAAAGTAACAGCTGGTGGCTATGTATGGTTAAGCTATATTAGTTATAGCGGTGTTCGCAGATATGTAGCTGTAGTATAAAAAAAAGACCCCTTAATTGGGGTCTCTTTTTTTAGTCTTCAGTTTTGATATACACTTTAAAGTCTCTGTCTAACAAGTAGCGACGTAATAAAGAAGCGTCTTGTAAGCTTTGGTCGTATGAAGAAACAGAGTCTTGTAATAGAATGCTTTCTGATCCATAGTTTAACCAAGTTTCAGAAAAGTTACCTAAGCGTTTAACTTCAAGCGTAACTGTATTTTGACCAGTACCACGTTTAAAAGTGTTTAATTTAAGTAATACTTGACGGTAAGTATAGTTGCCGATTTTGCTACTGTATGCTTTACGACGTTTTGGAGCTGATTCAGCTGGTTTGTCAGCAACTTTTTTTGGTTGGTTAAATGAAACAACTTCTTTTTCTTTAGGCTCTGCCATAGGTAATTACCCCTTTGTAATTTTTTATTTAGTATACAAAAACATTTTACCAACTAAGGCGCCCAAGAGCAAGGTAAATAAGTAAGCGCCACCTTCTCTGCTTTGAAAAAGAGCCTAAAATATGCTATAATATGTTTGCGAGACGTTATAATCTGTTCTTCAAAGTAACACAAAAGCCCCACCTATTGCGAGTAGGTAGGGCTTTTTTTTGTACACTCATTGCGACGGTGAGCGTGTGGGTTAGAAAGCAACTTGCTTTCAATCGTCGTCTTTCTTATCTAACCAATAAGAAGCTAGTTCTAGGACTAGCCCTACAAAGATAGGTGCGACGATCAACGTTATAATCTGTTCAAACAAAGTAACACACCCCCTTTGGGGGCAAGTTGCCAAGTCAGATTATACCATAAATTGTTATATAAAAGTTTAGTTTACATAATGTGCAGTATACCAAGTAATAGCAGTACCAGGTATTTTTTGGTTAAAGTTTGTGAAAAATAATTGGTCTAGGTGAAAACCAAAATTAAACCCTTATTTACCGCCAACTTAATTTTGGCTAAGATTGTGAATTTTTCCAGAAGTGCCACCACTTATTTGTTTTTTTATTAAGTTCAGCTTCAAGCTTCAAATACTTTTCATGTTCGGCTAATCTTAAACTTTGTTCCCTGGCAACTAACTCTTGCTCTTTTTGAAGTGCGCCTTGTAAATAATTAATTTGAGACTTTAGCTGCTCTATTTGCTCATTGTGTAAAACCAAAAGTGCGGACTCGCTGGTAGTTTCTTCAAAGCGCCCCACCTTAGACTTACTTTCGCTTTCCTCTTGGGGCTTACCTATACTTTCCAGCAATAAAGCTTGTTGATCACTATTAAGTATATAGGTGCCGTTCTCTTTACTTGGTTCGATCCCTAGCTTAGATAGGTGATAGCGTACCCCACTCTTTGTAAGTCCATTCTCTTTGGCGAACTCTAAAATAGTTTTATTCATGGGGTCATTCACCTTCTAACCAGTTGTGCATAGGTATTTTAGGCTTAGTTTCTGTTTTAATACCAGAGAAAGTAAACTGCAATTTAGCTACCTTATTACCTTTTTTAGCTTTAATTTTGGCAACTTCTAAATCGGTGAAGTAATTTGAAAGTTCTTTTATTGAAGGCTTTAAAACCCTTTGATCTATATTATACATTTGATAGCTATCTGGAATACCCAACAAATCTCTAAAGTCTTCAACTTTTACTACATAGTAGCCAGTAGATTTAAATTGCATTAAAAGACGAAATAGAGTTTTAGCATAAACAGAACGCAAATTAGTTAGCGCTGACAACTGGAAACTACTAAATTCAGCTGTTAAACCATTTATAACATATTCTAAGTCGGGGTTTACACTAATTTCTACGTAATGCTCAGACTTGTCTATCTTAAACCCAGTAAATAAAACAAAGTATTGAATAGCTCTACTGTCCTCTGTTCTATATGTAAGGTTTATCATATTCTTATAAAGCTTCTCTAAATCACCTACAAAGGCGTCAACAGCTGTCATTTTGTAATCACTCAAGTCTTTTAACTCTTCAAATGAAAACCTAATCTTTTGTAGTCCCTTGTCTTTCATTCTCGCACACAAGGCAAAAAAGAGATCCATTTGTTTAGCATTAAAGTTTTTAAGTGGTATTAAGTTCAATTCATTCTTATACTTAACTGATATTTCTGTTTTTTTATCCACCAATATCCCTCCTTGACCACCTTATTATAGACCAATAACAAACAGTAATCAAATGTTTTTAGTAGCTTGCAGATAAAAAGTTATTAGTACACAGATAATTTGTTATTGGTAGTCAGATAATTTGTTATTAGTAGTCAGATAAAAAGTTATTGGTAGTCAGATAATTTGTTATTAGTACCACGCTGTACCCCTTGTGGCTCTAAGGCTCAAGCGACCCCTAAAAAGGGTTCTAAAAAGATCTATAAAAAATATATAAAAAAAAACGCGCGTACACACACGCAAATATCACAAGTCAATTTCAAGTTCAAGGTCAAACCCACAGGTCATTTTTGCCCCCTATTTTCACCCCACAGACGTTTTAATTTATTTTTCGGTAAATTATCCAGTTTCAATTTAAAACGCCTTAGAAGCGATTTTAGGGGCTAATTTTGGGTGTAGCAAAAAGGGTTCGGTACAGATAAAACTCTGCCTTTAGTCAGATAATTCTCTGCCCATACTTTCAATTTCAAGGCTCTCACAGCGCCCCAGAAACGTTTTAATATCAAGGTTTACAAATTATACTGCTGGATCAAAAAACGTCTCACAAGCAATTTTAGGGCTTAATTTTCGACTGTAGCAAAAAGGGTTCGGTACTCAGATAATTCTCTGCCTATACCTATCGGAAGTACCAATAACAAATTATCTAAAGTATAGGCAGATTGACAGATAATTTGTTATTGGTACTCTCGAAAATGCTAATCTATAGCGGTTTGCGTGGTGTGCTGTACGACTACACACCTAACTGTACACTACGTACTTTACATATAAAGCCCAAGAGAGAGTAGGTAAGTGAGCGCCCAACTTTACAGTAAACACACTAAAAACACACGTACTTTATACCGTACAGCATACTGTACTTTGCACGCAGCGTACTGTACACAGCACACTAAATACGCAAATAAACATAAAATTTAGGGGCGCCTAATAAATTAAGTGCGCCCACAATTAATATATACATACTTTTCCCTGCTCTCTTGGGGCTTTTTTGTTATATAACTACTGTTATTTATGGATCGGCATTTTTGGCAAAAGCGGGGGGGGGCGAAATTCTCTTTAGGTAGACCGACTGGTTTTGGAGGTCTACCGTAAAGGGTGGCTGGCACCGTAGGTGGGAGTAGGAGCGGCGGATTAAACTTTTCCTTTCTCTCTTACAATTTACTTAAAAACTCAAAAACATGAATTATAATTTTTTGTCCATTTAGTGCTTTGGTCAATTTTTGTTCATTTACTTATCAGTATTTGTACTAACTACGAAGGGAGTAGTTCAGTATGAAAACTATATTAGCTTTAGATCAAGCACTAAGTGGAACTACAGGTTATTCGGTATATAACAAAGAAACAAAGGAATTGGTAGCAACTGGAAAATATTCTGGTGGCACACTTTTAGGCAATAAGGATAAATTAGTAGAGTTGTTAGAAGAGTATGAGCCAGTGTTTGTATTACTAGAGGACACACAGCAACAAAGAAATGCTCAGACGTTCAAGCTGCTATCTGCATTATTAGGCGTTTTACAGGTCACACTAGAAGAGAGAGGTATTAAATACGAGATCGTTCACGTTCAACGCTGGCGAGCTAAAAATGATATTAGAGCTACAAACAGAGCCACCTACAAAAAACTAGCACAAGAAAAGGTTGCTGAAGTATTTAATATCAAAGTTACCCAAGACGAAGCTGAAGCTGTTCTAATTGGTCGATATTACTTTTTAAGCAGAATTGAGTTCTAGGACAAAAATGAATAATTTATATATGGCAGTTTTCACTAACAATGAAGGGGAGAGGATAATAATGGAAATCAAAGAAGTAGTTACTTACGTTACAGAAACATATGAGAAACTAATCGATAAGCAACTGAAAGGTCAACTAACTGGTGAGGAGTTTATTGAATTGAAACAGTTACAGACGCTTCAACGTCAATTAGAAGAGTATAACAGTCAATATAGAGCAGTTGTAGACTACAAAATGGGGCTTTAATAAAATATATGTCGCCCAAAGCACTATTATCTAAAGGTTTTCTTAATAAATTAAGTGTTTTGGGTTGACAAAAAGCTCGTTTGGTGGTACTCAACTTGACAAAATATTAAAATTATGTTATAATATTATTATAAAAGAACAAGAAATTTATTTTTTTACACTCAAGACACAACTCTAGTTGTGTAGAAGGAAGGGGTTTAAATGAATAGCGAAGTTAGAAAACGCTTCAATAAGTGGAGAGAAGAAAACTATTATCCAGAACTAAAGGTAGTAGCAAAAGAATTAAATGTAAACTATCAGCATTTTACAAAGTGGGTTAAAGGACGCATTGATTATTCAGATAAGTATTTAGCTAAAGTTGAAAATTTTTTAAATGATCAGTGAGTGTCACAACATGAGCTTGCTCATGGGGTGAGAACAAACGTTTAGCGTAGCTACAACGTGCGTTAGGGGGTTCGGTTTTTGAACAAGTAAATTAATTGGTACACAACATTGTTTCTTATTATTATATTATCTTTTACTAATAAGAAAAAAAGATGTGTACCAATAAGGAAGGGGTATAGAAATGGAAATTACACTATCAGAGTTATTGAAAACAAATTTATTAGAACAATCAACAAAGGACTCAATTATTAAAGCGAAAAAAATGAGAGTCAATGTTAAAAAGTCAGTGATTGCACAGTTAGAACACGTATATGAAACAGTCGAATATATTGCTGGTAAAAGGGGTCAAGAACCACGTTTTATATTAGAAAACCCAAGAGAGGTGGAAAGTGAATATAACCAGTACGCAAATGTGGGGCGCCACGCTATTGATTGGACAGCAGAAATTGAATTATTTAAAAGCTTTATCTATCAGCAAGTGGGAAGCGCCACAACTAAAACTACACTTATTTACCGCTCTCTTGGGCTAACCAGAGAAGAAAAGTCAAAGATCGCTCATATTAGAAAGGCTTTCTTTGAAAATGCTGATTTAGAAACTATGCAAAATTATGAGGACTTTTTAGACGGTGATAGATTGGCTGAAACTCAAGCATATAAAATCAGAGGTGCTTACTACAATATAGAATACCGATTCTTTAATTACAGAATTAGACAGCTTGTGGGTGTGTTAAATAAGGTTTTAGAGGAAGCTAACTATGAAGTAAGCTACAAAAACTCTGCTAACCAAGATATTACTGAAGAAGAGTATATCGAATATAAGGCACTTAAAAAGCGTTTAGAGGACAAGTACAGAAATGACGGTGTTTTATACTACAAAATTAAAAGAAAGGTAGAAAACGCTTGTCTGGACGAATTAGGCTATAAATATGCTTATGAATTGCTACACTTCTATGATAATTCGCAGTTCAAAGATTCAGTTGGCGACCAGGTGCAGTGCAAGAAAAATCTATATGAACGTATGGTGACGTCAGCACAAGCGCTTCAAGATCGTTTTGAAAAAGGTCAAATTGACGAATTACACGATACTCTATTTTCAGTATTAATGAGTAAGAAAGAGTTTAATAAGTTTATGCTTTCTTTCTTAAATTCATATATCTTTGGTTCAGAAGAAATTAGTGAAAAAGAAGCTAAGTTTGTTGATACGGTTCAAAATATTGCGCACAGTATGGAGAGTGTTAAGAAGTCTATGGAAAGAAATAATTTAGAAACTTATAGGCTGGATCGCAAGCTAGAAGTTCTACAAATGGTATCGTGACAAAAAAGTGTAATAAGTATTCTACTAAATTTATTAGGAGTGAAGAGGTATGAACAAAAAGAAAATTATTAAACAGCAGAAAAGAAATACTAAACAGTTAGTTAGTCGTGCAAGACGATTACTCAAAGAAGAGTTTGGCGAAAATTATGCGCCTACAGAATTAGATAGATTAATAGTCCTGGAATACTTTGAGGACGATCGGCATTATGACCACATGGTTAAGGTGTTCGGTGAAGAAGGCTTTAGACAATTTTTAAAACTATTCAGAGAGGGTGCAGTAATATGAAAAAATTAATTACTAAATGGAGACTACAAAGACAGTTAAAGAAAGACTTTATGGAGAGTATGAAAAGGATAAATGAAGTGGCTGAAGAAGAGGAACTAAAGGCGCAAGAGTTAGAAGAAAGGATCGCTAATTTTATTTTAAAAAACGAAAAATAGGTCTGGACTTCCCTATTAATAGCATATCACGAAACAGGCTTTAAATCAACAATTAAAACTAAGGAGAATGACAATTATGCAAAATTTAGTAGCAAATATTATTTTATACGTAAAACTTACAAGAAAGATTAACTCACTAGAAGAGTGGCGACCAGTGCCAGGACATGAAGGCTTATATGAGGTAAGCAGTCTTGGACGAGTTAAAAGCTTTGTTACCAGCAACCCAAAAATTCTTAGTGGTTCTAAAGATAAAGACGGCTATATAAAGATTGGTCTCAAGGATCACGAAGGCAACCTTAAATGGTACCAGGTACACAGATTAGTTGCTTTAGCATTTATTCCTAACCCAGAAAATAAGGGAACAGTTAACCATATCAACGAAGTTAAAAGAGACAATCGTGTAGTCAACTTAGAGTGGAGTACACAAAAAGAAAATATAAATCATGGTACAAGAAACAAACGTGTAGGAGAAAAGCTTAAAAAGCCTATACGTGCAACGAATGGCAGCGAAGTTATTGAATTTGATTCAGTTAAAGAAGCTTCAAATTTTGTATACGGCTATAACGCCCCAAGCAACATTAGAGGAATTATTAAGACAAAAGGAAAGAGTAAATCGGGTTGGAGTTTTGAATATATGGGAGTTGGTGTTTAATGACAAATAATTTACTAGAAATCAATTACACAAAAGAAAGTATTGAGATACTTCTTGAGAACTATCACAGAATTAAAGACGAACCACAATTTAAATACATTTTACTCGACCTTGATAACGCACTTTGTAGCGACTATCTAACAGGCGACCAACGTAAGCTGCTATTCATTCGTTACAACTTGGAACTAAACATAGCGCAGACAATGCAATTATTAAACATAAATTATAAAACGTACATAGACTTATTAGAGTCGGCGCTTATCATACTGTCCCAAGAGTGCGAGAGTTTCAGTTTATTCAATGAAGACGTGGTTGCGCCCCTAACTTTCACCACCCTATTGGGCGAACTAGAGTACAGAACAGCTAACATTTTCAACATTGAGTGTACAGACGTGGCTCAAGTGCTTTACGAATTGGGCGACACACTTATTTACAACGCTCTTGGGATCAAAGAAGACTCACGTGAGTATACAGACAATATTTCTAAACATAGCAAGTACATTTATAAAACTAAGGAATACGGCAAGAAAAATGTAACTGAAGACGAGTTTTATGGTCAGGACTTAAAGAACAACGTATTTTACGGTGACGACAGTCTACTGATCGCAGAGCTAGACAGGTTAGGGAGTGTTTACTATTAATAAATTTTTAGACTTAGAAAAGGAGAAACAAAGAGAGTTAGCTAACGAGTTAGCTCTCTACCTAGTAAAGTTTTTCGCACAAGACTATTACGTTGACGAAGAAGACTTAAAACAAGACTTTGAAAGCTTCAGACAACAGATTTTCTTTAAAGAGATTGTAGGAGAGTTTGAGAAAGAGCATGGGGTGAGCGTATCTTACTTGGTTAAAAACAGTAACAGGTGGAAGTTATGCCAAAATTGTAACGAGCCTTTTATAGCTTATGACACAAGGAATAGACAAAAGATATGTAAAAAGCAGATGTATGTTAGATATAGCGGTAGCAAGAAATTTAATGTAAACGGTCGCAGCATATGTGAGATTAAACAAAGAAGGAAAGCCAGCGTTAAGTGGTATCAGAAGAAGGTGGCTAAATGAGAAGACGTTGTGAGTATGGCGGTTGTAGAGAGCTGGTAGACATAGGCAATCGCTACTGTACAGCGCATAAAGCACAGTCAGCAAAAGACTATAACAAGAACGTGCGCACAAATAATGTACAGCAGCAAAACGGTAAGACAAATAAAGAAATAGCAGACTTTTATAAAAGTAAGGAATGGAGACAGACAAGGTTAGCAGTCTTGAGTAGAGATAACTATATTTGTCAAAAGTGTTTGAGAGAAGGCAGAATACATGAAGGGAACCTGGTACACCACAAAGTAGAGTTAAGAGACGTGGGTGGTTGGGAGCGTAGGCTAGATATGGATAACCTGGAAACTATTAATAGGGGTTGTCACAACACCGAGAAACACTACCATAGTCAGAGATCAAAATAAATATAGAGGAGATAAAAAAATGAAGAAACCTATTTATAAGAGACGTTGGTTTATTGTGTTAGCAGTATTTGTTTTTATGGGAGTAGTTGGTGGTTTCATAGAAGACGATACAGAGACAGCTAAGACAGTAGAGACCACAGTAGAAAGTGTTACAGAAAGTAGCACTACAGTTTCTAGTGAACCTAAACTATATGACTTAACAACTAATTTAAATGACTTTCCAGCATTCTTAGAAGACTTTGAAACTAAATACAATAGCGAGTCAGAGAAGTCAGAAGCTTATAACAGTATGGTAAGAGATAAACAAGTTACTTGGACAGGAACAGTAGTTGAGGTTTCGAGTAGTAAATTAGTTTTAATTGAGTCAAGCAAGTATCGTGAAGGTTTAACCTGGCAAGATATACAAGACGAAGGTTTGCAGTACTATACCTTTATTGCTAAGTTCGACAACGATATTCAAGAGTCAGATTTTGTTGTAGGTCAAGAAAAAACTATTACTGGTGAACCTGGTGTGCGTGGAATGAATACAGACGATCGTAAAATGTGGTGGAAACTATACAAATCTGAAGCAAAATAGTGAGTAGTCCAACGAAAGTTGGGCTATTTTTTTTTGCCAAAAAGGGTGAGGGGTACTAAATACGGGGGTAGGGTCTGAAAATTTTGTGGATCGCAGTCAACTTTTCCGCACAAAATTTTCCCTTTATGAACTCTCAAGGCTATCAAAGTCTATACAAAGAATAGCGAGAAATATCAAAAGAGGTGATTTATGTGGGAAGAAAAGCAGTATTGAGTGGGGCTTCAAGTAAGCACTACACCAAAGACGAGTTAGAAGAGAAGCAAAAACAAGAAGAGGTTTTATTTACGTTCGAGCCTTTGGACTTCTCAAAGGTACCCAAGAAGCTAGACAAACTCGCAAAAGCAGAATGGAAAAGGCTAGGTTTGATTGTTGATACACGTAACCTACCTATCAGTGAATTAGATAGAGCGATCGTTGTAAACTATTGTGTTTATGTTTCAGTTAGCGAACGTGCCAGGGAACAAATGCAAGTTGAACCTTTGACGATCGACGGACGCAAGAACCCAATAATTGACGTCTTGAATGGAGCCAATAAAGAACTTAAATCACTAGCAAGCCAGCTAGGTTTAACTATTGACTCACGTATGAGAATTAAGAACCCAACGACTGAAGCAGACAACGAGAGCGACCTATTTGCACAAATGCTGAAAGAAGCTGAAGGACAGTTATGAACGATTACGTACAAGAGTATATAGAAGCTGTAGAAAGCGGTCGTATTATCGTTGGGAATAAAATACAAAAAGCTATAGATAGACACAAGAGAGACTTAATTAAAAGCCAATCTGAAGACTACCCTTATGAATTTGACCTAGAAAAAACTAGGTTGCCTATTATCTTTATTGGATCGTTACCAGACCCTAAAAGTGGAAAGGTAAATGGAATGGCACTCTTTCAAAAGTTTATTATACAGCTGGTTTTTGGTTGGGTTCACAAAGACACAGGCTATAGACGTTTTAGAAAAGCCTATATTTCATTAGCACGTAAGCAAGGTAAATCGCTCATAAGCGCTGGAATTGCACTTTACATGCTTCTCTACGAACGTTCGCCAAAAGAAAGTAGACAAATCTATACGACCGCCAATAAAAAGGATCAGGCACGTATCGTTTTCAATATGACAAAGAAACAGTTGAAAGCAATTAGGGCGCAAAGTAAAGGTATCAAAGGCTTTACAAAGATATTGCAGACAGAACTTAAAACAACAGACGACAGTTTTATTAGTCCACTTTCAAGCGACGCAGATACATTAGACGGACTTGACACTCTCTTGGGTGTTTTCGACGAATATGCGTTAAGCCGTACTACTGAAATGATGGACGTTATTGAGTCAAGCATGGGACAACAAGACAGTCCTTTAATTTTGATTATAAGTACAGCCAGCAGTAAGTTAACTTACCCTATGTATTCGATTGAGTACCCTTATGTTACTAAAATTTTAAACGAAGAAGTTGAGGACGAAGAATATTTAGCTTTATGTTGGGAACAAGATAGCCCAGCTGAAGTTGAAGACGAAAAGCTTTGGATCAAGTCAAACCCATTACTAGAAGTTGGTGGCGAAGTAGCTAAAAGAAATATTGCCCAAATTAAGAAGCTATACAGAGAAGGACTAGCAAAAGGTACTGTCTCAAACGTTCTTACGAAGCATTTTAATTTATGGGTGCAAGCAACTAAAGAGTCTTACTTTACAGCTGACGAGTGGAGATTAGGGTATAGAGAAGAAAAATATGATATTAAAGGGCGCCAGGCTTACTTTGGTTTGGACGTTTCAAGAAGTGGAGACCTTACTTCTGTCTCTTGGGTTATCCCAATAGAGGAAGAGAAGGTTTATTTTGTTGACTCATTTAGTTTCGTGGCGACTAAGGGCGGCATTGAAGTAAAAGAACGTGAAGACAACACACCTTATAGAGAACTTGAGCGCAAAGGCTTTTGTTCTATCACAGGGCTAGAGAGTGGGCTTATTGACTATGACGACATGGTTGACTGGCTCATTAATTTTGTAAACGAAAACGACTTAGACGTTCAAGCGGTCGCCTACGACCCAGCCTATGCAAATGTGGTAGTTGGAAAACTCGACGACGTTTTACCTTTGATCCAGGTACGCCAAACTAAATTTGTACTTACGGCGCCTATACGACAGTTTAAATACGATACGTTGAACGACAGAGTGCGCCACAACGGAAACCCATTATTAGACAGGGCTATTTTTAACGCTATTACGATCGAAGACAACGACTTAGTACAAATAGATAAGACTACCAATAGAAACAAAATAGACCCTTTAATGGCGCTAATAGACGCCTACAACGAAGCAATGTACCACGACTTAGAAGAAGAGGACATAAATGAACAAATTGCCAAAAACGGCTACAGCTTTGGCTACTAAAGGAGAATGAAAAATGAATATATTATTTTATTTGCAACTGGCGCTATTGATCGTTGGGCTTATCTGCTTAACGGTCAGCGCCTTTTTAGTTTCGCTGGCTCTTGGGTTCTTTGTACTAGGAGCAATACTTGTGGGACTAGCCGTACTTTTACAGTATGAATTAAATCAATTAGAGAGGAAGTAAGTAAATGGGTTTTTTAATTAGAGACACACAACAAAACAGAAGCGCTGATCAAGCAATTATAGACATTATTAGCTTAGACAATAATGCTTCTTTGGTAACTGTTGCTGGTGATACAGCTCTTTTACAATCAGATATTTTTACAGCTGTACGCATTATCAGTGCGGACATTGCAAGCGCAGACTATAAGGTTAAAGGTAATTCATTGATCGAAGACTTACTAAACAAACAAGCTAACAACTCTACAACAGCTTACAGCTTTATGTTTACGTTGATCGCTAATACTTTGCTGAACGGTAACGGCTTTGCATTAATTGAACGAAACAAAGACGGAGTGGTTACAGGGTTACGCAATGTTAGAAGCAATATCGTAACTGTTTTAGAGTCTGAAGACGGCAAAGAATTAGGCTATAAAATCACACAAAGCAAGAAAGATACAGTGGTAAAAGCTGCTGACATGATTCACTTAAAAGCTTTTACGATTGACGGCAAGAAAGGTATTTCACCGCTCTATAGTCTTACACCAGAACTAGCTATGCAAAAGAACGGCATTATGTTGCTGGTAAATAGCTTTAAAAGGGGTATTACTACGAACGGTATTTTGAAACTTTCAAAAGGTCGGCTAAACAACGAGAGCAAGAAAGAAATCAGAGAAAGCTTTGAAGAAGCCAATTCTGGAGCAACAAACAGTGGTTCTGTAATGATTTTGGACGAAGGTGAAACGTTCGAGCAAGTTACGGTCGATACAAAAGTGCTAGACCTAATTCAAAACAATAAATATAGCACGCAGCAAATCAGCAAAACGTTTGGTATTCCACTAAACAGGTTCGGTATGGAGCTTGTAAATAGTTCTGACAACCAGGCAAACGACCTTTATATTGTTTCAACTTTAAACGCCTACGCTCGCATGATTACCCAAGAGCTAGAAAATAAACTAGGCGCCCAAGTTGAAGTAAGTTTTGCTCACCTATTGGGCGTAAGTAAGGACTCTTTATTTACTAAGCTTATGACTGAAAAACAAGGTGAAGGCGTACTTACAGTGAATGAGGTACGTAATTTTTATGGTTTAGAACCAGTAGCTGGTGGTAATGAAGTCTTTAAGAACGCAGCTTCTCAGACTATTACAAGTTTAAATAGTGGAGGTAAAGAATAATGGCACAAGACGTATCAAAACAAATACCTAACAATGAGGAAGTTCGCCCCGACTTCCTTGCGAAAACTGAAGGGGACAAAAGAATTTTAACAGGCTATGCAATTAAGTTTGGACAGCGTTCAAAAAAGTTAGGTAACTATTATGAAGTAATTGATCCTAAAGCTTTAGACGGCGTTAACTTGACTGACGTAAAAGCATTGGTAGACCACGATTACAGTAAAATTTTGGGTCGTACCAAAGCAAACACACTTAAATTAAACGTTGATAATATTGGTTTAAAGTTTGAAATCATTTTAGCAGACACTACTTATGCGATCGACTTATATAAATCAATCGAACGAGGAGACGTTAACGAGTGTAGTTTCGGTTTTAAAGTTGACGAGACAGACAGAAATTCTACAACTGTAGAGCGTATCGACGCAGATACATACTTGCGTACTGTTAAGAAAATCAAAGAACTTAGAGAAATTTCTATTGTAAGCTTACCAGCCTATGAAAACACAAATGCTGAAATCAAAAGAGACTTAGAGCAGGCAGTTAAACAATACGAAATTGAAAAAGCAGCAATCGAATTAGAGTTATTGACTTTGTAAAAGGTCAGTAGCTCTTTTTTGTTGCTCAAAAATTTATAAGGAGGACGAAGTTTTGGATATTCAAGAGTTAAAGACACAAGCAAATGAAGCACTAGAAAACGGCGATTTAACTAAAGCAAAAGAAATTTTGGCTCAGATCAAATCTATTAAAGAAACTGAAGCCGAGCAAAAAGCTATCGAAGCTGAATTAGCTGAACTTACAGCTGAAGAAGAAGTTGCGCCAGAACCAGAAACAGAAGAAGAACCAGAACAAATCGAAGAAGTTGAAGTTGAAGCTGAAGAAGAAAAACCAGCTGAAGACGAAAACGAGGACGAAAAACTTAGACAAGACAAAGAAGGAGAAGAAAGAAGCATGAAAGAAATTCAAGATTTAACAAGCAAAGTACAAGACTTTGAAGCATACATTCGTACACAAGGAACTGAAACACGTGGTTTAGATACTACTAACGGTTCTGTATTGGTACCAGTTGAGGTTTCTAACTCAGTATTAGAATTAAAAGACGGTCAAGTTGACTTGTCAAAATATGTAACAAAAGAAGCAGTAGGAACAGGACAAGGTAAATTCCCAGTTGCTAAACGTGCGCAAGCTATTTTGGCTACTAAAGCTGAATTGGCTGAAATTGCAGAGATCGACGAACCACTTTTCTTAGAAGTTGACTACAAATGTGAAACTCGTATCGGTCAAATTGCTTTCTCTAACGAACTTATCGAAGACGCAGAAATTGACGTAGTAGCATACGCTAAACGTTCTATGGAACGTATGGTTACAAATACAAACAACGCTAATATCATGACTGTATTAAAAGGCTTTACAGCTGTAAATGCTACTAATGCTGACGAATTGAAACGTGTTGTAAACGTTGATTTAGACCCAGAATTAGACCTTAAAATTGTTATGAACCAAGACGCTTACCAATTAATCGACACGTTGAAAGACGCTGACGGACGTTACTTACTACAAGATTCTATTGCTTCAGCAAGTGGAAAAATGTTGTTTGGTAAAGAAGTAATTTTAGTTTCTAACAAAGTAGCGCCTACTGCTAAAAGCACAGCTGGTTTCATTTGGATCGGTGACTTGAAAGAAGCAGTATTTATGGCTCAACGTAACGAAATTTCTGCTGAATGGGAAAAATTTGACCGTTACAGCAAAGGTTTAGCTGTTGGTATTCGTTCTGACTACAAGAAAATCGACGCTGAAGCTGGTAAATTAGTAAATTTTACCCAAGCGTAATCGAAACTGAAGGGGGCGCAGACGAATGACAATCGAAGAACTAAAGAACTACTTACGTATTGATACTAAGTCTGACGACTCTTTACTAGAAATGCTCAAATTGTCTGCTGAAGCCTATATTTTAGGCGCAGTGGACAACCAAGAGCAAGCAAAACTA